>JBCCUL010000004.1:0-347227 GCA_039197065.1 Pseudomonadota bacterium | reverse complement strand
TGCGAAGCTTCTCCTGAAGCCCGGCCCCAATAGGCATGACCATCCCCGTTGAAAAACGTCATGCCGTGAATAGCACCGATCGCCACCAGCCGGAGCCCCAACGTCAACACAAACCTATGGTGTGACCAGAACACCGCTTACGTTCTGACGAGCAAATGTGTCGATGGGCAACCGAACAAGCATCATTGCTAGCCTCAATCGTGGCCGATCCGGAAGATCAAGTTTCCGTTGCGCAATACGTAGCAGCATGTGGGGGAGATTTAGGCGATCTCAAGTTCTGCAAGATAGGCGAAGACTATTATTCAGCTGGTGAACTCGAGGAATTTCTTAAAGAATTGGAGGAAGTTTGGATTGTTCATGACGCCGCCATATCACTTGCTTCAAGATCCATAGGCCAGCCCAAACAGAGTACTTCGATAATTTCAGTCTCAATGGGGATTCCTGCAATAGTCCGACATTCAGGCTGGTCAGGTTGGGCGTACAACCCACGTGGCTACATGCTAGATAAAATTGTTGAAGGTACGATCCAGCATGGATTTGATATCGCTCCGGAGGTTATGGAAGAGAGCATTCGCATAGAGGATGGATATCATGTGTATCAAGACAGAGCTCCTGCGATCATCGGTGACAATGGACATGTCCACTATGTGAATGGTTCTTATTATTGCCGTGGAATGAACAAGACGAAACTTTCGGAGTTTTTTGTGAAGCCGGAGGATAGGCCCTTGAAAGACCAATATTGACCAAATCGTTATCTCCGGTCCCGAGTACCCCGCCTTGTCAGTGTCTTCTCTGCGTGCTCTCTCAGCGTCGGTGGCCCGCTTCGCAGCATTGCCGGAAGCGGGCTGAGTTCAACGGGATATTCGTCGCACACACACGATCAAGCTCGCTTGAGACTTACGTCAAAAATCTCCCAATTTGCTTTTTTCTCGCCCCGTTTTGATATCCACTGCTTTTGCCCCTTCTTCATATCAATCTTAGTCGTTTCGTTCTTCTACATGTCTCTTTCCATCTTGTTGCTTCGCCCCAATACCTACCTCCTTCATTCCTCTTCCGTTCTCGACATCATTGAAATGCCCATTCTCATTCGTCCTAGAGATTCCTTCGATCCATCTATTCTTCCCCACCGTCCTAATTCGTGCTCATGATTCTGCTCTTTGTTCCTTTTGTTTATCCGCACCCGCTTCTCCGGCCTCCCTCTAGCCCCTCGCCTCCCTGACCTCGCTCGCATACCACGTTGTTTGAGTGGGGTCAGGGAGGCGAGGGGCGGCTTTTCTCCAGCAATATCAATCGGGTGCGGGTTTTTGGTTGTTGTTTCCGGATCAACAACCCCACCAGCACCTAAAACAACAACCGAAGCAATAAGCGACAGCGCCCGATTTTGGTCAGTCGTGATCATGGCTGACCAAAAATTTTCAAAAAATTTCTCTCTCTTGGGAATAAAATTGGCCTCTCATTCTTCTATGATTCATCAGGATCGTCATCCGCGAGGAGCACGTCGATGGCCTCAATGACGAAAAAAATGGCCGTGAGCGTGAATAGTTTCGCCGCCAAAACCGTCTCCGATTCAGAGGCGCGATCGATGAACGATTTCAGCGCAAGCGACGTCTCTGTAATGGGCGGCGTTCTTGATCGCACCCGACGACCACGGTTTGTAGGTTGAGCGTCATGACCAATGGCTCTGATTTGTTTCCCGGCTTCGACCGTTTCTTGCAGGACAACCCGGCATGGCTGGACGAAGCTGTGCCGACCGAAGAAGCGAGCCGGATTACCAACGTGCCAGCTTGCACGCTGGCGACCTGGCGGTCGCGTGGCGGCGGTCCGCCCTTCCTGAAGCTCGGCGGCCGCACGGTTCGCTATCAGAGGCGAGCGCTACTCACTTGGATGGCTAAGAACTGTCGCATCAACACCGCCGATCGCGGTCACGGAGGCTGACACCGCCATGCAGTTCACCGAACGCGACGCGCAGCTTCTTCGCTGGATCAATGGCCATGGCTTCGTCACCTTGCGACAGATCGCCAGATGGAACGACAGCTTCTATCAGGCGGCGCAACGCCGCGTGCGACAGCTGGTCGACCACGGCTATCTCGAACGCCGCGCCATCTTTCATGGCGACAGGGCACATTGGCTGACGAAGTTGGGCCGACAGTTCTGCGCTGACGATCTGCCGCCGCCCAAGGACATCAAGCTCGGCAGCTATCGCCACGACCACAAGCTGGTCGATCTGTCGCTGTCGCTCCTCTCCGTTCTCGGCGGCCGGTTTACGCCGGAGCGACGCGTCCGGCAAATCATGGGCGTCACCAAGTTCGGCGAGCGCTACCACGTCCCCGACGGCTGGCTGCATATCGACGATGAGGGAGAGCCTGTCGCGATCGAGCTCGAACTGTCGACCAAGGGGACGGACCGGTTGGATAAGATCCTGCAGGATCACGTGCTGGACTTCGACATTGAGGAAGTGTGGTATTTCGTGGAGTCGGATGTCGTCCGCCGCCATCTGTTGAGGGTCGCCGAGATGTACGACTCGGTCAGGATCTTCAGTCTGTCTGACGATGTGATTGCCGGCTTGCCCAAAGAATTGGGCTTTGAATGATGTCGGGCGCGTCTGAGATCGAAATCGGCAAGCTGGCTGATGAGCCAACAGTGACTGGCACGCGGTCAATTGGAGCGGTGGATCGTCATGGGGGACACGTCAGCTCAAGCGGCAGCCTCGGTCGACGCCGCTGGCTCGATGATGTAGTGGAGTGGACATTTTCGGATTTTCCCTCGGTCCCAGCAAAGGCAGTGTCTTCCGCCAGCGCCGTGACCTATCGAAGGACGCCTTATTGCCGTCGAGCCCGAAGGTGTAACCGACGTGATGGCGCTCGCACCAGGTCATGGCTTCATGCCGGGTATAGTGACTGTCGCAGCAGATGACGATTTTGACCATGGGCCAGTCGGATAGGGCTGCTCATCGCGAGCTTTAAGACGTATGGCGAGTTAAGCATTTGGTACACTTTGATCGACAGGGCAAGCTGGTCTGCTTAAGCAGCCGCGTATCGGGCAGAAGATTATGAACATTTTGATTGTCACCTTTTCCATGTCAGACGATTCGCCGGAGCTGGATTGCGCTGCGGCGCTCAGACGCTTCGTCCAAGCGACGAGGGCGATCGCCTGATGGCAGGTCCGATCAAGGCGCGAACCAGGCGGATCGCGGTCGCCGGCGCCGGGCTGGTTGGCCGAAAACATGCCGATATGGCAGCAGGGGAAGGCGTTCTTCACGCCATCATCGATCCCGTTGCCGGTGCCCGTGAGCTCGCCGAGCGTCATGGTTGCCTTTGGTATCCGGCGGTCGAGGACTATCTGGCGTCCCACCGGCCTGACGGAATGATCATCGCTACGCCGAACCAGCTTCATGTCGAGCACGGTCTCGCTTGCGTCAGTCATGGGGTTCCGGCGCTGATCGAAAAGCCGATCGCCGATATCCCCGAGGCGGCGGCAAGGCTGGTGCGGGAAGCCGGTCGGTTCGGGGTTCCGATCCTCGTTGGTCACCACCGCCGGCATAATCCGATCGTCAAGGCCGCGAAGACGGCGATCGAGTCGGGCGCGCTCGGACGCATCGTTTCGGTGCATGCGCAATTCTGGCTCTATAAGCCCGATGACTATTTCGAGCCCGCCTGGCGCCGCGCGAAGGGGGCGGGGCCGGTCTTCATCAACCTCATCCACGACATCGATCTCCTTCGTCATTTCTGCGGTGAGATCGTGAGCGTTCAGGCCGTTGAGTCGAACCTGACGCGCGGGCATGAGGTCGAAGACAGTGCCGCCATGCTCCTTACCTTCGAGAACGGCGCGCTTGGCACGGTCTCGGTATCGGACACCATCCCAGCACCTTGGAGCTGGGAGCTGACCGCAGCCGAGAACCCCGCCTATCCCGAAACGAAAGCGGCCTGCTACACCATCGGCGGTCAGACGGGATCGCTGTCCATCCCCGATCTCAGGCTCTGGTCCTATCCGGGAAAACCGGGTTGGTGGGAACCGATCGACAGCCGAACACTTCCGGTCGAGCCCGCGGATCCGCTGCTGCGCCAGTTCCGGCATTTTCTGGACGTCATCGACGGCAGCGCGCAGCCGCTGGTGAATGGCGAAGAGGGGCTTCGAACGCTTGCCGTCATCGACGCCATCAAGGAAGCGGCGTTGATGGGAACGGCGCAGCAGGTGACGCTGAGATGAAGGGGCGGACGATCAAGCCGTCGCAGACGCTTCGGCGATCATCCAATCGCGGACCAGAATGCCTTCGGCGCTGAGCGGCATGGACGTCGACCAGACGAGATAGAAGCCGCTTTCGGTATGCCAACGCCAAGCCGAATGCGCCGCCAGCAGCCCCTGGTCGACCAGCCTGCCGGTGAGGTGCTCCCAGCCCATGGCGAAACCTTCGCTGGCGATGGCGGCCTGCAGGACGAGCGCATAGTCGTTCAGCCGTAGGCCGCCCGCCTGCTCATGGCCCCTGATACCGAAATGCTCGAACCACTCACGCCAGGACGGCCGCTCGCGCACCGGCTCTTCCAGATGGATCAGGGGCTGTTGCATAAGCTCGGGCAGGGTCTCCAGCCTCGCTGCCGCCATCACCCTGGGGCTGCTGATCGGACAGATCACCTCGGGCGCCAGAAGAGCGGCCTCGCAGCCGGGCCAGTGACCATCGCCGCGCCTGACCGCAAGATCGATGGCCTCGGTCTCGATGTTCGGCTCACGGTCGCTGGTTTGCAGGCGCAGATCGACATGGGGGTGACGCTGGTGCAGCCGCTCCAGCCGAGGCACCATCCAGTAATAGGCAAACGCCGTCGAGGCCGAGAGCGTCACGTAATTGGCGCGTCTCCGCTGATGGATCGCGCGTACGGAGCGGAGAATGTGATCCAGGCCGATGGTCACGTCGGCGAACAAACGCTCGCCCGCCGCGGTCAGTTCGACTTTGCGATGCCCGCGGCGAAACAGCAGCACATCGAGGGAGCTCTCCAGCTGCTTGATCGCCGCACTGACCGCCGGCTGCTGCACGTTCAACTCGTTGGCCGCACGCGTGAAAGAACCCAGACGCGCCGCCGCTTCGAACACGAGCAGGTGTCTTGGCGAGGTCAGGAGGCGCCAGAGTTCTTGCATAACTCAGGCTTATCCAAAACATCGAGTTTTTCAAGGATCACAGCTGGCTGGCATCGGGTTAAGTCAGAATAACAAGATGCGTAAGCTGTCACGAATATGTCCAAATCGACAGGGAGGCCATGGCGTCATGTCGGGTCTGACAATAACCGGCCTTCGCGCAACGCCGGTCAACATTCCGCTGGAAAAGCCGATGTGGTGGACCGGTGGGTACTATCCCGGCACCTCGAAAACCATCATCGAAGTCGAGACCGATCAGGGCCTCGTCGGTCTCGGCGAAGCGCCTTCGGTCGATGTCGTCGGGATGATCGAGGCGATGGGCGAGAAGCTGATCGGTGCTGATCCGCTCGACGTTGCGTCCTGCGAAGCCCTTTGCGTGCCGCCCTGGCAGATCGTCCAGAACACCGACGACAGCTCGGTGGTCAAGGCGTTCGGCGCCATCGAAATCGCGCTTTGGGATCTGCGCGGCAAGGTGGCCGGCGAGCCGCTCTATCGCCTGCTCGGCGGCGCCGCCAGGAAGGACATTCCCTTCACCGAATATTTCGGCTTTCGCGAAGGCGCCGAGATGCGCCCGGAGGAGATCGCCGACTATTGCCTGCACATGCGCGAGGAGCACGGCTCGACCATGTTCGAAGGCAAGCTGATCCTCGGCGATCCGAGGCTGGAGATCGAGACGGTCAAGGCGCTGCGCGCGGCGCTTGGCCCCGACGACATGATCAGGCTCGACAGCAACATGCAGTGGTCGCTTCCCTCGGCGATCCGTATCTTCCGCGAGATCGAGCCCTATGACATCCGCAATTACGAGGATCCGGTCGCGACCTTCGAGGAGATGGCCGAGCTCAGAAAACACAGCTCGATCCGCATCTCGACCCATGTGCCTGACATCCGCCGCGCGGTCGCCTTGGGTGCCCCCGACTACATCGTCACCAATTTCGCGGTGCTCGGCGGGGTCGCGCGTACGGTTCGCTTCGTCGGCGCCTGCGAGGCGATGGGTATCGGTTTCTGGTGCTATTCCGGCGATTCCGGCATCGCCACGGCCGGCTATCTGCATATGACCGCCGCCATGCCCTGGATCACGGAACCGTCGCAATCACTGCTTCGCTGGCAGGTCTGCGATGTGATCGAGGGCGGCCCGTTCAAGCCGAGGAACAATATGGTTGCCGTACCTGAGGACCCTGGGCTCGGCGTGACCCTCGATCGGAAGCAGCTCGCCTACTGGAACGAGCATATCAAGGAGCACGGACCGCTTGACCATTTTCATGACCCGGCCATGCCCGGCCGTTTCCGCCGCCTGCCGCTGCGCTGAAAGCCGCCGCCTCTGTTTAGGGGCTGGGGCGAATATCCGGATAGGAGGCTGTCGAGAATGATGGCGACAATGAACGGAAATATGAGGAAGAAGAAGGAATGCTTGATAGAAATCGTCGCTGAGACGCCGGTTCCTAAGAAAAAGGCAGGTAACTTTTCATAATAAATGTTGACAAATAGCACCCGAGGGAGGCGTGCATGAGTATCAAACCACCATTTACCGAACTTGAGATCCGAACCGCTGAAAAAGGCTTCTATGAGGGCCACAGCCTTGAAATCGCCCTGATCAGCAAGACCATCATGGTGGCGCTGGTCCTCTGGGCGCTGATCTGGCCGGCCAATGCGAACGGCGTGCTCGGCAGCTTCAACGCGCAATTGCTCGAAAGCTTCAACAGCTTCTATATCGTGATCGTCGGACTTTTCGTCGTCTTTCTGATCATCATCGCCGCGCTGCCGCAGACCGGCAAGCGTATCCTGGGGCGTCCGGGAGAGGGCACGGAGTTTTCGAATTTCTCCTGGTTCTCGATGATGTTCGGCGCTGGCCTCGGCGTCGGTCTGATGGTCTTTGCCACCGCCGAACCGCTTGGTCTTTGGGGCTCCAACCCGCTCACCGTTGCGGGTACCGTGGCGCCCAATAGCGAGGAAGCCCTGCAGTCCGCCTATCGCTACACCTTCGCCCATTATGGCTTCCACGCCTGGGCCATCTACGTGGTGACCGGCCTGTCCCTCTCCTACTACGCCTATACCCGCGACATGCCGCTGACCATCCGCTCGGCGCTGACGCCGCTGTTCGGCCGTTTGATGAATGGTTTTCTCGGCCATGTCGTCGACGTGCTGGGTGTGGTCGCGACCATCCTCGGCGTATCGGTCACCATCGGCTTCGGCGTGGCGCAGTTCATCGATGGGATGTATGCGATTTCCGGCATGGACTGGATGATGGATCTCTCCGGTGAGGCGCCGGCCCCCGGCACGGTCGGCCTGATCACCGGCCTGCTGGTCATCATGGGACTGTCGATCATCTCGGCGGTCTCAGGCGTTGGACGCGGCATCAAATATCTTTCCAACCTCAACCTCGTCCTGTCGATCATCCTGCTCATGACCTTTGTGGTGTTCGGCTCGTTCCTGTTCGCCATGACCACCTACGGCACCGCCCTGGTCGACTATATCCTCCACTTCTTCTCCCTGGGCTTCGGCGCCTACAGCCCGCTCTCGGAGGTTGATTTCGCCGCTGCCCTGCCGGCGGAAGCCGCACCTTTCGCCGATGCTCTCAGGGCCGGAGCGACCAATGCCTGGGGCTCGTTCGAGGGCTTCAAATCGGGTCTTGAAGGCGAGGCTGCCGGCTTGCCCGACGAGATCCTGCAGGCTGCCTACGCCGCCGGCGAGCCCGGTCGCCAATTCGGATGGCAGGCGGGCTGGACCACCTTCTACTGGGCCTGGTGGATCGCGTTCTCACCCTTCGTCGGCCTTTTCCTGGCGCGTATCTCCCGCGGCCGCACGGTGCGTGAGTTCGTGATCGGCTGCGTGTTCGCGCCGGCCTTGGTGTGCTTCGCCTGGATGACCATCCTTGGCGGTACGGCGATCGATCTCGAACTTTCCGGTGCTGCGGAAGGTGCGATCATCGGCGCGTCGAACACGGCGAAGCTGTTCGTCACGCTCGGTGAGATGATCTCCGGCGGGTTCCTCTTGGCCCTCACCGTGATGTGCGTGGTGCTGATCCTGACCTTCCTGGTGACATCCGCGGACTCAGGCATTCTGGTAATGAACACCATCATGTCCGGTGGCGACCAGAACGCCGGTATCAAGCACCGCATCGTCTGGGGCGTGATCCTGACGTTGGTGATCGGCACGCTTCTGATCGCCGGCAAGACCGATGGCGGCGCCGATCCGATGGAGGCGCTGAAGAGCGCCATGATCATTGGCGCTCTGCCCTTCACCATGGTCATGGGCCTGATGTGCATCTCCCTTGGCAAAGCGCTCTATCGAGATGGGCAGCGCGAAAAAACCGGGGCGGCTTCGGTGGCGCCTGCGGAGTGATCTGACCGAACGCATCCCGCAATCGGACGCCCCGACCGGATCCATCACCCCCGAGGCGCAACGCCTCGGGGGTGATGATGGATCAGGCTCTTGAAAATGTGTCACGAAGCTCCCGCCCGCACTCGACCTTGGGTGAAATCGGTGAGGCGGTCGACCCGTCGTCGTTCACATGTCATTACCGGCTGGCGTCGCAAACCAGTAAAGGCAACGATCGGCCGCCGCGGCTGGTTGCTGAAGAACCGGATCTTACGCTCAAACAGATCGGCGAGCGCCTGGCAGCAAACGGCATTCATGTCAGCAAGAGCTGTCTGCACACCTTTTTGTGGCGCAACCGCATCCGCTAAAAAGAAGACCGCGCACGCGGCGGAGCAAAACCGGCCGGATGTGAAGAAGCGGCGTAAGGCCTGGCGACGCGCCCAGCCTTGGATCGACCTGAATCTGTTTCTCGAAGAAACCGCTTCACCATGAAGATGACGAGGCTCTGTGGTCGCTGCCCGATCGGTGAGCGGCTGACCAGCCCGGTTCCCCATGGCCATTGGAAAACACTGACCTTCATCGCCGCCCTTCGAAACGGTCGGATCGACGCACCATGGGTGATCGACGGCCCGATGGATGTACCGTGTTCCTCACATATCTCCGGCACTGCTTGGTACCGACGCTGAGATCTCGCGACATCGTGGTCATGGACAATCTGCCTGCCCACAAAGTCGCTGACATCCTCAGCATTCTCGAGAAAGCCGGTGCCCAGTTCTGCTACCTACCGCCCTACTCACAGGATCTCAACCCGATTGAAGAACGCTTTCGCCAAACTGAAAACGTTGAAAAGGGCGC
Organism: Pseudomonadota bacterium; assembly: GCA_039197065.1. Lineage (GTDB taxonomy): Bacteria > Pseudomonadota > Alphaproteobacteria > Geminicoccales > Geminicoccaceae > JANQPX01. Next base: position 337,933 of record JBCCUL010000004.1, on the reverse strand, counting down.
TGCAGAGCGAACGATCAACGGCCTGCAAAACAGCACCGGCAAAGCTCTTGACGCCTTCTCCAAAAACGAGTGCGCCAACGACTTCAGGCATGCAGGCTATGCATAAAACTGACCGGGAAAGGCTCTAGTTTCAACCAAACTCAGCGTTCATCTATGGGTCATCAAATCAGGTCCTTAATCGCTTAGTCGATGGAGCTACACATGCCCATTAGTGTCAGAAGATGCTTTTCAATGCTGGCAATGTGATGTTGGTGCCTTAGAGGTCGGGTGTCTACGGCCTCTATCAAGGCAATGAAATCATATACTATGGCAAGGCAGAGGCCTCGATTAGACAGCGCCTACAGAGCCATCTGAACGGACAAGAAGGCCCATGCACAAGGGCGGCTCAATGGATGAATTGGGAAGAATGCGCGAATCCTAGTCTACGTGAGCGCCAGCTTCTTCAGGGGTACCGGCGTCTTCGCGGATGCCTTCCCAGATGCAATGATCGTGTAGCTAGAGTTTTTCCCGATCAGACTTGATCGGGATGCACGCTCTAGGTGACCTCTCGAATCCAGGATGGGTGGCAGGCGTCCGCGAGCAGGGGGCCTGCTTCTGTCTCCTCACCGTTTGCATCAAAGATGATTTCACGGTTGCCGAACTGGAGTTCTCCAAAAATCTTAAGGTGAAATGGCGCGCTTTCGTCGGCTTCATTAGTTTTGAACTGGAAAGTGAGGCCGGTGGCCAAATCCTCCACAATCTGTTTCATCACAATCCACTGCCTTGCTCCTGGCTTCAATGCCATCTTTCACCTCCTGACTATCAGGGGTGCTTTATGCCATAAAATCGGATCTTTAGGCTGGTGACATTCTTCACGAGGCCATTGTGTCAAGCGATCCCACTTCGCTCAGCCAGTGTCTCAACGAGACTGGCCCGTCGTTTAAACGGATCGGCATGGAAGCTTGCCCCCTATAGCAATGGCTGTTCGACGGTCTGGTGAAAGATGGCTTTCCAGCGATTTGTATTGAGATCCGGCATTTAAAGGCCGCCATGTCGGCGATGACCTCACAAGTCCGATCACAATGATGCGCGTCGCATCGCCCAGGTGATGCGTACCGGCTGGTTTCGACCGGTTCATGCCAAATCAAAACCAGCCAGGAGGCACGGATGCTGCTTACCTGCCGTCAACTTTTGGAAGGCAATCGCCGTGCTCTGGAGAGTGAACCTCGAGGATCGTTGAAAGTCTTTGGTCTCAAGGTTGGCAAAGTCTCCCCGAAGGAATTTGCGCCACGTGTTCTCGACCTGATAGCAGGTCAACCAGCCCTATGCGCGATCGTCGAACCCTTGGTGCGACTATGTGAAGACGTCATCAAGCAGCTCGATGTCTTGCATCGCATGGTTCTCAAAATGGTCAAGGAGTGTGAGTTATGCCGGCGCTGGATGGCCATCTCCGGTGTCGCTCCCGTCGTTGCGTTGACCTTCCGCAGTACGATCGACGTACCCGAGCGTTGTGTCAGATCGCGATCCGTCGGTCCACTTCTCGGGCTGGTACCGAGGAAACACCAATCCGGCGAGGTCAATCGTCATGGACGGATACCAAACGCGGCGATGAGATGACCCGAACCATGCCGTATGAGGCAGCGAATACATTGCTAGCGCGAGGCTGTTTCTGTCCGCTCAAGGCCTGGGGGCTGAAGCTCCGGCAACATCGAGGCTACAAGCGAGCGAAGGTTGCGGTCGCCCGTAAGCTGGCCGTCATCATGCATGCCATGTGGGTCCATGGTACTGAGTTTCGTTGGGGCGTGGCTGAGGTCGCCTAAGATAAAAGGAGATCATCTCGATCATCCGAAACAACCCCAACACCGAGGTCTCCTGCCACAGGGACGCACGGGCCGCGTGAAGTCGAAACTGTCATTCAAAGTCGCGGCAGCGAACACATCCATAAAATGACCCACGTGATCCCTGAGCGCAGCCTAGGGCTGACCTCGTACAGAAAATAGGGATCTGTGGCAGCCACAGTGTTATGATGTTGAAATAAAAAGGAAAATCAACATTGCTGAGGATCTTGACGCCAAAGCCTGAATACAGAAAGAGCCAAATCATTTATAACGACAATCATCCTTAAGATTACATTGCTGATTTAATGTCTATTTGCTTTAGCTTCCCGTTAACCATCACATGCCTGCCAAGCCGGCATGCGTACCATGTTCCTATATCTCTTAGCGTTAATCGCCGCTCTGCCGGTTCAGGAAGCACGCTCGATTTCTTTGTTTCGCCTCATCTTCTTATTGAACAGACGGTTCCATCGGTCCGGGGAGAGCTCCAATCGACAAGGCTATAAAATCGCCCAATAATTTTTAGAACTGGCTCTCAGATTTTCCGCTCGACCATCAGCTTCTTGACCTCGGCAATGGCTTTGGCGGGGTTCAGGCCTTTGGGGCAGGTATTGGCGCAGTTCATGATGGTGTGGCAGCGGTAAAGCCGGTAGGGGTCTTCCAGGTTGTCCAGCCGCTCGCCGGTGTGGTCGTCGCGCGTGTCGATCAGCCAGCGATAGGCCTGTAGCAGCACGGCGGGACCGAGATAGCGGTCGCTGTTCCACCAATAGCTCGGACAGCTGGTGCTGCAGCAGGCACAGAGGATGCACTCGTAGAGACCATCGAGTTTCTCGCGGTCTTCCGGGTCCTGAAGTTGTTCTTTCTCCGGCGGTGCGGACGAGGTCTGCAGCCAGGGCTGGATGGATTCATACTGCGCCCAGAACTGGGTGAAGTCCGTCACCAAATCCTTGATGACGTGTTGATGCGGCAGGGGATAGATGTTGACATCGCCCTCGATGTCATCGATCGCCTTCAGGCAGGCCAACGTGTTGCCGCCATCCACGTTCATGGCGCAGGAACCGCAAATCCCTTCTCGGCAGGACCGCCGGAAGGTCAGGCTCGAATCGATCTGATCCTTGATCTTGATCAGCGCGTCCAGAACCATGGGCCCGCAGTCATCCAGATCGACATCGAAGCTGTCGATGGTCGGATTGCTGTCATCGTCAGGATTGTAGCGATAGACCTTGAACGTCTTGACCCGTTTGGCGTCGGCGGAGGCCTTGTGGTGTTTGCCGTCCTTCATCCGGGAATTGGCAGGTAAGGTGAATTCGGCCATTTCGGCTGTTCTCCAAACGGGGCGCTGGCGTTGCGCGTTCTTCGGTCTGATCCAGGGACGCCTGATGCAGGCGACCCGATCTCATCGGCTCAGTAGACGCGCTTTTGCGGTGGAACCGGCTCGACCTCATTGGTCAGCGGCGTGCTGTGCACGGGACGATCGTCGATCCTGGCTTCGTGTTTCTGCTCATCGACCCAGCAAAGCGTGTGTTTCATCCAGTTTTCATCGTCACGTTCCGGAAAATCCTCGCGCGCATGGGCGCCGCGGCTTTCCGTGCGCTGGCCGGCGGAGGCCATGGTCGCCACCGCCTGCAGCATCAGATTTTCCAGCTCAAGGGCTTCCACCAGATCGGTATTCCAGATCATCGAGCGATCGGTCAGCTTGAGCTCTTTGAGGGAGGAAGCGACGTCGCCGAGCTTGCCGACCCCTTCCTCCATCAGCTCACCCGTACGAAAGACGCTGGCATGACGTTGCATGGTGCGCTGCATGTTCAGCCGGATCTCGCCTGTCGACAGGCTTCTGTCTGAATGCCTGACGCGATCGAGACGCGCGATGGCGTTCTCGCCGGCGTCCTTGGCAAGCGGCTTTTGCGTAGCGCCCGGCATGATGATCTCAGCGGCGCGATGGGCTGCGGCGCGACCGAATACGACGAGATCGATCAGCGAATTGCCGCCAAGCCGGTTGGCGCCGTGCACCGACGTGCAACCGGCCTCGCCGACCGCCATCAGGCCGGGCACGATCGCGTCGCCCGATCCGTTGGGCCTCACCACTTCCGTTTGGTAGTTGGTGGGAATGCCGCCCATATTGTAGTGGCAGGTCGGTACGACAGGGATCGGCGCCTTGGTAACGTCGACGCCGGCGAAGATGCGAGCGGTCTCGGAAATACCGGGCAGTTTCTGATGCAGAACCGCCGGTTCGAGATGTTCCAGATGCAGTTCGATATATTCGCCCTCGGCGCCGCAGCCGCGGCCTTCGTTGATCTCGATGGTCATCGCGCGGCTGACCACGTCGCGCGAGGCGAGATCCTTCGCCGTCGGCGCGTAGCGCTCCATAAAGCGCTCGCCGTCCTTGTTGGTGAGGTACCCGCCCTCACCGCGCGCACCTTCGGTGATCAGGCAGCCCGCCCCATAGATGCCAGAGGGGTGAAACTGCACGAATTCCATGTCCTGCAGCGGCAGTCCCGCCCGCAGCACCATGGCATTGCCGTCCCCGGTGCAGGTATGGGCGGATGTGCAGGAGAAATAGACCCGGCCATAACCACCGGTCGCCAGGACCACCAGCTGGGCCTGAAAACGGTGAAGCGTACCGTCTTCGAGACAAAGCGCCATGATGCCCTGACAGGCGCCGTCTTCGTCCATGATCAGATCAAGGGCGAAATATTCGTTGAAGAACTGCACCTTGTGCCGAAGCGACTGCTGAAACAGCGTGTGCAGGATGACATGGCCGGTGCGGTCGGCGGCGGCGCAGGTGCGGTAGGCCTGGTTCTTGCCATAGTCGGTCGACTGGCCGCCAAAGGCGCGCTGATAGATCTTGCCTTCGGCTGTCCTCGAGAAGGGAACGCCGTAATGTTCGAGTTCGACCACGGCAGCGGGCGCGTTCTTGGTCATATATTCGATCGCGTCCTGGTCGCCGAGCCAGTCCGAGCCCTTGACCGTGTCATACATGTGATAGCGCCAGTCATCGGCGCCCATATTGCCCAAGGCGGCGTTGATCCCGCCCTGCGCCGCGACGGTATGGGAGCGGGTCGGGTACACCTTGGATATGCAGGCGGTGTTCAGGCCAGCTTCGACCAGGCCGACGGCGGCGCGAAGACCGGAACCGCCGGCGCCGACCACAAGGGCGTCGAACTGGTGATCAACGATCGGGTAGGCCTTAGCCATGGACTTCGTTCCGGTTTCTAAGCGTTGCGTTCGCGCTGTCGAGAGAGCCTTTCGTCAACCCGCGAAGGAGGTTTTCAAGACGGCGACGGCTGAGATGACGCCGAGGCCGAGCGTAACGAGCGTGACGGCGGTCAAGGCAGCGATCTTGAGGCCGTGATGATGAACATAGTCCTCGATCACCACCTGCAAACCCAGCTTGACGTGATAAAACGCCGAGGCGATCAAGAGCAGCATCAGGCCTGCGGTAACCGGCGAGGCCAGCCAGGACGCCGTCTCCTGATAGTCGGCGCCGGCAAGCGTCATCGCACTGATCAAGAACCAGACGATCAGAACCGCATTACCGATCCCCGTCAGGCGCTGCATCGTCCAATGACCGAGGCCGTCCTTGGCCGAGCCGAGGCCCTTGATATGCGAAATGGGCGTTCTGAGCTGCATCAGCTTTTCCTCAACCGGCGATCAGAATGACGAGCCAGATCAAAACGGTGGCAGCGCCGGCAAAGGCGAGCACCACCTGACCGGACATCTTCGCCACCTCCGGCTCGAAGCCGTAGCCCATGTCCCAGATCAGATGCCGAATGCCGTTGCCGAGGTGATAGGTCAGCGCGAGCGTCATGCCGAAGAGAAAGAGGACGCCGAGAAAACTGTCCTTCCACCACTCGACGCGGGCGAAGGACTCCTCGCCGCCCGCCAGCGCCACGAGCCACCAGGTCAAAAACAACAGCCCGAAGGAAAGCGCGATGCCGCTCGCTCTGTGGGCGATCGACAGCGCCATGGTCAAATACCATCGGTAGATCTGAAGATGCGGTGATAAAGGCCGATCCACCTTGGCCATCAGGTTCTCCGAACATGTTGTCATGACGTAACTTTTTCCTAAGCGGGAGCATAGTACGCGCCAGGATCAAGTCAACGTCGGCACCCCGGCGGGGGGCGCATCCTCAACCTTGTCGCAACCGGTTGAGAGGTGACCGACCACCGCTCAGGCTCGCGACATGAGCAGGTATAAATCATCCATGGTTAAGAAATCGTTAGCGCTCGCAGCATCGACGGCAGGGAGTGCGAATCCGGCTATGCCTTAAGCGATCATGAAGGTCGAAACCGCCATCAATCCCAAGGCCGTTTTGTCGCAGCCGCAGGGCTTCCCTGCTCCATGTCCATCAGCCGCCTCACCCTCTCCGCCGTCGGCGGGTGGGTCCGGAACAGGCCGGACATCCCGCCGGAGCGCAAGGGGTTGATGATGAACATATGGGCTGCCGCCGGGTTACTTTCCGCACGCTCATTGGTCATGCCGCGCGCCTGACGCTCGATCAGCTTCAGCGCGCTTGCCAGCCATTCCGGATGACCGCAGATTTCAGCCCCCATCTTGTCGGCAGCGAATTCTCGGGTTCGCGAGATCGCCATCTGCACGAGCATCGCCGCAACCGGCGCCAGGAAGATGACCAGGAGCGTGCCGATCATACCGATCGGATTGTCGCGGCCGCGTCCGAAGAACATGCCGAACTGACTGAGGAAACCGATTGCGCCGGCGATGGTCGCCGTGATCGTCATGATCAGCGTATCGCGATTCTTAATGTGAGCCAGCTCATGGGCGATGACGCCGGCCAGCTCCTCCTTCGAGCATGTATTCATCAGCCCGCGGGTCACGGCGACGGCGGCGTTGTCGGGATCGCGCCCGGTGGCGAACGCATTCGGCTGCGAGGTTTCCATGATGTAGACCGCCGGCACCGGCAGATCGCCTTTTCTGGCCAGATCCTCCACCATGCCGACCAGCTCGGGCGAATCCGTCCGGGTCACGGGCCGAGCGCCCTGCATGCGCAGCACAGCCTTGTCCGAGTTCCAAAAAGACCAGGCATTCATGCCGAGGGCGATGATGAAGGCGATCATCGCGCCACCGCCGCCGCCGAGGAGATAGCCGATGGCCATGAAGAGGCCGGTCATGGCGGCAAGAAGCAGGGCCGTACGCGTGTAGTTCATCGTCTCTCAAACCGATGTGTTCGTCCTGCGGTCGACCGCACCCGCGCGGTCGACCGACCGATTGTGCATTCAAGACAGTAGGTAGGCGCTGTCGGACCGGGTACAAGCGCTGCGGCCTGGGCTGGTTCACCTCAAATGTCCGAAGCCGAGCTGCATATTTATCATTGTCACGCCAGGGTTTCGTGCTCTAAACCCTTGCCTTTGGCAACAAAAGGCCGAAAACGGCGACGGTTGCGACGGCTTCGGTTATCAGGCAGAGGTGATGACAGCGACATGGCCAATTTCAACCAAAGCGACAATGCAAAAATTTCCGTTACCGATGACGAAGCGCTTGAGCTACATCGCAGCGGCAAGCCGGGCAAGATCGAGATCGCGCCCACCAAGCCACTGACCACCCAACGCGATCTCTCGCTTGCCTATTCTCCCGGCGTGGCGGCCCCCTGTCTCGCTATTCAGCGGGATCCGGCGAAGGCCTATGAGTATACCGCGAAGGGCAATGTGGTCGCGGTGATCTCGAACGGCACCGCCGTGCTCGGGCTCGGCAATCTCGGCGCTCTGGGCGCCAAGCCCGTGATGGAAGGCAAATCCGTGCTGTTCAAGCGCTTTGCCGACATCGATGGTATCGATCTGGAGGTCGACAGCGAGGATGTCGACGAGTTCGTCAACTGCGTGAAATTGCTCGGGCCGACCTTCGGCGGCATCAATCTGGAAGACATCAAAGCGCCCGGCTGCTTCATCATCGAACAGCGCCTGCGCGAGATCATGGACATCCCGGTCTTCCATGACGATCAGCATGGCACGGCGATCATCGCGGCTGCGGGGCTTTTGAACGCGCTTGACGTCACCGGGCGAAAGCTCGAGACCACGAAGCTGGTGATCAATGGCGCAGGCGCTGCGGCAATCGCCTGCCTCGATCTCCTGAAAGCCATGGGGCTGCCCTATGGCAACGCCGTTCTGTGCGACACCAAGGGCGTGATCCACAAGAGCCGCGAGGTCGGCATGAACCAGTGGAAGTCCGCCCACGCGGTCGAAACCTCGGCGCGCACCCTGGAAGAAGCGATCCGCGGCGCCGATGCGGTGTTCGGTCTTTCGGTCAAGGGCGCTTTCACCGCCGATATGATCAAGAGCATGGCCGACAATCCGATCGTCTTTGCCATGGCCAACCCCGACCCGGAGATCACGCCGGAGGAAGTCGCCGAAATCCGCCCCGATGCGATCATGGCGACCGGCCGTTCGGACTACCCGAACCAGATCAACAACGTGCTCGGTTTCCCTTATATCTTCCGCGGCGCCCTCGATGTGCGCGCCTCCACCATCAATGACGAGATGAAGATCGCCGCCGCCCGGGCGCTCGCCGATCTCGCGCGCGAAGAAGTGCCGGATGAGGTCACGTCGGCCTATCGCGGCCGCAGCCTGCGTTACGGTCCGGATTATCTGATCCCCACGCCCTTCGATCCGCGTCTGATCACCCATGTGCCGCCGGCGGTGGCCCATGCCGCCGAGCTTAGCGGTGTTGCGAGGAAGCCGATCAAATCGAAGGCGGCCTATGTCAATAAGCTGCGCAGCCGTCTCGATCCGACGGCATCGCGCATGCAGCAGATCATCGATCGCGTCAGAGCCAACCCCAAACGCATGGTGTTCGCCGAGGGCGAGGAAGAGAGCGCCATTCGCGCGGCGATCGCCTGGCACAATAACGGTCTCGGCACGCCGATCCTGATCGGCCGCGAGGAATCGGTCACCTCCGTGATGGACAGCATGGGCGTCGAGATTCCGGACGGACTCGAGATCCACAATGCGCGCCGCACCGCGCGCAACGAAGCCTATGCCGAGCGTCTTTATCAGCGTAATCAGCGCCACGGCATGCTGTTTCGGGACTGCCTGCGCCAGGTCAACCAGGACCGCAACATCTTCGGCGCCTGCATGGTCGCTTCAGGCGACGCGGACGCCATGGTCACCGGCCTCACCCGCAATCCGATCACGGTGCTGAACGACGTTCAAAAGGTGATCGATCGCTGCCCCGGCGAGCGCGTCTTCGGTCTGACCATCATGATCGCCAAAGGCCGGACGGTGCTGATCTCCGACAGCCTCGTCCATGAGCTGCCGACCCGCGAGGAGCTGGCCGACATCACCATCCAGACGGCGGCGTTTGCACGCCGCCTCGGCCTCACGCCGCGCTGCGCATTGCTGTCCTTTTCCAATTTCGGCTCGCGACGCACCGAGAAGACCGAACGGGTTCTGGAGGCTGTCGTCGAGCTCGACCGGCGGGCCGAAGGCGGCGGGGTCGACTTCGAATATGACGGCGAGGTGACGCCGTCGGTTGCCCTCGATGCCGATCTCCTGGAGCGCTACCCCTTCTGCCGTCTGTCCGAGCCTGCCAATGTGCTGATCATGCCGGCCCTGCATACCGCGAATGTCAGCTCGCAGCTGCTGAGCCAGCTCGGCGGCGGCACCGTCATCGGCCCCCTCTTGATGGGGCTCTCGAAACCGGTGCAGATTCTGCCGATGAACGCCTCGGTCTCGGATATCCTGAACCTGGCGGCACTCGCCGCCGACAAAGTCGTCGAGGCCAAGGTCGACACTGCCGAAGCCGAGATGGACGACGACATCGCGACCGCCACCGCCGCCGAATAGGCAGCCACGGGCTGCACCGTTTTTTTGGTGGGATTGTCTGACCGCTATCGTCCAGAAGCGCTCATTCTTGCCGCCGCTTGAGCGCCGGTGATCGCGATCATCTGGCGAATGTCGTCGACGCTGCAGCCGCGCGATAGATCGTTTGCCGGCTTGGCGAGCCCCTGGAGAATCGGGCCTAGGGCGATGGCGCCGCCGATGCGCTCGGCGATCTTGTAGCCGATATTGCCGGCATCCAGATTGGGGAAGATGAAGACGTTGGCCGATTCGTCGAGCACCGATCCCGGCGCCTTCTTTTGCCGAATGCCACGATCGATCGCCGCATCGAACTGAATTTCGCCCTCAAGGACGAGATCAGGAGCCGTCGCCTTGGCGATGCTGACCGCCCTGTTGATCCGATCGATCGTCTCATGGGCGGCACTGCCCTTGGTCGAGAAGGACAGCATCGCGACCCTGGGGGTCTCGCCGGTCATGGCCTTGAATGACGCGGCCGAAGACAGAGCGATGCTGGCAAGCTCCTCGGCCGTCGGCGTGATCACCAGCGCACAGTCCGCAAACACCACGGAACGCTCATGGGGTTCAGGCAGGAGCATCAGGAAAAAGCTCGAGACGATGTCGGCGTCAGGCGCTCTGCCGATGATCTGCAGCGCCGTGCGCACCATGTGCGCGGTGGTCGCGACGGCCCCGCCGATCATGCCGTCCGCGTCGCCCTCGCGGACCATCATCGCCGCGAAGGCGAGCGGATCGCGAATCGCGGCAAGCGCCGTATCCCTGGTCGCTCCCTTCTCGCGACGCAGCTGATAATAGGCCTCGGCGTAGTCCTCCAACCGGTCCGAGGCCGTCACATCGTGAACGGTCACCAGGTCCTGCGCATCGACATCGCCTGCAAGTCGCAAAAACGTCTCCAATTCCCCGACCACGGAGATCTCGGCCACGCCCTCTTTCGCCGCCTTGAGCGCCGCCTCGACGACGCGTCGATCGTCACCTTCGGCGAGAACGATCCGCGGCAGGGCCGCCCGCGATAGGGCGGTGATATCGTCGATAATCGTCATCGGATTTGACTTTCAGCGCGTAGACTGTCCAAACATGCGCGGGTGAAGACATAGGTAGCCATCATGACCGCCAAAGACGATCCGAAATTCGCGCTCTACGAGCTGTTTGTCGCGACGACCGAGAAAATCGGCGATCGGCGCGCCCAGGCGAATGCCTGGATGCTGAGCATCAACAGCGCCGTCGTCGCCCTTTACGGCTACCTTCAAACTGACAAGGCCGTGCCGATTGCGGATGCCGTCACCGCGGTCTGGCTCTGGGCGATACCGGTTGCCGGGATCCTGGTCTGCATCGCCTGGTTCGCGCTTTTGAAGTCCTATCGCTCCGTCAATCGCGCAAAGTTCGCGGTCTTGAAAGAGATCGAACAGGATCTCGCCTACCAGCCCTTTGCCCGCGAGGAACAGGTCTATGAGGGAGAGGGGCGCATCTCGCTGTCGAAGATCGAGAGCGCAATCCCTTCGACCTTCGCCGCTCTGTATCTCGCCATGGTGGCCGCCGTGCTCTGGCATTGATCCGCCAGGCATCTGCGGCCTGCTCAATCCAGCCCTTCTACGACCGTCTTCTCGATGACGTAGAGAAAGACGTCATCTTCCTTTTCCTGGCGCAGCAGCTTGTGGCCGGTGGCGTCGACGAACATCTCGAAATCGCGCTTGGACGTCGGGTCCGTGGCCAGCACGCAGATGGTGGCGCCGGGCTCCACCACCATGATCGCCTGTCTGGTCTTGATCAGCGGCATCGGGCAGGCAAGGCCGCGGGCGTCAATGAAGACGTCATATTTCTCGTCAGTCACGCCCGCAGCTCCAACTCATATCAACGCCCGCTCCTCCATCTTTACACCACTCAGGAAAACGCCCCCAAGCGATCGAGGCAAGTCCAGCCTGCAGTGGCTCACTGCAGGCCCCATTTGACCGCGAGCTCGTCGAAGAAGCCTTCGGTGTGCTTGAGGTCGACCCAGTGGTTCACGTAGTTGATCCACACCTGGTCGTTCTGATCGAGGAGGAACGCGCCGGGCCGGCGGGAGCGGGCCTCATCGACGGGGATGACGGCGAGTTCGGGGTAGGTTTTCAGGAGCGACGCCGCCTCGACATTCGAGGTGACCGACACCATGGCGCGGCCGGCGAGCACTTCCTGGTAGTCGCGCGCCGGCGCTTCGACCGAGACGATCTCCGCATCCGGGAAGTAGCCGCGCGCCTGGGCCTCGAACACGGTGCCGAGCGTCACGGCGACCGTGGTCTCGGCGTTGTTGATGCTGTCCCAGCCGTCGAATTTGTCGACGTTTTCCTTGAGCGTCATGGGCACGGTGCCGAACTCGACATAGGCATCGGAGTAACCGGCGACCTTCGCGCGCGCCATGCTGAGCGAGGCGCTGGTGGTGAGGTCATATTTGTCGGCGATCACGCCGTTGACCAGCGTCTTCCAGTCGGTGGCGACGAATTCGAGCTCCACCTCCATGTCGGCGGCGAACTGCTTGGCGACGTCGATGTCGAAGCCCTGATACTCGTTGGAGCCGGGATCTTTGAAGCTCATCGGATTGAAATCGCCGGTGGTGCCGACCCGAAGGGTGCCGCTTTCCAGGATCGTCTGCAGCCTGGAGCCCTCCTGGGCCATAAGTGGGCTCGCGAGAAATCCTAGGATCGCCAGGGTGCTGACGAGAAGACGTGTGCCCATGGTGATGGTCCTTTGTTGAAGATGCCGCGCCGGCATATCTTGAGCCTGCCCAGGATCTTGTCCTAGTGATGGAGGGCTGTCCACAGCCTGCCGCCGATCGGCCGGCCACGATGAGGTGACTGATGACAACAGCTGGCAGGAAGGCGCCCCGTCGATGACCGAGGCTACGCCGAATGGCGCCGGTCGGATCATCAGCATGTCGGCGGTGACCAAGCGCTTCGGTGATTTCGCGGCGCTCAAGGCGGTGGATCTGGAGGTCGGCCTGGGCGAGCGTGTCGTGGTCTGCGGACCCTCCGGCTCCGGCAAATCCACGCTGATCCGCTGCATCAATCAGCTTGAGCGCCATGACGAGGGGCGGATCGTCGTTGACGGCATCGAGCTGAACGATGACGTCAAGAACATTACCTCCGTCCGGCGCGAAGTCGGCATGGTGTTCCAGCAGTTCAACCTGTTTCCGCATCTGACCGTCCTGCAGAACCTGACACTCGCCCCGATGCGTGCCCGAAAAACGCCGAAGAGCGAAGCCGAAGCCCTCGCCCGGCGCTATCTGGAGCGGGTGCGCATTCCGGAACAGGCCGAAAAATACCCGGCCCAGCTTTCCGGCGGCCAGCAGCAGCGCGTCGCGATCGCCCGAAGCTTGTGCATGCAGCCGAAGATCATGCTGTTCGACGAGCCGACTTCCGCCCTCGACCCGGAGATGATCAAGGAGGTCCTGGATGTCATGATCGAGCTCGCCGAGGACGGCATGACCATGGTGTGCGTCACCCACGAAATGGGCTTCGCCCGCAAGGTCGCCGACAAGATGGTCTTCATGGACGAGGGTCAGATCGTGGAGGTGGGGACGCCCACAGCGTTTTTTTCCGCGCCCGAGAGCGAGCGGACCAAGCAGTTCCTCAGCCAGATCCTGGCGCACTGATGGTCGGACGCCCACTTGTCGGACGCCGACTGCGTTTGCTTGCCTATATCCTTCCGACAGCAGCACTTGCCGGCTGCGGCGGGAACTATAATTGGGGCTGGTATGTGGTCATGCCGACCACGACCCAGGGCCAGACCAACATCCAGTTCTTGCTGGGCGGCCTTTGGACCACGATCAGCCTGTCCCTACTCGCAATCGCGATCTCGGTAACCCTCGGGCTCCTGGTCGCGCTGCCCGGCCTGTCGACACGGCCGGCCTGGCGGAGCGTCAATCGTATCTATGTCGAGCTGTTCCGCGCCATACCCATCCTGGTCATGCTGCTCTGGGTCTATTACGGCCTCCCTGTGGTGCTCGACATCAAGCTGGATGTGTTCGCCGCCGGCGTCATCGCGCTCGCCCTTTGCGACAGCGCGTTCGAAGCCGAGATCTTCAGAGGCGGCATTCAGTCGATTTCGCGCGGCCAGGCGGAGGCGGCGGACAGCCTCGGCCTCTCCTATTGGGACAAGATGCGTTACGTCATCCTGCCCCAGGCCATAAGAAGAATCCTGCCGCCGCTCGGCAATCAGTTCGTCTACATGCTGAAGATGAGCTCGCTGGTCTCGGTCATCGGCCTTTCCGAGCTCACCCGCCGCGCCAACGAGCTGGTGGTCAATCAATACAGGCCGCTTGAAATCTACACTTTCCTGGTGCTCGAATATCTGGTCCTGATCCTCATCGTGTCGCAAGGTGTGCGCTGGCTTGAGCGCCGGCTGCAGGCGGACGAGCGGCAGGGCCGCTAGCCTTTACGGGAACTCGCCATGACTCTGCCGATCGAAATCCTCCTAACCTACACCCTGGCCTGCATCGCCGTGGTGATCGTACCCGGACCGTCCGTGACGGTGATCATCGCCAACAGCCTCCGCCACGGCACGCGCGCGGGGCTCTGGACTGACGTCGGCACCCAGGCGGGTCTCGCCACCATGCTGATCGTCCTTGCCGCCGGCCTCTCGACCATCGTCAACCACATGGGCTGGATCTTCGACTGGCTCCGCCTCGCCGGCGCCGCCTATCTTATCTGGCTCGGCATCAAACTCTGGCGCGGTGGTGGTGCGACCACCTCGGTGACTTTGGCAGAGGAATCTGGCCGAAACGGAGGCGGCAATGGGGGGCGCTTCTTCTGGCAGGGCTTTCTGGTGCTTTGGTCGAACCCGAAAGCCCTGCTGTTCTTCGGCGCGTTTATCCCGCAATTCATTGACCCTGCTGGATCGGCGCTGATGCAAACGCTGGTGCTGGGCTTGATCTTTATCCTGGTCGCCCTGGTTCTCGATAGCTGCTATGCGCTTGCCGCCGGGCGCGCCGGCCGTTGGTTCACCGGGCCGCGCCTTCGCGTTCTGGAACGGATCAGCGGCTCGTTTCTGATCGGCGGCGGGCTCTGGCTGGCGCTCAGCAAACGAAGCTGACCGGCGTCAGCCCAGCTGCATGGCCGCTGCGGCAGCGCCGATCAGCCCGGTATTAGTTCGCCGAACGCGCATGACGGGAATGGCGTCGAGATAAGCCCGAAAGCGCCCTTTGTCGACGAAGGCGCTCATCACCCGCGCCGTATCGAAATGCCGGCCGAGATGGGAAACCATGCCGCCGGTCAAATAAACGCCGCCGCGTGCGCCATAGGTCAGCGCGAGATCGCCGGCAGCAGCGCCGAGCAGATCGCAAAAGCGCTCGATAGCCTCGATGCAGATCGGGCAGGCCTCTTCATCCGCTTTTGATACGATATCGGCCGGGCTCTCGGCCGAAAGCTCGGCGTCCCGAATGTTCGCCAGAGCCAGAGCCAGGTTGACCAGGCCCGGCCCGGACAGCAGCCGCTCATTGGAGACATGGCCGAAACGCGCGCGCAAAAGACCGAGCACCGCATCCTCGGTTTCGTCCCTCGGCGCGAAGGCGACATGACCGCCTTCGGTCGGGATCGGGCGATAAATGCCGTCGGTTTTCAAAAGCCCGGCAACGCCGAGCCCGGTGCCGGGACCGATCACCGCGATCGCCCGATCATCCAGCGCCTCGCCGCCGCCGAGCTTCTCGCAATCCGATGCATCAAGCCGCGGGATCGACAGGGCCTGGGCGACGAAGTCGTTGATCGCGATCAGACGCTTGACGCCCATCGCCGTCTTGGTGCCGTCCAGCGAAAACGCCCAGGGACAGTTGGTCAGCGCGATTCTGTCCTCCTCGACCGGGCCCGCCACCACCAGCACGACGCCATCGACGCTTCGCCCGTCCAGATAGGCATCAGCCGCTTCGACGACGCCCGGAAAATCCTTTGTCTTCAGTGTGTTCTCATTCTTCGGCCAGCCGTCGTCACCCACTAGAGCAAAGCGGGCATTGGTGCCGCCGATATCGCTGACCAGACGTTGCAAAATTCTTTCCTTCAATGGCTCGTGGCGTGGCCACGTCATTTGGTTCCGGAGGCTCCTGCCAGCACCAGCAGCCTGCCGGCATACCCATCAAAACAGGAGCGCGTTCAACGACGGCGCCCTCAAGTCAACGAGGTGGCCGCGCCACTCACACCAACCCGAGGACGTCGTTCATGTCGTAGAGGCCGGGGGCCTTGCCTTCCAGCCAGCGGGCTGCGTGGACGGCGCCGCGGGCGTAGATGCGGCGATCGGAGGCCTTGTGGGTGAGCTCGATACGCTCGCCGAGGCCGGCGAAGGTCACGGTGTGATCGCCGACCACATCGCCGCCGCGCAGAGCGGTAAAGCCGATATCGCCTGTTTTTCTCGCGCCGGTGATGCCGTCCCGGCCACGATCGGCCACGTCGGCGAGCTGGACGCCACGGCCGCGCGCCGCCGCTTCGCCGAGCGCCAGCGCCGTGCCGGACGGCGCATCGATCTTGTGCCGGTGGTGGGTCTCGACGATCTCGATGTCGAAGGCTTCGGGGCCCAGGCTTTTCGCCACCCGTTCGGTCAGGCCGAGCAGCAGATTGACCCCGAGGCTCATATTCGCCGCCCAAACCAGCGGCGAGCGCGCCGCGGCGTTGACGATTTGGGCCTTCGCTTGGTCGTCGAAGCCGGTGGTGCCGATGACGTGGCCGGTGCCGTGCTCCGCGGCGATGGCCGCGTGTCGCAAGGTGGCGTCGACCGACGAGAATTCGATCACCACGTCGGAGGCGGCGATGAGCGCCGCCGCGTCTTCGCTGACGGTCATGCCGAGGGTTTCTTTGCCGATCAGCGCACCTAGATCCCGGCCGAGTTCGGCATGTCCGGCCATCTCGGTTCCGCCTGCCAGCGCGCACCCTTCGGTTGCCAGAACCTCCGTCATGATCGCCCGGCCCATCCGGCCGGCGCAGCCCAAAACGCCAATTCTCAAGAGACTGTCTCCTCCGCAAAGTCAACGCCGCCGGCCGCTGCCGGCGCTGGGCCGCCTGTGGCCCAGTCCAGGAGTTCGACCGTATGCACGACCGGCAGGTCCGTGCCTGACGCGATCTGGGTGATGCAGCCGATATTGCCGGCAGCCACCAGGTCGGGCGCGGTCTTTTCGATATTGGCGACCTTGCGGTCCCGAAGCTCCGTGGCGATCTTCGGCTGCATGATGTTGTAGGTGCCGGCCGAGCCGCAGCAGAGATGGCCTTCCGGCACCTCTTTCACGGTGAAGCCTGCCTGGGTCAGGAGCGCTTTCGGCGCCGCCGTGACCTTCTGACCATGCTGCAGGGAGCAGGCCGAGTGATAGGTGACGGCAAGATCGATGTCGCGGA
Organism: Pseudomonadota bacterium; assembly: GCA_039197065.1. Lineage (GTDB taxonomy): Bacteria > Pseudomonadota > Alphaproteobacteria > Geminicoccales > Geminicoccaceae > JANQPX01. The sequence continues at coordinate 320,973 of JBCCUL010000004.1, read as the reverse complement.
CGGCCGGCAGAAGGCCGAGCTCGTCCATGAATTCGGTGATGTCTCTGGTTATCGTCGAGAAATGTTTAGCAGGGGCTGCATAGCCCTCGTCGCCGCGCAGCATGAAGCCGTAGTCCTTGACCGTGGTGCCGCAGCCGGACGCGTTGATGATGATGGCGTCGAGACCGTCCAGATCGCGCTCGCGCCGCCAGCCGTCGATATTCCTCCTGGCGCTCTCCAGGGCCTCCGCTTCCTTGCCCATATGATGGACCAGAGCGCCGCAGCAGCCGGTCCGTTGGGGGATGACGACCTCGACGCCGTGACGGTTGAGCAGCCGGATCGTCGCCTCGTTGATCGACGGCGCTAGCACCTGCTGGGCGCAGCCGGTCATCAGCGCGACCCGGGCGCGGCGCTCGCCTTCCGCCGGAAAGATCCCAGGCCTGTCCATCCAGGAGGGTGACGGAATGGCGCTCGGCGCCAACCTCAACATGGCGCCCAGACGACCGTAGATGCCGTCTCGGCCTTCGAAAAACCGCGCAAAGGGTTTGGCGAACCAGGCACCGAGCAGGCTCAGGCGAAACAGGCCCGGATCGGGCAGCATGAACGCGAGCAGGCTGCGCAGGCCGCGATCGGCCCTGGGCCGCTCAAACGTCTCTTCGATATGCTTCCTCGCGTGGTCCACCAGGTGCATGTAGTGAACCCCCGAAGGGCAGGTCGTCATGCAGGAGAGGCAGGAAAGGCAGCGATCGACATGCTTGACGACCTCCGGGCTCGCCGGCTTGTCGTTCTCCAGCATGTCCTTGATCAGGTAGATGCGGCCTCGCGGGCTGTCGAGCTCGTCGCCGAGCAGCACGAAGGTCGGGCAGGTCGCGGTGCAAAAGCCGCAATGCACGCAGGCGCGCAGGATCTTTTCCGACGCGGCCATGTCAGGGTTGGCGAGCTGTTCAAGCGTGAAATTCGTCTGCATCGCTCAAACGCCTTCATACATGCGGCCGGGATTGAGGATCCGCTTCGGATCGAAGCTGTCCTTGACCCGCTTGGTCAACGCGGCGAGCGGTTTCGGTTGCGGCTGATAGACCGAGAGGTTCACGCGCAGCTCCTCGGAGGCGCGGATCAGCGTGGCATGGCCGCCGGCAGCCCCGGGTGTGCTCTCGATGGCCGCGCGGATGACCGCAGCGCCCGCATCCCCCTCCTCCGGCAGCGCCAGCCAGATCAGCCCGCCCGCCCAGTCGAAATAGTAGGTGACGTCGGAAAGCATGGCGCTGATCGCCTCGGCCAAGAGAAACCCGGACGCCGGCGGCACCGAAAGACGCCATATCGCGCGCTCGGCGCTTCCTGTCATCGGCGCGGCGTCGCGAACCCCTTTCCAAAGCGTGAGCGACCCCTTGTCCTCGAGCTTGTCGCCGCCGCCGAGTTCGCGCCGAAGCGCGGTAAAGCGGGCGTCGACCGAGGGGGCGGGTCCTTCCAGCCGGATGAGGGTGAGCGAAGCGTTGCCGAAACCGAGGCCGGCCGGCATCCCCGCAGGCAGATGGGCCGCACCCGAGACCTCATGGGCGGACGCCATGGCGCGGATCATGATCCCGGTCGCGTCTCGATGGTCCAGCTCGCGAAGCGCCAGCGTCCAGGTAGTTTCCGGGCGCGGCAGGGCCTTGATGCTCAGTTCCGAGAGCGCTGCGAGCGTGCCCATCGAGCCCGTGATCAGCTTGGAGAGATCGTAGCCCGTGACGTTCTTGACCACGCGCCCGCCGGATTTGAACGCGCGGCCATGGCCGGTCACGCCCTTGAAACCGAGCAGGTGATCGCGTGCAGCCCCCGCCTTGATGCGTCTCGGACCGGAGAGATTGGCCGCGATCACGCCGCCGAGCGTGCCCGCATGGTCGCTGCCTAGAAGCTCACTGTAGTCGGGCGGCTCGAAGGCCAGCGCCTGCCCCGCCTCGGCGAGCAGCGTTTCGACCTCGCTGATTCGCGTCGCCGGTTTCGCGGTCAGCACCAGCTCCGCCGGCTCGTAATCGATCACGCCCGCAAGGCCTGAGAGATCAAGGCGGTCATCGACGGATGTCGGCCGGCCAAGCGCGTGCTTGGTGCCGGCGCCGATCACATCGAGCGCGCGGCCTTCAGCGCAGGCCTGCTCCACGGCCGCCTGCAGTTCCTTCTCGTCGCTGGGCTGGAGGATAGCCATCGCACCTCTCGAGCACCGATCATCCGGCGGTCAGCAAAGGACGTCCACGCCCGGAACCTGACGGCGATCGAAGTCAATGTCATGAAGGGCGATGCGAACAATCTAGCTATTCTTGATCGTTCGATCGCGGCGCGTCAAACCCCTCTGACTGAAAACCCGCCGGTGACGATCGGGTGCGCGAAAAAAAAGGCGGCGCCGAAGCGCCGCCCTGGACTTCCCTTTGACGCTGCTCAGACCCGCGGCCGTCTTCGCATGACCATGCAAAGCGCCAGCAGGCCGAACCCGATCATCGAAACCGCGCCAGGTGCGGGCACCGGCGACGGCACAGCGTCAAGAACTGGCGGCGGGCCGGCCTCGATCTGGATCTTGTTGGCGATCGCCGTATCGAAGTCGTCGAAGCTGTCGGCCTGCAGAACGAAGGCGTCCAAGCCCCCGATGACGTTGGCCTGATAGAAATCGAACACGTTGATATTGCCGATCGCGATGCCGTTGATGCGCGATACGCCGGCGCTCAGCGCCGCATCCCGCGACAAAGCCACATCGCCACCGGTGTTCTGCACCCCATCGCCGGAGACATCGATGATGATGTTGCCGCTCTCGAAATCGTTGGTGGCGATCGTCTCGACGGCGAGATCGATGCCCGACGCGATATTGGTGCCGCCGGTCGTGCGCGTGATGGATGAGATCGTATCGGCGAAATCGAGCACGTCCTGCTCGGTCTTGAGGTGCTGAAACTCGATCACCTCGGTGGCGCCGGACGAGAACAGGATCGTGTTGATCGCAACGCCATTCGGCGAGCCGACGATCGAATTGATCACATCGGTCTGTTGAAATGCCTGGGCGTAACCATCGATTTGCTGACTGAACTCGCCGGCATCGATACTGCCCGAGCTATCGATCACGAGCGACAGTTCGAGATCGACCGGGATGGCATCCGCCGTTCCCGCCAGACCCGCTATAGCCAGGCCTGCAAGGGCCGCCGTCAGTCGTTTTTGCATTCAGCCTCTCCGAAAATTGTTCAACTCGGAGTGTGAAAGCAAGCCGCATGCCAATCATCTAAATTGATGATTATAAATGAAAACTTTGTTCGGCTTTGTTGAGATATGTCTGAGAAAATTTACAGATTTTGATGGCGTTGTAAAAAAGTTCGATCATAGGTCGGCTATCCCTGGCCCTCCTCAAATTGCGCCCGCATGCAGGCCGATGAAGGCGATGTAGCCGACGAGCAGGACGGCGCCCTCACGGCGGCTGATCCGCCAGCCGGTGGTGGCGAAGATCAAAAGCAAAGCGGTCGCGCCTAGCATCACCCAAACGTCGAAGCCTGCGATTTCGCCTGGCACGTCGATCGGCTGCACCAGGGCGGTTGCTCCGAAAATGCCAAGCGAGTTGAAAATATTGCTACCGATGACATTGCCGAAAACCAGTTCGCTTTGCCGTTTCAGCGAGGCGATTACCGCCGTCGCGAGCTCCGGCAGCGACGTACCGATCGCGACCACCGTAAGCCCGATGACCGCATCGCTTACGCCCAGCAAAGCGGCGAGATCGACAGCCGCCTGAACCAGGAGGTCGGCGCCGAACAGCACGGCGGCCAGGCCGAACACGACCAGCCCGAGATGAAGGGGGATCGCAAACGGTCGGTCATCGGCCTTGGCTTGATTTTCGGTCTTCGCCATCTGCCGCCGATCGTCCAGCGCCGCGGCGACCAGATAGATGACCAGCCCGGTAAAGAGCGCGGCGCCAAGCCATCGTCCGACGTGACCATGCATGATGATCCCCATGCAGATCAGCGTCGCAGCCATGAGAACCGGCCCGTCCCTGCCAAGCGCCCGCCGATTTGCGGCGATCGGATAAAGCAGCGCTCCGACGGCGAGGATCAGCAGCACGTTGGCGATATTCGAGCCGACGACATTGCCGACGGCAATTCCCGGAGCACCTCGGAGCGCCGCATCGATGCAGGTCGCAAGCTCTGGCGCCGAGGTGCCGAAGCCGATAAGGGTCACGCCAATCACCAGCGGCGAGACACCGAGACGCTCGGCAAGGGCGACGGCGCCGCGCACCAGCGCTTCGCCGCCCGCGAGCATCAGGACAAGACCGAAGATCAGCTGCCAGATCACATCGGCCCCGGAGATCGCAAGGGGCCGTGCCGGAACCACCCGGCGGCAGCGTCGGCTTTCCTGCAACAGGCCGAAACGTTGATGACATCAGGATCGATCAGGTTTGACAAGACGCCTCGCCGTTTGCCCCGGAGGTGACGCAGCCATCAGCATGAGGGGGGTAAAGTTAATTCGAAGTTAACGTTAACGTCTCTTGAGACCGACATGGCCCGTCGGTCGACGATCTCTGGAAGAATCTTTGCCGAAAATCAAGAGAGGACGACGCAGCATGGCGCAGATCAAGGTCTATGGCGAACGCGGCCACCTCAGGCGGGTTCGGTCCCCTCTGTCCGATGCCATTCACGCCGCGGCGATGGACGAGCTCGGGCTGCCCGAAGAAAAGCGATTCCACCGGTTCATCGGTCTCGATAGCGACGACTTCATCTATCCGCCTGACCGCAGTCCGGCCTATACCATCATCGAGGTCAGCCTGTTCGAAGGGCGAAGCAGCGACGCCAAGCGGGCATTTTTGACGTCTTTGATGCAACGGATCACAGCCGACGTCGGTCTGGCTTCGTCGGATCTTGAGATCACCCTCTTCGAAACGCCCAGGAGCCATTGGGGCATCCGCGGCGAAATCGCCGATCAATTGGCTCTGAACTACGAGGTCGAGCGCTGAATTGGCTTTAGGGAGAGTGCAGGAATAGTTGCGGCAAAGCTCGCATGAACCGTCGTTCTAGTTAGGTGTAAATTCGCCTATTGGGCGATTGTTCGTGGTGATTTCTACTATTGATAATTAAAAATGAAGATTTCTGACGGAATTTCCGGTTTTGGAAAGATGGAAACTAGTCCTGGCGGCGGCGCTGGCATGTCGCTAGAGTTTCCAGCGATTGATTTTACCTGCCGCGCGCTGGAGTTTGTCCACTGAAGGAATGGCGTGCAGTGGGGCGTACGGGGAGTTCTCGTTGCTTCAAATCATCAGTCTGACGGTGTTTCTGTCATTGCTCTGGCTATTGCTGTCCGGGCACTACAACCCGCTTCTGATCGGTCTAGGCGCGGCGTCGATCATTCTCACGCTGATCATCAGCATACGCATGAAGCTGATCGATCGCGAGGGTCACCCCGTTCACCTGATGCTCAGAGGGCTCGTTTACTGGCCCTGGCTGATCAAGGAAATCGTGGTCGCCAATATTGACGTCGCCAAAGCGATTCTCGGGCTTACCGATGCGGTCCGACCAAGCCTTTTCACCATCAAGGCCTCGCAGCGCACCGATCTCGGCAGGACTGCCTATGCCAATTCCATCACGCTTACCCCGGGCACGGTGACCATCGGCATGACCGATGACGAGCTGACCATCCATGCGCTGACGCCAGCCGCCAGAGAGGGGCTCGGCACCGGCGAGATGGACCGGCGCGTCACCTGGTTCGAGGGCGAGAGCTGATGTTCGGCGCCGCCTGTCTCGCGGTCTTGGTGATCATGGCCATCGTGCTTGCCCGAGCCTTGCTGGGCCCGTCGGTTTTCGATCGCATCCTCGCGGTCAACCTCTTCGGCACGCTTACCGTGGTTCTGATCGCGCTGCTTGGCTTTCTGATCGATCGCCCGGAATTTCTCGACATCTCCCTGGTCTACGCGCTGATCAATTTCATCGGCACCATCGCCGTCACCAAATACTGTGTCTTCACCAACTTCAACGCCCCGGTCGAAGAGCAGGACTGGGACGATATCTGATGGCGATCCTTCTGGACATCGTGACCTTTGTCTGCCTCGCTGCTGGTGTCGTCAGCATGTTGATTGGCAGCTATGGCCTCCTGAAACTGCCGGATATGTTCGCGCGCATGCACGCAGCCGGCATGGTCGACACCCTTGGCCTTGGATTGATCATGGTCGGCCTGATCATCCAGGCCGGTATCAGCCTGATCAGCTTCAAGCTTTTTTTGATCATCGTCTTCGTTCTCTATACCGGACCGGCGGTTACCCATGCTCTCGCCCAGGCCGCGCTGAGCGCCGGCATGAAGCCGATGCTGCACGATGATCCCAAGAACGACACGCAGGGCGGCGGCTCGTGATCGATCTGATCGACATGGTGCTCCTCTTGATCATGATCGCCGTGGCGCTCGGCTTCGTCTTCATCCGCAACCTGTTCGCCATCGTCATGCTGTCCGGCATCTTCAGCCTGACGGCGGCTACGCTCTACGTCGTGATGGATGCGGTTGACGTCGCCTTCACCGAAGCGGCGGTCGGGGCCGGCATCGCCACGGTGCTCGGTATCGTTGCGCTTTCTCTTACCGGCAAGACGGACGAGGCGCCGAGTACGCGTTCCAACATCGGGCCGTTCCTGGTCACCATGCTGACGGGCACCATCCTGATCAACGCCACGTTCGACATGCCGAACTACGGCGACCCCGAAGCCCCCATTCATCAGCATGTGGCGCCGCGCTACATCCAGCAGTCCGGTGACGAGATCGGCGTACCCAACATCGTAACGTCGGTGCTGGCGAGCTATCGCGGTTACGATACGCTCGGCGAGGTGGTGGTCGTGTTCACCGCAGCCTGCGGCGTTCTGGCCCTACTTGGCCGGCGACGGCGTCCGGGGCGCCGTCCCAAGGAGAAGATTGGCGCCGGTGCCGATGCGGAGACCAGGCAATGATCGGCAAGTCCATTCTGCGCGTCACCCCGAAGGTGCTCATACCCGCCATAATGCTGTTTGGCCTCTATGTTCAGTTCCATGGCGATTACGGTCCGGGTGGCGGTTTCCAGGCGGGCGTCATTTTCGCTGCAGCCGTCATCGTCTACGGCCTTCTGTTCGGCACCCATAAAGCGAGGCGAGTCATTCCTCCCGGCATCGTCAGATTCTTTCTGGCGTTCGGCGTTCTGCTCTACGCCGGCACCGGCGTGGCTGGCATGCTGCTGGGTGGCAATTTCCTCGATTACGACGTTCTCGCGCACGATCCGGTGCACGGCCAGCATATCGGCATCCTGGTCATCGAGTTCGGCGTCGGTGCGACGGTCGCCGCGGCGATGATTACCATTTTCCTGACCTTCGCCGGCCATGACCGGCCGCTTGAGGACAAGTGAGCCGATGGAGTTTCCGGGGGTCTTCAATTACTGGGCATCGATCATCCTGATGATGATCGGCTTCTACGTGGTTATTGCCCAGGGCAATCTGGTCAAGAAAATCTTCGGCCTAAACATCTTTCAGGTCTCGGTGTTCCTTTTCTACATTTCCATGAGCAAGGTGGACGGCGGCGCCGCCCCGATCCTTGACGATCGCTATCAGGTCTATTCCAACCCGCTTCCCCACGTTCTGATCCTCACCGCCATCGTGGTCGGCGTCGCCACCATGTCGCTCGGCCTGGCTCTGATCGTGCGTATTCGCGATGCTTACGGCACCATCGAGGAAGAGGAGATCGAACGGCAAGAAGCGGAAATGCCGTGATCTCCGCCCATCTGCCCATTCTGCAGATCGTCATCCCGCTGATGGCGGCGCCTGCTTGCCTGATCCTCCGGCATGCGTTTGCCGCCTGGCTCCTGTCGACGGTCGTGACCGTGATCACCTTCGGCATCTCGCTCATGTTGCTCGCCGAGGTTCTCGATCAGGGGACGATCTCCTATTCGCTCGGCAACTGGGAGCCGCCTTGGGGCATCGAATATGTCGTTGATCTGCTGAGCGCTTTCATCCTGGTGATCGTCGCCGGCATCGGCTCGCTGGTCATGCCGTTTGCGCGCCAGAGCGTGGAACAGGAGGTGCCGGAGGAGAGGATCTATCTCTTCTACGTCATGTATCTCCTTTGTCTGACCGGTCTGCTCGGCATCGCGATCACCGGTGACGCCTTCAACCTCTTCGTGTTCCTCGAAATCTCGTCTCTGTCCTCTTACGTCCTGATCAGCCTCGGGCGGGACAAGCGGGCGCTCACCGGCGCCTTCAACTATCTGATCATGGGGACGATCGGCGCCACCTTCTACGTCATCGGCGTCGGCATGCTCTACATGATGACCGGCACGCTCAACATGGCGGATCTGGCGGAACGCCTGCCGGCCATTCTCCATCTCCGGGTCATCGAAGCGGCGCTGGCTTTTCTCCTCGTCGGCATCAGCCTGAAGCTCGCCCTCTTCCCGCTGCATTTCTGGCTGCCGAACGCTTATGCCTTCGCGCCGACCACCGTCACCATCTTTCTCGCGGCCACGGCGACCAAGGTGTCGGTCTATGTGATGATCCGCATCCTCTACACCGTATTCGGCGGGGAGGCCCTCTTCGAGACCTTCGCGATCGACGAAGCGCTTGTCGCCCTCGGCATGCTCTCCATGCTCGCCGCCGCCGTGGTCGCCATCTTTCAGGACAACATCAAGCGCATGCTGGCTTATTCCAGCCTGTCGCAGATCGGCTACATGATCCTCGGCATCGGTCTCGGCAATGCGGCCGGTCTTGCGGGCGGCATCATTCATATTTTCAACCACGCCATGGCGAAGGCGGCCCTCTTCATGGCGATCGGCTGCGTGATCGCCCGTGTCGGCTGCGTCACCGTTTCGGATCTCGCAGGCCTCGGCCGGCAGATGCCGGTGACCATGGGTGCGATGATGGTGGGCGCGCTCAGCCTGATCGGCATTCCCACTACGGTCGGCTTCGTCACCAAATGGTATTTGATCGAGGGTTCCTTCGAAAACGGCAACTGGCTTGCGGTCGTCACCATCCTCCTGAGCGGCCTGCTCGCGATCATCTACTGCTGGCGCCTCGTCGAGGCCGCCTACTTCCAGGATGCGCCCGAAGGACGCGGTGAGGTCCGAGAAGCGCCGATGGCCATGCAGGCGCCGATGGTTCTTCTCGCCGCCGCCTGCATCGTCTTCGGCGTCAGCGCCACCTGGACCATGGACATCGTGATCGCAGCTGCCGAAGTGCTGATCGACGGGCCTCCGACCTCAGCGCCGGTCGAGACGTCGGCGGTGATCGATCGGCCGATGCCGCCGGAACACCGGCCATGAGCGCAGAGATCGCCATCCTTTTATGCCTGATCGTGCCGGCGATCGGAGCGCTTCTCGTCTCGCTGACCGGTTCGCGTCCGAATCTGCGCGAAAGCGTGACCCTGGTGACCGCGGTCGCACTCTTCTGCCTGGTTCTGGTCGTCGTCGCACCCGTGAGCGCCGGCGGACGCCCGGAAGCGGTGCTTCTGGAGATGTTGCCCGGTCTCAGCATCGCTTTCAAAGTCGAGCCGCTGGGTGCCGTCTTCGCCCTGATCGCAAGCAGCCTCTGGATCCTGACCTCGCTCTACGCCATCGGCTACATGCGGGGTCATCACGAGCAGAACCAGACCCGCTTCTTCGCCTTCTTCGCGCTCGCCATCGCCAGCACGATGGGCATCGCGCTTGCTGGCAACATGCTGACATTGTTCACTTTTTACGAAGTGCTCAGCGTCTGTACCTATCCGCTCGTCACCCATAGCGGCACCCCTGAAGCCAAGCGCGCCGGCCGAGTCTATCTCGGCATCCTTCTCGGCACCTCTATCGGTTTCCAGCTCTTCGCCATCGGCTACACCTGGATCATCGCCGGAACACTCGACTTCACCGACGGCGGCATCCTCGAAGGCAAGGTCTCCGGCGGCATCGCAGCCCTGCTGATTGCCCTCTACGTCTTCGGTATCGGCAAAGCTGCGGTCATGCCATTTCATCGCTGGCTGCCTGCCGCCATGGTCGCGCCAACACCTGTAAGCGCCCTCCTGCATGCCGTCGCCGTGGTCAAGGCGGGCGTGTTCTCGGTGTTGAAGGTGACCATCTATATCTTTGGGATCGATTTGCTCGCCGTTACCGGTGCCAGCTACTGGATTGCTTATGCCGCGGGCGCGACGATCATTATCGCTTCGCTGGTGGCGATGCGAAAAGACAATCTCAAGCTTCGATTGGCCTACTCGACCGTCAGTCAGCTCTCCTACGTCGTTCTCGGGGCCATGCTGGCGACCTCAAGCGGCGCGCTCGGCAGTGCGATGCATATCGCGATGCACGCTTTTGGCAAAATCACCCTGTTCTTCTGTGCCGGCGCCATCATGGTTGCCACACATAAGACTGAAATCAGCCAGATGCATGGCCTAGGCCGTCGTATGCCCTTTACCTTCATCGCCTTCGGCATTGCTGCGTTGAGCATCATAGGCCTGCCGCCATTGGGTGGGGCCTGGAGCAAGTGGCAGCTGGGTTTGGGAGCTGCGGAAACCGATCAGGCCATTTTGGTGGCTGTTCTGATGATCTCGTCCGTGCTCAATGTGGCCTATCTGATACCGGTTGCTGTTCGTGCATTCATGCCGGCGCCCGGGAAGCCTCTCAGTTCGGATGGATCCGGCGGCGATGCGGCATGGCGGATCGAAGAGGCGCCGCTGCTTTGCGTCGTGCCGCTTTGCATAACGGCCGTCGCCTGTTTCCTCCTCTTCCTGTTTTCCGCTCAGCTCTACGCATTCCTTGAGCCTATCGCAGCAGGCCAGCAACCATGACCGATCGAAACCAAGATAGTGCAAAGAAGGCCTATTGGCTGGATCAGCCGAGGAACATCGCCCTTATTGTCTGGATTCTGGTCGCTGTGTGCGTTGCTCTGTTTTTCGCCGATGCCTTATATCACAAACACGCCCATTTTGAGATCGAGCATCTCTTCGGCTTCTATGGCGTCTATGGCTTTTTCGTCTGCGTCGCGCTGGTTCTGATCGCTAAGTGGTTGCGTACGATCTTGATGCGTCCCGAAGACTATTACGAGGCGTCGGAAGACGCCCATCGCACCAATGAGTAGTTTCTCACCAGGCCTGATCCTCATCCTCGGCGCTCTTGCGGTGCCGCTGCTTCGTGGCAGCCTGCGCCAAGCCTACATGCTCGCCTTGCCTTTGCTGGCTTTGGCGATGGCGGCCTTCATTCTGGAATCTGGGGTGCATGGCCGGCTTGCGCTGCTGGATGTCGAGCTGGAGATGGTTCGAGTCGATCGGCTGTCGACCATCTTCGGCATCATCTTCTCCATCGCCGCAGCCCTGGGCATCCTCTACTGTCAGCATGAAGACGATCCGGTTCAGCAGGTCGCCGGATTGATCTATGCGGGTGCGGCCATCGGGGCCGTTTATGCCGGTGATCTCTTGACGCTGTTCGTCTACTGGGAGCTCACCGCAATCTCGTCGGTCTTCCTGATATGGGCGCAGCGCACCGAGCGCGCCTATCGTGCCGGCATGCGTTACCTCATCATCCAGATCGGTTCCGGTGTTTTACTCATGGCCGGCGCTCTTCTGCACTACGCCGATACCGGCTCGCTAACGTTTGACGAGCTTGGCCTGAACAGTCTCGGTCACAGCCTTATATTCCTGGCTTTCGGCATCAAATGCGCCTTTCCGCTGTTGCACAACTGGTTGGAGGACGCTTATCCAGAAGCGACTGTCGGCGGCACGGTGATGCTCAGTGCCTTCACCACGAAGCTCGCGGTTTATTCTCTGGCGCGCGGCTTTCCTGGCACTGAGATCCTCGTCTATATCGGCGTTGCCATGACGGCATTTCCAATTTTCTATGCCGTGATCGAGAACGATCTGCGGCGGGTGCTCACCTATAGTCTGAACAATCAGCTCGGCTTCATGGTAACCGGTATAGGCATCGGAACACCGCTTGCGATCAACGGTACGGCAGCACACGCTTTTTGCCACATCATCTATAAGGCGCTTTTGTTCATGTCGATGGGCGCCGTTCTGCATCGTACCGGAACGATCAAGGGTTCGGAACTTGGCGGGCTCTACAAGTCGATGCCCTGGACCACAGGTTTTTGCATTGTCGGTGCTGCATCGATCTCGGCTTTTCCCTTATTCAGCGGTTTCGTCTCCAAATCGATGATCCTGACAGCCGTCGCCGAACAGGGCTATTTCGTGCCCTGGCTGCTCCTGCTATTCGCATCGGCCGGCGTGTTTCACCATTCCGGCATCAAAATTCCCTTCTTCGCTTTCTTCGCTCACGACAATGGCATGCGGGTGCAGGAAGCGCCGACGAATATGTTGGTCGCCATGGGCATTGCCGCCTTTCTCTGCATCGGAATCGGCGTGTTCCCTCAGCCGCTCTACGCGCTCTTGCCTCATCCGGTCGATTATCATCCCTACACCGTCTACCACGTCATCAACCAGCTCCAGCTTCTCTTGTTTTCGGCTCTGGCGTTTACCTGGCTGATGCGAACGGGCGTCTATCCCCCGGAACTTCGATCCACCAATCTCGATTTTGACGTGGTCTATCGGCGAGGCCTGCCTGCGCTTACCCGGGGCCTGATCGGTATCTTTCAGCCCGTCGACGAGGCTCTTCGCAAAGGTGCAGTAAGTGCCTTTCATCGGATCGTCGCCGGGTTCTATCGTTATTCCGGGCCGGGCGGCTCCCTGGCACGCACCCTCGGTGCAGGCAGCATGGTCTTTTGGGTGCTGGCGATGCTCGTGGGCTATCTCTTGATCTCACTCGCAGGCTCGCAATGACGAACCGTGCGTTCCATGTATAGCTCTCTGCACGGACTATAGAGCGGACCGGAACTGCATTCTGGCCAGAGCCGTCGAACCAAGAAGGCGTTCATTATAGAGGACGTTTCCACGTCCATCAGATGACACCGGCTTCGCGTAAGCCGTCAATTTCGGAGAGTTCGTAGCCGAGATCAGCGAGAACCGCCTGGGTATGTTCACCGAGCGCCGGAGGAGGATGTCTGAGCCTTGCTGGCGTTGCGCTGAGCTTGACCGGGAAGCCTGTAACTTTGACGTCAGAATCACCCTTACAGGCCAAGACCATATCCTGAGCCTGGACTTGGGGATCATTGAAGACCTGGTCGAGGGTCTGCACGCGACCCGCGGGCACGCCTGCCTGATTGAGGATGTCGACCCAGTGATTGACCTCGTTTCTTTCGGTTTGCGCATTGATGAGATCGCGCAACCTTTCCCTGTTCTCGAGGCGAGCCTGATTGTTTGCAAATGCTGGCTGTTCAAGAAGATCGGCCAGATCGAGTGCTTGAAGAAATCGTTCGACGAAAATGTCGTTGCTGGGCGCCACCGCGATATCGCCGTCACGGGCCTTGAACAAACCATAGGGATAGACGATCGGGTGATCGTTGCCGGTGCGTCTGGGTTGCTCTCCCGTCGCAAAATAATGTGCTGAGAAATAGGCGAGCGTGCTGATCATGCTGTTGTTCAAACTGGCCTCGACCCGCTGTCCGAGGCCCTCTGCCGATCGGTCCCGCGCCAAAAGCGCCGTGACCACGCCAAACGCTGCATAGAGACCTGCAAGAAGATCGCTCATCGGTGGGCCCGTGCGCATCGGCTCGCCATCCGGTGGACCATTGATGCTCATGAAACCGCTCATCGCTTGACCGATGAAATCGAAGGCTGGCCGATCCACGTAAGGGCCGGTGCTGCCATAGCCGTTCACGCTGCCGACGATGAGCTTCGGGTTGATCCCTTTTAGCCTCTCCTGATCAAAGCCCATCTTGTCGAGAACGCCGGGCCGATAGTTCTCCAAAAGCACATCGGCATCGCTGATCAGACGCGCCAGAATGGCTTTACCGGCATCCGTGTAGAGATCCGCGGTGATCGACTTCTTGTTGCGATTGAATTGCGCGAAGTAATAGCTAAAGCCGTCGACCTTAGCGCCCTGGCTCCGGACCGGATCTCCCATCCCAGGCGCTTCGACCTTGATAACCTCGGCGCCCATGTCCGCAAGGAGCTGGGAGCAGAAAGGGCCGGCGATAATCCGCGTGAGATCGATCACTCTGATGCCGGAAAGCGGCATGGCCCTAACCGACCGCCGTCTGAACGTTATCCATGGCGGAAAGGTTCAATCTGGGCCCGGCTTTCATCACCTGACCCGGCAGGCTCCGGCCGACCACATCTTCGACCCGTCTCGCAACAGCGCAGAGCTTCTCCAGATCGATGCCGGTTTCTATCCCCATTTCGTGAAGAAGGAAAACCAGATCCTCCGTGCAGATATTGCCCGTGGCGCCCGGCGCAAAGGGACAGCCGCCAAGGCCAGCGAAGGAACTCTCATAGCGATCGACCCCCTCGTCCAGCCCGGCCATGACATTGGCAAGACCGATGCCGCGGGTGTTGTGAAAGTGAAGCGTGATCGGAAGGTCCGGAACTTTGGCCTTGAGATGGCGGCAGCGTTCGGCGACAAGCGGCGGCGTCGCCATGCCTGTGGTATCTCCGAGGCCGACGCCCACCATACCCAGTTCCAAAAATCGTTCGGCAATCATGCCGACTTGTTCGACCGGCACATCGCCTTCGAACGGACAACCGAAAGACGTTGCGATCGCACCGCTCACCGGTCGATCGGCAGCTTCGGCGATGCGCAGAACATCTTCAAAGCCTCGAAGAGAGTCCTTGACCGATCGATTGACGTTCTTTTGGTTATGGCTTTCTGAGGCGGAAACGAACACGCGGAGTTCGTCGACACCGGCTTCGACCGCCCGTTCCGCGCCTTTCGCATTCGGCACCAGGGCGACCATATGAGTGTTGCGCGAGCGGTCGAGCGCAGCGAGCACTTCGGCGGCGTCGGCAAGCTGCGGAACGGCGCGCGGCGAGACGAATGACGAGTATTCGATCTCTTTGACACCGGCGTCGATCAAACCGTTGATCAGTTCGACCTTGGTCGCCGTGGGAATAAAGTCGTGTTCGATCTGCAGACCGTCTCGCGGTCCGACTTCACCTACCAGAACCTTTTTCGGTCGCGCCATTTTTGCTCCTCGTTTCGGTTGCATGGAAGGCCAAATCGCCAAGCCAGTCTAGACGGATAGAGATCGCGTTGACTATCGAATCAGATCGTCCGTCTTGACAAGCTTCGCTACTGTCTCGAACAACATCGAAGCTTCTTTCATCGGCGGGAGTTTTCCATGCGGGCCAGCCTCATTTTTCTCTGCCTATTGATGGCTGCGAAGACGAGCGCGAGTGCCGATTGGTCGTCGATCCGAATCGGAACCGAGGGTCTCTTCCCGCCTTGGAACGCGACGGCCGACGATGGCGGGCTCGAGGGCTTTGAAATTGATCTCGCCAAGGATCTCTGTCGCCGTATGAACGCGACATGTGAGATCGTTCAACAGCGTTGGGACGGCATGCTGCCAGCGCTCACCACCGGCAAATTCGATCTGGTCATGGCCGGCATGAAGATCACCAAGGAGCGCGAAAAACTCATCGATTTTTCAACCTGCTACGCAGCCGATGTCGCAACCTTTGCGGTCAAGGTCGACGGCGCCCTCGCTGCGACCGTGTCTCCGCATCGACGTGCGAACCTGACCGCTTTCTCATCTGAAGACAGGACGTCGATCAATGCCCTTCGTCAGGCATTGGCTGGTACGGTCGTCGGCGTTCAGGTGGCGACCGTTCATGCCGATTTTGTCGTCCGTTATCTGCAGGATCTGGTCGACGTCCGGTATTACGACACGCTCGAAAATCTGACGCGTGATCTGGATGCCGGCCGGATCGATGCTGCGCTCTCGTCTCGATCCTACTGGAATCGCGTGAGAGAGGGTGAAAATGGCGTGGAGCTGGCGCTGATCGGCCCGGATATGATCGGTGATGTGTTCGGCAGAGGCATCGGTGTCGGACTTCGCAAGGACGACAGCGAGCTTCGCCTGCAACTGAATGACGCTATCGAGGAAGCTCTCGCAGACGGCAGTGTCGCCAAGCTCGCCGAGCAGTGGTTTGGCTATGACCTGTCCTGCTGACGATGCTCAAAGCGTCAGCGTCTGCCGCTTGTGAGGTCGAGAGGAAGCTGTAGCTGATCCTGCTGATTGCGCTCAAGCATATCGCTGACCGCATAGCGTACGAGCCAGGCGAGAGACACACGGTATTTTTCGGCCAGTTTGGTCAACTGAGCGTGATCCTGTTCATCGACCGTGACCGTGATCCGAGTTGCCAGTTTGTTCTCCCGCCTGGCTCGCGCAGCAGAGCTCGTCCTCCCAAGCGCTGCATCACTGTGGTGAACGGAACAGCAACGTAATGCAAACTGATGGGCGAAGTCAACAAAGACGCGGGCTTTTTTTACGCCTTTAGGGTGTTTTATTCGCCAGTTCTATTGACGCGAGAAAAGCTCTGGAAATTCTTGTAAGATCGACAGAAAAGCGCGCGGAATACCAAGCGGATTTCTCTAAATCGCTAACGTTCGTCGATCTGCTCGGGCATAAGATGCTCGCCGAGCAACCCGTTTATTCGCCGATTTTCTCGTCTGCGGCCCGCTTGTGGGCTGCCAGTGCCATCAGCCGGCGATCCCGCCATTCACTGCGTTCGGGAATGGCGTCGGCCGAAAGGCGCTTGCGGCGCTCGACCTCGAGGCTTTGCGCCAGCGTTCCGCTCCAGTCCAGCGGCTCTTTGGCCGAGCCCTCGATCTCCTCATAGAGTGGTCCGTAGCGCGCCATATAATCGGCGATGCCGCCGGGTGCATTGAGGTCGATGGTTTCGAACGGCCCCATGAAGGACCAGCGTCGGCCGATGCCGTCGCGGATCGCGATGTCGATATCTTCCATCGAGCAGACGCCGTCCTCCACCAGACGAAGGGCCATGGTCAAAAGGGCGCCTTGCAGACGGTTGGCGATGAAACCCGGCACCTCCTTTTTGACCCTGATCGGCGACTGGCCGATTTTGGTCATCAGTTCGAACACCCGATCGACGACGGCACGGTCTGTCCAGGGCGCCGGGCAGAGTTCGACCAAAGGAGTGACCGAGGGCGGGTTGATCGGATGCGCCACCAGGCAACGGGAGCGGCAGGCGAGGCTTTCCGTGAAGGCGGAGGCCGGAAGCCCGGAGGTCGAGCTGCCGATGATGGTCTCATCGCCGATCAGTTGGTCCAACTGCTTATAGACCTCTTTCTTGACCTCGGGCCGTTCCGGGACGCTCTCCTGGACATAGGCGGCGCCATTGACGGCGTCGCCGGGCTTGATCGACCAGCTTATCCGTTGAAAGGTCGTGGCGGGATCATCCGCAAGCTTGAAGCGGGCCAGGTCTTCGAGGCGAGACGCGATGTTCTTCTGGGCCTGCTCCATGGTCAATGGCGACGCGTCATATAAGGCAACCTGATGGCCGGCGCGCGCGAACACGATAGCCCAGGCCTGCCCGATCAGCCCGCCGCCGATCAATGCAATTTTCTCCACGATCATCTCCCTCGGTCTCGAGTTGGAGGGAAGCTAGAGCATTCAGGGCGACGGTGTCATTGATTCATGCAGTGCGGAGAGGAAAGATCCCGTCGCTGTCGAGGGCGAGCGCCGAAATTTTCGGATTATGCGGCCTGTTTCGGGAAACGGACGGTGAAGGTCGAGCCTTCGCCTTCAATGCTGTCCACGTCGATCCTGCCTTGATGCAGGGAGACGAAATGCTGGACAAGATGCAGCCCGATACCGGTGCCGGCCACACCGGTGGAAGTGCTTGCGCGGAAGAAACGATTGCAGAGCTGGTCCAGTTCGGATTTTGGAATGCCG
Organism: Pseudomonadota bacterium; assembly: GCA_039197065.1. Lineage (GTDB taxonomy): Bacteria > Pseudomonadota > Alphaproteobacteria > Geminicoccales > Geminicoccaceae > JANQPX01. The sequence continues at coordinate 303,295 of JBCCUL010000004.1, read as the reverse complement.
ACACCTTCATCGCGAACCGAGATGACCACATCGCCTTTCACCTCATCTTCATAGCCCTTGATCCAGACGGTCGTGCCGGTGGGTGAGTATTTGATGGCGTTCGATGTCAGGTTGGAAACGACCTGTCGTATCAGCTTGGGGTCGGCGGTGACGGGGGTCGAGAGATGTTCGGTGTCGAGGCAGACGTCGTGACCGGGATACACTTCCGCGTAACTGTCGCAGATTTCCTCGACGATCTCCGAGAGAACGCAGATTTCCGGCGCAAAGGTGATCCTGCCTTCTTCGAGGCGAGCAGCGTTCAGGACGCTTTCCATCAGCTCGGTCAGCCGGGCGACTGAACGGCGGATCTTTTGGAGCGTTTCGCCTGTATTTTCGGGTGTCAGTTTGTCGAGCTTGCGGACCAGGCGCTGGGCGCTGCCATCGATGATGGCGAGCGGTGTGCGGAATTCGTGGGAAACCATCGATACGAACTGGCGCTGCAGACCATTGATCTCGCGCTCTTTGACAAGTTCGGCTTCGAGTCCCCGCTGCCTTTCGATCTCCTGTTCCGCCTTGACCTGATCGGTGATGTTGGTGCCGGTGCCGCGATAACCCATGAATGAACCATGCTGATCGAAGATCGGCACGCCGCTGATCGTGATGTGATAGATGTTGCCGTCGTCGCCGCATTTCTTATAGCGAAAGTCGCGAAACGTTCGGCGATGGTCCAGATCGTCGAAATGCCGGCGCCAATTGTCGTCCAAATCCAGGACGATGTCCGAACGGCGCTTGCCGAGCGTCGCCTCGATGTCCGTTCCGGAGAGCTCACGCGCGCGTTCCGAGAAGTAGGAGAAGCGCAGATCGTGATCCATCTCCCAAAACCAGTCGGAGGACACATCGGCGAAGTCTTGCAGCCGCTGCTTCGCGTCCTTCATGTCGGAGATGTCGATTTCGCTGACGAGGAGCGCGTCGCCTCCTGTTACGGGATCTTTGCTGTATCGCATGGTGATTTCGTGCCAGCGAAGACCGTTTATGGTGTTGATGCGGGCTGTTCCTGTTGCGGCTCCGTTTATTTCGAGATCCCGCATCATTGCTTGCAATTCGTCTGGCTCGGCGAATTGGTGATCCAGTGTCCAAGATGCGCCGCCATAGGCGATGCGTGCCGCAGGGTTGCGGTAGAGCTGTTCGCCGTCGGCATCAAACAGAGAGATCATCGCCGATGTGTGAAGCAGGGCATCTGCGCTTCGGAGGGTCTCTGGCTCCATACCCTCGGCTTCGGTCGCCTCGCAGAACATGGCGATGCGCCCGTCTTCGAGGCAAAAGCCTCGATAAACGACCTGCATGGTGACCGGGACGCCATTGGGATAAAGCGTCCAGAGTTCCGAAAACGTCGCGTCATGCGCGACGAAATCCTCCCGATACTGGATCAGGCGCTGCTCCACCGAGGGGGACATGTCCACGCCGAGGTCCCGGTCTCGGAGGTCGTCCAGCGTTTTGGCCTGCCAGGCGTTCAGGGCGGATCGATTGGCCCAAACAACCCGCTTTTCGTCAAAGTCATAAATCCAAAGAGCGACCTTCAGGCGATCGACGAACTGATCTGCGATGCGGCTTTGATAATATGCGGGATCGCTGGTCATTGGGGCCGAACAAGCGGCTCAAGCCGCGGCGGCGGAAAACGCAGGCATCGGCACATGGCGTTTGGTCTCCCGAACGCGCGAGAGCCATCTCTTCACAGCCGGAAAATCTGCGAGATCGAAGCCGCCCTCGTCGGCGACATGGGTGTAACCGTAGATCGCGATATCGGCGATCGTGTATCGATTACCGGCGACGAAGTCCTGATCGGCGAGATGCCTGTCCAGCCTGGCGAGACCATCCCGGCCCTTTTCCTGCCAGATCACGATCTGATCGGCCATCTCCGCATGTTTGTTCGGGAGAATGGTCGTGAAGAAGCGCGCTGGTGAGATATGAGGTTCGAGCCTGGTCTGCTCGAAGATCATCCACTGGACGGCCATCGCTTCTTCGTAGGCGTTGACCGGAAACAGCTCCGAGCCTTTGGCCAGATACCAGAGCATCGCGTTGGATTCGCTGATCGTGGCACCCCCTTCGAGGCGAAGGAAAGGCACGGTGCCATTGGGATTGAGCGCAAGAAACCAATCTTCGCGCGTTTCGCCGGAGAGCACGTCGACCCAGGTGGAGTTGTAGGCGATGCCGAGCTGGCTCATCACCAGATGAGCCTTGTAGCAATTTCCCGAACCGAAGGTCGCGTAAAGCTGATGCATGTCATGATCCCGCGTTATGCAGAATCAACCTAACTCAGCTTGGTTCAGAAAAGGTTAATCCAACCTCTAAGGCTGCGTGACAAGGTTAATGACGACCAGGTCGTCAATCCTCAGGCCCGAGAGCCTCCCCCTCGTCCAGAAGATCGATGCCCGGCGCATCGCCGTCTCCGCTGCCGAGGCCAGCGGCATCGCGGATTTTCTTCTCGATCTCGTTTGCGATCTCGGGATTTTCGCGGAGGAAATTCTTGGCGTTTTCGCGTCCCTGTCCGATGCGCTGACTGTTGTAGGAGAACCAAGAGCCCGACTTTTCGACCAGGTCGGCTTTGACGCCGAGATCCAAGAGCTCGCCCATCTTGGAGATGCCTTCGCCATACATGATGTCGAATTCGACCACACGAAATGGCGGCGAGACCTTGTTCTTGACGACTTTGACGCGGGTCTGGTTGCCGACCACCTCATCCTTGTCCTTGATCTGGCCGATCCGGCGAATGTCGAGGCGGCAGGACGCGTAGAATTTAAGCGCGTTGCCGCCAGACGTGGTTTCCGGGTTGCCGAACATCACGCCGATCTTGAGGCGGATCTGATTGGTGAAGATCACCATGCAGTTGGAGCGGTTGATGCTGCCGGTGAGCTTTCTGAGCGCCTGGCTCATCAACCTGGCCTGCAGGCCGACGTGACTGTCGCCCATCTCGCCCTCGAGCTCGGCCTTCGGGACCAGGGCAGCGACGCTGTCGATCACCACGATGTCGACCGCACCCGAGCGCACCAGCGTGTCGGCGATCTCAAGGGACTGCTCGCCGGTGTCGGGCTGCGAGATCAAAAGCTCGTCGATATCGACGCCGAGCTTACGGGCATAGCCCGGATCGAGCGCATGCTCTGCGTCCACAAAGGCGCAGACCCCGCCCTTTTTCTGGGCTTCGGCGATGCAGTGGAGGGTGAGCGTCGTTTTGCCCGAACTCTCCGGACCATAGATCTCGATGATCCGGCCTTTGGGCAGGCCGCCGATGCCGAGCGCCAGATCCAGGCCGAGCGAGCCTGTGGAGATGGCCTCGATGTCGATGGCGGTGCCGCGCGCACCGAGCTTCATCACCGAGCCCTTGCCGAAGGACCGCTCGATCTGCCCGATCGCGGCGTCCAGCGCTTTTTGCCGATCATTCGCCGAACGCATGCCGTTGGTCGCCAGCTCTGCCATGATGTCTGTCCTATTGCCTGCCATCTTGCACGATGCTGCCAAGCGTTATAGCGGTGGAAGGGCGGCGCGGAAAGGGGCAGCTGTTGCTGCAGAAAAAGTCGCGGGCCATCTGTGGGTCGATCGACGATCATTCCTGCTTTACATCCCGCCCTGCAAAGGGAGACTGACATGGCTGTCTTTGAGATCGGCACGGGTGACGGGCTTTTCTACGAGCATCGTTTGCCCGAAGCAGATGACGGTGCAACCTTCATCTTTTTCAATGCGTTGACCGGTGACACCGGCGCCTGGGAGGCGGAGATCGGCCCAGCCCTTCGCGAGGCTGGTCATGGCACTTGCATGTGGAATTTTCGCGGCCAGAAGGACAGTCCGTTCAGCCATGCCGACGCCATCAGCGCTGAGGGGATCGTGCGGGACTCGATCGCCCTTCTCCAGCATGTGGCGCCGCGCAACCCGGTTTATGTTGGTCTCTCGATCGGCGGGCTGTTTGCAGCGCAGGTTCATCTCGGCAGCGTGTCCGGTGCGGGCAGCGTGCCCTGCGATGGCCTTCTCTTCATCAATACGCTGCGCAAACCCGGCCCGCGCCTCGATTGGACCAACCGCGCCGCTCACCGCGCCGCCGTTATAGGCGGAGGCCGGCTGATCCAGGATCTGATGCTGCCCCACCTAACCGGACCGGCCTGGCAGGCGCTCAACAGCGCGAGTTTTCTAAAAGACGAGCCCTACGAACCGCTCGATCCCGACAGCGGGGCCGCCCGGCTGCTGGCGGCGGGTGTCGGTGCGGACTGGAATCTGAGTTATGAAAAACTCGATATGCCCGTGACCGTGTTGAGCGGACTGCAGGATCATGTGTTCTACAACGCCGCCGACGTCGCCGAGCTGACCAAGCGCCTGCCGAATGCCGAGGTGATCGACATTCCTGACATCGGCCATCTCGTGACCATGGAACGCCCAGCGGCGATCACCCGCGCCTGCCTGGCGCTTGCGGATCGGTTGGGATAACCATTTTGGCCTAACATCAAATCGTCATAAACAACCTTTAATTTCCTTTGCCTCTTTGATAAATCGCCAGATGTTCAGGTCTGGCAAGCCGATTGGAATGGTCATGGAAGGCATGCGCTACACCCTTATTAAGGGCAGTTTTCATGTGGTCGGGCTCAGCCCCGATGGCGATACGATCCGGTTTCAGCCCGACGAGACGTCGTTCGTCGATCAGCTTGGGCCGGAAGGACAGCGGCCTGCCTGGAAGAATGACCGCACCCGAATCAATATTCGCTTCGAAGCGATCGACGCGCTCGAAACCCATTTTGACGGCAAACGTCAGAACGCCGAATTCGGCAATGCTGCGACCGAAGCGATGCTGCGCCACATGGGCTTTGAGGAGGTCACGTTCGGCGGCCGCGGCGGGACGGGTGTCACCGCTGCCGAGCCCCTATCTGTGCGCGGCCATATCCTCGCCAAGAATCTCGACAGCTTCGGACGAGTGATCGCCTTCGTTTTTGCGGGCGAGCGGGATGCTGTCGACGGCGAGCCGTTTTTCGTCGACGCTGCGGTCGCCGATGAGAGCGTCAATGTCAGGCTGTTGAAAGACGGCTTGGTCTATCCCGCCTTCTACAGCTCGTTGCCGGTCGATTTGAAGGACCCGCTCGCGTCCCTTACCAAACGTGTGCGCGCCGATCGCCTCGGTCTTTGGCCGGCGTCCACCGCTCATGTGAGCGAGGCGGCGGCGGTGCCCGACATCCCCACCCTCGAAGAGCTGGTGATCTGGCCGAAGCTGTTTCGACGCCTGGTGCGTTTCCTCAAGACCGGTGCGCCGCTTTCGGGCTTCGATGCCTGGCTGAGGGAAGATCCGCGCGATCGGAACGATCTGGTGATGCTGCCCAGCGGCGAGCTCGGCAACATGCATGACGTGGTCCAGGTGGACAGCGATCGCCTTCGAATGCTGTTCGAACCGGAGGACCTGGTGATCCTGCCGGATACCATCGTCGACACCACCGACCCCGGCGTCGATGTGAGGCCTGAGCCTCAGCCGGACCAGCCGGTATCGGCGCCTGTCGACGGGCTTCGCATCGTTGCGGCCCTGGTCAATCCGGCGGGGCAGGATCGCGGCAACGAGACGGTGACGCTTTTGAACGTCACGCCGCAGCCGATCGATCTTGCAGGCTTCGAGATCAGAGATCGCCGGCGACATGATGATGACGCGGAAGGGCAGCGGCTGGACGGCAGGCTGGACAGCGGCGATTGTTTGAGGGTGACGCTCGGCAATCGGGTCCAGCTCGGTAATAGCGGCGACGATATTCTCCTGATCGACCCGTCAGGCCAGGTGGCCGACAGCGTTACCTATGACCGCGATGCCGCAAGAGATCAGGGGCGCACGCTGCTGTTCGACCGAACGTCGGCCTCGGTTTGATGGCATCCTGTTGAGCTTGCGTGGCGCCGATCGTCTGTCTTTTCGCGATCAGTCGTAGTTTCTGAGATTTTCCGGGGCTTGAAGCAGCGTGCCTTCGAGCTTCGGAAGATCGTCGTTCATCTGAAGCCAGGGAAGCTTGCTCTGGTAATTGACATGGAATGTCGGTTCGAAATTCGTGGGGTCCTCCAGGGAGGCGGCATAGAGATGCATGCCGCCGGCGTAATGATCGGCTTCGAAGCCCATGGGCGAGCCGCATGAAGCACAGAAATGCCGCCTGACGCCCTTGGAGCTTTCGAGCGTCTTGGGCGGCTCGCCGAGCCAGCGAAAATTCCTGGTCGGGACGCCGAGCCATGCGACCACGGGTGCGGCGCAGTTGCGGCGGCAATCATCGCAGTGGCAATAGCAGGCCCAGGTGACCTCGCCCTCAAATTCCCAACGCGTTTTGCCGCAGAGGCAGCGGCCTTGTTTGGTCATCTGTTTCAAGCTCGTTCCCGGAGAGTTTTGGCTGTCTAACCGTCGTGCTGATGGTTAGCTCTTGCGGCCAGAAGGTTTTGGGATTCAAACGCCATCCCCACCGTCATAAAGTTTCAGCACGGAGATCGCATCCAGTTCGCCATGGCCTTTGCTCATCATGATGCGGTAGAGCGTGGCCGCCTGATGGGCCATCGGCGTCGGCACTTTCAGGTCGCGGGCGATGTCGTGGACCATGTCCAGGTCCTTCATGCATTGGAAAAGGTAGCCGGCGGGCGCATAGTCCCGTTCGATCATGCGCGGGAAGATTTTCTGGAGCATATTCGAGCCGGCATAACCGCCGCCGAGTGCGGACGGGATCTTCGTGGCGTCGACGCCGCCGGCTTCGGCCAAGGCGAGGGCTTCGGCAAGGATGCAGAAATTGTTCAGGACAACGACCTGGTTCACCATCTTGGTCACCTGACCGGCACCGATCGGTCCCATGTGGGTCGGCTCGCCCAGATCGCTCAGGACAGGTAAAACGCGCGCAATGACTGCGTCATCGGCGCCGACCATGATGGCGAGGGTGCCGGCTTCGGCGGCGGGCGGGCCGCCGGATATCGGCGCGTCGACCCAGGCCATGCCGGTTCCTTCGAACAGACGCTTGGCGAAGGCCTTGGTGACCTCGACCGGCGTGGTGGAATGGTCGATCAGGATTTTGTCCGCCGAGCCGCTTTCAGCGATACCGCCTTCACCGAAGACCGCCGCCTCGAGATCGGCTTTGGTCATGACGCAGATGTGGACGATGTTGGCGGCACTGGCGACGTCGGCGGCCGATCCTGCGGGAACGACGCCATGGGCTTTGGCCGTCTCCATCTTCTCGGCGAGACGATCGAAGCCGATGACGGGGTGGCCCTGTTGACAAAGGCGTTTGGTGAAGCCCTGGCCCATCAGTCCAAGTCCGATGAACCCGATTTTTTCTGGTTTCTCTGGCATCGCCTCTGTCTCCCTGCGTTTCGATCCCTTGATCGAAGCACGGAACGACCGGGTTCGATAGATCAGGGCAAAAAGCTGTGGATAGAAAGCATGTCCGGGATGACGGACGCGTCTTGAACGGCTATCGCTTGGGCGGACTGGATCAGAGGGAGGGCCGGCATGCAGGACGGCGCACTCGACACCGACGGGCTTGACCGCGCGAAGTCCAAGAAGAACGTGTTCAGCAATGAGCGGCTCTTGCAGCAGCCGACGCTCGATCTGCCGCCGAGCTTCAAGCCCAATGCCCGCAATCAGGCCGATGGCCTCGTCTTTCTGGACAGCCTGCAGCACGCCTCCTTTCCGCTCTGCATTTTCGATCCGCAATACCGAGGCGTTCTCGATCGGCAGAAATATGGCAATGAGGGCGAGCGGCAAAAGGACAGGGCCAAGCTCGAACAGATGGACGATGAGCTGATCGGGCGGTTCATCGCCGAGATCGACCGGGTGTTGATCGACAGCGGCCATCTTTTGCTCTGGCTGGACAAGTACCACCTCTGCACCGGCGTTTCACACTGGATCGGCAAGACCGATCTCGAGACCGTGGATCTCATCGTCTGGAACAAAAAGCGCATCGGCATGGGTTATCGCACGAGGCGGACCAGCGAGTATCTGCTGGTGCTGCAGAAAAAGCCGCTGCGCGCCAAAGGTGTCTGGAAGGCGCACGACATTCCGGATGTCTGGGACGAGAAAGTCGCTTTTCGCGCCGGCCACGCCAAGCCGGTCGGACTGCAGACCAGGCTGATCGACTGTTTGACCAATCCCGGCGATACGGTGATCGATCCGGCGGCCGGGGCGTTTACCGTGCTGGAGGCGGCGAAGGCGGCCGAGCGCAACTTTCTCGGTTGCGATCTCAAGGGGTGATCGGTGGGCAGCTTTCCGGTTCCGATGGCTGTCATGCCCTTTGCCCGGACCTGGAAATCAACTGCTTGATGAACCCGAGAGGCAGGTTTACGTTATTTACGATGTTTAGACTGTTCGATGATATTTGAGGTACGAGGATAATGACCGCAGGATTGAAGGCGCTTCGATGGAGGGCGACGCCGAGACGCCGTCGTCCGATCCGCTCCTTGACGCAGAGTGTCCGGCCCCAGGCAGGTTTGGCTGCAGGCTGAGGTTTCGGCCGGTCCAACTCGATCGGGAAGGGCGCAGAGATTGGCGGACATCGTTGCGTTGCGTTATCGAAACCATGACGTCGTCTTCGAAAAAAGTGCGACGCTGATCGCGGTGCGCGCGCGCGCGGGAATGGCGGCGGCGCTCGAGGCCGATGTCGACAGCATCGCCGTCACCAACGGATCGGCCTCACGTCAGACGATCGGGGCGTTCGAAGTGGTCGAGCTTCGCACGCTGCCGGACGATCTTGAGCGAAATCTCGATTGGCTGCGCGCCAGGCCTTCGGTGGCGGCCGCGAGCCATGTCTTCACCATCAGAGGAAAGCCGCACAGCTTGATGATACCGGACGGACATCTCGTGCTGCTGTTCGACGATGGTTTCCCCGGTCATCGGCAGCAGGCGTTGCTCACCCGTTATCGGCTGCAGACGATCGAGCAGCGGGGCAATGGCGAATATCTGGTGCGCATCACATCAGGATCGAAGAATCCGCTGGTCACAGCGGCCGATCTCCAGGCCGAAGCCGGCGTGGCGCTCGCCGAGCCCGAATTCGCCGGTGCGGACGCGGTCCGATCGTAGACAGGTCTTCATCGACAAGCCCAACGCCAGATTGCCAGATCTTCGAAGGATACGGAGAGCGCCTTCCAATGTGGTCGCACCACTAACGAAGTGGTCGCACCACTAGCGAAGTGGCCGCGCCATTAGGCTCTGGCGTTCTTGTTGAACAGGCGGTCCAGGAGGGCGATGGCGATCAGGCATCCGATGATGCCACCCAGCGCGTTGGCGATGGCGTCGGCGGCATCGAAGGTGCGGCCCGGCACATAGGCCTGCCCGAATTCGAGGGCGACGCCATAGGCAATCGATAGGAAAGAGAGAGCCATGATCTGTTTTCGGGTTCGGGCGAACGCGATCACGGAGGCCGTCATGACCCCGAACAGCAGGAGATGACCGAGAAGATCCGAACGCGAGATGAGCGCGAAGGGCAGCGGTGTCAGCAGAAGTACGGCGATCGCCGGCCAGCAAAGACACCAGGCCACGCAAGAGGCGATGCGAACACGCGGATTTAAGAGGATCTGCATGACGGCGCTTCAGCCTTTGGGCAACGAGATCAACAGCACGTCCAGGCTCAGGAGGTTATCATGACCCGAGGGGGCGTTGCTGGGTTTCGATGTTCGAGATGACATAGCATGATGGCGTTTGCAGCCTGTTCTCGGCTGACATGAACCTGGAGGCTCCCTGGTGGTCGAATATCAGCTCTACTGTTTCGCTCAATCCGGCAATGCCTACAAGCCCGCCCTGATGCTAAATCTCTGCAATGCGGACTGGGGACCGCGTTTCGTCGACTTCTTCAATGGCGAGACGCGGACCGAAGCCTTTCGCGCGATCAATCCCATGGGCGAGGTGCCGGTCCTCGATCATGGCGGCAAGATTCTGACGCAGTCCGGCATCATTCTCGATTATCTTGCCGAGCGGTTCGGAAAGTTCGGCCCTGATGGTGACGACGAGCGTCGGGAGATCTGGCGCTGGATTCTGTTCGACAATCACAAACTGACGGCTGGCGTCGCCACCTACCGGTTCCTCCTGCGTTTTGCCAAGACCGGCGAGACTCCGGTCACGGATTTTCTCCAAGGGCGGCTGAAAAGCGCTCTCAAAGTGCTCGAAGGTCAACTGGCCGATCGCGAGTTCGTGGCGGCAGATCGGCCGACGATCGCCGACCTGTCGCTATGCGGCTATCTGTTCTGGCCGGATGAATTCAATGTGACCTGGGACGACTATCCTGCCATCGGGGCCTGGTTGAAGCGTATCGAGGCGCTGCCGGGCTGGGTTCACCCTTATGAGCTGATGCCTGGCCATCCCTTACCTGAAAAGGCCTAGTGGCGCCGCCACCTCGTTGGATTGGGAGCGGTGGCGTCCAACCTTTCCGTTGGAGCCACGCTTTGGGGCAAGGCTGTCTTATCGGCGTTTGGAGGCCTTCCTCTTTCGGCCGAGCGTCTGGCCAAGGGAGGCGAGGGCTTGGCGGAGCGCCTCGTCGCCTATCCCTTCGACGGTCTTGTCGATGGCGGCCTCTTCTTCGGGATCAAGCTTGGGCGGCGGGGCCGGTGGCGGCGTCAGCACGCGGCGGCGCGGCGGGGCTTGGCGGAGATGCAGGCGGGTCACCGCCCGGCGTCCGAAATAGGTATTGATGCGCTCTATCACCTGCAGTTCCGCATGCTGTAGCTCCAGCGCCGCACCACCGGTGACATCGAGATGCAGAACGCCTTGCCGGCTGAGGCTGACCGGCTGACAGCGGGCGGCGATGGTTTCGCCGATCACTGTTGCCCAATCCGTCAGCAGCCGCGCCTCCGCGAGCCCGCGCCGCCTGGCCTCGCTACCAAGCAGCTTACCGAGCAGATCCGGCATGGGTCTGATGCCGCCGCGACGGGAAGGCCCGGAGCGCTTGGCGCGGCTGTCGGCAGGTCGCCGGTCGTTGGCATTTCGACGGTCTCTTGGCGGCGGGCTCAGAACGACGATCTCCGTGGTCGAGACGCTGCAAGACAGCGCGAAGAGAGCGATGTGCACCGCTTCTCCCTACCAAATCCGGTGGAAGACGGCTACATCGAGGCCGGGATGGAGCAGCTGGGTCGGACGACGTGACATCATCATCACCAGCGGATGAGGACAGCAGGCGCGAAAAAGCCGGCAGGCTCACTAAGGCGCTGCTCGCCTGGTATGACCATCATCGTCGGCAGCTTCCCTGGCGCGCCGAACCCGGGACCTCGGTGGATCCTTACCATGTCCTGGTCAGTGAGCTGATGCTGCAGCAGACCACGGTCGCCACGGTCACCAGCCGTTTCGGCCCGTTCATCGAGCGCTTTCCGGATCTCGAAACCCTGGCGAAAGCTTCGGAAACCGACGTGCTGCATGCCTGGCAGGGGCTCGGCTATTACCGACGCGCCCGTGCTCTGCATGCCGCAGCCGGCGCTGTCATGGAGAGGTATGATGGCGATTTGCCGTCATCGGTCGACGCCCTGCTCGAGCTTCCCGGCATCGGTGACTACACCGCCAAGGCCGTCGCAGCGATCGCTTTCGACCGGCCGGTGCTGCCGGTTGACGGCAATGGCGTGCGCGTGCTGACCCGCAGCTTCGCCGTCGAAACGCCGATGCCCAAGGCGGCGAACGAGGCCCGCGCCCTGGCCAAAGCGTTCGAGCCCTGCCCAAGACCGTCGGACTTGGCGCAGGCGATCATGGATCTCGGCGCAACCGTCTGCCGGCCGCGTCAGCCCGCCTGCGACAGCTGTCCCTGGCGAACGGACTGCGCCGGTTACCGGACAGGCATCGCGGAAAGACTGCCGACGCGCGCGCCCAAGGCGAAACGGCCTCTGCGTCAAGGTGTCGCGTTTTTGCTGACCCGGCCGGACGGCGCTATTCTCTTCCGTCAACGTCCGCCGGAGGGTCTGTTGGGCGGACTCCACGAACTGCCTTCCAGCCAGTGGCGGCCTGCGCCGGGCGATCGTGATGCTGCGCTCGAAGAGGCGCCGGCGCAACTTTCCTGGCGTTTCCACGATCAGCCGGTCCGTCATGTCTTCACCCATTTCGCGCTCGACCTGGAACTTGCTGTCGCGTCGACCGATGAACCACCCGAAGGCCTCTGGCAATCGCCTGAAACGCTCGATCAGCTGGCACTGCCAACGCTGATGAAGAAACTGCTTAAGCAGGCCGGTGTTTTGTAAGGTCATCGCCATCAATTATTGCGAGAAAAATCAACAAGCAGAGGTTGCGTTTTCTCGCGCCTCGGTTCACGTTCCGCTCAGAACTGCGCGCCGCCATCGTTGCTTCTTTGTCGGCTCGCGTGCCGACGATTGGTCGATCTTCTAGGTCCGGAGGTCCAAGTGATGTCTCGAAAAATAGAGCTGTTCGTGGCCGGTTCTCTCCTGCTGATACTCAGCGGCTGCACCACGGCCCTACCGCCCGAGAAAACCGAAGCACTGGGCATGCCTTTCAATGAACAGTTGAAAGAGCGCTATCTTCAGCTGGCCGCAAGCAGGCGCAGCAGCCTTGATTTCGACTACTTCCACTTCCGCCGCAAAGCCGAAGCCTCCCTTCTCGGCGATGTGGTGGACCCGGACTCCGTGGCGGATCACGACATCTGTCTCGGCTGGCAGCCGGAGGTCCTGGCTCAAAGGGAGCGTCTCGTCGGTCTTCTCGAAGACGGCAGTCGCTTCAAGGATCCCAGCACCGCAGCCGAAGCGCAGGTAGACTTTGATTGCTGGCTGGACGAGCTTGAAGCCCAATCGCAGGGTGCCTGCCCGAATGTGACGGATAGCACGAACGCGCCTGCCCCCACGCAATGCGGCGATCGTCTCATGGCCAATCTGGATGTGTTGAGCACCGGCAGAGGGGCCTTCAACGTCTATTTCGCGAGTGATGACAGCAACATCGACGGCGAAGGCGAGGATGTGATCGCCAGGGTCAAGCGCAGCGCTGATCTCGTGCAGCCGTCGCGTATCGTCGTGGTCGGTTATGCCGATCGCCGCGGCATCGCCGCCGACAACAAGCGGCTTGCCGAAGAGCGCGCGCGCGAGGTTGCCAAAGCCCTGATCGCAGAAGGCGTGCCCGCGGCCGCCGTCAATGTCGAGGCCTGGGGCGAAACCGTCAGCGCCGAAAGCCTAGGTGAAAACCGGCGCGTGGAAATCTCCTTCGAGAACTGACATCACGGCGCATGATGGCCGGTCCGGGGATCGGCCATCATGCGGATGTCATTCTCAAACCAGTAGCTTTGCCTTTGCGGGGATTGACGACGCTACGCTTTGAACGGGTCTATCGATGAACTTCCAAAGACGCCTCTCAAGACGTTTCTGTCTGCCTCTTCTCGCGATCATCGGTCTTGGCGGCTGTGCCGGAGAGGGCGGTCAAGCCTGGCAGGCCGGTGCTGGCAGTGTGCTCCAGGGCGTACTCGGCAACAGCGGCGCGCTCGGCCAAAATGAGATCGCCGCAGGCTTGAAGGAAGCCTTGAAGGTCGGCACCGACAGGGTCGTCGACACGCTTGGCGTCGTCGATGGCTTCAACGCCGATCCCAAGGTGCGCATTCCGCTTCCCAAGGTGCTGGCGCAGGCGCAGTCATCCCTTCGCCTGATCGGCGCATCGGCTTTGGTCGACGATCTTGAGCTGCGGATCAATCGCGCGGCAGAGCAGGCGACGCCGGTCGCCAAGGACATCTTCTGGCAGGCGATCACCAGCCTCACCTTCGAGGATGTGAACGCGATCTATCAGGGGCCGAACGATGCCGCGACCCAATATCTGGACCGCACCACTCGCGCATCGCTGAACGAGGCCATGCGTCCGATCGTCGACAATGCGCTCGCCGATGCGGGAGCCGTCGCAGCCTATGACAGCATCGTCGAGCGCGCTCAGGTCGCAGCCTTCTTGCCGGATCTCAAGACGGACCTCACCAACCATGTGCTGGATCGGGCCATGGATGGCATGTTCACCTACCTCGCCACCGAGGAGGCGGCGATCCGCGAAGATCCGCTCAAGCGTTCGACAGCACTCTTGAAAAGAGTGTTTGGCGGGACGACCTAAGCGGTCTCGGCGAGACCTGCCGATCGGTGGTTGAAGCCTGGTCACGCAGCACGAAAAATCACGCAGCGAGAAGATGATGAAGAAGTTTTTCCTCGTTCTCGGAGCCCTTTTGGTGCTGCTGGTCGGCGCCGTGGTCGCAGCCCCCTTCCTGGTGCCGACCGAGACCATCAAATCGCAGCTCACCGCGCAGGTCGAAGCGGCGACCGGACGCAAGCTGACCGTTGACGGCGCGCTCGATCTTTCCGTGCTGCCGACGCTCGGCGTCGACATGGGCGATGTCCGTTTCGCCAATATCGAAGGCAGCGACGTTGCCGACATGGTTTCGCTGAAGGAACTCAAGGTCGAGCTTAAAGTGCTGCCTTTGCTGACCGGTGGCGTCGAAATCGATCAATTCGTGCTGGTCGATCCGGTGATTCATCTCGAGGTCGATGCCAACGGCAAGCCGAACTGGGCCCTCGGAGAGCCGGCCGGCTCTGCGGCGGACTCGGGCGGCGAGGCTACGGAAGCCGGCGACGGAAGCCTGCCGATCACGGAACTTAAGCTTGGCGACATTCGTATCGAAAACGGCACGCTGATCTTCACCGACCATTCGGCCGGCACGGAGGAGCGGGTCGAGGCGATCGACATGCAGCTCGGTCTGGCCGACATCAAGAGCCCGCTCAAAGCTAAGGGATCGCTCGACTACAAGGGCGAAACCATCGAGCTCGATCTCGGCCTTGCCGCTCCCTATGACGTCATCCAGGGAGGTAGTTCGGCCTTGGCGCTCGGCGTCAAATCAGCGCCGCTCAAGATCGGCTTCGATGGCCAGCTCGGTAATCAGGGGGCGCCCAGCGCTGCCGGCAGCATCGATCTTTCGGTCCCCTCGTTGAAAGGTCTCGCCGCCTGGCTGGCCGAGCCTCTGGCGCTCGAAACCGAGGCGCTCGAAGCCCTCACCATCGCAGGCCAGCTGAACGGGTCCGGCGAAAAGATCGCGTTTACGGACGCGGTCATCAGCCTCGACGACATCAAGGGCCGGGGTGAGGTGACCACCGATCTCACCGGCAGCGTGCCTAAGGTGAGCGGCAGGCTCGATCTCGGCATGGTCGACGTCAATCCTTATATGCCAGCGCCCGCTGAAGGCGATGACGCAGCGGCGTCGACCGGTGAGACCACCGAAGGTAAGCCGGCCGGTGCTACCGGCTGGTCGGATGAGCCGATCGAGGTGCCGCTTGGCGGCGTCGATCTGGCATTCGAGCTCACGCTTGAGGGTCTGAAAGCTCAGGAGGTCAAACTCGGGCGCACGGTGCTTGCGCTGAATATGACCGGCCCGAGGCTGACTGCCGATCTCAAGGAATTCGCCCTCTATGAGGGCAACGGCCAGGGCCTTCTTACGGTCGATGCTTCGGGCGCGCAGACGCGGGTTGAAAAGCAGTTCAAGCTCACCGGTCTGAAGGCTCTTCCCTTCCTGACCGACGCTGCCGAATTCGACCGGCTGGAAGGAACGGCGAACGCTGAATTCACCATCAGCACGGCGGGCGGCACCGAGCGTCAGTTCGTCGAGAACCTCTTTGGCGATGGCAAGGTCACGTTCACCGATGGCGCCGTCGTCGGCATCAACATCGCATCCATGGTAAGGAACGTCGGAAGCGCCTTTTTGAGTGCGGAAGCCAACGAAGCCAGGAAGACCGACTTTGCTGAACTCGGCGGCAGCTTCACGATCGAGAACGGCATCGTCACCAATAACGATCTCCAGTTGCAGGCGCCGGCTTTGAGGGTGAACGGCAGCGGCACCGTCGATCTGCCGGCGAAGACCGTCGACTACAGGATCGAGCCCAAGGCCGCCGCCACGCTCGAAGGCCAGGAGGGATCGACGGACGTCGCGGGCGTTCTTGTGCCGGTTGTCGTCCAGGGCCCGTTCGACGATCTCAGCTACAAGCCGGATCTCGGCAATCTGGTCGACCAGGCGATCAACGATCCGAAGGCGCTCAAGGAAAACGTCAAGCAGCAGCTCGATGCCGTGGGCGACGCCACCAAGGATCTGAATTCGGTTGGCGATGTGAAAAAAGCGATCAAGAAGGTTGGCAAGGAAGACGGCAAAAAGCTCTTGGAGGATCTGACCAGCGGCGACCCGGATGCCGAGGAGTCACCTGCTGGCAATCTGCTGAGAGGGTTGCTCAAGCAGTAGCGATATCTCCTTGGAGAGACGTCCGTCGAAGACAAACTTAAGAGCGCTTTCATAGCGGCTGACAAAGGCTGCAGCTGCAGGACCCGAAGATCCTGCAGCTGACCTGGCGGCTAGTGGTATGACCACAGCATTTGATTCCCTTCCGCAGTCGCCAAGATTGACGGTTTGCGGCCAAGTAATGTCGAGGGAACCCTCTGTATCGAACGCACTACTAGATCGCCAATTGCATATGCGGGCGGCCATCGGAGGTTTTCTCCGCGGTTTTGCCCGCGCTGTCGATGATATGACTGACCCGTCGTCTCAGGTTGGAGAAACTACCAAAGGTCACCACATCGATCGGCTCGTCGAACTGCAGCGTAACGCGGAACCGGTCTGGTGATGTCAGTGCCTGAACACCAACGACCTCGCCTTTGAACGGTTGGCCGAGATAGTGTCCCTGCACCTTGTCGGATAGCGAGACCGGGCAGGTCGGCCGCCCATTACCAGCGGCAGCGTGAAGGGTGTTCCAGTCTTTGTAACCATATTGATGCGCCAGCAATTCCAGAGACTTGCTGTGCGTGATCGGCGTATTGCTGGAGCCAAGCGTTGCCCGCAGGCGCTTGGCTTGACCTTTCAAAACGTCGATCGAAGGGGGACGCGGTAGAGATCCGTTCATGGCTCTGCCTCCTGCAGTTTCCTACATGCGGAAAAAGAATGGTGCTCGCATTGCCATCGGTCCGCATGTCGCTGAGGTCGGCGGATCGGATCAAAGAAAGAGCTTCACCAAGGCTTTCGCCTACGAGCGGCCGGGGCTCCTACCCAGACAGAGAGGTAGCAAGCCGGCTTCGTATTGTCAATGTGAGGTGGCCGAGCGCTTCGCCCTCAGCCCGGCGTCTTCTCCGGCAGGAGGGCGCGCTTTGCCGGTGTTTTCTTCCTGGTTTTCGGCTTTCGAAAGCGGCTCATCGCCGGCGGTTTCAAGTGGCCGTCAATGCTCTGCTTGAAAGCTGAGGCCAAGTCGGCCGGCGGCTGTTCTGTGTCGTCATTGGCTGCAGCGGTTGGGAGAATGGCAGCCGAAGGCTGCTCCGCTGTTTCGCCATCGGCGAGCTTCTGCTCGATCAGCGCCTTCAGGGCCGCCTGATAGCGGTCCTTGAAGACATAAGGATCGAAACGTCCCGAGCGGATTGCGATCAGTTGTTCCGCAAGGTTCAACAGCTCGATCGACGGATCGCCGCTTGGCAACGCGTCATAGAAAGCGCCGGGATCACGCACCTCATCGGCGCTGAGAAGCGTGGTCAGCAGCAGGCCGCGGCCGCGCACCGTTAGCACCGCCATGCGTTCCCGCTGGTTCATCACCAGGCGTGCGATCGCAGCACGACCGCGCGTTTCCATAGCGCCTTTTAGAACATCCAGCATCTCGACAGCGACATCACCGTCCGGGGCCAGGAAATAGGGCTGATCCAGATAGATCGGATCGACATCGCCAGCCTCGACAAAGCTCTCGATGGCAAGCGTCTTGTCCGGTGGGTCGGTGATCTCTTTGAGGTCGGTCTCGTCGAGGACGACGTAACGACCATCGCCAGAGGCATAGCCCATCACGAGATCACTGCGGTCCACCTTGCCGAGCGTGGGGTCATGCGGGATCATCGAGATGCGGTTCTTGGTGTCTTTATGCAGATAATGCCCGCTCAATCGCTCCGCCTGCCCGGTCGCCTTCATGAGGCGGATCGGGCAGGAAAGCAGAGCCAGCTTCAAGTACCCTTTCCAGCTCGCACGCGCCGTCGCCATGACCTTCCTCCTCTTTGTGAAGAAGGTAGGACAAAACCATGACAGTTCCATGCGGTGGGGTGGCGTGGCCACCTCATGGACGTTGGGGCGTTCTCGAAGAACGCGACCGGGTCTTGGCAGGTATGCGGTTTCTTGTCGGGAGAACGGCATACCAGCCGACCTATGGACGCGTTCGTCGACGGCGGTTCAAAGTCCAGGCCGCGGCGCCTCGCCGCTAGGCGGCGGGGCGTTTGGATTCGCGTTTTCTGACGTGGGGGTCTAGGTGGCGTTTTCTTAAGCGGATCGAATCGGGAGTGACCTCGACCAATTCGTCGTCGGCGATATAGGTAAGCGCCTGCTCCAGGGAGAGCCGGGTGGGCGGGGTCAGGAGGATGGCGTCGTCCTTGCCGGCTGCGCGGATATTGGTGAGCTGCTTGGCCTTCAGCGGGTTGACCTCGAGGTCCATGGGCCGGTTATGCTCGCCGAGGATCATGCCGCCATAGACTTTATCGCCGGGGCTGATGAAGAATTTGCCGCGGTCCTCCAGGTTCCAGATTGCATAGGCGACGGCGGTGCCCTGCTCGAGCGAGATCAGCACGCCGTTCCGCCGGCTCTCGATCTCGCCTTTGTAGGGCGCGTAGCCATGGAACAGGCGGTTCATGATGCCGGTGCCGCGCGTGTCGGTCAGAAAGTCGCCATGATAGCCAATAAGCGAGCGTGAGGGTGCATGGAACACCAGTCGTTGGCGTCCGACGCCGGCGCTCTTCATCTCGATCAGATCGGCTTTCCGGCGTGACAGGGTCTCGACCACGGCGCCGGAATACTCCTCGTCGAGGTCGATCACCACTTCCTCGATCGGCTCCAGTTTCTTCCCGGTCTCCGGATCCTCTTTCAGAAGCACACGCGGCCGTGCCACGGCCACTTCGTAGCCTTCGCGGCGCATGGTTTCGATGAGCACGCCGAGCTGCAGCTCGCCGCGGCCGGCGACCTCGAAGGCGTCCTTGCTCGGCAGCTGGCGGATCTGGATGGCGACATTGCCCTCCGCCTCGCGCAGCAGGCGTTCCTCGATCATGCGCGTCGTGACCTTTGAGCCTTCCTGTCCCGCGAGCGGCGAATCGTTCACGGAGAAGGTCATGGCGAGGGTCGGCGGATCGATCGGCTGCGCCGGCAGCGGCGTAGCTATCGCTTCATCGCAGAGCGTGTCGGCGACGGTTGCCTTGGAAAAGCCGGCGATGGTGACGATGTCGCCGGCCTCAGCGGTGTCCAGCGCCTCTTGTTCCAGGCCGCGAAAGGCCAGGATCTTGGTGATGCGGCTCTGCTCGAGAGCTTTGCCCTCGCGGGACAGCGCCCTAGCCGGCTGGTTGGCGGTGATCCGCCCGGACATGATCCGCCCGGTCAGCAGACGCCCGAGATGCGCATCTCTAGTGAGCGTGGTCACCAGCATGGAGAAGGGTCCGTCCGGCTCGACATCGGGTGCTTGCACATGGCGGCAGATCAGGTCGAAAAGCGGCGCCATATCGTCATGCACGGGACGCACCGGCTCCTTGCTCGCCCAGCCTTCCTTGGCGGATGCAAAGAGGGTGGGAAAATCGAGCTGTTCGTCATCGGCATCCAGGGCTGCAAACAGATCGAAGACTTCAGTGTGGACCTCATCGGCGCGCTGGTCCGGCCGATCGATCTTGTTGATCACCACGATCGGTTTCAGCCCGAGCTTCAATGCCTTGCCGAGCACGAACTTGGTCTGCGGCATCGGCCCCTCGGCTGCATCGACGAGCAACAGCACGCCATCGACCATGGAGAGCACGCGCTCGACCTCGCCGCCAAAATCGGCGTGACCTGGGGTGTCGACGATGTTGATGCGGGTATCCTGCCAGACGACGGATGTGCATTTGGCGAGGATGGTGATGCCGCGCTCACGCTCGAGATCGTTGCTGTCCATCGCCCGTTCGGCCACTTGCTGATGGGCGCGGAACGTGCCGCTCTCCTGGAGCAGGCGATCGACCAAGGTGGTTTTTCCATGATCGACATGGGCGATGATGGCGATGTTGCGAAGATTCATGATGGTTCGACCGGGCAAAAAGAAAACGGCCGGGATGCCCGGACCGCCATTGCAGTGATATAAGCGCGCATTTCCAAGACGCAAGCGCGAACTGTACGGCTTGAAGCCTCCGGCCTGTCGCAGCGATTTCCGTCTTTTTCCGATCGGATGGCGCAAGCCTGCAACAGGTGCATTCTGCTGATTTTTTCCGGCTGCTTGATCAACGCTTTATAAATACGTCGTTTTTTACGTTTTCATGACACAGAACTGAGTGAATTCTCATCAACATCAAATTGATTCTGAAAAAACAAATCATGCGAGATGCCTGAAAACGCCAATGCAGATCCAAAATTTCCTCTTTCAAATTGATAATGCCGATTAGTTCATTGATTTTAAGTTGTTGTTTCTTCTTTTGGTTGATGGATTAACAGTTTGAACTTTTCGAACGATCTGGTTGCTTGCGCCTTTATTCATCCGCATCCGAGGATTTGGATCATGATGTGCCGCTTTCTCGTTACCGCAACGATCGTCTGCCTTGCTACAGCCTCAGGCGCATCGGCTCAAAGTCCATTTTATGTTGGGGCTTCGGTTGGAGGCTCGATCTTCTTCGATCAGGAGATCGAAGAAGGTGGCGCAGACTTCGATGTCGAATATGATCAACCGTCGTTTGTTTTCGCAGGCCTGCTGGGCTACAAGGTTGCCACCAATATCAGGGTGGAAGCCGAGATTTCCTATGCCTTCGGCGAAGGGGACGTGACGGCGTCCATTCTGGGCGTCGATATTGCCGAGAACGGCTTTGACATTTCTGTTCTTTCAGGATCGGCAGGCGTGTTCCTCGACCTCTGGCCCGTCGGCACCTTCATTCCCTATGTCGGTGGCGGGGTCGGCTACTCTCAGGTTTCCGTGAATATCGACGGTGATTTGTCAGAGCAGGATCAGGACGCACCGCTCGTCTTCGGTGAGGTTGGTTTGCCCTTCTCGCTGACGCCTGAGCTGTCCATCGTGCCGGCAGCTCGCTTCAACTGGATTTTCACGGAAGAAGAGATCGGCGATGGCGATCTCTTTGCCGATGATCTCTACACGACCGAGCTGAGATTGGGCGTGCGCTACGGCTTCTGAATCGCTCCAGCCGGCGAGGCTGCAGCACGGGCGACACAGGCGGCCGGCCGCATTTTCCAAGCTCCGCTTGACCGCTCGTGGCACGGCGCAGCAGAATATGCCGGTCATGGACGAACATCAGCTCAGCCCTTCACCAGAAGATCCGAAACTAACCCAGGCGGTCAGCGGTATCGACCAGGATGGGCAGCCCATCGAAACGGCTGTCGTCTATGAGCGGCCGCTCACGCTTTTCCTTAATGGTCAGGAGATCGTCACGATGATGACGATCGGCGATCATCCCGATTATCTCGCGGTTGGTTACCTGCTCAATCAGAACATGCTGCAGCAGGACGACGAGATCACCGGCATCGATCATGACGAAGAGCTGGACGTCGTGGTCGTCCGCACCGCGCGGGAGACCGATTATGAGGAAAAGCTGAAGAAGAAGGTGCGCACGTCCGGCTGCGCGCAGGGCACGGTGTTCGGCGATCTGATGGAACGCTTCGATGAAGTCGAGCTCGATCGCGCCGCTATACTCAAGACGTCCTGGCTCTATGCGCTCACCAAGAAGATCAACACGACCCCGTCCCTTTATCTGAAGGCCGGGGCCATTCACGGCTGCGTGCTCTGCGAGGCAGACCGTCCGCTGGTCTACATGGAGGATGTCGGCCGTCACAACGCCGTCGACAAGATCGCGGGCTACATGTTCATGAACGGGATCGGTCCGTCCGGGAAAATCTTCTACACCACCGGCAGGCTGACCAGCGAGATGGTGATCAAGACCGTGCAGATGCAGATCCCCATCCTGATCTCCCGCTCCGGCTTCACCGCTTGGGGCGTCGACCTTGCGAGGCAGGCCGGGCTGACGCTGATCGGCCGCGCGCGTGGTCGGCGTTTCCTGGCGCTGGCCGGCGAGGACCGTATCCGCTTCGATGCCGATCCTGCATCGATCGACGATGAAGCGAAGCGCCACCGCCGAAAAGGCGCCGAGCCGGACGAGCGGCGATGAACCAATTCAAGCCAGACCCGGTTCGGGGCCGGGCCATCGGGGTGCTGCTTGCCGGCGGGCAGGCACGGCGCATGGGCGGCGGGGACAAGTGTCTCCGACAGCTGGCGAACAAACCCATTCTTGCGCATGTGATCGAGAGGGTTCGGCCGCAGGTGGGCGCCCTCATCCTGAACGCCAATGGCGATGCTGATCGTTTCGGTGATTTCGGCCTCACGGTCGTGCCGGATGTGATCGAAGGATTTGCCGGGCCGCTCGCCGGCGTGCTTACAGGTATGGAGTGGGTGCGCGCCAACCGGCCGGACTGCCCTTGGATCGTCACGATCGCCACCGACACGCCCTTTCTGCCCGAAAATCTGGTGCCGGCGATGATGGCGGCGCTCGAACGAGAAGAGGCCGAGCTTGCCTGCGCCGCTTCGAACGGTCGAGCGCATCCTGTGTTCGGCCTTTGGCCGACCCGTCTTGCGGATGCTCTTAGGCAAGCGATGGTCGACGAGGACATAAGGAAGGTGGACCGCTTCACCGGGCGCTATCGTCTGGCGGAGGTGGCCTTTCCCACCGAGCCCTATGATCCGTTCTTCAACACCAATCGTCCCGAAGACCTGGACGAAGCGGCGCGCCTTCTGGCCGGCTAGCCGATGCCGGACATCTCACTAAGTGAAGCCTGACCGCGCTGCGGTCAGCCGACGGCTTCCTTGTAGACCACCTCAGACGGCGCTTCTTCCTTGGCCCCGGTTTCGGGCCAGGCCTGGCGAACCTGGGCCACACGCGGCGCATGCAGGCCGATGCTGGCCGCCGGGTTGTATTGACCAAGCTGCCGGCCGATTTCGGATGCCGGCACCGGCCTTCCGAAGAAATAGCCCTGACCGATATCGCAATTCTCGCGATGAAGCTGGGCCAGCTGCGCGTCGGTCTCGATCCCTTCGGCGATGACCTGCATACCGAGGCTCTGGCCGAGCGTGACGATGGCGTGAACGATCGCCGCGTCATCTCGATTGCCACCGAGCTCGCGTACGAAAGACCGGTCCACCTTCAGCTGATTGAACGGCAGATGGCGCAGGCGATAGAGCGATGAATAGCCCGTGCCGAAATCGTCCATCGACAACTGAATGCCGAGCCGGCGCAGTTTCCTGAGTTTCGCGATGGTGGTGCGGCTGTCTTCCATCACGATGCTCTCGGTGATCTCGAGATCCAGACGCTCAGGCGCAAGGCCGCTCATGCTGAGCGCATCCCCGACCAGATCCACCAGATCGGAATGCCGGAACTGGACGGCGGAGATATTGACTGAAACCGAAACGTCTTCCGGCCAAGTGGTGGCATCGGCTGTCGCCTGTTTCAACGCCCAAAAACCGAGCGGCATGATCAGGCCTGTTTCCTCGGCGAGCGAGATGACTTCGGAGGGCGGCATGTGACCGAAGCGCGGGTGATGCCAGCGCAAAAGGGCTTCGAAACCGATGATCCGCGCCGTCTTCAAGGAGACCTGTGGCTGGTAGTGGAGTCGAAGCTCGCCATGGTTGATGGCGTTGCGGAGATCTTCCTCAAGCGAATGACGGACGACGGAACGGGCCTCCATATCCGGTCTGAAGAAACGATAGGTGGAGCGTCCGCTGTCCTTTGCCCTGTAGAGAGCGATGTCCGCCTTCTTGAGGAGATCGTCGACGACCTGACCGTCGCGCGGTGCGAAGACGATTCCGACGCTGACCCCGATCACGACATGATGACCTTCCACGTCGAAAGGAATGGCGAGCACCTGGATCAGTCGTTCGGCGAGCCTGGCGGCTTCCTCTTCGCTCGAGCAGCCGGACTGAAGCAGGGCGAATTCATCGCCACCCAACCTTGCGACCGTATCCTGCTCGCCGAGGCTGCGTTTCAGCCTTCCGGCAACCTGTCGGAGAAGCGCGTCGCCGATTGGATGGCCGAGTGCGTCGTTGATCGTCTTGAATCGATCCAGATCCAGCCAGAAAAGGGCCGTGACCCGCCTGCCGTCGAGTGATGCGGCCAGGGATTGGCCGAGGCGTTCACGAAAGTGGATGCGGTTGGCGAGGCCGGTGAGCGGGTCGGTATGGGCCATTTCATGCAGCCGGCGCTCCGCCAGCTCACGCTGCTTGGTCTTTCGCCAGACCATCGCCATCGGCAGCGCCATGGCGAAGAGAATCAGGAGTGACAGTCCGGTCATGAAGGCGACGAACGCCTGGCGGTAACGCTCCGCCTTATTGCTCTGATCCAGGAAGACCTCGGCCTTCGCCTCGACGCCGGTCTTGGTCTCCAGGGGTAAGACGATCCTGCCGAAGACAAAAGGGACCGGTCGGGAACCGTCGTCATGCTTGCCGAGTTGAACGGTCACCCCCTCATCGAACACCCCTTGCCGCCCAAGCCACCGATCCATGTTGCCGTCTGAGGCGCGAGCGAGTTGCAGGCGCTCGTCGGGTGTTTCCGACTGATAGATAGTGCGCCCCTCGGCGTCGGAAAGGCGAAAGAAAAAGACTGCATCGACATCATCGGCCGAGCGCAGCAACGCAACCCTTTCAGAGGAAATTGCGCCTGACGTCAGGATCTGATCGAGATCGGCAATATGGCTTCTGAGGTGAGTTACCCAGGCTTGAGCGTCTGCCTGCACTTCATGGCGAAGCAGGTGCGACACCGCCTGCCAGGTAAGAGCAATGGCAATCGTCACCACCAATCCGCTCGAAAGTACCCAGAGCAGCAGAAACAATCCATTGGAGCCAATCCAAAACGCTGGCGGGCGTTGAGAGGAATTTCCCAGGTTATCTTCCCATTTCATAATTGAATTCATTCATTGCTTCGATTGAAGGAATAACGGGCAAAGGCGGTCTCCCCAGACCCCGCAGTTGCTAAATCGACATATGCGGGCGTAGGTTCGAGCCGCTAAGATCGGTCAGTCTGAAGATTCAATTTTAACTCCAAATTTTAGGCAAAAGCAATCGACCTCGAGGTGAAAATTGCCGAGGTCTGACGGAGTGCGACCTATGATTCTTGCCGAAAGCCTTGGGAGGCTTGGCACCGAAACCGCATTCGACGTGCTCGCGCGCGCGCAGAAACTCAAGGATTCCGGCCGGAACATTATCAATCTCGGGATCGGGCAACCGGACTTTCCGACGCCTGACAACATTGTCGAGGCCGCCGCCAGGGCCCTGAAGGATGGGCATCACGGCTACACGCCGGCCAATGGCATCCTGCCGCTCAGGGAGGCGGTGGCCGCCGACATGGCCGAGAGGCGTGGCGTCGAGATCGACCCGGAGCGCATCGTGATCGTGCCCGGCGGCAAGGTGACCATGTATTTTGCGATCACCATGTTCGGCGAGGCGGGCGTCGAGATCATGTACCCCGATCCGGGATTTCCGATCTACCGCTCGGTCATCGAGTTTTCAGGCGCCAAGGCCGTTCCGATCCCGCTCCATGAGGAAAATGGCTTTTCCTTCTCGGCCGAGGAGGTGCTTGCCAAGATCACCGATCGCACCCGGCTGATCATCGTCAACAGCCCCGCCAATCCGACCGGCGGCGTGGTGCCCAAGGCCGAGCTGGACAGGCTCGTCGCCGGCCTCGGCGACCATCCGGCTGTTGCGATCATGTCGGATGAGATCTATGCGCGCATGGTCTATGACGGCTTGCCCCATGCGAGCCTCACCGCCTATCCCGAGATCGCTGATCGCCTCATCCTGCTGGATGGCTGGTCCAAGACCTACGCCATGACGGGCTGGCGTCTGGGCTGGTCGGTCTGGCCGAAAGACCTTGCCCCTGTTGCGACGCGTCTCGCGATCAACATCCATTCCTGCGTCAATGCGGCGACGCAATATGCCGGCATCGAGGCGCTTACCGGGCCGCAGGACGCCGTGCAGCGCATGGTCGCCGCCTTCGACGAGCGTCGCGCGATCATCGTCGAGCGTTTGAATGCGCTTCCCGGCTTTCGCTGTCAGCGCCCCGGCGGCGCCTTCTACGCCTTCCCCAATATCGAAGAAACGGGCAGGTCGGCGGGCGATCTTCAGGAACGCCTGCTGACCGAAGCCGGCGTCGCCGTCATCGCGGGCACCAGCTTCGGCCATCAGGGCGAGGGTTATCTTCGGTTTTCCTATGCCAACTCGATCGATAACATCGAACGGGCGGTGGAGCGGATCGGAGCTTCTCTGGCTTCGTTGTCAGGTCAGCTCGACTGATCGTCAAAGACATCCTGGAACAAGGCGCGCTGCAGCGTCCTGACATGGGCTGGCGGACTATCGTCGTCCTCCCCATGATTCCACGTCCAATAGCTGGAATGGGTGAAGAAGCGGCTGCACAACGCTTCATTCTGAACTGTCACGCTGATGTCTTCCACGGCTGAGCCGAAGAGAGGTGCGACAGCGCCTGAAAAGACATCGCCGTAGATGATCATGAAGTCATCGTCGTAAATGTTGGTCCAGCGTACCGGTGCAAAGACCGCGGCGTGGTGCATGAACCACTTTCCAGGCTTGGCCGGATTGCTATAGGAGAAACGTCGCTCTTCAGGCGGCTTTCCTCTTTTGGTTTCATAAGTTTCCAGAAAGGGTGGGCACGAGGACAAGCTGCGTTCCTTGATCCGCTGATCAAAGATCTCCCGGTTACGCGCCATGAGAAACTCGGCATGCGTCAGAGGGCTGCCGATACTGATGAAATCGGAGATCCGCCAAGGCGTCTCGAAAGCGCGCAGCTTCTCGGCAAGCGAGCGCTGCAGGACATGATAGTCCTTCCTCAGCGTCTCCTTATCATCCAATTTCCGCGTCAGTTCGTCATCTTTTGTACGGACGGGTGATTCGAACCCGATCCAGGTTTTGATAACCGGTAAAAGGCCGAATAGATGCGCGGTTTTCTTTTTGTCGACATGGGCATCATCTGATTCGGACGGTTCAAGGCCGATCCAGGTCTTTATCCTGGGCAATAGGCCGAAAAGGTCTTCGGATTGTTCTTGCACCAGTCGCAATTCTTCGATCTCGTTTTCGACCTTGTCGAGCTCGATGATGTTTTGCTCCATGAGCCTGATGATCTTGAGGGCAGCGCCGGTCTTGCCGCGCGCGTCCATCGCCATCTCAAGAGTTCTTTCGGCCCACAGGTGGTTCAGCATGTCATAGGCGATGATCGATCCGAGACTGTGGCCGACGACGGTGATGCGCTCATATCGATCGCTGCCGTCCGGGTACTTGGCGTCATTGAGTTTTTTCAGAAGTTCGACACCGGCCTTTCGGATCTCGTTGCGAATTCTGATATTGTCAGGCGCTGGCCGGACATAGCGCGCGACATCGCCGAAATATCGCGCCAGAAAGCTCAAAAGGCCCACGAGAACCGTGGCCGCGAGAAGCCAAGGCAAAGCCTCCTTGAGACACATTGGGAGCACATTAAACAGCAGCAGCAAGGGGACTATTAAGAGAGCGAGAGCGATAGCGTTCAAAGCCCAAAGAAGAGCCCAGACATGCCGGACATCGCTCGGAACCGCTCTCGGGCTCCTCAAAAGGAGGGTGTCGATCCAGTCTTTCAACTGAGTCCACGTCGTCCCCGCCGTGCGATGCGCCCAGTAGAACTCGTAAAAATCCACACGGATCTCATCGCGACTTTTTCCTTCTTCGTCTTTCTTTCCTAAGGCGCGACGGGTCGTGATGCGTTGCGTTTCGAATGAGTTCGCCGTGGGATCCGGCTTGGTCCAGACCCTTCTCGGATCTTTGTCGTTGCCAATGGGGGAGACGATATCCTTGTTCCGCTCCCAAACCGACTTGACGAACCCCCTCACGGTCGACATCGGGTGCTGTTCGCCCATGCCATGGATCACGAGGACGGCATGTTTCACGCGTTTGCTGTTTTCGGCCACCATTTCGAGGCCGTCAGTTTCTGACAATGTCTTCCTCCCATAATCACCGGTAATCGAATACCGATCATCGTAGCAGAAGACGTATCAACCGCCAGACGGGAGAATCCGGAACTCTATCGCCGTGACCGCTGCGGTATTACGGGCGCCCAAAGCCTAGTGGGCGGCGATGCTCCGTAGCCGTTTTTGCCGCTCGCGCCAGAGCGCCACGACGTAGCAGGCGGCGATCATCTGCAGGATGCAGGCGATCAGGCGCGGCGCCATCAGATCAAGAAACCCGTAGTCCGGGTTGGCGATGGTCGCCACCAGCTCCATCAGGAGGCAGAGATTGGCGACCGCCAGCATCAGGTCCAGACGATTGCGCACCAGCGATGCGAAGGCGAGCGCCGTGAGAAACGGCACCAGGTCGGTGGTCAGGTCGATCACCGTCAGACTGAATGCCCAAAAACTCATAACGCTCCATCCCTACCTGAAAAATGGTTCAAAAGGACGATCGAACCGATAGGTAGAATATATTATGCAGATATGAAACGTCCATCTGAAAACGAGATAAGCCGACACTTGCAACGGTAGATCAGGTCTGACAGGTTCGATGCACTTTACGTAGCGCTTGATAGGGGGGCGTAAAAATCATGGATGTAAGGGCTGCTGTAGCGCATAAGGCCGGCGAGCCGTTGTCGATCGAAACGGTTCAGCTGGAAGGGCCGAAAGAGGGTGAGGTCCTGGTCGAAATCAAGGCGACCGGCCTTTGCCATACCGACGAATTCACCCGCTCAGGCGCTGATCCCGAAGGCATTTTCCCAGCTATTCTCGGCCATGAGGGCGCTGGCGTCGTGGTCGATTGCGGGCCTGGCGTCAGCTCGCTCAAGAAGGGCGACCACGTCATTCCGCTCTATACCCCTGAGTGCCGCGAATGCGAATATTGCCTGAATCCTAAAACCAATCTCTGCCAGAAAGTGCGCGCCACCCAGGGCCAGGGCCTGATGCCCGACGGCTCCTCGCGCTTTTCCCTCGGCAAGGAGAAGATCTTTCACTACATGGGCACGTCCACCTTCGCCAACTACACGGTGGTGCCCGAGATCGCGCTCGCCAAGGTTCGGGAAGACGCGCCGTTCGACAAGATCTGCTACATCGGCTGCGGCGTCACGACGGGCATCGGTGCCGTCATCAACACCGCCAAGGTCGAGCCCGGCTCGAATGTGGTCGTGTTCGGTCTCGGCGGTATCGGCCTCAATGTGATCCAGGGTGCAAAGCTTGCCGGCGCCAACATGATCGTCGGCGTCGACCTCAACCCCGCCCGACGAGCGATCGGCGAAAAATTCGGCATGACCCACTTCGTCAATCCAAAAGAGGTCGAAGGCGATCTCGTCCCCTATCTCGTCGATCTTACCGGCGGCGGCGCGGATTACAGCTTCGAGTGCATAGGCAATGTCGAGGTGATGCGCCAGGCATTGGAATGCGCCCATAAGGGCTGGGGCGAGAGCATCATCATCGGTGTGGCGCCGGCCGGCGCCGAGATCAGCACCCGGCCTTTCCAGCTGGTGACCGGCCGTTCCTGGCGCGGCACGGCCTTCGGCGGCGCCAGAGGCCGCACGGACGTGCCGAAGATCGTCGACTGGTATATGGACGGCAAGATCAATATCGACGATCTGATCACCCACACCATGCCGCTCGAAGACATCAACAAAGGCTTCGATCTGATGCACAAAGGCGAGAGCATCCGCGGCGTCGTTACCTACTAGTCGCGGGCCGCGACGGGCCGAACTTTTGACGGTGGCTGGCAGGGAACTGCCGGCCATCGTCACGTTTTGAGGAATGAATAATGACCATCGAAACGCTGAAGCAGCACCGCATGCATGGCGGCATCCAGGGCGTCTACGCCCATGACGCCAAGGAAACCGACTGCCGCATGGAGTTCGCCGTCTACACCCCGCCGCAGGCGGTGGATGATGGCAAGTTGCCAGTGCTTTACTGGCTGTCCGGCCTGACCTGCACCTGGGCGAACATGACCGAGAAAGCGGGGGCCCAGCGCTACGCCGCCGAGCATGGCGTGATCATCGTCGCCCCCGATACCAGCCCGCGCGGCGTGAACATCCCAGACGAAGACGATGCTTATGATTTTGGCAGCGGCGCCGGCTTCTATGTGGATGCGACCCTGGAGCCCTGGGCAAAACATTACCGAATGTACTCGTACATCACCAAGGAACTCCCCGCCGTCGTCAACGAACACTTCAAGGTCGACGAGGGCCGCGTAGGCCTTTTCGGGCATTCGATGGGGGGGCATGGCGCGCTGACGATCGCGTTTAAGAATCCGGACCAGTATAAGAGCGTGTCGGCCTTCGCGCCGATCTGTTCGCCGCTTCGCTGCCCCTGGGGCGAAAAGGCGCTCGGCGGCTATCTCGGTGCCGACCAGGACGCCTGGCGCGATTACGATGCAACGGAGCTTGCCAAGTCGACCGCCTGGCGCTCACTGGTTCTGGTGGATCAGGGGACAGGCGACGATTTTCTCGAAGGCCAGCTCAAGCCCGAACTCCTGAAGGAAGCCTGCGACGGCGCGTCACTGCCGTTGACGCTGCGCATGCAGGAAGGCTACGACCATTCCTACTACTTTATGGCGAGCTTCATTGGTGAGCACATCGCCCACCATGCGGCGATACTAAAGCGCTGACACTGCCCGCGACGCTCATATCGGGACTTCGCGATCGACCAGGTCCATAGGAAAGCCATCATCTCTATATCTTCTGAAACTACCCGTTAGACATGGAAGCCCTTCTTCCGTCCTTTGACACGGCGACGCTTTGGGCGTTTGCCCAGGTCATCATGATCGATCTGGTTCTCGCCGGCGACAATGCGATCGTGATCGGCATGGCGGCGGCTGGCCTGCCGCCGGACCAGCGACGAAAGGCCATCTTCTACGGCATTATCGCCGCCACGGTGATGCGCATCATGCTCGCCGTGGTCACCGTCCAGCTTCTGGCCATCGTCGGCCTGCTGTTCGCCGGCGGTCTGCTCCTTCTCTGGGTCGCCTGGAAGCTCTGGGAAGATCTGCGCACCACGGCCCATCAGCAAGATATGGCTGAGGAAGCCCTGGCGGATGCCGACCTGAACGCCGACGGCACGATCGCCGCTCCGCAACAGAAAAAGTCGTTTGGACGTGCGATCACCCAGATCATGATCGCCGACATCTCCATGTCTCTGGACAATGTTCTCGCCGTTGCCGGCGCGGCCAAGGAGCATCCGGCAGCGCTGATCTTCGGTCTCGCCTTGTCGATCGCACTCATGGGACTCGCCGCCGCCTGGATCGCGCGTCTGCTCAACCGGCACCGCTGGATCGCCTATATCGGGCTTCTCGTGATCGTGTTCGTCGCGTTGCGCATGATGTATCAGGGCGCTGACGATCTTGGTCCCCTTGCCGATAGTGTGCGCGCTCAATTCGGCGGGTGATGGAGCAAACCCACCTTCGCCTCAGGCCGCCAGCTTCAGACGCAGCTCGTCGATAAGCGCTGAATAGGCGTCGACCGACGTCTGGTTCGCGAACCTCTCGGCACTCCGCATCAGATCCGCCGCGTCGGGTGGATTATCGAGTGTCGCCGCCATCGCATCCGCCATTGCCTGATGATCACCGACCGGCACCAGCCGGCCGATCGTCTCGTCCGTCAGGATCTCGGCAGGACCGCTCGGACAGTCGGTGCTGACCACGGGCGTGCCGCAGGCAAGCGCTTCGACCAGGGTTGCCGGCAGACCTTCCCGCTTCGAACTGCAGGCAAGAAGCGCGCTCCTCGCGATGAAGCGAAAGGGATTGACGACGGCGCTTGGCAGGTCGAGCCGGTCCCGGATACCAAGCGTGCTTGCGAGATCGAGCAGGCGATCATTCTTCTTTTCGGACTTCGCCGCTCCCAGAATGACCAGGCGCAGATCGCGTCCGCTGTCCACGAGGCGGGCAAACGCCCTAAGCAAGGTCGGAAAATCCTTCGCCGCCGTGATGCGCCCTATGGAGAGAATGACCGGCGGCTGCCCCTCCTGAAACCAGGGGTGCTCGATGGGGGCGGCGGCAAGCGTCGGCGTGTCGGGGCCGATGATCGAGCTGTAGATGGTCGTGATGCCATCTTCGGGGACACCCATGCGAACCAGATCGGAAGAAACACCTTTGGACACGCCGACGATCGCGTCGGCCAGCGGGTAGAGCCGAAGGATCCGCGCCATCATCGCCTCGCGGTCTCTCCCCTCGAAGCGCTCGTCGAGGAAAGCCGACAAATGGGTGCGCTGTCCGATGATCAGCGGCAGCGACTGGCCAGACTGTAGTCGGGCCTCTAGCGCCGTGAGATTGGCGAAGGTATCGGCGGCAATCATCACGTCAGGTCGGCTTTGACGCATATAGGCGGCAAGGGCCCCTCGGACCCCAGCGAATTCACGCAGACGCTTGCCGCGCACCCAGGGGAGCCGGCTTCGCCAGCCGTCCAGCGGCAAGACCGTGACCTGATCGTCGATCTCGATGCCGCCGGGATTGCCGCCGCGCGCCAGCAGCAGCTCGACCCTGTCGCCGCGCTCGGCAAGCGCATTGATGAGGGTGGCGATGCGTCTGGCCACGCCGCCGCCGGTCAGCCCGTACATGAAGAAGCCGATATGCCGTCCGTTAGTCCCGGTCATATCCAAAGAACCGATGTCATCGTCTTGAAGCGCCCGACATCAGCCTGAAGCCTCCGGCGTCGAGGTCAGGAGGTTCGTTTCAGGCTCTTTCCGATTTTTCCTGCCATCGCCCCGAAGGATAGCTTCAACTGCTTTGACAAGTTCTGCCGTCGCGCTGTCGCGCGAGCCCGCCATGGCGATCCTGTTTCGGGTCAGCGCCGGCGGAACCAGATCCACGAGCTGCCGATGAAAGTCGAGCCAGCGTCCAAATGCGCGGCGCTGCTCCTCCGTACTGTCCCGGCTGAAGCGGCTGTTGGCTTCACGGGCAAACGCCCGCCGTTCGATGGTGGTATCGTCCGCGTCGAAACAAACCCCCGCCTGGCCGACGGCCGCGTGGTAACGTTTGAGAACGAAGCGGACCAGCCAGGAGGCTCGAAGGGACCGCGAGTCGATCAAGAGCGTCCAAAGCACCTGGGTAAACCCCTCATCGAGCAAGGCCACGCGATCCGACGGCATATGACGCAAGGAAAGCGCCAGGCGGACATGACCGAGCACCCGTCTGGCGCGCCGCCTGCGCCGCCCTCGCGAACCCGTGCTCACCTCCGCACCGTAGATATGCGGCAGCAGCAGGACGGGAAGGGTGATATCCGGACGCCGACACAGCATGGAGATGACGAACCAAGCACGTCCCCATCGGCCGTAACGCCGAACGGAACGGGTGCCGATCTCGCTCTCGAGGCGCTCAAGCTCGTCGAAACCGAGAACATCGACGCCCTTCTCGCGCAAGATCGCCTCCGCCCCCTTTGCGGTGGTCGTCTTGCCGATGCCGGCGGGGCCGATCAGCTCGATCAGCATCATGATGTCTTAACGCTGGCGCAGCACATGGATCTTCAGGCCTGCGAGCGGCGCCAGCAACCGCGAGCGCGCCGCCAGACGTTCGATGCCGAGCGCCAGTCTGCTGAAGCGAAGCGGCTTTTGCTCCTTGGTGACGGGCAGGACGCCGAGATGACGGCTCTCCACGATTTCGAGACCGTGGCGTGCAGCCAGATCGGCAACCTCCCTGTCGGACATGCCGTGCAGCCGCCGCCGGTTTTTCAGCCGGCCGCGCCGGTCTTTGGCCAGGAGAGCGCGATGGCGTGCACTATCAAGGCGAAGATGGTTGTTGAACATCAACAGGCCGCCCGGCGCCAGGAGGGCCACCAGCTTCGCCATGGCCTCGTCGCGAAGCGCCGGTTCGGCATTCGGAAAGAATCGAAACGCCGTAATCAGGTCGAAGCGCTGGTCATCCAGGTCATCGGCCTTCGTGATATCGGCACAAAGCAGCCTCGCCTTTTGGACGTGCCGCTTTGCCACATCCAGCATGGACTGGGCGACGTCGACGCCCGTGGCGGTTCCAACGTCGGATTCGAGCAGGCGAAGGATCCGCCCCGTCCCGCAAGCGAAGTCCAAGAGCCGCACCTGACCCGGCTCAGCAAAATGCTTGTGCAGCAGAGCCTTCAAAATGCGTTGCTCGATCCGCCACATCAGCGCCCGGTGGGAGGCGCCTGAAAATCTGTTCTGATAGTCCTCGCCCTTACCCTGATGGGAGGTTCGATAGTCGTCATAGGGAATGTCGAGCGCAGGCAAGTTTCCTCTCCTGAACGGCCGTTTTCTTTTGGAGATCTGCCGGACTCATACGCTTTGAGGGGGCTCGGGTAAATCCGGAAGCGCAGGGTCGGCGATATTGACGAAATTTTAACCACGATGGTTTAGAACCCTTGCAAGCGATGACGCGGCCCTGGACTATGGGCGGCGATTAAAAAGACAATCTCCAGGTATGATCATGACCGACCTCCTTTGGCAGCCCTCCGATCAGCGCATCGCCACCGCCAACCTCACCGCCTTCATGGGCTCTGTGCCCTCGGCACCTTTCGACTTCGAGGCATTGCGCGCATGGTCGGTCGATCGGCCTGAAGACTTCTGGGCTGCGTTCTGGCGCTTTGCCGAGATCGAGGCCAGCCGCCCCTGGGATCAGGTTCTTACCCATGGGGACCGCATGCCCGGCGCCAAATGGTTCGAGGGTGCGCGCCTGAACTTCGCCGAAAACATGCTCCGCCATCGGGACGACCGCCCCGCGATCATCGCCTGGACGGAGGACTGCCAGCGCCGGGTCATGAGCCATAACGAGCTCTACCTTGCGGTCGCGAAGCTTGCGGCAGCTCTCAAGGCCGATGGGGTCGGCGTCGGCGACCGCGTCGCCGCGGTCATGCCGCATACCATCGAGACCATCGTCGCCATGCTCGCCGCCACGTCGATCGGCGCCGTCTGGTCCTCCTGCTCCCCCGATTTCGGCAAGCAGGGCCTCCTGGATCGTTTCGGCCAGATCGAGCCCAAGGTGCTGATCACGATCGATGGCTATCGCTATAACGGCAAGCCGCAGGATATATCACCGAAGCTGCAAGAGCTGACCGCCGAGCTGCCGTCGCTCGAACGGATCGTCATGGTGCCGTTCCTGAACGCTGACGCCAAACCGGACGGTCTGAGCAACGCGGTGCTCTACGCCGATTACACAGATAACGATGCGACCGATGTCGCCTTCGAGCAGCTGCCGTTCGACCATCCCGGCTTCATTCTCTACTCCTCCGGCACCACCGGCGTGCCGAAGGCGATCGTGCATGGCACCGGCGGCACGCTGCTGCAGCATCTAAAGGAGCTGATGCTGCATACCGATCTCAAGCCTGAGGACGAGCTCTTTTACTTCACCACCTGCGGCTGGATGATGTGGAACTGGCAGGTGAGCGCACTTGCGACGGGCGCCGCCGTCGTCACCTATGACGGCTCGCCTTTCCATCCGGATGGCAGCAAGCTGTTCGACATCCTCCAGGAGGACGAGGTCAGCCATTTCGGTACGTCGGCGAAATTCATCGATGCGGTGAAGAAAGCAGGGCTCTCGCCGGCGACGACGCATGACTTGTCCAGCCTGAAGGCGCTGCTTTCAACAGGATCGCCGTTAGTGGCGGAGAGTTTCGATTTCGTCTACGAGCACATCAAGCGTGACCTGCATCTCGCCTCCATTTCGGGCGGCACGGACATCGTCTCCTGCTTTGTGCTCGGCAACCCGATCGGTCCTGTCCATCGCGGCGAGATCCAGACCGCCGGTCTCGGCATGGCGGTCGAAGCCTGGAACGACGAAGGGCGGCCGACCACGGGTGAGCGCGGCGAGCTGGTCTGCGTCAAACCCTTCCCCTCCATGCCCGTCAGTTTCTGGAACGACCCGGACGGAGAACGTTATCGCGGCGCCTATTTCGAACGCTTTCCCGGCGTCTGGACCCATGGCGACATGATCGAACAGACACCGCATGACGGTTTCATCATCCACGGCCGTTCGGACGCGGTCCTCAATCCGGGTGGTGTGCGGATCGGTACCGCGGAGATCTACCGGCAGGTCGAGCAGATTGATCAGGTGCTGGAGAGCATCGCCGTCGGCCAGGATTGGGACGGCGACGTGCGCGTCGTCCTGTTCGTTCGGCTCCGAGACGGCATCGCTCTCGATGACGACCTGATCACCACCATCCGTCAGCGCATCCGCCAGAACACGACGCCCCGTCATGTCCCGGCCAAGGTCGTTCAGGTCGCCGACATTCCGCGCACCATGAGCGGTAAGATCGTCGAACTGGCGGTCCGCGAAGTCATCCACGGTCGCAAGGTCAAGAACACCGAAGCGCTCGCCAACCCAGGCGCCCTCGATCTCTACCGTGACCTGGACGACCTAAAGAGCTGAGACCCGCCTGTCGCTGCTGACGGAGGCTACGCCGCCGGCGTGGCCTCCGAACGCGCATGATCGATGTAGAGCTGGCGAAGGCGCTTGGTGATCGGACCGGGCGCACCGTCGCCGAGCATCTGGTCGTCGATGCCAACGACGGGCATGACCAGATTGGTCGCCGATGTGATGAACGCTTCGTCCGCCGACCTCGCTTCATCGGGCGAGAAGGGTCGTTCCTCCACCTTGACCTCGGTTTCATCCACCAGCGCCAGGAGTGCGCGCCGCGTGCAGCCTGGAAGGATATCGTTGGACAGGTGGCGGGTTTTGATGACGCCGTCCTTGACGATATAGGCGTTGTTCGAACTGCCCTCGGTGACAAGGCCGTCTTCCACCATCCAGGCATCGTCGAACCCGGCTTCGATCGCCTCCTGCTTGGCCATGGCCGACGCCAGCAGCATCACGGTCTTGATGTCCCGGCGTTTCCAGCGAAGATCCGGCACCGTCTTTACCCGGATGCCGCGTCTTGACGCTTCGGTGTCGACGAAAGAAGCCTGACGCGCGAACATCACCAGGGAGGGTCTCGGATCCTTAGGAAAGGGGAAGTCGCGTTCGGCGACACCGCGACTGACCTGGAGATAGACCCGTCCTTCGGTCACCCCGTTCTTTTCGACCAGCATCGCCTGCAGGGCGTCGATTTCCTCAAAGGGGACAGGCGGATCGATCCGAACTTCGCCAAGCGACCGCTTCAGCCGCCCCATATGCGCGGCGCGATCCACCAGCCGCCCGTCGATCACCGGCGTCACCTCGTAAATGCCGTCGCCGAACAGAAAACCGCGATCGAAAATCGAGACCTTCGCCTGGTCTTCAGGGAGAAATTCGCCGTTTACATAGGCGATGTTGGGCATGGTGGTTTCCTCGCGAGTCGACGTTGTCATGCGTTCTCCAAGACTTCCTTATGCTACCGATACCGATGTTTGTCAGGGGATTTCAGCAAAGGCGCATAGGCGAACCCGGACGTGACCCGACAGCAACCGTCGACTATGCTGTCGGACAGATTTGAAACGGTCCAATTTGTCTAAGAAAGCTTGGGTGTCATGTCTAAGCGTATGCCATTGGTCGCCTCCCTGCATCAGCATTATCAGGTCCCTGGCTGGTGGTGGTTTGTTATCCTTTTCTTCGCCGTTGTCGGTCTGGCGATCGGGTTGGGCGTTCCGCTCGAACTTACCAATGAGCTGCCCTATGTCCGGATCGTCGATCCAGCCGACGTCATCGTCGATAGACGCATCGCCGGACTGGCTGGCTTCTTCATCGTCGTCTGCCTGTTCATCCTCTTCGTTCCCGTCGTAAAGCGCGGCGACCGGGCCGCTCAGAACGAAGACCATACGCAGCTTCCGGATTCGCCTTCTGGCGCTTCATCGTCAAAGTCTTCTGCGCCGGTATCACCCGTGATCGCCGGACCGATCCTGACGATGATCAGTCCCTACAGTGTTGACGAGGCGGGTGTCGGGACGGCGCTTAAACAATTCGGTCGAGACTGGAAGCAGGCGACGATCACCTGGCCGGACTCATCTGATGGCCTGATCAGCGCGCTCAGGAATGGGCTGGCTGCCTTCGATCGCATGAACATCGAGGTTGCGGGCTCAAAGCACTTTCGAGACGACGCGTCCGCGGCGCTGGGACAGGTTGGCGATGCGCGTCAGACGGCAGCGAAAGTGCTGCCCGGGATGATCCGCCGATTGCGCCAGCCTTTTTCGGACGCTGACGTTGCAACCGCCGTTGTGAGCTACCTTGTCTATGCAAACTACGAAATCCACCGCAACTTTGCCTTGCATACCGGTTGGCATGGCTTCAAAGAAATTCCCGTCAATGTGCCCAAGGCTTGGGAACCCTTTCGAGACCCATCAATGGAAGATCATCTGGAAAGACTGCTCGGTCGTCATCACGAGAAAAAGCCCGTCTCCGTGCGGCTGGTCACGGTTGCAGGCAAGAACCTTTACGACCGGGGCGGAAGCCCGGGTTGCTACATCTATGTTCCCGGCGATCGGGATGAAAGTGTCTTGAAAATTCGCGAACGTCTTTCTCGATCCAGCATCTGCCGCTGGGTCATTCCGCAGCTCGAACTCTATGCGGCGCATAGCGGCATGGAACTGCCGGACGTCTATGATGATAACTGGCGTTTCGACAAGGTCTCGGGCACGTAAGCAGGATCGATCGATCATCCGGCGGGTTGCTCGTCCCGGATGAACACCCCATCGATCTCCACCATGCGCGCCAGCTTCCGCTCGAAATATCCCGGTAACACCAAATGCAAGGTAAAGCCCGCGGCTGCCAGCCGCTGGATCATGGCCTGGTAGTCGTGCTCGCCCTGGTAGAGGGGCAGCAGGGACATTTCGAGTTGAATGCCGACAAGCTGGGGCAGCAGCGCCTCGCCGCCATCCAGGACCTGGGGCTCGAAGCCCTGGGTGTCGATCTTGAGGAAGGCCCGGCTTTCTGCGTCGACATAGTCCTTTGCGATGCTGTCGAGGCGATGGATAGGGACATGTTCAGTCGACTGGATGGCGGAGCTTGGTGAGACTTCCTGCAGCAGCTCGTTCTGCGGGAGGATCGAGCTCATGTCGCTTTCGGCGGAGACCTGGATATCGATCTCGCCGTCGACATCGCCGATCGCCATGCGCGGCGCCACATCCCAGAGCCGATCGGACGCCGCCCTTGCCGATAGTTCCTGATGCGTATCTTTTAGCGGTTCGAAGGAGACGATGCGGCCTCCATAGCCCCAGTTCCGGAGGCGCTGGCCGTACTGGCCAACATTGGCGCCGACATCGAGCACCGTGTCGATGCGGTGATATTCGAGCACCGCGGCCAGCTGAGCGCTTGGGGTCTTCTTTTTCTTCGACGGCGTCAGATCGTAGCCGAATTTTCGCGCGAGGTGCTGAAGGGTCTTCATGCCTCCTGCGCTTTCGGTGTGAAGACCTCGACCGGCTCGTCGATGCCCTTGAGGCGATGGTGGCCGAGGCTTTCGAGCGCGGCGGCATCGTCGAGACGATCGGCGAGAGCGGCGGAGACCAGGATGTCGGCGCCGAGATCGCGGCAAAGTCCTTCGATGCGCGATGCGAGGTTGACCGCAGGCCCGATCACCGTGAAATCGAGGCGTGAAGCCGAGCCGATATTGCCATACATCACCTCGCCGACATGCAGCCCGACGCCGGCCGCGAGCGGCGGCGTGCCGGTGTCGCTCTGTTCCTCAGCGAGGGCGTGCAGGGCGCCCTGTGCCTGGATGGCAGCTTCCAGTGCCTTGGCGCACGCCCCGTCATCGGAAAGCGGGAAGATGGCGAGGACGGCGTCGCCGATGAATTTCAGGATCTCGCCGCCGCGCTCGGTGACCGGTGGCACGAGGCAGTCGAAGGCCTGGTTCAGCATGGCGAGCAGTTCGTCGCGGCTTTTCCGTTCGGACATCACGGTGAAGCCACGAAGATCGGAAAACCAGATGGCCGCCGGGATGGTCTCGCCGCTGCCGCGTGTGATCTGTCCCGACAGGATGCGCTCGCCCGCTTGATGACCGACATAGGCGTCGAGGAGGTTGACGGCGATGCGGCGGTTGAGATGGATCTCGATCAAGAGGCTGAAAGCGGGGAGAAGGCTCTTGATTAGGGCTATTTCGTCTCTGCGGAAGCCGCCTTTTCGGTCCGTCGTCCAGGTGGTGCCGTGGATCTTGCCGTCGCTGAAGGTGAGCGGCAAAGCGAGATAGTCGGTGTAGCCTTCGGCCTTGAGCTCGGCGAAGAGCGGGAAGGGGAAGCTTTCGTCCGGCTGTTCCAGGGATTGATGGACCTCGTCGGTTTCCTGATCGAAGATCAGCCGCATGGGGCTTCGTTGGTAGAGGCCGGTGTCGCGAATGCCATGAGGCGCTTGAAAGTTACGAAGCTCATCCTGGCCGCGATACCAGTAATAGCCGATGCCATAAAGCTGCGGATGGAGGGTGCGCACGTGAAAGGACGCGCGCGCGAGCGGAATGCCTATCTCGCTCAGGCGAAGGCCAAGCGCTTTCAGTACGGCGGGGCCATTGGGAAGGCCGCGCACGTCGCTGCCTAGCAGCCATTCGGTAATGTCTGGCGAGCTGCCTTTGCCGCTCATCCTGGCCTCCTGGTTGGGAACCGACTGATGCGGCTACACCCTTAGCATGGTGGACCGTCGGCGCTCCAGGAAGGTAATCAGTTCCGGCTTCACATCCTCGAGGTTCTTATAGGCTCGCATAGGATCCGGCAGTTCGTGCAGGCGCTGGATCAGGGCACCCGCCGCTTCCGCCGTTTCGATCGCCTGACCGAGCGGGGTGACATAGGTGCGAATGCCGAAGGCGATGGCGCGCGAGGCCGGCAGGCGCCGCAGGGTCTGACGCTCGACCCTGAGATGCAGGCGATCAGCGATCCGATCAGCGGGGATATCCGCCCTTTCCTTTCGGTGCGAGGGCGGGAGGAAAAGCTTGTCGGTGTCGACCAGGCTCCAATTCAGTCGCTGAACGGGTTTTTCCGGATCGAGCTTCTCGAACAGGCGCTCGACCGGATTGCCAAGCTGCTCGGCGAAGCCCGGCACGGGCTCGTGAATATCGATCAGCGGGCGGCCGATTTTTTCCGAGAGGAGCCAGTGGGCGGGAAAGCAAAGGACGGCCGATGTCAGCACGTAGACGCCATCCCGTTTCTCCAGCAGGCAGAAATCTTCCTGAACCAGCCGCCCGACAACCTCCAGAGGCGGCCTGTCGTCGATAGACAGGCGAAGGCCGGACGTCAGGTCGACCGCAGCGCCGGCTTCGAATCGGTAGAGGTCGGATGCGTGATTTTCGAGATAATCGAGCAGCAGGGCCAGAAGTTCGGCCTGTCCGGCCTCGGACCCCGGAAGACTGGCGAGGACATCGTCGGGTTGCTCGTCGATGAGCTGGCGCCGCGCCAGCATCTGGCTCTCGCGATCCGCACCGAACGCCAGCCAATCCTTGGGATCGAGCGCCTTGATCGCCATGGTGTGGCGCGACGCGCTTTTCATGAAGGGGCGGTAGGCGGCCATAGCACCATCTATTCATCCAAGGTCAGAGCAGGCAAGTGCTATGTCGCGTTCAGCGGATCGCCCCTTGCGTGCGCGCTGGATCTTGGCTCTCGGTCAGGAGCCAGTGCCTGAACGCCTGAACCTTCGGCCGTTTCAGGTGGAGCGGTGGGCAGACGAGATAATAGGCGTATTCCGCGGGCAGCGAGATGTCGAACGGCTTCACCAGGCGCCCAGCGGCGAGCGCATCGGCGGCGAGAACGCTCCGCGCCAGGGCGACGCCATCCCCCTGCTCGGCGGCCTGTAGGACCAGATTGGAATGCTGGTAGTGCGATCCGCGCTCGACATCGATGGCCTCTTCGCCGATGGCCATCAGCCAGCCGCGCCAGGTTACTATGCCGTAGTCGTGCAAAAGCGTGTGATTGGCGAGATCGGAGGGTTTTTCGAGCGTTGGTCCGTTCTCGAGCAGCGAGGGTGCGCAGACCGGAAAGAGCTCTTCCGTCATCAAACGTTCGGCCTCGACCCCCGGCCATTGGCCGGCGCCATAGCGGATCGCCAGATCGACGTCGGCGCGCGAAAAATCGATGTTGTCATCGGAGGTGGTGACGCGCACATCGATGTCCGGATGGGCCTCGCGAAAGCGCCGAAGACGTGGCACCAGCCAAATGGCGGCAAAGCTGTCGAGCGTGGTGACGGTGAGCTCGCCGGTTTGATCCTGCCTTTTGACCTTAGTGACGGCCGTTCTCATCAGGCCAAGCGCATCGGTGATGGCGGGAAACAGCGTCTGACCGGCTGGTGTCAGCATCAGGGCGCGATTTAACCGCTGAAAAAGCGGCAGACCAAGATCGTCTTCCAGCGCCTTAACCTGGTGGCTGACGGCGGCCTTGGTGACGTTCAGCTCGTCCGCAGCGCGGGAAAAGCTCAGATGCCGGGCGGCAGCCTCGAAGGCGCGCAACGCGTTCAGGGATGGCAGGCGGTCCGTCATAGGAAAACGCTAAGAAATTGTATCCATACAGTCAATCAAGGCTTTTAGAAGAATAAGATTTATTTAGTAAAATCATATATATAGAAATTGCATCCATACATTTGGACAAGATTTTCTATACCGATATGCAAGAAAACTCGTTTGTGGATGAAATGCCGTACCCCTTAAAGTCACGGTCATATGACGCCGGTCTTCAGCCCATTGCTCATGTGATCGGCCGTTAATCTAGGGGAGCTCGCGATGAGACCTGTTGATCAAGCCGTGATCGCCGACATCAGGGGCGGGTTTGGTTCCTGCCGCATCGATCCAATCCAAACTGATAAGCCCCCGGTTCCGAGCGCCGGGTTCGGATGGCTCGGCCCGATCGCCAGCGCCGCCCGGATCTGGCTGGAACGTCACCGCCAACGCCGCGACCTGAATCTGCTCGACGACACGATGCTGATGGATATTGGCCTGACCCGCCTCGACGTTGAGCGCGAGATCAGGAAGCCCTTCTGGCAGGCCTGACGCCGAGAACCCCCGTCATCTTTTCGAATGGACGACCGTCATGGTAACGAACACCATTTTCCCTCTGGCGCGGCCGGCCTGCCAAACCGACAATAGCGCCGGCCTCGCTGTTCTCGCCTTGCTCCTGGCGCTGACGCTTGGCCTCAGTGCTGCGGACATTCAGCGCGAGCGCGTATCTAAGGCTCAGGCAGTCTCTTCGGCAGGAACCGATATGAAGATCTTGGATGGCCGTGGAAAATGGGGAGGCTATCTATAGATTTCAGAGCGTTAGGCCGACGCCTGTTCCATCAGGAAGGCGATCGGCGATCGACGGGGCCGCGCTTTCGAGCGTTGGCCCCTGCATCTTTTCTCCTCAAAACGCTCCCTAAATTTATGTCGTCGGTCCCGCCTCTCGCTTGGGTTTCGAAGACTGATCACCGGAAAAGCGGTCGGCTTTGAAGACAGTCTGATGACACCCGCCGTTTCAAGGCGTAACCTTATTCAAACAAGACGTGGCGCCGTGGAATTGCTCTGGCGACCATGACGCGGCTGCCATGGGAGATTTGGCAAAATGTAATCAGGGGAGATCGTGATGACGGGAACCGACACGGTTCGCAATGTCGCGCTGGTTGGACCAAACGGGTCCGGCAAGACGACGCTGCTGGAGAACCTGCTCTTCGTTGCCGGCGCCATTTCGCGCAAGGGCAAGACCACCGAGGGCAGTACGATCGGCGATGCGTCACCCGAGGCGCGGGCGCGGCAGATGGGGGTCGAAGTCAACGCCGTCTCCTTTGATTATGAAGGTCTGCATTTCAACATCCTCGATTGCCCGGGGTCCGTTGAATTCGTGCAGGAGGCGCGCAATGCGCTGCTCGGTATCGACGCCGCCGTGGTGGTGGTCGAGCCGGTGCCGGAGCGCATGATCTCGATAGCGCCCATCCTCAACTATCTCGACAAGAACCAGATCCCGCATCTGGTGTTCATCAACAAGATGGATCGTTCCGAGGTGCGCTATCGCGACCTTCTGGATAGTGTTCGCGCGGTCTCAGATCGCCCCGTGGTGCCGCATCAATATGCGATCGGCCGCGG
This sequence comes from Pseudomonadota bacterium, assembly GCA_039197065.1. Taxonomy (GTDB): domain Bacteria; phylum Pseudomonadota; class Alphaproteobacteria; order Geminicoccales; family Geminicoccaceae; genus JANQPX01. The sequence goes on along the minus strand of JBCCUL010000004.1, from coordinate 259,458 downwards.
CGAGGAACTTGTCGGTTACATCGATCTGGTCACCGAGAAGGCCTATGCCTACAAAGCGGGCGCTCCGTCCGAGCCGATCGAGTTGCCGGAGGAATATCAGGCGCGCGAGCAGGCGGCGCGCCAGGAGATGCTCGAGACGCTCGCCGATTTCGACGATGATCTGATGGAGCTCCTTTTGGAGGACCAGGAGCCGCCGGCCGACGACATTTTGCGGCACATGCAGAACACGCTCGGCGCCGACCAGGTGGTGCCGGTGTTTATGGGCGTGGCCGACCAGGAAATGGGCGCTCGGCGGCTTTTGGAGGCGCTGGTCAAGGAGGCGCCTGCCCCTACCGTCACCAATCAGCGCCTCGGCATCGATCCTGACGGTCCGCCGATCGTGCAGATCATCAAAACCTACCACCTTCCCCATGCCGGCAAGCTTTCGCTCGCGCGCATCTGGGCAGGCGAGGTTAAGGACGGCATGACGCTGAAGAGTGCGGCGTCGGGCGACATGCGCCTTTCCGGCGTCTTCAAGATGTTCGGCATGGAGCATAAGGGCATCGGCAGTGCCGGTGCCGGTGAAATCGTCGGGCTCGGACGTCTCGAAGAGGCGAAGACGGCCGACGTTCTTTTGAATGGCTCCGGCGGCGATGCCGCGGACATTCCGGTGCCGAGGGCGTCACCCCTGAAACCGATGTACGCCTTTGCGGTCAGCGCCGAGAACCGCAATGACGAGGTCAAGATGTCCGGCGCGTTCGGCAAGCTGGTGGAGGAGGATCCGAGCCTGCGCTTCGAGCAGGATCCGGAGTTGCATCAAAGTCTGCTCTGGGGCCAGGGCGAGATGCATCTGCGCGTGGCGCTGGATCGGCTGAAGTCGAAATATCACGTTGACATCAAGGGTCAGCCGCCGGAAACGCCTTATCGCGAAACCATCAGGAAAGGCGCTGACGCCCACGGCCGGCACAAGAAGCAAAGCGGCGGCCACGGTCAGTTCGGCGACGTCAAGATCAAGATCGATCCGAAGCCCGCAGGCGCCGGCTTCGAGTTCGTCGACAAGATCGTGGGCGGCGCCGTGCCGCGCCAATATATTCCGGCTGTCGAGGCCGGGGCCAAGGAGTTCCTGCAGAAAGGGCCGCTCGGCTTTCCTGTGGTCGATGTCGGCGTGACCCTCTATGACGGCCAGTTCCATAGTGTCGACAGCTCGGAGATCGCCTTCAAGATGGCGACTGCGCTTGCGCTCAAGGAGGGCCTGCCGCAGTGCAGTCCGGTGCTGCTGGAGCCTGTCCTGAACGTCAACATCTCGGTGCCGAGCGACTACACCTCGAAGATTCTGCAGATCATCTCAGGCAAGCGCGGTCAGATCCTGGGCTATGACGGTCGCAAGAACTGGCGCGGATGGGATCAGGTGCAGGCCCACATCCCTCAGGCGGAAATCCACGATCTGATCATCGATCTCCGCTCCTCGACCCAGGGCGTGGGCTTCTTCGACTGCCAGCACGATCACTTCCAGCAGGTGCCCGACAAGGTCGCCGAAAGCGTGGTCGCCAAACGCCAGCAAGCCGCCTGAGGGGGCTGCCAGCCCCGGGATTGACTTTGGCTGAGGCAGCTTGACGAGACGGGCTTCGATCGACAGGGTCGAGGCCCGTCTTCCTATGTCATGCAGAACAACCGCAAACCCGCTCATCAAAAACGCGTTCGTCGACGACCGCCACAAGTCCAGGACGTGGTCCTACCACTAGGAGGTGGTCTCGCCACCCGAGGCGGTCCAGGCGGTGAAGCCGCCTTTCATGTTGGCGACGCGTTTGACGCCCATATCCTGCATGGTCTTGCCGGCCAGCGCCGAACGGCCACCGGAGGCGCAGTACACGACGACCTGCTTGCCTGACGACAGGACCGGATTGTGCATCGGGCTGTTCGGATCGGTCACGAATTCCAGGATGCCGCGGGAGACATGAACGGCGCCAGGGATCACGCCCTTGGCGACCTCTTCCTTCTCGCGGACGTCGATGAAGACGACGTCGTCCTTGCCGACAAGCGATTTCGCTTCCTCGACATCGATCACATTGATCGCTGCATTTGCCTCAGCAACCATCTCCCCAGCCGACTTGGCCATGCTCATCCCTTTCGACGTTATGGGTCTCGACCAACGGGTCACTGCAAAACCTAGCAAACCCGTGACAAATGGCGACTGACTTTCTTAGAATTCGCCGAGATGGGGCAATATCACGGCAGGAGGACAGCATCATGGCAGCCTATGTTCTGGCGCAGCTCGACGTCCATAATCCCGAGGATTTCGAGACCTATCGCGCGAAAGTGGCGCCACTCATCGAAGCGTTCGGCGGCCGCTACATCGTTCGCGGCGGCGAGGTCACGCCGCTCGAAGGCGAGCTTTCAGCGCCCAGGCTGGTGATCATCGAGTTCGAAGATCGTTCGGCGGCCGAGCGTTGGTATCACTCGGACGAATACCAGCAGATCCTGCCGCTCCGCTTGAACAACGCCAATGGCACCGCGGTGATCGTCGACGGCGTGTAAGCGCGTTCGAGGCTTCCGCACAGCCAGTGCCGTGCCAAATGGATCCTGTCGCTAGAACCGGCAGAAACGATTGAGCGCGAGACCGACCAGCCCGGTGAAATGCACAGGCGCTTCGGTTACGGCAAGGCAGACGCAGTCGTCATCGCCGTCGATATGCGGATTGTGGATGGTGCCGTCCTCGCTCACCGCGACATCGCCGGGACCGTAGCGGACGCCATCATCCCAAAAGGCTCCCTTGAGCACCAGAACGACCTCGCGGCCGACATGACGATGGGTGATGATGTCGGTTCCGCCCTTTGCCCAGAGCAGATGCGCCCGTTCATGCTCGCTCGAAACCGCAAGCTTGGTGGCGGCTACGCCAAAGCCCAGCCAGCGCCAGCGTCGATCGCCGCCAAGCTCGGATTCGGCGGCCCGGAGCGGCTCAGGCAGTGCATCTTGCACGAAAGTTGGCGGCACGCTTGCCCTCGGACCCGATCGCTCCAGAACCAGTTCGGCCATCTTGGAAACGTCGTCTTCGTCTCTATCGGCGATGGCCAACACATCGGCAGCGGAAATTCGCTCCAGCGGCTCGTCGTCGAGATCCTCCAGTAGGGCGCCGCCGACCGCTTCCATCGTCGCCAATAAAGCCCGGCTCTCCCTGGACATCGACAGATGGGCCGCCATAAGCAGCCCGATCGCCGGGCTTGAGGCGCCGGTGGCGTAGTCGAATAGCAGGGGTTCCGGCAGCGGCGGGGCCAAGCTCATTCAAGGTCTCCGAGATCACCCTTGAGGCGCTGCATCGCAAGCCGGATGCGCGATTTCACCGTACCCAGGGGCAACCCGACTTCGGCTGCGATCTCGCTATGCGCCTTATGATCGAAAAACGCCATTCTGATAACCTTAGCCTGCTCTTTCGGTAAGTTTTTGAGCGCGGTCTTCAAGGATCTATAACGTTGCTGGGCGTCAACCAGATCATCGGCAATCTCGACTTCCGGCGGCTGCAGGCTCGGATCCTTCAGATCACCCTGCCGCGCCTTTTGCCGACGAACGTGATCGATCAGAAGATTCCTTGCGATCGTGAAGATCCAGGTGGACGGGCTGCCGATCGAGGCCTTGTACTTGGCGGCATGCCGCCAGACCGAAAGCATGGCCTCCTGAGCGAGATCCTCGGCGAGCGAGAGCTCGAGGCCGCCCTTTCGATAATAGGCCTTTAGCTTGGGTGCAAACTGATCGAACAATGCAGCGAAAGCTTCTCGGCTACCATGCTTGACGATAGCCTCCATCAGCGCCACATCGTGTTCGTGATTTCTGGCGGGGGGAGCGGTTCGGTCCATGTCGCAATCTAAAATCGTCTAAAGATCTGAGCAAGCGACGGATTGCCGCCAATCCGATCGCAAAAACACCAACAGCCACCAGACAAAACTTGCAATTCGCGCGAAATTTGTCGACATAACAGACCGTCGTAACATCACCATGATGATCGAGATGATGACAGCTAGCTTCTTTGACCGCGCATCACGCGCTGTAGCCGTCCTGGTCCTGTCTCTCGGCTTTGCCGGCGGTGCCAATGCCCAGACGCCGTATTCGCTGGGCAGCTACACCGACTGGAATGTCTGGGAACTGGAAGAGGGCGGTCAGAAAATCTGCTACATTGTCAGTGAGCCGAAAAAGCAGGCTGGCACCTATACGAGGCGCGGCAAGCCTGCGGTTCTCGTCACGCGACGGCCAGCACCTACCGTCACCGACGAGGTCAGCGTTCAGCCCGGCTACACCTATCTCGAGGGAAGCTCGGTCAGCGTCGCGGTCGGTCAGAACCAGTTCACGCTCTTCACCCGCGGCGCCCATGCCTGGACCAAGGACGAGACCGAAGATCGTGCTTTGATCGATATCATGAAGCGTGGTGAGTCGATGGTGATCGACGGCGAATCCATCAAAAACACGACCTCCACCGACACCTACTCGCTGCTTGGCTTCACCAAGGCCTACAATGCCATGGTCGCAGCCTGTTCCGGCTGAGCCTTTTGATGTCCGATGGTCCCTGAAGCAGGCCTGCAAGAAGGTCGGAACGACAGTTTCCAGACCGGTGCTGCGCCGAGCAGGCTCTCGCTCCTGGGTCGAGACAAATTAGCGCTTCAGGAAACGTTGGAAGCGCTTGGCGAGCAGACGTCGAAAGCGCCGATGCGCGCGCGCCAGATCCATCATTGGCTCTATCATCAAGGCGCTCATTCCTTCGACGTCATGACCACGTTGCCGGCCCAGCTTCGCGAGCAGCTGCAACAGCGTTACCGCCTCGATCGTCCGACGGTCGTAGATGAGCAGCGCTCGGTCGATGGAACGAGCAAATGGCTTTTGCGTTACGCTGACGGCCAGGATGTGGAAATGGTCCATATCCCCGATGTCGAACGCGGCGCTCTTTGCGTATCCAGTCAGGTCGGCTGCTCGCTCGCCTGCACCTTTTGTCATACCGGCACCATGCCGCTGGTCCGCAATCTGGGGCCTGGCGACATCCTCGCGCAGATTCTGGTGGCGCGCGACCGGCTCGGCGAGTGGCCGACGCCAAACGGCCAGCGCAAGCTCAGCCACATCGTCATGATGGGCATGGGCGAGCCGCTCCTGAACTATGAGAACGTCAAGCAGGCGCTCCAGATCGCGATGGACCCGAACGGTCTCGCTTTCACCAAGCGCAAGATCACGTTATCGACATCGGGGATCGTGCCCAAGATCGAGCAATGCGGCCGCGAGCTTGGCGTCAATCTGGCGATCTCGCTGCATGCCGTGCGTGACGAGCTGCGCGACGAGTTGGTGCCGATCAATCGGAAATGGAACATCGAAGCGCTGCTCGAGGCCTGCCGCGCCTACCCTTCCGGCGATCGCTGGGTGACCTTCGAATATGTCATGCTGGATGGCGTCAACGACAGCGATGCCGAGGCCAAGGAGCTTGTCCGGCTGCTCAAGGGCATCCCTGCCAAGGTCAATCTGATCCCCTTCAATCCCTGGCCCGGCGCCGGTTATCAGTGCTCGAGCAAGGCGCGTATCCAGGCCTTTGCCAGCATCGTCGAGCGCGGCGGCTATCCCTCGCCCGTGCGCACGCCGCGCGGCCGTGACATCCTTGCCGCCTGCGGCCAATTGAAAACAGCGAGCGAACGGCGACGCCGGCGCGCCGAGGCGATGGCTTGATGAAAAAGATCTTCGTCGGCATTCTCGCCTCGATCGGGACACTCGCGCTCTTCGTCATGATTGGCGTCGGCGTGCTCGTGTGGATGACCCTTCCCGATGAAGAGAGCCTGCCGGATCGGGTCGTTCTGACGATCGATCTTCGCCATGGCTTCGAGGAAGCCGCACGCGGTCCCTCTCTTGCCACCCTCGATTTCGAGCCCGGCCTGACCCTTGCCGAGGCGATCCTGACGATCGATCGCGCCAGCAAGCAGGACAATGTCGCAGGCCTCATCGCGCGGATCGATGGCGGCGGTTCCGGCTTCGCCCAGTCCCAGGAGTTGAGGTCTGCCGTTCAGCAGTTTCGTGCGTCCGGCAAGTTTGCCTATGCATTCTCCACCAGTTTCGGCGAATTCGGCCCAGGCACGCTCGGCTATTATCTCGCGAGCGCCTTCGACGAGATCCATCTGCAGCCGCTGGGCGCTGTCGGCCTCACCGGCCTTTACCTGGAAACGCCGCTCCTGAAGGACTTCTTCGAGCTGGTCGGCGTCATACCCAGCGGCGGCCAGCGCGGTCCCTATAAGACCGCAGCCAATATGTTCACCGAGAACCGCCTCACCCAGGAGCATCGGGAAAGCCTGGAGTGGCTTGCCGACTCGCTCCAGGAGCAGATCCGCGAGGGCATCGCCGCTGATCGCGGGCTGGATGCCGATGCCGTCGGTCTTTTGATCGACAACGGTCCCTACAGCGCCGACGAGGCGTTCCACAATGGGCTGGTCGATCGCCTAAGCTATTGGGACGAGGTGGTGACGCGGGCCGAGAAAGAGGCCGGCGCCAGCGCCGATCTCATCAGCCTCGAGCGGTTCGCAGGGCTGGTTCCCGCGGATCAGGACGCCGAAGAGGTGATCGCGTTGATCGAGGGTGTCGGCCAGATCCAGGAAGGCGAGAATGGCGACGGCCCTGGCGGCTGGGTGATGGGCGCCGATACCATCGCCAAGGCCATAGGCGATGCGATCGACGATACCGATGTGCGCGCGATCCTGTTCCGCATCTCCTCCGGCGGCGGTTCGGCGGTCGCGTCTGAAACCATCGGCCGGCAGATCAGACGCGCGGTCGAGATGAAGAAACCGGTGATCGTGTCGATGGGCGATGTTGCGGCCTCAGGCGGCTATTGGATCGCGATGGACGCCACCCGGATCGTTGCGGATCCCGGCACGCTTACCGGCTCGATCGGCGTGCTTGCGGGCAAGCCGGTGCTTGACGAACTCTGGCAGAAGCTCGGCGTCAATTGGGGGGTCGTCGGCAAGGGCGCCAACGCGTCGATGTGGAGCATGAACCAGGCCTATAGTCCACGTGGCCAGGAACGGCTGGACAGCTTCCTCGACCAAACCTACGACGCCTTCACGGCCGGTGTCGCCCGCGGGCGCGGCATGAGCGTCGACGAGGTGCACGCCATCGCTGAAGGCCGCGTCTGGACCGGTGTGCAGGCGAAGGACCTCGGCCTCGTCGACGAGCTCGGCGGCTTTACCCGGGCCCTCGAACTCGCCCGTGAAGAAATCGGCCTCGATCCCGACCAGCCCGTCATACTCCGCCGTTTCCCGAAACCGAGGGCGCCCTGGGAGATGGCCCTGGAACTCATCCGTCAGCCACTGAGTGCGATCCAGAGTTTCTCCTCCTGGGTCCAGCTTCTGCAGACGAACGGTTCGGCTTCGATGCCGCCGGTGTTGATCCGCTAGAGCGCGCGGTCACCGACGTCTTCGCTCCTCATCCCTTGTGCCCGCTGGTCATGCCCGTCCGACTGTGATCAGATCATGTCGTCAGGAGCCTGCTTCAGGAGGGCCATGATGACCATGAACAAAGTCGAGACCTCGGCGGCCCCGCCGGCGCCGATGCAGAATTTTGCCAAACAGTGGTATTATCGGCCAGACGTGCCGATTGCGGTTTCGCCGTTTTTCAGCTGGCCGCCTGATCTCCGGCGGATGGTGCGATGGGTTCGGGAGCGGTGGTTTGCGCTCGCGGAGAATTCCGTTCTGGTCGGTCTCGCCGCGTTCTGTTGGTTTTTCCTCACACCCTCCCCGGATGTGGCCAAGACCTTGGCCTTGGGTTGGATCGCAGCGCTTTATGCCAAGAATCTGGTCCTGATGATCCTGGTCGCCGGCGGGCTGCATCTTTACTTCTACAGATGGAAAGGCCAGGGGCGGGATCTGAAATATGATCCGCGCGAGCTGAAGGCGAAGAGCCGGAGCTTTTCCTTCGGGAACCAGGTCCTGGACAATATGTTGTGGACGCTCGGAAGCGGCGTCGCGTTTTGGACGGCCTATGAGGTGCTGATGCTCTGGGCCATGGCGAACGGTTATGCGCCGATGCTCAGTTTCGCGGACAACCCGGTCTGGTTTATCCTGCTGATCTTCCTGACGCCGGTCTGGATTTCCTTTCACTTCTATTGGATTCACCGCTGGCTGCACTGGCCGCCGCTCTACAAGCTCGCCCATGCGCTGCATCACCGGAACACCAATGTCGGACCCTGGTCCGGCCTCTCCATGCACCCGATCGAGCACCTTCTCTTCTTCTCATCGGTGCTGATCCACTGGGTCATCGCGGCGCATCCGATCCACATCCTCTTTCACATGCAGCACCAGGCGCTCACCGCCGCCACCTCGCACACCGGCTTCGAGGGGCTGCTGGTGAAAGACAAGAACCGCCTTGCGCTTGGCACCTTCCATCACCAGATGCATCACCGCTATTTCGAGTGTAATTACGGCAATCTCGAAGTGCCGTGGGATCGCTGGTTCGGATCATTTCATGATGGGACGGAAGGATCACATGAGAGATTCAAGGAACGAAGGCGGAGGCTCCAGGCGGCGGTCAAGGCATAAGGAACCAGCTCATGCGTCTACACCAGATCACCCCGTTCGTGCCTTGCACAAGCCTTGAAAAACAGATCGGCTTCTACCGAGACATTCTAGGCTTCACCGTCGGTTTTCAGGCGGACAATTACGCTTTCCTCAGGCGCGACGACGTCGCCTTGCGTCTGGTCGAAGTCGACGAACAGGTCGATCTGAGCCATCCGGAACGCGAAGGTTCCTTCTACATCGATGTCCAGGACATCGACGCACTGTACGCCGCTCTTGAGCCCGAGCTGCAAAAATTACCGCCGGCGCGCGTCCGCGCCCCCTTCGATCAGGACTACGGTCAGCGGGAATTTCACGTCGCCGACGAGGACTGCACGCTGATCTTCTTCGGCGAGGTGATCCGGCGGTAAGCAGCCAGGCGCCTTGGGTTAAACCCTCTCCGGCTCCACCCAGACGCCACCCCGGTGGCTCGACTCGACGGCTGCCGTGATGAAAGCCATGCCCTCGAAGCCGTCTCGAACGGTCGGGACCAGCAAGGCGTTTGGATCGGGATCGCGTCCGTCCTTCTGGGCACCGACAAGTTCGGCAACATCGCTATAGATGTTCGCAAAGCCTTCGAGATAGCCCTCGGGATGGCCGGGCGGGATGCGGGTGACGCGTCCCGCACTGTCCCCAGAGCCAGGGCCGCCGCGCGTGATCAGGCGGGGCGGCTCACCCAGCGGCGTAAAGGTTAGGTGATTGGGATGCTCCTGCTTCCAGGAAAGCCCGGCCTTGGTGCCGTAGGTCCGAATAGCGAGGCCGTTCTCATTGCCGGGCGACACCTGGCTTGCCCACAGCATGCCGCGCGCGCCGCCCTCATAGCGCAGCATAAGGTGACAATTATCGTCGAGCCTTCGCCCCTCGACGAAGCTCTGCATATCCGCACAGAGGCTATGCAGCCTAAGGCCCGACACAAAGGCTGCGAGATTGTGGGCGTGGGTGCCGATGTCGCCGATGGCGCCGCCCGCACCCGACTGCGCCGGGTCCGTCCGCCAGCTCGCCTGTTTCTGGCCGGTCTCCTCCAGCTTGGTCGACAGCCAGTCCTGGACGTATTCGACTTGAATGACCCTGATATCACCGATGTCGCCCGCGGCCACCATCTCGCGCATCTGCCGCACCATCGGATAGCCGGTGTAGTTGTGGGTCAGCGCAAAGATCCTCTTTGAGCGTTCCACCACCTCGACAAGTTCCCGCGCCTCGCCGAGCGAGGTGCAAAGCGGCTTGTCGCAGATGACGTGGATACCGGCTTCCAGGAACGTCTTGGCCGGCCCGTAATGCATGTGATTCGGCGTGACGATCGCGACGACATCGATGCCGTCATCGCGCGCAGCCTCCGCTTTCGCCATCTCCTCATAGCTGCCATAGGCGCGGGCATCGGCGACGCCAAGCTCGGCGGCGGACGCCTTTGAGCGTGCAGGATCCGAGGAAAACCCCCCCGCCACCAGCTCGTAGCGATCGTCGATCCTAGAAGCGATCCGATGCACGCCGCCAATGAACGCGCCTTGCCCGCCCCCCACCATCCCGAGGCGGTGCCGGGCGGCACGCGCTGAACTTGCCTTGGCCTTATCCTCGATAGTCATCGTCTGTCTCCGGCAAGTTCACGAGATTCCGAGCATCCGCTTGTTGGCGCCTTGATCGACCTCGCCGGCGGCGAAATCGTCGAAGGCGCTCTCTGCGGGGCGGATGATGTGGGCGGCGATGAACTCGGCCCCTTCGCGCGCGCCATCCTCGGCGTTTTTCAGGCAGCACTCCCACTCCAGCACGGCCCAGCTGTCATAGCCGATTGCCTGCATCTTGGAGAAAATGCCCTTGAAGTCGACCTGGCCATCGCCCAGTGACCGAAAGCGCGCGGCGCGGTCGGTCCAGGACTGGAAGCCGGAATAGACGCCTTGCCTTGGACTCGGATTGAACTCGGCGTCCTTCACATGAAAGGCGCAGATGCGCTCCTGATAGACGTCGATGAAGCCGAGATAGTCCATCTGCTGCAGGAGGAAATGGCTGGGATCGTAGTTGATCTGGCAGCGCGGATGGTTGCCGAGGCGCTCCAGGAACATCTCGAAGGTGGCGCCATCATGCACATCCTCGCCCGGATGGATCTCGTAGCCGATATTGACGCCGACCTCATCGAAGGCATTGAGGATCGGTTTCCAGCGGTTCGCAAGCTCGTCGAACGCCATCTCGATCAGGCCGGCCGGCCGGGGCGGCCAGGGGTAGATGTAAGGCCAGGCGAGGGCGCCGGTGAACGACACATGATTATCGAGGCCGAGCCGCCTGGACGCCTTGGCGGCGAGCTTCATCTGCTCGACGGCCCAGGCCTGGCGCGCTTTCGGGTTGCCCCGGACTTCCGGTGCGGCGAAAGCATCGAAACCGTCATCGAAAGCGGGATGCACGGCGACCAACTGGCCCTGCAGATGCGAGGAGAGTTCGGTGATTTCGACGCCTGCATCCGCGCAAATGCCTTTGACTTCGTCACAATAGGCATCGCTTTCCGCCGCCTTGGCGAGATCGAACAGACGCCCGTCCCAGCTCGGAATCTGCACGCCTTTGTAACCGAGGTTTGCCGCCCAACTGGTGATGGCCGGCAGCGAGTCGAACGGGGCTTCGTCGCCCGCAAACTGCGCCAGGAACAAGCCTGGTCCCTTGATCATGCTCATTTTTGCCTCCCCAACGATCCGGGTTGTTTGAACGAAGTGTAGAGGACAGAGTGCGCTTGGGAAAAGCCCGAAAGGAGTGCGTATTGGATGGCGACCTGGATCAAAGATCCCTTGGCGGTCCTCGTCGAGGACGGGATTGACGCCGGCGGCGGCATCGTGGTCGACGGCTCGACCATTATCGAACTCATCCCAACCGGACACGAACCCTCCAGGCCGGTCACTAGTCAAGTCGATGCCGGCGACCACGTCGCCTTGCCTGGGCTGATCAATACGCATCATCATTACTATCAGACGCTGACCCGCGCCTTCGGCCCGGCCTTGGACAAGGAGCTGTTTCCCTGGCTGAAGACGCTTTATCCGGTCTGGGCGGGACTTCGTCCCGAGGATCTACGGCTCGCGGCGAAGCTCGCCATGTCCGAGCTCTTGCTGTCCGGCTGCACCACCAGCGTCGACCATCATTACGTATTTCCGAAACGCCTTTCGAAGGCGATCGATATCGAAGTGGAGGTTGCCGAAGAACTCGGCATGCGCGCGGTGCTGACCCGCGGCTCGATGAACTTGTCCGAAAAGGATGGCGGTCTGCCGCCCGAGGAGGTGGTACAGGACGACTGGACTATCCTTTGCGACAGCGAGCGGCTGGTGAAAAAGCACAACCAGCTGGGCGATCGCTCCGGTGCGATGATCGACATCGCGCTTGCGCCTTGCTCGCCCTTTTCGGTGACCACCGAGCTGATGCGCGCAACCGCCGTCATGGCCGAGCATCTCGACTGTCGCCTGCACACGCACCTCGCGGAAACCGAGGATGAAAGCCGGTTCTGCCAGAACCGTTTCGGCATGTCCCCGCTCGACTATCTGGAGGAGCAGGGCTGGCTCAATGAGCGTGCCTGGCTCGCCCACGGCGTCTTTTTCAACGACGCTGACATCAAACGTCTCGCCTCCGCTGGCACGGCGATCGCTCATTGCCCCGCGGCGAACATGATGCTCGGCTCAGGCACCTGTCGAGTTGTCGATCTTCAGGCGGCGGGCGTTCCGGTCGGGCTCGCCGTCGACGGGTCGGCCTCGAACGACAGCTCCAACCTTATGCAGGAGGCAAGACTGGCCATGCTTCTTCAGCGCGTCAGTCGACGGTCGACGGCCTTCACTCAGAAAGACGCGCTCAAGCTGGCGACCGAAGGCTCGGCCCGTTGTCTCGGACGCACGGATATCGGGCGCATCGCCGTCGGCTGCGAGGCCGATCTGGCGCTGTTCAAGCTGGACGAGCCGCGCTTTTCCGGCCACGGCGATCCGCTCGCCGCCCTGGTGCTATGCGGCGCCCATCGCGCTGACCGGGTGATGGTCGCCGGCCGCTGGCTGGTGGAGGATGGCCTGCTGACCGGCGTCGATCTGCCCAAGTTGATGGAGGCGCATCAAAAGGCAGCGAGAAGGCTACAAGCTTAGTGGTGTGACCACCTCATTTGCTTCCTTCAGTGAAAGTTTGTATCGGCAGAATGGAGCAAATCCGTCATGCCGGGAACCGACCTAGCGGATGATGACCTCGACGCGCCGGTTCTTCGCGCGTCCGTCTTCGGTGTTGCTGAAGGATGCCGGCAAGGTCTCTCCCATGGCCGCGACAACGAGGCGGTCGCCTTCGATGCCGTGTTCGATCAGGGCCTCCTTGACCGCATCCGCGCGGGCCATTGAAAGGACAAAGTTATAGCCTTCCGAACCGACGTCGTCGGTATGCCCCTCGATGATGACCTCGCGCCCCGGCTTCTGGCGTAGCAGACGGGCGATGAGTTCGACTTCGCGCTGACCCTCGGCACCGAGTTCGGCTGTCTTATAGTCAAAGAAGGCAGGGCCGAAGACCAGCTCCAGACCGTTATCGGCCTGACGCGTCTGTGTGCCGGGGCCTGCCAGGAACGAATTGGCACAGCCGCTCAATCCCACGACGATGACACCGGCCATCGCCGCCGTAACAACGTTCCTTTTCACGAAATTCTCCTGACATATCAACCGTCAGGTTATATGAACCAGCGGCGCGACGATGTCCAGGTGCCGCCGGCACCGGGGAGACATTCTGCGACGATCAGCCTGCCAAGCTCAGCCGCGGCCGCGTTCCCGAAGAAGGGCTCGGCCCTTGTCGGTGACTTCGACCAGGAGCCCCTCTTCGCCGGCGTCCCGTCTCATCACCAGGCCATGGTCGACAGCGTCCTCCCAAACCTGGAGGCGCGGACAGGAGGTGCGCCATGCGGCCATCACATCGTCATAAGGCTTCGGTCCCTTGCCGACCCAGGCCACCAGATCCAGCACGAGTGCTTCATTGTCAAACATGGCCACACTCCCTATCCGCGACGTCGCGCGTTTACGTTTACGGCATCAGCAATGTCGAGCCGGTGGTCTTCCGGCCCTCCAGGGCTTCATGCGCTGCATGAGCTTCGCTCAGCAGGAAGCGCTGGTTGATCTCGATCTTGACCGACCCGTTGCCAATCACGGTGAACAGGTCATTCGCTGCCGTCAGCAGATCTTCTCTCGCGGCCGTGTAGGCCATGAGCGAGGGGCGGGTCACGAAGAGCGAGCCCTTGGTGTTCAGGATGCCGAGATCGAAGGGCGGGATCGGACCGGACGACTGGCCGAAGCAGACCAGCATGCCCAGCGGCGCCAAGCAGTCCAGCGAGGCCTCATAGGTATCGACGCCGACCGAATCGTAGACCACCGGCACCTTCTTGCCTGACGTGATCTCCTTTACGCGCTCGACCACGTCTTCCTGGTCATAGCGGATGACATGAGCGCAGCCATATGTCTTGGCGAGCTCGGCCTTCGCCTCGCTGCCCACCGTGCCGATCACCTCGACGCCGAGCGATTTCGCCCACTGGCACGCGATCAGTCCGACACCGCCGGCCGCCGCATGGAAGAGGATGGTCTCGCCACTTTCCACCTTGAAGGTGCGCCTGAGAAGATACCATGCGGTCATGCCCTTCAACATCATGGCCGCCGCCTGCTCGTCGCTGACGCTGTCAGGCACGGGCACCACCTTGTCGGCGGGCATCAGGCGTTCCGTCGCATAGGCGCCGAGCGGTGGCGAGGCATAGGCGACGCGGTCGCCGACCTTGACGTCGCTGACGCCGTCGCCGATCGCCAGCACCTCACCCGCGGCCTCGAGGCCTGGCGTGAAAGGGAGACCGGGGGCGGGATAGAGACCGGTTCGGAAATAGACGTCGATGAAGTTCAAACCGATCGCGGTCTGCTTCAGTTTCAGCTCACCCGGGCCAGGCTCGCCGACGTCGATATCCTCGTAACGAAGGACATCAGCTCCACCGGCCTCGTGAATGCGAATGGCACCCGCCATTGATGGTCTCCTTTGTGCAAAACGGCTTGGCCCCAAAGCTAGCCTTGACCGCCGGCCTAGCCAAGGCTTTGCAGAAGATCCCGTCGTCTTCGATGTCACCACCAGGGGCTTGGCGGCGGTAAGGTCAGGTTCTTCGGCGGTGGCCGCCATGGTGCCGATGAAGCGGGCCAGTCGTACCGGTCAGAAATTGCCGAGATAGCGATCGAGCTCGACAGGCGTGACCTGGGCGGCGATGAACGCGACCTCGCGCTCGGCCTGCTGCAGCATCAGCTCATGCATATCGGCGCCGCAGAGTTCCTTAAGGAAGTCCGAATTTCGAGCGAGCGTGATGGCCTCCCCGATCTCGGCCGGGATCGGATTGGCATCCTCGGCCTCGTAGCCATTGGTGTTGGTCATCGCTGACGGCGTCTGCTTCTGTTCGATGCCATCCAGACCTGCGGCGATCTCGGCGGCGAGCATCAGATAGGGGTTGCAGTCCGCACTGCCGTCCCGCTTTTCGATACGCACGGCGCTCGGTTTGCCCTCGATCACCCGAATGCCGACGGTGCGGTTGTCGATACCCCAGGTCGTGTTGATCGGGCAGAAGCTGAAGGGCTGACGCCGCCGGTAAGCATTCGGTGTGGTCGCCCCACAGATCGCCATCTCGGCCATGCGCTTTTGCAGGCCGGCGACGAAGTTTCGACCCAAATCATTGAGCCTGCCGTCGTCGGAAAAGACGTTCTTCCCGCCCTTCCAGAGCGAATAGTGGGTGTGGAAGCCGTTGCCGGAATGCTCGAAAAACGGTTTGGCCATGAAGGTCGCCTGATAGCCCTGGCGAGCCGCCAGCTGCTTGACCAAGGAACGGAACATCACGACGCGATCAGCGGCAAGCAGCGCATCGTCGAAGCGGATGTTCACTTCGACCTGGCCTGCGGCATATTCCGGGTTGGACTGCTCGATCGGAATGCCGACCTCGTTGATCTGCTGACGGATCGGGCCGAGCACATGCTCGAGTTCGGCGGCGCGATCCAGGCCATAGACCTGAATGCCGGAATCGCGCGGCTGCTTGGTTTCGGGATCGAGCAGATAGAATTCGAGCTCCGTCCCGACCTGGACATGGTAGCCCAGCGCCTTGGCGCGCTCGACCTGCCGTATCAGGACGTTCCTAGGGTCGATCGGCACGGGCTCGTGGTCCATGCCCTCCGCGCGCCCGAAGCAGACGGCCACGCCCGGCTCCCAGGGAAGCTCCACGGGTTCGGTGATCGGGAACATGTGCATGTCGGGATAGCCATTGTCGAAACTGACGTAAGGCGTGTCCCAGACATCGCAGGTCATATCGAGGGCAAAGAGCGCGATCGAGAACGCATTGCCGTTCTCGCAAACGGTCTCCCAATGGGACGCGGGGATGCGCTTGCCGCGCATGATGCCGTTCAGATCGCCGAGGCCCATCGCCACGGTATGAATGCCCTCGGGCAGGCTGAATATCGTCTTTGCCAAGGCCTACTCCTCGCCAGATCTTTTTTCTTTGGATTTGCCTTATCGCAGATAGCGTATGGAGCTCTCTGGGTGTCAAGCAAGAGGAAATCACCGATGGCGCATCGGGCCGTGCTGACGGGTGCAGATCCGTTCAAACGCGGACGCGGGACGGTGTGGCGTGGATCGGAGACATTGGTTAGAACCGAGATCATATGGCGTGGGTTGGGGCTTTCTTGCTGTTGCCGTTGCGAAAGCAGGAGGCCAAATTTCGCAAAACATGGCCTCCTGAAGATCGCTGTGTTGTTGTCAGTCGCGGGATTCGGATCAGTTGCAAGCGCTATCCGGATTGTTATCGGGGTGATCGACGCCCGAGCAACACATGCCTCCGGCGTTGTCCCCGTCAAAGTGACCACCATCGGCGAGGCAACCTGCGGCAAAACTGGCGCAGCTTTCACCGACACCCGCTGAGCACGTCGTGACCAATGGTTGCGGGTCAACGGGATCAGGTCTGTCGGGTTCGAGGATCGTCAGCATTAGCGTTGAAGGATCGATCTGATGAAACTGGAGTCGGCGTTCCTGTGCGTTCGATTCGCTTGGAAAGGCGAAAGCTACCAAAAGAGCCGCTGCGGCAATGCTGTTAAATGCTTTGATTCTTTCGAAGTGCATTTGTTTCTCCAAATGAAATGAGGCGGTAAACATCACTTGATTGAAATTAGATGAGGTCTAATGGTCCTTGTATGAAGTATTTCACTTATTTATACTTTTTTGAACGTGCGTCGCCTTCAATTGAGTCCTGATTCATAGAAACTTGATCGCTCGTTATCAGCAAATCGGCTCGCTCCTCGGGGGGCAAGACAGACAAAACTCACCTCCAATCAAACGCCCGATCGATCCCCGCCATCTTCACGCCGGTGAACGCTGAGGCCTCGAAGGACAGCGCACGAAGGTCCTCGACCTCCAGATTGTGCACCGAGCTTTTGCCACACGCTTTGGCGAGCGACGTGATCTCCATGGTCATCGCCGTCAGGTAGCGGGCGACGCGTTCGGCGCCGGCCGGCACCTGCATGCGTTTTTCCAGCTCTGGGTCCTGGGTCGCGACGCCGACGGGGCAAAGCCCGGTGTGGCAGTGGTGGCAGGCGCCGGGGGAGGTGCCGAGTTTTTTGTAGTCGTCGAGATAGCGGGGCGAGTTGCAGCCGAGCGCCATCATCGCGCCATTGCCGATCATCACGGCATCCGCGCCGAGCGCCAGGCATTTCGCAGCGTCGACGCCGGTTCGGATACCGCCTGCGGCCACCAGGTCGACCTTGCCGGTCATGCCGCATTCGTCGAGGGCTTCGCGGGCGGCGCGGATCGCCGACATGGTCGGAATGCCGGTGTGGTTGAGGAGGAGTTCGGGGGATGCCCCGGTGCCGCCTTCGGCGCCGTCGACCACAACGACATCGGCGCCTGCTTTGGCGGCGATGGCGACGTCAAAGCGCGGGCGGGTCGCCCCCATCTTGATGAAGATCGGCACCTGGTAGTTGGTGGCGATGCGCAGTTCCTCGATTTTGACGGCCAGGTCGTCGGCCCCCAGAAAGTCGGGGTGGCGGATGGTGGAGCGTTGATCGACGCCCTCTGGAAGGGTCCGCATGTTGGAGACGCGCTCGCTGACCTTCATGCCAAGGAGGAGGCCGCCAGTACCGGGTTTGGCCCCCTGGCCAACGACAATTTCCAACGCATCTGCGCGTCTGAGATGATCGAGGTCGATGCGATAACGGGCCGGCGACATCTGATACAGCAGCGTCTGAGACGCTTCGCGCTCGTCTTCGAGCATGCCGCCCTCGCCCGTGCAGGTCATGGTGCCGACCTTGGAGGCGCCGTAGCCGAGGCTCGCCTTGGCGCTGGCGGAGAGCGCGCCGAAGGACATGGAGGCGATATAGATCGGGATCTTGAGGTCGAGCGGCTTGTCGACCAGACCGCGACCTCCGCCCAGGACGGTCCTGGTCTCGCAGTTCTCGCGATAACCCTCCAGCGGCAGCCGCGTCATGGTCGCGGGCACGAAGGTCAGGTCGTCGAAGGTCGGCATGCGCTTGTTGAAGGTGTTGTAGCCGCGCACCTGATAGCGGCCGAGCTGAGCGAGCGCATGCACTTCGGCGATGGCATCCGGCGTCCATCTTGTGGACCCACCTTCATCATACGAGGCCGGAAGGCCGGCCGGCCTACCCTGGATCATACCGTCCCCGAACTTGACGTCGTCCTCGGAGGGCATGTCGAAGGGATACTGATAGGTGGCGTCCTCCCCGCCTGCAGCCGCTTTGCGGCGAAGGTCGGGCTCGTCATGCCGGATCTTCGGAGCTTCGCTCCTGCAGACCGGGTCGTCTAGATCATCAGCCATGCATTCGCATCCCGGCTCTCGAAATACCAGAGGCGCTCGCCCGACACCATTTTTCGCCAGTTCCGGGAAGGGTCCTGGAGCCCTAACGGTTTGAGGATGGCGTCCACTTCGGCGACCTCCTCGGCGGTGGGCTCGATCACCTTGACATCGACGCCGAGGCTTTCGACCTCGCCTGCGATCCAGACCTCGCCCTGCCAGAGCGCATCGGCGCAGCTTTCGCCCGCACCGCCGAGCGCGATGATCTTGCCGGCATGAGCCATGAAGCCGGCCTGGTAGCCGATCTTGCCCTCGACCACGATATGGCCGCCCTTCATCGCCACGCCGCAGCGCGGACCGGCATCGCCTTTGACGTGGATCGTGCCGCCGGTCATGGCGGCACCGCAGGACATGCCGGCATAGCCGCCGACGGTGATGTGCCCCGCCGTCATGCCCTCGCCCAGCGCCCAGCCGGCATTGCGCTCGATGTCGATCGCAGCGCCCGTATTCAAGCCGCCGCAGTAATAGCCGACACTCCCCTCGAAGCGGAGGTTCGCGCCCGGTGGCAGGCCGATGCCGAGATTGTGGCGGGAGAGCGTGTTTTTGACTGTAACCGGATTGCCCGTGGCAACCGCTGCCTGGATCTCCTCGTTGATCTCGCGGATATGACGATTGCCAACGTCGATCGTTATCGATGTGGCCGCGCCACTCATGCGGCGAGCCTGCGGTCGCCGACCGCCCAAAGCGCGGTGAGGCTGGGGCCGTCGTAGTTGATCACGTCGCATTCATCGGCGTTGATGCGGCGGACGGCCTGTTCTTCGGTTGCGGCGGCGAGTTCGTCGTTTTCGCGGACGACCACCAGCGGCTTCATGGCAAAGCGGTCCTTGGCGAAGCCGATGCCGTTCTTGGTGGCGATCATGTAGGTGAAGACGCCATCGATCGAGCTGATGGATTTCTCCAGCGCCTGCTCCATGGTGAGGCCATGCCTCATCTGGTCGGAGACCCATACGGCGATCAGCTCGCTGTCGTTCTCGGTGAGGAAGCGGTAGCCCATGCGCTCCAGTCTTTCGCGCCAGGTGAAGTAGTCGGTGATCTGACCGTTATGGACGATGGCGACATCGGGAAAGGGGCGCGCCCAGAAGGGGTGGCTTGCGTTCGGGAGGACCGAGCTTTCGGTGGCGAGGCGCGCATGGCCGAGGCCGTGGCTGCCGATCAGATCGCGAACGCTGTGTTTTTCCGCGACCTGCAGCGAACCGCCGACATCCTTGATGATCTCGAGCGAACGCCCGCAGGACTGCACCTCCAACCGGCGGCTGATACTGTCCGCGTCCTTTAGCCATCGAGCCAGGTCGGCAGGTTCGGAGATCACCGCGCGCAGGCAGTAATGCGGGGCGTCGTCGGTGACAAAAGTCGGCTCTTCGAGAAAATCGGCGCCGTGGGCTTTCAGGATGTCTCGAAAGTCATTCATGTCCGGGTCGAGGTTCGACCTGTCAAAGCCCATGCCGCGGAGGATGTAGCCGTCGTCGCGCGGCGCTGAATAGATGGCGAAGCCGGTGCTGTCGGCGCCGCGATGCATCTGGGCGTCCATCAGTTCGACGAGGTCGTTCCCGACGCGGCCCGGTACGCGCAGAATCCTGCCGGCAATTCCGCACATGCCTTGTTCTCCTCCCAGTCGCCCGTATACTGTATTCAGTATCCAATACTGGTGCAAGATCAGATGGTGGCAAGAGAATGCCAATAGGAGTGGGCAAGACACCAGGCAAGTTCACGCGTGGCGGCGTCCCGCCATCGACGTTCGGGGGCGTCCCGCCATGGCGTTGAGGAGTCTCAAGACGGAGCGGCGGCGTCTGGCGGAGGATGTCTACCGGCAGATCCTGGATACGATCCTCGAAGACGGGTTCGGCATGGAGGATCAGCTCGTGCAGGAGAAGCTTGCGGCCGAGCTGGAGATCAGCAGGACGCCGGTCAGGGAAGCGCTGCTTCGCCTCGAGCAGGAGGGCGTGCTGGTCACCACGCCGCGCGGCGGCTTCATGCTGCGCCGGATCTCCGAGGATGAGGCGAAGGAGATCTATGACGTGCGCGCCGCGATCGAAGGCCAGGCGGCACGCATCCTCGCCGACCGGAATGATGCCGATGATCAGGCCTTTCTCCGCAAGGTGATCGAGCGGGAGGAGACTATCAGCGAACCGACGGTCCAGGCCTATTTCGCCGCCAATCGCAGCATTCACCGGGCCATCGTCGAACGCTCCGGCAATCGCCATCTTCTCGAGATGTTCGACACGATCTGGAACCGCGCGCTTGCCTCCCACCTGTTCGCGGCGATCGAGGAGATCGATCTGGCCGAATCGCTCGGCAACCACATGGTCCTGGTCGATGCAATCGCAACCGGCGACTGGCGCATCGCCATGCCGGCGGCTTTCGATCACATCAATGATGGGTTTGATTTACAGGCGCGGGCGCTAAGGGCGCGGCATGGGGGTTAGGAGGCTTCTGATCGCTGTCGGCCGTTGAGAGCTAATGCCTTAGCGCAAACCTCATTGCTCGAAACGCGCACAACGAAATCCGCGATACTGGTTCCGACTGCTCCACGGTCTCCCTGTCCGTCGCGCGGAGCCCAACCAGGCTGCCTGAGCAGACGAACTACCTCCCCTCAATACACGCTGATCGAAGTCGCCGTCGGTCTGCCAAGGCGTTCCGTCGAGGGGAGCACCAGAATATGTGTTATGCCAGCTGTCAGCGCACCACTCCCATACATTGCCGTGCATGTCGAAAAGACCGAAAGAATTGGCTGGGAACATACCGACATCAGCCGTCTGATTGATTGGGGTGTCCCGGAAGTTTGCCTGTTCCGTGGTGATGTTCTTGCCAGTTGAAAACGCCGTCAACGTTCCAGCGCGACAGGCATACTCCCACATCGCCTCGCTTGGCAGGTTGTATGTTTTGCGGGTTATCTCGGAGAGCCAAGCTAGATAGGCTTCGGCATCCTCTACATTGACGTTAATGACCGGTTTGCGCCCACGTCCCCAGCCCTGGTCTACAGGTTTTTGCCGCGCCGTTTCGATGCAGAAATGATCAAACTCGTCGAAGGTGATGGGGTAGAGGCCTAGAGCAAATGGATTGTCGATTCGAACCCGATGCTCCGGTGCTTCTTCCTCTCGATGCGCCTTTTCGTCGGGAGGCGAGCCCATGATGAAGGACCCTGGTGGAATGACGATCATCTCCGGGCACCAGGGCTCGTCGATATCGCGGAAGATCGTGCCACGTTCTGGAAGGTTCGATGTTGAGGTCGTGACAAAGGGAGCTTGCGGCTCCATCAAGCCCTCATCCCTTGCCCTATGGGCAAAGTCCGCAGGATCTTCATGCCCACCTGTCTCGTAGATATCGACCTGCTCGGCGAATGGCGTTGCAAAATGCTGATTTGCCGGATCGCTGGCCTCCATTTCAGTTTCCGGCCGTTCCAGCGCCTGCACCAGCTCTTCTGCCAGAGAGTCGAGCGCCCGTCGGACCTTGTGGTCGGAGAACGGCATATGCCGAAGGTCTCGCCAGTCCCGGTATTGGCGCTCTGAGATCGCCTTAGCGAGCGGGTCGCAATCCTGTTTGGCTGGGTCCTCCAGCAATCGTGTCTTCACGAAATAGATCGGTAGGATGAGATCATTGCGACCGGTGCCGCGTTCGAGCTCCAGAAACTCGCTCAGTTCCTTTCGGCAATAGTCGCTTCTGAAGAAAGAAGGTGACAGGATGGCGATTAGGAAGCGACCGCCTTCCAGCCCCTGCTCCAGCTTGCTCGGCCAATGCTCGCCCCAGGCGATGTCCTTGCGGTCCTGAAAAATCGAAAAGTCTTCGCCTGTTGCCACCGAGATGGCGCCGCTCAGCTCTTCTCTGAGTCTGGTGATCGCGCCGCCGTGATAGTCGTCGTCACGATGGGCGTAGCTCAAGAAAGCGACGGGTTTGGCTGGCATCGATAAGCTCAATTCTTAAACGATCGGCAATGATGCAAACACATGCCATGGTTTCAGGGGCGCGCCAAGGCTTCCCAAAGCGGCGGCCATCGCTGCATCTTTGAGCCAATGCCTGAGCGCGCCGCGCAATCATGTGGATGTGAGAACCTGACCATGTCATCAGCGAAAACGCGCGAGAACGATATCCGCCATGAACCGATGCGCATCGCCGGCAGGAAGGTGGATGCGGATGATCTCATCGAGGTGCGCTATCCCTTCACCGATGGCGTGATCGGCACGGTGCCGGCGGGGCAGGCTGTTCATGCGAGGCAAGCCTTCGAGATCGCCGCGGGCTACAAGTCCAAGCTCAGCCGGTACGACCGGCAGCGGATACTTTTACGAACAGCCGAGCTGCTCGTGGAGAGGCGGGACGAGCTTTCGGATGTCATCACGCTGGAGCTCGGCATCTGCAAGAAGGATTCTCTCTACGAAGTCGGGCGCGCCTATGACGTGTTCTCGCTCGCGGGACAGCTTTGCATCCTGGATGACGGCGAGATTTTCTCCTGCGATCTGACGCCCCAGGGCAAAGCCCGAAAAATTTTCACCAAGCGCGAGCCGCTGACCGCGATTTCGGCGATCACGCCGTTCAATCACCCGCTCAACATGGTCGCCCACAAGATTGCCCCGGCTGTCGCCACCAACAACTGCATGGTGGTGAAGCCGACGGAGCAGACGCCGCTGACCGCCCTCCTGCTCGCCGACCTGCTCTATGAGGCCGGCCTGCCGCCTGAAATGCTGTCGGTTGTTACCGGATGGCCGGCGGACATCGGCGAGGCGATGATCACCAACCCGGCGATCGAACTGATCACGTTTACCGGCGGGGTGCCGGTCGGCAAGCTGATCGCGGCGAAAGCGGGCTATCGACGCACGGTGCTGGAACTCGGCGGCAATGACCCGCTGATCATCTGCGATGACTTGTCCGACGCGGACCTCGTTTACGCTGCTGAGTTGGCGGTCGCCGGCGCCACCAGGAATTCCGGGCAGCGCTGCACCGCCGTCAAACGCATTCTCTGTCAGGAAGCGGTCGCCGATCGCTTCGTGCCGCTGGTTCTGGAGAAGGCCAAGAAGATCCGCTGGGGCGATCCGATGAACCCCGAGACCGACCTCGGCACCGTGATCCATGCTGAGGCGGCTGCGCTCTTCGAAGATCGGGTGAACAAAGCCGCCGAGTCCGGGGCGGAGATTCTCTACAAACCAAAGCGAGAGGGCGCCGCCCTCCCGCCGATCGTGGTGGATCGCGTCGACCACACCGAAGAACTCGTCGTGGAAGAGACCTTTGGCCCGGTGATTCCGATCATCCGCGTGCCCAATGACGACGCCGAAACCATGGCGATCGCGAACAGCACGGCGTTCGGCCTGTCATCCGGCGTGTGCACCAACCGTCTCGATCGCATGACCGCCTATGTGGACGGCCTGAATGTCGGCACCGTGAACATCTGGGAGGTGCCGGGTTATCGGATCGAGATGTCGCCGTTCGGCGGCATCAAAGACAGCGGTCTCGGTTACAAGGAGGGCGTCATCGAAGCGATGAAGTCCTTCACCCATGTCAAAACCTATTCCCTGCCCTGGCCGGGGTGATGCGGTCTTTACGCGTTTCGGCTTGAGGCGGTCGCTTTCAGGATGCCGAGCAGGAGGGCGTCGCGGTCTTTGGCGAGGGCCGCCGTCGACTTGCCTTTTGTGGTTGCGCCGATGCCCTCGATCAGCGCCTTTCTGATGGCCTCGTCGAATGTCGGGTCGCCGAGATCATCCCACCAGCGGGTCAAGCTGTCGGCGTAGCGATCGCAGAATGAGGCGATGCCGCCCTCGCCTGCGGCCAGGTGGAACAGCATGGTCGGTCCCATCGCCGCCCAGCGAAGGCCGGGCCCCGCGGCAACGGCTTTGTCGACATCCTCGACGGAAGCGACGCCTTCCGCGATCAGATGGATCGCTTCCCGCCAGATCGCCGCCTGCAGGCGGTTGGCCACATGGCCCGGCACTTCCTTGTTGACCCGGATCGTGACCTTGCCGACGTCTGCATAGAAGCGCTCGGTCTCCTCCACTACGCCATCGGCGGTCTTCTCATTGCCCATCACCTCCACAAGGGGGATCAGGTGCGGCGGGTTGAAGGGATGGCCGAGCACGAAGCGCGCTGGATTGCGCCAGCCCGCCTGCATCTCCGAAAGCGTAAGGCCGGAAGCCGAACTCGCCACTAACGTGTCCGGGTCAAGCGCATCCTCGATCTCGCTGTAAAGTTCATGCTTAATCGCGATCCGCTCCGGCACGCTTTCTTGCACGAACCCAGCGCGTTCGATCGCTTGACTTGGTGTCTGGTGGAAGGTCAGGGCTTCGGGGTCGCCCCGATCGGTCATGCCGAGGGCCGAAAGTGTGGGCCAGGCGTTCTCGACATAGGCGCGGACGGTCTTTTCGGCATCGTCGGCGACATCGTAGACCGCGACGCTTTTGCCGGCGGCGAGGAAGAGGGCTGTCCAGCTGGCGCCGATCACGCCGGCGCCGAGAACCGCGGTATGGTTGGGGTCGGCCATCAGAAAAGTCCGGGTTGGAGGGGGGATGCGGCGGTCAGGCCGCCATCGACGGTGATGCACTGGCCGGTGACGAAGGCGGCGTCATCGGAGGCGAGCCAGAGAGCGGCGGCCGCGATGTCGGCGGGTTCGCCGAAGCGTCCGGCGGCGTGGCGGGCAAGCGCATCCTGTTTCGCCCGTCCGGCATCGGATGCGACGGCGAAGGCGGCATCGGCCATGCCGGTCATGATCCAGCCGGGCCGGATCGCATTGCAGCGCACCGCCGGTCCGTGGTCGACGGCGATCGAGCGCGTCAGGCCATGAACGAAGGCTTTGGACGCGTTGTAGAGTGCCAGGCCAGGATCGGCGGTAACGCCCGAGATCGAGCCGATATTGATGATCACGCCGCCGCCTGCCGCTTCCATGCCGGGGATGAAGGTGCGGCAGCCATTGAACACGCCCCGGCAATTGGCGCCGACGACGGCGTCCCAGTCGTCGTCATCGCTTTCGGTCACGGTCTTCTCGATCTGCACGCCGGCATTGTTGACCAGGATGGTGGCCGTTCCGCATGTTCTTTCGACATGATCCTTGAGGCTCTCGACCTGACGTGGATCGGCGACGTCCACCGTGACCCAGCCGATGGTATCGGCCAGATCTGCGGGGCGAGCACCGCGTCCGCAAGTCACGACAATCGAGCCCGCGGCTGCAAGCCGCTCGACGATGGCGCGGCCGATGCCCCGGCTGCCGCCGGTGACGACGGCGACTTTGCCGCTCAAGTCTGTCATCCACCCCTCACCTTGTTTCGATTCTGAAAGGCTGCCCACAAAGTCTTGCACGCCTGACCATCAAAGGGCGAGATGTTCATCTTTCTTTAACCGGTCTCTGCCAAATTGGACTCGGTCCATGCGACCCTGGGAATCCGCCCGCCCGCGAAGGAAGGTCGGGCCAGGCACGGGCTCCCAGGGTCGCATGGACCAGGTCATGAGTGTGACATGAGAGGGTTAAGGAAGCGTTGCGGCTTCGGCGAGCGTATGTGGTGATCGAGTTGCGCCAAACGGCAGGCTGACGATCCATCAAGTGGTCTTGGCTATCATGATAGCTGACCGTGGCATCGAAGATGGCAAGTTTCACCCTGCTCGACAGTCGCCGCTTCGGTGGGGAGATTTTGGCGAGAGTTTGGGTGAGATATCGCAGCCGCTCCATCAAAGTCGGAGCATCCACCACGTCGATCGAGAGGCTCCGCAGGCTGACGCGATGGTCGTTTGCCAACAGCCGCATCAAAGCTTCATCTGCTGCACCTGGGCGGACAGGCCGCCGTCCAGCACCCAGAGCTGGCCGGACGCGTAGCGCGCTTCGTCTGAGGCGAGCCAGAGGACGAGGTTGGCGATGTCTTCGGGCGTGCCGTAGGTCTTGGTGGGATGCACATCCTTGACCGCCTGCTGCAGGCTCTCGATGTCGCCGGCCTCCTGGAAGAAACTCTGCAGCATGGGCGTGTCGATATAGCCGGGGCAGATGGCGTTGACGCGGATGCCTTCCGGGCCATGGTCGCAGGCCATGGCGCGGGTCAGCGCATGGACGGCGCCCTTCGTGGCGCAATAGGCGGCGAGTTCGGGATCCGCGATGAAGCCGTCATAGGACCCGAAATTGATCACCGAAGCCGCGCTCGATTTGCGCAGCAGGGGCAAGGCGTATTTCGATGTCAGAAACGTCCCGGTGACGTTGACCGCGAAGATGCGGTTCCATTCTTCGAGGGACGTCTCCTCGATGGTCTTCTCGATCTCGATGCCGGCGGCGTTCACCAGCACGTCCAGTCTCGCGTGGTCGTTCTCGACAAGGGCGAAGGCGTCTTTGACGGATGCTTCATCGGTGACGTCGAGCTTTGCGAAATGGCCGTCGGCGACATTGTCGAAGGCGTCCATCGAGCCCGCTTCGGAGAGGTCGGCGGCGACGACGACGGCGCCCTCGCGAACGAAGCGCTCGCAGATCGCGCGGCCGATGCCGCCGCGTCCACCGGTCACCAGCGCAACTTTTCCGTCCAGGCGCCCACTCATTCCTGGTCACCCTCGCCAGACGGTGGGAAGCGGGATTTGGCGGCGGCGACGGTCCAGTCCATGTGGTTCCTCACATATTCATTGGCGGCGTCGCGCCTCGGTTGGAAGTCCCAGCTGGTGAGCGTGCCGTCCTGCATCGCTTCATAGACGGCGCGCCGCTGTTTCTGCGTGGCGATCACATCCCGCCGGATCGCCTCGCTATCCCAACGCTGACGCACTTCGTCGGCGAAGGCGTCCGCAATGTCGGCATGGGTCGGCTCGGCCGCCAGGTTGTTCATCTCGCTGGGATCGTCTTCGAGATTGAACAGCAGCGGCGGATCGACGTCGCAATGGATGTATTTCCAGAGACCGCGCCGGATCATGAAGCAGGGATGCGACGCGCACTCCGCGCAATACTCTGCGATCGCCTCATCAGGATCGTCGGCCGCATCGACAGCACCGGTCGCGAGCCCCCAAAGACTCCGACCATCCGTAGTCGTGTCGAGGTCCCGTCCAGGGTCCACGCCCTGCGTGGCAGCCTCAATAAGGGTCGGGAAGATGTCGACAAGCGACACGTTGTTGTTGACGCTGTTGCCCGCCGGCAAGCCGGGGCCGGCCATGATGAGGGGCACGCGGCAGGACCATTCGAAGAAATTCATTTTGTACCAGAGGCCGCGCTCGCCGAGCATGTCGCCGTGGTCGCTGGTGACGATAACGATCGTGTTCTCTTCGAGTGATGCTGCACGCAACGTGTCGGTGATGCGGCCGACCCAATGGTCGACATAGGAGGTGTTGGCGTAATAGGCGTGGCGCGCGTTGCGGATCTGCGCGTCCGTCGGGATCTCGACATTCGCTTCGATCCCGGCCATCACCCGTCGGCTGTGAGCGTCCTGCTGCTCGTCAGGCAGGGGCGGCACGGTGGGCATGTCGATGGCGTCATGGTCGTAGAGATCCCACCATTTCTGGAGCGCGACATAGGGGTCGTGGGGGTGGATGAAGGAGACCACCATCATAAACGGCTGAGCGTCGGCCTCGCGGGCATAGTCGAAGATCTTGCGTTCGGCGAAAAACCCGACTTCCTCGTCATATTCGATCTGGAAGGTGGTGGCGGCGACGCCCGCTTCGCGGACGCTGTCCATATTGTGATACCACTTGTCGATGCGCTCGTCCGGGAGTTCCCAGTCGGGCGTCCAGGCGAAGTCGGCGGGATAGATGTCGGTGGTGATGCGCTCGTTGAAGCCGTGCAGCTGGTCCGGGCCGACGAAATGCATCTTGCCGGAAAGGCAGGTGTGGTAGCCGAGCTGCCGCAGGCTGTGCGCGAAGGTCGGGATCGCGCTCGGAAATTCCGACGCGTTGTCATAGGCCGCGATGCGCGTCACATGCTGGCCGGCCATGAAGGCGAAGCGGGCGGGCGCGCAAAGCGGTGCGTTGGTGTAGGCGCTGTCGAAGCGCACGCCGCGGGCGGCAAGTGCGTCGATCGCCGGCGTCTTCACCAACGGGTGGCCGTAGGCGCCGGTCGTGAACGGCGTGAGCTGGTCCGCCATGATCAGCACGATGTTCGGCATCGGCCCAACGTGGGCGGCGGTCATATTGCGGCCTGCCGGTAGGCATCCAGCACCAGGCCGTGGAAGTGGTGGACGGCATGCTCGGATTTGCCGGAGCCGTCGGGATCATGAACGATCCGGCCCTGGGTGAAGGCCGGCGTCGCCATGCCGCGCTGCACGCTCTCGACCAGATTGATGTCCTCCACCTGAAGGACGTCGTCGATATAGCGAATGGCTTCGCGCTCCGCTTCGTTGGGTTCGGCATCCTCGAAGAAGAAATCGTAGGTCTCGTAGGTGCGGTCGACGTCGACGGGGATGATGTGCATGACGATCATGTTGCCGCGGCCGGGATAGCGCATCAGGCAGGTGTTGGGCCAAAGCCACCAGACCGCGTGGTCTTTGACCGTGGCATCCTCGACCGAATAGGCGGCGTTCGCGGTCTTGCCTGCCTCGGCCATATGGCTGGAGTAGATGCCGTGGGTGGTCACGCGGTAGGTGTCCATGTCCACCAGCGTGCAGAAGTCCTTGTGGGCCACCGGGCAGTGGTAGCATTCGAGAAAGTTGTCGACGACGTTCTTCCAGTTGGACTTGATGTCGTAGGTCAGGCGGTGCGCGAAGGTCAGGTTTTCGACGTCCGGCGCCCATTGCAAAATCTCGCTGCCTAGATCGCCTGATTGCTCCCGGAGCGACGGAGCGCTGGCATCCAGGTTCACGTAGACGAAGCCGCAGAACTCCTCGACCTGGACCGCATCCAGAAAGACGGCCTCCCGATCGAAGTCCTGAAGAGCCCCTGTTTCCGGTGCGCGGACCAGCCGGCCCTCCAGATTGTAGGACCAGGCGTGGTAGGGGCAGAGGATGACGGCGGTTCGGCCTTCGCCCCTTAGCAATTCGTGGGCGCGATGTTTGCAGACATTATAAAACGCGCGGAGCGTGCCGCTCTTGTCCCGAACCACGCAGATCGGCCGGCCGGCGATCTCGGTGGTGACGTAGGCGCCGGGTTTGCGCAGTTTTTCTACATGGCAGACCCACTGCCAGCTTTTGGAAAAAATCGCGTCACGCTCATAGGCGAGCCAAGCCGAATCGGTATAGGCCTCGGCGCAAAGGGACAAGGAGCGCTCCGGCTTTTCATGATAGCCGGCGGCCACGCGCCTGAGGTCATCCCTTGTCATCACGTCAGCCATGACCGTCCCTCCCTATCGATGCTTGTTCGAGGCTAGCGGCGACCATCGGCGGGAGGAAAGCGAATTAGCGCCGTTTTCTGTCGTTTTTCGAGATTCCGGCCGTCATTCGTGGCCTTTGGCGTCGCTCAAGCCGACATGGGCGATCACGCTGGCGATGATCATCACGGTGCCTGTGATCTCCCAAAGTCCGAAGGGTTCATCGAGGAAGAAGGCACTCGATGTGATGCCGGAGAGGATTTCGGCGGCGAGCAGGAAGCTCATGGTCGCCGGCAGCAGTTTTCTCGCCCCCCAGAGCGCAACACCGATGATCGGGGCGAGGTAGAGGGCGCCGGCGCCGAGCGCCAGCAACGTGGCGAGACCGGCGTCATCGGCATCGAGGCGCGGCCAGCCCTCCCAGCCGAGCGGCAGCATGACGATGCTGGTGACCATGGCGGCCAGCATCACGGCGAGGCTGAGCCTGATGATATCGCCCCATTCGGACGAGCCGGCCCCGGCTTTTGCGGATCCGCCGCTGGTGTCCGAGAAGACGAGAGCGGCGCCGGCGGACCAGGTAATGCCCGAGAAAAGGGCGGCAAGGTCGCCGATGCCGCCATCGTCGAACGAGATCGCCCCGCGAAAGACGACGATCATGCCGACGAAGGACAAAAAGAGCGGCGGGAGGCGTTTCCAATGCCATCGCTGGCCGAGAAAGGTCACCTCGATCAACGTGCTCCAGGCGGGCGCCAGATAGAAGAGGAGCACGGCGTGGACGACGTCGGTCAACGAAAGCGCTGCGCCATAAAGCGCCACGGCCATGCCGATCAGCAGGCTGCCAAGCAGGGCAGCGCCCCTCAGCTTCGACGATGATCGCGTGAAGCCGGCGAGAATCGCAAACGCCAGGAGCGCCCCGAGATTGATGCCGAAATTCGGCCAGACGCCGGTCAATCCGAGCGCCTCGCAGATCCGGACCGGCACCCACCAGAGGCCCCAGAATACGGCCGACGCCAGCACCAGCAGGACAGGGCCGTAGCCGTTTGCCGGTCGGGAGGCTTCGATGGTGGGCGCTCGATCGTTCATACCGCGATCCTGCTCACCAGCACCTCGGGAAAGCAAGAGGGTCATGCGTCCAACGGTGCGATGATGATGTCGCAGATGACCAAGCGTCTTGCCTGTTCTCCGCAACGGTGATGGTATGAAGGTCAATATGCCGATGGCGAGAATGCCGAAAACATCAGGAGAGGTCGGAATGAACAAGAAAGGTCTTGCCGGAGCCGCGATCGCGGTCCTGTCTGGCGTCGGTGTCGCGAATGCCGCCGAGATGGGCGCCTTGGACGAGCCGATCAAGCTCGCGATCAACGAGTGGACCGGGCAGCATGTCTCCACGCATATCGCCGGCGAGATGCTGAAAAAGGCCGGCTATCAGGTCGAATATGTCACCGCCGGCTATATGAACATGTTCCAGGCCATGGCGGACGGCGAGGTGCATGCGGCCCTCGAGATCTGGACCTCGAACGTCTCGGATCAGTTCGCCGCTCTGGAAGAAGCGGGCGGCGTGGTCGACGTCTCCGATCTCGGCCTCGACGCCAAGGAAGGCTTCGCCTATCCCGCCCATGTGGCGGAGATTTGTCCGGGCCTGCCGGCCTGGGAGGCGCTGAAGGATTGCGCCGGCCAGTTCGCGACCGCCGAAACCATCCCGCAGGGTCGCCTGCTCGATTATCCGGCGGACTGGGGTACACCTGGTGCGGATCGGATCAACGGTCTGCAGCTTCCGTTCAAGGCGGTGCCCGCCGGTTCGGAGGGTGCGCTGATTTCCGAAATCCGTGCCTCCACCGAGAAGAAGAGCCCGCTGCTCGTCGTGTTCTGGCAGCCGCATTGGGCGATGGCGGCTTATGATCTGCAATTCGCCGAGCTGCCCGAGGGCACCGCCGAATGCTACGACGATCCGAGCTGGGGCCCGAACCCCGACGCCACCTCGGACTGCGACTTCATCCCGACGCGCATCTTCAAGGCCGCCTGGTCCGGCTTCGCCGAGAAATGGCCGGCCGCCTACGAGATCATCGAAAACTACCGCCTGTCCACCGAGCAGCAGGAGCCGCTGATGGGTGCGGTCGACGTGGATGGTCAGCCAGTCGAAGATGTGGTGGCCGCCTTCCTCGATGAGAACGAAGCTTACTGGAAGCCGGTGGTCGACGCCGCGATCCAGTAGCCTGGAGAGCCGCGGGCCAATGCCGGGATGATCACCTGCAACGACCTCTGGATGGTCTTCGGCGGCCAGGCCATGGCTGGGCTGACCAAGGCCAGGGAGCAGACGGCGGACGTTTCGGCCATCGCCGAGCGTCTTACCGAGCAGGGGCTGATACCGGCGGTCCGCGGCGTTTCTTTCGAGGTGACGGAGGGCGAACTCTTCGTCGTCATGGGGCTCTCCGGCTCCGGCAAATCCACCGTGATCCGCTGCCTCTCCCGGCTGATCGAGCCGACCTCGGGCGAGGTGACGGTCGATGGCGACGACATCCTGAACGCCTCCAAGCAGGAACTGATTGAACTTCGCCGCCACAAGATGGGCATGGTGTTCCAGCATTTCGGCCTGTTCCCGCATATGACCGTGGCCGAAAACGTGGCGTTTCCGCTTAAGGTTCAGGGGATCGAACGAGGTCCACGCCTGGACCGGGCGCATGAGGTGATCGAGCTGGTGGGCCTGGGTGGCCGCGAGGATGCCTATCCGCGCGAGCTTTCCGGCGGTCAGCGCCAGCGGGTCGGCATCGCCCGCTCGCTCGCCGTGAACCCGGCGATCTGGTTCCTGGACGAACCCTTCTCCGCCCTCGATCCATTGATCCGCCGCCAGCTGCAGGACGAGTTCCTGCGCCTGCAGGCCACCTTGAAAAAGACCATCGTGTTCATCACCCACGACATCAGTGAAGCCGTCCGTCTCGCCGATCGCATCGCCATCATGCGCGATGGCGAGATCGTGCAGGTCGGCACCCCTGATGAGATCATCTGCCACCCCGCGGACGACTATGTCGCCCAGTTCTCCCGGGACATCCCCCGCGGCCGCCACCTCACCGTCGCTGCCCTGGCCGGTGCGCCCGCCGGCGTGGACTTGGACGGAGCTCCACGGTTGCGGGCGTCGATGTCCTTGGATGAGGCGCTTGCGGTCTGCGCCAGTGCGTATCCGGAACTGCCGGTGGTCGACGATGCGGGCAAGGTCATCGGCACGGTCAAGGCGGATGCAATGGCCAGAGCGGCGGCCGGCTCTTGAGCGGCGCCGACGCGGCGCGGCGTGGGTTTTTCGACGGGAGCATGCCGGCGCTGACGGGGCCTGTCGTCCTGCTCCTCGGCCTGGTCGCCATCGCTGTGCTCAGCCCCTTCGTCCCCCTGCTGGCGGCCTGGCCGGAAAGCCTGACGCTTCCGGTGACCGCCTGGATCGGCCAGGGATTGGAGGCAGTTCTCGGCGCTCTGAAGCCGCTTGCGCGCGGTCTTGCCTGGCTGCTCGGCTATCCCATGAGCTGGGCCAACATGCTCCTGACCGGTGTCCCCTGGCTCGCCGTGATGATCGCGGTTGTCGCACTCGCCGCCTGGGCCGGCGGGACGAAGCTCGCCCTGCTCGCCATCGTTGGTCTGAGCTTCGTGCTCGCGTCGGGCTATTGGATCGAGAGCATGAACACGCTCGCCCTGGTCGCGGTTTCGGTGCCGCTCGCCTTGACCATGGGCATGTCCATCGGCCTTCTTGCCTTTGAGATCCCGTGGATCAGGCGCGGCGTCGAGGCCGTTCTGGACGTCATGCAGACCGTGCCGATCTTCGCCTATCTGACCCCGCTCCTGGTGCTGTTCGGCTTCGGCCCCGTGGTCGGGCTGATCGCATCGGCGATTTACGCCGCCCCGCCGATGGCCAGAAACGTGCTGCTCGGCATGGACCGGGTCGATAAGGAGGTGAGAGAAGCCGGGATCATGGCCGGCACGACCCGCCTTCAGCAGCTTCTCTGGGTCGAGCTGCCGGCCGCCACGCCGCAGGTCATGGTCGGCGTCAATCAATGCGTCATGGCGGCGCTTTCCATGGCGATCATCGCCGCGATCATCGGCGGCTTCAACGACATCAGCTGGGAGATCCTGCTGACGATGAGGAAGGCGCAGTTCGGCCAGAGCCTGCTTGCCGGGCTGGTCATCGTGATCTTCGCCGTTCTGATCGACCGGATCAGCGGCGCCCTTGCCGAGACTGAGATCCGCGAACGTCATGGACGGACGATCGCGATCGCCGCCGTGATCGGCATCATCCTCTCCTTGCTGCTCTCGCCCTGGCTGCCGTCGCCGGACACGCTTGGCATGATGGCGCCGGTGAGCCAGGCGATCGATCAGAGCCTCGGCAGCTTCACCGCCGCCTACGGCACCCTGTTCGATAGCATCAAGAACGGCGCCATGTTCTTCCTGCTCCTGCCGATCCGAATCGGTCTGGATGACGCCGTTTTGCCCTTCACCTGGGGCTTTTCATGGACGCCGGCCATGAGCTACGGGCTCGCCGCGATCACCGTGGCGACAGCGCTTCTGCTGGCCTGGCGCGGCAGGCCGATCCTGGCGATCGTCGCGGTTTGCGTGCTCGGTATCCTGCATAGCGGCCTGACGCAGGTTCCGTGGATCGCGGTGATGATCGTTGTGGCTGCAATCGGCTGGCGGGCCGGCGGGCGCTCGCTCGCCCTCTTCGCAGCCGGCGCTCTTCTGGCCATCCTTCTGGCCGGCCTTTGGGAGCGGGCGATGCTGTCGCTCTATCTGGTGGGCGTTTCGGTGATCGCCTGCGCGCTGATCGGTGGGGCGCTTGGCGTCGCAGCCGCTTACAGCCCACTTGCTTGGCGCCTTCTCCGGCCGGTCTGCGACATGCTGCAGACCATCCCGCTATTCGTATTTTTGATCCCCGTTCTGATGCTCTTCCAGATCGGCGAGTTCACCGCCTTCATCGCGATCTGCCTCTACGCCATCGTGCCGATGATCCGCTATACCCGCCACGGTCTGGTCACCACGCCGCCGGATCTGATGGAGGCGGCGACGGCATCCGGCGCCACGCCGCTGCAGATCCTGACGGATGTCAAAGCCCCCTACGCGCTCCCGACCATTCTCCTCGGCCTGAACCAGACGATCCTCTACGCCTTCGCCATGCTGGTGATCGCCGCCCTCGTCGGCACCACGGGCCTCGGCCAGTCGATCTATCTCGCTCTCGGCCAGGCCGATGTCGGTCTCGGCATCGCCGCGGGCGCCGCCATGGCCCTCCTCGCCCTGGTCACCGATCGACTGATCCAGGGCTTCGCCGAGGAGCAGCGGGCGGCGCTCGACCTGGCTGGCTGAACGCGTCGTGGTACGACCACTTCGGAAGTTTCTGAGGTTGTGCCTCGACAACCTGGAGACATGCTATCGGTTTGGGCGTTGGCGGTGGGAACTCGAGCTTTTTCCGAACAGGTGGAATCACCTGTTCGACAAGGACATGCGGCGAAACAGTGAGATAGAGCGTGTATCCCGATCACGCCCGATCGGGATCCGCTCCAAATGATGCGGTCATGCCGCTAGGAAGGCGTTAAACGCCGACACCTTGTCGGATCACCATTTGCAATCTGAGCCTGTCGGGTTTCATCTTTTCTTAACCGCTTGGCGCGATGATGCGGGCCTGGTCCATGCGACCCTGGGAATCCGCGCCCGCCCGCAGAGGAAGGTTGGGCCAGGCGCGGATTCCCAGGGTCGCATGGACCAGGAAGTGGATGTTAGGGCAGAAAGGTAAACATCCGGTGAAGGCCAATCCCCTGCATTCAAAGGCAGGGCAAAAGAGTTCCGTAAACAGGCGTGCCGGACGTTGCCGCAGCCCTGTTACAGCCGGTGCTCGGCGAGCGCTCTCGCCATGCGGGCGCGGACGGCATCGTCATGAAACGGGAAGGACTGGAAGAAGTCCTGGCTGGTCACATCGGGCCGGCGCGCTCTGACATTCTCGGCCCATGATGCGGCGGCGTCTCTGTTGCCGCCCAGGCTGTGGGCGACCACGGCGATCATGGCGATCATGACATGCGCACCCGGTGCTCGCGCCGCCTTCTCTGCCCAGGCCGCCGCCTTGGCCTCGTCGCCTTCCAGGATGTAGGCGAGCGCTCGCGTGCCGAGCATGGCGTAGAGAAAGGGATCGAGGGGGCTCAGCGACATGGCGGTATCGGCATGGGTCAGCCCTTCGAGACCGCGGCCGGAGATGGTGTCGGTCCAGGCTCGGGCGTAAATGCCCTGGGCATAGTTCGGGCTGATGGCGGTTGCGCGATCCAGCCAGCCGAGGCTGCCGTCGAGATCGCCTTCGAGCCAGAAGGTCCGGCCCATGGCGAAATTGGAGAACGGGTCCATCGGATCGAGTTCCGTGGCAGTCGTGGCGGCCTCCTTCGCCTTCAGGATGTCCGATGCCGGATCGGGGGTGTATTTGAGAAAGGCGTTTTGAAAATGGGTCGAAGACAGGCCGGCATGGGCGCGTGAAAAGCCGGGATCTTCCCTGACGGCGCGCGTGAATAGTGCGGCCGCAGCGGCGTTATCCTCTTTGGTGAAGCGGAGCAGATGCTGCAGGCCGAGATGGTAGCTCGACCAGGCGTCCAGGCTTTCCGGCGTCGAAAGGCGGGCGACGCGCGCTTCATTCAGCGGGATCTGGAGTTCGAGGGCGGCGACGACACTGGCGATGATGCGGGTGCGGATCTCGTGAATGTCATCGAGGGACGCGGTGAAGCGATCGCCCCAGATGGCGCCGCCGTCCCGCGTATCGGCGAGCTCGACGACGATATTGATGCGCGTGCCGAACATCTCGACCATGCCGGTCAGGCAATAGCGAACGCGGAGCAGTCTTCGTAGCTCGGCGATATCAGGATCGGCGCCGCGAAAGCGAAAGGAGGAGCCGCGCGCGATGACGAAGAGCCAGCGCAGTCTTGCGAGCGCCGTGATCAGATCATGGGGCAGCGCATCGGCAATCCCCGCATAGGGGCCGGCCTCGCCGATCAAGCCGAATGGCAGGACGGCGAGCGACGGTTTGGCGGTTTCGGACCGGTCGTTTGGATGCGGGGCCTCGGGTGACGGGTCAACTGAACGCTCATTTTCGGCCTTGATGATGCTGGAGACAGGGCCGGGTGCGTTAAGTGCTGGTTCTGCGGGTTGAGCGGAAGGCGGTGGCGTTTCCTCTTGGACGTCGCCGACAAAGCGAAAGCCTTGACCGTGGACGGTGCGAATGAAGCACTGTTCCGCACCGCTGTCGCCGAGGGCCCGGCGCGCCGACTTGATCCGGCTGGCGATCGCCGAGTCCGAGACGATCCGCCCCGCCCAGATCTTCTCGATGACTTCATCCTTGGAAACCATGCGCTCCCGATTGTCGACCAACAGGCAAAGAAGCGCGAAAACCTGTGGCTCGATGGCCAGGGCTTCACCGTTCTTGCGGAGCTCGACCTTGTCGGCGTCGAGCTCGAAATCGTCGAACCGGTAGATCATGAGCACAGACTCTAGCATATCTTCATAAAATCTCCCCGAAATCTCCAGATGATGGCCAGGCGCTCGCCAAGCACTCGGCGCGCCTTCCCGATAAAACGGTGTGCAGATGCTTCGGAAACGGTCCGAAAGCGTTCAACCGCAAGAAGGAATGGCATAATGGACACCGCGATCGCAATCGACGTGGCACCGGTCACCCCCGACTTTGGTGCGATCAAGGCGAAGCAGCAGGCCACCTGGGCGACGGGTGATTATTCCGTGGTCGGCACGACCCTGCAGATCGTCGGCGAGCAGCTCTGCGAAACCATCAATCTTGCACCCGGATCGCGGGTGCTGGATGTGGCCGCGGGCAACGGCAATGTGACGCTCGCTGCGGCCAGGCGTTTTTGCCAGGTGACGTCTACCGACTATATCGGTGCCCTTTTGGAGGGAGCCAAGAAGCGTGCCGAGGCCGAGCGTCTGGATGTCACCTTCCAGACTGCGGATGCTGAAGACCTGCCTTTCCAGGATGAGAGTTTCGATGCGGTTTTGTCGACCTTCGGCGTGATGTTCACGCCTGATCAGGCCAAGGCGGCGAGCGAGCTTTTGCGCGTTTGCCGGAAGGGCGGCGTGATCGGCATGGCGAACTGGACGCCGGGAGGCTTCATCGGCCAGGTCTTCAAGACCATCGGCAGCCACATTCCACCTGCTCCCGGCCTGAAGCCGCCGTCGCGCTGGGGCACCGAGCAGGGGCTGACCGAGCTTTTCGGCGACAAGGCGAGCCTGTCGATCACGCCTCGGAAATTCATTTTCCGCTACCGTTCAGCCGACCACTTCCTCGAGGTGTTCCGCACCTATTATGGCCCGATTAACAAGGCGTTCGAGGCGCTGGGCGATCAGGGCGACAAGCTGGAAGACGATCTCCGCAGGCTCCTCTTCGATCTCAATATCGCGAGAGACGGCACGCTCGCCGTCCCCTCGGACTATGTCGACGTGACCCTGCACAAGCGCTGATTATATCGAACAATGAGACCCGGCAGCGGCGGTAACGCCCTGCCGGGTCTTCTCCGTCTTGCGCGTAAGGTCTGGGACCTGTTGGGTCGCCGTCCTGTCAGCTTCCGCCAGATTGATGCCAATCCGTTCGGTGTCGCCGTCGAATGAGCAGCTGGCAAAGGGCGGCCATTCACCCTTCCTTAACCCCTCCATGTCATGGTGATGACCTGGTCCATGCGATCCTGGGAATCCGCCCGCCCGCAGACGAAGGTTGGGCTAGGCACGGATTACCAGGATCGCATGGACCTGAGCGTGATGCTCGCATGCAGGCGTTAATGTTCCGTGAAGACGGTGAAAGGGAGCGGAGAGGGATTGGTGGAAAGCGAGGTGGTAGGTGATTGATCGGGGCTGGAGCCCGACGCGGGTTTGGGAATTCTCGAATGGCTGGCAAGAGGCTGCGACGTGACCTGACGACGCTGTCAGCCTGCGGGCTTGAGTTCCTTTGGGCGCGGAGCATCGGGAAGTTCGCGGATCCGTTCGGGGCGAAAGAGGCCGGGCATTTGCCAGTCCGGCTCCTCGCCTGCGAACAGTTCGAGGAAAGCGATGGCGAGAGCCGGGTCTTCCTCGACATTCTCCTTGAAGCTCCACCAGGTGCGAATATCGCCGAGCGCTTCGTTGGGGGATTGCTGTCTCTGAAAATCCTTCCTGATCACCAGGCCGCGGACATTCAGGCAGTAGGTCACGTAGAGATAACCTTCCGGCCAGAAGAAGGCAGGCTTTGAAAAATCGGCTTTCGAGGGCATCGACGAGACGCTTACCGGCTTTCTGGTGATCAAGGATTGCAGCATCAACCCGGCCGCGAAGCCGACATAGGCGAGGTTGTCCTCCGATGTGTCGGGTTTCTGCGCATTGAACGCTTTCAGCCATTCGGCGAACACATTGGCGAGCACGGCGTCGTCGACGGCATAGGCCACGCCGGTTTCCGCCGACAGACGCTGTACCTCCTCCTCGAACGACTTGAAGAACCAGCGAAGACGTTGGGCTGATTTCCGGACCGGCTGATAGCCGCCGGCGATCTCCAATGGGTTCATCATCTGCGCCTGTCCAATGCGTTAGAGCCCGTTCGAAAAGTTATCGAGCGGGCTCTTATGGCTAAAGATGCTCGGCGAGGCTCTGCATCGTCTCGATCAGTAAGACTTCGTCCGCCATGGCGATGATGACGTCATTTTCCAGCGCCTCGGTCAGCGCCATCGCCAGTTCGAGGAGACGGATATCGTCGGTCAGGTTCGGCGCCCGCTCCGAGAGAAGCCAGACGGAGGCTGATAGCCAGGTCTTATCGACATAAACGCCTTCTTCCTCGCTCAGCGCCACCGGCGTGCCGGGCACGCGCGATGCCGCATTCGCCTTCTTCAGACGGGTCAAAATGGCGGCGGCGCGGGCATACGACGTCTTGTCATCGCCGCCTGCTCCGACCGCAAGACTGGCTGCTGCGACCGTCTCGCTGAAGAGAAGCTGGTGATTACCATGCCTGGAAAGCGCCCTTTCCCAGACGAAGGCCAGGACGCTCACGAACGTCTCCAGCGCGTTTCGGCTCTGATCGACGCCCTTAAGATAGTCCTTCGCGACGGCGATATCGGACGCATCGATCGTCGGTGTCACGGCGCGGGATCCGGCCTGTTCGAAGGCGGCGAGCGCCGAACGGAATGGGGTTTGCACCGCACCGGGCAGCAAGGCGGTCGCCGGCTCCAGCACCTCCTCCGTGACATCGGCCGCCGTCGCGACGCCGCGCAGGATATCGCGGAGCGGCATCTTGAGCGCGCGCGGCAGCGGAAGTCGGGAGCGTGTTGTCATCGGAACGATCTCTTCAAAGGTCATCGCTCCAGTCTATCACCTCGTCGGTGTCTTCTCCATGAAATCCAATGTGGACGGCAGGGAGGATAGTACGGCCTGCGAGCCGAGGCCCATGGCATTCTGGGCGGAAGAGGCCTGGCCGAGGCGGATGCAGTCCTCGATCGACATACCAAGGTGCAGTCCTGTAGCGAAGCCGGCATTGAAGCAGTCCCCGCAGCCGCAGGTGCAGACGACGTCGATTTCATAGGAGGGCAGGTCGATCTTCTCACCATCTTGCCCCCGATACATGGCCCCCTGTTCACCCAGGGTCAGGATGACCCCGCCAACGCCGAGATCGAGGAGGAATTTGGCGATGTCCTCGAAGTCCGTGAGGCCGGATAGCGCCATCGCTTCCTCTTCGGAGGGCATGAAATAGTCGGTGTGGGGGAGAAGCGGCTTGATCAGCGCCATGTCGTCGGGGGTCGAGGCGAAGACATCGAGCGTGGTGATGCAGCCGCGCTGCTTGGCCGCCGCCATCACTTCGGCGCTTCGTTCCTTGTCCATGCGATCCATCAGGCCGACACCGCCGATATGGAAGATCTTGCTGTCGATGACCCGCTCGAGCTGCTCATCATCCACGTAGAAGCCGGCTGTTGCGCCCAGTTTGTGCAAAGCGGGGCGTGCGCCATCCGGGCGGGTGGTGACCAGGCTGGACGAGGTCGAAAAGTCCGGGCAGCGCTGCATGTTCTCGGTATCGACGTCGAAATCGGCCAGCCGTCGGAGCACCCAGTCCCCCATCAGATCCTCGCCGATGCCGCCGACCGCCTGGACCTTGAGCCCATGTTTGGCGGCGACGATCGCTGCGGAGCCGGCGGCGCCCGAAACCGCGAGCGCGAAGTCCTCGACGAAATAGGTGCCACCGCCGGGCGGGATGCTTTCGACCGGTCGGGCGAGCGCATCGAAGGTGTAGAAGCCCATCGAGGTGTAGTCGAACTGCATGCTCTCTTCCCTAGCGGAGCCGTTGGCCGGTGTCGGCGTCGAAAAGATAGAGACGACCGGGATCGAAGTCGACATGGGCTTCGCTGTCGAGCTCGGCCCGGTAGTCGCGCGCCGCCTTCACCTCGATCAGCTTCTCGCCGACCTTGACGGTCAGATAGGTGACGTCGCCCGTGGGCTCGACGCCGTAGACGCTGCCGATCAGATGCCCGCTCTCGCCTGCGGTATGACAGTCTTCGGGCCGGATACCGAGGGTGACCCTGCCGCTATGCTGGGTCGGCAAGCCCGGCATCTGAACGCCTGCGGAGGCAAAGACTCCGTCTCTAAGGTCGCCGTCGATGAGGTTCATCGGTGGCGAGCCGATGAAATTGGCGACGAAGGTGTTGGCGGGGTCATTGTAGATCTCGTCCGGCGTGCCGATCTGCTGAATGAGGCCGCCATCCATGATGACGATGCGATCTGCGAGCGTCATCGCCTCGATCTGATCATGGGTGACGTAGACCGTGGTGATCTTCAGGTCCCGCTGGATATGCTTGATCTGCACCCGCATGGCCTGACGGAGCTTGGCGTCCAGATTGGACAAGGGCTCGTCCATCAGGAACACTTGCGGCTGACGCACGATGGCCCTGGCCAGTGCTGCGCGTTGACGCTGGCCGCCCGAGAGAGCGCTGGGCTTGCGATCGAGATAGTCGCCCAATTCGACCAGTCCTGCTGCGCGCCGCACGAGCCCGTCCTGTTCAGGCTTGGAAACGCCGCGCATGCGAAGGGGAAAGCGGATGTTCTCGTAGATGGTCATGTTGGGATAGAGCGCATAGCCCTGGAACACCATCGCGACGTCCCGATCGCGCGGATCGATGTCGTTCATGACCTCGCCGTCCATGCGCACCTCGCCATCGGTCGGCTCCTCGAGGCCGGCGATCATGCGCATGGTGGTGGTCTTGCCGCAGCCAGAGGGGCCGAGCAGCACCAAGAATTCCTGATCCGCGATGTCGATATTGACGTCGCGCACGCCGTAAACCTCGCCCCAGCGCTTCTGGATATTGGTGAGCTCGATGCGCGCCATGACTATCCCTTAACGGCTCCCATGGTGAGACCGCGTGAAAGGTGTTTTTGGATCAAGACCACCACGATGAAGACCGGTATGAAGGCGAGGAAGGCGACCATGGCGATGGCGTTGTAGATGACGCCGTCGGAGCCGCCGGTGAAGTTGGCGAGCGCCACGGACATGGTATAGGCGTTCGGCGTCGAGGCGATCAGGAGCGTGAACAGGAATTCGTTGATCGCGAAGATCATGGCGATCACCGCGGCCGTGATGATGCCTGGCAGAATTGCCGGGATGATGATCTCCCAGAGGATGCGCAGATCAGAGGCGCCGTCGGTCTTGGCTGCGTCCTCCAGCTCCTTCGGGATGTCCAGCATGTAGGAGCGGATGATCCAGGTGACGAAGGAGAGATTGATCGCGGCATAGATCAGCATCAGCGCCCAAATGGTGTCCAAGAGGCCGAAATTGCGGAACAGGAAGAAGATCGGCACGGCAACGATGGCGGGCGCCATCATGCGGGTGGATAGGATGTAGAAGCCGATATCGTCCCGTCCCTTATATTCGTAGCGGGAGAGCGAATAGGCGGCGGGGATGGCGAGCACCAGATCGATGATCACCGAGCCGATGATCGCGGCGACCGAGTTGAACAGATATTTCGCCATCGGCCAGTCTTCCCAGATCATATGCCAGGCATCGAGCGAAAAGGTGGGCCAGTAGATCGGCTGCGGTGTGATGATTTCGACGCGCGGACGAAGGCCGATCGAGAGGAACCAGAGGACCGGGGCAAGGCAGAAAAGCGCCCAGGCGCCGAGGATGAGATAGCGGATGAAGAGGCTCTCGCCGCGTTTCCTTCGTGCCGACGCCATGGCTCAGGCCCTCGCCGAGACGAAGACGCGCTTCACCACGAGCTGCGCGATGATGATGGTGATGATCAGCATGATCACCGAGGCGGCGGACGCGTAGCCGAAGTTGAAGAATTTGAAGCCGGTTCGGTAGATGAAATAGCTGATGGTTTCCGTGCCGAAGGCGGGGCCGCCTTTGGTGATGATGAAGACGTTGGCGAACATCGTGGTGATGTCGATGCCGCGCAGGATGAGCGCCACGGCGATCACCGGCTTCATAAGCGGCAGCGAGATATTGAAGAAGATCGAGTACCAGGACGCACCGTCCAGACGTGCCGCTTCCTCCACTTCCTCATCCTGGCCCTGGAGGGCGGCGACGAAGATGATGAACAGGAAGGGCGTCCACTGCCAGACATCGGCGAGGATCAGAAGGCTCCGGCTCATCCAGACCGAGGACTGGATGGCGAGGTTGCTCTCGATCAGGCCGATGCGGATCAGGAGGTCGGAGAAGACGCGCGCGTCCAGAAAACTGAGTTTGTAGATGAAGGCCACGGCTGAGGGCATGAACAGCATGGGGATCAGGAAGATGATCCGCCAGCCCTGCACCCAGGGGTCACGATAGGCGTAGAAGGCGAGTGTCAGCGCGATGACGCATTGCAGGAACAGCGAGATGGAGCCGATGACCAGCGTGTTCCAAAGGGCGCCCCAGAACTGTTCGTCGCTGAACAGCCGGGTGAAATTATCGAAGCCGATGAAGTTCCAGGGACCGAACTTCACGGCATGAAAGCTCTGTAGGATCGCGAAAATGCCGGGATAGAGCGTGATCAGCATCAAATAGATCACGGCCGGCGCCACCAGAAGATAAGGGAACCACGCCTTCAGACGCTTGCTGCGTCGCCGGAGCGTCCGGCGCGTCGAGATGGCCGGGGTAGCATTCACCACCCCGGCCTCCCGTAGGAAAACGGCCCGAAGGCGTCGGAAGACCTGGGCTTGTACCAGCTCTCCCGACGCCGACGGTAGAAACCAAATGATGTCGTCATACGACTAGAACGGCATGTCCTTGCCTTCGCCGACATAGAGGCCGGGTGCGGCGGCCGCATACTCGACCGGATCATTGCCGGCATAGAAGCCGTTCTCGGTCATGATCTGTTTGACCGCGGCAACTGCGTTGTCGAGGGCTTCCTTCGCTGTGATGTCGCCGACCACGGCACGATTGATCTCGTTGCCGATGGCCTGCTCGATCGGGAAGGCGCCGGGCAGGCGCGGGGCGCACCAGGCGTGCTCAAGGCTGTCCGCCCAGACCTTGGCGGGCTGGGAGACCTCATGGAGGTTCTCGTTGGTCAGCACGGAGCGATAGCCGGGGGCGACGCCGTTCGCATTGGCTTCGTTCATCGCCATGATCGAGGAGGTCGTCAGGAAGGCGAGCATCAGGAAGGCGCCTTCCGCGTTCTGTGCGGAGGCAGAGACGCATGAGGTGGAGCCCGCGATGTTCGGCGGCGCGAAGCGGCCGCCCTCGATGCGCGGCTCGTAGATGGTGACGAAGTCGTCGACGATCTGCGACTGATCTGGGCGCATGGCCTGGGTGCCGCTGTCCTGCCAAGAAATGTTGGTCGCGACCTGGCCGCCGAGCCAGGCGGCGCGGTTCTCCGGCCAGCCGGCGCCGGCATGGCCTTCATTGGCGTTTTTGGCGAGTTCGAGGATGAT
Source organism: Pseudomonadota bacterium (assembly GCA_039197065.1). Lineage (GTDB taxonomy): Bacteria > Pseudomonadota > Alphaproteobacteria > Geminicoccales > Geminicoccaceae > JANQPX01. The sequence goes on along the minus strand of JBCCUL010000004.1, from coordinate 215,051 downwards.
CTCGAGGCCCTTCATGCCGGCATCGCCGTTGAAGATCGGCTCCCAGTTCTCGTCGAACAGCATCATGCCGGCCTGGGCCGCGATGTGCTCCCAGGTATAGGTCGACCAGAAGCCGGGGGCCGCCATCAGGCCGACGCCGGCGACACCGGGCTCGACCTTGTTGAGTTCGGCCGAAAGACGGATCAGCTCGTCATAGCTCGGCACTGAGGTGGCCTTGTCGATCTCGCCGCCCAGCACCTGCTCGACATAGCCCTTCCGGAGGTGGACCATCTGGATGTCGCAGTCGAACGGGATGCCGTACATCTGGCCGTTGAAGAAACCGTAGTTCAGACGATAGGTGTCATAGAAATCGTCGAGCGGCAGGTTCCATTTCGCGGCGAAGTCATCCAGCGGGAAAAGGAAACCGGGCGCTGCGAAGTCGCCCATCCAGGGGGAGAAGAACTGCAGCGCGTCGAACGAGGCGTTGCCGGAGATGAACTCGGCCAGCACCTTGTCATACATGCTGTCGTCCGGGATCGGCACCAGCTCGACCTTGATGCCCGAGAGCGCCTCGAACGGGGCGAGGCCCTCGGCCGCGGACTCGGCATCGGCAGCGCCGATCGCGAAACGCACGGTGGTGCCGGCAAGCTCGCTTCTGATCGCCTCCCAGTCCGCCGTGCGGATCCAGTCCTTGCCGCTGTCCCAGATCGGCTTGTCGTCGGACATGCCGTAGAGCTCGCGATAGTCCTCGCGCACATATTTCGAAATCGAGATTTCGTCGAGCACGCTTTGCGGATCGGGCAGGTGGTCGTCGGCGAGCAGCCGCCCGCTCCAGGTGGTGCCGAGCGCCGTAACGCCGAGCGCCGAGCCCGCTTTCAGCAGCGAGCGCCGCGTCGGTTTAATGATCGAACCCATCGATGAGCCTCCCTTGATGGATGGTTTGCGACTGCCGGCACCTTGGCCAGCTTGCTCCTTGTTTCCATGGCACGCTTACCACGCGATACTGCGCAGCACGAGCTGAACAAATGAGCGGTTGATTAGACATTTGTTCCGTAAGATGATCATGTCAACAGGATTCGCCTGAAGAAACTCTGTGAATTTCTGCTGCGTTGCAGCATAGGTATGTCAATTCGGTGGTCAGGTTTGAACAATTGCATTGACACATGCACCAAAGTTCACAATCTTTTTTTTGCGATACAAGATGGAAAGGCGGCGACCCATGACCTCCAATATTGCGCTTACCGGCCTTGCCAAGGATTTGGCGAAACGTGCCGATGCCGGCCGTCCCGTGCGCATCGGTCTGATCGGGTCAGGTGAGATGGGCACGGACATCGTGACCCGCGCCGCGATGATGGACGGTGTCGACGTCGCCGCCATCTCCGAGGTCAATCCTGCCGCTGCACACAAGGCCGTCGAGATCGCGCGGCGGAGCGACGGGCATAGCGAGGACGTTTCGAGCGTCGATGCGCTCAACCGGACGATCGAAGCCGGCAAGATCGCGATTGCCGACGATGTCTCCTGCCTGCTCGATTCGGGGTTGATCGACGTGGTGATCGATGCCACCGGCGTTCCGGCGGTCGGCGCGGAGATCGGTTTGAGCGCCATGGAGCGCGGCAAGCATCTGGTGATGATGAACGTCGAGGCCGACGTCACCATCGGCGCGTATCTGAAGCGCGAGGCCGATCGGCTCGGCGTCGTCTACAGCCTCGGCGCTGGCGATGAACCCTCCTCGACAATGGAGCTGATCGAGTTCGTTTCGGCCATGGGCCACAAGATCGTTTGTGCCGGCAAGGGCAAGAACAATCCGTTGAATATCGACGCCGTGCCCGATCAATATGCGGAGGAGGCGGCGCGGCGCGGCCTGAACCCACGGCTTCTGGTGGAGTTCGTCGACGGCTCGAAGACCATGGTCGAGATGTCGGCGATCGCCAATGCCACCGGCCTGATCCCCGACTGCGACGGCATGCACGGACCGGCCGCCGGCCCGGATGACCTGGCGAAGGTGCTCGTCCCGGAACGGGATGGCGGCATCCTTTCGGACATCGGCCGGGTCGACTACTCCATCGGCAAAGGGGTCTCGCCGGGCGTGTTCGTCATCGCGGAGGCCGAGCATCCCAGGGTTCAAGTGCGTCTCGCCGATCTCAAAATGGGCGATGGCCCCTATTACGCCTTCATCCGGCCCTATCATTTGACCTCGCTTGAAGTCCCGCTCACCTGCGCGCGCGCCGTTCTCTACGGCAAGGCCGACATGGTGCCGCTCGATCGTCCCGTCGCCGAGGTGGCCGCGGTCGCCAAGCGTGATCTCGGTCCGGGCGAAACCCTCGATCAGATCGGCGAATACACCTACCGCGCCTTCGCCATGGCCGTGCCGCGCGCACGTTCCTCGAACGCCCTTCCGGCGGGGCTTTTGACAGGTGCGCGCACGAAGACCGCGATCAAGAAGGGCGAGCTGATCACGGCTGAGAACACAGCGCTGCCGGCTGATGCCCGCATCGTCGAGCTTCGCCGCCGGCAGGATGCGATGCTCGGCGAGAAAGAGCCGGCCCATGTCTGAGATGCCGCCCATGTCTGAGGCCCCTATGGCTGAGATCAATGTCCCCTACGCGATCAGAGCCTATGACACCGATCGGCTGAAGGACGCGCTCCTGAAGATGATGCTGATCCGCAAATTCGAAGAGGGGGCGGAGGATAGCTATGCGCGTGGTCTGGTCCACGGCACCATGCATCTCTCCATCGGCCAGGAGGCCTCGGCGGTCGGCGCCTGCATGTCGCTTTCCGATGAGGACAAGATCACCTCGACCCATCGCGGTCACGGCCACTGCATCGCCAAGGGCGCCGATCTCGGCAGGATGTTCGCGGAGTTCTTCGGCAAGGAAACCGGCTATTGCAAGGGGCGCGGCGGCTCCATGCATATCGCCGATGTCGAGAAGGGCAATCTCGGCGCGAACGGCATCGTCGGCGGCGGTTTGCCGATTGCGGTGGGGGCGGCGCTTTCGGCCAAGCGCCTCGGCACCGGGGCGGTCACGGTCTGCTTCTTCGGGGATGGCGCCAATAATGAGGGCGCTTTTCACGAGGCCCTGAACATGGCGGCGATCTGGAAGCTGCCGGTGATCTTCGTCTGCGAGAACAATCGATATGGCATGTCGACGTCGACCGAACGCTCGACCGCGGTGAAACATGTCGCCACGCGCGCGGCGGCCTACGACATGCCAGGCGTCACCGTCGACGGCAATGACTTCTCCGCGGTCGCCGAGGCGATCGATGGCGCTGTGGAGCGGGCGCGCCGGGGTGACGGCCCTAGCCTGGTCGAAAATCTCACCTATCGCTGGCGCGGCCACTCCAAGTCGGACCGCAACCGCTATCGCACCAAAGAGGAGATTACCGCCTGGCAGGCGCGGGATCCGATCGGGAAGATGGTGGATATGCTGATCGACCATGGGATCACCACCGACGTCGAGGTCGCCGCGATAGAGAGCGAAGCCGAAACGATCATCGAGGAAGCGATCCGCTTCGCAGCAGACAGCCCTGCTCCCGATGTCGAAGAGGTCACGCGCGACGTTTACACCGAAATGACGGCGGCATGAGTGTTGATGTAACCGCCGAGGTCCGCGACCTCTCCTACGCCGAGGCGATTCGCGAAGCGCTCGACATCGCGCTCGCCACCGATGACCGCGTCGTCCTGATGGGCGAGGATATCGGCATCTATGGCGGCGCCTTTCAGGTGACCGGCGATCTGTTCGAGAAATATGGAGCGGACCGTGTCATGGACACGCCGATCTCCGAACTCGGCGGCGCCGGCATCTCGGTCGGGGCGGCATTGACCGGCCTTCGCCCGATCTTCGAGTTCCAGTTCTCCGATTTCGCGACGCTCGCCATGGAGCAGATCGTCAACCAGGCTGCCAAGGTGCGTTACATGCTGGGCGGTACGGTGTCCGTGCCCGTGGTCATGCGCTTTCCGGCGGGTTCAGGCACGGGGGCGGCCGCCCAGCACTCCCAAAGCCTGGAAGCGTGGCTGGGCCATGTCCCTGGACTAAAAGTGGTGCAGCCGGCCACGCCGGCGGACGCCAAAGGCCTGCTGCTCGCCGCGATCGACGATCCCGATCCGGTGATGATCTTCGAGCACAAGCTCCTCTACAAGATGAAGGGGGGCGTGCCGGAGGGGCATTATCGGACGCCGATCGGGAAAGCGGCGGTTCGGCGCGAAGGCAAGGACCTCACCATCGTCGCGACCTCCATCATGGTGCACAAGGCCCTTGAGGCGGCCGAGACCCTGGCTGGGATCGGCATCGACGCCGAGGTTGTCGACCTTCGCTCGATCCGGCCCATGGATCGGGAGACGGTTCTGGCATCCGTGCGCAAGACCGGCCGGCTGATCTCCGTTTATGAAGGGGTCAAAACCCTCGGTGTCGGCGCTGAGGTGAGCGCGATGGTCGCGGAAAGCGACGCCTTCGATTTCCTCGATGCGCCGATCATCCGCCTCGGCGGCGCTGAGTCGCCGGTTCCCTACAATCCGGACCTCGAGAAAGCTGTCGTACCCCAGGTTCCCGACATCCTCGAGGCGGCGCGGGGCCTCGCCGCAGGCAGCATCTGATGCCGATCGAGGTGATCATGCCCAAGGTGGACATGGATATGTCCAGCGGCAGGATCGTCACCTGGCATGTCGCGCCCGGTAATCGGGTGGAAAAGGGTGCGCCGCTTTTTGATATCGAGACCGACAAGGCGGCGATGGAGATCGAGGCGCCGAGCGACGGCATTTTGCACGATCCGGTTGATGAGGGCACCGACGTCCCGATCGGCAAGCCGGTGGCCTGGCTCTACGCCGATGGCGAAGAAATCCGCAGCAACGGCGGCGGCGACGCGCCGCGGCGTTTACTTGGGGGCGAATCCGAACCGAAGCCTGAGCCCGCTCCCCCACCAAGACCTGCGCCTGACAGGTCTGTCGAGAAGCCGGCGGCCAAGGGAATTCGTGCCACTCCGCTTGCCCGAAAACTGGCCGGTGAGGCCGGTGTCGAGCTTCGGGATGTGGAGGGAACCGGCGCTCGCGGGCGGGTGCAGGCCGATGATGTCGAAAGAGCGCTGGAAGCGCGTTCCGCAGCACCCGTGACACCGGCGCCGAGGACTGATGCTGGACCACTTGCCGTCACCCGTTCGGAAGGTGGCGCGGGCATGCCGATCGTCCTGCTCCACGGTTTCGCCAGTGACTCCGCGTCTTGGGCGCTGCTCGAACGGCATCTGGACGACCGGCCGGTCATTCGCGTCGATCTGCCTGCCCATGGCCGCTCGCAGCCGGAGAGCATCGACAGTTTCGCCGGCCTGGCGGCCGAAGTCCGCAGAACCATCGACAGCCTTGGCGTCGAAAAAGTCCATCTGATGGGCCACAGCCTCGGCGGCGCGCTCGCTCTGGCGCTTGCGGATACGCGTGCCCGTCTGGTGGCAAGCCTGACCCTGATCGCACCTGCGGGTCTCGGTCCCGAGATAGAAGGCGCTGTCCTCGACGGTATCGCGCGTGCCAGCCGTGCGGAAAGCCTAGCACCTTGGCTGAAACGGCTGGTCGCGGACGAGGCGCTCGTCACTGATGGCTATGTACGCGCCGCCATGGCCGTACGTCAGGATGAAGCACGACAGAGCGCACAGCGCGCCCTTCTAGGCACCCTCTTTCCCGACGGCGTCCAGGCCTTCGATCTGCGCGCAGCACTCGGGCGCGTCGAGATGCCGGCGCGGATCCTCTGGGGGCGGCAGGATGCGATCATCCCCTGGCAGCACGCCCTTCGGGCACCCGGTCGGGTCGCCCTGCACCTGCTGGAGCGCATAGGCCATCTCCCGCAGATCGAAGCTCCCGAGGACGTTGGAAAGATTGTTCGAGCCTACCTATGATGACGTGACAAGCTGTTGGAACCTGTCATGTGCGCGATTTCGAAAGAGACGATTATCGAAGCCGATACCAGCGGTCATGCCGTGCGCGATCCGCATCATCAGCTGCGCATCCGCGCCGCCTGGCTCTACTACGTCGAGGGACTGACACAGTCGGACGTCGCTAAGAAGCTTGGCGTGAACCGGATCATGATCACCCGGCTGCTCTCCGAAGCCCGCGCGCGTGGCGAGGTGATCGTCCGCATCAAATCCGACATCGCACCGCTGATCACGCTGCAGCGCGAGCTTGAGGAAGCGTTCGGATTGGCGGAGGCGATCGTAGCGCCATTCAGTGACGGGACCGGCGATCCCACCCGCGCGATCGCCTCGGCGGCGGGTGCCTTTGTCTCCGGTCTCATGACCTCGAATCTCACCGTCGGCGTCGGCTGGGGCCGCACGCTGCATGCGACATTGCCCTTCGTCGAAGGCCGGGCGCTGGACGGCGTGCGCGTCGTCTCGCTGCTTGGCGGCATCGCCCAGGCGCGCCGCTTCAACCCGGCCGAGTTCGCCTGGCAGTTCGCCGAGCTCTTCAATGCCGAGGGGTTTTTGATCCCAGCGCCGGCGATCGTCGACTCGGCGCAGACCAAACACGCCCTTTTGGAGCATTGCGGGCTCGAGCAGATCCTGAACATGGCGGAGAGCTGCGACGTGGCGCTTCTCTCCTGCGGCGGCATCTCTTCGCTCACCACATCCTATCGTGTCGGCCATGTCTCGGAGGCCGAACGCCAATCGATGATCGAGGCCGGTGCCGTCGGCGACGTGCTCTACAACTTCCTGGACGAGCGGGGCGAGCTGATCGATCACCCCGTCAATGCGCGCTCGATCGCCATGCCCATGGACCGGCTGGCGCGCATTCCCAACAAGGTGCTGCTTTCCGGTGGCGGCGAAAAGATCGGCATCATGCTGGCTGCCTTGCGGTCGTTGAAGCCGAGAACGTTGATCACCGACGAAGTGACCGCCGGCCGCCTCCTGGAAAGCGGACGAACTTAGCGGCTTTCCAGGTTGCCTTGCTCAAAAAGAAACGTCAGCCTGCACGTGCGGCGCGTTCAATACTCGTAGGGCTCGGCTGCGTTCAGAGTCATCTGATAGCCGATTTCCGCGAGGTCGTTGGAAACCGAAGCCGTCTGAAGGGTGCCGGTGATCCACATCGGCTCGAAGATTCCGCCGATCTCGACGCCCTCCTCGCTGGTGACGTGGATGATCTGGTTCGGCGGTGGCGGCGGTACGTGGATGCAGGCGCCGACATAGGGAACGAGGAGGAATTCCCGGATCGTGGTCGCTTCGAAGTCCAGCGGCAGGACATAGCCAGCAATCTTCACCTGCACGTCGTTCAGCTCTTCGACAACACTTACCGCGTCGATAATGTCGGGCATTGGCGTCATGCCGTGCATGACCATGCCGCGCAGGCCGGGATCGGGGGGCTCGTCGTCCTCCAGAAGATCGTCATTGCCGCCGAAGGTCAGGTCATCCGGCATCACCGGCTTAGACTGCTCCGGCATGAGATCATCCCAGGCGATGAGCCTCGGATCCTCGGCCGCCCAAACCGGCGTGGCCAAGGCGACGAAGGCGGCAAAAGGCAACCAAAGCAGCTTCATCTCGTCACCCCTTCTCAGGTCCGCACCATCATGCCATCGGCGAGCGACAGGCGATAGGCATGGATCGCCGGCAGCAAGCCTGCCAGCAGCCCTACGGATATAACGGCCAGGAGGTAGAAGAGTTCCCTCGACGTCAGCCAGTCGATATCCAGATAGAGGCCATAGGTGGCGTCGACCAGAGGGCGGACGATCAAAAGGGCGAGATAAAGGAGAACGACGCCGAGGATCGCGCCGAGAAAACCGAGCAGGCCGGCCTCGGCGACCAGGAGGCCGAGCACGGTTCTCGGCCGTGCGCCGACCGAGCGCAGGATCGCCATCTCGCGGCGGCGTTCGTTCAGGGTCGCGAGCACCATGGTGACCATGCCGAGCAGCGCCGTGATCACCACCATGATCGAGACGGCGGCGAGCGCTGTTTCCGCCGTGCCGATCAGGGACCAGAGCTGCTGCAGCGCCGCACCCGGCAGGATCGCGGACAGGGGCTCTTCGGCATATTGGTTGATCCCGCGCTGCAGCTTGAAGGTCGAGAGCTTGGACTTCAGGCCGACGAAAGCGGCGGTGATCGCCTTCGGCGTCAGGTTCATCGTTCTGACTTCTTCGGCGGACACCGCCTGGCCGGGGATCTGAGCGCCGCTTTGCCAGTCCACATGGATGGCCTCGATCGCTTCCAGGCTGACATGCACGGTGCGATCGACGGGCGTGCCGGTCTTGTCGAGAATGCCGGCGACCACGAAGGGTTTGTCGTCATGTTCGGCGAAACCGACATCGCCCAGGCCATGGGCGACGATGATGGGATCGCCGAGCTGATAATCGAGGGTGGCGGCGACGTCCGATCCGATCACGGCATCGAACAGATCGTCGAAGGGCTGGCCGTCCGCGAAGGTCAGCTCGCGGTCGCGGCGATAGCGGTAATGCTCGAAATAGGATGTCGTCGTGCCCATGACCCGAAAGCCGCGATGGCTGTCCCCGAGCGAGAGCGGCACGATCCAGTCGATCGCCTCATTGGCGGCGATGTCCTGATAGCTCTCATAGGTCATGTTGTTGGTGGCATTGCCGATCCGAAAGACCGAATAGAGCAGAAGCTGCAGATCGCCGCTCCTGGCTCCGATGATCAGGTCGGTGCCGGAAATGGTGTTGGCGAAGCTGTTTTTCGCGCCCGTCCGCACCTTCTCGACGCCGAGTAGCAGCATGACGCTGACGGCAATCGCCAGAACGGTGAGCACCGCCGTCACCCAGCGGTTCATGAGGCTCTTCCAGGCCAGCCTCAAGATAATCATGGTGCTTCCAGCACTTGGGCGACTTGGACCTCGCTCAGGTCGACGATGCGATCGAATTCGGGGGCGAGGGTTTCGTCGTGGCTGACCATGATGACCGAGGTGCCGGCCGCATCGGCTTCGCTGAAGAGCAGCTCGAGGAAATGGCGCTGGTGCTTGCGATCGAGGGCCGAGGTCGGTTCGTCGGCGACCAGGATTTCCGGGCGGCCGATCAGCGCTCTCGCCGCCGCGACCCGCTGCTGCTGACCGACGCTCAGGCGTGCCGCCGAGCGTGCGGCGAACAGATCCGCATCCAGTCCCAACCGTCCCAGGAGGCGGTGCGCCTCGGCGGTTGTCGACGATGTGCCTTCCGACGCCCGCTGGCGGCGCGTCTTGGAGAAGGACAGAGGCAGCAGCACATTGTCGATCACCGAGAGATAGGGGAGCAGATTGAACATCTGAAAGATGATGCCGAAATGCTCGACCCTGAAGCGATCCCTGGCTGAGGCATCGAGGGCTTTGAGATCGGTGTCGAGGACGCTGATCCGGCCGTCATCCGGGGTGACGATGCCGCAAAGGAGGCTGAGCAGGGTCGACTTGCCGCTGCCGCTCGGGCCGATCAGGAGGATTTTTTCCGAACGGGCGACATGAAACGCCTTGATGGCGAGCGAGAAGCTCTCGCGTCCCGGCCAACGGAAACGGACGCCGTCCATCCGGACGACGTCAACAACTTCCGCCGCATCAGAGCCGCTTAACGTTTTCGCTGCGACCGCGTCGCCGCTCACATTATCCCCTGAAGATCCACAGCCGTTGCAACCCGCTCCACCTCGTAGCTGGACTGCCCTTTGTCGCTGATCACCGTGACCTCGACCTCTTCGGCGCCGGCAAAGCTGTCGAAGAAGGCGGCGAGGTCGAGGCTATCCAAGCCATCGGGCGCGCCGCAGGTCAAGGAATAGGCGGCATGAAATTCGTTATGCGCCGCCTCATCGCCATGGTCGTGCTCATCATGATCATGCTCGGCATGCTCGTCGTGATCGTGGTCATGCTTGTCTTCAGCGTGGGCGTGGGCCTCGCCACCATGCTCATGCTCATGCTCATGCTCATCGTGAGCGTGGGCCTCGTCGCCATGGTGGTCATGATGCTCTTCGGCCTCGATCTCGACCGAAGCGCTCTCGACGGAACAGCCGGCATCGGCGGAAAAGCCGAACAGCGACAAGGGTTCGCCAAGCGTCGCTTTCGCCTGTTCCACGGCGGCCATGTCCTCATCGGATTTTGCCTCATGCTCAAAGCCGACGATGTCGGCGCCGGGTGCGATCAGTTCCATCTCGATGCGGTCGCCCTCGATCGCGATGTTGAGCGCGCTATGGCCATGCTCATGGGCGCCAAGCTCTCGCTTTTCGCTGCCGGCCAGGGCCGGCGCAGCACAAAGCGACAGTAAAGAAGCGGCGATCCCAAGTTCTTTTTTCATGGCGGCGTCTCCGTAAGTCGATGATCTGCAAATCGCTATAGTATAACATCACGCTTTCTCGCAAGGAGATAAGCTGCCTTCAGATCTTTCCGCGTTCTTGTCGATAGGCGTGATCATCTGGAGGAAATGACGGGGCGGGCCTATCGCGGCAGGCCTGAATCGTCCAGGCCCTGGCCGGTCCAGCGAATGTCGTCGAAGCGCTGCACCAGCGTCGCTTGCTCAAGACGGTAGTAAAGGCCCGATGGGTCGTTTTCGAGCAGGTCGAATGTTCCGGACATGAGAATAGCGCCCTCGCTGAATTCCACCGGCTCCGCCGCCTGAACATCCACCATCAGCGTCGGCCCGGCAGAAGGGACAGCTCGGCGGCCAGGCGGTCAGGAGAAACTCTTCATGCGCGATGCCGCCTTTGAGCGGGTAGAGAAAGCCCATGATCTGCACGGGCTGGTCGTCGAGCGCCTTCACCTCCTCGGTAAAGCTCTTGGTCATCTGGGTCTTAAGCGGTGCGATGACCTCGACCTCGATATCCATGGCGCCGAGCACGTCCCAGCTCACCGTGTCCTCGGGCACCTGATAGAAGGTTTTGTGTACCGAGGGGATGTCCTTGGGATCGATGGGCTCCGCCTCGTTCGCCGGCGTCTCGGCGGCGAGTGTCGACGACATGGCGGTCAGCAAAAGCGCCATCGCCGCGGCGACCAGGCTGTTGCCGGGCGTTCGATCCATCATCCCGCTCATTGAACGCGGCCTCCCTGACGTCATTCATTCCTTTGTTGATCTTAATCGATCAGCGGCCCGACGCCAGTATCAGAGCGATGTCGGTGCGGTAGGCCTGTATCGCCGGTATCAGTGCCGCGATCAGGCCGACGAGAAGGGCGAGGCCGATGACATAGATCTCCTCGAAGACAAAGCTTCGACCGGACAGGCCAAGCGTTTCGAGGCCTGGAAAACTGGCGGCCAGCAGGCTCGCCGTGGCATGACCGAGCAGCAGGCCGAGGAGCGCGCCGCCGAGCGCCAGGAGCAGGCCTTCCAGCAGGAGCTGCGCGAGCAGCATGCGCGGCGAGGCTCCCATGACCCGCATGACGGCGAGGTCATAGCGCCTCTGTTGCAGCGCACTGGCGAGCCCGATGAAGACGCTGAGCCCGGCCGTCGCCATGAGCAGCAGGCTGAAACCGCTGACGGCGTCGGTGCCGATCCCGATCATCGAGACGAGCCTTGCCATTTCCAAGGCGGGCGAGGCTGCCTGAAGGCCAGCGGTCTGATTCACAAGCGGCGGCAGCTGTACCGCGGCGATCGGCGATCGGTGGCGCAGCAACAGGGCGGTCACCGTCTGCTGGCGCTCGGCGGATGTCGGCTCGATGCCATGGGAAGCCCAGACGCTCTCGACGCCGGTCAGGACCAACCGATCGAGGACGCCGGCGGTGGGCGCCAACAGGCCGACCACCTGATAAGCGTTATCGCTGTGAGCGGGCCCACCCGGCGCAAGGCCGTGATTGCCGAAGAACCGATCACCGACATCAAGCCCCGTCTTCGCCGCGACGTCGCTGCCGAGCACCGCTTCGAACGGCGCTTGCCAGAGCGCACCCTTGGTCGGAAGCGCATCATAGTGCTCGGCATAAACCGTTTCGGTGCCGACGATGCGAAAGCCGCCGAGACTGTCGCCGAGCGCCAGCGGAAGCACCGCCTCCACCAGCTCGTGACGACGCCAGCGATCGAGCTCGGCGATGGGGATGTTCCCCGTCGGAATATCGAGATGATAGATGCTGGAAAGGATCAGCTGCAGCGGGCTGCCCTTGGCGCCGATCACCAGATCGATCCCGGCGGAATCCCGCGTCAGCCGCTCCTCGAGCTTAGCGCCGAACAGCAAGAGGAGCACGATCATGCCGACGCCAAGCGCCAGAAGGAGAAGGTTCAGGCAGGTGCCGAGCAGCCGGTCCCGAAGATAGGCGAGGCTGAGGCCGAGAAGGCTCATGCGGCCGTCTCCAGCGTCAGCCGATGGTCGAAATGACCGGTAATGCGCTGGTCGTGGGTCGCGACGATCAAGGTCACGCCGGACTGCGTTGCCTGCTGCATCAGGAGGTCGATGACGTTTCGCGCGTTGTCGTCGTCCAGGGCGGATGTCGGCTCGTCCGCCAGCAGCAGGCTGGGCCGGTTGATCAGGGCTCGCGCGATCGCTGCCCGCTGGCGTTCGCCATGGCTGATCGCTGCCGGTTTTCGCATCATGAGCGGCCCAAGGCCGAGCTCTTCTAGAAGCTGTTCGGCCCGGTCCGGCTCAGGCCGGCGTCCCGACAGCGACTGGGCCAGGCGGAGATTATCCCGGAGGCTGAGCGCCGGGATCAGATGCAGATTTTGCAAGATCACCCCGAGATGCCGGCCGCGAAACGCGTCCCGCTGTTGATCGGGAATTTCGGACAGTGCCTGGCCGTTTACGCTGATGGTTTCCTCGCTCGGGTTGAGCAGGCCTGCGATCAGGTGAAGGAGGGTGCTCTTGCCGGAACCCGATGCGCCGAGCACCAGGCTATGCTGGGCGCTCGGCACGGACCACGTCGGCAGGCGTAGCACGGTGCGTTCTCCGAAGTGCTGCGCCAGATTGTCGATCGTCAGAACGGATGGGTGATTGTCGACCATGGGGTTCTTTGGTTATGACTATTGCGCATGCTCGATCTTACGCCAAATTTATGGCCAATGGGCATGTCGGCAAAAGCCTGTTCCATCATCGCCTCGTCCATTCGCTGACCAACCTTCAGGAAACGGCTCATGATTTCGAGACTTTTGGTGCTGGCAATCCTGATCTTTTCGATGAGTGCCCCTGCCCTTGCCCATCCCCATGCCTGGATCGATCTGCGCAGCAAGGTGCTGCTCGATGAGGCCGGCAGAATGCATGCGCTGCAGCTCGACTGGATTTTTGACGACTATTACACGGTGGCGATCGCCGATGAGGTCGATCTCAGCGAGCAGATCCCGGACGATGTCTGGGACTCGATTGCCGAGCGCAATCTCAACAATCTGATCGATTATGACTACTTCACCGTGGTGAAAGCCGATGGCGTCGCTGTCGAGTTCGGCGAGGTGTCACGTTATTCAGGCGGTCTTCGCGACGGCCGCATGTGGATGCAATTCGAGGTGCCGCTCATTGAACCGATCGATCCGAGATCGCAGGCCGTCAGCTTTTCCATCTACGATCCGACCTACTATATCGAGATGATCCATCTCAAAGGCGATGTCATCACCTTCGATGGCGAAGGCAGCGATCGCTGTCGGGGTAACATCCGCCAGCCCAACCCGACCTTCGAACAGGTGTCCTTGGCTGCTGCCCTTGATCAGAACGAATCAGGCGGTGACGGACTTGGCGAGCTGTTTGCCGAGACCGTCATACTGCATTGCTCCTAGAGGTTTCGCGACGAGATGATTGAAGGCATCCTTAGAAAGCCGGTCGCAACGGGCGCTATCGTCGCCCTCGTCCTGGGTCTGACGGCCGTCGTCCTCCTCATCGATCTTCCCGCCGCCTGGCAGAAGACCGTCATTTACGCGATCCAGATGCAGCGGGAACTGCACAGAGACCTCGCCACCGCCATGCGCGCCGTCGAGCAGGCCGGACCGGCGGCGCACTGGACGCTGATCAGCCTCGGCTTTCTCTACGGCCTGTTTCACGCGATCGGGCCGGGCCATGGCAAGGTGGTGATTTCGACCTATCTCGCGACCCACGAAAGCCGACTCGGCCAGGGGCTTTTGCTCTCCTTCCTATCATCATTGATGCAGGGTGTGACGGCGATTACCGTCGTCGGCGTCACCGCCCTGGTTCTGGAACGATCGCTCCGCAGTTCGCAGGAAACCGGTATCGCCCTTGAAGTGCTGAGTTACGGCTTGGTCAGCCTGATCGGCGTGTTCCTGATGTGGCGGAGCGGCCGCTATCTCTTCCGGCGCAGCGCATCATCCCATGATCACGTCCACGACCACGCCCATGGTCATGACCATTGTCACCACTGCCACGGCCCAAGCGCCTCGGACCTCTCGAAGCCGCTGACCCTGCGCGAGATCGGCGTCATGATCCTGTCCGTCGGTCTTCGGCCCTGCAGCGGCGCGATCATCGTGCTGATCCTTGCCTTTGCCACCGGTCTGATCTGGGCCGGCATCGCAGCCGTAGTCGCCATGTCGATCGGCACCGGGCTCGCCGTCGCGGCGCTGGCCACGCTCTCCGTCTACGCAAGAAGATCCGCCCTGGCGTTCGCCGACATGCTCTCGATGCATGAGCAAAAGCCGGCCAGACTACTGCATGCGGTCGCTTTCATCGGCGGGCTGCTGATCGCGTTTTTCGGCGCGACGCTGCTCAAGGCGTCGCTGACGATCAGCAACCACCCGCTCTTTTAGACCCGCTCCCGCCAGGATGAGCCTTGGTCGCCAATCAAGGCGTCTTATGCTGAGCAGCCCGCCGACCGATCAGGTTCGTTTTACCGGCCGTTAACCGCGATCTGCCATCATGTTGCACGGTCCATGCGACCCTGGGACTCCGCCCGCCCGCAGGGAGCTTTTGGGGCTGGGCTCGGACTCCCAGGATCGCATGGACCAGAGGGTTATGGTGACAGGAGCTGGTCAAAAGAGCGTTAACGCTCCGGCGGGAAAGCATGGTCCCGGCGTTCTGCAGCAGGGCTGGTCTGACGATCCATCGGATGAGCGCGCAGCCCTCGAGGATTAGAGCACTTTCTAGTCAGGTTTACGCGGCACCGGCCCGTACCCCCTCCCGACCACCCAATGCAAGGGTACCCTATGGGTGGCCGGGAGGGGGGGCTGGATCGACTTGCCCCGGAAATGCTCTAGAGCAGTTTCCGATCGCAAGCGATCGAAACAGATGCTCTATCTCTTTGTTTCGCCGCATTTTCTTATCGATCAAGTGGTTCCACTTGATCGGAAAAAGCTCTAGCCGTCGGATCAGCATGATTGAGGCAAGGCCGGGCGATTATCGTTTCGGCAGGCTCGCTCAGCCCTGCGTGAGCTTCGCCTGATCCGCCGTCACAGCCTCGACATCGTCCGTCGTCGGTGGGGACCAGCCGCGGTCGGTGCGCGTTGCGAAGGCGCGGCCCTTGCCGAAGATCTGCGCCTCGCGTTCCTCCATCAGGCGGCGCGAGCGCTCGACATAGGCCGGGTTCAGATGCGGCAGGACATCCGGATCGTGCACCTCGGCCATCTCGCGCAGGATGTGGCGATCGTCCTCGGTGAATTTTCGCGCGAGCTGTTCGGCGTCGAAAGGATGCATGCCGAGCGCTTCATAGGCGGTGCGGCCGGCGCGGACGCTGCTGTCGAAGGTCTCGCGGATGATGTCGCGGCAGCCGGCGGCGTAGAGGTCATAGACATGCTGGCGATCGAACGCGCGCGCGACGATCCAAACATCCGGATAGGTCTTTCGGACATAGCGCACCAGTTCCGTGATCGGCTCCTTGCCGTCGATGGCGATGATCAGGAGCCGCGCCTTTTCGATGCCGGCGGCATGCAAAAGGTCCGGACGCGTGGCGTCCCCATAGAACAGCTTGAAGCCGAAGGCGCGCAGCGCATCGAGATGGGCGGCGCTGTAATCCAGCACCGTCGGCGTGTAGCCCGCCGCGCGCAGCATGCGGTTCACGATCCCGCCGAAGCGACCGTGACCCGCGATGATGATGTCGCCGGGCTCCTCGATCTTGTCGGCTTCACGTTCCTGACTGGCTGCGAAACGCGGCTCGATGATGCGTTCGTAGAGGATGAAAAGTGCCGGCGTCAGCAGCATGGAAAGCGCCACGATCAAAAGCAGCTGGTCGGCGATACTCTCTGGGATGACCTGGTTCGCCACGGTGAAGGACAAAAGCACGAAGCCGAACTCGCCCGCCTGCGCCAGACTGAGACCGAAGAGCCATTTGTCGGCGCCTTCGAGCCGGAAGAGACGGGCCAGAAGGAGGAGGATGCCGACCTTGAGCGCGATGAGGCCAAGGGTAAGCGCCAGGATCGAGACGATGTTGTCGAACAGCAGCGCGAAATCGATGCCGGCGCCGACGGTGATGAAAAAGAGACCGAGCAGCAGCCCGCGAAACGGGTCGATATCGCTCTCGAGCTCATGGCGATACTCGCTGTTGGCGAGCACGACGCCGGCGAGAAAGGTCCCAAGCGCGGGCGATAGACCGACCAGCGTCATGAGGAGCGCTATGCCGACCACGAACATGAGGGCGGCGGCGGTAAAGAGCTCGCGCAGGCCCGCAATGGCGATGAAGCGGAAAATCGGCCGTGTTAGATAGGCGCCACCCAGGACCACGGCGCCGATGGCGGCGAGAGTGACCAGCGTGGTCTGCCAGCCGTTCAGGCCGGCGACCAGGCTGAAGCCGCCGCCGTGACCCCCATGATCGTCATGGCCGTCTGCGTGATCATGGCTTGCGCCATGCGCGCCCGCCTCCGCAGCGCCATGTCCGGCGGCGTCCATCAGTTCGGGCATGGCCAGGAGCGGGATGAGTGCCAGCATCGGAATGACGGCGATATCCTGAAAGAGAAGCACGGAAAAGCTGGATTGGCCGCCATCGGAGCGCATCAGCCCCTTCTCGTTCAGGGTCTGCAGCACGATCGCCGTCGAGGACAATGCGAAGATGAGGCCGATGGCGAGCGCGATCGTCCAGGGCTGGCCAAGGGCCATGGCAACGCCCATGACCGCGGCCGTGGTGCCAGCCACCTGCAGGCCGCCAAGGCCCAGAAGCTTGCCGCGCATTTCCCAGAGCAGCCGCGGCTCCAGTTCGAGGCCGACGAGGAACAGCATCATGACGACGCCGAACTCGGCGAAATGCTGGATCGCGATCACGTCGACCTGAAGGGCGGCCAGGAGCGGGCTGATGATGATGCCGGCGATGAGATAGCCGAGCACTGAGCCCAGGCCCAGACGCGACGCGATCGGGACGGCGATCACGCCGGCGGAAAGGAAGACGAAGGCCAGGAGCAGGAAGTCTGTCATCGGTCACACCTTCTCCAGAATGGGAAGATCGGCGTGGGTCACGATCTCCTTCGCTGACACGGCGTCGAAATCGTAGCGGTCATCGCGGATCGCGCCGAGGAGCTGCGCATAGCCCTCGGCATGGCTTGCGATGTCGCCGTCCTCCTCCGCATTTAGGGCGGCATGCAGCACATAGGGCGTTGCGAAGCGCATCTTGCAGAGCCTTGCTGTCTGCTCCAGCGGGGTCAGGAAGGTGCGCAGCGGGTAATGCTGATAGCCATCGGGCGTATAGGCATCCTTCGGGCCGGCCGCGGTAAGCGCCAGCATCATGGTCTTGCCCGCGAGCTTGTCGCCGCCGGAGCCATAGGCAAAGCCGTGCTCCAGCACCAGATCCTCCCATTCTTTCACCAGGCTCGGCGTCGAATACCAGTAGAGCGGAAACTGGAAGAGGATGACGTCATGGTCCAAGAGCCTAGTCTGCTCCCGGTCCACGTCGATATCATGGCGTGGATAATCGGCGTAGAGATCGACGAAGCTGATCCCATCCAGCTCGCGCGCCGCGTCCGCCATCGCCTTGTTCGCGCGAGAAAAGCGCTGTCCAGGATGGGCATAGTAGACGATGAGATCAGCCAATCTTGCCTCCGCTCCAGAAGCATGTTCCGTCGGCTCAGATCTCTCGCAGACCAATCGCGTGGATGCAATGGCTCTTGCCTGTGTTCTTTAGTTTCCCAGATCCCGAAAAGATCTGAGCTGCCTCTCGACACGGTATCGGCCGGATGGTGTCGATGCGGTCGCGCTGTCTGCGGGCTTCTTTGAGGCGTTGGGTGCGTTTTGTGGCGGTGGCGTGCCTCGGGGACTGATCTTCAGACCAAGGCCTGATCGCCTGCGGCCGCTTCCGTGTTCTCCGCAGCTTCTGGTTCAAGGGCGCGTTTCGGAAGATCGATGATGAACGTCGTGCCCTCGCCCTCCTCGCTCAGGACGCTGACGGTGCCGTCATGCATATCGACGAGCGCTTTCACCATGCTGAGGCCGATCCCGGTTCCGGCGATCCCGACCGACGTGCTCGCACGGAAGAACCGCTCGAACAGCTGTTTCAGCTCCGCCTTTGGAATGCCGACACCCTGATCGCGGACGGAGAGCCGCAAGGCGCCATCATCGGCGGTGGTCCCTTCGATCCAGATCTCAGAACCTTGAGGCGAGTATTTGATGGCATTGGAGACCAGATTGGACACCACCTGCCGCATGAGCTTGACATCCATCGCGAAGCGGTCGGGCAGCTGTTTCAGGTCCGTCATGATCCGAAAGTCGGGATTGACGTCGAGATAGTTGGCACAGACGTCGGTGATCATCAGAGCGGGATCGCAGGGCTTTGGATCAAATTCGATTGCGCCCGCTTCCAGACGCGCAGCGTTCAGCACGGTTTCCATCAAATCCGTAAGCCGTTTCACGGAAATGCGTATCTTGTCCAAGCCGGTCGCCAGACGGTCGGTCTGGATGTCGTCCTTTCGCCGCAGTAGGCGCTGTGCATTCCCATCGATGACGGAGAGCGGGGTTCGGAACTCGTGGCAGACCATGGAAACGAATTGCCGCTGCAGCGCGCTGAGCTCCCGTTCCCGGTCGAGCGAATCGGCGACCACCTGCTTTTGGCGCTCAACCTCCGCCGTGCGCTCTTTGACCATCTCTTCGAGATGATCGCGGTGCCTCTCCAACGTCCGCTCGGCCAAGAGCCGATCGGTTATGTCGATCGACGTTTGCAGGATGCAGCCATCAGCGAGTAGCCGCTCGCTTATCTGATGCCAGCGTCCGTCCGAGCTCTGTATATCGAGCTGGCGATTATGCTGGCCAAACTCGCGGACGCGATCGGTGATCCAGGCTTCTTCCTGCCCGACGGCATCCTCGATCGCACCGAACTTGACACGGGCCCGGACGACATCCTCGTAGGTCACGCCAGGTTTGAGGACGTCTTTCAGTTCCGGATACATCTGTTTGATCCGACGATTACAGATCAGAAGTCGGCAAGCCTTGTCATAAAGGATGAAACCTTCAGCACATTCGTTGATCGCTTCCAGGAATTTTTCGTTGGCCTGGTGGGCGCGCCGCAGCATTTCCGCCATGGCGTCATCCCGGTATCTTGCATCGATAACGGTGCATTGAACGGCGTGTTCGCCGAACCATTCAAGCTGCTGAACGAAGACCTCCGCCCATTTGAGAGCGCCGTTCTTGTGCATGATCTGGTAGTGGTAACGCAACGGGGCAGGCAGGCCCGCGAGCCGATCTCTATTGTAATTGGCCAGCCGCTCTCTGTCCTCCGACGAGAATAGATCGAGGACTGTCTCGAGAGCCATGATATCTTCGATCTCATAGCCATGAAAGCTGGCCCAGGCCTGATTGACGTAAAGGGGTTTTTGATGCCGATGAACGATCACGCCCTGCGGCGAAGCATCGAACACGTTGCGAAAGGCTTCGAGATCGATCATCCGGCCGGAGGCGCCTTTTGCCCCATTCTCTTCGGCCTCGTCGGAAAGATAGCAGATTGCCATTTGCAGCCCGTCACTCATGCAGGGTCGGATGCGATCCGAAGTCTCCGGCCTTACTTTCGACGAATTTTCTTAATTTTGGCTTAACCAATCGGCTGTTCCGTCAACGCCTGCTGTGCAGCCAGGGCGGAGGCGAAAGCGCCTGCCGTTTGACCTTCTGAGCCAACATCATGATCCCGTTTTCACGAGAACCACCTGCGCTGAAGATGACGGATGAACGGAAGACGATCTGAAAGGAAGGTTGGCATGGCTTTCTTATTATAGTCTTTTAGGGATCGACTAAAATTTTATGACAACGCGATTGTTTTGTTTGGAGATAGATGATGGTCGAGGAACATTCAGCGCAAGGCCAGCCCGATTGGTCGCCAAGCGGATTTCAAGTTCGATTTGACCGGGTGCAGGATCCGAACGATGCCAGACCGGGCTCTGTCGTGGTCAGTCATTGGGCAACGCCCTTTATGTGGCGGGTGTCGGAAGAGCCGGATGCGCAATCGCTGCAGCCGATTGCCCACACCTATCTGACGAAGCTAAGAGACTTCATAGCCGACCGGGATAACAGGACGCGTCTCGGGCTGCCCGAGGCGTTTGCCGCGCTCGATGGTCGAGGCGCGGACCAGTTCGATGCTTTGGGGCTGCCCAAGGATTGGCTGGATTCCTTAGCGCCCTCGGCGGAAGACAGATCGGGCCAGACGGCCGTTGAGCTCGCCAAGAGCTTCGGCTGGGTGCCGACCGAGCCGGCACATCTGGTGGAGGGGTTGGTTCCGCTGGCCGCGTCGCTCAAAGCTTTCCGGCATGAGGAAGACGAGGCCAAGAAGACCCGCACCATCGTCCTGCTGGCCGGCGAATTCGACAAGGGACGGTTCCTGGATTCGGGATTTGGCCTCACCGTCATCGCCCACATCCAGCCTGAGGATGGGGGGACTTTTCGAATCCGCATCACATCGATGCGCGCATCGATCCCGTCCGGCAAGTATCTTGCCCCTGTCTCTGACGACGAACTCGTCTCCATCGACGAGCTGATCAGTGGCTACAGGCAGCAGGTCGAAAGCGAACTTGGCCTCGAGAACGTCGTCTTTCGTAAGGTCAGGTTGTTCGACACGGACTTCGAGTTCAACGGCACCGGCGTCGGTCGTCCCGATCCGGAACGTCCCTTCGACTACCCGCACGAACCGACATCCTTCGAATTCGTCATCGAAGGTTGCCGCAGGAAAGCCGCATGCAGGATCCGGTGCCTCGAAAGGGCGAGCCTGGTCGTCAACGCCCATCCAGGTCATGCGGACCTGTTTCGTCAGGATCCGATGTCGTCGAGACTCAACCCTGATACGCCGGACCGGAAGAGGCGGCCGACGCGATGCAAGGAGATTCTGAACACCTTTCGCGAGGATGGGGGGAAGTTTCCCGATCCGCTGGAATCAGACGGCGAGTTTAAGATCGAGCACTCCCGATTCGTACGGGAAGACCTGCCTTACCTTAAGAAGGAAAAAAAAACCAAGTCTGTGAACCTTCCGGGCGGTGATAAGCCTGCCATTCGCACGAACGATTTCGCGGCCGTAAGTGCCTATCACAACACGAAGCAGCTATTCGATCGCTTGAAAGCCTATGGCATCGCTCCGGCCGATATGTTTCACGCAGCAACGCTGCCTGTTCTTGTGTATTATCGCTCCGGTTCGAACAAAGGTCCTGGCAAAGACGGACAGACTGTCAATGCTGAGGTCAGATCGAATGCTGAGGACGAACCGCCTGGCGTCGAGGTCCATCTGATGCTGGCGAATTTGTCCCATCGATCCAGGAAGCGTTGGAATCGGAAGGACCCAAGTCCCGCAGAGCCGCTTGGCCTCGCTGCCGCCGAGCGATGGATGTGGCATGAATTCTGTCATGTACTCCTGCTCGCGGCGACGGGCGAGAAGGAGTTTCCGTTTGCCCACAGCTGTGGGGATGCTCTCGCTGCGATTATTGCCGATCCCCATTCACGGTTCTCCGGATGTGAAGTCGATCAGGGTCGGGGTGTTACCTTCCCTTGGGTTTTTCTTACCCGGCGTCATGATCGCTGCGTCCTGAACGGTTGGGCGTGGGGCGGAACGTTCGATGAGCTGAGGCGGCTTCCCGCCGGAACCAGTTTAGGCGATATCAAGGCCTATCAGGCGGAGCAGATTCTCTCGACGTCGCTGTTTCGCCTCTACCGTTGTCTCGGCGGCGATACTACTAGGTCGGATGGGGAACCTGACGAAGATGCGCGGGAAGCAGCGGCGCATTACGCGGTCTATCTGATTATGCAGGCGATCCGGTGCCTGGTGCTGCCCGCCCCCATCGTCGAGCATTTCGTGGACGGGTTGATCGACGCTGACGTCGGGACGTCGTCGCCTTTCACTGTGCCGGTGCCATTCGAATCAAGCGCTGGTGTGCCTCCATCACCCCAGCGTATGGGAGGCTGCGCGCATAAGCTGATCCGCTGGGCCTTCGAGGCCCAGGGCTTGTATCAGCACGGCACCAGCATCGACAGGATCGTCAACAAGCCTGGCGACCCGGAAGAGGTCGACATCTACATTGCCGACAACCGGCCAAATTGGGAGAGAACCGAAGCCGGCAAGGTCGTTTATAAGAGACCTGGCGGCTATGTGCCGGTTTCGCTGGATTGGACCAGCAATGGTGACGATGCGCCTGCCTGGCATGCGACATCCGACGCCATTCAGCGCGACGGCACCAGCCTTAGGGTCAAGGTCAACAATCGTGGCCGTCAGGTGGCCGCGAATGTCCAGGTCCGCGTTTGGTACAGGTCTCTTCCAGCTGAGCCCGACGGGATCATGTGGAACGATGCGGTGGCCACCGATTGGACAAAGCTTGACGACTCGGACGTCTCGCTAAAAGACGTGCCGCCAAACACCGACGTGACGTTCGGCCCCTTTGGCAACCTGCCTGCGCCCGGAACCTATCTGTTCTTTGCTGAGGCAACCTGCGCTGACGACAGGGCGAACAGCGATGCCGCCGCCGCCCTGCCCTGCAGCACGAAGCCGACGCGCATCGTCGATCTCGTTGCCGGTGACAACAATCTCGGCCTGCGCGTCGTCAACGTCGAATGATCTAGGTCTCAGTCTACGTTTCCTTGGGAACGTAGACCGGCCACTCGGCCTTGGCGCGTTCCTTGATCAAGTGGAGCGTTGGACAATCAATTCGCTGATCATCTGAGGTGTTCTTATTACCTTTCGGCAAGAGCGCATCCCAGATGCCGGCCGCAAGGTGACGGCTCACGCTCGAATCGGAGGGGTAGTGAACGCCGATCACCTCGCGATTCCTGGCCAAGCGTTGCGACAGCCAGAGCAGTGGCGAGTTGATGGGGTCTCTCTTTTTGAGATGGCCCCATTCAGGCTGTTTGCCGACGTCACCGGCTATCGCATCACCATCCATAATGCCGAATCGCTGATAGAGACCAGGAATCTCAAGCAGAAGCAGGGCGACGAAATGGCCGAGGAAGGAATGGCCGCTCGGGAAGGATGGATGGGCGGGCGGACCGAATGGCGGCGTAAGCCCTGGGCACAGCACGGACGGCCGCACGCGTTTGAAATAGGCCTTGTAATTGAGATAGGCGATATTGCCGATCGCGAGGCCGGCTGCTACCAGCTCAAAGGTCCATGGATGCCGGCCTGGGCTAGCACCGATATAAGCGGTCATATAGTCGGAGAGACCGTCCGCCTGCGCTTCAGCTTCCCAAAGGTAGCGGGCACGGTCGTCCTGCATCATAATCGTGAGTTGTTCGAGTTCGGCGCGGATGGCGTCCCACCCCATTACTGCGAGACCCGCAGGCGGATCTTCCCGCCAGGCAAGATCCTCCTTTTCCACCCACTTGCGAGCGAGAAGGTCCGAATCCTCATCGAACCGCCACTTCTTATATTGACCGGCAAACTCCCTGGCCGCCCAGATCGAAGGAAGAGACGCGTCAGCCGCCTTTAACCATTCGTCCAGATGTTCGTCGAAAGGCAGCGTCCAGAAGCGAAGGGCCGGATCCCAGTCGTCCGTCGTCCACTCGAGAGGTGGCGAGAACTGATAGGGGTTGATGAAGATCTTGTGCGGGTAGGGAGAATTGCCGATTTCGTCCGGCGCGAAGTCCAGACTCCAAGGACGCAGGTGCAGATTGCTCGGCGTCGCGTAGTAGCTCCGACCCGTGCCAGGACCGGCTGTCGCGCCGGTTCCTGTACCCGTGCCGGTTCCTGTACCGGTCCCCGTGCCCGTGCCGGTTCCTGTACCCGTGCCGGTTCCTGTACCCGTGCCGGTTCCTGTACCCGTGCCCGTCCCTGTGCCGGTTCCCGTACCCGTGCCGGTTCCTGTACCCGTTCCGGTCCCGGTCCCCGTCCCTGTGCCCGTACCGGTTCCTGTGCCCGTACCGGTGCCTGTTCCTGTACCTTCCGCCATCGATATCCTCCATCTCTAATTCGTTGTTGAATCAATACTTGCTCGTCTAATTGGGAAGCTTGGCTGCCTTGAGCCCTTTCCTCAGCCTCCTCACATCCTCCGGGCGGGTCATCGGATACCACTTCAGAAATGACGAGATCTGAAATGATGGCATAACCGCCAAGAGTTCCTTGCCAATCTCTTCCGCTGCTTCTTCGTCACCGGCCAAGGCCAAAGCGGCCGCCAGGATTCTAAGGCAGGCGACGAAGCGCGGGTTGGCACGTTTGGATTTGCGCAGCCAGGCGATGGCCTCTTCATTGCGGCCTTCCACGAATTCAGCCAGGCCGGCTACGGTAAAATAGAAAAAATTCAGAGGATCGAACGGGCTGAGCCGCCAGACGTTCCTCAAGCGCTCCTTCGCCTCGTCGCCCCTGCCGAGGAAGGAATAGGTCGATGCGCTGAGCGCCCAGGCAAACGCCGAGTTTTCATTGAGCTCGAGCGCGCGCGCAAACAGATCGATCGCATCTTCAGGCGTCCGCTCGCCGATGGTCACCAGATGACCGGTGACCGCAAGGGTGAAGGCGTCATCCGGATCGATCTCCATCGCCAGCCGCGCAGCAGCGAGGGCGATTGCCGCATCCGACTTGCGGGCGCATGAGCGCTCTTCGGCGAGGACAAAGACGAGACGCCAGGCGAGATAGGCATGGCCCTGCGCATAGCGCGGATCGATCTGCACCGCGCGCTGCAAGAGGGCTTCGGTTTCCAAAAAGCTTTCGTCGGTGAACGAGTAGAGCTGCGATATCGCTCTGAGGACGCAGTCATAGGCGTCCAGACTCTCGGTCGGCCGCCCCTTGATCCGGGCGATTTCGGCGGCGCGCAATTGCGGTTCGATCGAGCCGACGATGCTGGTGACGATCTGATCCTGGAACTCGAAGACGTCATCGGCATCGCCGTCGAAACGCTGCGACCAGATCGGCCGGTTATGGGGGATGTCGATGAGTTCGGCATTGATACGCAGCCGGTCGGACCGACGCCGCAGGCTTCCGTCCAGCACATATCGGACGTCGAGTTCCTCGGCAATCGCGCGAAGATCTTTGCCGCGCTCGCGATAACGCAGGGTCGAGGTCCGAGCGATCACGAAGAAGGCGCGGCTGTGCGACAGGCCGTTGATGATGTCTTCGGTGATGCCGTCACCGAAATAGCCGTCGTCCTCGGTTTTGCTCAGCGTACGAAAGGGCAGCACGGCGACCGTCGGCCGGGTTGCCCATTGCAGATAGGGCTGTGCTGCGGCCTCGCGTTCCGCAGCTTCCGACCAGTCGACGGCGAAGATGCGGGTAACGCGGGCGATGTTCTTCAAAGGCGGCGTGCCGAGATCGTGCAACGTCATCGGCAGGCGATTCTCGACCAGTTCCTTGACGAGAGACGTCACCACGACTTGTCCGGGTTGCGCCGCCTGATGAATGCGCGCTGCAATATTGACACCCTGACCCTGCAGGGCGCCGTTGTCGACGATCACGTCTTCGATGTTGATCCCGATGCGGAGGCTGAGAAAGAAGCCATCCTGCTTGCGCTGCTTGGTGTAAGCCGTTCGCTGCACGTCCATGGCCCATCGAACGGCATTGACGGCGCTGGAGAACTCAACGAGCAGCGCATCGCCAGCCGTTTCCACGACCCGGCCGCCCTGCTGAACCGTGTAGGGCTCGAGAACTTCGGCGCGCAGCATTTTCCATTGGCGAAGCGTTTCCATCTCGTTGCGGGCGAGATGGCGTGTGTAGCTCGCGACATCGGCGAAGGCTATGGCGGCGAGGTGGCGCTCAATATTTGTCGCATTCGACACAATACGATGTTCCAAACAACCGAAATAGCTTTCCTGGACGTTAAGAAAAGCACTTAGCTCGCTGCTTATGCCTGTTTCTTGATTCCCAGCATAGCTTCTAGGGTATATTCGTCATCGGTGATTTTTTCAAATCTTCTAAGGGTTGTGTGGTTTTCTGCAAGTTTGCGCTTTGGGCTCCTCACAGGAGAAAACGGCACCGTCGTTCCCGGTCCGTCCGGAGAAGGGCTCCGCAACGGTCACCTTAGGCGGCAATCGGTGAGCCGGAGACTTCAGGCCGCTTCGTCCAAAACCTTGCGTGCCACCCGAAAGCATTCCAACGCCTGCGGCACGCCGCAATAGATGCCCACGACGTGGATGATGGCGCGGATTTCTTCCTTGCTGACGCCGTTGTTGATGGCGCCGCGGCAGTGGGTTTCCCATTCCTGCATCTTGCCGAGCGCACCGATCATGGCGAGGTTCATCATCGATCTAGTCTTGGCGTCGATCACCTCGTCACCCCAGCCGAAGCCCCAGCACCAGGCGGTCATCGCTTCCTGGAAGGGGCGGGTGAAATCATCAGCGGCCGCCAAGTTTTTTTCGACATACTCGGCGCCGAGCGTGGCTTTGCGCTGGGCAAGGCCCTTTTCGAACATGTCATCGTTCATCATCGTCTCCGTTCGTTGTTTTTAAGCCCGAATGGCTTCCCGCATCCATTGATGGAGCGCGAGCAGCGAATGCTCGGAGTTGACGCCGCAATTCGGATCCAGCACCAGCGGGCCGGGATTGTAGCCTTTGCTGCGCAGGCCGCGCTGCACCGACTCGACCAGATGAATGTCCTCTTCCACGGTGGTCGCCCGGTCCTGCACGGCAAGGCGGCGGGTCATCTCGCTGTCGATCCCATCGGGCGTGTACCAGCCGCGCCAGACGGTGACGCGGTCGACCTCCTGCGGTCGCCAGAGATAGGTGTTCAGCACGCCGCCCGGATACACCTGGAACGAGAAGGTCGGCCAGAGGTACCAGGACGAATACTCCTCGGCATGCGGGCCCGACTCTGGTCCGATGGGATAGCTCATCCGATCGAGATTCTGACATTCGGTGCTGTGGCGAAGGCAATAGCCTTGAGGCTGGATGTCGTAGGTCTCGGGTTTGACCACGCCTTTGGCGAAGGTGGGATGGTTGAGCTGGCAATGGTAGCATTCGGAGTAGTTCTCGACCGATACCTTCCAATTGCAGCGCTCTTGGATCTCGATCCACTCCAACGGCTGCAGCTGGTCGATATTGGGCACGAAGGCGCGAAGTTCCTCCTCCACCCCCGGAAACCATACGTCCATGGGCTGCGCATCGCAGTCGAGATTGACGAAGATGAAGCCGGCGAGGATTTCGGTGCGGACCGATGTCAGGCGGACCTCGCCGCGGTCGAAACCGGGCACCGAGCGAATGTTGGGCCCGGAACGCAGTTCCCCTGTGAGCTCATAGGTCCAGGCATGGTAGGGGCAGACCAGGACCTTGCAGCTGCCATCGCCATTCACCAGCTCATGGGCGCGATGCTGGCAGACATTATAGAAGGTCCTGATCTCGCCATCGCGGCCGCGGATGCAAAAGAGGCTCTGGCCGGCAATCTCGAACGCGAAGTAGTCGCCTTTCGATGGCAGCTGTGAGACATGCCCCGCATATTGCCAGGTGCAGGTGAAGAGGCCGTCCTGCTCGGCTCGGAAGATGGAAGGATCGGTATAGTAGCGCGCCTCGAGGGTCCGGGTCGGGCCGGGCTCGACTTGGGTTGAAGGCCGATCGGCTTTTGCGCTCATTCCTTCCTCCTTCCATCGTTCTGATAGATGCCAAGCGCATGGCGGCGCTCGTGAAACCGTTCGATGCTGGCGATCACCTTGGGTTTGGCGTCGGCAATGACGAAGGCCATCAAGGTTTCCAGCAGCGCGACCGTCGCCACCGTTGATGGAAAGAACTGCGGCGTCTCGCTCTGCACCACGAAGCCGTGCTCGCTGCCGGCGACGATCGGGGAGGCGGGACTGTCCGAGAGGCCGATGACGGCAACCCCCTGGCTCCTTGCAACCTCGACCGCATCGACGACCTCGGTACGATAGGGCCTGGAGGTCATGGCGATGAGCACGTCGCCCTCGCCGGCGCGAGACAGATCGTCGACGGCCACACTGCCCGGCCGCGGGATCGCCTCGACCCGATCCATCGCCATCCCGGCGAGATAGGCAAAATTACGGGCGAGCGCGTGGTTGATGCCGACGCCGAGGACGTAGACATGGTTCGAGGCGTTGATCGCGTCGGCCGCCGCTTTCAGGCGCTCGGTATCCGTTGCCGCGAAGGTCTGCTCGATATTGTCGATCGCGCTCTCGGCCATATCGGCATGGAGCCCGCCAAGCTTCCCGCCTTCGGCCAGCGACTGCAGCCACCGCGCCCGATCCGGAAACGGCGTGGCGCCGCGCCTGATCTCCTCTCGGAAGGGTTCGCGGAAATCGTCGTAACCGTCAAAGCCAATGGCGCGCGCCATGCGCATGAAGCTGCCCGGTTTGACCTCGGCGGCATCGGCGATCTCACGGATCGAACTCACGCCGACATCGTTCGGGTTCTCCAGCACATAGGCAGCCGCCTTACGCAGCTCCGGCGTTAGCTCGTCGAGCCGCTGAGAAAGGGTCTCCAGAACCGCCTCGGGCGGTGCGTCGACAGGCAATGATACATTTGTTGCATTCATGGTTGACGATCGTACAAATGTGCGATTTCTTTGTCCACATGATTGTCGAAGGGAGCGCCGATTTGATGTCAGATGCGAATTCGAACTTTCCAAGCCACGCGCGCGTAGTGATCATCGGCGGCGGCATCATGGGCTGCGGCGTTGCCTATCATCTCGCCCATGAGGGCTGGTCGGACATCGTGCTGCTGGAGAAAGCCGAGCTGACCTCAGGCTCCACCTGGCATGCCGCCGGCCAGATCACCCACTCGACCTCGAGCTTCGGCCTCGGCAAATGCGTCGACTACAATATCGGCCTCTATTCAGGCGCGCTTGAAGCCGAGACCGGTCACGCCGTGACCTGGCATGGCTGCGGCTCGTTTCGCCTCGCCTACACCGAAGACGAAATGGAGTGGCTGCGCCACACGCTGTCCGTTGGCACCGCGCTTGGCTTCAACATCGAGCTTGTTACGCCGTCCCGCGTCCGGGACTTGCATCCTTTCTACAACCTGGACGGCGTTCTCGGCGCTTTGCACACGCCGGATGACGGCCATGTCGACCCGTCCGGCGTGACCCAGGGCCTGGCAGCGGGCGCTCGCAGGCTGGGCGCTAAAATCATCCGCCGCTGCAGGGCGACTGATATCCGCCAGCTGGCGAACGGCGCGTGGCAGGTCTCGACTGAGCACGGTGATCTAACCTGCGAGCATGTGGTCAACGCCGGCGGCACGTATGCGCGCCAGATGGGCGAATGGTCCGGCCTGCAGCTGCCGATGACCTCCATGACCCACCATTATCTGGTCACCGACACCGTGCCCGAGTTTTTGGGACTCGAGCGCGAGCTGCCGGTAATCCGCGATGACAAGAAGGTCTCCGGCTATATCCGCATGGAGCAGAAATCAGGCCTGATCGGCATCTATGAGAAGGAAAGCCCGAACGCCGTCTGGCTGGATGAATGCCCCTGGGAGGCCGAGAACGAGCTGTTCGATGCCGATTACGATCGCATCATGCCCTGGCTCGAAGCCGCCATGGAGCGCATGCCGATTTTTTCGGACTTGGGTATCAAGCGCGAAGTCCATGGTGCCATCTCGCACCCGCCCGACGGCAACCCGCTGGTTGGACCAGCGCCCGGCGTTCGGAACTATTGGTGTGCCTGTGGGACGCAGATCGGCATCGGCTGGGGGCCGGGGCTGACGCGTGAGCTGGCGCGCTGGATGGTCCATGGAAGCGCCGACATCTCCATGCGGGAGTTCGATCCGAGACGGTTCGGCAGCTACGCCACCAAGGAATGGCAGGTCGTGAAGGCGAAGGAAGACTACTGCCTTCGTCACGAGATCCCATTCCCCCATTTCAACCGCCTTGCCGGCCGCCCAATCAAGCCGAGCCCCTTCTACGAGCGCTTGAAGGCCAAAGGCGCCGTCTTCGAAGAAGTGTTTGGCCATGAAAGGCCGAGGTGGTTTGCGACTGGCGTAACTTCGCCTGTCGACCACTACTCATTCAGACGAAACGAGGTACACGACATCGTCGGCGAGGAGGTGCGGGCCGTACGCGAGCGGGTCGGCATCATGGACATCACCGCGTTTACCAAGGTCGAAGTCCGCGGGGCCGACGCCTCTTCCTTTCTCGATCGGCTGATCGCCAACCGCCTGCCCAAAAAGGTCGGCGGCATCATCCTCACCCATCTCCTGAACGAGCGTGGCCGCATCGAGATCGAGCTAACCGTGGCACGGTTAGGCGAGACGTCGTTCTATCTGACTTGTGCGGCTTTCTTCGAGCAACGGCTGCTCGACCATCTCGAACGCTATCGCGCCGCCGAGACCATCGAGATCGTGAACCTGTCCAGCGACTGGGCAGCGCTCGCCCTTCAGGGACCAAGGTCGAGAGACGTGCTCGCCGCCTGCACCGATGCGCCGCTCGACAATGCCGGCTTTCGTTGGTTGACGGCTCAAGGGGTCGGGGTCGCCGGCCATCGGCTCTGGGCTTTGCGCATGTCCTATGCAGGCGAACTCGGTTGGGAGCTGCATGGTCCGTACGAGGCAATGCTGGCGGTCTATGACGCGCTTTGGGCTGCCGGCGAGGGGCTGGGCATTGCCGACTATGGCTCCTTCGCGATGAACGTCATGCGCCTCGAAAAGGGCTTCAAGGGCGCGGGCGAACTCACCAACGAGGTCACCTTGCCGGAAGCCGACGTCATGCGCTTCGTCAAGCTCGACAAGGGCGACTTCATCGGCAAGGCGGCGACTGAGATCAGCTTGAGCGGCTCGCTCCCTTGGAAGTGTGTGTATCTAGCGATCGAGCCGGATGGCGACACCGACGGCCATGGCGGCGAGGCGGTTTTGCTGAACGGTGTTGTGGTCGGCACCACCAGCTCGATCGCCTATGGCCACAGTGTCGGCAAGATCCTGGCCTTTGCCTATGTGAAGCCTGAGGCGGCCGAGCCTGGCGCCGCGCTGGAGGTGGTAATCATGGGCGAGCCTAGAGCCGCTAAAGTGCTTGCCGACCCTGCCTATGATCCCGAAAATCTGCTTCCCAGGACAGACATGTCAGCAGCGGAGGCGGCGGAATGAGCGACATCCCGACAACCATGAAGGCCATGGTACTGACAGGCCATGGCGGCATGGAGAAGCTGGTCTTTCACGAGGATTGGCCCGTGCCGTCGCCGTCTCCCGGCGAGGTGCTGATCAAGGTCGAGGCCTGCGGGCTCAACAACACCGACGTCAACACCCGCTCCGGCTGGTATTCGAAAGCCGTGAGCGAAGCCACGACCGGCGGCGCCTATGAGGAGATTGACGAAGAGGATCCAAGCTGGGGCGGGGCGCCGATCATGTTCCCGCGTATCCAGGGCGCCGATATCGCCGGCACGGTGGTGGCGGTGGGCGAAGCAGCCGATGCTGCGCTCATCGGCAAACGGGTCATGGCGGATTGCTGTCTCAGAGATTGGGACGATCTCGGCAATCTCGACGCCTGCGGCTATTTCGGATCGGAATGCAATGGCGGCTTCGCCGGCTACACCGTGATCGACCAGCGCAATGTCAGGCCGGTCAACGCGCCGTTGTCCAGCGCCGAGCTTGCGACGTTTTCCTGTTCCTACACCACGGCGGAAAACATGCTGCGCCGGGCTCATGTCGGCGAAGGCGATGTCGTCCTGATCACCGGCGCTTCCGGCGGTGTCGGCTCCGCCCTCATCCAGCTTGCTAACCGCCGCGGGGCGACGACCGTCGCTATGGCCAGCGCGAACAAGCATGATCAGCTCGCACCGCTCAAACCGAGCATCCTGCTCGACCGCGCACCAGAGGACTTGGCGGCTACGTTGGACCAGGCGTTGGGGCGGAAGACCGTGACCGTGGTTGCGGATATCGTCGGCGGTCCCTACTGGCCGAAGCTGATCGACGTGCTGGCGCGGGGCGGGCGCTACACCTGCTCGGGCGCGATCGCGGGGCCGATGGTCGAGCTCGATCTCCGCACCTTCTATCTGCGCGACCTCACCTTCACCGGCTGCACGATCACCAGCCCGGAGGTTTTTCCCGACCTGGTCGGCTATATCGAGCGCGGTGAGATCCAGCCCATGCTCGCGGCGACCT
The DNA here is from genome assembly GCA_039197065.1 of Pseudomonadota bacterium. Taxonomy (GTDB): domain Bacteria; phylum Pseudomonadota; class Alphaproteobacteria; order Geminicoccales; family Geminicoccaceae; genus JANQPX01. The sequence continues at coordinate 182,909 of JBCCUL010000004.1, read as the reverse complement.
ATCCGCTGGAACAGCTCAAAGACGCGCAGCAGGCGTTCATCGACAAGCAGCATGTCGGCAATATAGCGGTGACCATGGACTGATGAAGATCACGCGCATCAGCGTCTATCAGAAGGACCTGCCGCTCAGGGATCCCTATTGGCTTTCCGGCGGCCGCCTTCGTTTCGACGTGCTCGATGCGACCTTCGTCAAGCTGGAGACGGATGAGGGCATCACCGGCTGGGGCGAGGGAACGCCCTGGGGGCACACCTATGTGCCCGCCCACGGCCCCGGCATTCGCGCCGGCATCGAGACCATGGCTGACGCGATCCTCGGGCGCGAGCCGCGCGCGCTCGACCACATCGAAAGAGCGATGGATCTCTGCCTTCCTGGCCACCTCTACGCCAAAGCCCCGATCGACATGGCTTGCTGGGACATCGCAGGGCAGGCGGCGGGCCTGTCGATTGCCGACATGCTCGGCGGGCGGGGCGAGGAAGGCACCTGGATCGCCTCCTCGGTCTCCTCCGGCGAGCCCGACACCATGCTCGGCATCATCCAGTCCTATCGCGACAGGGGCTACAAGGTGCACTCGGCCAAGGTCGGCGGCGATATTGAGCGGGACATTGCGAGGATTCGCTATCTCGAAGAGCGCCGGCTCGCCGACGAGCGCATTCTCTATGATGTGAATCGCGCCTGGACGCGGCGTGAGGCCTCCATCGTGATGAATGCGGTTGCCGATCTCGGGATCACGGTCGAGCAGCCCGGCGAGACGCTCGACGACATCGCCGCGATTCGCGAAGTGACGACCACGCCGATCAGCGTCGATGAGAGCTTAGTCACCTTGCAGGACGCTGTCCGAATCGTAACGCATGGCATCGCTGATACCTTCGGGATTAAGCTCAACCGGGTCGGTGGACTGACCAAGGCCAGACGTATCCGCGACATCGCGCTTGCGCACGGCATTCAGATGTATGTCATGGCGACCGGCGGCAGCGTGCTCGCCGATACCGAAGCCGCGCATCTCGCGCAATCGATCCCGGCTGAGTTCCGGCTCGGCGGCTGGGCCTGTCAGGACATGCTGACGGTGGATCCGGCGCCCGGACGAGGGGCGCGGAATGACGGTGGCCGATTGACGGTGGACGACACGCCGGGCCTCGGTTTTGCGCCTGACGAGGCGTGGCTGGGCGCACCGCTCGCGGTCTATGGCCTTTGACATGATGATCACCGGCATCACGCTCTGGCATCGGCCGCTTACCAGCCACGTCCCCTATTACATGACGGACGGCAAGGCCTGCGAGACCGTGGAGACGGTGGTGCTCAGGCTGGACACCGATGGCGGCCTTGCCGGCTGGGGCGAAGTCTGCCCGATCCCCCACTATCTCGCCGCCTATGCCCGCGGCGTGGCGCCGGCGATTGAGGAAATGGCTGATGTGATCCTGGGCGCCGATCCGGTGGGACCGGAAGCCTTGATGGCGCGTCTGGATCGGCATCTGCCCGGCCATGTCTACGCGAAGTCCGCGATCGACATCGCGCTATGGGACTTGCTCGGCAAGATCGCGGACCTGCCGCTTTACGCTCTTCTAGGTGGCCGTCAAGCGGAGGCGCTGCCGCTCTACCATTCCATCTCCTGCCTCGAGCCCGAGGAGATGGCGCGCATCGCGAAAGACGCCCAGGGCGATGGCATCACCCAGTTTCAGGCAAAGCTCGGCGCGGATCGGGACTGGGAGAAGGATGTCGCCCGCCTTCGGCTGGTGCGCGAGGCGGTCGGTCCGGGGCCGCTGGTCTATGGCGATTGGAATTGCGGCGCGAGCCGCCTGGACGCGACCCGGGTCGGCCGCGCCGTCCTCGACATGGACGTGATGCTGGAGCAGCCTTGCCGGCAGCTTGACGATTGCGCCGCCGTGCGCGCTGCAACCGGCCTGCCGATGAAGCTCGATGAAAACGCCCACGACACGGCATCGCTGCTACGCGCCCACGACCTCGGCTGCATGGATGCGGTCGCTCTGAAAACCTCCAAATTCGGCGGCCTCTCGGCGCTCAGGCAGGCGCGCGACCTCTGCCGCCATCTCGGCGCCAAGATGTGCATCGAGGATTGCTGGGGCTCCGACATCGCAACGGCAACCGCCCTCCACCTCGCCGCCGCCACGCCGCCGGACATGGTCCTGAACGTCTGCGACCTCTCCAGCTACGTCGCCCCCCGCCTCGCCCCAAGCGCCCCATCCCGCCGCGACGGCATGATCCTACCGCCCGAAGGACCGGGCCTCGGCCTGACCATCGACACCGACCAACTCGGCGAACCGGATCGCTCGATGCATCTTTGATTTGGAAGCGTGCGGAGTAGTCGAGGCTGGCTGGAATGACACAGCTATATCATGATAACGCATGGACTGATCTATACTTGAAAGATCTCAATTTAATCGGCATTTTATCTTTACCGCCTGTTCTTTTTTTGCAGTAGAGTTTACCGATTGTTAATCTCCACTGCGTAAAGTTCCGATCGTACACACATAACAGGCGCTCGCAGCGGCTTTTCTTGGCCAAGAAGTCCTGTTTGACAGACCTCGAAGAACGCAACCCTCCCATGAGTGCCAGCTTTTGGGAGGGTTTTCTTTTGCTTGATAAAATCCAAAAAAATTGGGCGTCCCCTTCCGGAAGGGACGCCCATGGACATTATCCTAGCTGAACAATGACCCAGGTCTGATACAACTGTATCAGTGTCTGGATCGTCATCAGGCCGAGAAGTGCCCACTCGTACACACAAAAGCGCTTCGTGATGACAAACCTCCTAACCGGCCCCTACGATTTTCGCCGTCACTGCCAGATGACAACGAATCACGGACGGATCGGACCACAAACCGGAGTGAAGCTCGCCCTTCCGCTTCGGGATACCGGTTAACAACGCTAACCATGACTTACGAAGAAAGAGTTAACGTCCATAAAGAATTTGGGTCGATGAAAGCGATGATCATTGTTCATCAAGCGTACTACGGTTCCTTGTCGCAGGTGGGGTAGCAATCCGCGTTTGGGCTTAGAACTTCCAAGCGTCAGAAGCCCAGGGAGAGATTACAACCCTGCGTCAACGAAGTCGCTCGTCTGGACCTGTAGGCAAGTCGGCAATGGCGGCGTTCATTTCATCCTTGTTCATGCCCTGAATCTCTTTGCCCTCACCCATCGGTTTCGCGACTTTCTCCTCAAAGATCGGCATCAATCGCTCTTCAATGGCCTTGGTGTCGAAGCCATTCACGATCTTCGGTGGCCACGCTTGACCTCTCCTCTTAAGGCCATTGTAACTCTCTATTCCGCCTCCTCCGTTCCGAATGCCGCCGCGTTTGAAGCGCCAAATCACGATACAGTTGGGTCCTACGGTTTCGTCAGAATGATGCACTCTGTTGTTGATGTTGGCGAGATGTTCGGACACGATTTCTGGTCGCACTTTATTCCGCTCGCAAGCGCCAATCTTCGAAAGCAGTTCATTGATCTCCGCCTCGTCAGGATCAAAGCTGTCTTTACCCGAGCCAGCAACAATAATTTGCCTAACTCGCGGTGGATTTGTCTCATCGCACCGACTGAGCTGAAAATGATATCCGCCTCGACTAGAAGAGTACTTCGCGTCTAGCGAGTAGAGTCTGCTTTCCCCATCAATGAGTGCGGTGGCAATGATCTGGTGATTTCGCAGTCTTTCGTCTTGTATTCTATCCAGATGGCGCGGGAACTCGCGCGCTGCTGCCTGTCCGAGCACTATCAATGACTGTTCAACCGTCAGCTTTCGACCGCGGAGCACCCGGCTCATCCAATCCGAGGGCTGGGTTCCGCGTCCCGTCATTCCTAGTCCAGCGTAACCAAGGATTGCGCAGTTGGCCAATGAGTCCAGCGTCATAACCTTGCACGCATTGTCGCTCTTGATCTTCCCCGGTGCTGAAAGCCGACGATCCGTCAGCATCCACATTGACCAGGGGCCAGAGATGGCGAGAACGAGTGTCATCAACCATTCCTTTGCAGCAAACCTGCGGGTCGAAAGCGACTCCTTTAGCTTCAACGCTGAACATACGCGTTCTGCCACAGATGCCGCCGGGAGTTCTTAATCCGCTGCGATGTTGTCTGAGTCATTGAGAAATATGGAGCGGGCGATGAGATTCGAACTCACGACCCCAACCTTGGCAAGGTTGTGCTCTACCCCTGAGCTACGCCCGCTCGCGATCGTCGACGGCGACGTGTGGTGCGCCGGACGATTGAGGGTATTTAGGAGAAACACCGGGGTTTGGCAAGTGGGTCGGCGGTGGATTTCGTCATGGGATATGTAGGCGGTCGGCCGAGACAACCTCCAGTCAATGCCGGCCGGCATTCCGGCCTCAACGCCGGCCGGCGATCCTGTCCCGGCGCGGGCCCGCCGCTGCGGGCTTGATCCGGGCGGGGCGTTTCGCCATGTTAGCGCCAGATTTGGCCCGGCGCGGGCCGGCGTTGACTCTTTGCTCGGCCTGGGGCCGGAACGCTTCTTAAATTCAGCAGGAAAAGACCATGGCGTTGTTATCTGGGCTTATGGGCGAGAAGGAACCGGCCGCCGGTGGCGGCGGCGATCTCATCAAGGATGGCGATACCAAGAGCTTCATGGCCGGTGTGATCGAGGCGTCCCGGAATGTGCCGGTGATCGTCGACTTCTGGGCGCCCTGGTGCGAGCCCTGCAAGCAGCTCACGCCGGTTCTGGAGAAGGTGGTGCAGGCGGCGGCCGGCGCCGTGCGTCTCGTCAAGATCAATATCGACGAGAACCAGGCGCTGGCGCAGCAGCTGCGCATTCAGTCCATCCCGATGGTCTACGCCTTCAAGAACGGCCAGCCTGCGGACGGTTTTCAGGGCGCTTTGCCGGAGAGCCAGATCAAGGCGTTTATCGAGCGGCTGGCGGGTCCGATCGGGCCGGGTGCGGCGGAAATGGGCATCGAGCAGGCGAAGGAGGCGCTGAACGCCGGTCAGCTCGAGATCGCCCTCGACATTTTTCAGCAGGTGCTGGCCGACGAGCCCGCCAATGCCGAGGCGATCGCAGGGGCCGCGCGTGCCGAGATCGGTCTGGGGCGTGCGGCGGCGGCGCGCGCGCGCCTGGATGCCGTCGCCAAGGAACAGGCCAATCATGTAGACATCACCGGCGCCAAGGCGGCACTCAGCCTTGCCGAGGAAGCCGGCACGCTGCCCGATCCCGCCGAGCTTGCCAGGCGTCTGGAGGCGAACGGCAAGGATCACGAGGCGCGCCTCGATCTCGCGACCGCGATGTTTCTGCGCGGTCAGACCGGCGAGGCGATGGAGCAGCTTTTGCATGTGATCAAGACCGATCGCGACTGGCAGGATCAGGCGGCGCGCAAGCAGCTCATCAAGTTCTTCGAAGCGCTCGGCCCGATGCATCCGGCGACCGTCGCCGGCCGAAAACAGCTCTCCGCGGTCCTGTTCTCGTAAGCCTGCGGTACTAGATTACGGGGTAGATCGACCGATGGCGCACTGTTCAATGGAGAATAGCGACCCGCGCGCTATATGAAATGTCATGACAACTTTCAGCGACCATGACAGCACGCCCGGCAGCGACCAGGGTTCCCTCTCTCGCCTGCCGAGCCGCTTTCCGATTTTCCCGCTTTCCGGCGCCATCCTGCTGCCGGGCGGTAACCTGCCGCTCAACATCTTCGAGCCGCGCTATCTGCAGATGACCAAGGACGCCATGCGCGGCGACAAGGTGATCGGCATGATCCAGCCGAACCCGGCGGCGTCAGGCGGCGACGGTGAGAACGAGCTCTATCCAGTGGGCTGCGCCGGCGAGATCACCAATTTCGAGAGTACGGAGGATGGGCGCAATCTCATCACGCTCACCGGTCTCTGCCGCTTCGAGATCGCCGAGGAGCTGACGGTCGCGACGCCCTATCGGCAGGTGATCGCCGATTTCCATCCCTGGCAAGGCGATCTTGAAACCCAGGCCGCGCCCAAGGATATTAGGCCCGAGCTGGTCGAAGCGCTGCGCAGCTATTTCGCGGTGCATGACATCAGCGTGGACTGGGGACAGATCGAGCGCGCGCCGCTCGAAGGCCTCCTGACCTCGCTCGCCATGATCTGCCCCTTCGAGCCGCCGGAAAAGCAGGCCCTCCTCGAGACCGCCGATGCGGCCGATCTCGCCAAAACCCTGGTGGCGCTCTTGAGAATGGGCACACTCACCGACGACAATCTCAGCGCCCGCCACTAACCAGCCAGGCGCGGCCTGGACCGTCGACCTTCGTTTTGGACTTGGACATGACTGACGAGACAGGCTCCGTATCCGAGAAACCTCAGCAACCGATTTCTGCCGTGGATCCTAAGCTTCTGGATATCCTGGTCTGTCCGCTGACCAAGTCGACGCTTCGCTACGATCGCGTACGCCAGGAACTGGTGAGCGAGCAGGCGGGCCTCGCCTATCCGATCAAGGATGGCATTCCGATCATGCTGGTGGATGAGGCGCGCACGCTCGGCGAGGACGAGGCGATCCCCGATGCCGTCAAAGCCGATCGGCCGAGTGCTGTCGGCGGGACGTCGGACGGATGAACGACGACGCAGCGCCCTGGCCGACCGAAATCCGTGTCGACCGGCAGGAAAAACGCCTGAACGTCACCTTCGACAACGGCGAGAGCTTCAGCCTGCCGGCGGAACTCTTGCGCGTGGAAAGCCCGTCCGCCGAGGTGCAGGGCCACGGCCCCAGCCAGAAGGTGACCATCGCCGGACGACGCCATGTCGGCATCATGGACGTCGAGCCCGTCGGCAATTACGCGATCAAGATCAAGTTCGACGACATGCACGACACCGGCATCTTCACCTGGCTCTACCTCCACCAGCTCGGCACCCATCAGGACGAGGTCTGGCAGGCCTATCTCCAGGCCCTCGAAGCCCAAGGCCTAAGCCGCGACCCTTAGTGGCGGTGGCGCGGCCACCTCGTTGACTTGGACCGGTGGATCCTGGAGCAACGGTTTGCGCCCAGGTTTTCGGGCGTTTTCATGGCGGGCTCAGACGCTGCGGTTCCTCGCTCAGGCAAGTAACCGCTGACCGGCGTCCGGTCAGAATTTGCCGTATTTTAGGTAGGCTTCTTGGGGGTCCATGCCGTCGAGGATGGCGGTGCGGACCTTGTTTTCGGTGGAGACGGCCTGTTCGGCGGCCTGGATGATCTCGGGGGCTTTGTCTTTGGGCAGGATCACCATGCCGTCGCGATCGCCGAGCACGTAGTCGCCGGGGTGGATCGTGACCTCGCCGATGGTGATGGGCTCCTCGAAACGTTCCGGCAGCCAGTAGCCGACGACGTCTCTTGGCGTGTGGTAGCGGTACCAGACCGGGAAATTCTGCTCGATGATGAAGTTGACGTCCCGGCAGCCGCCGTCGGCGACGTAACCGCGCACGCCTTTGAGCTTGAGCACTTCCGCCGAGAGTTCGCCCATATGGGCGATGACGCTGTCATTGGGCTGGCAGATCAGGACGGTATCCGGCTTCGCCTTGGAAAGCAGACCCGTCCATTCGTAAAGCGTGGTGTGGGCATCGGCTGAAGTATCCACCTTGCCGCTCACGGTCGAGACGACGCCGGCCAGCGTCTGGTCCGGAAACAGCGGCCGAATTTCCTGGGGCAGGGTGAAGCTCGAAAGCCCCATGCCGCGCATGACGTCGTGCACGACGCCCGTATAGACCTTCTCCAGACGTTCGATCCAATCGCTCATAGCTTACTCCCCCATCCCGTCTATCCCGAACCGGCGTCTTATACGATAGGAAGCCAGGCTTACGGCTGTCCAGAGCGTCGCGCTGGCGGTTCGCTTTTGCGCGGAAAACCGGGAATAGGAAAGAAGGGCAAAATAGTACGCAATAAATGAGCGCTCCCAGGTGTCTGAATGGTTAATGCACCGTTTCTTGATTGCTGGGGGTATAGATTTTGGGCCTGGAGGCATTGTGGCTCTTCCCATCCGACCTGTCTTCGGCGGTCGTGGGATTCCTTATCGTTTGCAGCGCCATGACATCGATGCTGACGGCGACGGCCGGGGTCGGCGGCGGGGTTCTGCTGTTCGCGATCATGGCATGGGTAATGCCGCTCACCGCGTTGATACCCGTGCACGGCGTCGTTCAGATCGGCTCCAATGTCGGACGCATGCTCCTCATGCTGCAGAGCGTGCGGCTGTGGATCCTCCTGCCCTTCCTGGCCGGCAGCATCCTGGGCGGCGCTTTGGGAGCGGCGGTCGTCGTGCAGCTGCCGCCCACGGTCATGCAGATCGCCGTCGGCGGCTTTATTCTCTGGGCTGCATGGATGAAGCCGCCGTCCTTTGTCGTGGATCGGCGCGCCATCGGCCTCACAGGTCTCGTGGTCACGTTTTTGACGATGTTCTTCGGCGCCACGGCGCCGCTGGTGGCATCGGTCCTGAGATTGCTCAAGCTCGATCGGTTATCCCTCGTCGCCACCCAGTCGGCCTGCGTCATCGTTCAGCATGCCGTCAAAGTGGCGGCCTTCGGTTTCCTGGGCTTTGCCTTCGCCCCCTATCTGTCGCTGGTGGTCGCAATGATCTGCGCCGGTTTCATCGGGACGCTGATCGGCACGCATCTCCTGCGGAAGATCGCGGATCAGCGCTTTCAGGTGATGCTGAGCTGTGTGTTGACCATGCTGGCCGTGGGGCTGCTGGCCAAGGGAACTTCTGCGATCATCCTCAGTCCGGGCATCTCCGAGGCCAGCATGGTCCGCATGGCTACGGATGAGGAAGGGCCTGAAGGTCGATCCGAACGCCCGGTATCTGAGACAGTCGAGATCGCCGGTCGCCAGGTTGACGGTCAGCAGTCTCCGATCGAGGGGCAGCTTTCGGACGGGGCAGACCGTGCCGGACTTTGGCAAGCTGCGAACAGGCGGCTTCGGGAGGACCTGAGCTCGACGCAGGCTGCTCTCTCCCATGCCGAATCACGCGAATATGCGCTCGCCGAGGAATCGATGCGGGACCGGCGGAAGATGGCGGCCATCGAACGCGACTTTCAGGCGACCAGGAAGCAGCTTCAGGAGCTGGAGCGCCGGATGGGACAACTCGAGGGCTCGGAATAGATGTCAGTAAAAGCACTGAAGATCCGACATTCTTTGGGGGAACAAATAGACAAAGAATCAACCAAAAGTGTTTTCCAGTTCTATATTGTAGATTGATTAATAATCGTGGAGGGTTTTCTTTTTTCTATGCTGGCTCTATCGATATCCCAGCGCTTTAAATGATCCAACGGAGGGACGTGAATGTTCTATTGCGAACATCAGCCGGAGGGTGGGTTACTTTGAAACGTATCGATATGCACCCAAGCACTTTGCGCCATCTGGCCCAAAAAATTCTGACGGCCTCTCGATCGCTCATCTTGGGCGCTCTGATTGCAGTCACCGCGCCGACAGTCGTGAGCGCGCAGTCGGTGGACCAGATACGGGACCGCGTCAATCAAGGGACCGTAGGCATCATGTGCGGGCGCACCAGCGCCTCTTTTCTCTATTTTTGCGAAGATATCGCCTCGGTTCTCAATGATGACATCGGTTATTCCCTGCGTGTCGTTCCCATGGTCGGATCGGGCGCCGTCAGGAATGTCGAAGACGTTCTCTATCTAAGGGGCGTCGACCTTGCGATGACCTTCGCCGACACGCTCGATTTCATGGAGAAGCAGGGCGTTCACCCGAATATCAAGGACAGTGTTCGCTACGTCACGAGGTTGTGGGATACCGAACTGCATATCGTGGCGAATAAGAAATATAAGTCGATCTATGATCTCGAAGGCGAGAAGGTCAATTTTTCGTCGATAGGGAGCGGCACCTATCTGACCATGACCAATCTCTTCGAAGCCCACGGGATTACGGCCGACGTGCAAAGCGACAAGAAGTCGATCGCCCGTGAACGTCTTAAGAAAGGCGAGATCGCGGCTATGGCCAGCAACAGCGCGGCTCCCTGGTCGTTTGCGGAAGACTTCGACGGGGATGACGACGTCCACCTTCTCGACATCCCGCCGGAGTTGGTGCCGGACGGATATGAGACATCGTCATGGTCGTCAGATGTCTACCCGAACCTCATCGCCGCCGGCGAGACCGTCAGGACACTCCGCAATCCGGCCGTGCTTCTGGCTTACAATTGGGAATCTGATCATCCCCGATGTGCCAAGGTCCAGCGCTTCGTGACGGCGATGAACGAGAGATTTCCTGAACTGCAGAATGGCTCCTATCAGCCGAAATGGCAGGATGTCGATATGAAGGCCGATGTGAAATATCTGGAACGATGGGACAAAGGCTGTTGATCTGGTCTCGGCAACGCCCGTCGATCGTCGGGCCCGCGAGGGGACGCTTGCTGGCCGGTGCGTGTCTCGTTGCGGGTGCGCTGGCCTTTCATCATCTGCCGGCTCGGGCGGCTGAATTCGTTGCGGCAGGCGGCAGCACGATTTCGGGAGACATCATCCGGTTCACCAAGAGCACGGTGACCATCCGTCCCGCTGGCGGCAGCATGATCCTGATCGCCCCTGATGATATCGAGCTGGTCCGCTATGAGCTGAACGACGGCAGCGTGATCGAAGGAGCGCTGCATGACTGGGACGACGGCACCTACGTTCTTGAAGTTCTGGAGCAGTATGTCAGCGCCAAAGACGGCGTCGTCCTGTCCGAGGCGCCGGCCGCGCAGCACGAAGGCCTGCAGGAGGAGGACACCGATGTCGCCGATGATGTGACGTCGACGCTCGCTTCGCCGCAGGTTTCGGTCGCTGAAGTCGTTGATGTCGCTGAAGAGGAAGGCCAGCCCCGCGAGAGCGACGATGTCGGCACCGGCGGCGCTCTGGCTGCAGTCGACCCTGCGGATCGGGACGACGTTCTGGAGATCAAGGCCACGGCTGATGACATATCGGAAGAGGCCGAGGCGCTGATCGTCGATATCTCATCCTCCAGGCCCTCGACGGATGACATCATCATCCTCATCACCACCCTCGACGGTGCAGCCAAGGCGGGCAGCGATTTCGAGAGAACCAGCGGGATCGTTCGGCTGATGGCAGGCGAAACCAAGACGCAGTTCGTGATACCGCTGATCGATGATGACGAAGCCGAAGACGACGAGCAGCTGACGTTGTATTTGAGTTCAGCGATCGGCGTCGCGACGATCCCGGAACGCAAGATCTCCGCAACGATTCTGGACGATGATTGATCGCCGCCTATTCGGCGTCATGTAGCGCCGCCTTTGCGCGCCACCAGCATGTAGCATTGCGGCAGCTGCGCCGGCTGGTCGTCGTATATGTCGAAGTCGGCGCCGCTGATGTTGTGGGGATATTCCTTGTAATGCTCGATCGCGAAGCCCTGATCGAGACAGGCTGAGAGCGTATCGCCGAGGGTGTGCACGAACCAATAATGCCGCTCATCACCCGATACGGGCTGCCCGTCATAGACGATCGGACCTATCTCCGCGAACGGCTCAGGCTTGAAATAGCTATGGGTCAAACGCGTGGGATCCGGGTTGGGCTCGAACGGCTCCGTCATGTTCATGATCGGGTGCTGCTCGTGGATGCAAAGAGCGCCGCCTTGTCTGAGCAAGCGGTCCACGATGCCGAAGAAGCGCCCGATATCAGGCATCCAGCCAAGAGCGCCGATGGTGATGAGGACGATATCGAAAGCACCGTCGAAGGACGCATCGATCTCGTGAACGTCGGTTTCGATGAGTTCGCAGTCGATATTGCCGGCGGCTCTTAACGCTTCGCCTTGCTTTAGAAATTCGCCTGCCTGATCGAAACCGACGGCGCGGGCGGCACCCAGATTTTTGACGGACAGGATCTCGCAGCCGTTGTTGCAGCAGAGATGGGCGACATTCTTGCCGGTGACGCCGAGCGCTTTCAGCCTTTGCTCGATGAGGTCGTCGAGACATGAAAAGCCGGGCTTTGCGAAACCGTTCAGCAGCCTTTCATGGCGCGCGGATGTCAGATGATGCGCTGCGGATGCGTTCCAGGCGTCGCGATTGGCCTGGATCGCGCCCTGCCCATCAATGGCCTCGTCATCGCTGGCCATGGAACCCTCCCTCCTTACGCTACGACCCCGCCGAGCTCATCCTCGATATGAGCCTGGATGATCTCCTCGATGCTCTGGTCGGGCTGAAAGCCGAGCTCTCTTGCCCGTTTGGCGTCGAAGGCCGGCATCCAGCCGGAGACGATCTTTTGGATATGCGCATCCGGTCTCCAGTCAATGCGGTCGGCAACCGACTGGCCGGCAACCTTGGCGAGCGCCGCTTCGACCTCGCCGATCGAAACGGAAATGCCGGGGAGCGTCAGCATGCGCGCGGGGCCGAAAACTTCGCCCGGCAAGGCCAGCGCGTGGATGAACGCCTCGATCACGCGGCGCGGCGACAGGATATACATCGCCGACTCGCGACTGACCGGGCAGATGGCGGGCTCGCCGGCGAGCGGTTCCCTGATGATCGAGCTTGCGAAAGTGGAGGCCGCCTTGTTGGGCTTGCCGGGACGCACCACGATGGTTGGGAGGCGAAGGGCGCGGCCGTCGACGAAGCCCTTTCGGCTGTAGTCGTTGACCAAAAGCTCGCCGGCGGCCTTCTGGCCGCCATAGGACGTCTGCGGGTTGAGGATCAGGTCGTCATAGCCGGTTTCAGGCATATTCCCGCCGTAAACCGCCACCGAACTCGCAAAAACGACGCGGGGTCTGGACCCTAGGTTTCGGCAGGCTTCGAGTATGTGACGGGTGCCGTCCAGATTGACGGCCATGCCGAGGTCGAAATCGGCTTCGGCGTTGGCGCTCACGATCGCGGCGAGATGGAAGACCGCGTCCACGTCTTCCGAAATCAGCTCGTCGATCTGCGCCCGGTCCGTTATATCGCCGGCGATTTTCGTAAGCCGCGGGTCCGCCTGCACCCCTTCGGCCTCGACGATGTCGAAAAGCGTCAGCTTCTCCAGCGACTTCTTCGCCTCGCCTTCGAGCGCGATGCCATCGGAGGCGAGCAGGGCTGCCGCCAATTTCTTGCCGATAAACCCGGCGCCGCCAGTGATTACGATGTGCACGAACTGCCTCCGCTGCCTTTCCTGGTTGCTTGCAAGCCCCGGAGCATCCTGTACAACGGGGCCGAACAGTTATCATAGACCTCAAAAAACCTGTTCACCAAGCGCCCCTGTCTCAAAATACGGCTGACCAGATGACGATTCTTCTAGGCTGCATCGCCGACGACTTCACCGGCGCCACCGATCTCGCCAGCATGCTGGTCAAGGGAGGCATGCGCACGGTGCAACTCATCGGGGTGCCTAAGCGCGCTCCGGATATCGGCGACGCCCAAGCTGTGGTGATCGCGCTCAAGTCCCGGACCCTTCCCGCCGATGAGGCCATCCGCCAGTCCCTGGAAGCCCTCGCCTGGCTGAGAGCCCAGCGCGCGCGTCAGATCCTGTTCAAATATTGCTCGACATTCGATTCGACCGATGAAGGCAATATCGGACCCGTCGCCGAAGCGCTGATGGCGGCGCTCGATACCGATCTTACCATCGCCTGTCCGGCCTTTCCTGAAAATGGCCGAACGGTGTTTCAGGGCCATCTGTTCGTGGGCGATCGCCTGCTGTCCGCAAGCCCGATGCGTCACCATCCGCTAACGCCGATGACCGACAGCGATCTGGTGGCCGTGCTCGGCCGGCAATGCCGGGAAAAGGTGGGGCTTCTACCTTATGCGGTCGTCAATCAGGGGGCGGATGCGATACGCGCCGCGATGACGAAGCTGCGCGCTTCGGGGGTGCGCCATGTGATCGCGGATGCGATCGCGGACCGGCATCTGATAGCACTCGGGCACGCTTGTGAAGGCTTGGAGCTGATCACCGGCGGTTCGGGCATCGCGCTTGGGCTGCCTGATAATTTTCGCGATTCGGGCCTGCTGACCTTTTCCAGGATCGCCGATCAGCTGCCGCCTATCGAAGGCGCTTCCGCCGTGCTTGCGGGCAGCTGTTCGAAGGCGACGCGGGCGCAGATTGATCATTTCAAGGGGCCGATGCACCGGATCGACGTTGCGGCGCTTTGCCAGGGCGAGGACGAGGTTGAACGCGCTCTGCGCTTTGCCGAGGGAAAACTCGGCAGGGAGCCCATCTTGATCAGCGCTTCAGCCTCACCGGAAGATGTCGCGAAAGTCCAGCAAGAGTTCGGGCGCGAACGCGCGGGCGCTGCGACGGAAGCGGCGCTGGCAAAGATCGCGCTTGGCCTTCGGGATCGCGGCGTTCGCCGTTTCGTTCTGGCGGGCGGCGAGACGTCGGGTGCGATCGTCGGCGCCCTTGGCGTCGAGGGACTGCGAATCGGCGGGTCCATTGATCCGGGCGTGCCCTGGACCGCCAGCCTCGGCGAGGAGCCGCTGGCGCTCGCTCTCAAGTCCGGGAATTTCGGCAGCGTCGATTTCTTTACCAAGGCCTTCGCCTGCCTCGACACCGCTGCCGCCGAAGCGGCATGAGCACCGAAGCGGCCCTTCGCGAGGAGATCGCCGAGCTCGGTCAGATGCTGGCAAAGCTCGGCCTGTCCCATGGCAGCACCGGCAATATCAGCGTCCGGCTAGACGATGGCTGGCTTCTGACCCCGACCAACTCGCGCCTCGGAAAGCTCGATCCGGCGCGAATCGCCAAGCTCGACGACCAGGGACGCCATGTCGGCGGCGACAAGCCGTCGAAGGAGGCGTTCCTTCACCGTTGCGTCTACGACATGCGGCCGAACGATCGGGCGATCGTCCATCTTCATTCGACCCATTCCGTGGCGGTCTCTTGCCTGGACAGGCTGGACGAGGCGAACTGCATGCCACCGCTCACAGCCTATTACGTCATGAAGGTCGGCCGGCTGCCGCTCATCCCCTATTACCCGCCCGGCGACGAACGGCTTGCGGTTGCCGTGCGCGATCTCGCGGCGAAGCATGCATCCGTGCTGCTTGCCAATCACGGGCCTGTCGTTGCTGGAAAAACCCTGGATGGTGCTGCGGGCGCTATCGAAGAGCTGGAGGCCACGGCCAAGTTGTTCCTGCTGCTGCAGAACCAGGCCACCCGGCCCCTATCGGACGATGACGTCGCGGAGTTGGAGCGCAGCTTCCCCAAAGATTGAGGCCCCAAACGCCGTCCGATCAGGGCGTGCGGTAGGCCTCCGCAGCGCGCAGCCGCAGCGCCTCCGTTTCACTATTGCCGGCTTCGTTGAAGGGCCGCGCAAACGTCGCCTGCACCGCAAGGTCGGGCGCCAGGAGCGGTTGAACGGCTGTGTTGATCGTGGCCGGCCCTTCGCCCGCGGCCACAGGCGAGGCGATCTCCGAGGTCTGCGTGCCTTCAGCCGCCGCCGATGTCTGGTCGATCTCGGACTGAAGTTCGGCCTGACGCACGCGCGCCTCGCCGATATCGAGGGCCTTGTTTTCATCCTTCCGGCCTTCGCAGGAGGGACAGTAATCGACCGGAGGCATCATCGATATGGGCGTCATCGGCGTTCTTTTGCGGGCCCTTTCCGTTTAAACCTGCCATCCGGCGTCGGGACGACAGCAGCCTTCAGCCTGACACATCATTCCTGAGAAAAGCTTAACGCCGCTCAGGCCGCGTGATGGCCGGTTCTCTTGCTGCGCGCCGTCGGCATCAGGAATACCGCGGAGAAAAGCCGCCTGATGTCGGTCATGCTCTTTGGCTTGACGGTGGCCCAGTCGTCGCCGACCGCCTCGGGCAGCCTGCCCTCACGCCAGAGCGTCTCGGTAATCGCCTTGCCCTGCTCGATCATTGCGTAGAAGGCGTCCTGCGTGGCGCGATCATAGGCTGCAACCTCGATCCCGTCCGGTTCCGTCGACGGCGCCATCCAGGGGATCCAACACCAGCTGTCTTCCCAGGCCGCGATCGCCCGCCGGAAATATTGACCGGCCTGATGAGTTTGTCCCCGGCGCATGAGCCCATAGGCGTGATTGCTGAGGCTGGCGGCGATCCTGGGATCGCCACGCTCGAAATGGCGCTCGGCGATATCGAGGGCCTTTTCCCAGCTGACGCGGGCCGTTGATGGATTGCCGGCCGTGAACGCCTGCATCGCCTGTTCCTGGATCCGCTCCCAGGTCAGATCGGCCCGGCGTCGTTCGGCATCAGCGTGGGGGCTCTGAACTTTTTCTACGATGCGCGTCATGGCAAGCTCCTGGCAGGCGATAACTGCATTTGATTTCGTCAATATAATCAAAATACATCTAAAATGCAATAAAAACAAATCAATGATTGTTAATAATTAATATTTACCAATAATAATGATGCGAGCATTATTTAATTTTATCGTCGCGTGACTGAATTTCCAATTTTGACCCTGCAGCCTGCTTGTGCTTTGCTGAAGTCCTCTGACAAGGAAGGCAATTGGCCATGACGGACATCGATCAGAGCGACATCATCAGTGAAGAGGCGGCTCTTCGCGCGCTTTACGGGAAGCCCAACCCGCTGTCCCTGAAGAAGGAGCTGAATCACCTCGATCGAAACTGCCAACGCTTCATCGAGCTGTCGCCTTTTCTTTGCCTGGCGACCTCGGGGCCGGATGGCCGCGCCGACAACTCACCGCGCGGCGATGCGCCGGGCTTTGTCCAGATCGCGGACGACAAAACGCTCCTGATGCCCGACCGCCCCGGCAACAACCGCATCGATTCACTCTCCAATATCGTCCACAGACCGGAGGTCGGCCTTCTCTTCTTCATTCCGGGCTTCACCGAGACGCTAAGGCTGAATGGCCGCGCCCAGCTCTCCAAGTCGCCGGATCTGCTGGCGCGTTTCGCCGTGGATGGCCGCCTTCCCAGGCTCGTGGTGGTGATCACGGTGGATGAGGTTTTTCTGCAGTGCTCGAAGGCGCTGATCCGCTCGAAGCTTTGGTCGGAGGAGGCCAAGGTCGACCGTAAAGCTCTGCCCTCCCTCGGGCGCATGATCGCCGACGCTGTCGATGCCAAGACGGATGCCGAGACGGTTCAGACCTATGACGAGCTGATCGATCGCAACGCGCGCGAAGAGCTCTATTGATCAGGACAGCTTTTCTGGCACGAAACCTGCTTAGCTTACGCTGGGGTCGGCCATAGGCGGACCTGGATATGACCGGACTGTTTTTGCAGACAGGCCTTTGTCACATCAGTCTTTTTGCATTTGTGGCAATCTGCACTAATGTGACAGTCGAAAAGCCGATCTCTGTGAAATCGGCCCTTCGGCATCAGGCAATGAAAGCTTCGGCAGCAGGGAGAACCACCAGCGTGGCTGAAAATGAGGCAAATGACGCTTATGTGCGTTTCGCCAATGTGCAGAAGAGCTATGACGGCGAAACGCTGGTGGTCAAAAACCTCAATCTCGACGTGGCCGAGGGCGAGTTCCTCACCATGCTGGGGCCCAGCGGATCCGGGAAGACCACCTGTCTGATGATGCTCGCGGGTTTCGAGATCGCCACCCATGGCGAGATCATTCTCGACGGCCAGCCGATCAACAATGTGCCGCCGCACAAGCGCAATATCGGCATGGTGTTCCAGAACTATGCGCTCTTCCCCCACATGACCATCAGCGAGAATCTGGCCTTTCCGCTGGAAGTGCGCGGCATGGGCCGATCGGATGTCGAGGGCCGGGTCAAGCGCGCTCTCGATATGGTGCAGCTCGGCGAATTCGGCCATCGTCGTCCGGCGCAGCTCTCAGGCGGCCAGCAGCAGCGTGTCGCCGTGGCCAGGGCCCTCGTCTTCGAGCCGAAGCTGGTGCTGATGGACGAGCCGCTCGGCGCGCTCGACAAGCAGCTGCGCGAGCAGATGCAGTATGAGATCAAACATATTCATGAGAATCTCGGTGTCACCGTGGTTTACGTCACCCACGATCAGAGCGAAGCGCTCACCATGTCGAACCGGATCGCGGTCTTCAACGACGGCGTGATCCAGCAGCTTGCGCCGCCCGAGGATCTCTATGAACGTCCGGATAACGCGTTCGTCGCCCAGTTCATCGGCGAAAACAACAAGCTCGCCGGCAAGATCAAGGCCTTCAACGGACAGACCTGCAAGGTTGCCGTGGAGGGCGGGGAGATCGACGCCCTGGCCGTCAATGTTCGAGACGGCGACACCGACACGCTGCTCTCCCTGCGCCCGGAACGGGTCACGATCAATCCCGAGAACGGCAAGTTCGCCAATGTTTTCCAGGCCAGGGTGGAGGAACAGATCTATCTTGGCGATCACATGCGCACCCGGGTCAATGTCTGCGGCCATGACGACTTCATCGTGAAGGTGCCTAATGCCGCCGGCCACGTGCATATCGAGCCGGGCGATCAGGTGAAGATCGGCTGGCATGCCGAAGATTGTCGCGCCTTGGACGCCTTGCCGAATTGATGGGATGCGAATTGATCACGCGCCGAAAAGACCCAGATAGTCGCAAGGCCTTTGTGTCTATGCCCAGGCTTCGAGCCTGAACCCAGGCTTTTAGTCTAAGTGATGTCAACGCCAACGAACGTGAACGAACAAGGGAGATATCAATGACGTTCAAGACAGTTCTTCTCGGCACGGCTGCGACGGTCTTCGTCGCCGGCACGGCCGCCGCCAACGACCTGACCGTGGTTAGCTGGGGCGGTGCCTACACCAAGAGCCAGGTCGAGGCCTATCACAAGCCCTGGATGGAGCAGACCGGCAAGACCATCATCTCCGAGGACTACAATGGCGGTCTCGCCGAGGTGAAAGCCCAGGTCGATGCCGGCAACGTCACCTGGGACATCGTCGACGTGGAGCTGTCGGATGCCGTGCGCGGCTGCGACGAGGGCCTGTTCGAGGAGATCGACGCCTCGATCCTGCCCGCAGGCGCCGACGGTACGCCGGCTGAAGAGGACTTCATCGAAGGTTCGATCAACGACTGCGCGGTCGCCAACATCGTCTGGTCGACCATCTACGCCTATGACAAGGCCACGATGGCCGACGCCCAGCCGACGTCCATGGCCGACTTCTTCGATCTCGAGGCCTTCCCCGGCAAGCGCGGCCTCAGAAAGAGCCCGAAGGCCAATCTCGAGATGGCGCTGATCGCCGATGGCGTGCCGGTCGACGAGGTCTATGACCTGCTCGATACCGATGAAGGCGTCGATCAGGCCTTCGCCAAGCTCGACAGCATCAAGGACGAGGTGGTCTGGTGGGAAGCTGGCGCCCAACCGCCGCAGCTGCTCGCCGACGGCGAGGTGGCGATGACCACCGCCTATAACGGCCGTATCTTCAACGCCGCCATCGGCGAAGGCCAGGAGTTCGAGATCGTCTGGGACGGCCAGGTTCTGGACTTCGACCTCTGGGCCATTCCGAAGGGTGCGCCCAACATGGAGAACGCCCTCGACTTCCTGGTGTTCTCGACCGAGACCGAGCAGCTCGCCAACCAGGCAAGCTGGATCTCCTATGGCCCGGCCCGCAAGTCGGCTGGCCCGCTCGTCGGCCTCTACAATGACGGCAAGACCGAGATGGCGCCGCATATGCCGACCGCATCCGCCAACATGGAGACGGCTCTGGTCAACAACTTCGAGTTCTGGGCCGACAACCAGGACGAGCTGGACGAGCGCTTCAGCGCCTGGCTTGCTCAGTAAACGACATCGATCGAACCCGGCGGGTGCGTGTCATGCGATCCCGCCCGCCGGGCCGGTCACTTTATGCAGCTATCCCGATTTTGGAATGATCCGTTGACATGACGGACATGACCGCACCGACCCCCGCCGTCTCCGGCCCCGTGCTCGCCGCCGACGGCACCCCGCTTCGACGGAAGCTCGCTCAGGCGCTGTTCGTTAGCCGCCTTCGGGCTTTCTTCCTGGTGGCGCCCCTTCTCCTCTTCATTCTCGCCAGCTTCGTCATTCCGATCATGCTTCTGCTTTGGCAGGGCGTGAACAACAGCACCTACGCCGACAACATGCCGGCCAGCGCCGAGATGCTGCAGGCCTGGGATGCGACCAGCGAGCCGGACGAGCCGATGTACGCCGCCCTCGTCGAGGATCTGATCGCCGCGCGCGAGGACAAAACCATCGGCCGGGTCGCGACTCGTGTGAACCGGGAGCTTTCCGGCACCCGCTCCCTTTTCACCTCGACCGCGCGCAAAGCCGGGAAGATGGAGCCGCCTTTCAAGGAGGCCATCCTCGACGCCGACGACGAGTGGGGCGATATCGAGGTCTGGCAGGCGATGAAGGTCGCCTCCAAGAGCACCACGCCAGCCTTTCTCGCGGCCGCCGCCGACTTCGAATATAAGGCGGATGGCAGCTTCGAGCGTCTTCCCGATCAGGAACGTATCTATATCTGGCTGTTCGTGAAGACCCTCCTGGTGTCGCTCGCGGTCACCATCTTCTGCCTTCTTCTCGGCTATCCCGTCGCCTATCTCCTCGCCCATCTGCCGCTTCGGACATCCAACCTCCTGATGATCCTGGTGCTGCTCCCGTTCTGGACATCGCTCCTGGTGCGCACCACCGCCTGGATCGCCATGCTTCAGGGCGAAGGCGTCCTGAACGACCTTGCGGTCGCCACCGGCATCACCTCGGACGACCAGCGCTTCTCCCTGATCTACAACATGACCGGCACGCTGATCGCGATGACCCACATCCTGCTGCCGTTCATGATTCTCCCGCTCTATTCGGTGATGAAGACCATCTCGCCGTCCTATATGCGCGCCGCGAGATCGCTCGGCGCCACCAACTGGACAGCCTTCTGGCGGGTCTATGCGCCCCAGACCATCCCCGGAATCGGCGCGGGCTCGCTGCTCGTTTTCATCCTGGCGATCGGCTACTACATCACGCCGGCCCTCGTCGGCGGTCAGGACGGCCAGCTGATCTCGAACTTCATCGCCTACCACATGCAGCGATCGCTCAACTGGTCGCTTGCCGCGGCCCTCGCGATATTCCTCCTCGCCGGCGTTCTAGCCCTCTACTGGCTCTATGATCGCCTGGTCGGCATCGACAACATGAAACTGGGCTAATGGCATGGCCATCTCATTGACTTTGGGGCTTGGCCCAGCGGGGACGGGTCGATCTGACTGTCGGCAGCGAGTCCTGGCCAGTGACGCATCCGCCTCGCGAACGTCCAGCATGGGATCGCCTGCGTCGATGCAGAGTCGCCGTCAAGTCAACGACGTGGTCGCACCACGATGAGTGGGTTGCCGCCATACGCCAGCTCAGGGGAACGTGCCTGGTATTACGGCTTTCGGATCATCTGTGCGCTGATCTTCATCTTTCTGATCACGCCGATCCTGATCATCCTGCCGCTGAGCTTCAACGCGCAGCCCTATTTCAGCTTCACCCAGGGCATGCTCTCGCTCGATCCGGACGCTTACAGCCTCCGCTGGTATCGGGACATTTTCGCGAACGGCATGGCCAACCCCAATGCCGAGGGCCTCGCCTGGTGGGCGGATATGTGGGCGAATGCCCAATGGGTGCGCGCGATGAAGAACAGCTTCATCATCGGCATCGCCTCCACCCTGATCGCCACCATCCTCGGCACGCTTGCCGCCATCGGCCTGTCGCGTTCGGAAATGCCCTATCGGGGCGTGATCATGTCCATCCTGATCTCGCCGATGATCGTGCCGCTGGTGATCACCGCCGCCGGCATGTTCTATTTCTACAGCCAGATCAAGCTCAGCCAGACCTATCTCGGCGTTATCCTGGCCCACGCGGCGCTCGGCACCCCCTTCGTCATCATCACCGTGACCGCAACCCTGGTAGGCTTCGACAACAGCCTGGTGCGCGCCGCAGCCTCGCTCGGCGCCAACCCGATCCGCACCTTCTTCAAGGTGCAGATGCCGCTGATCATACCGGGCGTGATCTCCGGCGGTCTCTTCGCCTTCATCACCTCCTTCGACGAAGTGGTCGCGGTCCTCTTCCTGGCCGGCCCCGAACAACGAACCATCCCCCGCCAGATGTGGTCCGGCATCCGCGAGCAGATTTCTCCCACGATCCTGGCGGTGGCCACGATCCTGGTGATCATCTCAATCGGCCTGCTCACGGCGATGGAACTGCTCAGGCGGCGGAACGAGCGGCTTAGGGGCATCCGGCCGAGCTAGGTCGGGTCGGCGGCCGCCGACGGGGTTGACCTGGGGGCGTGTCAAAGCTTGTCAGGTCAAATTCATCGTAAATCTGAAACCTGTGAAACAGTTCACTGCGATCGCCGGTGTGGGGACCTACGGTTGAGCAATCAAGTGATTGCTATTTCATCAATCCATTGGAGATCTCCATGGCCGGAAAAAAGGCTGCCATCGATCCTGACAAGCTTCGCGACACCAAGCTCGCCGACATGTCGGCGTCCGATTTTCTCCAGATGCTCGACGCGAGCGAGATCGCGGTGCAGGGCCTGTCAATCTGGCCCGAAAAGAAGAAAGTCGAACTGCTGGTCGAGCCGGAAAACTTCGGCAAACTTCGCTGGCGGGACTTCGAGGACATCATCGTCCGCTGGCGCGGCGAGAAGAAGAAGGTGGAGCTCGAGCCTTTCCTGCCAATTGACCCACGCGTCAGCATCCCGGACACGGTGATCGATCAGCTCGCCGAGCGGATCGAAGCCAGGCTGGCATCACGCAGCACCGGCCGGTAGCGCCTCTCGATCCCCGGAGCAAGTTCCATCACTCCGGGGATCACCCCCATCCGTCGATTGCATCTTCCTAGACGAGGTGCAGCTATGTGTGCTGCCACGAAAGACGGGCCGCTCGCCCTACTGGTCGGTTCGCGTGATGACCCGCTGATTCAGGCCATTGATCGGCAGATCCCCTGCCTTCATCTGCTACCTGATGACATCGTCAATCACCAGCTGGAGCTCGACGACGATGCGTTGAAGCTCGATGGCTGGACGATCGACATGCTCCTTTTGCGCTGCCATCCCGACAGTATCTTCGGGGAAAGCTTCGTTGAGGGCGATGCCGCCTTCGTCCAGGGTGAGATGCGCGCGCTCATGCTCGCCGCCTGCCATCTGGAGACCGTCTACGCGCCGGTCATGCCTGATGCGGTCACGTGGTACGAGGGCATGAGCTGGCCGGTCTGGCGCCGTAATTTGAAAGAGGCCGAAACCGCGCTGGCCGCGTTTCGTTTCGGCGGTGCTCAGTCCCGGGGGAGCTGGGTGCCCTATCGCTATGGCGGTCGCCGACATAAGCCCGGCGACCAGCTGGCCACCATGCTCGGCATCGCGACCACCGACGATAAGGTCGCCGAAACTTACCTTCTTTTCGAGGGAAAGCCCCTTGGCCGCGAGGCGAAGCGGCTGAACCCGGACGTCGGCAGGATTCTTCGCGAACGCGGCATCGACCTTGCGGAGGTCGCGGTCACCGAACAGGGAGCCGTGATGTCCGTCGATGTCTTGCCACATCTCGAGCCATCGGTCGCCGACAACGTGGCGGCGCGCATCATGGAGCGGGTTCATGACCATCGCACTCATCGGTAATGACCAGGATCTGGCGACCAACTATCTGAATTGGCTCGCCTCGCAACGCGGTATCGAAACGATCCAGCTGACCGAAAGCGGCCTCGGCAGCTCGTGGTCATTCGATCTCGACGAGAATGGCGGCGAGATCTTTCTGGAACGGAGAACTCTCGCATCCGCCGATCTAACCGGTGCGCTGGTGCGCTTCACGCCGGAGCCCGACTTGCCGCCAGCGCTCGAACTCGAAGCGGATGAGCGCAGTTTTTTCATCGGAGAGCGCCGGGAAGCGCTTCATCAGTTCGTCTCGCTCCTTCCCTGCCCCATCGCCAACCCAACCTCCGCTGGCCGCTCCAACAGCTCGAAGCCCTATCAGATGATGCATTTGACAAGGCGTGGCTTTCGGGTGCCGGATTGGATCGCATCCAACGATGCCGATGCGGTGCGCTCATTCGTTGATCGTCATCCCGGCGGTGCTGTTTACAAGTCCATCTCGGGATTGCGCTCGCAGGTCCGCGAGGCGGATGATCAATTGTTGCAACGTCTCGCCGAAGGCAGCAGTCCGGTGATCGTGCAGAAGCTGATCAGAGGGCGCGAGGTGCGCATTCATACCGTTGGCGACAACGTGTTTCCGACCGAGATCAGATGTCCGGCGGTCGACTATCGCTTCAACAGCGACGGAGCCACCTATGGACCGACCGAGGCTCCTGAAGCGATCGCCAGACGCTGCGTCGACGTTGCAAGGCAGGAGGGCCTGCTCATCGCCGGCTTCGACTTTCTCGTCGACGACGACGAGGACTGGTGGGTGCTGGAATACAATCCGGTGCCGAGTTTCTTGCCGTATGAAATGTCGACTGGCCAGGAGATCGGCGCAGCTTTGCTCGATAAGCTCTGCTGACCTCGGAGGATTGCATCAGGCCGGACAAAGCGTTGGTTCTGTGGTGTGCTCACCTTTGATCGGTAATCGGCAAACTTCATTTATTGAGCCTTGAATATTGAGTGGCTTATACAATACCGAAAAGCCGACGCTCCGTTGAAGCGCCGGCCTTCGGGTTGCGACGTCCGGATGTTTAGAGCGGCGTCACTTTGGTCGGGGTGAGGCGATACGCGTTTTCCACCAGATCGAAGCGGTCCATGAAGTTGGCGATCGTGGTGAAGGTGGTGGTGCGCACGGTGCTGGTCTGGTCGCTCATCGTGACGCCGTCCATCACCATAGGGCCAACCAGACGCTTGAGCGGGCTGATCTTGACGACCTGCGGCTCGAAATGCGCTTGGGTGTTGGCCTTGATGCGCGCCATGTCGTCGGTGTCGTAAAGCGCGGCCATCAAGAGGTTGAGCGTGTGCTCCGTGCAGTTCTGGAAGGCGTTGCTGTTCGGATTGGCGACCACCGAATAGCGGGGATTGTGCATTTTTTGGTAGGTCGGCGCGTTGATCACGTCGAGCAGCTTCGCCTGCAGTCGACGGTCCGGCACGACCACGCCGGCATCGAGGCTGTAGGCGCCGGCGAAGAAGTCGGCCGGATAGTCCTGGACCAGATCACTGACATTCAAATCTTCGGCGCGCTGGTAGAGATTGTGCACGGCATAGCCGCGAACGGTGCGGCCGTCCTCCATCTCGATGTTGGAATAGACCCAGATGCCGACATGCGTGTAGACGATGCCGTCGGGCAGCTGGGCGGGGTCACGGCCGACCCGCGCCACGAGGGCGACATGTGCGCCCTGCTCGGCAAGTTTCTGCTGCACCTGATCGGCGAAGGCGGAAACCTCCTCGATCGGCAGGGTCGGATCGCTGCTTTGCCGGCTGCCGGCCTCGGCGCCAGTGACAGCGCCGAGAGCGAGGAGAATGGCAGCGGCAACCGTGATCAACAGGCTCTTCATCATCAGGCTCCTTTTCGCTTCCATGGCGGCTTCGGGCTTCAATCGAGGCGAGGCGCCGGGTCAGCCTTGGTGTCGAGGTGAAGTTCATGGGCATCCAGCGACAGCGGCTCATTGACCCGATCGATGATATCGGCGCCGACCGCCATGGTGCTGGATCCGGCGCCGGCCAGCGCCGTGCCCGAGCCGACAGCGGCCGAACCGACACTCATCATCGGGACCGCAACCGCGGTTGCCGCGCCGGAGGCGACAGCGGCGGCGCCATGGCTCGCAGCAGCACCTGAGTGATTGACGGCCTCGGCGCTATGCGCACCGCTACCAGCCGCATGGGCGGTGCCGACACCAAGCAGGGCGATCTTGAAAACAGTGGCGATGGCGAGGTTCTTGAGGCTGAAGGTCATCATCTGTCTCTGTCTTTTATGAACGATGTTCATTTATTGAACGAAGCCAACTCGAAAGTCAAGATAAAAATGAACGTTGTTCATAAATAAATCTGACGGCCTGTCGAGTGTTATCGACTAAGCACGCCTGAAGGCGCGGTTTTAGAGCGACGTCAGCTTAGTTTGGCTTGGCCCATATTTTCCTGAGGACGTCGGCAGATCACCTTCACCGGATGTTTACCTTTCGGCGATAGCATCCGTTTCCTGGTCCATGGGATCCTGGGAGTCCGCGCCTTGCAACACCTAACATGGCGGGCGGATTCCCAGGATCCCATGGACCAGATCTTCATGATTGCGAAAACTTTTTAAGGGAAGATGAAATTCAAGGGACTCAGACGGCCCAAGCTGATCTGAAGGGGTTTTGGAGCGAATGCCGATCGGGCATGATCGGAATATGCGCGCTATCCCTTCGCATCACTGCAGTTCCTTATCGATCAGCTGCTCCTACTGATCGGAAAAAGCTCCAGCGTTCTGACCTGGATCGCGAATTTTCTTTGATCCAGGGCGCTTAACCCCGTCTTAATCTATGTGCTGGTAGACATCTTGATGGTCCATGTGACCCTGGGAATCCGCCCACCCGCTGGGTGAGTTGAGGCGGGGCGCGGACTCCCAGGATCGCATAGATCAGGACATCAGCGTCGCGGAAACGGGTTAAGAAACTCTCAATCCCAGAAATTTTGGACAAGCATGAGGGGGCGATCCAATGAACCTCAGGATCAGGCGACTAGCGTAGATCCCGACTGGATGTGATCGGGATCCACGATCTATCTCTTTGTTTTACCGCCTTTCCTTATCGAGCAGGCGGCTTCGCCTCTTCGGTAGAAGGTCTAGCTTCGGAGTGCTGTGGCCAGAGCGTCGACGTCGGTGACGGGCAGGCGGCAGGTTTGGCCTTCGCAGATGTAGACGGCGGGCTTGCCGTCGACCAGACCCTTGCCGCTGGCCGGGTGTCCCTCCGGTAGGGCGACGTCGGGGCTCACCAGCTGAACGGTCGCACCGGGAGGCGCTGCTTTCAGCGCTGCCTGAAAAAGCTCACCGCCGTTCGGTGTTCCGGACCCTGAATTGATGACGATCTGGATGGGACGATCGAGCATGGCGAGGCCGCAAAGGAGGGCGGTGTGGCCGAGCGGGTTTTTTCGGACATCGCCAGCGAAGGTACGGATCAGCGCGTCCGCGCGCTTCCGATGGCGGGCATCGCCGGTGAGGTCGGCCAGGCGGGCGAGAACGCCCACCATCTGACCATTGCCGGATGGGGACGGCCCGTCGATCGCGGTTTTCGGACGTACCAGGACGTCGTCGACATCATCGGAGGTCTGGAAGTAGCCGCCCGCGTCTCCGTCCCAGTGATGCGCGTCGAGCCTCTCGACCCAGGCGATGGCGTGATCGAGGAAACGCCGTTTCTGGGTATGTTGAAAGAGGGCCAGTGCGGCGTCTGCCATGGCCGCGTAGTCTTCGACGAAAGCAAGATCGAGGGTGCGGCCATCGCGATAGCTGTGGGCAAGGCGATTTTCGGTCTGCATCCGATCCGTGATGAAGGCGAACGCCGTCTCTGCGAGATCGAGCCATTCGGGCTTTTCGAAGATGGCGCTGGCTCGCGCCAGTGCGGCGATCATCAGGCCGTTCCAGTCCGCGAGCACCTTGTCGTCGCGTCCGGGGCGGATGCGTTCTTCTCGAACCTTGAGCAGGCGCGACGCTTGGATCTGGAGGGCGGCTTCCCCGGCTTCAGGAAGCAGTCCCGCCTGCGCAGACCGGTTCAGGATATTCTTGCCTTCCCAATTGCCCGCAGGGGTCACGTCGAAGACCCGCTTGAAGTTATGCATGTCGTCGCCGACGACTGCGGTGATCTCCGAATCCTGCCAGACATAGAACTTGCCTTCCTCCCTCTCGCTGTCGGCGTCGAGGGCAGAAGCGAAGGCGCCCTCGACCATCATCTCCCGCTCCAGCCAGCCGACGGTCTCGACGGCACGTGCACGGAAGAGGCGATCCGCCGTTACCTGGTAGCAATCGGCAAGCAGCCCCAGGAGCTGGGCATTGTCGTAGAGCATCTTCTCGAAATGCGGCACGAGCCAGCGATCGTCGACGCTGTAGCGCGCGAAGCCGCCGCCGAGATGATCGTAGATCCCGCCCTGGCACATGCGGTTCAACGTGTGTTCCACCGTCTTCTTGATGTCGACGTTGGCGGTCGCCACCGCCCGGTGCCAGAGAAAGTCGAGGATGGGGCCTTGGGGGAATTTGGGGGCGCCCTGGAGGCCGCCATGGACCGGGTCGAACGCGCCGATCGCCCGGCTTGCGGCCTGGTCGATCTGATCGATGGTCATCGGGGCGCCCTCGGTGGGAGAGGACAAGCCTGCGAGAGCGTCGACGAGTGCCGTCTTGTTTTTGGTGACCTTGGCGCGCTCGTCTTTCCAGATGCGCGCGATGGTGGTGAGCACCTCCGGGAAACCGGGGCGGCCGTAGCGGCTTTCCGGCGGGAAATAGGTGCCGCCCCAAAACGGCTCGCCCGCCGGCGTCAGGAACATGGTGAGCGGCCAGCCGCCCTGCTCGCCCAGGAGATGTAGCGCGCGCATATAGATCTGATCGAGATCCGGGCGCTCCTCGCGGTCGATCTTGATGTTGACGAAATGGCGGTTCATCAGCTCGGCGATCGCCTCATTCTCGAAGCTCTCATGGGCCATGACATGGCACCAGTGGCAGGCGGAATAGCCGATCGACAGGAGAATGGGTTTGTCTGCGTTCCTGGCCGCTGCCAGGGCCTGCTGATCCCAGGGCTGCCAGTGGACGGGGTTGTCCTGATGCTGGATGAGATAGGGGCTGGTGGTGTCTTTGAGGCGGTTCTTCAAAGGGATCATCCGGGCAGAGGTTGTTGGCGGATCGGAGCGCGTCGCTCTATAAGATGGCGTCTTCAACGAAAAGGCCAGCGACAAGAGCATGTCGATCTGGGCAAACGGCATTGAGGCGTTACAGCCATGAAGTTCGACGTCAGGGTCGAGGCGACGACCAACGAGAAGCGGCGCTTCTTTGGACAGGCGGACGTCACGCCCATGGTCGAGCTCGCGTCTGTTGCGATGGACAAGGCGATGCTGGCGGTGGTCGAGGCGCGCTCCAAAGCGCTCTCGGCTGAAATCGCCGCCAACCAGGAACTGGATCCGCGTTGACGGCGGTTCACAGCAGCGAAGCCACGATTTTCGCGCTGGCCAGCGGCGCCGGCCGAGCCGGTGTCGCCGTCGTACGCCTTTCCGGCAGCACCGCCGCCGAGGCTTGCAGGGCGCTCACCGGCGAAGCGCCACCGCCGCCCCGGCAGGCGCGGCTTGCATCCATCATCGATCCTGAAGACGGCGAGCCGATCGATCAGGGGCTGATCCTTTGGTTTCCCGGACCGGCCAGCTTCACCGGCGAGGACGTCCTCGAGCTTCACGTCCATGGCGGCCCTGCCGTGCTCTCAGCCCTGTTCGAAGCGCTTTCGGCCATCGAGGCCGTCCGCCCTGCGGACCCCGGCGAGTTCAGCCGGCGCGCCTTCATGAACGGCAAGATGGACCTGACTGCCGCCGAGGGGTTGGCCGATCTGGTCGCCGCGGAAACCCGACAGCAGGCGCGCCAAGCCAGGCGGCAGATGGATGGCGCGCTCGGGCGTCTCTACAGCGACTGGCATGGGCGTCTCCTTGAAGCCTTGTCCTTGATCGAGGCGGAAATCGACTTCGCGGCGGAAGAAGAGGTGCCGGATGGTCTGATGGCCGAGATGCTGCCCAAGATGCGGGCGCTGCAGAACGAGGTCGCCCAGCATCTTGCCGATGGCCAGCGCGGTGAGCGCCTTCGAAATGGCCTTCGAGCGGCGCTGATCGGCCCGCCCAATGCCGGTAAGTCCAGCCTGCTCAACAGGCTGGCGGCGCGCGATGTGGCGATCGTCACCGATATCCCCGGCACCACCCGCGACGTGCTGGAAGCGCCGCTCGACCTCGGCGGGTACCCCTTAGTGCTGGCGGATACCGCTGGGCTTCGATTGAGCGACGACAGGGTCGAGCGCATGGGCATCGAGCGCGCCCTTGCCGAAGCGAAGGATGCGGATATCCGGATCGCTTTGTTCGATGGCGCGCGCTGGCCGTCGATCGAACCCGAAACCCAGGCGCTGATCGACGGGGAAACGATCGTCGTTTTGAACAAGGCCGATCTTCTCGAGCCGGGCTCCGAGCGCAACATTGCCGGGCAGGCGCCGCTGATGCTCTCCTGCGAAACGGGCGAGGGGATCGATCAGCTCATTGCAAGGCTGACCGAATTTGCCGCGAAGGCCATGGCGCCCGGTGATGCTCCTGTCCTGACGCGCGCCCGACATCGCCAGGCGCTCGTTGAGGTAAGCGCAGCGCTCGCTCGCCTCGATGAGACGCCGTCAGAACCGGAGCTCGCGCTGATCGCCGAGGACCTGCGTATCGCCATGCAGGCCATGGGACGGATTACTGGACGGGTCGGGGTCGAAGATGTGCTCGATCAGATCTTTTCGGCCTTCTGCATCGGCAAGTGACCGACCTTGTCGGGCGTCCAATTGAGAAGATGTAGAATATTTCATCTAACCTACGGTGGCGGAAGGAAAAAGCTACGGATAGTGTTCCTTTGGGGTGAGATGCTTGCTGAGGTCTAGTGTCGTCGGGCCGGTAAACGGCCCCTATGGCCGTGATAAGATGGTTGACCCGCAGGCAGGACAACGTAAATACCATCCGAGACCGACGAGGCTTTAAGCCAGAATAACCGAGGCTTTCTGCCATTTTGGTGCGGATTTCAGGAGCATGTCTTGAACGAATTTTTCGCGATGGGCGGTTACGCCGTCTATGTCTGGAGTGCCTATGGGATAACGGCGCTGTTGCTCCTGCTCCTCTTTGTCTGGAGCTGGTTCGGCGCCCGGGCACGCGAAACCGAACTCGAGCAGGTGAGGAAGTTGTCGAGGGCCGAGCGGCGAACGCCGACGTCGGCCACCCTGCATGAACCCAAGGCAGCCTCGGGCCGGACGATGCCCGCCGCCAGTGTGAGCGAGTGACGCCATGCAGCTTCGAAAAAAACAGCGGATGATCCTGGTCGCCGTCGCGGTGCTTTTGCTCGGCGGCGCCACCGCCCTGGTCATGACCGCGCTTTCCGACAGCGTCGCTTTCTTCGCCACGCCGACCGACATCGCCGAGGGCAAAGTCGACAAGAGTAAGTATTTCCGCATCGGCGGCCTGGTGGTCGATGGCAGCGTCAGCCGCCATGATGACGGCGTGGTGGCCTTTGCGCTGACCGACCAGGCCAATGATGTCGTCGTCAATTATGCCGGCATCCTTCCCGACCTCTTCCGCGAAGGTCAGGGCATCGTCGCCCAAGGCACGATCGACGCCGACGGCACTTTCATCGCCTCCGAAGTCCTGGCCAAGCATGATGAAAACTACATGCCGGCCGAGGTCGCGGAGAGCTTGAAGCAGGCGGGCATGTGGAATGAAGGCGAAGGCCACGGGGAGGGCATCCTTCCCGAGGCGAAGGCGGAGGGAGCGAACCAGTGATCATCGAACTTGGCCACTACGCACTCGTACTCGCGCTCGGCATGGCGATCGTGCAGAGCACGCTGCCTTTCTGGGGGGCTCATCGTAACGACCCGCAGCTCATGGCGCTGGCGCCGAATGCCGCGATCGGCCAGTTCATCTTCATGGTGATCTCCATGGCGGCGCTGATCTACGCTTTCGTGGTCTCGGACTTCTCGGTCATCAACGTCGCCAGCAACTCACATTCTACCAAACCGATGATCTTCAAGGTCGCGGCGAGCTGGGGCAATCACGAAGGATCCATGGTCTTCTGGATCCTGATCCTGGCGTTCTATGGCGCGCTGGTCGCCATCTTCGGACGCAATCTGCCGCCGAGCTTCAAGGCGAGGACGCTTGCCGTCCAGGGTCTGATCAGCGTCGGATTTTTGAGCTTTACCCTCTTTACGTCGAACCCGTTCGTGCGCCTCGATCCCGTGCCGCTCGACGGCAATGGCTTCAACCCGCTGTTGCAGGACGTGGCGCTCGCCGCTCACCCGCCCATGCTCTATGCGGGCTATGTCGGGCTTTCCATGGCTTATGCCTTCGCGATCGCCGCGCTGATCGAGGGCCGCGTCGATGCGAGCTGGGCGCGCTGGGTCCGGCCCTGGACGCTGCTCGCCTGGGTGTTCCTCACCTTCGGCATCGCGCTCGGCAGCTACTGGGCCTATTACGAGCTTGGCTGGGGCGGCTGGTGGTTCTGGGACCCGGTGGAGAACGCGTCCTTCATGCCCTGGCTTGCGGCGACCGCGCTCCTGCATTCATCGATCGTCGTCGAGAAGCGCGGCACGCTCAAAAGCTGGACGATCCTTCTTGCGATCCTCGCTTTCTCGCTGTCGCTTCTCGGCACCTTCCTTGTGCGCTCCGGCGTGC
The DNA here is from genome assembly GCA_039197065.1 of Pseudomonadota bacterium. GTDB lineage: Bacteria > Pseudomonadota > Alphaproteobacteria > Geminicoccales > Geminicoccaceae > JANQPX01. The sequence goes on along the minus strand of JBCCUL010000004.1, from coordinate 150,903 downwards.
TCACCTCGGTCCATGCCTTTGCCGTCGATCCCGAGCGCGGCGTCTACATTCTGGGCCTCTTGATCATCGCGATCGGCGGTTCGCTCGCTTTGTTCGCCTGGCGCGCGCCGGAACTGAAGAGCAGCAGCGGCAGCATGTTCTCGCCGATTTCGCGCGAGGGCTCGCTGCTCCTCAACAACCTGCTGCTCGCCACGTCCTGCGCGACGGTACTGCTCGGCACGCTTTATCCGCTGATCCTGGAGACGATCAACGGCCAGAAGATCTCGGTCGGACCGCCCTATTTCAACGCCACATTCGGCCCCTTGATGATCCCGCTTCTGATAGCGGTGCCGATCGGCTCGATGATCGCCTGGAAACGGGGTGATCTCATGGGCGTGCTCGGCCGGCTCAAGGTGGCCATGATCATCACGTTGGTGATCGTCGTCGCGCACCTGTTCTGGACACAGGGCAAGAGCGCGCTCGCCGTGCTCGGCCTCGGTGTCGCTTGGTGGGTGATCTTCGGCTCCCTGGTCGAGCTTGCGGAACGGGTGCAGCTGTTCCGGATCCCCTTGGCGCGTAGCTTGAGCCGGGCCAAAGGCTTGCCGCGTTCCGCCTACGCCATGGCGATCGCTCATATGGGCCTCGGCGTGATGATGGTCGGCGTGGTCGGCTCGAGTGCCTGGCAGTCCGAACGCATCCTGGTGATGAAGCCCGGGGACAGCGTCGAGCTTGCCGGCTACGAGTTCACGCTTGACAACGTCGGCGAATATCAAGGGCCGAACTATGTCGGCCGGCGTGCGGACATCGTGGTGACCAGCGACGGCGACGAGATCGGCGTGTTGCAGCCGGAACGGCGTTTTTACAATGTCGAGGGCCAGCCCACCTCCGAAGCCGGCATTCTCAGCAACGCATTCCGCGATCTCTACGCCGTACTCGCGGATCCGCCCGAAGGTCAGACCGCAGCGGAGGCCGGCTACACCGTCCGGCTCTACCACAACCCGCTGGTCACCTGGATTTGGGCCGGCGTGGCGTTTATGGGCTTCGGCGGCGCTTTCTCGCTCACCGATCGGCGTCACCGGGTCGGCGCGCCGACCACGGCGAAGGCCAGGCGTCAGCAGAAGACGCCGGCCGCAGAAGGAGCCCCGGCATGAGTGATGCGACCACCTCGGACAGTTCGGCTGGCAAAAGTCAGCCGACTGCCGGTGGCGGCAACAAATATGGCCGCATCGGCTATATCCTGCCGATCGTCGTGTTCCTGATCATCGGTGCGGGCCTCGGCATCGGCCTCACCCGCGATCCGAGCACCCTGCCGTCCGCGTTGATCGACAAGCAGGTGCCGGAATTCGAACTGCCGCCGCTTGCGATCGGCGATCCCGCCAAGCCAGGCCTGTCCAGTGGCGATCTGACGGGCCGGGTGCAGCTTGTGAACGTATTCGCTTCCTGGTGCGGACCCTGCCGGGTCGAGCATCCTTTTCTGATGCGCATGGCGCGGGAAGGTGTGGTCCTGCAGGGCCTGAACTATAAGGACAATCCCGAGGACGCGGCAGGCTTTCTCCAGGAACTCGGCGATCCCTACGAACGGATCGGTGCCGACCGCAAAGGTCGCATCGGCATCGAATGGGGCGTCTACGGCGTGCCGGAAACCTTCGTCATCGACGCCGAAGGCAAGATCCGTCACAAGCATGTCGGCCCCATTACCAACAACCGCCAGGTCGAAGAACTTATGGCCGTCATCGAGGACATCCAACAATGAGGGCGAAGGTCGCCCTTCCCTATCTCCTTGTTGCCGTGATGGCGGCTGGCGTCGTCATGCCGAGCGCTGGCATCATCCACGCGCCGCCCGCGGTGGCCGCCACCAGTCCGGACGAGCTTTTGGAAGATCCGGAGCTGGAGCGTCGGGCGAGAGAGCTCTCGAAAGAACTCCGCTGTCTCGTCTGCCAAAATCAGTCGATCGACGATTCGGATGCCGACCTCGCCCGCGATTTGCGCGCCTTGGTGCGCGAGCGCCTGCTCGAAGGCGACACGGATGAGGAGATCATCGACTTCGTAACGCAGCGTTACGGTGACTTCGTGCTGCTCCGGCCGCCGGTGAAACCAACGACCTGGATCCTCTGGTACGGCCCGCCGGTGCTCTTCCTGATCGCGGGCGCTGGTTTGGTCCTCTACGTTCGCCGCCGTCGTCATGCGCCAATTTCTGCGCCGGTCGACGATCTTTCCGAAGAAGAGCAGGCCAAGCTGGACAGGCTTCTCGGGCGCAGGGAAGCCGATACGACATGATCGATCTTCTTCTCTTCCTGCTGCTGACTGCCGTCGCGATCCTGCCGCTGGTCCTGCCTTACCTTGGGCGTCAGGACGCTCCCACCCGTGAGGGATTTGATCTCGCCGTTCATGAGGATCAGCTTTCGGAGCTGGATCGGGATCTTGAGCGTGGCGTGATCGACGAAGAGGCGGCGCATGCCGCCAAGTTGGAAATCCAAAGGCGGATCCTGGCGCTCGCCAGCGAAGACGAGCGCGTTACTGTCAGGAAATCGGAAAGCCGCTTCGGCTACGTTTTGGCCTCCCTCGTCATCCTGATCGTCCCATTGGCCTCTGCCTATGTCTATTTTCAGACCGGCCGGCCGCATATGCGTGACGTGCCGCTGGCCACCCGCATCATGCCGGAACAGCAAGCGCCGGTACGCGAGACGGCGCTCGCCAGCATCCAGGGTTTGCAGGAGCGCGTAGACGCGGCGCCTGATGACAGCGACCTTTGGGTCGAACTCGCCAGAGCCCAGGTTCAGGCCGGCCTCTTCGGCGACTCGGCAGGCTCCTACAACAAGGCGATCGAGCTCACCGGCAATCCGCTGCTGCGCATCGAGATGGGCGAGGCAATCGTTCAAGGCGCCGAAGGCCTGGTGACGCGCGGCGCGCTTGAACAGTTCCAAACGGCGCTCAAAAGCATCCCCAACGAACCGCGCGCGCATTATTATCTTGGCCTCGCCGCTTCCCAAGAGGGCAATGTCGACGGCGCGGTCGATTCCTGGCGTTATGTTCTGGAGACCAACCCGAGCGATGCGCCGTTCCGCAGCCATATCATCCGCTCGATCCGTGGCGTGCTCGAAGCCAATGGCCGCCCGGCCGACGAAATCATAGCAAGCCTGCCGGAAGGCACGCCGGCAAGGGCTGATGGCAGTCCGCATGCCGAAAACGAACAGATTCGCGGCATGGTCGAGGGTCTTGCCGCGCGACTGGAGGAGGAGCCGGACGACATCCAGGGCTGGCTGATGCTCGGTCGCTCGCGCATGGTGCTGGACGAGCCGGAGCTTGCGAAAGTGGCGTTCGAACGTGCGCGCGACCTTGCCCCTGACAACCCCGACGTATTGCTTGGCTATGCCGGGAGCCTGCTCCAGCCGAGCGAGACTCCGGGCGGCGATCCCGTGGTCGGCGCGGATGCCGTGGGTGTGTATGAGAAGCTGGTCGAGCTCACCCCTGACGACCCTGAACCCCGCTGGCTGCTCGGCCTCGCCGCTGCACAAGCCGGGGACAAGGTTGGCGCGGTTGGCCATTGGCGGGATCTGCTTGGTCTGCTTGAAGATGGTTCCGACGACAGAGGCGTTGTCCAGGCGCGCATCGCCGCCCTCGAAGGCGATGAGCCGGCGGCCGCCTTGGCGGCGGGCGCGCCTGCTCTGGCGCCGAGCGCGGTCAATGGCGCTTCATCGGATGAAGCCCATTCCGGTCCCATGCCGACCGAGGAAGACCGGGCGGCGATGGCGGCCTTGTCGCCAGAGGAGCGAAGCGCCCAGATCAGGTCGATGGTCGAAGGCCTGGCCGCACGGCTGGAGGACGATCCATCGGACGTCCAGGGCTGGCTTCGCCTGGCGCAGTCCCGCATCGTGCTCGGCGAGCCCGAGGCGGCAAAAGAGGCCTATCGGCGGGCGATGGAAGTCGCACCTGAGGATACCGAAGTGATCCGGGCCTATGCATCCAGCCTGCTGGGCGCACCCCATCCGGAAACCGATGTGGCGACGGTCGGCGAGGATGCGGCAGCGCTTTATCGAAAGATCGTCGAGCTTCAGCCGGATGATCCGGAAGCCCATTGGTATCTCGGCCTCGCCGCGGTCCAGCAGGGCACGATCGACGACGCAAAAACCCACTGGCAGCGTGTTCTCGACCTGCTCGGTCCCGATCATCCCAACTATGCCGGCGTGCAGTCCAGCCTCGAACAGGTCGAAACCAAGACCCAGTAATCGGTTTCAAGCGCGCTACCCAGTCGAGGCTGCAGGCCCCGCCTGCTATTCGGCGATGCGGAGAACGCTGAGCTCGTCGGCGATCTGCACGAAAGTCTGCTGCAGATCGGTATTGCTCGGGCTGTCGAAATAATGATCGGTGGACGTGGCGCAGCTCTCATAGAGATTGCGGGTCGCACTGTCGTTGACCCTGAAGGTGATGGCGTAAAGGATAATGCCTTCGTCCTTCATGTCCCCGCAAAGCTCAAGCATCCGGTCGTTGACCTCGTTCTTAGCGCCGCCGTTGCTGGTGGTGCCTAGCCGCCCCTCGTTCAGCCTGCCGTAGGCCGTGTAGTCGGCGCCTGGCCACTCCGCTTTGAACGTATCGTCCGAGCTGCCGGGATATTTGTTGCTTCCGGGCAGGCCGGAATAGTGATCCTCGCCGTCGACGGTCCATTTCGCGCCGGGCCAGTCGTACCACTGATTGACGCCATCGGTGAGCAGGATCACGACCTTTTCCATGCTCAGCGTCTCGTAGGCAAGCGGCAGGGTGTCGGGCGTATCACCGCCCCAGGCGCCTTGCCATTTCGGTGACAGAACCCGCCAGCCCCAGGCAAGGCCGAGATTGGCCATGGTGCCGCCCCGATGCCAGGGCAGCATCTCGTCGATGGCGTCCTGCACCGTGGTCTTGCTGGCGACCAGCGGCGTGATCGCTGGCCCGCAGCCGAGATTGGGGCCGGTGCCGTTGTTCTGCGCGCCGTTCTCTTCATCCAGGTCGGACAGGAGGCCGTTCGGGTCCCAAGTGTTGTCGCCGTTCAGGAATTCGCCCCAAGATGCGACATCGTCCTCGTCATACACCTCGATGTCCGGGGCATGCTCCGGGTTGGCGAAGGCATCGAGCGTTGTTTTCCAGAGGTGAGGATACCAGGCTTCCTCGGCCCAGGTCTCGTCATTGCTGTCATTGGGATAGTCCCGGGCTTCGACGCAGCCTTTCCAGCCGGAGGGCTGAAAGTGGTCGGGATGGTAGCCGAAGCGCTCGCTGCCATCGGGATCGGCGGACAGCCAGGCGGCATCGGGATCGTAGGTCTGATGTACCAGCCAGTCGGTGCGCTCGGAGCCGATATTGACGGTCGCGGCATAGGGCACCAGGCCGACATAGAAATTGGGCACCACCTCGCGTTCACCATAGAGAATGTTGACCAGCTCCGTCGCGGCGTCCTTCATGGCGCCCATCTTGCCGCTGCCGCGCATGGAGCCGGTATTGTCCATCACCAGGACGAGTTCCATGCCGCGCAGCTCGCGCTGGATGACGGATCGGGCGCTGACCGTGACCTCATCGAAGCCGGCAATGTTCATGAAAAAGGTCGGAATCGAGGCTTCGGCTTCGATGGTTACCGTGTTTTCGTCTTCATTGAAGGTGGCCGTCGGACCGGAACCCAGGACCTTCGCGCCCAGATCATCGGCATCGAAATTGACGTCGAAGAACATCTGGATGTCCTCGGCGCGCAGATCGCTGTCGAATGAACGGCCGCCTGCCAGGCCCGCAGCATCGATCGCATAGGACAGCTTGGACTGCAAAAGATAGCCACGGCCGATGTCGATTGCGATGCCGACGGCGGTAAAGATGGGAATGATGGCGAGAGCGATTACCGTAATGATCGCGCCGCGCTCGTCTCTTGCCAGGCGTTCGCACCCTGATAGGAGCTTAGCGACCGTGAGCGCGGCGGCAGCCGTCTTGGAATGAATGATGCTCATGGCCATACTCCCGAGTTCTCAGGTCTTCGTTAAGCGCAGGCAATTCCCGCAAGAACCGAACCCTTGAATAGAAAGATAACCCAGGGCCGTTAACGAGTGATGAAGACTTAAGTCTTTTTCAAGTATTCATCTTGATTTGATTTATGCGGATTATTTGTAATGAAATTGGAGGGTATTCGAAGATAAATGATGTCGACCTAAGACGATCCGTTTCCAAAGGCTTGTCGAACGCTCTTTGATCAGTAGGCTTGTCGAACCAGGCGACGATGGTTCTCGCGGGTTCGTTGCCCCAGGGATGCCGAGGAGTGATCGATGGCCGACAATGACAAAGGGCCGAGGGACTGGACGACGCAACCGCCCTTGATCTACCCGGACTACAAATCGACCCGCCTGCGTGGTCCGACCAAGCCCCTGATACCGCTCGCCGCTTCACTATCGGAACTTGCAGGGCCGGTTTTCGGCCACGATATGGCCGATCCGATCGATGCCGATCTGACGATGAACGCCCGCGTGAACGGTGAGCCGATCGGCGAGCGCATCATCATCGACGGACGGGTCCTGGACGAAGAGGGCCGCGCGATCCCGAACACGCTGGTGGAGATCTGGCAGGCCAACGCCGCCGGCCGCTACATCCATAAAGAGGAGGTCCACGACGCCCCGCTCGACCCCAACTTCCTGGGTGCGGGACGCACCGTCACCGATGAAACGGGGCGTTTCCGCTTCGTCACGCTGAAGCCCGGCTCCTATCCCTGGGGCAATCACAAAAATGCCTGGCGGCCGGCGCATGTTCATTTTTCGCTTTTAGGACCAAGCTTCGTCGATCGCCTGGTCACCCAGATGTATTTCGAGGGCGATCCGACCTTCCCTTACGATCCGATCTTCAACGCCGTGCCCGAAGAGGCGCGGGATCTTCTTGTGGCGAAGTTCTCGATGGATCTCACCGAGCCTGACTGGGCGCATGGTTACCGCTTCGACCTCGTGCTCCGCGGCCCGCGTGCCACGCCGATGGAGGCCTGACATGGCGTCGACCAGAAGGCGGCAAACCCCCTCGCAGACCATCGGCCCGTTCTTCGCCTACGGCCTGACGCCGGAGCAATATGGCTACCCCTTCAAAAGCCTGGTTACATCGGATGTCGCCGGTGAACTGACCGAAGGGCAGCGCATCCGGTTGATCGGCCAGGTGCTCGACGGAAAAGGGGAGCCGATCAACGATGCCATGGTCGAGATCTGGCAAGCCGATGCAAAAGGCCGGTTTCCCTGGGAGCGTCGGCTTGATAACAGCCGGGATCCCGGTTTTACCGGCTTCGGACGATGCGGCACCGGCGCCGATCCGGACGCCCGCTTCATGATTGATACGATCAAGCCGGGGGTGATCGCCGATGGTCTCGCCCCTTATCTGAACGTCGTTTTAACCATGCGCGGTCTTCTGAACCATCTCTTCACCCGCATCTATTTTGGTGACGAGACTGCCGCCAATGCGGATGACCCGGTGCTGAAGAAGGTGCCGGCCGAGCGTCGCGCTACCCTGCTCGCTCATCGCGATCCGACGGCGGCCGGGATCGTTTACCGGTTCGACATTCATATGCAGGGGCCGAACGAGACGGTTTTCTTCGATATGTGAGGCGTCCGATCTGCCGATATCGCCAAATCATGGCCGATGGATTCTTAGTCCATTTGATCTAAAGTCGATATCTGTCCTTAAAGCGCAGCTATGACGACTATACTATAATGCGCTATGAGGGGATGTGACGTAACCACGGCCTAACGGGGGGTGGCGCGTGGAGGACATTATCGAGGTTCTGGCCTCGATCGAGATCTTTGTCGATCTGGATCGCTCGCGGCTGGCTGCGATTGCGAAACGCTGTCGCCATGACACCTATCGCCGTCAGCAGACGATCGTAAGCTACGGTGACACGTCGGGTGACGTCTATTTCATCAAGACCGGACGGGTCGGCGTCACCATGTTCTCGGAGGCGGGCAAGGAGATTTCCTTCCGTCAGCTGAATGCCGGCGACCTTTTCGGCGATATCGCAGCGATCGACCAGAAACCTCGATCGGCATCGGTGGTCAGTCAGTCGAATGTTGAGCTGATCCGGCTGTCGGATACCGATTTTCTGAAAATACTCCGTGAAATGCCCGATGTAAGCCTGCGCGTGATGCAGCGCCTGTCCTTTCTGGTCAGGTCTCTGTCGCTTCGGGTCTTCGAGTTCGGGACTTTCGGCGTGCGCAATCGTATCCAGGCCGAGCTGCTCAGACTGGCCAAGGCCAGCGGTCAGCATACCGAGGTCATCAATATCTACCCGGCGCCGACCCATGCCGACATCGCGAGCCAGGTGGCCACCCATCGAGAAGCGGTGACGAGAGAGTTCGGCTTTCTCGCCAACGAAGGCGTTCTGGAAAAGCGCGGGCGCAATCTCATTATTCGCGACATCGCCCGCCTCGAACAACTGGTCAATGAGGTTAGCTGACGCGCTGCTCCGTTCGTCAGACCTGATCTTCGGTCGGGGACCCGGCAGATTGCTGTCCGGTAAGGGCTTCGCCGGCCTGGCCTGACATCTCCGCATACAGATCGAGGACCGGTTCTCGCAGAGAGAGGCTGCCTAGCAGTACCGCCAGACTCACGACACCGGCCACGAGAGCATATTGAATAGCCGCCACGCCCTTTTGATCGGCAAAAAAGTCAGATGGCAGGGTCATGGCCGACGCTCCTTCTTATTTAATTGTGGTGTGGATATTATAAGATTTACTGAATTTTGTCAATAATTTCATAGAAAAATACAGATTTATTGATTTAACTATTAATATTAATCAAGTAAAAATTATCCCGTCCCGGTTTGCTTCCGGTTCGGCAGGCCTACAGACAAGCCATTGGCCGTCCAAGGTGGGAGCGTTATGGTCAAATAAACTGACGTAAGGATCGGACCCATGACTCTTGTCGAACCAACCCACAATCTTTCTCTCGAAGAGCTCGATCGGCAGAGCGTCTTTCATCCCTACACCGCACTCGCCGATCATCTGGAAAAGGGCGTGCGCGTTATCAGCGAAGGCGAGGGTGTCTGGGTCAAGGATCCGGACGGCAAGAGCTATCTGGATGCGGTTGCCGGCCTTTGGTGCGTGAATATCGGCTATGGACGGACGGAGGTCGCTGACGCCATCCATGAGCAGGCGAAGAAGCTCGCCTATTTCCACAGCTTCTCATCCATGGGCACGGAGCCGTCGATCCGCCTTGCCGATCGCCTGCTTCGCCTCGCCCCCGACGGCATGAGCAAGGTGCTGTTCGGCAATACCGGCTCGGATGCCAACGACACCAACGTCAAGCTGGTCTGGTACTACAACGCCCTTCGCGGCAAGCCCGAGAAGGTGAAGCTGATCGCGCGCCAGCAGGGTTATCACGGCGTCACGGTTGCCTCCGCCAGCCTGACCGGCCTTCCCTTGCTGCATAAGTCCTTCAATCTGCCGATCCCCGAAGTCCGGCACGTCTCCTGTCCTGATCCCTATCGGGGGAAGCCGGAGGGCATGTCGGAGCGGGAGTTTTCGAAGCAGCTCGCGAAAGAACTGGATGAAGCCATTGAGCGCGAGGGACCGGATACGGTCGGCGCGTTCTTCGCCGAGCCTGTGATGGGAGCGGGCGGCGTGCATGTGCCGCCGGAGGGCTATTTCGACGAGATCCAGCCGGTCCTCAAGCAACATGACGTGCTTCTGGTGGCCGACGAGGTGATCTGCGGATTCGGCCGCCTCGGACACTGGTTCGGCTCGAATCTCTACAATATCAAGCCCGATATCATCACCATCGCCAAGGGGCTGACCAGCGGCTACATCCCGATGTCGGCAAGCCTGGTCGGCGACAAGGTCTGGGACGTGCTGGTCGATCGCTCCCGAGATGTCGGTCCCTTCGGCCACGGCTACACCTATGGCGGCCACCCGGTCGCTGCGGCCGCCGCCATGGCCAATCTCGATATCCTCGAACAAGACAAGCTGGTCGAGAATGCCGCCGAAACTGGCGCTTACATGCAGGGACGCCTGCGCGAAGCGTTCCAGGACCACCCGCTGGTCGGTCATGTCCGAGGCGTGGGGCTGATCATGGCGCTCGAATTCGTCGCCGATAAGGCGAGCAAACGCTCGTTCGAGGGCGCCGAGAAGATCGCGCCCAAGCTCTCGCAGGCTGCACATGTCAGAGGTCTTTTGGCGCGTCCGCTGCCGGGCGGCGACATCATCGCCCTTTCCCCGCCGCTCTCGATCACCAGGGAAGAAGTCGATGTCGTGATCGAGCGCCTTTTGGCGGCGCTCGACGAAACGGCCCGCAGCATGTAAGCGGCGCCAACTCCCGGCAAAAGGCTATGGCACGCCTTTCCGATCAGCGAGCCTTTAAAAGGTTCAGACGACTTTTAGGGGACGAATTGCTCGTTGAGGATGCGTTCTTCGAGGTCGTGTTCGGGGTCGAACAGGAGGGTCAGGCTCTTGGTGTGATCTTCCCAGACCTCGACCTCGGTGACGTCGCGCATTTCGGTGGAATCGGCAACAGCGCTGACCGGGCGTTTCTTGTGTGACATCACCTCGAAGCGAAAATGGCTGTTGTTCGGCATGATGGCGCCGCGCCAGCGTCTCGGGCGAAAGGCGTTGATCGGAGTCAGCGCCAGGAGCTTGGAGGTGGTCGGCAGGATCGGCCCGTGGGCTGAGAGGTTATAGGCCGTGCTGCCGGCGGGCGTGGCCACCATGACGCCGTCGCAGACCAGCTCCTCCATGCGGATCACGCCGTCGATCGAAATTCTGATCTTGGCCGCCTGGCGGGTTTCTCTGAAAAGCGAAACCTCGTTGATGGCAAGGCCGCCTCGCACCGTGCCGTCATCCAGGGTCGCGCGCATGCGGAGCGGATGAAGGCCGACGGCGACGGCATCGTCCAGACGCTCGATCAGCTGATTGCTTTGAAACTCGTTCAAGAGAAAACCGACCGTGCCAAGGTTCATGCCGTAGATCGGCACGGGCCGCTCCATGGTGGCATGCAGGGTTTCCAGCATGAAGCCGTCACCGCCGAGCGCCACCAGGACGTCGGCTTCGTCGTTGGCGGCATCGCCGTAACGATGGCGTAGCTTGGCGAGTGCGCTCCTCGCCTCCTCGCTATCAGCCGCGCGAAAGCCGATCCGCATGTCCGCGGCTTTCATCTCGGGTTCGTCCGGCAAGCCGTTGTTCAAGGCCTGGTCTTTCTCAAGATCATGTCGCTCCATGTCAGCGCCGGCATCTGCTCACCCGTCGGACTCATGGCCACGGGGGTACCTTGGTGCGAGTGTTCCCCGATCGTCAAGAAAATGCCGAAGTCAGAGATATCTTGAGCCGATTCCGGACATTCACAATCGGCATCGCCCACCCTACATTAGGAACGTCGGCAAAGCTGCGGGCCTGCCTCGCATGCGACAAGGGCCCGAACAGGGACATGCCGGAAAGCTTAGTCAGCAGGGAGCGGATCCGCCCATGATGATCGACCCCTTCGATCGACAGGTGAACTACATACGTATCTCCGTGACGGACCGCTGCGATTTTCGCTGCGTCTACTGCATGGCGGAGAACATGACGTTCTTGCCGAAAAAGGATCTCTTGACCCTGGAAGAGCTTGATCGCCTATCGACGGCCTTCATCGAGCTCGGCGTCAAGAAGATCCGCCTGACGGGCGGCGAGCCGTTGGTGCGCCGGGACATCATGACCCTGTTCCGCTCGCTCGGGCACCACTTGGACGGCGGTGGCCTTGAGGAGCTGACGGTCACCACCAATGGCAGCCAGCTGGAACGTTTCGCCGACGAGCTTGTGGATGCTGGCGTGCGCCGCATCAATGTTTCGGTCGATACGCTGGATAAGGAAAATTTCGAAAAGATTACCCGCTGGGGCAAATACGACAAGGTCATGGCCGGCATCGCTGCCGCCAAGGCGGCCGGTCTCGCCATCAAGATCAACGCCGTCGCCCTCAAGGGCGTGAACGACACCGAGTTCGACCATATGATCCGCTGGTGCGGCGAACAGGGCTATGACCTCACCTTGATCGAGACGATGCCGCTTGGCGAGATCGACGAGGATCGCACCGACCAGTATCTGCCGCTCTCCAGGGTGCGCGCCGATCTCGAAACCCGCTGGACCCTCACTGACCTCCCCGACCGCACCGGTGGCCCGGCGCGCTATGTCCGGATCGAGGAAACCGGCGGCCGCCTCGGCTTCATCACGCCGCTCACCCATAATTTCTGTGAAAGCTGCAACCGGGTACGCATCACCTGCACCGGCCGCATGTATATGTGCCTGGGCCAGGACGACGAGGCCGATCTCTGCACGCCGCTCCGCGCCTCGGAGGGCAATGATCTGGTGAAGCAGGCGATCCTCGAGGGCATTTCCAGGAAGCCCAAAGGCCACGATTTCGTCATCGACCGCCGCGACGCCCGCCCCGCAGTCTCGAGGCATATGAGCGTCACCGGCGGCTAACCCGACGCGGGGCGTCGTCGCCTTGGACGGCGCTGCCACCTCGTTGACTGGGACGGCGGCGCCGTCGGGCTGTAGTGATGAGATCCGTGGCGGGCTGTGGCGACTATCTAAAGGCGAGTTTCGGTGGAAAACCGGAAATGCCGCAGAGTTTATCCTGTCATGCAGAAGGCATTCAGCTTGTTGCCGTCCGGGTCGCGAAAATAGCCTGCATAGAAACTGCCACCCTCGCGCGGTCCAGGTTCGCCTTCGCAGCTGCCGCCATTGGCGAGGGCTAGATCGTAGAGCGCCTTCACTTGCTCTGGGTCCTTCGCTTGCAGGGCAACCATCATACCGTTGCCGACGGTGGCGGGCTTGCCATCGAAGGGGTGCATGATGCCGATCCCCGGTGCGTTGTCCGCTCCCATCCAAGCGATGAAGTTCTCTTCTTCACTGCCCATGAACCGACTGGCTCGCAGTTCCTCGGCCAGCGGCTCATAGAACTTCGCGGCGCGGCGGATATCGGTGATACCGATCGTGACATAGGCGATCATCGTCCGTCTCCTTTGTTGTTTGCGGGGCTGCAACGGAGCACAGATCTCCTGACACCCTCATGTCAGGAGATCACATCCAATCGGCCGTTTCCGATGATCTCTCACCATCGCCTTCGCCCATGCGACTGGCTTGGTCGGGGCTTTTCCTGAGGCAAGGGCAGACGCGTCGAAGGTCCGTGACCCATCCTGAAGCTGTTATCAAATCCGAGACAGTCTCAGTCCCAAGCCTTCCTCGGGCCTGATGCGTAAAACACGCAATTTCACCTTCCGGCAATGGTTGTAGTGCCCAATTTCGCTTCTTATATGCAGATCCTGATCATGAAAATGGAGCGGCCCGCGGCTTGATAAGCGCGCAATGGTTGCCGATCCGGCGAAAGGGGTCGAGCGTGGCTCGGCCAGGTCAACTTGGATCCGACGATTCCGTAATGGGCGGTCCCGGATCCGACGAAGAAGTCTCAGGCGTGGAAGTGTGGCATGAGCAATAAGATTATCGGTATCGATCTTGGAACGACCAACAGCTGCGTTGCGGTCATGGAGGGCAAGAACGCCCGCGTGATCGAAAATGAAGAGGGCATGCGGACGACGCCGTCGATGGTGGCGTTCACCGACGATGGCGAAACCCTGGTGGGCATGCCGGCCAAGCGCCAGGCGGTCACCAATCCGACCAACACCGTCTTCGCGGTGAAGCGTCTGATCGGCCGCCGGTTCGACGATCCTGTCGTCAAGAAGGATGTCGAGATGGTGCCTTACAGCATCGTCAAGGCGGATAATGGCGATGCCTGGGTCGAGGCCCAGGGCGAAAAGCGGGCACCTTCCCAGATCAGCGCCTCCATCCTGAAGAAGATGAAGGAGACCGCGGAACGCCATCTTGGCGAGACCGTCGACAAGGCGGTGATCACGGTCCCGGCCTATTTCAACGACAGCCAGCGCCAGGCGACCAAGGATGCCGGCAAGATCGCCGGTCTTGACGTTCTGCGCATCATCAACGAGCCGACCGCGGCGGCGCTCGCCTATGGTCTCGACAAGTCCAACTCCCAGACCATCGCGGTCTATGACCTCGGCGGCGGCACGTTCGACGTGTCCATCCTCGAGATCGGCGATGGCGTGTTCGAGGTGAAGGCCACCAATGGTGACACCTTCCTCGGTGGTGAGGACTTCGACCTTCGCCTGATCGATTACATGGCGGACGAGTTCAAGAAGGATCAAGGCATTGACCTGCGTGGCGACAAGCTCGCCTTGCAGCGCCTGAAGGAAGCGGCCGAGAAGGCGAAGATCGAGCTCTCCTCGACCGCGCAGACCGAGATCAATCTTCCCTTCATCACCGCCGATGCCTCGGGTCCGAAGCATTTGACCCTGAAGATCAGCCGCGCCAAGCTTGAGATGTTGGTTGGCGATCTGATCGACCGCACGATCGATCCCTGCAAGAAGGCCTTGAAGGACGCCGGTCTCAGCCCCGGCGACGTCGACGAGGTCATTCTGGTCGGCGGCATGACGCGCATGCCCAAGGTGATCGAAACGGTCAAGAACTTCTTCGGCAAGGACCCCCACAAGGGCGTCAACCCGGACGAGGTCGTTGCGATCGGTGCTGCCATTCAGGCGGCCGTGCTCTCCGGCGAGGTCAAGGATGTCCTCCTTCTCGACGTCACCCCGCTGTCGCTGGGTATCGAGACGCTGGGCGGTGTGTTCACGCGCATCATCGACCGCAACACGACGATCCCGACCAAGAAGAGCCAGGTGTTCTCCACCGCCGACGACAATCAGAACGCGGTGACCATCCGGGTCTCCCAGGGTGAGCGCGAGATGGCGGCCGACAACAAAGTGCTCGGCCAGTTCGATCTCGTCGGCATTCCGCCGGCCCCGCGTGGCATGCCGCAGATCGAGGTCACCTTCGACATCGACGCCAACGGTATCGTCAATGTCTCGGCCAAAGACAAGGCGACCGGCAAGGAACAGCAGATCCGCATCCAGGCTTCCGGCGGTCTCGACGAGAAAGAGATCGAGCGCATGGTCCAGGAGGCGGAGGAGAACGCCGAAGAGGACAAGAAGAAGAAGGAGTTCATCGAGGCGCGAAACCAGGCGGACAGCCTGATCTACTCGACCGAGAAATCGCTCGGCGAGTTCGGTGAGCAGATCGACGCGAGCGACAAGGCCGCGATCGAGCAGGCGGTCACCGATCTCAAGTCTGTGCTCGATGGCGACGATCTCGAGGATCTGAAGGCCAAGACCGACGCGCTTGCACAAGCCTCCATGAAGCTGGGCGAGGCGATGTACAAGCAGCAGGCGGAAACTGAAGCTGCCGCAGGCGATGCGGCGGGCGGACCCGCAGGCGACGATGGTGCATCCGGCAATGCGAATGACGATGTCGTCGATGCCGACTTCGAAGAGGTCGACGACGACAAGAAGAAGTCCGCTTGAATAGGGAGATCGGGCTTGCACAGGTTCGGGACCGGATGCTGGGGGCAGCATCCGGTCGCTTCCGTTTTTCTATTGTGATCCGCCAGAGCGTTCGATAGACAACGGGCATGTCGAAGCAGGACTATTACGAAACTCTAGGTGTTGGCCGTCAGGCATCGGCGAGCGAAATCAAATCCGCCTTCCGCAAGGCGGCGATGAAGCATCATCCCGATCGCAATCCCGGTGACAAAGAAGCCGAGCAGCGTTTCAAGGAGCTCAACGAAGCTTACGAGATCCTGAAAGACGATCAGAAGCGCGCCGCCTACGACCAGTTCGGACATGCCGCCTTTCAGAACGGCGGCGGCGGTGGCGGCAGGCCGGGCGCTGGCGGTCAGTTCGACTTCGGCAGTTTTGCCGATGTATTCGATGATCTCTTCGGCGATTTCATGGGCGGGTCGCGCGGACGCGGATCGCAAAGCCGAGGATCAGATCTTCGCTATAATCTGGAGATTTCTCTCGAAGAAGCATTCGAGGGCAAGCAGGCGCAGCTCAAAGTACCGACCACCGTCCGCTGTGACGCTTGCGATGGCACAGGCAGTAAGGAAGGCTCGGCGCCGACCGTCTGCTCGACCTGCCGCGGTTCCGGCCGGGTGCGCGCGCAGCAGGGCTTTTTCACCGTTGAGCGCACCTGCCCCACCTGCGGCGGCTCGGGTCGGGTGATCACCGATCCTTGTGAGGTCTGCAACGGACAGGGCCGCGTGCATCGCGAAAAAAACCTGTCGGTCAAAATTCCACCGGGTGTTGAGGACGGCACGCGCATCCGCCTTACCGGCGAGGGCGAGGCCGGCATGCGCGGCGGCACGCCGGGTGATCTCTACATCTTCGTAAGCGTTGCGCCGCATCGCATGTTCCAGCGCGACGGCGCCAACATCCAGTGCCGTGTGCCCATCCCACTCTCGACCGCAGCCCTCGGTGGCCAGATCGAAGTGCCCACCATCGACGGCAACCGCACACGCCTTCAGGTGCCTGAAGGCACCCAGACCGGTCATCGCTTTCGCCTGCGCGGCAAGGGCATGACCGAACTCAACAGCAAGGCCAGGGGCGACATGTTCGCAGAGCTCGTCGTCGAAACCCCGGTCAATCTGACCAAGCGCCAAAAAGAGCTCCTGCGCGAGTTCGAAGAAGAAGGCGGCGGCAGCGCCACCCACCCCGAATCCGAAGGCTTCTTCTCCAAAGTCAAAGACCTCTTCGGCGACCTCCGCGATTAGCGGCGAGCCGCCGCGGGCTGGACTTGCCTGAGCTTGGATGGAGCGCTCCCGACTTTCAGGCTGACTTAGTCGCAGCTCGCGATAAGTGGTTGATACCTCGGGGGGGCGGCGTGATCTTTTCAAACGTCACGTGATCCATGACAATTGTCGGTCATCAGCTGTCGAATTGAGAAACGCCGGGAGTGTTTGATGCCGCCTTTGTCCGAGCCTCTGATCCATCTCTGCACCAGCGATGTTGCCGGCAAGCTGCGCGGCAAGGCTTTGCCAGCGGCCATTGCGAATGAGAGCGGCGAGCTGGTGGTGGGCTGGACTCCGACCAATGTGCAGATCACCTGCTTCGACACCATCGCCCAAAGCCCCTTCGGCGCGCTCGGCGATCTGGTGCTGGTGGGCGATTCCGCGACGCGCGCCCGTATCGACTTCGGCGACGACGATGTGATCGAGGACTTCGCGCTCGGCGACGTGCTTCATCTCGATGGCAGGCCCTGGGAATGCTGCACGCGCTCGATCCTGAAGACGGCGCTCATCCGATTGCAGACCGCATCAGGGCTCACGCTTTTTGGCGCCTTCGAACATGAATTCCATCTGCCCGAGCGCAACGGCGCGAAGGGCGAAGGCTATGCGCTGAGCGCTTTTCGAAGCGAGCGCAAACTCCTCGAAACCATCATGGCGGCGCTAGGTGCGGCTGGCCTCAAACCCGACACCATCATGAAGGAATATGGTCCGAACCAGTACGAAGTGACGGTCGGGCCGGCGACCGGCCACGGAATTGCCGATCAGGCCGCCAGCCTCCGCGAGATCGTAAGAACCGTCGGCGAGCGTCTCGCCCGCCCCATTTCTTTCGCGCCGCTGGTCGAGCCGGGCGGCATCGGCAATGGCGTGCATATCCATATGAGCTTTCGAGATGCGGAGGGCAAACCCGCCACCTATGACGCCGATGGTCCGGAAGGTATGAGCCAGGCGACCGGGGCCTTTATCGCAGGTGTGCTGAAGCATCTTCCGGCGATCGTCGCTTTCCTCGCCCCGAGCGTCGTCTCCTATGAACGGCTGATCCCCCATCGCTGGAGCGCCGCCTTCAATAATCTCGGCGCGCAGGATCGCGAAGCCGCGGTGCGCCTCTGTCCGGTTCGGGCGATGGACAAGATTGCCGAACAGTTCAATTTCGAAGTCCGCGCATGTGACGCTGCCGCGAGCCCCCATCTGGCGCTTGCCGCTATCGTCCACGCCGGAACGGCGGGCATCGAGGCCGGCCTGACGCCACCGGTTGCCACCGCCGAAGATCTCTCCCTGCTGGACGAAACCGTTCTTCAAAGCCGCGGCCTTCGCCGCCTGCCCAACTCGCTTGAAGCGGCGCTCGACGAACTGGAAGCCGCAAGCGAGGTACGCGCCTGGTTCCCCGAAGGCTTCATCGACATCTACCTCGCTCATAAGCGCGACGAGATCATCACGCTCAAAGGCCTGGATGATGATGCCGTTTGCAGCGCCTATCAGGACGCTTATTGAGGCTTCGCCGGCTTCAATAGCGCGGGATATTCGGCGCATCTTGGGACTTGGCCAGCTGTCACGCAGCCGTGGCCCGACCCTGGCAGTCACCCTCAACACTATAAAAAATCATTAAAATACATTATATATAGTGTCATCTGGCGTCTGATTGGTCGCCAAATAGTTGTAATTGCTCGCAGATTTGCTTACGGCGACGCTGCAATGACCAATGATACACGACCGAGTGCCTTTGGATTTCCTGCCGCATCGCCGGCTTTGCAGGGCCGCTTTTCGGTCGTTTCAGTGTATCTGTGCGACAACAACTACAGCTTCGACACACTGACATCCCGCCCTTTCCTTGCAGTAGGCCTAGGGTGGTCAGATGGGCAAACCTGAGGTCAAGGTCGATAATTGCAAGGTCTGTGGCCAGCGCCTGGCGAACAACCTAAAACTTTGTATCCACTGCGGTGCAGCTGATCCAATCAAGAAGAAGGATCCCCCGCTTTGGCCTTGGGCGGTTTTCTTCTCCGTCATCATATTCCTGCTGCTGATTTGACGTGGCGACACATGCGGCTGAGAGGTGATGTCAGGCGCGTTATTTTTCGCGATAAAACAAACCAATAATAGAAATTGACGTATAAAAATTCGCCTTTTAGTGTGATTATTTATGCCGCTCCACGGGCGGTTGCTTTCTATAGCCGTGTTTCGTGGCGACAAGAATTCATTGATACCGAGTGGGTTTTGATGGCGTGTTCCGACGTTAAGCTTGCCTGTTGCCGACTATGCGGACAACCGATCGCCTCAAATCGCAGTGAATGCATCCATTGCGGGGTTTGCAAGCCGGTCAAGGAGGAGAAATGCAGCTGGCTGCACTGGATTTTGCTTGGCCTGCTGATTGCCGGCACGGTTCTGGTCACCATGAGGCATGACGGCGGTCGTTCATACGAACCGGACTGCCGGTTCGAACAGATCGATCGCGCACCAGGATGCTGATTTCTTCATGAGGTGATCGGAGCGGGGCCCCTCTTTATCGCGGGCATCCCTATCAACACGACCACGCATCGACGTGGAATGCGCTCTCAATGAACGCGTGCTCGCTTCCCGTGTATGCTGACGGACGACGGTTTTGTTGTCGGCAATGATGGGGAGGGATGCATGACGGGGCGGCTGGAGAAGAAAATCGCGCTGGTGATCGGGGCGGGCGCTGTCGGACCGGGCTGGGGCAACGGCCGTGCGATCGCAGCACGCTTCATCGAGGAAGGGGCGACGGTCATCGGCACGGATATGGACGCCGATGCTCTCAAAGAGACCGCCGCGATGATCGAAGCGCGCACCGGCAAGGGCGATGCCTTCAAAAGCCTGGTGGCGGACGCCACGGACAATGATGATCTTGACCGTGCGATCGACGCCTGCGGCGAACCCTTCGGGCGCATCGACGTGCTTGTCAACAATGTCGGCGGCTCGGCGCCCGGCGATGTCGTCGCGATGAGCGACGAAGTCTGGCAGCAGCAGATGGAGCGAAATCTCGGCTATGTTTTCCGCAGCATGAAGCGGGTGGTTCCGCTGATGATCGCTCAGGGCGGCGGCGCCATCGTCAACCTCGCCTCGATTGCAGCACTTCGTTTCTTCGGACCCGATGTCGCCGCCTATGCGGCCTCAAAGGCGGGCCTGATCCATCTCTCAAAGGTCACGGCCGTCAAATATGCGCCGGATAATGTCCGTATCAACACGGTGATCCCCGGCCTCATGAACACGCCGCTGGTGAAGGAAAGGCTTGTCGATGAGCGTGCGGACGGCGACGCTCAAAAGCTGATCGATGCGCGACATCGCCAGTCGCCGACGGGACGGATGGGCGACGGTTTCGATGTCGCCAACGCGGTCCTGTTCCTCGCCTCTGACGAAGCGAAATACATCACCGCAGCCGAGCTCAACGTGGACGGCGGCCTGAGCGCCACCTGCATAGCACCCGGCCCGATTGCCAGATAGCGAGGGCCGTAGCAGCCCGGTTTGCCGATGTTCTGCCCTCAGGTCCCCGCAATCCGAGCGTGTCCGTCCCGGTCGACGGCATTTGCCGCCGGTAAGCTTTGCATGAGGATCAGAGATCGGGCACCGTGATCAGGCTGTTCATCGAGCCATTGTCGTTAAAGAGATTATACTGGCCGTCATCGACCTTGTAGACGGTCATGCAGTTCTCTTCACCATCCATCAGGGTCTGCCAGGTCACGCAATTGGCGTTGCCTTCGATCTTCCAGGAACCGTTGTCCCGGCCGCTGCCGCCGGGGCCTTTCCAGGCGATGTTCGCGGTCCCTGTCGAATCGAAGTTTGCGGTCCAGCGCCGGCCATCCGGTGAAAGGCCATTGATCTCGCGGCCGGAAAACAGTGCATCCAGACGGACGCCATCCAGCTGCCGGATTTTGCTGTCATGGGCAGGCTGAGCTTTCCTGTTCTGCACCGTGGTCGTCGTCGTCGCGGTGATCTCGGGCGGCGCATCGGAACCACCACCGCAGCCGACGAGCAAGAGTGGCGAAGCGATTGTCAGAATGACGACAGGCTTCCAACTGGTAAGCATGACGGCGATTTCCCCCAAATGTTTCTTAAATTCTGATAAGCAGGGCAGACGGTGGCCCAACAGGCGCTAAACGGTCAAGACGTCACTTGCGCTGGCGGGTATTGACGAGCCGCTAATTCGTTCCGGCAGGGCCGCTTTCGCCATCACGCATGACGACAACCAGGGACGACCGGTTCATCATCATGCCGTGCAGCACTTTCCCCTCCTCATCGAGCTGACGTTACCGCGCGTCAAGCCCGCGGGTGCTACCCGCCGCTAGAGGCGGACGTTGCCGGATGTCGTCTGGTGCACGCTTCCGGCATCGTGCGGCAGGCGGGACAGCACCAGGCCTGCGACGATCGCGATGACGATGGCGGCGGCGATGCCAGTGATAAAAGCCTTCATCTAAACTCGCTCCTCGAGACCGCGCCGGTCAGCCTTCGATGATCGGACCGGCGCCTGTCGTTGATATCGTTCTTTTTTAATTTGTCCGTCAAGGGCTTGTCATCTGTTTCAGGAAAGCGATGAGGTCTGCCCGATCCTGACTGTCGGGCATGCGTTGCAGCGGCATCTTGGTGCCGGGGAGCAGATGGTCGGGGCCGATGTCGAACAGTTGGTCGACGGTCTCTTCGCTCCAGACCAGATCGCTTTCCTCGAGCGCTTTGGAGTAGCTGTAGTCGGGATGGCCGCCTGCTGTTCGCCCGAACAGGCCGTAGAGGGTGGGGCCTGCGCGATGGCCGTCATCCGGTGTGAGGGTGTGGCAGGCGGAGCAGGTCTTGAACAGCTTCTCGCCCCGGCTGACGGCAGCGTCACCGGCGCTGGCGATATTGGCTTCGGGGTCGTTGGCGATTGCTGCATCGGGTTGTGCGATCTCTTGGTCAACCCTCGAAGCGGCCGCTTCGGGATTTGTGAGATCATAGGTGAGCACCAGGCCGTCGGCGCCGCCGGAAAGGAGCGTTTTGCCATCGGGTGCGAAAGTGACGGACCAGACGGGACCTTGGTGCTTTGCGAAAACCCGGAGCCGGTCGCCATCGCCTCGTCGCCAGACGCGCACCGTTCCATCCACGCCGCCGGACGCGACCAGCTCACCGTCTGCGGAAAGGTCGACGGCGAGGACCGGTCCGATATGGCCGTAGAGGGTCGTGATCGGCTGGCTGGAGGCCTCCTTGCCTACGGTCTCCAGCTCCCAGAGCCGGACGGTTTCATCGACGGAGGCTGTGGCGACGATGCCGTCGCCAGACGTCTGGTCGAGGCCGGTGACCGCAAAATCATGACTGCTGATCGCGGCAAGGCGTGTGCCATCGGCGACCCGCCATATCGTAAGCTCGCCATCCGAAGCGCCAGCGAACAGCGTCTCGCCATCGGCGGAGAAGGCCACGGCGTTGATGTTGTCCCGCCAGGAAAGGACATGCTTTTCTTCGAGGCTCGACAGGTCCCAGAGGCGAATGGTGCGATCCCAGCCCGCGGACGCCGCAAGTCTGCCATCGGGGGAGACGGCCGCCGACACCACCTTGCCGCCATGGCCACTCAGGCGGGAGATCGCTTCGCCGCTCTCAAGATTCCAGAGAATGACCGTGCCATCGTCGCTTGCCGACATAGCTTGCCGGTCACCTGGAAGGAAGACGACGGCGTTCACCGCAGCCTCATGCTCATGAAACTCCTGGAGCACGGATTTAGCCTCGAGATCCCAGAGGATTATGCTGTAATCGAAGCTTGCGGTAAGCGCGAGACGGCCATCTGCCGACACGGCCACGCTCTTGACCGGGCCGCCATGGGCATCGAAGCCGGCCCACGCCTGCTGTGCGCAGGTCAAGGTCAGGATCAGGCATGCGGAGAGGATGTTTAGCCTCAGCTTCCCTTGTGGCCGAACGCTTTTTCGAAGCATTTGCCATCACCGATGCTCTTGGTCGAAGGTCTGCCTGATAGAAGGCAAACCTCAGAGATCATAGCACAGCTTAGCCAGAAGGCTCAGCCCGGGCTCAGATACTGCCAGAGCTGCTTGAATATCGACAGGCCGTTCGTCTGCTCCTCATCGGACGCGACCCCCTCGTTCGCGGCGAGCTGAGCTTCGTCGCCTGCGCTGTCCGATGCCGGCGCCGACAGGGAGCGTGTCGCGCCTGGGAGCGGTTTGAACTGCGGAATGGGAGGGCCATCCTCTCGGGGCGGCGACAACACGGGTCCGCCGGCATTTTGCTGCCGAACGCGCTCTTCCAGATCGGATAGCGCCTGTTCCGCCGAGGCGGCGCCAGTCTCCGGCGTCTGGCGATCGCCGAACGATGTATCAGCTGCTGTACGTGACGAGCCTGGCAGCGGGATGATCGTCGAGAGGCGATCGAGCACCGATTGGACACCGCCCGGTCCGGCGGACTGATAGCCGAACCAGCCGACACCGAGGAGCAGCACGAGGGCAACAGCGGCGATGAGGCCCTTACCACCGGCCTTTCCGGGTCGTCGGCCGCTACGTCGGCCTCCTCTCGACGGCTGGGGCGCAGGTCTTGGCGCCGACTGCGCCTGGCGACGCCGTTGCGGCACGTCGGATCTGGGCCGTTCCAGCACCTCGTCGTCCAGGCCTCCCGCAAGCGCCGCAGCTGGCGCACCGAGGGTGGCGCGGGTCCTCGAGAAGCGTCCGTCTTCGGGCTCTGCCGCTGCCACCGGTCGCTTCCTGGCCTGGAAACCCGTCTGTCTGGATCCGGGGCGGGGCGCCTCCGAGCCTTCCCACCGGGCTTGCGGCTGGCGCGTCTCTGTCTGCCGCTGCCGACGCTGCGGCTGCCCCGATCCGCTCGTGCGATGAGGTTGCGGCGGCCTCGGCGCTTTCGGGCGGACATCACGCCGTCCCGCAAGCTCTACCTCAGGCGCGAAGCCGTAGTCCTGGCTTTGCGATCCGAACATGACCTCATCGGGATGATCGTTCCCAGGCTCGGCCGAATAAGCGTCGTCTTCCCAGACAACGCCAGTCTCCTCCTCATAGGCATCTTCGACGGAACCTGCCTGTGGCTCACCGTCATCGCGGTCGAGAACCCAATCATCTTCAGGCTCGTGATCCCAGGCTACGGCTTCTTCGGTCTCGCCTTCCTCGATGGTCCAGTCTTCGCTGGTATCGTCATATTGCTGGCCAGGATCGTCGAATCGAATCTCATCCTGATAGTCCGGCTGCTCGCGAAAAGCTTCCTGATCAAAGTCATCGGTCAGATGCTGCTCTCGGGAAACAGGCGCTTGACCGTCATCGAACATCAAGTCGTTCGGGCGTCGATGCCGGATCTTCTCACGCTCGATCTTCGGACGAGCCTCAGGCATCGCCCGCGCTGTGCGCGGGAAACGTCGATTTGGGCTACCGCTCATCGCCGATAGCCTTGATGACAGCTGCTCGTCTTTCTGTTCAGCATTCGAGCTGCTCGAAAGGCCCTCGCAATTCATAACAAAGAGTTAACGCCTTAGATGTATAAAAAGTTCAGAGGCGCAATCTGACGATAACGCGAAACTATACGCGCCGTCGGTAAATGACGTCAATTTTCATTCAATGCGTGCAAAATGTGGCAGATTTCCCACATTCAAACGTGCGAAAAAGCCGGCCGGCCTATACGCGGCTAGTCATCGCCGCCCTTCGAAGCGGCCATGGCCCGTCCCTTCTCTTCGAGGTCGCGAACCCAGAGATTGTGGTGCTCGCGCGCCCAGTTGTAGTCGACCTCGCCTTCGCCCATGGCGTCGAAGGCGCCTTCCATGCCGATTGAACCGATATAAATGTGACCGATGATCACGGCGGTCATGACGATCCCGACGATCGCATGCCAGAGCTGCGCATATTGCAACTCCTGGATCGGCGTCAGCACCGTGGGCAAAGCGGTGCCGAACCACGCGTTCATTGTCTCGAACGTGCCGGCGAACATCGGCGGAAACTGAAAGGGAAACATCAGGGCCAGCCCCGAAAAACTGAGCGATGTGCCGCCGATGATGACCAGCCAGAAGATGAGTTTCTGACCGGCGTTGAACTTTTTCGAGGGGGGATGAACGCCCTTCACCAGGATGCCGCCGCCCTTCAGGAGCCAGATCAGATCGTGATGGGTGGGGATATTGTCGGCGAGCCATATGACGAACATGCAGGCGACGCCGATCATGAAGCCGAATGCCAGATAGTTGTGGGCGTATTTGCCGGCAAACGTTAGCCAGGCGAAGATCTCCGGACCGACGATATAGGGCATGAAATAGCGGCCGTAGAGCAGATTGAGCCCGGTGATCGCCAGGACGACGAACGTGCTGGCTGTCAGCCAGTGAACGGCGCGCTCGAAACTGTTGAAGCGGATCAGGCGATGACCGCTTTCTCCACCCTCGATCTTGATGCGGCCGCGAAGGAGGAAGAACAGGGCGAGCAGCGCCGTCATACCGACCAGAACCCAGACGCCGTATACCGAGAGCGGGCCGTTGCGCATCGCTCGCCAAAGCTCGCCCTCAGACTGGATCATGACGCCCGCCTGGGGGTTCGGTCCCGCGACCTGACCGGCATCGCCCTGCCGGACAGCGCGCCAGAAGTCACTGTCGCTGCTGCTGCCGAGGGTTGCGCCCGGAACCTGGCCCTGCTCCTGCGCCACGGCCTCGCCCATGAAGGCAGGTGCGCGCTCGATGATCAGCGCCGTGACCAGCATCAGGACCAGGGCGCAAAAGATGGCGAACACGCCTCGCCGTTTCCATCTGCCCGTCTCTGGCTTTTTCGCCGGTGTTGGGGATGCCGTCATCTGGATAACTCCCGCCTGCTTCCGGATGATTTCCGGCTTAGAATTTCTGACTTGCCGCCCGCGATCGCAATTCTTCTTCGAGATCCTCGGCGATCGGTTCATCCGCCGATCCTTCGTAGATGCCCTTTTGCTTGACCATCGGTCGCGCCTGCTCCTCGTCACGGCAGCCGGTGGCGCCGATCACCAGCCCGACCGCCATCGACATAAGAAGCGCCCTTTTCGCGCCGTTCTTCATCCCGGTTCGTTCCCGGCGCCAAGGCTTCCGATGATCGCATGGAGAACCCTTCAAGCGCATATTGTTCAACAACTTCAACGTTTAAGGATATTCACTAGAGCGGTTCACGTAAAGCACTTCGCAGCTTCGAACAGTGTGTGGGTTTGCTTGACGCGAGGCGCCGGGCTAGGATGCCGCTGATTTCGGGCCTAGGAGACAACAGCGTCGATGGCGCGCCGCAATACCAGAACGACCACGAGACGGGCCTCGCCGGCAAGGACGCGCGCGAAGACGCGGGCTCGGCGAAAAAAGCCTTTTGTCCTCCGCTGGTATCATCTTCTGATCGGCTGCGTGGCCGCGTTCTGCCTCGGCTATCTCTTCGCATTCGGCCACGCCACCCGTTACGTCTCGACGGTCGCCGGTCTGCGCTGATCGCCACCGGCGGACGGTTGGCCCCGCATCGGGGCGTGGTTTCCCCTCAACAAGAGCACGCGTCTCGTCTAGAACGATGACCGCAGTCTCACGAAGCGCCGAAGGCGCCGTGACGGAGGAGAGGATCATGCCGCGCTTTGCCGCCAATATCAGCACCATGTTCACCGAACACGCTCTGGTCGATCGAGTCGCGGCCGCCGCATCGGCGGGGTTCGAGGCGGTGGAGTGTCAGTTTCCCTCCGAGGTGCCGGCGGCGGCGATGAAAGCGGCGCTCGATGCGGCAGGCATCCCGCTCGTTCTGATCAACACCCCGCCCGGTGATTTCGAAGCCGGCGAGCGGGGCCTGGCAGGGCTTCCGGGACGAGAAGCGGATTTCCGAGCGGCCATGGCGGAGGCGCTCGATTATGCGGAAGCGGTCGGCTGCCGGATGATCCATGTCATGGCCGGCGTGCTGCCGGATGGCGTCGAGCGCGACGCGGCCTTTCGGCTCTTTCAGGACAATCTCCGCCATGCCGTCGCCGAGGCCGACGGTCGCCCGATCGATAGGCTGCTGATCGAGCCGATCAACACCCGCGACATTCCGGGTTATCTTCTGAACACATCGGAAGAAGCGCGGACCCTCATCGAGGAGATCGGGGCGGCCAACCTTCGGCTGCAATATGACTTCTACCACACCCAGATCATGCGCGGCGACGTCGCCAAAGGCCTTGAAGCGTTCTGGCCCCTGATCGGTCACGTCCAGTTCGCAGGCGTGCCCGAGCGTCAGGAGCCGGATATCGGCGAACTCAACTGCGCCTATCTGTTCGAATGTCTCGATCGCCTCGGCTATGAAGGCTGGGTCGGCGCCGAGTATTTTCCCGCCGGCCAAACCGAGGACGGCCTCTCCTGGGCCACCCCCTACGGCATTCGTCCAAGGCCGACACAGCTCGCCACCGGCGGCGCCCTCGTCTGAGGCAGCGTGCCTCGGCGGTGACTTGGGTCTCTGTCTGGCTTGGCGGGTTTGCGGTTCTCTTCTGGCGAGATGGTGTAGCGGATACGTGGGCTTTCATCGGATGCTGGGATTGGGCATCATGATGGTCAGCGGACATCTCTCTTGCCAGGACGGATCGTAGAAGAACATGCCGAAGGTTTTGATCATTCAGCCGTTTCACGACAACGGCATGGCGCTGCTGAAAGCGCGCGCCGACATCACCTACGAGATCGTCGACGGCAGCTCGATCGAGGAGATGCAGGCGAAGATCGTCGATGCTGATGGGGTGACGATCAGAACGGCGCTGCTGCCCGCCGAGGTTCTGGACCGGGGCGAGCGGTTGAAGGTGGTCTCGCGCCACGGCGTCGGCTTCGACAATGTCGATCTCGACTGTCTGAACCGCCGTGGCATTGCGATGGCGCTCACCACGGACGCCAACGCCACCTCGGTTGCCGAGCATGTGCTTTTCATGATGCTGCATCTCGCCAAGCAGGGTGTGCGCTTCGATCGCGCGACGCGCACCGACGACTGGGCGAGACGCAACAGCCTGGAGACCATCGATATCGGCGGCAGGCATATCCTGATCATCGGCTTCGGCCGGATCGGCAAGGAGGTCGCAAAGCTCTGCCAGGCCTTCCGCATGCGGATCTCCGTGCACGACCCCTACGTCTCCGATGATGTCATCCAGGCGGCAGGTTGCCGCCCGGTGGGGGATTTCAGGGCGGTTCTTGGCGAGACCGATATCGTCACCCTGCATATGCCGCTGACCGAAACAACGCGTGATATGATCGGCGAAGCCGAGCTTTCGGCCCTGCCCGATCATGCGCTCTTGATCAATTGCGCGCGTGGCGGCCTCGTGGACGAGGCTGCCCTGCACGCAGCGCTCACCTCAGGTGGGATCGCAGGCGCCGGGCTCGACGTTTTCGAGCAGGAGCCGCCTCCCCACGCCCATCCGCTCTTCGCGCTTGAGAACGTGATCCTCAGTCCGCACAGTGCCGGTCTGACCCAGGAATGCGCAAAGCGCATGGCGGTATCCACGGTGAAAAACGTCCTGGACGGCATCGACGGCAAGCTCAATCCGGCCGTGGTCGTCAACAAAGAGGTTCTTTGAGCCAAGAGAAAACGGGACTGCTGAAGGGGAGAGACGATGAAGACCATCCGACTGACCATGGCGCAGGCGCTGGTCAAATATCTCTGCGCCCAGCGCACCGTGATCGACGGCGATGAGGTCCCCTTGTTCGGCGGCGTGTTCGCGATCTTCGGCCATGGCAACGTCACCTGCCTCGGCGAGGCGCTGGAACCGGTGAAGGATCAGCTGCCCACCTGGCGCGGTCAGAACGAGCAGTCCATGGCGCTTGCCGGCATCGCCTATGCCAAGGCGAAGCGGCGTCGGCAGATCATGGTCGCCACCAGTTCGATCGGCCCGGGCGCCTTGAACATGGTGACAGCTGCCGGCGTCGCACACAGCAACCGCCTGCCGATCCTGCTTCTTTCCGGCGACACTTTCGCCAACCGCGTCCCCGATCCGGTGCTGCAGCAGGTCGAGCATTTCAACGATCCGACCATGACCGTGAACGACGCGTTCAAGCCGGTGACCCGCTATTGGGACCGGATCACGCGGCCGGAGCAGATCATCGCCTCCCTGCCTCAGGCGATCAGGACGATGCTCGATCCCGCCGATTGCGGCCCCGCCTTCCTTTCGCTCTGTCAGGACACCCAGGCGGAGGCGTTCGACTATCCCGAGATCTTTTTCGAGAAGAAGATCTGGCGCATCCCGCGGCCGCGTCCCGATGTCGAGGAGCTGGTCGCCGCAGCCGAGGCGCTCAGAAAGTCCGAAAAACCGCTAATCGTTGCCGGCGGCGGTGTGCACTATTCAGGCGCCCATGAGGAGCTTGCTGCCTTCGCCGAGCGCCATCGTGTGCCGGTCGTCGAGACCATCGCCGGGCGTGCGGTCATGGCGCATGACCATCCGAACAATGCGGGTCCGCTTGGCGTGATCGGCAGCGCGTCCGCCAACGCGCTCGCCGCCGAGGCCGATGTCGTGCTGGCGATCGGCACCCGCCTCCAGGATTTCACCACCGGCTCCTGGACGGTCTTCAAGAATGAGAGCGTCAAGATCATCGGCCTGAACGCGGCGCGTTTCGACGCAACCAAGCATCGCGCCCTGCCCGTGGTGGGCGACGCCCAGGCCGGCCTTGCCGAACTCGGCGCCGGTCTCGCCGGCTGGCAGGCGCCCAAAGCCTGGATGGATCAGGCCGCCAAGGACTATGCCGCCTGGAATGAGGTGGTCGATCAGCATGCCGGTCCCACCAATGCCGAATTGCCGAGCTACGCCCATGTGGTCGGCGCGGTTAATCGCCTTGCCGATCCGACCGATCTGGCGTTGACCGCAGCCGGCGGCCTGCCCGGTGAGCTCTGCAAGACCTGGCGGGCGAAGACCATCGGCACCTTCGATTGCGAATTCGGCTTTTCCTGCATGGGCTACGAGATCGCCGGCGGCTGGGGCGCCAAGATGGCCGATCCCGAGCGCGACGTGATCGTGTTCTGCGGCGATGGCTCCTATCTGATGATGAACTCGGATATCTACTCCTCCGTGCTCACCGGCCAGAAGCTGATCGTCGTCGTCTGCGACAATGGCGGCTTTGCCGTGATCAACCGCCTCCAGAACTTCAAGGGCAGCGCCTCCTTCAACAACCTGATCAAGGACTGCCGGATCGAAAACGAGGTTGCCGTGGATTTCGTCGCGCACGCCAGATCCATGGGCGCCGAAGGGGAGCAGGTCGCCTCGATCGGCGATCTGGAATCGGCCTTCAAGCGCGCGAAGGAGGCGGATCGAACCTATGTGATCGCGATCAATACCCATCCGTATGAGTGGACGCCGGGCGATGCCTGGTGGGATGTCGCCGTGCCCGAAGTCAGTAAACGCAAGGAAGTGCAGGACGCCCGCGCCGAGCACGAAAAGGGCAACAAAACCCAGCGCATCTAGTGGCGTGGCCACCTCATGGACTTGGGAAGGCCTTCGAAGAATGCGTCCGCCCTTCCGATGGTATGCGTTTTTCTGTCGGGATGATGCCGATTTGAACCGGGGAGAGGAGTAGCCGTGAGCCATGGACCGATAAAGCTCGGCATCGCGCCGATCGCCTGGAGCAATGACGATCTTCCCGAACTCGGCGGCGAGACGACGCTCGAGACCTGCCTGTCCGAGGCGAAGGCGGCCGGCTTCTCAGGCGTCGAAAAAGGCGGAAAGTTCCCACTGGAGCCGAGAGTGCTCGGCCCCATTCTCGAAGAACACGGTGTCGTCCTGTGCTCAGGGTGGTTCTCGGGAAGCCTTCGTCACGGCAGCGTCGAAGACGAAAAGAAAGCGATCGCCGCGCAGCTCCATCTATTCCAGGAACTCGGCTGTCCGGTGATGGTCTATGCCGAGACCACCGACACCGTGCAGGGGCAGATCGATACGCCGGTCGCCGACCGCCCGGTGATGCCGGAAGAGGAATTCGGCGCTTACGGCGAGAAGCTCACCCGCTTCGCGGACTGGCTGCAGGCCGAGGGCTGCCCGATGAGCTATCACCATCACATGGGCACGCTCTTCGAGACCGAGCAGGACATCGACCGTCTGATGGCGGCCACCGGACCCTCGGTCGGTCTGCTTCTCGACACCGGACATCTGACCTTCGCCGGCGGCGACGTGCTCGCGACCACCAGGCGCCATGCGGCGCGCATCAACCACGTCCACGGCAAAGATATCCGGGGCGATGTGCTGAAGCGCCTGAAGGCGGAGAACTGGAGTTTTCTAAACGGTGTTCTTGAGGGCGTGTTCACCGTGCCTGGCGACGGCGTGATCGACTACGGGCCCTTCGCCAAACTGCTTGCCGAGATCGGTTATCAGGGCTGGGTCGTGGTCGAAGCGGAGCAGGATCCGGAAAAGGCTAATCCGTTCGAGATGGCCAAGATCGGCCATGCCGCGCTGACCAAGGCCTTCATCGAGGCCGGCTTCACGATCGAGCGTTAACGACGCGTCCGATCCAAAACGTCAGGTCTGGTCGGCAAAGGGCGTCGAGCCGTCCGGGTTCTCGACCTCGAAGGCATTGAGTGTCATCGAAATCAGGGTGTAGTAGCCGAGGATTCCGATCAGATCGACCAGGCCCTGCTCGCCAAGCGCCTTTCGCGCGGCCTGAAAGGTATCGTCGGACAGACGCCGGATTTCATGCATCTCCCTGGCCACCGCATAAACCGCCCGCGACGGCTCGTCACCGAGCGGCGGTTCTTGGCCGGTGCGGATCGCCTCGATCACCGCTTCGGAAATGCCGGCATCACGGGCGGGGCCGACATGGGAAAACCATTCGAAATCGGCTTTCCAGATCGCGCCAGTGATCAGGATCGCGAGTTCGGAGAGGTGGGGCGGCAGGCTGCTGTAATAGCGAGCATGGGCGCCGAGCTTCTGCGCCCGATCCGCAAGCGCTGGCGAGCGTAGCCAGACCTTGAGCGGCCCAACCACGGCGCCCCGCGGTCCTGCGGCGATCTCGTCATGAATGCGCTTTTGTTCGTCGCTCATATCGGCGTAGTCGAGATCGGGAAGGCGGCTCATGATCAGGCTCCTTTGACAATCCTGCCTAGTTTGCCGGCATCATGATGGATACCGCGACATTCGTGAATGGCGCAGATCGGCTGTGCTTTGCCATGCTAGAATTATGGGTTGAAAACATCGAAGTTGATGAAGATATAAAGTTTAGGTTCTGACTTGAGCGGGTGAAATAACATCTGGATTTGCGTGTGTAATGTGAAGTTTTTTGGCTTATCGGTTAGTTCAGAGCGCCCACCGCTTGTGTGAAATGTTGTGGGAGTTTTTCAATGGCCAATCTTCAACTTGCTCTTGAGCTCGGTCATCGCATCCGACACTGTGACTGGCCCCCCTTTCATTTTGCCGAACTGCGTCGGCTTGCCAAGGACAAGCTCAGACTTTGCCGCATCGCGCCGAACGGCCAGGTGACCCCGCTCGATCTGCCGCTGGCCTTGGTCAGCGAAGACAATGGCTGGTGCCTCGCCGAGGTCCAGTCAGGAGCCTGCTGAGGGCGTTTTTGGCCGTCGGTTCAGAGGCTTAGCCAGTCGAAAACTGGCTTCAACCTGGCAAAGTCACGCCCGCATATCCAGACCAGGGCGGGATCGGTCGCGGTCATGGAGTCAGCGTGGTCGGTCCAAGCCGAGAAACCCTTATAGCGGAGAAGGTCGGCCGCGGGGTGCTCATTCGGATAACCGCTGGGAATGCGCTTCAGATCCGGCTTGCCGAACCTGATGCCTTCCTTCTCAAGCCTCTGAACAAGCTCGCTAAGCCTCGTTCCATCCGGACCAAGCACGCGCCTTCGAAAGCTGTCGAGGTCATCCTTGTCGAAGGCGAAGATGCCCGTGCCCAAGGTGAGCCCGTCGGGGTCGAGCCCGAAAAACCAACATGGCGGTGAGGGTTTTTCGCTCTCCGGAATGAAGGCGATGTGCAGATGGGTGTTGTAGGGCGTCTTGTCCTTGGAGAAGCGGACGTCTCGGTGAATACGAAAAATCTTGTGTCCGTGAGCCCTGCCGGTCAGCTCTTTGAGGGCCGATCCCATGTCGAGGGCGAAGGCTTTCGCCGGCTCCCTGATCTCGCGCTCATAGTCACTCTTGTGATCATTGAACCAGGCGCGCTCGTTATTGTCGCGGAGATTGCTGAGGAAGGTGACGGCTTTCCTCGAGAATCCCCGAAATTCATTGTCATTGGTCATCGGAGAGTTCCCCCATCACTTCGCCGGCAGTTCGGCGACGAAGGCATGAGCGAGCGCGATCCAATCGCTCAGCATGCCATCGTCGCATCGTTCGGCATCGACGAAGACGAACCCGCTCATGCGTCTGCCGCCCATGTCCATCGGCATGGCGCCGGGGCGTTTCAGCGCCTCGGCGTGGTTTTCCTTGCCCACACGAAACATGAAGCGCTTCAGTCCCTCCTTATTGCGATCAGCGCCGCCGATCATATTGCCGTTCAGGAGAAAGCAGACGCCGCCCATCATGCGCTTTTCCGACATCTCGCCGAGACCGCGGACGGCTTTCCGAAAGCGTTCGGCGAGTTCCTCGTCATAAGCCATGAATCTGTCCTTTGTCGGTCTTATGAAGTCGCGACCGGCAACAGCCCAGCCGCTCGATCCACGGCATCACTCATCCGGAAGCGCGAGCGGCTTCAGCTCCTCGAACCGATCGCACGGACCAGGATTATCCTTGGGCGCTTCGCCGCCGAGATGCCTCACGATGCCGGCGACCGCGTTTAGCGACGTCTGAACGGCGCCTTCGACCCAGCCGGGAATCCAGCCGATATCGTCCCCTGCCAGGAAAATGCCGCGTTGCTCCGACGGCAGGTCGTCCTGCATGAAATGGCAGAACATGCGGCGGTTGTAGCGGTAATGGCCGGGCAGAGCGCCCTTGAAAGCGCCTAAGAAATTCGGGTCGTCCTCCCAGGACACGGTGATCGGATCGCCGATGATGTGGCGTTTCAGATCGACCCTGGGGTAGATCTGCTGAAGCGCATCGAGGGCGAGCTGGACCCGTTTTTCGACCGGCAGCGGCAGCATCTTCAGGGCGTCGCTCATCCAGGCGTAGGAGAGGCAGATGACGCCTGGCTTGTCGTCGCCGAGGTCGAACAGATAAGTGCCGCGGGTCAGGCGGTCGGTGAGCGTCATGCTCATCACGTCCCGGCCGGTCTCCGGATCTTTGTCCTTCCAGAAGGGACGATCGACCATGATGAAGGTCTTGGAGGACTGCATGTAGCGGGTGCGGTCGAGCGCCATCCAGATTTTCTGCGAGAAAAGGCTTTCGTCGCATTCGATCCCTGTGGTCAGCAGCCAGCTCTGACAGGAGACCAGGACGGCGTCATAGGAGCGATGATCGCCCCAGAAATCGGTGACGCCGATCTTCCCATCCGCCCGCCGCTCCAGAAAGGAAACCCCGGGCCTGGGCGCGCCGGAATGGAGGCTGCTGAGGGACGTCCCTTTTGGCCAATGAACCAGATGCTCTGGACGCCTGCTCCAAATGCCGCGGGGCACTTGCTCGACGCCGCCGACCACGAAATGCTGGTCTTCGTCGCAGTCGGTATAGACCACGCGCAGGATTTCGAGCATCGAGTTGGGAAAGTCGGTGTCCCAGCCGCCCGTGCCGAAGCCCACCTGACCGAAGACTTCGAGATGCCGAAAACTGCGCTCGGCGAACGCTTTGGATTTGGCGATGAAGCCGTAGAACGAGACGTCGTCGAACGCCGGCACCATGCGGTTCCAGATGGTTTTGATGCCTCGAACGTCGCGCGCGCGGATCGCTGCCTGCATGGCGCTGAAGTGGGCCTCGTTCTCGAGCGCTTCATGCCAGGCGTCGCCGACATCGCGAAGGAGCGGCGGCAGGTCGGCGGCGGTTTCGGCGTAGATCGGCTTGCCCGCAAGATCGATCACCGTGCTCGGCGTCGCCGGCGCCAGCGGATTGGCGAAAGGCCGCGTCTCCAGGTCGAACAGATCGAGATAGTGATAGAACGCCGTCGATGCGCGCGGAAAGCGCATGCCGCCGAGCTCGGCGACCACGCCGTCGGCCGCTTTGAACGGCTCGGAATGCAGCCTGCCGCCGAGACGCCGGCTCTCGTAAACCACCGGCTTCAGGCCAAGCTTCATCAGCTCATAGGCGGCCGTCACCCCCGCCATGCCTGCGCCGATGATCGCCACCTCGCTGCCGTGCCGCTCAGGCGGCACGCTCCCCAACCCGGCGGGGTGGGCGAGCCACTCGTCATAGGCAAAGGGAAAGTCCGGCCCGAAGATGGTGACCGGCCGCGCATCGCCGCCTCTGCCGACGATCGGTTGGTGGGGGGCGGTCATAGCGCTTGTCCCTCGGCGGCGAGCGGTGCGTAGAGCTCGGGGCGCCGGTCGGCGAAATAGGTGTTGATCCTGCGCGAGGCCTGGAGGCGCTGCATGTCGAGATCGGCCAGGATCAAATCCTCACCACCGCCCGCCCGTGCAAGCGCTTCGCCGTCGGGTGCGATGATGCTGCTCTTGCCGAGATAGGTGAGCTCCTGCTCCTGTCCGGTACGGTTGGCGTAGGCGAGAAACAGCTGGTTTTCATAAGCGCGTGCACGGACCAGATTATCAGCGATGAAGTCATAGGGCGCCATCAGCGCTGTGGGCACGGCGATGAGCTCGACGCCCTCTAGGGCAAGCAGGCGGGTGTTTTCCGGAAACTCGACATCGTAGCAGATCAGGATGCCGAGCTTCAGGCCGTCCAGCTCGGCGATAGCCAGTGGCCCGTCGCCCGCACTGAACGCCTGCTTGTCGATATCGCCGAACAGATGGGTCTTTCGATGGTTGGCGAGGGGGCTGCCATCGGCATCCAGCAGGAGCGCTGAATTGTAGATCCGACCGTCGTCGCCGCGTTCGGGGTAGCCGTAGAGAAGGGCTATGCCATGTTCCGCGGCGATCGAAGCGGCCTTTGCGGCAGACGGACCATCCGCTGGTTCGGCCAGTGCGCCGACGGCGTCAGGGCCGATGTGATAGCCGGTGAGAAACATTTCCGGGAGAATGAGGAGCCGCGCACCGGATGCCGCCGCGGCTTTTGCCTTTTCCGCCATCACCTTCAGCTGGTCGGAGACATCGCCGCTGATCTTCGGGCCCTGCAACACCGCAATCTTCATCGCCGCCACCTCATGAACGGAGGGAAAGCGGCACCATAGCGACAGTCCGGCCTAAGCCAAGTCACGTCTTTCGAGACCAAGCTACAAAGCCAAGTCAACCGACCGCCGGCGGCGGTTTAGGGGGTTTCGAGCTGGTCGCGGACGGGGCAGCTGCCATTGGGGCAGCGGAGGATGCCCTCTTCGAGCTTGACCGTCGCCTGGCGGTAATGGGCGAGATCCTGGCCGATGCGCTCGGCCTCTTCCTGCAGATGCTGCAATTGCTGCAGCAGCTCTTCGCGGATCTTTTCCTCGGCCTCATGCAGGGTCGAGTAGGCATCGGCGAGCGAGGGAACCTGCACGGGCGTTACGGCCGTATGCTCGGTCGAACGCCGATGGCGCGAACGCCAAAAGGCGGCTCCCGCCGTCAGGAGGCTGGCGATCGCCGTCATGACGGCGGGATCGCTGGCCCAGCTGGTAAGCGCAATCACCACGGAGCCGATCACCGTGGGGTCGCTCAGGGCTTCAGTGCCAGTCACGGCGGTCATGCCAGTCTCGGCTCAAGAGGACGCAGGCCCAGGACCCAAGGACGGCATGGACGAAGTAGACGGCCGGCGCCGTGCTGTGCGGAAAGTCGCTGGTGAAGACGGCGAAGACCGACCACCAGAACGGCATGGAGATCCAGCAGGCGATGAGCCTGATGCGACGATGCCGGGTCATCAGCCCAACCACATGGATGGCGCCGCTGATACCGGCGGCGAGCGCCCAGAACCAGAGCGGGGCAATGGCGGCATGGGCGCGCAGATCGAAGCGGAGAAAGCTTTCCACGGGCATCGCCAGGGTTACCGCCCAGGCGAAACCAGACATGGCCATTAAGCATTCGTACCCTTCGCTTCGCGCGCCGAACAGCCGGTGAATCGGCTCGTTCATGGCAACGATCACTCCGGTGGTGTGACCACCTCATGGGTTTCGACCGTCGTCGAAGGTCGAGCCAGGTTATCCGACGGTATGCGGTTTCATGTCGGGGTTGACCGGCGGTGCTTTGTGGCGGTCACGGCGTTGGCAGGATCTTTGGGGAGGAACGTAAAAGAATAAATACCTATTTCTAGATATTGTCAAGGTATATATGCGGAAAACTTCTTAGGAAGTCAGGAGCCTTTCTGGCGTCTGGCGAAGTCCAGGCCTGTGAT
The DNA here is from genome assembly GCA_039197065.1 of Pseudomonadota bacterium. Classification (GTDB taxonomy): domain Bacteria; phylum Pseudomonadota; class Alphaproteobacteria; order Geminicoccales; family Geminicoccaceae; genus JANQPX01. The sequence continues at coordinate 114,097 of JBCCUL010000004.1, read as the reverse complement.
CGCAGCTTCGATCCGGCTCATCGTGTCGTCGCTGTCGGCGCTAATGGCGATCGAGATGGGGTTTGGCGGCTCGCTTTTGAAGCTGTTTCGATAGTCTTCGGCGATGTCGACGCTTTCCTCTTGCCAGACGCCGGTTTCACTATCCGCAGGCCGAAGGATCGTGGTCGCGCCGGCTTTGCCGAGATAGGGGCTGGCCACGCGGTCTCCACGCTTGCCCTCGCCACCCCAGACATAGATGAGAACCCGTCCAGGCGCTTCTTCGCCGGCCACGCTTTCCACGACGGCGCGTTTCATGCGCTCCATGATGCCGGCTTTCTCCGGCTGAAACGGAAAGGCGACATAGATCGCAAGCGAGCGATCGTCGCCGCCTTTGACGCCAAGGTCGGTCGGCGGCGCCGCCTCATCGACCCGCCAGCGCCAGGTGAGCAGCGGCGTCGCCGCCAGATCGACATCCAGCGGCCGCTGGACAAGCGAGACGCTGCTTTCGCTAAGCACGGTGACGCCGCCTGCCCCATCCGTCTCATAGCGATTGGCTGCCTTGCCATCGAACAGGGTTTCGCTCCAGCCATCGGCTAAAAGCGCCTCGTCTATCCCCGCAAGCGCCGGCAGGCCCAACGAGAGCAGAAGACCCAAGAACCAGACCCGTCCCAAGTTCAGCATGACCGCGCTGCGGTCACATGACGGCGCCGATTTGCCAGGGCGTGAATTCGTGATTGCCGAAGCCGAGGGCTTCGCTCTTGGTCTTCTCGCCGGATGCGACCCTAAGGAAAAGCTCGAACATCCGCTGGCCCATCTCCTCGACGCTCACGCCCTGATCGAGGATGACGCCGGTGTTGACGTCCATGTCCTCTTCCATGCGGCGGTACATCTCGGTGTTGGTGGCGACCTTGATCGAGGGCGCCGGCTTGAAGCCGAAGCAGGAACCGCGACCCGTCGTAAAGCAAACGAGATTTGCGCCCGACGCCACCTGTCCGGTGACGGACGCCGGGTCGTAGCCCGGACTGTCCATGAAGGCGAAGCCGGGTTCTGTCACCTGCTCGGCATAGCGATAGACGCCGGTGAGGTTGGTGGTGCCGCCCTTGGCCGTGGCGCCGAGCGACTTTTCGAGAATAGTGGTCAGCCCGCCCGCCTTGTTGCCGGGGGACGGGTTGTTGTTCATCTCGCCGCCATTCCGCTCGCAGTAGCCTTCCCACCAGCGGATGCGTTCTACCAGCTTTTCGCCGATTTCCTTGGTGACGGCCCGCCGTGTCAGCAGATGCTCTGCCCCGTAGATCTCGGGCGTTTCGGCGAGAATGCCGGTGCCGCCATGGCGCACCAAGAGATCGCAGGCCGCCCCCAGCGCCGGGTTGGCGGTGATGCCAGAATAGGCATCCGAGCCACCACATTGCAAGGCTACCGACAGCTGCGAAGCCGGTACAGGTTGGCGCGTCGCAGCGTTGGCCGCTGGGAGCATGTCGCGGATGATGTCCTGCGCCGCTTGCACGGTTTTGCGGGTACCGCCGGTACCCTGCATGGTCATCGTCTGGAAGTGGGGCCCCCGCTCGATCTGATAGGCGTCCAGAAGGAAATCGATCTGATTGACCTCGCAGCCGAGGCCGACCATCAGGATGCCGGCGAAATTTGGATGGCGCGCATAGCCCCAAAGGGTGCGCTGCAGCGCATCAAAACCATCGCCGCGATCCGCCATGCCGCAGCCGGTGCCATGGGTCAGCGCTACGATCCCATCGACATTGTCGTATCCCGCCAGTTCATCCGCCGGAAATGTATCGGCGATGAAATGGGCGACGGTCGCCGAGCAGTTCACCGTCGAGAGCACGCCGATGAAGTTCCTGGTGCCGGCCTTGCCGTTCGCGCGCAGGAAGCCGTCGAAGGTCGCCCGCTCAGCTTCCGGCACATAGGCGGTCGGTTTCACATCCGCGCCAAAGGCGTAGTCGCGGGAAAAATCCTGCATCTCGACATTCTGCACATGCACATGATCACCCGCCGCGATGTCCTCCTTCGCAAACCCGATGATCTGATCATACTTCCTCACCGCGTCGCCGGCGGCGACGGGCGTTACGGCGACCTTGTGGCCCGCGGGTATGCGCCGTTTACTGACAACGTTTTCGCCGGGGATGGGGGTCTCGGGGAGGATATCCACGCGTGCGGTGACGACATTGTCGTTTTCGTGCAGGCGCACGGTGAGCTGCTGCTCGGTCATAGGCGGGCATCCTTCCGATGGGTCAGATACATCAAGATAGGTAGAGGCTGGTTAGGCGTCAAAACACGGCGTGCTCGCCGCGTTCGACCGAAGCCTCGTTGCGGATCACGCGGGCATAGAAGTCGAACAATGTCTCCGAGCCGGTCGAGGGGGTGAGGTCGGCATCGTAGCGTCCGGTCGTCTCGTCGAGCACGAGCATGGATTCCGTCGCGTAGTAGCGTCCGATGCGCGCAAGCTCGGCTTTCGCGGCAAGCGGCGGCATGACACGGCCGAGTGCTCCGAGCGTGCCGGCGATCACGTCCAGCAGGGCGACCGGCACTTCCTTGAAACGCGGCTCGCGTCCCAGCAAGTCAAACAGCCGTTCACCCTGTTGGCGCGGCGTGATCGCGTCGCCCGGTCCGCCGATCGGCAGGATCCGATTTTTCCGGCTTTCATCATCCAGGCATTCGGCGAGGTATCGGCCGAGATCGTCGTCGCTGATCGGTTTGCAGGCTGTCAGCGTGCCGTCCCCGAACACCAGGAACGGCTTTCCGCGTCTGAGACGGTCGATCTGGCCGGAGAGCGATTTGAAATAGGCAGTCGGCCGGACGATCGAGTAGGTCAGGCCAGACCCTGCCAGGGTCTTCTCGAAGGCGAGCTTGGCATGCTGAAAGGCGAGCAGTGGCTTTTGCACGCAGATCGCTGACAGCAGCACCATCTGTTCGACGCCGGCCTTCTCCGCAGCTTCCAGGGCATCGACATGGGCCTGGTGGTCGATCGCCCAGGCGTCCTTGGGCGCGCCGGTTCGTGACGCCAGGCAGGAAACGAGCGCGTCGAAGCGCTCGCCCCGAAAGCCATCGCGCGCCACCGATGCCGCATCAGTGACCTCGCCATGTCGGAAGATTACGTCTCCATGTAGCCCGGTGATATTCGTGTCGGCCTTCGGCCTAACGAAACACACCACCTCATGCCCGCGCTTCGCCAGTGCTCGAACCGTCGCCCGGCCGATCGTGCCGGTGCCGCCTAGAACGAACACCCGCCGAGGGTTCGGCGATCGGTCCATCACCGCTTGCAGATCGGCCCGTAATGCTCGGGACGACGATGCAGCGCGAAGTTGAAGATGTTCTCACGGATCTCTTTACACCGCCCCAAGTCGCACCTGGCGGTGATCACTTCGTCGTCCAAGGAGGTCGCCATCGCGACCATCTCGCCGGTGGGGGCGATGATGCAGCTCTGGCCGATGAGCATGCAGTCCTCCTCGACGCCGCATTTCGCCGTGCCGACCACGAAGCAGCCGTTCTGATAGGCGCCGGACTGCATGACCAGGTGATTGTGGAAGTGATTGAGATGATCATGTTCCGGCGCTTGCGGGTAGTGCTGCGGCGTGTTGTAGCCGAGCATGACGACCTCGGCGCCGGCAAGGCCCATCACCCGGTAGGTTTCCGGCCAGCGGCGGTCGTTGCAGATGCACATGCCCATCTTGCCGCCGCCATTTTCGCCGACATCGAAATCGAACACCGGGAAGCCAAGATCGCCCGGCTCGAAATAGCGTTTTTCCAGATGCTGGAAGGGACGCCAGGGCTGATGGTCGGCATGGCCGGGCAGATGAACTTTTCGATATTTCCCGACGATGTTGCCGGACGTGTCGACAAGGATCGACGTGTTGAAGCGGCGCTTCTGACTGTTCTCGAGTACAAGTTCCGCAAAGCCGAGATAGAAGCCGAGCTCAAGGCGTGCCGCCTCGTCGAAGAGGGGCTGCGTCGCCGCGTTCGGCATCTCGGTTTCATAGAAGACGTCGAGCTCCGCCTCGTCTTCGAACCACCACCGCGGAAAGAAGGTGGTCAACGCCAGCTCCGGAAAAACCACGAGGTCGGCGCCCCGACCCTTGGCCTCCCTGAGCATGGCGATCATGCGGGCGACGGCGCTTTCCCGGCTCTCGTCACGTGCGATCGGGCCCATCTGGGCGGCGGCGAGGGTCAGAACGCGGCTCATGACATCGCTCCCGACATGACCGCATCAGCGCTTTTGCCGACGATGCTTTCGTAAAGCTCGGGATCGGTCGCACCCTCGGTGCCGAACACCAGGATGCGGCTTTGCCGATCCATGGCGAGCCTGGTGCGCAGCGCCTCCACCTGGCTGACGGTGATCGCGCCTGCTAGCCCGGCAACGCCGCTTTCGCCGGCGACCAGCGGGCGGTCGCCGTTCGTCCCGTCGGCAAGAAGGCGCATCGTGCCCTCCGCTGCATGGTCCGGGACGGTCATCAGGGCGTCGGTGGCTTCTTCCAGGACATCCCAGGCGAGCAGCGAGGGCTCGCCGCAGGAAAGCCCAGCCATTATCGTGTCGAGATCGCCGCTGACGGTCGCCGGCCCGCCCGCCTTGGCGCTCGCCATCAGGCAGGCCGCCTGAACCGGCTCCACCGCCACCAGCATCGGCCGCCTTTTCTGCCAGCGCCAGGCGAGATGGGCCGCAACCGCAGCCGCCATGCCGCCGACGCCGCCCTGAACGAAGACGTGGGTCGGCTCTTCGTCCGGCGGCAGGGCCGCAATCGCCTCCGCCGCCATCACGCCATAACCCTGCATCACGTCGATCGGGATCGCCGTGTAGCCGGGATACGAGGTATCCGAAATCACCGTCCAGCCGTTCTCCTCGGCATCTGCCGCGCATTGGCGAACACTGTCGTCGTAATTGCCCTCGACCCGGCGCACCTCCGCGCCATACTTCTCGATCGCCTGCTTTCGCCCTTCGCTCACCGTGGCGTGGATGTAGATGACGGCGCGGCAGCCAAAGAGCCTGGCACCCCAGGCGACCGAGCGTCCGTGATTCCCGTCGGTCGCCGAGGCGACGGTGATCGTAGAGGCGAGTTCCCGATAGTTGCCGGCGAACAGGAGCGGGCTCGAAACCGGTGTCGCGAAGCCGCTCGCTGCGGCCTTTCTCATGATCAGTTCGGCAATGGCGTAAGCGCCGCCCAGGGCCTTGAAGCTATCCAGGCCGAAGCGCTCAGCCTCGTTCTTGTACCAGACGCGGGCGACACCCATCGATTTGGCGAGGCCATCCAGGTCCAGGAGCGGGGTCGGGCGATAGCCGGGCCAGTTATGGATGACCGCCTTCGCCTGACGGAACCCATCCTGGCTGAGGACGGCGTTCTGCCGTTCGCTCCAGGCGCCGAAGCGCTTGGCGTGCGGGTTGATGAACAGCTCGGCATCAGCCGGCCGGCAGCTATCGGGGAGGAGGCCATGCATGTCGATCAGTCCAGATGCCGGGTCTTGTCGGAGGCGAGCAGCTCTTTCACGTAGCCCGGAACGGAGAGGCCTTCCTTGATGAGCCTGCCCATTTCATCCTCCTTGGCCTGCACGTCGGCCAGCCCAGCCGCCACCTGGCGGATCTTCTGCCGTGGCACCACGACGACGCCATCGCGATCGCCGACCATGAGATCGCCCGAGCTCACCGCAACGCCGCCGAGCGTGACCGATGTTCCCACCTCGCAGGGACCGTTCTTGTAAGGACTGTTGGGCGAGACGCCGGCGCACCAGACGGGGAAGCCCACCTCGATCAGACCCTCGACATCGCGCACAAGCCCGTCGGTGACGAAGGCGGCGATGCCCTTGTTCTTGGCCATGGCCGCGACGTGGTCGCCGAGTATCGCGGTCTCCTCGAAGCCGCCGGTGGCCAGGGCGACGACGTCGCCAGGTTCGGCAACCTCAAGCGCCACAAGGAGGCCGAGATTGTCGCGCGGTCCGCAATCGGCCGTGAGCACCGGCGCCGTGAAAACGCTCTCCGGCCAGAGCGGCTTGATCCGATGGTCGACGGCGCCCTGACCCATCATTAGGTCGACGACGAAGCCGGTCGGCACATCCTTCAGCGAGGCGATCTCTTCTGCGCTCGGTCGTTCGAAATGGCGTTTCAAGGTAACGACGGGGGGATCGCCCAGCATGAAAACCTCCTTGGCGGCTCGCCTGACATCAGCCATTCGGCATTGATATTGGATAGAGCAACCCTAGCCCTGGATCGCCTGCGCGGCCATAGATGATGGCGAGCGAAACTTGGGAGATCGGCATGGTCAAAAAAATCGGCTTTATCGGTGTCGGCCTGATGGGTCACGGTGCTGCAAAGAACATTCTGGAGGGCGGTTTCCCTCTGACGGTGCTCGCCCATCGCAATCGGGAGCCTGTTGACGACCTGTTGAAGCGCGGTGCGACGGAAGCGTCGAGTGCGGCCGAGCTCGCCAGCGCCGTCGATATCCTCTTCACCTGCGTCTCGGATTCGAGGGTGATGCAAAGCGTCATCCATGGCGACAAGGGCGTTCTCAGCGGCGCGAAGCCAGGCCTTGTCCTGGTCGACATGACCACGGCCGAGCCCGCGTCGACCCTTGCTCTGGCGGGCGCCTTGGCGGTGAAGGAGGCCATCATGGTCGATGGCCCGGTGACGCTCACGCCCAAGGAGGCGGAGGAGGGGCGGCTCAACATCATGATCGGGGCGGAAGCCGCCACCCTCGATGCGATCCGGCCGGTGCTCGAGACGTTCTGCGCCAAGATCTTTCACACCGGTCCGCTCGGCAGCGCGCATACGCTGAAGCTCATCAACAATTTCCTGTCGCTCGGCAACGCGGCGCTGGTGGTGGAAGCCTGCACGGCGGCGGCCAAAGCCGGCGTCGATCCCGACATGATGGTCGAGCTGATCTCGGTGAGCGGCGGCGACAGCGCCTCTTTCCAGCGGTTGGCGCGCCTTCTGACCGGGGACGGCGACCCGTCACAGTCCGCCTTCGCGATCAGGAATGCGTTGAAGGATGTTTCTTACTTCTGGCGATTGGCCGAGAACCAGGAGGTGTATGCACCGCTGGCCGATGGCATTCGTCGCTGGTACGACCTTGCCGTGTCACTCGGCCATGGCGACGATTTGATGCCAGCGCTTTTCGAGATCCACCAACGCCTTGGTGAGAAATCGTTCACGGCGAAGTGATCGAAGATCAATTGCCATCTACAGGATGAATTTGCAGTTCTTTAAACTGTCGTGTAATGAGCCTGCATCAGTAATTCTACATATCCCGAGGGGGGATGAGATCATGAGTGAACAGAACCGTCGACTTCTTTCCAGCACGGCCATCCGCACGCTGGCCGCCACCACGTTCGTTCTGGGCAGCGCCGTTGCGCTTTCCGGCTGCAACACCGTGAAGGGTCTCGGTGAGGATGCCGGGGCTGCCGTCGACGCGGTCACGCCCTGCAACCCCTGTGCGGCTGCCAATCCCTGCAACCCGTGCAATCCCTGCAACCCCTGTGCGGCCAATCCCTGCAACCCGTGCAATCCTTGCAACCCCTGCGCGGCCAACCCGTGCAATCCCTGCAATCCGTGCAACCCTTGCGCGGCCAGCTGATCGACATCTGATCACGGCCGCTCTGCCGGCCGCTGGGTCATCGATGCAAAAGAGCCCCCGTCATCCGCGGGGGCTCTTTTTGTTTTGCGAGGTATTGGCAGGACTAGAGCATTTTCTAGTCAGGTTTACGCGGCACCAGCCCGCACCCCCTCCCGACCACCCAATGCAAGGTTACCCTATGGGTGGTCGGGAGGGGGTGCGGGCTGGATCGACTTGCCCCGGAAATGCTCTAGGCAGCGAGGCCTTTGGTGAGAAAGGCGCTCATGCGTCTTGAGAAGGCCCCTGGATCAGGCAGTGGCTCGCCCTCGATGATCAGCGCCTGATCGAACAGAAGCTCCGCAAGCTCGCCGAGCTCATCGCTCGCCGGATCGGCCGCCATGCGCCGGATCAGGTCGTGCTTGGGGTTGATCTCCAGGATCCGCTTGGAAAGCTCGCCGAGCTGCTGGTGCTGTTTCAGAAAACGCTCGAGGCGCATGTCCATGCCGCTCTCGTCGGCCACCAGGCAAACCGCACTTTCGGTGAGCCGTGCGGATGCGCGCACATCAGCAACCTTGTCGCCGAGCTTGTCCTTAAGCGCGGCGACCAGCTTGTCGAGGTCTTCGCCCTCGACCTTCGCGGACGAGTCGTCGTCTTTTTCGTCGGCGTCGCCTTCGATCTTGGAGAGATCGACGTCGCCTCGGGTCAGGGACTTGAACGGTTTGTCCTGATATCTGTCAGCCTGCGGCAGCCAGAAATCGTCGATATTGTCGGCGAGCAACAGCACCTCGACGCCCTTGGCGCGCGCCCCTTCGAGCTGCGGGCTGGTCTTGAGCGCGCCCAGATTTTCGCCTGAGATGGTGTAGATGGCGTCCTGGCCTTCCTTCATGCGGCCGACATAGTCGGCAAGGCTGACCCAGCCGTCATCATGGGTGGAACGGAAACGCGCGAGCTCCAGCAGCTTTTCCCGTTGCTCCTGATCCTCGTAGATGCCCTCCTTGATGACTTGACCGAACTGCTCCCAGAAGGTGTCGTAGTCGCCATCCTCGGCCTTGGCGCGCTTGGTGAGCTCGTCCAGGATGCGCTTCACCAGATCCTTCTTGATCTTGGCGAGCACGGCGGCGTGCTGCAGCGTTTCGCGGCTGACATTAAGCTGCAGATCCTCGGTGTCGATGACGCCCTTCACGAAGCGCAGATAGCGCGGCATCAGACCTTCGAGGCCGTCCGTGATGAAGACGCGTTTGACGTAGAGCTTAACCTGATGCTCGCGCTTCGGATCGAAGAGGTCCATCGGCTGCACGCTCGGGACGAACAACAGCGCCTGATAGGAGACGAGCCCTTCGGCCTGTACATGCAGACGCGTCCAGGGATCGTCATAGGCGTGGCCGACATGGTGGTAGAATTCTTTATACTGCTCGTCCGTGATCTCCGATTTCGGCCGGGTCCAAAGCGCACTCGCTTCGTTGATCTGCTGCGCCTCTGGTACGACCAGTTCGTCGGATTTTTCCTCGCCTTCCTTGGGTTCTTCAGGCTTAGCTTCGCCCTGGAACATGATCGGAATGGCGATGTGATCGGAATAGCTGCGGACGACATGGCGAAGCCGATATTCGTCCAGAAACTCCTTCGCATCCTCTCTCAAATGGAGGACGACCCTCGTCCCGTTCGGCGCTCCGTCCATCACCTTGTCGACGGTGAAGCCGGTCTTGCCGTCGGATGACCAGCGATGCGCAATGCCTTCGCCCGCCTTCGACGACATCACGTCGACCTGATCCGCCACCATGAACGCGGAATAGAAGCCGACGCCGAACTGACCGATCAGATTGACATCGGCCTTCTTGTCGCCGGAGAGGGCATCGGCGAAACGCGCCGTGCCGGAGCGCGCGATCGTGCCGAGATTTTCGATCAGCTCATCCCGGCTCATGCCGATGCCGTTATCGTCGATGGTGAGCGTGCCGGCGGCGCTGTCCGGGGTCAGCATGATCTTGAGTTCGGCGCCTTCGCCCATCAGGCTGTCGTCGCTGATCGCCGCATAGCGCAGGCGATCGCAGGCGTCCGAAGCATTCGAGATGAGCTCGCGCAGGAAAATGTCGCGATGTTGATAGAGCGAGTTGATCACCAGGTCGAGCACGCGCCCGACTTCAGCCTCAAAAGGCTGCTTTTCCGCCGTCATGCCTTGTGTCCCCTGTCTTCAAATCCGCCGCCCCAAGCGGCATGGCCGCATGTAGTCGTTCAACGATCGGCGTTCAAGCATGTCGTGCGGCGACATCGGTTGCTTGGCTCAGTGCTGGTTGGGCTAGTTGCGACGTCGCCTGGGCGGCGATGCGGCAATCGCTGGGAGCAGTTGCAGAGCACACTCTAAAGTACAGCATCGACCGGCTCGGTCGGCTTGTCAGCGCGAACCGAACGCCTCATAGTCCTGTCATGGTCATGATGTCGTCGCCTCTAGACCACCAACGCGTTCTCGCCGTCCTCGGCCCGACCAACACCGGGAAGACCCATTTCGCGGTCGAGCGCATGCTGGCCCACCGAACCGGGCTGATCGGCTTCCCCCTTCGACTGCTGGCGCGAGAAATCTACGATCGCATCGTGATCGAGAAGGGTGCGCAGCAGGTCGCGCTGATCACCGGCGAGGAAAAAATCCAGCCCAAGACAGCTCGCTATTGGGTGGCGACCGTCGAGGCCATGCCGGAAGACCTCGATGTCGACTTCCTGGCCGTCGACGAGATTCAGCTCGCCGCCGATCGCGAGCGCGGTCATGTCTTTACCGATCGACTGCTTAGAGCGCGCGGTGCCAGCGAGACCATGTTTCTCGGCGCCGATACCATCAGGCCGCTCTTGAAGCGCCTGGTGCCGGAGGCCGAAGTGCTCACCCGACCGCGTTTCTCGACGCTCTCCTATGCCGAGCCAAGCAAGGTCACGCGCCTGCCGAAACGAAGCGCGGTCGTCGCGTTTACCGCGCGTGACGTCTACGCTTTTGCCGAGCTGATCCGCCGCCAGCGCGGCGGTGCTGCCGTGGTGCTCGGTTCGCTCAGCCCGAGAACCAGAAACGCGCAGGTCGCCCTCTATCAGGAAGGCGAGGTCGACTATCTGGTCGCCACCGACGCCATCGGCATGGGCCTCAATATGGACCTCACCCATGTGGCGCTCGCCAGCACGATCAAGTTCGACGGCCGCGAGACCCGCGAGCTGATGCCGAACGAGATCGGCCAGATCGCGGGACGCGCCGGACGCCACATGCAGGACGGTACCTTCGGCACTACCATTGACGTCGGCGACCTCGACCCGAGGCTGGTTGAATCGATCGAGACTCATGATTTTCCGGCGATCAAGGAGCTGCGCTGGCGCCATGCCGGGCTCGATTTCCACTCGCTCGACGACCTTCTCGACAGTCTCGATACGCCACCGCCCTTCGAATGCTTGAGAAAAACCGGCAACGCGCTCGACCACATCAGTCTGAAGACTCTTTCCAGGAAGGAGCGAATTAGGCAACGCGCCGGCGACCGGCCATCCATCGAGCTCCTGTGGTCGGTCTGCCAGATCCCGGATTTCCGCAAAACCCTGACCGACAATCATCTCAATCTTCTCGAGACGGTCTTCGATCACCTCGTCGGCGGCCGCCGACTGCCGTCGGACTGGGTGGCGGATCAGATTGCCAGGCTGGAGCGCACCGAGGGCGACATCGACGCGCTCACCACCAGGCTCGCCCATATCCGCACCTGGACCTACATGACCCACCGCGCCGAGTGGCTGGACGATCCCGATCATTGGCAGAACCGCGCGAGAGACGTCGAGGATCGGCTGAGCGACGCGCTGCATGAACGCCTCACCCAGCGCTTCGTCGACCGGCGCACGCAGATCCTCTTGAAGAGCCTGCAGGAAGGCGGCCCGCTCGGCGCCGTCGCGGACGACGGCGTGGTCATGATCGAAGGCCATGAGGTCGGCCGCATCGAGGGGCTGCAGCCGGTCCTCGGTCAGAAAAAGCCCGAGAATGGCGAGATCGAGCGTCGTGCGATCAACGCAGCTGCGAGGCGGGTGATCGGCCCGGAGCTGAAGCGCCGGGTCAAAGCCCTGATCGCCTCGAAGGATGAAGCCTTTTCCCTGGATGACCAGGGCCGCATCCTCTGGAGCGAAAAAAGTCAGCAGTCGGCGCCGCCGGTCGGCCGCCTTCTTGCCGGGGCGACGCCGCTGGCGCCGAGGCTTGAAGCGCTGGTGAGCGATCAGCTCGACGGGCATGCGCGCGAGGCGGTGCGGCGGCGTCTCGCCATCTGGCTCGATGCCCATCTGGCCGCGCTGACCGCCGATCTCCGCGATTTGCAGGCTGCAGAACTGGAGGGTCCGGCGCGCGGCATCGCCTTTCTTCTGGTGGAAAGTCTCGGCAATCTGCCCGCAGCCGACGCCGATGCGCAGGTGAAGGGGCTGTCGAAAACGGCGAGACGACGGCTCTCCAAACTGGGTGTGCGTTTCGGCGTCCGTCACATTTTTCTGCCGTCCATGCTCAAGGCGAAAGCCGTCGAGCTGCGCGCCAGGCTCTTTGCCGTCCAGCATGGTCACCAAAATCTAAAGCCGCCAACCTCCGGCCGGGTGTCGCTGGACGCGTCCGCTTTCGAAGAGGGTTATGCAGCCGCCATCGGCTTCGAGAAACTCGGTCATGTCGCCCTTAGGATCGATATCGTCGAGCGTCTGGCGGCCGATCTGCGACAGGCGTCGAGAGATGGTGCCATCTTCGAGCTTTCGCCCGCCATGATGGCCCTGACCGGCCTTAGCCGCGAGGATTTGAGCGCGGTCGTCCAAAAGCTCGGCTTTAGGGCAGATGCCGAAGGGCGTTACCGACGCAAGGCGGTGCGCCCACGCAAACGATCCGCCAAAAAGAAGGCGAAAGAGGCCGGCCATGCGGCTGCTTCGCCCTTTGCAGCCCTCAAAGACCTCCGCTTCAAAACGGGAACGTGATGTCGGGAAAACAGCGCAGCGGCCGAGACAACAACGAGCTATGCAAAAGCCAGGGCGACGGCCTTCGCCTCGACAAATGGCTCTGGCAGGCGCGTTTTTTCAAAACAAGAGGGCTTGCCGCAACGATCGCCAGCAAGGGCAAGATCCGCATCAACCGCATGCTGGTCACCAAACCCCACTACAAAGTCCGCCCCGGCGATGTGCTGACCTTCGCTCAGGGTCACGACATCCGTGTCATTCGCATCGTAGCGCTCGGCGAGCGGCGCGGGCCGGCGCCGGAAGCGAGGACGCTCTATGAGGATATCGGCGAGCCATCGATCGCCGAGAATGTGTCGGAGGTTGGTGAGCGGCCGACGCGGTCTGAGCCATCGCAGAAGAGAGAACCTTGGGGCGCCAAAGGCGGTATCGATACCCGACGGGCGAGGCGACAGGCGATCGATACCAAAATGAACGGCAGATGAACGGGGGCATCAGGTTTCGTTCAGGACGGAGCTTCTATTCACATCATTGAGGGTGATGAATGGGCCAACGGCGAAGGGGTGCGCGATGGCAAGGCAGCAAGCGAAGAACCCGATCAAGCCCGTCCGCATCGTCATCGCCCTTTGCGTGGCGCTGGTGCTTCTTTCAGGTGTCGCCGCGAGCCTCGCGTCCGGGCCTGATCAGGTTTTTGGAAGCCGGGCGCCGAAGATAGCGCTGCCCACCCTTACATGCGTCGCCCCGAACTGCACGCCGACCTCGAAGTCGGCGCTCATGCCCATCGAGAGAATCTGAAGGTCGTTGCGCCTGGCCATCTTGGCCAGGAGCGCAAAGTGCATCGCCGGCTCGTCGTCCACCGGCGGCACGCACATAAGTCCTTCGATCGGAAGGCCGAGCTCGTCGCGGCAAAGGGCGACGAAGGCGTCCGTCTCGGCAGGATGAACACCGGCTTTCTGCGCTTCCTCGCCGGTATTGACCTGAATGAGACAGGCGGGGCGCCGCCCCAAGGCATTCATCTCCTTCGCCAAGGCGCGCGCCAGCTTCTCGCGATCGATGGTCTCGATCACGTCGAACAGACCGACCACGTCCCTGGCCTTCTTGCTCTGTATCGCCCCGATCATGTGCAGCCGGACATCCGGATAGCGCTCTTTCAAGCCGGGCCAGAGGGCGAGTGCCGGCTGCACGTAGTTCTCGCCGAAAATCCGATGACCAGCGTCCAGAGCCGCCTGCACCCGCTCTTCGGGCTGGGCCTTGCTGACGGCGACCAGGGTCACGTCCTCAGGGCTGCGGCCGGATTCCTTAGCCGCCTCGCCGATCTCATCTCTTATCCGTTGCAGGTTCTGGGCAACCGGCATGGGCGCCTCGCCTTGTCCCTGGTCGTCTGCCATGCAATTTTCTCCCGGCCGAACCGCTGACAACCTAGTCGAGCCATGGCCGCGGTCAATCCGGAAGACCGTGCATCGCGGCAGCGTCGCGCTCGACGGCAGGCCTTTGGGAGACCAGCATGCTTGAAGCACCCTTTGACTTCGACGACATCATGGCGCCGATCGGCGCCGATGCCTTCCTGAATGAGTACGAAGGGAAGAAGCCTCTTCACCTGAAAGGCGCCGCCGACAAGTTCGCCAAGGTGATGAGCTGGCCGCTCCTGAACGATCTTCTGGGCCAGGCCCCCATCTGGTCGCAGGCTTCGCTTATGCTCGTGCTCGACAAGGAACCGGTGCCGGCGCAAGCCTATTGTCAGCCGACGGCCGGCCGGGACGGCGGGCAGGTCATGCGGCCCGACCCGGGCAAGGTCCAGGACTATCTGCAGAAGGGCGCCACCCTGGTCGCGAATGACATCGACCATCTGAGCACCGGCCTGACCGCTTTCTCAAAGACGATGGAGCAAGCGCTCGGCGCCAAGATCCAGGGCAATCTCTATTGCTCGTCGAAACGGCGCCAGGGTTTCGCCGCTCACTTCGACACCCATGATGTCTATGCCGTGCACGTCGAGGGCACCAAGACCTGGCACATCTATGAAGGGCGGGCGACGGATCCGATAGCTCACCCGATGTTCAAGACGCTTGGGCGCGAGCATCATGAAAAGGCCAAGGGCAAGCTCCTTATGGATGTCCTGATGGAGCCTGGCGATCTTCTCTATCTGCCGCGCGGTCAGTATCACGACGCGCTCGCCGATGAAGGCGGCGCGGTTCACATCGCCTTCGGCGCGACCTATCCGATCGGCATGGACATCATGACCATGCTGTTCGACAAGGTGCTGGCCGAACCGGCCTTTCGCGCCAACCTGCCGAGGCCGGACAAGGATGGGCTTGATGATCATCTGTCAGCTCTCGCCGAAACCATCGGCGGCATCCTGAAGGATCCCAAGACCGCGGCCGCCGTCACGGCTTTTCAAAAGAGCTTCTCCTACCCGCGTCACAATTACGACTTGCCTGCGCTGGTGCAGACACCTGTCGACATCAGCTACAGGGTCCACAATCAGGACATCAAACTGATCGAGCAGGGCGGGCGTTATGGTCTGGTCAAGGCAGGATCGCGCCAGGCCGTCGAGGTGCCCGGCGATGTCGCCGACCTGGTCGGCTGGGTGCTCAAGCGGCAACAATTTTCGCGGAGCGATCTGGACAGCGCCTTCCCGGATCGTCCGGCCAGCGCGCTTGACAAGCTGCTAACTGACTTAGGAAACATGCGTTTAACCGAGACGATCTAAGCGGCCGGAGCCGTTTTCTCAGAGCGTTCGGATCCTTTGTGTCCTTTCTGCCACATCGCGACTTATTTGTTTCACTTGCCCGCAATACATTGTTGAACCGCCAGCCTTCAAATGGTTAACAGGTATTGTTGAGAGTTCGCCTCATCGGGTGCTCTAAGGGTAAAAGCACTCATCTCAAAGTCGAAAAAGATGCCCTAGCGGGTGCGAGTGGAGAACGGGATCATGACTAAGAAACTTCTTCTGAGCAGTACTGCTCTTGTTGGCGCTTTCGCCTTGGCGACGCCGGCACTTGCGGACATCGAGGTGACCCTGTCGGGTCAGGTTGAGTTCGGTGCCTCCGTCGGTGACGAAGAGACCGTCGACGACGCCGAGCGCGGCTACACCTTCTTTATGGACTCCGAGACCAAGATCGAAGCCGAAGGTGCTGCCGAGAATGGCATCAACTATTCCGCCAAGGTCGAGCTCGAGACTGACGCCGATGCTGGTGGTTCTGAGGCGTTCAACGCTGACGAGACCCGGTTGGCCTTCTGGGGCGGGTTCGGTCGTGTCGAACTCGGCCGTGAAGACGGCGCTGCCGACAACATGTTTGTCGGTGGTGAAGACTTCCAGGCAGGCACCGGCGGTATCGATGGCGACTCGGCCAATCTTGCCCTGCCGGGCGTGACCGATTCAGGTGATGCCGCGAAGGTGACCTATTTCACGCCGCGCGTCAGCGGCTTCCAGTTGGGTGCCAGCTACACGGTTGATACCGGTGACGCCGAGGGTGACAACGACGATGCGGATGACATCGAAGATCACGTCGAGCTCGGTGCCAACTTCACCACATCCGCTGGTGGTGCTGACATCACGCTGACCGCAGTCGCCAGTATTGGTGACGGTGAGGATGCTGTCGGTGATGACCTCGAAGACTATGGCATCGGTGGTGGCGTCGAGTTTGGTGGTCTCGGCATCGGTGCCGGCTACATCATCAAGGAAGATCTGGCCGAAGGTGACGCCTTTACGGTCGGTGCCACCTACGGCTTTGGTCCTGCCAATGTCAGTGCTGGTTATTCCTATGATGATCCGGATGGCGGTGATGAGGTCGGCGTGTTCTCTTTGGCTGCCGACTATGGCCTTTTCCCAGGCGTAACCGTCAAGGGCGACATCGCCTTTAACGACGAGGACTCCGATGCCGATGGTGACTCAACCACCGCTGGCGTCGTGACGATCCAGGTCGACTACTAGTCTCAGTCGATCGCGAAGAGACAGGGGCGGCGGTCAACCGCCGCCCCGTTTCGCCAAAAAGGTTTAGTGTATAGTTAGTCGTTCTCTTTATCCGTCCTATTTGACACTTGCATTGCGGGTCTATGGAATTCATACTGCTGTCGCTTAAAACTCGATGAGGCTTCGCCGTCGAGAGGTGTAAAGGTGCTAATGCCGAAACTAGGAAACCCTCTGCTGTCTTTGTTCGTCGCCGCGGCCGTCACGGCTGCCGGCGGTTATGCACAAGCAGCCGACAGTTCATTCGCGGGCGGTGGCGTCCTGCAGGATGGCTTCCAGGCTCTGCATCAGCAATTCGCGCGGCAGGATGAGAATGTCGGTCAGGCAAAAGTTCGTCTGCTCGAAGGTGATCAGCCGATCGTCGGCTTTACACCGCGTTTTGGCGGCGTTCCCATAGGGTTAGCGGAAGGTGTGTCCGTCGATCGCGGATCGGTTCTGAAGACCAGACTTAAAGGCGCTGCCGGCCTTCAGCTTAATAGCCAGGCCATGCAGTATGAGCGGTCCCACGACCTTGGCATGGTGAAGGTCGACCTTTCAGCCATCGCAGGCTATGCCGATCTCGGCAATCAGGATTTCGGTCAGTCATCGACCTTCGGCTTCGGTGGCGGTCTGAAGTTTCAGGGACTGGAGGGATTGCGTTTCGGTGCCTCCTATGACCGCCGCGATGAGTCGCTCGGCCTCGCACGCGACCGCGTGACAGCCGGCCTCGGCTACAACTTTGGTGCTCTGAACACGCGTTTGAGTGTGTCGAATGTGTCACAGTACGACATCAATGGTGTGTCGACGGATGAGCAGCAGGTTTGGGTCGTCGGCGGACAGATGGAGCTCTCTTCGCGTCTCGTCGTCGGTGGCGATGTCGCTTACAGCACAAATCTTGATGGCACGGCCGACACCAGTGGTGTTGTGAATTTCCGTTTCAACTTCTAGCCGTTCGCCGGCAGCAGTTGAAAGCCGCCGACGCGTTCGCCGGACTTCGTGCAGCCCATGTCCCAGAATAAGTTAAAGCAGCTGAACCTGTGCTCGGTCGTCGGTCTGGCAGTTTTGCTCGGTGCCTGCAGTGGCCTCGTCGTCGAGGAACCCGAACCCTACGTCACCGAACAGAAAGACCGCATCCGTCAGCAATCGGGCACGATCCACGGCAATGACAAGGGTTTCGTCCTTTTCAGCAACAAGGACGATGCGGATGAGACCGGCGAGCGCCAAGCCGGACTATCGGCTGATGATAACGGTGCACCGGCAGCAAGCAGGCCAGCCGTCGCTAACGCCTATCTCTGGCAGGCATCCCTTGAGAGCTTGGACTTCATGCCTCTTTCTCAGGCTGATTCGAGCGGCGGTGTGATTATCAGCGACTGGTATGCGCCGCCCGAAACACCGGATGAGCGCTTCAAGGTCACCGTCTACATCCTCGATCAGGCCCTGCGAGCGGATGCGCTGAAGGTCGCCGTCTTTCGGCAGACCAAGGATGGGGGCGGTTGGGTGGATGCCGAGGTCGACAAAGCGACTGCGACCGGCCTCGAAGGCAATATCCTGAAACGTGCGCAGGAACTGCGTCTGGCCAGCGGCGAGAGCTGAAGCGCCGATCCAAAACCTGCGTTCGCAGAACCTTTATGACCTGAGACGAGATCGGTGCCCCCGGCCGACCACCGTTTGATGTGCGGCACTCCGGGGAAATCTTTGGGGGATGGGCATCTCGGCATCCTTTCAGGTCGCCTGATCCCGGAAAGACTGGAAAACCGGCGTCAGCTGCCGTACATCACCGGTCTTGGTTCCCCTTTCGCCGGCACGAGATAATCACCGATGTCACACTACCCCTTCAAAGAGGCCGAAGCCAAATGGCAGCAGGCCTGGGCCGATAAGAAAACGTTCGAGGTTAGGGACGACGATCGTCCCACCTACTACGTGCTGGAGATGTTTCCCTATCCGTCCGGCCTCCTGCATATGGGCCATGTGCGCAACTACACCCTCGGTGATGTCGTGGCGCGCTATAAGATGGCGCGGGGTTTCAACGTCATGCATCCCATGGGCTGGGATGCCTTCGGTCTGCCGGCGGAGAACGCTGCGATCACCAAGGGTATCCACCCTGCTGAGTCCACCTACGGCAATATCGAGGCGATGAAGAAACAGTTCGCCTCGCTCGGCCTGTCGCTCGACTGGAGCCGCGAGTTCGCGACCTGCGATCCCAGCTATTACCGCCATCAGCAGGCGATGTTTCTGGACCTTCTCGAAGCCGGCCTTGCTTATCGCAAGGAAAGCTCGGTCAACTGGGACCCGGTCGATCACACCGTGCTTGCCAATGAGCAGGTGGTCGACGGTCGCGGCTGGCGCTCGGGTGCGGTGGTGGAGCGGCGAAAGCTGGCCCAGTGGTTTTTCCGTGTCACCGAGTTCGCCGACGAATTGCTCGAAGGGTTGGAGGGTCTTGACCGCTGGCCGGACAAGGTTCGGACCATGCAGGAACGCTGGATCGGCCGTTCCGAGGGCGCCCTGGTCCGTTTCGATATCGAGGGCCGGGACCAGACGCTGGACGTCTTTACCACGCGTCCCGATACGCTGTTCGGCGCCAGCTTCATGGCGATCGCACCCGATCATCCCCTGGCCACGGAACTCGAGCAGGGCCAGCCAGAGCTTCGGGCTTTCATCGCCGAATGCGCCAAGACCGGCACCAGCGAAGAGGCCATCGAGCAGGCCGAGAAACTTGGCTTCGATACCGGCCTTCGCTGTATCAACCCGCTCATTCCGGATCAGCGCCTGCCGATCTATGTCGCGAATTTCGTGCTGATGGACTACGGCACCGGCGCCATCTTCGGCTGCCCCGGCCACGATCAGCGCGATCTGGACTTCGCCCGGAAATATGGCCGCCCGGTCACGCCGGTCGTGCTGCCGCCCGATACCGATCCTGAGACCTTCGAGATCGGCAAGGAAGCCTATGTCGGTGACGGCACGATCTTCAATTCCGACTTTCTCGATGGATTGAGCGTGCCCGACGCCAAGCGCCGCGTCATCGACCGGCTGGCCGAGATGGACGTCGGCGAGAGCAAGATTACCTTTCGTCTCAGAGATTGGGGGGCGTCGCGCCAGCGCTATTGGGGCTGTCCGATCCCGATCATCAAATGCCCGACTTGCGGTATCGTTCCGGTACCGAAAGACCAGTTGCCGGTCACGCTGCCCGACGACATCGAGCTTGGCAAAGTCGGCAACCCGCTCGATCGCCATCCCACATGGAAGCATGTGACATGCCCGCAATGCGGCGGTGCCGCCGAGCGCGAGACCGACACGCTCGACACCTTCGTCGACAGCTCCTGGTACTTCCTGCGCTTCTGCTCGCCGAACAGCGATCAGCCGTTCGATCGTGACAAGGTCGAGCGCTGGATGCCGGTGGATCAATATATCGGCGGCGTCGAGCATGCCGTCCTCCATTTGCTCTATTCGCGCTTCTTCTGCCGCGCTTTGAAACGCTGCGGCCATACCGACATCGAAGAGCCGTTTGCCGGCCTCTTCACCCAGGGCATGGTCTGCCACAAGACGTTTAGGGATGAGGCCGGAACATGGCTTAACCCGGAGGAGGTCGAGCAAAACCAGGATGGCTCCTGGCGCGTGATCGACGATGGCCGCGCCGTCCGGGCCGGCCGCTCGGAGAAGATGAGCAAGTCCAAGCTCAATGTCATCGACCCCGGCCCGACGATCGATGCTTATGGCGCCGATGCAGCCCGTCTGTTCATGCTGTCCGACAGCCCGCCCGAGCGCGATCTGGAATGGACCGAAGCCGGCATCGACGGCGCCTGGCGCTACCTCAACCGCCTCTGGCGCCTCTTTGACGATGCGCCGGCAGGCGTTGACTTTACCGAGCCGGCTGAACTCTCTGCTGAAGCGGCCGAACTTAAGCGGGCCGTTCACAAGACGATTCATGCGGTTACGGATGCGATCGAGAAGTTTCACTTCAATAAGGCGGTCGCCCTGATTCGCGAGCTGTCGAACAGGCTTGAGGGGGGCGATCGGGAGGATCCGGCGGCATCTTCGCTGATGCGGGAAGCGTTGGAGACGCTTGCGAAGCTGATGGCGCCGATGGTGCCGCATCTCGCCGAGGAACTCTGGCAGCGCCTTGGTCACGACACCCTAATCGCGGAAACGCCCTGGCCGGTCGCCGACGCCGCCTGGCTGGTCGAAGATGAAGTCACCATCGCCGTTCAGGTGATGGGCAAGCTGCGTGCCACCCTCAAAATGCCGAAGGGCATCGAGAAGGATGCCGCCGAGGCGGCGGCGCTGGAGGATGAGAACGTGCAGCGCGCGATCGATGGCAAGCCACTGCGCCGCGTGATCTTCGTACCGAACAAGATCGTCAATATCGTGGTCTGAGGAGAGATCGTGTTGAAGCGGCGGTCGGTTGTTTTCGGAGCTTGTGCGCTGGTGGCGACCGCCTCGACCAGCGCTTGCGGCTTTCGGCCTCTGTTGTCGAAAGAGGAGGGCGAGGGTGTCCGCAATCAGCTTGCGGCCGTGCGCGTCGCCGGACTAGGCGGGCGTCTTGGGCAGCATCTGGTCACGGCGCTTGAAGACAATCTCGATCCGACGTCGACCAATGAGCCGGTCCGCTACGATCTCGCGATCGGGCTCAGAAACACCAACAGCGCATTGGCCCTTCAGCTCGATAACACCATCACACGCTACAATGTCACGCTGACGGCCAGATTCGCGCTTAGAGACCGTGACAGCCAAGAGGTGCTCTACCGATCCGAGGTACGCCGGGTGGCGAGCTACAATGTCAGGCGGGCGCCGTTCGCCACGCTCACCGCCAAGCAGGATGCCGAGCGGCGCGCCGCCAAGGAAATCGCCGACGATATCCGCACGCTGCTCGCCCTCCATTTCCAGCGCCGGGCGGAAACGGCGTGAAGATCGCCCCCGGCCAGGTCGAGCGCTTTTTGCGCGCGCCGGATGCCAAGACGCCTGTCGTGCTCATCTATGGTCCAGACGAGGGGCTCGTTCGTGAACGCGCCGGCCTTCTGGTCAAGTCCGTGCTGGAGGATCCGGCCGACCCGTTTCGTTTGAGCGATCTTGCCGCCGATCAGATCAAAGGCGATCCGGCGACGCTGGTCGATGAGGCGCGCGCCCTTTGCCTGATGGGCGGACGCCGGGTGGTGCGGGTGCGCCAGGGCGGCGATGCGCTTCGTGTTGCCATCAAGAGCCTGCTCGATCTTTCGACGATCGATGCTCTGGTCGTGCTCGAAGCCGGCGATCTTGGTCGCGCATCATCGCTTCGAAAGCTGATCGAACAGGCGCCGAACGCCGCGGCCATTGCCTGCTACCGGGATGAGGGGCGGGATCTCGGCAGCCTCATCGATCGTCTGCTTGCCGAGCGTCATCTCAAAGCCGATGCCGAAGCCCGGACCTATCTGATCGAGCATCTCGGTGGTGATCGGGCCGTCACCCGCACCGAGCTCGACAAGCTCGCCGTTTTTGCCGACGCCTCGCCGGAAACACCGCGCACGCTCGGTTTCGATGACGTTGCCGCCATGATCGGAGACAGTGCTGCGGTCGGTCTTGACGACCTCGCCCATGCCACGACGCTTGGCGATGCAAAAGGAGTCGAGCGTTGTCTGAACCGCCTCTTGGGTGAGGGGCAGGCGCCGGTAAGGCTGATCCGGACACTCCTCAATCACGTGACGCGGCTTCGCCGGATCGCTTTGATGATCCAGCGTGGCGAGCCCGCCGACCGGGCGATCGGTCAAGCGCGTCCGCCGATTCACTTTCGCCGAAAGTCCGATGTCAAACTGGCGCTTCGGCGTTGGAACGGTGCCCGTTTGGCAGCAGCTCAGGCCAAGCTGATGAGCGCCGAGATCGCATGCAAGACGACAGGACGGCCGGACATCTTGCTTTGCCGTGAAGCCGTTTTCTCGATTTGCCGCCATGCGGCGGCGCGACGATAAGGCGTTAGTGCGACCCTGCCTGCGGGCTTGTGGACCGTTCGTAACGTTATCGAATGATTTCATCGCCTTGCGGATGAGGTCAGGCGAAGGGGAGGGCGCTGAGCGATTCCGGGTCATCGGTCGAGACCGATGGCGGCATCCGAGCCGGCTGCAAGACGACCCGAAGGGCGGCCTTGTCCCTGAAAGCTATGTGGTCGCGTCACGCTTGCTATGCGCCGGACCGCCGCGCGTCCCGCTCCTCGCACCTGCTCGTGGATAAGGCTATGAACTCGCTCGATGGCTTTTCGAACGGGATCCTGGAGATCGGAAGAAGATCTGGGACTGACAACGTGGGCTGGCGGTTTGCCGATATGGGTTGAGCATGGTCGGCAATAAAGAGATCCGCCGGCGCCCGAGACGGCCCGCCTACCGCAGAATCGTCTGCAGCATGGTTCAAAACGACGACCTAGAGCGGATCCCGATCGGGTGTGATCGGGATGCAGGCTATATCTCGTTGTTGCGCCGCATGTCCTTATCGAACAGGTGGATCCACCTGTTCGGGAAAAGCTCCAGTGACCGAGATCCAAGGTCGACCGACGGTATCCGGTCTAGAGCATTTCCGGGGCAAGTCGATCCAGCCCGCACCCCCTCCCGACCACCCATAGGTATCCTTGCATTGGGTGGTCGGGAGGGGATGCGGGCCGGTGCCGCGTAAACCTGACTAGAAAATGCTCTAGCGGGTCTGGCGGCGCCAGCGGTCGATGGCGCTTACCAGGAAGTGGGTATCGGTCTCCTGGCACCAGCTCTTGGCGTAGGACGGGTCATGACTTGCGGGACGCTGGGCCGGCGGCAGGTCTTTGAATCGGATATGCACGGGCACGGTGACGCCGTCGCCGACCACCACGGCCTCCTGGGTGTTCAGGGACGGCAGGCTGTCCACCAGCCAGCGGGCGTTCTCGGACAGGGTCTGGCTGACGAAGGCCTGGTCATGCTCGTTGCTCATGCGCAGCGCAAAGATCGTGTTGCATTGGGCAAGCGAACTGACGGAAAGCTCGGAAGGTCTCTGACTGACCAGGCAGAGCGTAACCCCGTATTTCCGACCCTCTTTGGCGATCTGCGCGATGACCCGTTTGGTCGGCGCGAAACCGACGTCGGATTCCTCCGGCACGTAGCGGTGAGCCTCCTCGCAGACCAGGAGCACAGGCGGCGCCTTGCCGCGTTCGCTCCAGACGGCAAGCTCGAAGGTCAGGCGGAAGAGAACGGAGACCACGACGTCGACGACCTCCGAAGGCAGACCGGAGATATCGATGATCGTCATCGGCTTGCCGTTAGTCGGAATGCGCAGCAATTGGGCCAGGATCTGCTCCATATTGTCGCGTACCGCAAGCCGCGAGAACATGAAGCCGTAGCGCTGATCGGCGGCCAGGCTTTCGATGCGGTTGATCAGCCCGAGGTAAAGGGAGGAACCCTCCGCCTTGTTGAACATGCCCATGGCGTCTTTGAGCGCGCTCATCAGGTCCGAAAGACGATAGGGGACGGGCGTGTCGACGGTAACCAGGCTCTGACCATTATCACCGACGAACTTGGTCTTGGCCTGAATGATGGCGTTCTTCAGGAGGGTCGCCTGGCTGTCCATCTGATCACGCGATCCGCCGCCGAGCAGGATCTGGGCGATCTCCTCGAAGTTCAGGAGCCAGTAGGGCAAATGCAGATTGCTGGGATTGAGCAGTTCCGCACGATCCGCAAAGGCTGCGCCATACTCGTTATGCGGATCGATCAGAACGATATGCCCCTTCGGATGCTCGTCCAGGATCGAACGAAGGATCACCGTCGTGGCGCAGGACTTGCCGGTTCCGGTGGTGCCGAGCACGGCGAAATGCTTGCCGAGCAGGTTGTCGGTCAGCACGAAGGCCGGCACTCTCGGGTTGTGCCGGAGCTGGCCGATATGAACGTTTGAGCATCGTGGGCGGGCGTAGATTGTGGCGATGTCGCGTATGGTGATCGTCGTCACCGGAGCGTCCAGCGGCGGGTAACTCGAGACGCCCCGCTGAAAACCGGTCCGATCATCGGCAATCTCACCCAGGACCTGAACCTCGAAAACCGTCCGCTCGGATTGCGCACTGCCGCCGTGTTGCTCGCGCTCGAGACGATTGACGATGCCGAACACACGCGATTGCGGTCCGCGCATCGAGACCAAAGCACCCATGCGCGCCGCGCGCGCGGCTTGTCCGTCGATGTCGTCGAACAGCGCCCCCCAGATGACCGATCCGCGGATCGAGACGATACGGCCGATCGTAACGGCGACGTCTTCGATCGGATCGACTGCCATAGGTACGACGTCTGTCACCTCCTGCTGCGGCTCTGCCGCTTCATGATTGATGAGATCGTCGTCAGCTGGTGAAGGATAGGCCGCGTTCAAAACGGGTTCGGGCGTGGGGGCCGCTTGGCCGCCGTCGCTGATCCCGTCGTCAGAGGCGGCGGCCTGTTGATATGGTGGGCTCGTGACCGGACCAGGCCCGCTGCCGGGCGTGGTCGGACGGGCTTTCGCTTGTTCCTCCCATGCGCCATCGTCGGGAAGCCAGGGTTCGATCGCCTCAGCCGCATCGGCGCCGATCTGTTGGCGAAGACGTTCGATATGCGGTGTGCTGACCACAGGTTCTTCGGGCGCTGACGGTCTGGGCCCCGTTCGTCGCTGGGGGGGCGTGCCCGCTGAGGCCGTCTCCGATGCTGCACGTCTGCCGACGGCTTGCGCCTCGCCTCTTTGGTAATCTGCTTGGTCGGTCGGTTGAGGCGCAGGCGGGGCGTCACCCGGCTCGGCTTCGAGATCTTCCCTTTCCAGCTCGCTTCGATAGGCGAAACCGAACCGTTTACCGTCGTCATCGGAGCGAACCGCCTCGCTGTCCTCGGGTGAAGCCGTCTCCGCCGCGTCCTCCGTCTCGACCTCCGCCTCATTCTCATCGGACGTACCGTTGTGAAGCATGGCGGCGCGTCGTCTGCCGACGCTTTGTGAAAACGGATTGAGACGCATAATCACCAACCTTCCAGAACACTGATGCCATCCACCCTATCCAATGAAAGTTCATATTTGATTAACGCTGTCCCCCTCGTTGAAACCGGCGCATGGCTTGACAGGCGAGGGAGGGTAATCCGAATGATGGAAGGAGGGCGATCATGATCAGCTTCAAGGTTCCCGGCTTTGATCCTCGGCCGTTGTTTCAGGGAAGGGAGAAGAATGCCGTCCCCAATTGATCTCACCATGCCGATTGCCGACCATTTTCGCTGGCCTGTGGAACGACGTCTGATCAAGGATCATGCTCGAGGCGACCTGTTTCAGGTCACCTGGCAGGGCTTCGCCGTTCATGGATTCACCCATATGGACAGCCCTCGTCACTACTTTCCGGACGGCAGGACCACCGACGACATCGATCTGGAACAGACTGTGGGGCCGGCCGCGGTGCTCGATCTTTTAGGCATCGAGCCCAATAGGGCGATCGACGCGTCGATGCTGGAGGCCGCGGGCAAGGATGTCGGCAGCGGGGAGATCATCGTCTTCAAGACCGGCTGGGGCGGGCAGCGCTCGGTGACGACGCCGGAATTCTGGCTGGATGCCCCCTATCTCGAACGTTCAGCGGCAGACTGGCTGCTTTCCCGGGCGCCGAAAGCCGTCGCCTTCGATTTCCCGCAGGACTACTGCATCAGGCTCCTGCTGTCGGGCGAGGTCCGACCGATCGAGGAGCATGTCAGCCATGACGTTCTGCTACGAAACGATGTCGTGCTGATCGAGTATCTTACCAACACTGAGGCGCTGACCACAAAGCGTATCAGCTTTTGCTGTCTGCCCCTGAAACTTCCGGCCGCCGATGGCGCGCCCGCGCGCGTCGTGGCCTGGCTCGACGACGATGCGTGAATGGCGGAGCACGCGATCTAAAACGATTCTTAACTGCTCCCCAGAGGCTTTAATCGCCGAGAGATTTATTGGATTTGATCTTTTTTATCTCTATGTTACAATGACTTAGTGGTAATTTTGACCATCACGGCCGATATGCGTCAAGCCTCGGTCGGTAAGCGGGACGGATGCGCATCGCCCTGGTCGGGTCACCTCACTTGAAAGCCGTGCCGAAAGCTTTTCGAAGGATATCATCACCGTGATCGCATTGACGGCCTGCCATGTTCGTCGCTCTTCCCATCAGCGCCTCACGAACGATTAAAAGATCGTTATGTCTCCTCCAATCGCCTGGAACTGCCTGCTCACCACTTGTAGACTAACACGATGGTAGACTTGTCCCTCATCGGCATAACCACGGCATTTGCCGCTGGCGTCATATCCTTCCTCTCGCCCTGTGTCCTGCCGCTCGTGCCCGGATATGTATCATTCGTCGCGGGCAGTTCGCTGGAGGACTTGCGCGACGGACAGGCGCCGCGCGTGCAGTCATTGTTGCTGGCGATCACCTTCGTGCTCGGCTTCAGCATCGTGTTCGTCGCCCTTGGGGCGGGGGCCACCTATCTCGGCAGCCTTCTGCTTACCTATAAATATGAGCTTGGCATCGTCGCCGGCGTCATCGTGACCCTTTTCGGGCTGCATATGCTCGGCTTCACGCCGTTCAATCTGATGAACAGCGAGGCCCGTTTTCACCTTGACGTTCCGGGCGGGCGTACGCTCAGCGCCTTTCTGCTGGGCATCGCGTTTGCCTTTGGATGGACGCCCTGCATCGGTCCGGTGCTCGGCGCCATTCTGGCACTGAGCGCCAGCACGGCTGATGTGTCCAAAGGAATTGCGCTTCTTACGGTTTATTCTATAGGCCTGGGTCTGCCATTTCTGCTGGCGGCTCTGTTCACGGGCACGCTGTTGAAGGGGATGCGTTCGCTTGGCCGCGTGGGGCGCCGCCTTCAGCAGGCGGCCGGCGGTCTTTTGGTGGTGATGGGTCTGCTCATGGTCACCGGGCAATTGGAAGTGATCGCATATTCCCTGCTGGAGACATTCCCCGTGCTCTCCGAGATGGAGCAATGGCTGATCGATTAATGTTCAACCAACGCCTATTTCGACAGCACACCTTAGGGTTGTTCGAAGTTAAAATTTAGCCTGAAGCGTTAGTGATAAGGTCCGGGAAAAAAGAGACTGCATATGACGAAACAACCGGCTATAATCTATCCCGAAACTATGACCGAAGTAGTATGCTTCGTTTTTCGCGGCCAATTTGGTTGCGAAGATGTGAAAGTGTTTGCTGTCTGACTCTTTAGCCTGCCTAGAAAGATAGTTCCGTCTGAAAGCAACCGTTATTTGACTCGAAAAGTGGGTCTGAGGCACTGAGTTGATGATAAAAGCAATGTTGTTTATCGATGGCGGCTGGCTCTACGCCAATATGGCCGAGCTGGGGAAAGCCGCGGGAAAAGCTGACTTTCAGGTCGATTTCGGGCGTCTCCCAGGCGTCCTTGCCGAGGAGATTGGACGACAGACGGGTTTGCGGATCGACATTATTCGCAGCCACTATTTCGGC
The DNA here is from genome assembly GCA_039197065.1 of Pseudomonadota bacterium. Taxonomy (GTDB): domain Bacteria; phylum Pseudomonadota; class Alphaproteobacteria; order Geminicoccales; family Geminicoccaceae; genus JANQPX01. Next base: position 86,295 of record JBCCUL010000004.1, on the reverse strand, counting down.
AGCTATGCCGAGAATTACGATCCCGTCGATGAAAGTTCGGTGGAGCGCAGGAAAGCGTTTTTCGCAAGGCTGCGCGAGGACCATCGATACGAGGTCGAAACCTTTCCGATCGACTATTGCGGCCGCCGGCTGCGCCGTCAGGATCGTGACCCCGACGACAGCTTCGCGCCGCGCGAGAAATGCGTCGATGTGGCTCTCGCCGTCACCCTGATGCGCTACGCGCTCATGCCTGGTGCGATGGATATTGCGATCATGGTTCTGGGCGATCGGGACTTCGAGCCGTTGCTGCAGGAGGTGCGGCGGCACGGCAAGCGGGTGGTGCTGGCGAGCATCGACAGCGCCTGCGCGGCGGAGCTCGCTGATCCTGCCGATCCGTCGCGCGTTCGCGATTTTGAAATGATTTGGTTGGATGATCTGCTGACCAAGATCGATCGCTGGCGCGATCGGACGCGCACGCCGAGGCAGGATGACCGTCCCGATGACGAACCGTCAGGCCAGGTTTTGCGTGGACGGGTGAAGAATATCATTGGCGATCGCGGCTATGGATTCATCGCGGCGGAGGATCATGAGGACTACTTTTTTCATGCCAATGCTCTGGAACCGGGGCTGAACTTCGATGATATCGAACCCAATCACGCGGTTGTGTTTGAAGTGAAGACCGGTCCGACGCCGTTTCGAGCGGGCGCCGCCCGTTTGGTGCGGGATGACGATGAGGCCGTCGACGACATCAGCGACGATGACATGGAGGAGGACGGCGACGATGATGTCGACGAGATCCATCCGGAAGTCGACGATGTCGGCGGTGGGCGATGGTGATCGGAACGCCTTGAATTGACCGGGCCAATTCCCATATCATCGCGTAAGTGAAACCGGCCTTCCGAGGCCTCGACAAAGTCCGTCAACATACAGGAGGAAGAGGAAAAGTCATGGCAGCTGATCCTCGCGTCGCTCACGGCCAGGTAGCAGTCGAGCGCATTGATGAAGGCCTGCGCAGCTACATGCTGTCGGTCTACAACTACATGTTCCTCGGTCTCGGATTGACCGGGATGGTCGCTTATGTGGCCGCCCAGTCGCCGCAACTCCTGGGCCTGATCCACGGCACGCCGCTGAAATGGGTGTTGTTCGCGGCCGTGCTCGGTATCGCCTGGTTCGGCATGCCCCGGATCACGCGGATGAGCCTGGGTGCAGCGCACCTCATGTTCTGGGCATTCGCCACCGTTTTCGGGCTGATGCTTTCCTATGTCTTCGCGGTCTACACCGGCAGCAGCGTCGCGCGCGCCTTCTTCATGACCGCGGCGGTCTTTGGCGGCATGAGCCTTTACGGCTACACCACGAAGCGTGATCTTTCGGGCCTCGGATCGTTCCTGATCGTCGGTCTGCTCGCGGCGTTCATCGCGAGCCTGATCAACATCTTCATCCTCGAGAGCTCGCTGGTGCAGATGGTCATCAGCGTCGTGGTGATCGCTGTCGCGGTCGGCCTCACCGCCTATGACACGCAGCAGATCAAGCAGATGTACTATGAGCTCGATCAGTCGGATGTGGTGGCGAAGAAGGCCCTGATGGGCGCCATGCACCTCTACTTCAACTTCATCCTGATCTTCCAGAACCTGCTCTACCTCACCGGCATGATGGAAGAGTAGACCCCTGAACGGATCCTATCCGAGAAAGGCCCGCAGGCTTTGGTCTGCGGGCCTTTTGCTGTCCATGGGCCTTTGCGCATGCTCGGCCTTCATCCCCAGCAAGGACGCCCGATCCGGCGTTAACTCACCGGAGCGTCATGATGTGGTCGTCCATGCGGAGCCATACTCCGGTGTGCCTGCGGAGGTTTTGGCGGGTCTGGGCGATGGTATCGAGATCGAAGCGGTCTTCGCGCTTCGATCATCTCACAAGTCCTTCGGTGGTTTGTCCGGCCTCTGGGTGGCGCCTGATGGCGAAAGCCTGGCGGCGGTCAGTGACATCGGCCAGCGCTGGCAGGCTCGCTTGCAGCATGACGAAACCGGCCGGCTGATCGGTCTCGATGGCTGGTCAGTCGGTGATCTGGTCAGAAGGCCGGAAGACGGGGATGGGTCAAGGTGGATCGATGCCGAATCTCTCTCCGACGACGGCCAGGGGGGGCTCATCGTCGCCTATGAAGGCAAGCACCGCCTTCGCCGTTGGGCGCTGGATAGCCTGGATGCCGTGCCTGAGCCCGTGCGGCTGCCCCATGGCCTCGGCGGACCCAGCAATTCGGGCATCGAAGCGCTGTCGGATCTGGAGGGCGGGCGTCTGTTCGCCGTGGGCGAACGGGTCGGTGCCTGGGGCGGCGAGGGGCTGATGGGCTGGGTGATCGACGCAACCTCCGCCGACGATCTGATCTACATCCCAGGTGCTGGCCTTGCGCCGACCGGCGCCGATCGGCTCGATGACAGGGTCTATGTGGTTGAACGCAGCTTTTCGCTGCTCGGCGGCTTTTACACCCGCATCGTCAGCCTGGCGAGCGATGCAATACGGCCTGGCGCCCGTCTCGAGGGCACGCAACTCGCCGCGTTCCGCTGGGGCAGGCTCGGCGAGAATTTCGAGGGGATTTCGGCCAGACGCGGGCCGGATGGCAATGTCGTTCTTTACCTGCTCGCCGACGACAATTTCAGCTTTCTGCAGGACACGTTGCTGGTGCAGATGTCACTGACCACCACAGGCGCGGTCAACTGACACAGTTGTGCTCCGCGATGTCGCAGAATCCCGTGATCGTCGAGCGTGTTAAGCCGCTTTTGTCCTAAGAGACCGCTGGCGGACGGTTCCGCCTCAGGCGGCGGCCTGTTCGCTCTGTGCGGAACGCGCCGCGATCACGCGCTGCTTCAGGCGGCGAAGCTCGGAGGAAAGCTCGGTGTTGCGCGCTTTCAGGAGAAAACCGTCCAGCCCGCCGCGCTTTTCGACCGTGCGCAGCGCATGGGTGGAGACCCGCAGACGGATGCTCTCACCGAGAGTCTCGCTGTAGAATCGCTGCTGCTGCAGATTCGGCAGATAGCGCCGCCTGGTCCTGTTGTTGGCGTGGCTGACATTGTTGCCGGTCTGAACGCCCTTACCCGTGAGAGCACAACGTCGTGCCATGGTCGAGTTCCTCGGAAGACAAAAGAAATGGGTCGTCGCCGTCAATAAAGAACGGCAACCGCGAATTTCTAGGCATTTGCCGACAAAAGGTCAAGGCCCAAGGTGGGCTGCCCTGATCCTGGCGGGGTGCCTTTAACATGAGAGCTCTGCACGTCAGTGAGAAAACCTGGTCGCATACCGTCGAGCCTAGCGGCAGCGATGGGAATCAAATGTTGTGGACATTCCTCTAGGCAGGCCGACGCGGCCCGGCTATCGAGGATATATGCAGTCCGGATACGCCAAACGCGACGTTTACCTCCTTGCCGTTTGCCAGGCCCTTCTGGCGACCGGCAATGCCGTTGTGGTCACCACCTCCGCCCTGGTGGGCCAGAACCTGGCGCCGGACGGTCTCGCCACCTTGCCGCTCTTTCTTCAGTTCGTCGCTGTCATGATGACCGCGATGCCGGCGTCCTACCTGATGAAGCGCGTCGGCAGGCGCCTGGGCTTTGCGCTCGGCGCCGGCTTTGCGCTCACCGCCGGACTGCTCGGCGCTGGCGCCATCCTGGTGGGCTCCTTCTCGCTCTTCTCGGTCGCGAGCTTCGCCTATGGCGTTTTCATGGGCTTTGGCATGTATTACCGCTTCGCCGCCGCCGAAGTCGCCGCCCCCGCCTTTCGACCGCGCGCCATCTCCTATGTTCTGGCCGGCGGTGTGGTCGCGGCGATCGCCGGGCCCGAACTTGCCAAGGCGACCGACGATCTGTTCGGTCCCGCCCTGTTCGCCGGCTGCTTTCTGGCCGTGGCCGGCCTCGGCCTCGCCACGCTCCTGGTCCTGGCGTTCCTGCGCATACCGCCGCCGGCCGAGGAGGAGCGGACCGGCGAGGAACGGCCGCTCGGTGAGATCATGCGCCAGCCGGCCTTCATCGTCGCGCTTAGCGCCGCCGCCATCGCCCAGGGCGCCATGGTTCTGGTCATGACCGCGACACCGCTCGCCATGGCCTTTTGCGGCCATGACTTCAATCAGACGGCATTCGTCATCCAGTGGCATGTGCTCGGGATGTTCGCGCCGAGCTTCGTCACCGGCCACCTGATCAGCCGCTTCGGCGTGCTGAACGTCATGGCTGTGGGCGCCGGCCTCATCCTGGCCTGTCTGGGCGTGGCGCTCAGCGGCGTCGAGATCGCGCAGTTCTGGGCTGCGCTGGTTCTCTTAGGCGTCGGCTGGAACTTCATGTTCGTTGGCGGCACGTCGCTCCTGACCACCACCTATCGGCCCAGCGAAAAGGCCAAGATCCAGGCGATCAACGACCTCATCATCTTCGCAACCGCCGCCTTCGCATCGCTGTCGTCGGGGCTGCTGCATCATCTGATCGGCTGGCAGGCGGTTAATCTCAGCATGATCCTGCCGATCATCGTCATGCTCGGGGGCATCCTCTGGCTTCAACGCCGCGACCTGCGCGCCGAGGCCTAATCAGGCCAGACCCGCCGGTCAATCCCGCTGCCGACCGCGTCGGTCAGCCTCCGACGATCCGTGGGGATTGGCGTTGCTCTTCGGTCATTCTGGGTCGGGACCGTCTCGCCAGCTGGCTCGCTAGGCTGATGCCGCTGCCGCCTGAGCGCTTGGCGCGGTACATGGCGAGATCGGCCAATTGCATCAGCGCATCCGCCTTGTCGGCATCGGTCGGAAAAAGGGCGATCCCGAGACTGACGCGGAGATCGATGTAGCTATCCTCGACCTTCAGCGGCGTCTCGATATTCGCCAGCATTTTCTCACCGATGCGCAGCGCTGCCGTGGCCGTGGTCAGATCCGGCAGGACCATGGCGAACTCGTCGCCGCCGATCCGCGCGATGGTATCGGCTTCGCGCAGGCTGGAGCGCAGGCGTCTGGCCAGCGCCTTCAGGGCCTCATCGCCCATCCGATGGCCTTCGGCATCATTGATCGCCTTAAACCCGTCCAGATCCATAACGATCACCGCGACCGGGCTGCCGCTGCGTTTCGAGCGCATCATCGCCTGCTGCAGGCGATCCTGGAACAGGAGGCGGTTGGGCAGATCGGTCAGCGGATCATGCTGGGCGAGGTGGAGCATGCGCGCCTCGACCCGTTTGTGGTCCGTGATGTCGGTCGAGGTGCTGACGAAGCCGCCGCCCGGCATGGCGTTGCGCTCGATGGCAAGGGCCCGTCCTTCGGCGCCGCTTTGCTGATAGCGGGTCGGTGCTAACGGTTCGAGAAGGGCCTTCGGATCCAGCTCCGAACCCGCCAGACGTTCGGCAAAGGCAAGGTCCTGATCGAGAAACTGCCGGAGGTGGGTGCCGGGGCGATAGAGGTGTATGGGATAGCCGTGCAGCTCGCGGTGCCGCGGATTCCAGGTCAGAAGCCGGCCCAGATGGTCGAAGACGGCCACGCCCTGATTGACATGGTCGAAGGTTGCCTGCAGCTGCGACGACTTTTCCTTGAGCTGATCGATCAGACGTTCATTCATCGCCGCCAGATGGACGGACGAGATCAGTGACTGCGACATCGGCTGCGCCAGAGCGATCAACCCGATGATGTAGACGATGATCATGGCAGCCATGATGAGATGGGTCATGCTGCCCATGAGCATGAAGCTGATGATGTAAGGCACCATCGCGGCCAGCAGGAAGCTGTTGAACGCCTGCATGCTGCCGGTAAGGATGAGAAGCGAGCCACCGACCATTCCGGCGACGATGAAGGGAAGGAAGGTCTGTGCGATGGGCGAAGCGGCCGAATAGAAGACGAAACCGGTCATGCCCCAGACCAGGCCGGTGGCGCCGGCACCAACCGTGAGCCGTCTGTGCCAGCCTCGAACCTCATCCGCGCCGGGCGTACGGTTCTGAAAGCGCCGCCAGCTCATCAGCCTCATGCCCAACACGCCCATCATGACGGCCAGCCAGGCCGAAAGAGGTGTGACCGACGCTTCGGACCAAAGTGCGGCGGCGGTGCCGAGAGAACAGGTTGCGTTGATGGCAAGCGCAATCGGAAGGCGCGTATACAGTCTGACGAGGACGGCCATTTCAGCTTCTGACTTGTCGTCGCGCTGCAACGGGCCCTCCTGAACGGGAAGACTTGAGTGCATGTCGTTCAGGGTGAATTGAGATGTATCAGAAAGAAATTCATAGTTTTATCATCGACAACGTGGATAATTTAGCAAGTTTTATTTTTATTAAGATAATCAAAAGACTATCGGCGGGATAGCGCAGTGGAGGTAGGGGAGTCACATTTTTTGCTGCACTGCACAAAAAATATCTTGAAGCCGAGAGGCCCAGTTGTTATATGGAAATTTGTGCAGTGCAACATTTCCATGAGGAGGGCGACCGATGAGCGCCAAATCATCCGCTAAAGCTACCCCGTTTCAGACCATCGACGCTGACAAGGTTCTTGCCGCGCAGCAGCGCAATATCGATGCGTTTGCCAATGCCGGCCAGATCGTCGTCGACGGCGCCAAGGTTCTGGCTCAGCGCCAGAGCGAGATCATGCAGAGCTCCGTCGATCAGTGGATGGCCGCCAGCCAGAGCGCCATGGCGCTGAAGCCCGGCGAGTTCGTCCCGGCCGATCAGCTCACCAAGGTGAAGTCCGCCTATGAGAGCGCCGTCGCCAATGCCAAGGAAATGTCCGAGATCGCGATGAAGGCTCAGGGTGAAGCCGCTTCCGTGCTCACCAAGTGCTTCATGGCCAACATCGAAGACATGAAGGCGTTCAGCAAAATCGGCTGACCACCGGGCGGTTTCGGGCCCATCGGCCCCCCGCCTCCAGCCTTGCACAATGACGGCGGTTCTTCGGAGCCGCCGTCTTTGTTTTTGGAATTCTGGCCTCTTAAAAGGCAAACGCTTTCCCGTCACCAGTCACCGGTAACGTACACCGACCGCCGGCGGCGGATGTTGACGCTCAAGGGGGCGCTTCTTACATAATCGGCAGCCACAGAACAGTTGAAGCGGGCAAGATCGCCAGCATCATGATCACCGAGCTCAGCGACCGTTCCAGGGCGATTTTTCGCCATATCGTCGATGCCTATGTTGAGACCGGCGAACCGGTGGGCTCACGCACGATCGCGCGCCTTTTGGAGCAGTCCCTGTCGCCGGCATCGATCCGCAATGTCATGGCGGACCTCGAAGATCTCGGCTTTCTCTACGCCCCCCATACCTCCGCCGGCCGCATCCCGACCGATCAGGGCCTGCGCTTCTATGTCGACGGGCTCCTTGAGATGGGCCGAGTGTCGGTCGACGACCGTTCCAGAATCGACAGTCAATGCGCCGGCACCGGCCGCAGCGTCGAAGAGGTGATGGGCGACGCCAGCAGCGCGCTCTCCGGCCTGTCGCGCTATGCCGGCCTGGTCATGGCGCCCAAGAGCGAGCGGCCCTTCAAGCAGGTGGAATTCGTGCCGCTCGGCCCCGGTCGGGCGCTGGTGGTGACGGTCACCGACAACGGCATGGTCGAGAATCGGGTGATCAACCTGCCGGTCGGCGTCGATGTGTCGACGCTGATCGAGGCGGGCAACTATCTCACCGCGCGCCTCGGCGGGCAGTCCCTGATCGAGGCCGCTGAAACCATCGAGAAGGAAATCACCGCCGAGCGCGGCGAGCTCGATGATCTGACCAAACGTGTGGTCCAGGCAGGTCTCGCCACTTGGGCCGGCGACGTCGAGCGTGACGAGGGCGTGCTCATCGTCCGCGGCCAGGCGAACCTTCTCGACGACGTCACCAATCTCTCCGATCTCGAGCGCATCCGCGCCCTTTTCCAGATCCTTGAGACCAAGCGCACGCTCCTCAAGCTGATCGATCTGGTGCGCGGTGCCGATGGCTTGCAGATCTTCATCGGTGCGGAAAACAAGCTCTTTGACATGAGCGGTTGCTCGATCGTCGTAGCGCCTTATGGTACAGGCGATCCCGAAGGCGATGCCGGCGGCCAGGTCGTAGGCGCCGTCGGCGTTATCGGGCCGACCCGTATGAACTATGCCCGCATCATTCCCATGGTCGACTATACCGCCCGGGTGGTTTCCCGCCTTCTGGGCAGTCCTGAAAAATGAGTTATTGAGCCATGATAGAGAACCAGCCCCAACAGCAAGAAGACGAGATCGAGCAGGCGCAGAAGGACGACGCGCAGACTGAACAGGCCGCCGCCCCTGAGGAGGACGCACCGGAAGTTATCGATCCGGTAACCGCCCTCGAGTCCGAGCTTGCGGAAACCAAGGACCGCATGCTGCGCGCCATGGCCGACACCGAGAACATGCGCCGTCGTGCGCAACGCGAGACCGAGGAAGCGCGCAAATATGCGGTCACCGGTTTTGCCCGCGAGCTTCTCGAGGTTGCCGACAACCTGACCCGGGCGCTCGACAGCGTGCCCGCTGAAGCGCGCGAGAGCGATCAGGTCAAGCCGCTGGTGGAAGGCATCGAGCTTACCCAGAAGTCGCTCGCCAATTGCTTCGAACGCTACAAGATCACCAAGGTCGATCCTAAGATCGGCGATCGCTTCGATCACAATCAGCATCAGGCAATGTTCGAGAGCGAGAGCGCCGAGCACGCGCCAGGCTCCGTCGTGCAGGTGATGCAGCATGGCTATGTGATCGCCGACCGTCTGCTGCGTCCCGCCATGGTCGGCGTCGCCAAGAAACCGGCCGCAGCGGCGCCGCCAGCCGAAGAAGGCGACGACCAGCGCGGCCACACCGTCGACACCAGCGCCTAGGCAGCGACGCGCTGCAGCGTTGACATGAACCCGGCGCCAGCGGACGGTTCCGGATTCGTATAGCCGGCAAGCAAGGCAGTGAAGGCGATGCAGAGTAACCGTCAAGTCAAGCCCCCGCGGGCTCCGCGGTTGACAGGATGGGGCCAGTCGCTTAAGCCGCGTTAGGTCAACCCGGAGGCGTCGCCTCTCGGGGGTTTTCTGCTTTTCTAGTGAGAGTGTGTGATGCAAGACGGCATCAAGAAGGTCGTGCTGGCCTATTCCGGCGGGCTCGACACATCGGTGATCCTGCGCTGGCTGCAGGACCATTATCAGTGCGACGTGGTGACCTTCACAGCCGATGTCGGCCAGGGCGAGGAGCTGGAGCCCGCCCGAAAGAAGGCCGAGATGATGGGGGCGACCGAGATCTATATCGAGGATCTCCGCGAAGAGTTCGTCTCCGACTACGTCTTTCCGATGTTTCGCGCCAACGCGATCTACGAGGGCACTTATCTGCTCGGCACCTCGATCGCGCGCCCGCTGATCGCCAAGCGTCTTGTCGAGATCGCCCACGAGACCGGCGCCGACGCCATCGCCCATGGCGCCACCGGCAAGGGCAATGATCAGGTCCGTTTCGAACTCGGCGCCTACGCCCTCGATCCCAAGATCAAGGTCATCGCCCCCTGGCGTGAATGGGACCTGAACAGCCGAACCAAGCTGATCAGCTATGCCGAAAGCCGGCAGATCCCGATCCCGCGCGACAGGCATGGCGAGCCGCCCTATTCGACCGACGCCAACCTTCTGCACATCTCCTATGAGGGCAAGCTCCTCGAAGATCCCTGGGTCGAACCCGATCCCGAGATGTACACCTGGAGCGTCTCGCCCGAAGACGCGCCCGACGTGCCGACCACCATCGAGATCGGATTCAGGCGCGGCGACCCCGTCGAAATCAATGGGGAGAAGCTCTCCCCTGCGGAACTCTTGACCCGTCTGAACGAGCTTGCGGGCGCCAACGGCATCGGCCGCATCGACCTGGTCGAGAACCGCTTCGTCGGCATGAAATCCCGCGGCGTCTACGAGACGCCTGGCGGCACCATCCTCCTCACCGCCCACCGCGCGATCGAGAGCATCACCCTCGACCGTGGCGCCGCGCATCAAAAAGACGAGCTGATGCCGCGCTATGCCGAGCTGATCTACAATGGCTTTTGGTTCAGCCCCGAGCGCAGGATGCTCCAGGCGGCGATCGACGAGAGCCAGAAAAAGGTCAGCGGTCACGTCCGCCTTAAGCTCTACAAGGGCAATGTGATCGTCACCGGCCGAAAGGCGCCGGGCTCCCTCTACAACGAGGCGCTCGCCACCTTCGAGGAAGACGACATCTACGACCAGCGCGACGCCCAGGGCTTCATCAAGCTCAACGCGCTTCGCCTCCGCGCCCTCGTCGGCCAATCCGGCGAATGACCGGACGCCGGTCGGCGTAGCGGCGACGCGCCGCGGCGGTGACTTTGGGTTGGTGTTTGGCTTGGGGCGTGTGAGCTTTCCTATTCGATTGCTGCCGCGCCTAAAGTCTGGCCCATCCGCCTCAAGTTGCCCGGAAGCTGGCTTGAAACCAGGAATATTTCGGATATGTCACGACCGATGCTCACGGCTTGCCGAGACTTCGAGCGGCAATTTCGAATGAGGCTTGGGAGAGCTGGAGGGCTGCTCGGACTTCGCCAGCCAATCTAGAGCGTCTACCAGGCTCATCGGCCGTGCAATGTTGTAACCCTGAACAGCACAACAGCCTGACTCTGCCAGGAACGCCTGCTGTTCGGGGCGCTCAACACCTTCTGCGACCGTCTGAAAGCCGAGTTCGTGGCATAGGTCGATGATGGCGCGCACGATCGCCTGGCTGGTGATGTCGTCCGGAAGCCGTTGGATCATCGAGCAGTCGATCTTGACACCTTGGATTGGCAATCGCGCAAGATGGGACAGGCCTGCATAGCCAGTCCCGAAGTCATCGAGTTCAATGATGAAACCCGCATCTGCCAGATGCTGAATCGATCGCGGCGTCGTTTCATCGGCGCTGGAGAACAGCGTCGTCTCCAAGATTTCAACGCTGACTTTTTCAGGTTCCAGGCCGCGCGTCGCAACCTCGTGGATCAAAGTCTCGACGAAGTCATCCTCAGCCAGCAAATTCGATGAGACATTCAGCGACATGCGCAGCTCCGACCACCCAGCAAGGCGCATTGCACTGAGGCCGTCCAAGGCCCTTCGAGCCGCGATGCGATCGATTCCAGGCATGAGGCCGCCTTCTTCGGCAACATCGAAGAAGGCGGCCGGTGGCAATATGCCAAAGTCCGGATGCTGCCAACGAACCAGAGCTTCGAAGCCGAGGATTTCTCCGGATGTGAGATCCTGCTGCGGTTGGAAAACCACGAAGAGCTGATCGTCTTTGATCGCTGTAACCAATGCCGCGTGAAGTTGCTGGCGATGTCGATAGATCTTTCCAAGCTCCTCATCGAAGCTCATGAAGCTGCCGCGCCCGTCAGCCTTAACCTGGTAGAGCGCAATGTCCGCTTCGTGGAGCAGCTTCTCAGCATCACAGCCGCTTGGTCGCGAGATGGAGATCCCGATGCTCGCACTGATAGGGATTGACCGACCCTGCCACCGGAGCGGCTCTCGAAGCGCGGCAACAAGGCGCTCGGCTGTCGTCTTCAACGCGACTTCATCGCGAATGTTGGGGCTGGCAATAACGAACTCGTCACCACCAACACGCGACACCAGATCGTCGCTGCGTACAAGGGATCGCATGACATTCCCCACATGCACGAGAACCGCATCGCCGGCGGCATGACCCAGCGTATCATTGACCGCTTTGAAGCGATCCAGATCGATATGCAACAGGCCAACCTTCTCCAAGCTTTGCTGAAGATGCTTGTCCAAGAAAGCTGCAAGCTGCGTCCGGTTTGCCAGCCCTGTCAGGATGTCATGCCATGCGAGATGCTCAACCTCTTGTTTTGATTTCTTGAGTGCCTCCTCGTGTTCAATCTGCTCCGTGACATCGCGGCAGATAACGATCACCTTGAGGTCAGGGTCATTCTGATTGCCCACCACAGCAAAACTCAATTGATTCCAAAACGTTTCACCTGACTTCCGCACGTTGCGAACAATCTCATAGGAATTCAGAATACCTGACGAGATGTTGTATCGAAATGATGCGATTTCTTCATCGCTTGGCTTTTCGTCGTCAGGAAGGATGAACTCCTGCGGCCGGCGACCACGTATTTCGTCAGCATGGAATCCGCTGATACGGCTGTAGGCCGGGTTCGACCATTCGATCCGGCCAAAAACATCTTGAACAACAATGCCATCATTGGCGTGCTTGACGATCATCTCAAGGACCGTCCGATCGTCGCATATTGCCTTCAGATCATGCTGCGATAGGGATCGATTTGAGGATGTTCCAAAGCGAACACAAGCGAATGCCAAGACTGCAAGTGTCGAAACTATGCCGATCCAGAAAGCCGGTTCCGTGAGAATTCTGACGAGATCCAACGCACCGTTCCGTCGCAACCACTTATTTCAGTTCTATTGGTTGCTCATTAAGTTACGGTTAAACAACTCGAAAAATCTCCTGTCGAATTGAAAAACTGGTCAGCTGTGCATCTTAAGGTTTCAATTTCTGGGAAGCATGGACCATTTATCGTGACCAGACAGGCTCATGACTAGAGCATTTTCTAGTCAGGTTTACGCGGCACCGGCCCGCACCCCCTCCCGACCACCCATAGGGTACCCTTGCATTGGGTGGTCGGGAGGGGGTGCGGGCTGGATCGACTTGCCCCGGAAATGCTCTAGCCAAGCTCCAGTGACCGGTCTTGGCAGATTCTGATGAAAAAGCCGGAGGCGCTCGAAAATTCACTCGCGCCTCAAAGACGAATTCCTACAGAGGCGCCTTCCTGGAGTTCCATTTTTGAAAAGCGAGCTGCGGAGAGTGTCATTCCAATAAATCCCTCCACCAAGTAATCGTTTCGACTTTTTATCAAATCGGCACAGTTCTGACCTGCTTGCCGCTGGTCCCGCATGTCTCCTCGCAAATCGAAAAGCCGACCAAAGGCGCACAATCGGCCCCGTCACCCCGCCAGCCGCACCCCCATCGGCAGGCCACTCTTCGGTCGAAGGGTCACGTTCGGATCGAGCTTCAAGACATGCCCGGCCACCGGCTCGACGTCGAAGCTGTCGATCAGGCTCGCCAGCACCATGACCGCCTCGGTCAGCGCGAAGCCGGTGCCGATGCAGACGCGGGGGCCGAGGCCGAAGGGGAAATAGGCGTGGCGTGGACGCTCCTTGGTCCTGTCCCTGGTGAAACGCTCGGGATCGAAGCGCTCGCCGTCCTCCCAGAACGCCGGGTGGCGGTGGATGACGTAAGGGGACATCAGGATCAGGCTGCCCTTTGGGATGCCGTAGCCGCCGATCTCGTCATCCTCGGTGCAGTTGCGATCGATGATCCAGGCCGGCGGGTAGAGGCGCATCGCCTCGTCCAGCACCATGCGCGTATAGGCAAGGGACGGCAGATCGTCGAAGGTCGCGGGCCGACCGCCTAAGACCGCTCTCGTCTCTTGTCGAAGCCGCGCCACGATCTTCGGATGCCGGCCCAGAAGGAGGAGCGCGAAGGACAGCGCATTCGCCGTGGTTTCGTGCCCCGCAAGCAGAATGGTGATCGCCTCGTCATAGAACTGCGCCGTGCGTCCGGCCTTCTCATGCGCGCCGTGATTCTCCAGCAGCCGATCGAGCAAATGTCCACGCTCGAGACTGTCAGCCTGGCTGTCGACGATATTGTCGATCATCTGCTCCAGGGAGCGCCTCGCCGCTTTGAGGATGCGGTTGTTCGGCGTGGGCAGGAACATCGGCGCTGCGAACAGGGCGTTCATCCGCTTCAGTCCGGCCGCCATGGTGGCGTTCAAAAGGTCGCTGCTCTCCTCGGCTTCCGCTTCGAGATCGACGCCGAACAGCGCCTTGCTCGCGACGCGCAGCGTGACATGCATCATCTCCTGATGCATGTCGAGAACGCCGCCCTCGGCGGCAACCCGACGCCAACGCTCGATCACATCGCCCGCAACACCGGTGATCACCGGTCCGAACGACTGGACTTCGCGATTATGAAAGGCCGGTCGCGCCACGTCCCGCTGACGCTTCCAGGTCGCCCCATCGGCGGTCACCATGCCCTCGCCCAGGATCGGCTTCAGCCGCTTCAAGGGTTCCAGATCCTTGTCGTAAAGCGGTTGCTTCTTCTGCAGCACATGATGGACGTGGTCGGGATGAGACAGGAGATAGGCGTTGATATGATAGAGCTTTAGACGAACCACATCGCCGAATTCCGCACGGCAGCGAAGGAACAGGGCGAACGGGTCTCTCCTGAGCGCAGCCAGATGACCGAACGGAAATTTCGCAGCCGGCATCGGCGCTTCATTCGGTGGTCCTGTCCTGATCGAAAGGCCAGCGGTCGCCATCGCTCCCCTCCATTCTCACCATCTCACGTCATCGATATAGCGCGGCTTCGGTGTTGTCCAAGCTCTCGGCGGCCAAACTGCCAGGACACGCATCAACAGGCCCAGTGCGACGCCTGACCAGGCGGGCCAGCCCAGTTTTGCCGATCATCGCAGACAACAGGTCTCGCTCACGAGCTGGCCGAGCACGGTGATCGTCAAGGACGCCTGACGTCTCGTCTATCCGCCATCTCCCAACAGATGATCACCCTCCTCTGCATAGGTGATCACTCTAATCCGCCCACCGGAGCGTTAACTTGATGTTTACCCTTTTGCCGTAGCCTCCGTTTTCTGGTCCATGCGATCCTGGGAATCCGTCCGTGCAAGAGTTTGGGGGGGCGAGGCTCGGACTCCCAGGGTCGCATGGACCAGAACGTCATGGTGGCGAAGAGAGGTTAAGAAAGGGTGAAGGCCAATTGGTTGTCGTCGGTCTCGGCTGATCTGACCTTGCCTTATCCGGCAACCGTCGACGCGGAAGCTCCTTCCCCGAACAAGCGAAGGAACCTGATCGAAAAGACATGCCGCGGATCAATAGGGTGGAGCGCATCTTTCGATGATGTCTTATCGGCATTCGCTCTATTGGGCGACGCCTTCAGGACATTCGAAGGCTGCTGCCCCACCAGTTCGGCCATATGTCCAGCCTTTGGAACTTCGCTGATCTTGGGTCGACGTTAGCGCGCATACCCACCCCATCACCGGCACATTCTTCGAAGGCGTTGATCAGTCCATGCCGTGGCCACGCCACCCACGTCACTAGGAGTCGACGGCGAAATGCTTGGAGAGGCGAAGGCCCTGATGCTGATAATTGGAGCCGATGCCGCTGCCGTAGAGTTGCTCCGGCACGGCAGAAAGCCGCTCATAGATCAGCTGACCGACCCGCTGGCCGTCTTCGAGCACGAAGGGCACCTCGTGGGATCGGACTTCGAGAACGGCGCGGGTTCCTTCGGCATCCGCATGGCCGAAGCCTGGGTCGAAGAAGCCGGCATAATGCACCCGAAACTCGCCGATCGACGTGTCGTAGGCCAGCATCTCGGCCGCTTGATCCGGCGGTATGCGCACTGCCTCTTTGGATGCCAGGATATAGAATTCGTCCGGGTCGAGAACCAGGGTGCGATCGCGATTGGCATGCAGGACATGCCAGAAATCCGCAACATCGTAGTGAGCAAGCTTTCGAAGGTCGATCAGCCCGGCATGTTTTCGCGCACGATAACCAATCACGCCACCCGCTACGTCCCCGGCAAGATTGACGGTGACCGGTACGCCCTCCCGGTCTTGCACGGTCTCATCACAAGTCAACGCCGCCGGCCGCGCCTGCAGACGCAGTTGGTTGAGGCGGTCGCCCGCTCGAGCAAGGACGCTGAAGGTGCGCGGCGAGATTTCGGCGTAGAGCGGGCCCTCATAGCCTGCGCGCACCTTGTCGAATTCCGTGCCGTAGTCGGTGATCAGCCGCGTGAACACGTCGATACGGCCGATCGAGCTCTTGGGGTTGGCGAGCGCCGACATGCCAGGTTCCAGCGCCAGGCTCTCGACCAGCTCTACGATGTAGACACAGCCCTTCTCCAGCACCGTGCCGACATCGCCAAGCTCGAAGGCGTGCATCGTGAACTGATCGATCTTTTGCTGGACGGTCGCGTTGTCGCCCGGAAGAAAGCTGGCGCGTACCCGAAAGGCGCGCTTGCCGAGGCGGAGATCCAGCGATGCCGGCTGGATCTGACCGGCTTCGATCACTTCCATGGGGCGGATGGCCTGCTTGTGGTCGATGAGATCCTGAAGGGCCTGAGCGGGCAGGATGCCGCCTGCCTGCGCTGAAGATCGCTCTCCATGCGCCTCGATCGTCGAGAACAGGCCTTCCCGCGCGGTGTTCATAGCTCCGAACTCCCAGCGCCCCGCAGCACCGGACGGGTGCTCCTCAAGGGCAGATCAACAGCCTGCTTTTAATCGACTTCTGCCTCAAATGCCAGACGAACAGCCGGAAGCTGTCGACGGCCGATCAGCGCGCTCTCTTGATCTCGGCGAGCGTGCTCCTGGCGATCAGCCCCTGATCGGCCGCATGGTCCGCCATGGTCGCCGTATCGGCCGCGAGGACGAGAGAGCCGGCGTTGGCGCCGAGACCCTCCGCCAGCCCGGCAATGGCCTGGTCCCGCCTCGCGTCCCTGCTGACATCCCGAATGTAGACCGCGAGAATCCGATCGGGAAATTCTCTCGCGATCTCGGCATAAACTTCCGGATCGCGCTGGCCGCTATCGCCGATCAGGATGAAGGGCAGGCCTTCATAGTGGGCGATCATCTGGCGGATGAAGTCGATCTTGTGGCCCTTTCCTCTTCTCGGAAAGGGGTTCTGCAGGGTAAGGCCCCACTCCCTTAGGAACAGGATCGGGCCTTCGGGAATGCCGTGCAGATTGAAGAAGCGATCGAGCACGTCATAGATGGCCCAAGGTGCGCGCGAGACGTAGAGCATCGGGTTGTCATCGCGTTGCTTGCGGCCCCGATGCAGGGCGCGCAGGAAGGACGCCATGCCGGGAAAGGCGGTTCGGCTCTCAGCGCCCTGAACGAATAGTCGCCACATCATCAAGAGCTTGTTGGCCACGCCTGTGCGCATGACCGTGTCGTCGATATCGCTGATCACGGCGAAGCTGCAGTTCTGACCTGGGATGAAGACATCGCCTTCCACCTCGATGTCCACGGGCCTGTCCAATCTAATCGTGACCTGGTGCCAGAGCTTGTCCGCCGGCGGCGGCCGCAAGAGGTCGAGATCGAGACGGAAATAGCCGTCATGGTCGGTGCTGATCGTCGCTTCGGCATCACCAAACCGCGCCGAAAGCCTGGCATCGTCGATGCCCCATGCGCGCATCAGCCGCCAAACGGCCTTCAGATTGTGCCAGAGGCCTTCGCCGCCCGAGATATCGGGCGAGGGACGGCGCAGCACCCGTCCCATGAGAAAAAGGCGCTGTCTCGATCCATAGCCGCGATAGGTCTGAACGACGATCTCGCCGCGTCTCGCGGTGCGCGAAGCCGATTTCGCCAGCAAACGGACGGCCCGCTCGAAGCCCTGCCGACAAGCCGAGAACAAGGCCAGAATCGATCATCTCCCATCACATACGAGGCACTCTCCTCGTCATGTCGACGGAGAGCGGCGGTTGTGAGCGCAGATGGTTGATGCTGCACGATTTTCAGATCCAAGGCCAGATTCGACGCGCAAGTGACGAGGGTCAAAACCAGGTCAGTTTGGAGCCCTCCTGGAACGTCATCGGATCATGTCATCGTCTTGCCGTCGAGGTCAGCCGATGGCGACGTCTGGAACGGCGACAAGACGACCCCGGGGGGTGACGTTGTCCCTCGAAGGCAATCCTCCCGCCATCACCCATGTCGCTCCGTGACGCTGCAGTTGCGCCGCATCGTGCGCGCCTTTTTTTCCGCACCAAAGAAGGGGCAACGCCCTGAGACCACCCGACAATTTTTCGAGCCTGCTCTAAGTCGGATCCCGATCGCGTCTGATCGGGATACACGCTCTATCTCTTTGTTTCGCCCCATTTCCTTATCAAACAGGCGGAACCACTTGCTTGAGAAGATCCTTAAGCCGGCTTGTGCTCGGCTGACCGATGTCGACGCCGATCCAGCTGTCCGTCAAGGACCAGTTTTTCAACGTTTCTTGAAGCCTTTTCGCAATGACCGGTCATCTGGCGGTCCATGCGATCCTGGGAGTTCGAGCCTTGCCCAACGCACCCGGCGGGCGGGCGGACTCCCAGGATCGCATGGACTATGAAACAACATGACATGAAGATGTTGACGAAAACCTAACGATCGGAAGAACTTCGGCACTTCACGACATCGCTTGATGGTCTGTCGATGAAGACTGGGCCTGGTCGATATGAGACTTTTAAAGGGCGTTGCTGCACCAGCGAGCTGGCTCAATCATTCGATTGCCGACGGAGACCATCGGAGTCCCCTCCAACCCTCTATGATCGGAAGCCGCTCCAGGACTTGTGTTTCGGCCAAAATCTTGTGCTCGAAACGAGCCACGAGGACCGGTGGCGCGGTCCATCAGAAGCGACCGCGCCACGATCCAAGAGGGTTACGAGGGGTGACAACCTGCCAGTCCCGACGTTCCGTGACGTCAGGCCAAGCCGCGGCTAAGGACTGCATCTTGTTGCCTTAGCCCAAGAGAAGGGCTCAGTTGCTGGTCGTTTCCTCGGCCGCATCACCAGCCGAATCGGCAGGGCCTCCTTCGCCACAGGCAGTAAGCGCGCCTGCAAAAAGGCCAATCATCAGAACAGCGAAGAATTTTCTCATGCCATCGACAATCATCGACGTCATCCCTTTTGTTTTCATCCTTGCAAAGCGTTAACATCTGTAAATCAGAATCGTTCCAAATTTAATCAATCTGAATGAAATTCCTCCTTTGGTACTGTTCAATTGCCTTGGCTCAAGCAATGGATCAATAGCAGGTCAATTAAAGCCAGGAGGTTTGCATGACCGTGTCGATATATAATTTGTCCGGAGCGTGATAATCACACGAAAGCGTCGTAAAATATCGTGTCGAAGGCGGGGGGACTTGGAGTGAATTTGGGTAATAGGTTAGCTGTTTGGGCAGCTAAGCCTTCGGCGTCGTCGGGCAAAGCGTGGTGACATGTCCGTGCTTTCGCCCTGGTTTGATCGGCATCTTGCCATAGAGATGCAGTCGGGCATTCGGCCGCTGGATCAGATCGGACCAGCTTTCCGCAGCCTCGCCCAGAAGATTGTCCATCACTGCATCCGAAAAGCGCTCCGGCGAGCCGAGCGGCAGACCGGTGATGGCGCGCACCGTCTGCTCGAACTGACTGACCAGGCAGGCGTCGATCGTCCAATGGCCGGAGTTATGTGGCCTGGGCGCAAGCTCGTTCACCAGGATCTGGCCATCGGACGTCTGGAACATCTCGACGGCAAGCAGGCCCACCAGATCGAGCCCTTCGGCGATACGCAAAGCCAGCATCTCGGCCGCCTTCGCCTGATCATCGGGCATCAGGGCAGGGGCGATGGTCTTCGAGAGAATATGGTTCTCATGCAGGTTCTCGACCGGCACATAGGCCGCTTTCTCGCCGTCGGTCCCGCGGGCGACGATGACCGAGAGCTCCCGCTCGAAGGTCACGAAACCTTCGAGGACAGCGTCCTGCCCGCCGAGCTCGTTCCAGACCGCCTCCGGATCAGCGCCGTGCTCCAGCCTCATCTGACCCTTGCCGTCATAGCCCATGCGTCTGGTTTTTAAGACCGCAGGGCTGCCAATCGCTGCGAGCGCAGATTCGAGATCGGTGGCGCTGGAGACGCCGGCAAAGGGGGCCGTCGGCACGTCGAGACCGCGCAGAAACGTCTTCTCAGTCAGGCGATCCTGGCAGATGGCGAGCGCCTCAGGCGAAGGATGCACCGGCACGTCGCCTGCGATGGCGCGAAGGCCGTCGACCGGCAGGTTCTCAAATTCGATCGTCACGACGTCAACCGCATCGGCGAACCGGCGCATGGCGTCGAGGTCGTCATAAGCCGCGACCGTCACCCGATTGGTGATCTGAGCCGCCGAGCTGTCGGCCTGATCGGTGAAGACATGGACGCGGTAACCGAGGCGCGATGCGGCCATGCCGATCATCCGGCCGAGCTGGCCGCCACCGACGATGCCGATCGTGCCATTGGGACCGATTACGCTTTTTGAGCGGGCATTCATCGATCTGCGACCACCTCAGGGTCGATCGGCGCATCGGCGACCGCTGCCGTCTGTTTTTTGCGCCAGGCTGCGAGGCGTTTTCCGACATTTTCGTCGTTAAGCGCGACGATCGATGCGGCCATCAGTGCGGCATTGATCGCCCCTGCCTTGCCGATCGCCAGCGTTCCGACCGGGACGCCGCCCGGCATCTGAACGATGGAAAGCAGGCTGTCCATGCCGGAAAGCGCCTTGCTCTCGATTGGCACGCCCAGCACCGGAAGCGGTGTCATCGCCGCCACCATGCCCGGCAAATGCGCCGCCCCGCCGGCCCCGGCAATGATCACCTGCAGGCCGCGATCCGCTGCAGATTTCGCATAGTCAACAAGACGATCCGGTGTCCTGTGCGCTGAAACGATCCGTCTTTCGTGAGGAATTTCAAGATGTTCCAAGAGCTTGCCGCCATGCAGCAGCGTCGGCCAGTCCGACTGGCTCCCCATGATCAGCCCGATTTGCGGCGCGTGCGCATCATCCATATCAGGAAGTCTCTGTCCTCTTCAGCACCGGCTTGGTGCCCTCCTTCTCAGAGCCGTCATCCGGCCCGCCCATATGACGCATCGCGTCGATCGCACACCGATTGGCCTCTTTCACTTGCTCCACGACTTCAGCCCGCAATACAGATGCTTCCGCCGGAAAGTCAAACCCAAGTTTCACCGTCTTCCCACGCACTTCGATAACCCTGACTTCGATCGTCTGATTGATGATCACCGCATCGCCCGGCTTGCGGTTCAGATAAAGCATTTCGGCACCTCTGAAGGTTCAATGTCGTTCTTTTCCTCCCAAATGCGCCGATGATGACGGCCGCTTAACCGCTTGTTAACCGCACTTGGCTTAGCCTGCAATGGCTGCACGACGATCAGCGCCCTAGCAGGAGACCGGGTGAGCCATGAACCCGACTAATGCATCGCTCTTCAAACTGCTGTCGGCTCGCATGAGCTGGCTGACTCAGCGTCAGGCGGTTCTGGCCCAGAACATTGCCAATGCCGACACGCCGGACTATCGGCCAAGGGATCTCCGCGAGAGCGATTTCCGAAAGCTGGCCGAGGGATTTGCCGGCCGCCCGACACGCCTGCAGGTCACGAGAACAGCCGGAAATCACCTGCTGGGCGGGGCTGGAGCAAGGGTCGGCCTTGCGGGCGAAATTCAGCGCATGCCTTACGAGACGTCACCCGACGGCAACGCCGTTGTCCTCGAGGAGCAGACGGCCAAGGCCGGCAAGGTTGCGCTCGATCACCAGCTCGCGAGCAATATCTACAAGAAATATGTGGGCATGATCAAAATCGCGCTTGGATCCTCCGGAGGATAATCGGCATGCCCCACTGCGAACCTTCAAGAGTCAAACCAGATGAGAGGTAGATGATGGACCTGCAGGATGTCATGTCGGTTGCGGCCTCGGGCATGAAAGTTCAGAGCACACGCCTTCGCCTCGTCGCCCAGAACGTCGCCAACGCCAACTCGACTGGCCTGGCGCCGGGCGATGAACCCTATCGGCGGCAGACCATTACTTTTGGAAACGTCCTCGACCGGGAGATGGGCGTCGAGCTGGTTACGGTCACGCATACAGGCGTCGATCCCGGGGCGTTTCCATTGCACTACGAGCCGGGCCACCCCGCAGCCGACGGCGATGGCTATGTGCAAAAGCCAAATGTCAGCACACTTCTGGAAATGGCCGACATGCGGGAGGCGCAACGGTCCTACGAGGCGAATTTGAGCACTCTCGGCCTGGCGCGCTCGATGATCCAGCGAACGCTCGATCTGCTGCGTTGACGTTACAAGACGGCATCAGCTTCTTGATACAGCGGAGATAGGATTTTGCCTCTTCCACCAATCATCGCGCACCCAGGCCTTGCCGCCTATACCCAGGCGATCAAGCGATCCGATGGCCAGTCGCATGGCGCCCCAAATTCCGAAAAGCCTGGTTTTGGTGATCTTCTCGCCAAGTCCATAAGCGAGGCTGTTGATGCGAATGAAAGGGGTGAAAGCGTCAGCATTCAAGCCGCTTCCGGCCGAAGTGACCTGCAGGATGTGGTCGAGGCCGTCAATGCCGCCGAGATAAGTCTGCAGACCGTGGTCAATATTCGCGATCGCGTCATATCGGCTTATCAGGAAATTCTGCGGATGCCGATTTGATGCTGATTGCGATCACTCCTCGGTGGCCGGAATGAACGCTGACCATGTGCTTGACATCGGGCGCGAATCGATCTTCGTCATGATCAAAATCGGTGCGCCGGTGATGGTCGTTGCACTGGTTATCGGTATCGTCATCGCGCTCATTCAAGCGCTGACGCAAATGCAGGAAATGACGCTGTCATTCGTGCCGAAGATCCTGGCGATTTTCATCACGATCCTGCTGTCTCTGCCTTTCATGACAAATACCTTGATCGGGTTCGGCGAAGACCTCTTCCGACAGATCGCGTTGATCGGCTAAGCGTGATGCTGAGCCTCTTGACCGCCAACGACGTCTTTGCGCTGTTCCTCATTTTCGTGCGTGTCGGCGCCGCACTGATGTTCATGCCGGGCTTCAGCGAACCTTATGTTTTTGGCCGATCGAGACTGTTGTTCGCCTTGCTTTTGAGCCTGTTGCTGACGGGGCCGGTCACGCCTCATCTGCCGGCTCTTCCTCAAAGCGTCGGTGTGCTTTTTCTATTGATCAGTAAGGAGGCGCTTATCGGCCTCTTTATTGGTGGCGCCACCCGCATCATGTTCGCGACCCTGCATATCGCGGGCAGCACGATCGCCGTGCAGTCAGGTTTGGCGACGGCCTCGGTTTTCGATCCTGGGCAGTCAACCCAAGGAACGCTTCCCGGCAATTTCCTGACGACGGTGGCCATGGTTCTGCTATTTGTAACCGATGGCCATCACATGTTGCTTCGCGGTTTGGTGGAAAGCTATGGCCATCTCAAATCGGGGGCGGCCTTGCCCATCGGGGATATGGCCGCTTTCATCACCCGCATTGTGCAAAAAGCTTTCAACGTCGGCGTCCAGATCGCCGCTCCATTGCTGCTGGTTGGTCTGCTGACCAATCTTGCGATGGGCGTCCTCAATCGCCTCATGCCAACTTTTCAAGTCTTCTTTATTGCCCTGCCTCTCCAGCTGTTGCTCTCCTTTGCAACGCTGATGCTGTCATTCGCTGCCGGCCTTCTGATTTTCTTCGGATTTCTTGAGGCGGAATACAGCCTCATGACTCTGGGCGGCTGAGCCCCGATGGCTGAAGACGAGGATAAATCACAAAAAACAGAAGAGCCTACTCAAAAGAAGCTCGAAGATGCGCGCAAAAAGGGCCAGGTTGCGACATCGCGCGAGCTCAACAATGCCTTGATGATTTCAGCTGCAGCAGCCTTTGTAGCCCTTCTCACACCTAGCATGGCAAACGATCTCACTGAGATCCTCGTCCCTTTTATCTCTGCGCCGCATAGTTTCATTATATCGATTAGCGATCTTCACATGACCACTTTCGAGCTGGTCAAAAACGTTGGCAGCACGCTCATCCTGCCGAGTTTGCTGTTCTTTGCCGCAGCTTTGGCCAGCAGCCTGGTGCAGAATGGGCTTGTGGTCAGTACGGAACCTCTCAAACCGAAGCTGGAAAAGCTCTCGCCGATCAGTGGCGTCAAGCGGATCTTCTCTCTCAAGTCCTGGGTCGAATTTATCAAGGGGATATTTAAGATTTCCCTGATCGGCGCTGCGGCAGGCGTGCTTCTTTGGCCCGAAGCTGCCACCGTCATCAAGACCGTCGAAATTGAGATGGTCGGCGTTATGGTTCTTCTGAAGTCTCTGACCGTGAAGCTTCTGATCGGCATCGCCGCTCTGGTTCTTGTCATCGCTCTGCTGGACTTCCTCTATCAGCGTTTCGAGCATCAAAAAGAGCTGCGCATGTCGCGGAAGGACCTGCAGGACGAATATAAGCAGACCGAAGGTGATCCTCACGTCAAGGCCCGCTTGAAGGGCTTGCGGGCCGAACGGGCGCGACGGCGTATGATGGCTGATGTGCCCAAAGCGACGGTGGTCGTCACCAACCCGACACATTTCGCCGTTGCCCTTCTTTATGAAGCGGGAGAGATGGCTGCGCCGCGAGCTGTCGCGAAAGGGGCTGATCTAACGGCGCTCAAAATACGCGAAATCGCTGAAGCTCATAACGTACCTGTCGTGGAGAATCCGCCGCTCGCGCGCGCCCTCTATGCAGCGGTCGAGTTAGGTGACGATGTCCCGCCAGAGCACTATCAGGCCGTTGCTGAAGTTATTGGCTACGTCATGCGCCTTGAACACCGTTAACGAATTATTTACCGCGATCGCTTAAGACTGACGAAACAAGAAAGCCTGATATGACGTTGGAGGAATGCCGATTTGGGGGTCACGTTGCAGCGGTGACGGGACTGGCAGATGATGCGGAATGGCCATCAATGGCAACCAGGTGAGAGCTATGAGGAGGCGGATCAACGTTACGGGTCGGAACATGGCCATGTGACAGACGGAAATCCCCTCGGCCTCGGAGATTTGCCTCCGCCGGCGCAACCCAAGCCGTGGCGCTGGTTCGGACTTTTCGGCTTTGTACTCATTTTTCTGGCAATGCTGGCGACCGTCCTGGTTGTGATTGTCGCCGAAGACAAGAAAACCTCGCTTTTGAGTGCGGAAGAAAAACGTCTTCGCGAGTCTGTCGAGGGACGTGTGAAGGTTCTTCATACTTGGCTGAAGGTCCAGATTTCGACGAGCCGTAGACTGACGGAGTCCCACGTCTTTCGACTATTCGTCACCGATCTCACGCTTCAGCCGACCGGATCTCCTCTGCCGAGATCACTGCAGGACCAACGGCCCTACTTCCGCCAGCTGATGGCGGATTTTGCACGACAGAACGATCTGCTGCGTGCAGCAGTGCTGCGCGTTGATGGTTCGACATTGATCAGCAGTTCCGGGCCGCCGCTACCCGTTGCCGGCCTCATGCGGCAAGTCGAGGACATGCCGCTTGATGAAAGCATCATGATATCGCCGATCCGGATGCTTGGCGATCAGAAGGGCTCCGTCGTTGTCGATGTCATGATCGCTTTTCCCGCAGCCCAGACAGAAAACGAGATAGCATCGATGCCGTCAGCTGTTCTCGTCATGACATTACCGATCGGGCCCATCCTGGAAGATGTTCTCGCCAATCGGCTTTCCGCTCCCGATCGAGAAAACATCGCCCTTCTCCAAAGACGTGATGGCATCATCGAGCGAATTCGAATGACGCCAGAAGGCATAGAGATCAGGCGTAATCAGCCGGTTGAAGCCCTTGCGCCGGGAAGTTCAGCAGCATTTCAGCGTCGTGATCAGGGTGCGCCGGTCTTCTCGCTCGGCGAACCGGTTCAGGGCGTTCCCTGGACACTATATCACGCCCTTGATGCCAGGGCCGCTCTTACGCCGGTACATGACTTTGTAAAGATCGTCGCTAGTCTCTCCTTGTTGGCCGCCTTTGCGCTGACGGCCGCTTTTTCCGCCCTTTGGTGGCGTCACGGGCGCAACCATCATCGCCAACTTGTCCATTTGTACAGAGCTCATGGCCAAAATGTCGAACATCATCGTCAGTTTCTGCAATCGGTGACGACGTCGATTGGCGACTGGCTGACCGTCAGTGCCCCAGACGGAAAGCTCATCTACGCCAATCCAGCGTTCGAGACCGTAGTCGGTCGATCGGCATTGTCGGAACCTGGAAAGACCTGGAGCGACATCATCAAGGACCGATCACCTGCTCACACGCCGGAAGATGATCCCCTCGGTTTGTCCAATGCGGATATGTTCGACGTGATCGAGATCGATGGTGACCAGCGCATCGTTTCGGCGCGAAGCTCAAAAATGCTCACCGCCGATGGCCGTATAGAAGGCACCGTTCACGTTGTTCGTGATCATACGGAGCTTGTTGCAGAGCGTCGTCGACGCCTTTCCTCAGTCACGCAAACCGTCAATGCCCTCATTCGAGCGATTGAACTTCGAGATCCCTTCCTTCTTGGCCATACAGGCCGCGTTCGAATGCGTGCGCTAGCCGTTGGCAGGAAGCTTGAGCTTTCTCATGATGACCTTGGCTGTCTCGCCCTTGCCGCATCGCTATCGCAGATCGGCAAGATCTTCACACCCGATGATGTCCTGACCAAGCCAGACAGGCATACTGCTGAGGAAGAGGCGACCATGCGGGAACATATTCTCCATGCCGTCGGTATCCTCAAACATATCGACTTCGATCTTCCGGTCGTCGATATTCTGGGCAGCATGCATGAAAGGCTGGATGGCAGCGGATATCCTGATGGGCTGGCGGGTGATCAGATTAGTCTGAGTGCGCGTATTCTCGGCGTGGTCGATGTGTTCTGCGCTCGGACAGCGCCTCGTTCCTACCGAGATCATATGAGCGCTGGAAAGGTGCTGTACCATCTCGCGAACAATGGGCAACGCTATGATTTAAAGGTTGTTGCAGCGCTCGCCGACGTCGTCGATCACGGTGAGGAATTGGCTGAAATCGATAGGATCGGGCGAGGTTTTGTCGATTCCGCAGTCTGGTCGGAAAAATACCGTGAACATGGCCCTGCCTATGAGACGGCCTAACGATTTTGGGTTGCTTAGGCGCACTGCCTTAGCCGCTCAAAAGCCGGAATCGCATAAATATGAACGTCGAAGCCGGAAAGGTTGATGTCCAGGCCGCGCGCGGCCCAGCACACGGTTCTCCTGTCGATGTGCAGATGCTATCAGGCTGTCTGCATGAAAACGATCGGGAAGTTGCCGATGCATACAGAGCTAAACGACATCGGTCTGGTCTGAAGATGGCACGCGTCGAGCAACGCTTCGTCTGCAAGCATTGTGGAACCGAGCACGCTAAATGGGCCGGGCGCTGCGACGGCTGTGGTGAATGGAATGCGCTCGCCGAAAAAAACGTTCCGAAGGCAGTGCCAAAAGGCCTTAAGACGGGCGCTGGAAGGGCGATTGACCTCGTAGATCTTGATGGCTCCAGGGAGGCGCCTGATCGACTGGCGACCGGGATCGACGAGCTGGACCGTGTCCTAGGCGGTGGACTGGTCAAAGGTTCCGCCATTCTGATCGGCGGTGATCCCGGTATTGGCAAGTCCACCATCGTCTTGCAGGCAAGTAGCGCTCTTGCCTCTCGTGGTTTGTCGGTCGCTTATGTAAGTGGCGAGGAGTCGATCGATCAGGTGCAGCTGCGTGCAAGGCGCCTCGGACTCCAGCAAGCTCCGTTGCAGCTGGGTGCAGCGATTTCCGTCGGCGACATCATCGAGACCTTCGACAATAGTGACGCGCCTGACCTGCTGGTGATCGATTCGATTCAGACTATGTTCGTCGACAACATCGAAAGCGCTCCCGGTACGGTAACTCAGCTGCGCACCAGCGCTCATGAATTGATCCGTTTCGCCAAACGGCGGGGAACGGCGCTCTTCCTAATCGGACATGTCACCAAGGACGGTCAGATCGCGGGGCCGAGGCTGCTGGAGCACATGGTCGATGCCGTCCTCTATTTCGAAGGCGATCGCGGCCTGCAGTTTCGCATCCTCCGCGCCGTCAAGAACCGGTTTGGGGCGGCCAATGAGATCGGTGTTTTCGAGATGGCTGACGAAGGTCTCCTCGAAGTCCCCAATCCATCATCTCTCTTCCTTCAGGATCGGGACGCCGATGTGTCCGGTGCGGCGGTCTTTGCGGGGATGGAAGGCTCGCGCCCGCTGCTCGTCGAAATCCAGGCGCTCGTCGGTACCAGCCCGCCAGGCTCGCCGCGGCGCACCGTTGTCGGTTGGGATTCAGCAAGGCTTGCCATGCTACTGGCCGTGCTGGAAGCGCGATGCGGACTTGCCATGGGCGATCGTGACGTCTATCTGAACGTCGCAGGTGGTCTGCGCATCAATGAGCCGGGCGCTGATCTGGCAGTCGCCGCGGCGTTGATTTCGTCCATGCTTGATCGGCCTGTGCCTGAGGCGACGGTGTTCTTTGGTGAGGTCGGGCTCGCTGGAGAAGTTCGGGCGGTTGGGCATATGCAGTCCAGAATGAAGGAAGCCCAAAAGCTCGGCTTCGAGAGGGCGGTCCTGCCCGAATCACGCCGGTTGTCAGACCGGAAGAGCGACATGAATTTATTGCAAAAAAACTATGTGAAACGCTTAGGACAGCTGGTCGAGGTGTTCGGGGAAGCCGACGCTAGACAGTGGGTTGAATGATGCCAGAGACGTCTTTGACAATTTTCGACATGGCCGTTCTTTTCGTGGTCGGTGTTTCCGGCCTTCTGGCTCTGGTGCGAGGTTTGGTGCGCGAGAGCCTTTCGATCGTCGTTTGGGTCCTTTCGGCCCTGATCGCCTATGTCGCATTTCCTGAACTTCGAGCATTGATAGGCGGGTATATCCCAAATGTCTGGATCGGTGACGCGATCACATTGATCGTTGTCTTTTTAGCGCCGCTTATCTGTTTGAAGATCGTCGCCATGGTGATCGCCGACACCGTGCCCACCGGCATGCTGGGCTCCCTTGACCGAATTCTCGGCGCTGGCTACGGCTTTGCTCGTGGCGCTTTGCTCGTCAGCCTTGCCTATCTTGGGCTTAGCCTTGTTAATATTCCCGAGAATCATCCCGCCTGGATCAAGGAAGCGCAATTTCTGCCTTATGTGCGCGATGGCGCTGAGTTGCTGGCGAGCTGGGTGCCTGAGGACATGCTGAATGCCGACAATTGGCAAACAGCGTCGGATGGAGCTCTGGGAGGCCGGCCTGCAGCGGCGGAAACATTGGCAACGCCGATTACCGAAGAACCGGAACAACCGCTCGACGGGGACATAGCAGAAGACCCCGGGCGACAATGAAAAGGCGAATCCGCCGATGACCACCATCTGGCGCATGGGCTCTGGCGATGACGACAAGCTGCATGAAGAATGCGGCGTGTTCGGTATCATCGGTCATGATGAAGCAGCTGCGCACACCGTTCTGGGTCTCCATGCGCTGCAGCATCGCGGCCAGGAGGGAGCAGGCATTGTCACGACCGACGGCTCGAACTTCTACAGCCATCGAGCGCTCGGCCTGGTGGGTGACAATTTCAGCAGTGAAGACGTCATCCAAGCGCTGCCAGGCTCGATGGCGATTGGCCACAATCGCTACTCCACCACAGGCGGCGACAGGCTTCGGAATGTTCAGCCGCTGTTCGGCGATTTTGCCTTCGGAGGCCTGGCGCTCGGACATAACGGCAATCTGACCAACGCGGTCAGTTTGCGACGGCGACTGGTTGAACGCGGCTGTCTATTTCAATCGACGTCAGATACCGAGGTGATCATTCACCTCATCGCACGCTCGAGAAAGCCGAGTGTCGTCGATCGTCTCAGCGATGCGCTGCTGCATTTGGAGGGCGCTTACGCTCTGGTGGCAATGTCCAACGACATGCTTTTAGGCGTGCGCGATCCGCTGGGGGTGCGGCCCCTGGTCCTTGGCGAACTGGATGGGGCAACGATCCTCACTTCGGAAAGCTGTGCCCTTGATATCATGGGGGCGACCTTCATCCGTGATATCGAACCCGGCGAAATGGTGATCGCGACGCGGGACAAGGTGGAAAGCCGGCAACTGTTCCCGAAAGCCCCATCCCGCTTTTGCATCTTCGAATATGTCTATTTCGCGCGACCCGACAGCGTGGTCGAAAAAGAAGGCGTTTACGAGGTCAGGAAACGGATCGGCGCCCAGCTCGCGGCGGAGAACGCAGCGCCCGCCGATATCGTGATCCCGGTGCCCGATTCAGGCGTGCCGGCAGCGATCGGTTATGCCCAGGCGGCCGGTCTGCCCTTCGAGCTTGGCCTCATCCGCAACCACTA
The DNA here is from genome assembly GCA_039197065.1 of Pseudomonadota bacterium. Taxonomy (GTDB): domain Bacteria; phylum Pseudomonadota; class Alphaproteobacteria; order Geminicoccales; family Geminicoccaceae; genus JANQPX01. The sequence goes on along the minus strand of JBCCUL010000004.1, from coordinate 56,518 downwards.
TGTCGGCCGTACCTTCATCGAACCGTCGGATCAGATCCGTCATTTCGGGGTCAAGCTTAAACACAACGCCAACCGGGCGACCGTCGCCGGCAAACGGGTTGTCCTGATCGACGACTCCATCGTGCGCGGCACGACCTCCACCAAGATCGTGACCATGATCCGTCAGGCCGGCGCCAGCGAAGTGCATATGCGGATCGCCAGCCCGCCGACCCGGCATTCCTGCTACTACGGTGTCGATACGCCGGAGCGCAGTCAGTTGCTGGCGGCACAAAACGATATCGAGACCATGGCCGACATGATCGGCGTTGATAGTCTCGGCTTTATTTCCCTCGACGGCCTTTACCGCGCGGTTGGCAGCGAGGAGCGACAAAGCGCACAGCCCCAATATTGCGATGCATGCTTCAGCGGAGACTATCCGACATCGCTCGAAGATGTTGGTAGCGGCGAGAGCACACCGCAACTTTCGTTCATGCTCGAGGACGCCTGATCTTGCGGAGGCTCGAAGGCAGGCTTGTTCTGATGACCGGCGCCTCGCGCGGGCTTGGCGCAGCGCTGGCTGTTCGTTTCGCTGAGGAAGGGGCACGCCTCATCCTGGTGGCGCGCACTGCCGGCGGTCTTGAAGAGGTGGATGATCAGGTCAGAGCTGCCGGCGGCGAGGCGACGCTGGTCCCGCAGGATCTGACCCAGGGCGAAGCCGTCGACGAACTCGGCGGCGTTCTTGCTCAGCGCTTTGGGCGACTGGATGTGCTGATCGGCAATGCGGCCGAACTCAGCGCTCTCTCACCGCTCGCCCATACCGATCCGAAAACCTTCGAGCGCACGCTGGCCATCAATACGATCACGAATTACCGTCTGATTCGCTCCCTCGATCCATTGCTGCGCGCCTCACCCTCCGGATCGGCGATCTTCGTCACAGCTGATGTCGGCAGTGAGCCTCGAGCCTATTTCGGGGCCTACGCGGCGAGCAAGGCCGCGCTCCAGTCGTTGGTCATGACCTATGCCGAGGAAACGGCGAAGACGGATCTTCGGGTCAATATGGTCGACCCCGGACCGATGCGTACCCGCCTTCGCGCCAAAGCTTTTCCTGGCGAAGACAAGACAACGTTGGCCCTGCCGAAAGAACGCGCCGATATTTTCGTCGATCTCGCCGAGGCGGGCTGCACGCAACATGGACAGTTGTTGAAGGCTTACTGACCACACGGACCCAGTCCGGTTCCGGATCGATTTTTTCGTCAGCTTTCCAGCAACCTCAGTTGGTCCAGCGAACGTCGGTCAGGTCATTGGCCTGGATGGGGCTGTTTTCCCAGAGACCGTCGAGATCGGCGTTCCAGACGCCGTGCTTGGCGAGCTGGAAGAGGAAGGCGTTCACCGAATCCTCGGCAAGCATGGTCTGGGCGTCCGTAAGGATCGCATTGCGCCCGTCTTCGTCCGCGGTCTCGGCAAGCTCATCGATTAGCGCTTTGAACTCAGGTTTTTGATAGTCGAAATAATAGTCGGCGCCGCGGCCATAGATTTCGATATCCATCGGTTCGGTGTGGGAAACGATGGTCAGATCATAGTCTTTGCCTTTGAAGACCTGCTCCAGCCACTGCGCCCATTCCACCGGTATGATCTCGGCGTCGATGCCGATCGTTGCGAGCTGGGCTGCGATGATCTCGCCGCCGCGGCGCGCATAGGAGGGAGGCGGAAGCCTGAGTGTCAGGGCGAGACCATCGCCGTGGCCGGCTTCGGCCAGCAGGGCTTTGGCCTTCTCGGGATCATGGGGGTACATGCCGGTCAGGTCGGCATAGGCCGGGTGATGCGGCGCGAAGTGGCTGCCGATCGGCGTGCCATAACCGAACATGGCGCCCTCGATGATGGCGCTTCGATCGATCGCATGGGCGATGGCGCGGCGCACGCGCACGTCGTCCAGAGGCGGGCGACCGTTGTTGATGGCGAGGATCGTTTCGCCTTCGGTCGTGCCGATCTCGACTTTGAAACGCGGGTCGGCTTCGAACTGGATCATATTCTCCGGTGCGGGAAAATTGGGGAAGGCATCGAGATCGCCGGCCATCATCGCCGCCACAGCCGCCGCCGGATCAGGCACCACCTGAAACACGGCGTGCTCGAGCTGGACGGCTTCGCCCCAGTAGTCGTCGTTCCGTTTGAGCTCGATGCGGTCGCCCTGGACCCAGCGGTCGAATTTGAAGGGGCCGGTGCCGATGGGAAGGGCTTTGTTGCTCTCGGCACTTTCCGGCGCCACGATCACGGCATCCCCCCAGCCGAGATTGAAGAGGAGATTGCCCGTCGGGCGCTTCAGCGTGATGATGACAGCGTTGGCATCCTCGGCCGCGACCGACGCGATCGGTTCGAACAGGCCTTTTTGTGCATTGATGCTGTCTTCGGCCATGGCGCGTTCTAGGGAGAACACGACGTCGTCCGCATCGAGCGCACTGCCGTCGTGGAAGGAAACGCCCTGTCGCAGCGTGAATGTATAGGCAAGCTCGTCGTCGCTGACGACCCAGCTTTCGGCGAGGCCGGGCTGAACGGTGCCGTTCCGATCGATCCGGGTCAGGCCTTCGAAGACATTGGCGTAGACCACCTCGTCGATCGCAGCGGCGGCACCTGCCGTCGGATCGAGATGAGGGGGCTCCAGCACCAAGCCGATTCTGATCCGGTCTTCCGCCGAGACGGGCTGGACAGCTGGAAAAGTGCTCGCCGCAAAGACCAGCACGGCACCCAGAACGGAGCGGTTCGACCAAATCGCCATCACGTCTTCCTTACCAAAGTCAGTTTACGGATTAAGGCTACGATAAGATCGGATGTGATCCAAGTCGTCTGCCTCAAACACGCCCCGAGCAATGGATCGCGCCGTGCAGTCAGCGGCGAGCGAGCCGATGCGCGCGAGATCAGCGACCGGATCTTCAAGCGTTTGATCTCCGGTCGAAAGCACGAAGACCGTATCGCCGTCATAGGGCGTATGCACCGGCCTGATCGCACGCGCGATGCCGTCATGGGCCATGATCGCAACCCGCCTGGCTTGGGCTTTGCTCAAGGATGCGTCCGTGGCGATCACCACAAGCGTGGTGTTACCGGCCACCTCCCCCGGGAAGCGGTCGTCGAGCCCTGGGAGGGCAGTCTCATCCTTAGGCCGTCGTCCGCCGAACTCGCCATGCTGTTCGAACGGCCAGGCCCAGAAGAGGTCGCTGCCCGGCATCAGGACGTGTCCTACCGGATTGACCGCGGCGAGCGCTGCGACCGTAACAGGCGGCCGACCTTTGGTCTCGATCACGAAGGAGGCACTGCCGAGACCGCCGTTGATCTGATCCGGCGGCGCAAAGCCGACCGTTGCGCCGAAGCCAGCGCCGGCATTACCCAGGGCGAAGCGTTCGTCCGCATTCTCGCAGGCCTTGACGCCAAGTTCCCGATAGAGCGGTTCGTCACCCCAATCCTTGTTCCCGCCGTTCAGAAGGTCGAAGAGGATGGCGGATGGTATGATCGGCACCAATGTCGCCGGTCCGATCGCATAGCCTCGGCCACGCTTGGCGAGCCAGCCCATGACGCCGTCAGCTGCTTGCAGGCCGAAGGTCGAGCCGCCCGATAACACGATCGCATCGACTTCGTCGACGAGACAGGAGGGATCGCCCGCATCGGTCTCGCGTGTGCCTGGCGCACCGCCCCGAACGTCGACGGCGCATACGCTGCGCTCGTCAGGCAAAATCACCGTCGCACCCGTTCGCGCATCTGGGTCTTCGGCGTTCCCTACCTTGATGCCTGGAACGTCGGTCAAAAGGTTCTTGGGGCCGGGGCGGATCACTGCAGCGGCACCCCCAAGAGGCGAAGCGCCGATGAGGCCATCACCTTCGCCGATGCGATCAGATGATCGATCTCGACATACTCGTCTGGCTGATGAGCGAGGTCGAGAATGCCCGGGCCGTAGGCGATGCACTCCTTAAGATGGCCGATGCGATGAACATGCTTTTGGTCATAGGTGCCGGGCGAGACGATCAGCTCCGGGTGCTTGCCAAGCACACGGGTTATGGATTCGGTCACGGCTTTGACCACATCCGCATCGTCCGGTGTCAGCGTTGGCATGACCTCCATCACGTCTTTGATGCTGTAGCGAAAGCCGGGACGAATGCGCGTCAGATCGTCGAGAATGGCGATCACCTCACGCTTGACCTCGTCGAGGTCTTCCTCAATCGGAAAACGCCGGTCCAGGAGAAGCTTGCAGCGATCGGGAACGTTTGGGCTGGGCAGGCCGTCCATCTGCTCGGGCAAACCGCCGTGGATGGCGGCCAGGTTCAGCGTCGAACGGCGCGCACCCGCCGGCACCACCGGCATGCCGGTTCGGCGGGTCGCAAGCTCTGGAAGAAGCTGTTCCTCCATGGCGCGCATCACAGCGCCCATGTGGCGGATCGCGCAATCGCCGAGAAAGGGCATGGAGCCGTGCGCGATCTTGCCGAAGGTTTCGATCTCCGCCCACCAGACGCCGCGATGACCGATACAGATCCGATCGACATTGAGCGGTTCGGGGATGATCACATGGTCGACCCTGGGCTTCGAAAAAAAGCCCTGCTCCGCGAGATGGGCGACGCCGGCATAGCCGCCCGATTCCTCATCGACCGTACCGGAAATCTCGATCGCGCCGTTGAAGCTGATGCCTTCGGCGAGGATGGCTTCAGCCGCGATCACGGACGCCGCGATCCCGCCTTTCATGTCGCAGGTGCCACGGCCATAGACCCGGCCGTCGCGGACGGCGCCGCCAAAGGGATCTTTGCTCCATCCGAGGCCGGCCTCGACCACATCGATATGACCGTTGAAGTGGACGGTCCGACCCGGACCATCACCCTCGAGGCGCGCGACAACGTTGGTGCGCGGATAGCGATCGCTGTCCCCAACCTTTCCCTCGGCGCGCATATAGGCGACATCGAAGCCGTTTCTTTCCAGGCGGTCGCCAAGCAGGTGAGCGCAGGGCTCGTAGCCCTCGCCGGGCGGGTTGACCGTCGGGATGCGAACAAGGTCCTGGGTCAGCGCGATCAGCGCTTCGGTCTGGTCGTCGATACGGGCGAACAGAGCGTCGAGCATGTTTCGAGCTTAACGCATTCGTCGGTGAAGGGCAGCCTCATCCAAGCTGCAAAGCTTTCCATCGATAGACCACCGGGACATTCTTCTGATGGCAAGTCTTCTTCTGACCGTTAGCTCTTGGTTCACCTATCCATGTCAACATGTTTCACGGTCCACGCGATCCTGGGAATCCGCCCGCCCGCAGCAAAGGTTTGGCGAGGCTCGGATTCCCAGGATCGCGTGGACTCGATATGTGCTGAGAGTGGCCATAAATGATGAAGGAAATGTTAAGACGGCGGGCGAAGCGCGTCGTGTCTTGTCAGCGCTCGCCGTTCTCCGATGTCGGGACTGGACGCCAGCGACCATAGAGCCATCGATAGCAGGTCACCCCGGCGAACCCAAACAGGGCGGAAGCCGCGATCTTCGCCCAGTAGGGCAAGTCCGGGAGAAAAGCTGCGAAAAGAACCGCCAAGACGAAAACGCAGAAGCCGGCAGCAAGTTTTGCTCTGAAGTCGCTCAAGGAAAAACAACTTTCGCGTTTAGATTTTGCCAGCAGCGACTATAAGAGGCAGAAGACGCCCGTCAAATCGCTCAAAGCTTCGGTGGGAAGCCTTTGGCGCGCAGCTCGATGCCCATCGCGTCTTCGAGGAGTTTCACCACCTTGGGCGACCAGGCGTCGCCGCCGAAATGTCCCTTGGCGCGACGGAAGGTCTGCTCGGTGAGGCCGGCGAGATCGAGCGGCACGCCGCATTCGCTTGCGATCTTCTGGGTGATGCCAAGATCCTTCAGAACCAGATCCATGGTGAAGCCGATGTCATAGCTGCCGTTCAGAATCACCTGGCTTTCGGTCTTGTGAACGAAGCTGTTGCCCGAGCTTGCTTTGATCGCATCGAAACTCTTTTTGAGATCGAGGCCGGCGCATTTGGCGAGCGTCAGCGCCTCGCCGGCGGCGAGCAGGTGGATGAAGGCCAGCATGTTGGTGATCACCTTGATCACGGATGCCTGGCCGAGTTCGCCCATATGGATGACCTCGCCGCCCATCGCCTGGAACAGCGGCAGATGCGCTCGAAACAGCCCCTCGTCACCGCCGACCAGAACCGTGATCTCGCCGCTCGCCGCCCGATGCACCCCGCCGGTCACCGGCGCTTCGAGGGTCGAGGCGCCGTAATTTTCGGCTATTTTCGCCAGTGCCTTGATGGCTTCGGGGTCGTTGGTGCTCATCTCGATCCAGATCGCGCCAGGGCCGAGATTGACGAAGATGCCGTCGTTGCTGGTGAGGACGGTTTCGGTTGCTGCGGGTGAGGGCAGACAGGTGATGACGACGTCCGCTCCTTGGGCCGCGTCCTTCAGCGTCGGCGCAAACCGTGCCCCTTTGTCAACCAGGGGGGCTGCCGCCCCCTCATCGAGATCATGAACCGTGAGCGAGAAACCAGCCTTGAGCAAACTGCCTGCCAGATGGCAGCCGAGATTGCCGAGACCGATGAAGGTGATGTTGTTGCTCAAAGCGGCTACGGCTCCATGTCGAGATTCAGAAGCTCGCCCTCATAGGGGCTGGACCCGTTTTGCCTATCAAATCAGTCTGTCGGCAGCCAGGACCAACATGCCGCTTAGGACAAGATTGAACAGGACGAAGGCCATGGCGATCATCGTCGTCGTTTCAAGCGCAGTGCGCATGACGAACCAGTGATAGACGATGACGGCCGTCGTCACAGCGACCCCAAAAACATAAGCGGCGCCGCCCTGCAAAAATGTTGTGATCAGGCCGGTCGCCATGAAGAAGCTAACGATCAGAACGCTGCTCCAATTGACGGCGACGACGAGCGCGGTGAAGCGGTGTCCGAGCGACAACAGGTCTGTCGCGAAAAAGGCGACCAGCGGGAAGATGACCCAGCCTGCTGCATAGGTGCCGAAATGAACAAGTGTCGCCCAGAAGGAAAAGCCGCCTTCCGGCATGATCAGATCATGGCTGACGGACATCAGGTAGAATGGCGCCAGGATGACCGCGGCAAAAAATGATCTCCAGAACCCTTCGACCGAAATGTTGAAGGAGCTCATGCCATTTTCGTCGAAGCAGGCAAGCCGCCAGGCTCCGTAAAGCGAGGCGAGAATTTCTTGCCGGTCCGGCATGATATCAGATTGTGCCGACATAGGTCCTGAGCAGACGGTGATAAACGCCGGTCAGAGCCTCCAGGTCGGCAACATCGACGCGCTCGTCCACCTGATGCATGGTCTGGCCGACCAGGCCGAACTCGATCACCGGACAGATATCTTTGATGAAGCGGGCATCGGAGGTGCCGCCGGATGTGGAAAGTTCGGGCGTGACGCCAAGCTCGTCCTGAATCACGGTCTGCATCAGCTCGGTCAGGGGGCCGGGCTGGGTCAGAAAGGCCGGCCCAGAGCAGCGCGTCCGAAGCTCGTAGTCGCCGCCGACGGCATCGAGCTTTTCATGCAGCCACGCCTTCAGTTTTTCAGGCGTGTGCAAGTCATTGAAGCGGATGTTGAAGTTCGCTCGCGCCTCGCCGGGGATGACGTTGGTCGCATCATTGCCGACATCGAAGGTGGTCGGCACCAGCATAGAGGGTGGGAAATGCTCCGTCCCCTCGTCAAGCGGCTCGGAAAGCGCTCTGAGCATGGCGGCAAGCTGGGTGATCGGGTTGTCGGCGCGATGCGGGTAGGCGACATGGCCCTGTGTGCCTGTGACCTTCAGGAAGCCGGAAAGCGAGCCCCGCCTGCCGATCTTGATCATATCGCCGAGCTTGTCCGGGTTGGTCGGCTCGCCGACCACGCAGGCATCGATCGCTTCGCCCCGGGCCTTCAGCCAGTCCAGCACCTTCACCGTGCCGTTGACCGCAGGGCCCTCCTCGTCGCCGGTGATCAGGAAACTCACCGAGCCGGCGGGGCCGGCATCCTTGACGAAGCGGGCGACGGCGGCGATGAAACAGCCGATCGCGCCTTTCATGTCGACGGCGCCGCGTCCGAAAAGCTGGCCGTTGACGATCTCGCCTGCAAACGGATCGACGCTCCAGGCCTCCCGATCGCCTGTCGGCACCACGTCCGTATGGCCGGCGAAGCAGAGATGCGGCGAACCGGTGCCGAGGCGCGCGTAGAGGTTCCGGATCGGCGGCGAGCCCTCGCCTTCGAAGGTCAGACGATGGCATTCGAAGCCGAGCGGCGTGAGCGCCCGTTCGATCACACCGAGTGCGCCGTCATCGGCAGGCGTCACGCTTCGGCAGCGGATCAGCGTCTGGCTGACGGCAACCGGGTCGACGGCGTCGACGGGCAGGGCCTGATCTGTTGCCAGGCCTGAAGGTTCGGTGTCGTTGGCGGGCTCGCTCAAACCGGACAGACGATCCCGTCTTGCAGCAACGCTCATGTTCTCAGCAGTTCGTTGATGGCGGTCTTTTCGCGGGTGCGCGCGTCCACGCGCTTGACGATCACGGCGCAGGCCAGGCTGGGGCCGGGCTCGCCGTTCGGCAGGGGGGCGCCGGGCAGAGCGCCCGGGACGACCACGGAATAGGCTGGCACCCGGCCATAGTGGATTTCGCCGGTCGACCGGTCGATGATCTTGGTCGATGAGCTGATGAACACGCCCATCGCCAGGACAGCGCCCTCTTCGACCACCACGCCTTCGACCACCTCGGAGCGCGCGCCGATGAAGCAGTTGTCTTCGATGATCACAGGGCCAGCCTGCAACGGCTCCAAGACGCCGCCGATGCCCACGCCGCCTGAGAGATGCACGTTCTTGCCGATTTGCGCGCAGGAGCCGACGGTCGCCCAGGTATCGACCATGGTGCCGCTGTCGACATAGGCGCCGAGATTGACGAAGGACGGCATCAGCACGACGTCGGGTGCGATATGCGCGGAATGGCGGACGACGGAGCCGGGAACGGCTCGGAAACCTGAATTGGCGAAGTCGGCGTCCGACCAGCCGGCGAATTTTGAGGGCACCTTGTCCCACCAGGACGCGCCGCCCGGCGCACCGCTGATCCTGGCCATCGGATTGAGGCGGAAGGAGAGGAGGACCGCCTTCTTCAGCCACTGATTGACCCGCCATTCACCGTCGACCTTTTCGGCGACGCGACATGTCCCTTTATCCAGCGCTTGAAGCGCTTCGTCGACGGCCGCGCGCACGGGCCCCGACGTGTCGGCATTGACGTGATCGCGCTGCTCGAAGGCGTCTTCGATTGCGCTGCTGAGAGCGGTAGTGTCCATGTCGAAGCGTTCCAATAGAAAGAGCCCGCCTTCAGTGAAGGCGAGGTTTCGGTAAGCTATCTGAGCAGCCTGCTATGTCAAGCGATGCAGGAGGTTAACCGCAGAAACTCGTTATTCGCGCATGCGTGTTTCAGGTGTCTCGCCCGTAAAAATTGACGTCAGATAAGCCTTGAGCCGGTCGCGCATCTGGAGGTTGGCGAGGGCTTGAATATGTCCCGCATTCGGCGGCCGCCAGATGGTCTTGGGTTCACCCGCCGCATCGAAAAGGGCCTCGCCATGGTGTGGCGGGATCACCTGATCCTTTTGTCCATGGATGATAAGAAGCGGCAGGGGGGCCAGATCAACGGCGGCGCGAATGGGGCTGAAGCTGTCATCGATGGTCAGGCCGAGCGGTCCTTGAAGCGGCCAGGTCAGCCAGAACTTGGCGAGTTTCTCCCGGGCGATCGACCGATAGCCGGAAAAAGCGCCTTCGACGACGAGGCCGGCGAGCTGCTCTTTGTGCGGTGTTTCGGCGACCATGTGGAGCGCAATGGCGCCGCCCAGGCTCTGTCCGAAGACGGCGATGCGCTCGGGCTCGACGCCGTCCATGGCGATCAGGGTGTCCAGGGCTGCTGCCGCATCGAGGTGCAGGCCTTCGAGCGTCGGGTCGCCTTCGGATTTGCCATAGCCGCGATAATCGAAGACGAACGCATCGATGCCGGCTTCGGCAAGCCAGGCGACATTGGCGAAATGCGTGCTGATATTCTCGGCATTGCCATGCAGGAACAGGACGCTGCCGATGCGCTCCCCCTTGGCCGGAAAGAACCAGCCGTGGAGCCTGGTGCCGTCGGCCGCCTCGAAATTCACATCGTCATAGACGAAGCCCATCGTCTCAGGGTCGACGACATGCGCCCTCATGGGCTGGAAGAACAGTCCGGTGCAGCCGGAAAAGGCGATGACGAGCAACCAAACCACGGCGAGGCGGGAAAACATCAAAAATACCAATCCAGCCAGGTCAGAAAGGTCGGCTCCGGGCCACTGCCTTCATCTTCCAGCCCGGCTTCGAGCTTGAATGCCAGATTTTTGCCGATGCCGAAACTCTGGCCGAGGCGGAACTGATACCGGTCCCTGGTCTTTTCGCCGAAGCGAAGCTGATAGCGCGCGGATGCGAGGAAGGTCGCTCGATCGGTCATCGGCCAGAGCAGCGAGAGGGCGGGGCCGGCATTCAGGCTGCAGCTGCGATCGCAATCCTCGCCGCCGGTGACGTCGGCATCGAAGGTCGCCGACCAGATATCGCCGGCGCCGAGGCTGGAACTGAGGCCCGCCCCGCCTCCCGCTGAGGCGATCAGCGCCCCTTCCTCGTCGGTGTTCTTCACGCGCATGCGCTCGATGCCGACATTCAGATGCCAGGAGATGGGCCGGATCAGCGCGTTTCTCGGCGTCATCGAGCGGATGCCGACGCCGGTGAATTTTTCCAGGAGCGGCGCGTCACCGTCCCGGTAGTAGCGGAAATCGAAGGCCAGAAAGTCGATGGCAGCGCCCGGCACGTAACCGCCGCTGGGATCGAGATCGTCATGGTAGGCAGGGCGCAGGCGAAAGGAGGCGAAGGGCCGGCCGTCGCGCGTGCCGAAGCCGATGCCGGCGCGGGCGGAGGCGTGTCCCTGATCCGGCCGCGTTTCGGGCGCCTTGACCGGCGGCAGATCGGAGGCGTCGTCTATCTCGCTGCGTGCGCGCAGCAGGGACAAGGCGCGCGAGGCGCCGTCGCTGCGCTCGAGATCGCCCGTGGTCATCTGATGGGTGACGAAGGTCTCGGCGAGTTCGAGCAGTGCTGCACGCCTCGCCGGCGTACGATCGCTGTCCAAATCATCCGGGGCTGACGCGCCGACGGCGAGGTCTTTGACGACTTGTCGTCCGTAAGGGGTGAGTGCTGCGAGACCCTGGCTGATCCTGGTCTGGCCGGAGGGCCGAAACGTCGCCTTTTTGAACAGGCCCTCTTGCTCCAGCACCGCGCGCACGCTGTCCACGGGGATGACATGCAGCGAGAATTTGCTGGCGAGATCGAGCGATGGCCTGGCCACATCCAGAAGAAACAGGAGCTGATAGGAGCAGTTCTCGTCGAAGAAGTAGTATTCGCTCCAGTGACCGCGCATCTCCCAGAGATGGGCCACCATCTTGGCGACCTCTTCGGCGGAAAGATCGAGCTGATACTCATGGATGTCGCGGTTCTCGATGTCGCTGTAGCGCTTCACCAGCTCGTAATAGGGCTCGACCGAGTAGGTGCCGGGGTAGCCGCCGGTGAGGCCGAGAAAGGCGAACAGAAAGCCATTGTCTTCGCCGGTCTCAGCGCCGTAGTTCACAGCGTAGGAGAGGAGGCGGGTATCCTCGGTCTGATCCGGGCGGTCCAGGCGAAGGAGCGTGTGACCGAACATCGAGGCTGGATTGTTGAGATAGGCAGCGGGGAAAATCAGCGTTGCCGCTTCCGCATCGATGGTGTTGGCCCAGGCCTCGAAGTTAGGGCAGGGCTGCTCTTCGAGATGTTCGGGATCGAACGCAAGGCGATCTTTCAGCCAGCGATAACGGGCGATGTAGGCGCATTGCGGATGCTGCTCTGCCTCATCGGCGGACGGAGGTTCGAAAAAAGCGCTAAGCGTCGCAGCAAGCTCCGCCTTCCGGTCGGTCTTGCCGTCGATGGCCAGGAAAAATCCGGGACTGTCGATCAGGCTGTGATGCCCGGATACGATCCAATCGGGGCGATAATGAAGGAGGGCCTGCCAAGCCGGCGCCGCCGCAAGGTCGAGCGCTTCGGCCTCGGCGATCAGCGCATCCCGATAGCTCTCATCAGCGGCCTTGGCCTCATCGGCGGCCGGAAGACATAGAGCGAAGGCTGCGAAAAGAAGCGAGAGCGTGGATGTCCGCTCTCTTGTCTGAACGATGCGGCCCGATCCGGATGGTGCACGGATCGGGCCATCACCGTAACGTTCAGCCACCTGCCGCCGGCAGGTCTTAGACCTCTACGTAGCGGGCGAGCTTTTCGTCCTCGGCCATCACCTCATGGATCGACACCAGCACGTCGTTCGAGGTGACGCTATCGTTGGGAAAGATCCGTGCGAAGTTGCCCTTGAGCGTCGCGAACATCAGGGCCTGATCCGGTTGATCGACCTCCATCGCCGAGGCGAGCGAAGCCAGCGTCTCGCCTTCGCCGCGCGCGATGTCCGCGGCCAGATTGTCGAGATTGGCTGACGCCAGCATGCGAATCTCAGCGGATGCGATCACGTCGTTCTGATCGCAGCCCAGCGTGCCGGTGGTGATGCCGAAGGTCTGATTGCCCGACGTGCCATTCGTGGTCACCGCAAGGACTTGAGGGGCAAGGCCCGTCTTGCCGGCCCAAAGCGTTGTGCCGAGGCCACAGCCCGTGCTGTCGCCATTGCCCTTATGACCATCGGCATAAGCGACGCCGGAAACCAAGCCCATGGCCAGCGCCATCGAAACCAAAGCCTTCATCGTGACCCCCTCGTTAAATTACAGGTAGCCTACGTCCTATGGGGAGGAACAGTCCGTGTCAATTAAAGGTTGTCGGTTGTCGGAATAATGATCAAAGCCTGCGCCGTTGCACAACGCGCCCGTTCCTTCAGTCGCCCTGCGATCGTCAGTGCTAAAGAGTAAACTCCAACATCACGCCGCAGGCGTGCTCTGCGCCGACGCCGATGATGCCGCTGGCTTCCCGTTTGAAGGGGATCTTGGCTTTCTCCAGCCAATCGGCCGCAGCTTCGAGATCACGTACACGGACGCTGAGAACCGCAAGCGCCGCCTGATCGGTATCGAGCTCCAGCCTCAGCTGGGGATGCAGCATGTCGAGATCGTCGGGGGTAGCGAACAGCAGCACGCCGCTGCCGGTATGGACGGCGACCGTGTTGTCGGTCTCGGTGATCTTGGCGCTGCCGAAGATCCGGCTCATCGGCTCCACCGTCGATGCGGGGTCTTTGGTCACAGCTGTAATTGTCTTGATGCCAAGCGCTCCGTTCGGGTGCTCGGTCCAGCCGGGCGCGCGCATCTGATCCGCCGTCAGCTGGCTGCAGGCGAACATCGGCACATCGGCTGTGGCCTTCGCGTCCAGCGTGACGTTCTGAAAGCGGAGTTCGGTATCCGGCTCCAGGAGACGGCTGAGATCCTTGACCTCGGCGGGATCGAGACCGGCCTCCGCCCAGGCGGTGCGCGTCGCCGTCGCATCCGAGGTGCCCAGGACGATCGAGAGCAGGCCTTCCCTGGTTTCGAGAAAGCTGTCGAGATTGTTGGTGAAGGCCTTGGGGTCGACGATGCCGAGGATTTCGAGATAGTCCCGCTCGAACATCAAGCAGTAATTGGCCGTTCCCCAGCCGACATGCCGTCCGCGCGGCGTCGCGCGAAATCCGAGCTTTTCATAGGCTGCCTTCGCTTTCTCCAGGTCCCGGACGCCGATGATGGCATGATCGATACCGGCTATGTTCGATGCCATAACGCGGTGCTCCCCGTTTTTTATGCAAGTAACCAAGATATCGCTTGCGTCCTTTCACCGTAACCCCAAGAAAAGAGTGTTTTGCGAAAGGGAGGGTTCATGTCTGACAAGGTGATCGGGTTGATCTGTGCGATCCCGCAGGAGCGCGTCGATCTGAAGGCTGCCTTGGAGCTTCAGGAAACCATCACGCTCGGCGGGCTCGAATTCGATCGGGGGCGTCTGGACGGCCATGCCGTCGTGCTCGCGGAAGCCGGCATCGGCAAGGTCAATACAGCCGTCGTCGCCACCCTCCTGGCCTCCCGTTTCGATGTCGGTTTTCTCGCGTTCAGCGGTGTTGCCGGCGGCCTCGATCCCAGCCTCGCTATCGGTGATCTGGTGATCGCGGAGCGGGCGATCCAGCATGATTGCGGTGTGATCGAGGATGATGGCCTAAAGCCCTATCAGGCCGGCCACGTGCCCTTCTTCAACCCGACCGAACAGCTCGGCTATGCGGTGGAGCCCGCTTTGGTCGATCGGATCAGGGCAGCGCTCGATGGTCTGACCTTCACGCCGCTTGCCGCCGAAGCCGGCGGGTCCGGCAAGGACGCTGAAATCGCCTTCGGCACCATCCTTGCAGGCGATCAATATATCCACTCAGAGGCGACTCGTGAGCGCCTGCATGGAATGTTCGAGGCCAAGGCGGTGGCGATGGAAGGTGGTGCGATGGCGCAGGTGGCCGAGCGATTCGGGCTGCCCTGGCTGGAAATTCGAGCGCTCTCCGATCTCGCCGGTGCCGACTCGCGCTTCGATTTCTCGCGTTTCGTCGATGCCGTGTCCGAGCGCTCCGCAATCCTACTAAGGCGACTGTTACCCGTTCTCTGAGACGGCTGCTTGCCGCCGCGTCGCCCCCGGACCGAACAAGGCCCAGACCACGAAGACACCGAATAAAGCCAGTTCTCCGACGACGATCATCTCGCTTTTCTTGTCGTCTTTGATCTTTACTCTGACTTCCGTATCTTTTTCGACCTCAACTTCGAGCACTCGTTTTGTTTTTTCCGGCTCGTCGTCGCAGCCACCGAGCATTAGTAGCGCCGCCAGAGCAAGCGGCAATGCTCTACCCAAAGTTCGTTTCGCCACTATACGCCTCATCCAAATACCGACTGAGGCGGAAACCCTAGGCAATTCTACCCAATGGGGTCAACGGTTCATGCGATTGTCGACCAGATCGGTGACCACGGCAGGGTCGGCGAGCGTCGAGGTGTCGCCGAGCTGGTCGTGCTCGTTGGCGGCGATCTTTCGGAGGATGCGGCGCATGATCTTGCCGGAACGGGTCTTGGGCAGGCCGGGGGCCCATTGCAGGAGGTCGGGTGACGCGATCGGACCGATCTCTTTTCTGACCCATTGCCGAAGCTCGGTCCGAAGCTCGTCCGTCGGCTCGATGCCGGCGGTAAGCGTGACGTAGCAGTAGATCCCCTGGCCCTTGATGTCGTGCGGGTAGCCGACGACGGCCGCTTCAGAAACGCTGGGATGGGCCACAAGCGCGCTCTCGACTTCGGCCGTGCCCATGCGGTGGCCGGAGACGTTGATCACGTCGTCGACGCGTCCGGTGATCCACCAATAGCCGTCCTCGTCGCGCCTGGCGCCGTCGCCGGTGAAATAGCGGCCGGGGAAGGTGGAGAAATAGGTCTGGACGAAGCGCTCGTGATCGCCATAGACGGTGCGCATCTGACCGGGCCAGCTGTCGGTGATGATCAGATTGCCCTCAGTGGCACCCTCCAGGATCTTGCCGTCATTGTCGACCAGGGCCGGCTGGATGCCGAAAAACGGCCGGGTCGCTGAGCCGGGCTTCAGGTTGGTGGCGCCGGGCAGCGGGGTAATGAGAATGCCGCCGGTTTCCGTCTGCCACCAGGTGTCGACGATCGGGCAGCGACCGTCGCCGACGACGTTGTAATACCACATCCAGGCTTCGGGATTGATCGGTTCGCCCACCGATCCCAGGACCCTGAGGGACGCCCTGCTCGTTGATTTGACCGGATCTTCTCCCAATCGCATGAGCGCGCGGATCGCGGTCGGGGCCGTGTAGAAGATGTTGACTTCGTGCTTGTCCACCACCTGCCAGAAGCGCGAGGCATCCGGATAGTTGGGCACACCCTCGAACATCAACGTCACCGCCCCATTGGCTAGTGGGCCGTAGACGATGTAGCTGTGGCCGGTGACCCAGCCGACATCGGCGGTGCACCAGTAGATGTCCCCGTCCTGGTAGTCGAAGACATATTGGTGGGTCATCGAGGCGTAGACGAGATAGCCGCCGGTGGTGTGCAGGACACCCTTCGGCTTGCCGGTCGACCCTGAGGTGTAGAGGATGAAGAGCGGATCTTCCGCGTTCATCGGTTCGGGCGCGCAGTCCGGCGACGCCGTTGCCATCAGCGCATTGGCGTCGTAATCGCGGCCTTCGACTTCGGTGACGTCCGTGCCGGCATATTTGAACATCAGCACCTTGACGTCGTCCGGGCATTTTTCGAGGGCGGCATCGGTGTTCGGCTTCAACGGTACGTTCCGGCCGCCGCGCTTGCCGCCGTCCGTGGTGATCACCAGCTTGCTGTCGCAGCCATTGATGCGATCGGCAAGGCTGTCCGGCGAAAAGCCGCCGAACACGATGGAATGCACCGCGCCGATGCGCGCGCAGGCGAGCATGGAATAGGCGGCTTCCGGGATCATCGGCAGATAGAGGGTGACGCGATCGCCCTTCTTGACGCCAAGATCCTTCATGACATTGGCGAGCCTGCACACCTTCTCGTGCAGTTCCTTATAGGTGATCTTCGTGTCCTGATCCGGCTCGTCGCCTTCCCAGAGGATGGCGGTCTGATCGCCGCGCGTCGCCAGATGGCGATCGATGCAGTTGACCGAGACGTTGAGCACGCCGTCCTCATACCAGCGGATGCGCGCGTTGTCGGCGTAATCGACATCCTTGATCTTGGTGGGGAAGGTTATCCAGTCCAGGCGTTTGGCCTGATCCGTCCAAAAGCCTTCATTGTCCTCGATCGAACGCTGATACATCGCCTGATAGCCGGCGTCATCGACATGCGCCGCTTTGGCTACGGCTTCCGGAACCGGAAAGAGTTCGGACATGAAAAAAAACCTCCCCCTGGAAAGGCGTCATTCGACAGTTGGCTTTGAGCCTCTGGCTCTATCTCTTCTCACAAGCTGCGATCGAACTCAACGCCGAAGCATGAGCCGGACGGCCAGGCCATTGGACGCTGTTTCAGGGACAGGCGCGTTGATCCGAATCAAGCCGCATCCTTGAAATCGACCTCTTCTTCGGCTGGTTCGGCGCTTGCAGGGCGTTTTCCGATGACCAAGAGGAGCGCTGCAAGGCCGAAAAAGGTAACGCCGGCGAGAAGCGTCCAGGCTTCGTTGATCGCCGCGACCAGCCCGGCTTTTTCCAGGTGCGGGCGGACGAAGGCTTCCATCGACGCGGTGATCTCGCCGATCGGCTCACCTTTCATGACGCCATCCGGCAGGCCCACGGTCCGTCCGGCTTCGATGTCGCCCTGCTTCAGACGTTCGGCCAGCGCCTCGGCATGGATGGGCGCGCGTGCGTAGATCACCGTATCGATCAGTGCGAGACCGATGGCGCCGCCGAGATTTCGCATGAGGTTGAACAGACCGGACCCGTCGGCAACCCTTGCCGCCGGCAGCGGCCCGAGGGCGAGGCGGGTCGGCGGCAGCAGGCAGAACATGATGGCCGTCCCGCGCACCACCTGCGGCCAGAACATCTCGTCGAAATCGGTGTCCGACGTCTGCGCCGAGCTCATCAAAAGCCCGAGCGCAAACAGCGCAAAGCCGCAGGCCGTCAGGATCCGGGCGTCGATCCGCCGCTCCAGCTGCACGGCGAGCGGGGCCGCCAAGAGCTGGGCGACGCCGGTCACCAGCATGATCTGACCGATCCCAAATGCGCCGTGATCGCGAACGAAGCCCAGGAAAACCGGCATCAGATAGACCGAGCCAAAGAGGCCGATGCCGAAAACGAAGCTGAGAAAACAGCCGACGGCAAAGTCCCGATCACCGAGGAGGGTCAGATCGACCAAGGGGTGCGCATCGCCTGGCGGGGCGACGCTCAACGCTCTGCAGGCGCTCAGCGTTCGCTGCACGAAGCTTGCGCCGCTGAGAGCGGCGATCACGAAAAGGCCGATCACCAGTCCCGAGCTCCATCCTCTGCCCGGCGCCTCCTTGAGGCCGATTTCGAGGGCGGCGAGGCCGAGGGCGAGGAACAGGAGCGAGACGCCGTCCAGAGCCTTCAGCGTCGAGAGGTTCGGTTTCTCTCTCGGAAGGCAGAGGGTGGCCGCCAGCACGGCGAGAACGCCCGGTCCGATATTGATCAGGAACAGCCAGGGCCAGGTCCATGTCTCCGTGATCCAGCCGCCGACCACCGGGCCGACGGTCGGCGCCAGCACGGCCAGGACACCGGCGATCGTGGTGGCCAGCGCCTGCTGGCGCACGGGGAACAGGAGAAAGACCGCGGAAAAGACCAGAGGGATCAGCACGCCGCCGGCAAATCCCTGGACGATCCGGGCTGTGATCAGCGCCTCGAAGCTGGAGCTGGCGGCGCAGGCCGCAGACGCGATGGTGAACAGCGAAAGCGCCAGCACGAACAGCCCGCGCATGGTGAAGGCGCGGGTCAAAAAGCCGGTCAGCGGGATGGCGATGACTTCGGCGATCAGATAGGCGGTCTGCACCCAGCTGATCAGGTCCTTGTCGACACCAAGCGCGGCTTGGATCGTTGGTAACGACGTGACGACCACCTGGATGTCCAGGATCGCCATGAACATGCCGAGGCACATGGCGCCGAAGCCGAGCCAGATGGCAAAGCTTGCCCCCGGCGCCGCCGTCAACGCGGTGGAAGGTAGCGAATGCGAGGCAAGCTTCCGGCTCACGACGCGGCGAGCGCCTCGTTCTCGGCGCGGATGCGGATGGTCAGAATGATAGCGTTCAGGATCGAGAACAGGATGGCGAACCACACCAGGCCGAAGGCCATGGGCAGGACCAGAATTTCTGCGGCCACCACGCAATAATTGGGGTGGGAAACCCACCTGAACGGTCCCTCTTTCACCAACGGCGCCTCAGGCAGCACGATGATCCGTGTGGTCCAGCGCGGCCCCATGGTTGTCAGGACCCAGACCCGCAACGCCTGCAGGATGACGAACAGGCCGATCCAAAACAGGGCCACATCCCGGTCATGGGCCAAGATCCAAAGGCCGATCAGCCAGGCCGCATGCATGGCGACGATGAAGGGGTAATGCTCGGGCGCCGCTTCGCGTCCGCCCTGATCCAGAAGCCTCTGGGTGTTGCGCTTCGCGATCCAAAGCTCGCTCAAGCGCTGCAGCGTCACCAGAAGAAGGATGAAAACCGCAAGCGTCATGACGACCTCGTCAATGAGAGACAATGGGTTGAAAAACCGGGGCCGAGAGCGGTGAGCGCCGTGCGCTCCGGCAGTCCCGCCTGCATCAGTCGTTCGAGCACGAAAAACACCGTCGGCGCGGACATATTGCCGTAGTCCCGAAGCACGGTCCGCTCATGATCGAGAGTGCGGCGCTCCAGTTCCAGCGTGTCCTCCAGCGCCTCGATCACCTTGCTGCCGCCTGGATGGCAGCAAAAGCGCCCGACATCCGCCTTGGTGAGGCCCATGCGTCCGAGGATCGCCAGGGTCGCCGGCCCGAAATTGTCCCGGGCAAAGGGTGGAATCGAGCGATCGAATATCACGCCGAGACCTTCGGGATCAACATTCCAGCCCATGATGTTCAGGCTGTCCGGCCAGGTATGCTCACCCGCCCCCTCGATCTTGCAATGGCCGTCTTCGTCAGCGCGCAGCACGGCGGCGGCGGCGCCGTCGGCGAACAGCGCTGTCGCCACGATGTTGGCCTTGTCCAGCTGGTCCAGGCGGAACGCGGTCGAGCAGATCTCGATCGCGACCATCAGAACCGTGGTACCGGGCCTGGCCTCGGCAAGCTTGGCGGCAAGCGACAGGCCGGCAGCGCCGCCGGCGCAGCCAAGCCCGAAAATCGGCACGCGGGAGATGTCCGGACGAAAGCCGATGATCCCGGCAACGCGCGCTTCGAGGCTCGGCGTCGCGATGCCGGTGGACGACACGGTGACCACCGCATCGATCTCGGAGGCCGCCGTTCCGGCCATCGCCAGCGCCTTTCCCGCGGCATCGAGGAACAGCGCCTCAGCACCTTCGAGATAGGCCTCGGTTCGATCCGGCCAGTGGCGCGGCTCCATGTACCATTCGGGCGGGCGTATCATGTGGCGCTTGGCAATCCCGGCGCTGCGAAATACCGGGGCCAGGCGGTCGAAGTCAGGATAGCGGTCGGCAAACAGGTCGCGCGCGATGCTCGCGATCTCGCGTTGATCGAGCTGATAGGGCGGCACGGCCGTGCCGACACCGAGGATGGCGGCAGGCGTGGCGCCCGCCAGGCAATGGTGATCGGTCGAGGGGCAATCCGAGGTCATCCAGGTCCTTTCCCAGCGGCGTTGAGCCGTGATAGCTAACAGCGCTTTTTCGGGATTGCTCCATAGGGATCGCCAATTTGTCGCGGAGATTTGAGCCGGCGTGGCCTCCGTTCTCGGTGGAAGCGACTAAGGTGCTTGTTACTACGCGGTTCGCGTGTGCTTCGGGCTCGTTAACCCTTGCCGTCGACCTGGACTCGATCGTTCCCCGCCGACGCCGAACGGGGCTGGGACATCAGTCGATCGCCGCCAGCTTCGCCCTGGCCTGGGTCAAGTCCTGGGTCGTCTGATGCAGACGTTCCGCCAGCTCATGCATGACCTGAACGCCGATCTGCGGGAACTGGGTGACCAGCTGAAAGAAGTTTTCCTTGGCGACCCGCAGCGTTTCGAGATCGCCTTTGGCGGTCACCGTTGCGGTGCGCGGTACGTCACAGAGTACCGCGATCTCGCCGATGATGTCGTTCTTGCCGAGGGTGGCGACCGTCAGCGGGCCGTTCGAGGTCATGACGGAGATGTCGGCTTCGCCGTCCAGGATGATGTAGGCGGCGTCACCAGTGTCGCCTTCGCGGCAGATCTCATCTCCCTCCATGAAGCTCAGCCGTTCGCTGGTAAACGCCAGAAGCTTCAATTTTGCAGGCTCGATCTTGGCGAAAAGCGGGATGCTCCTCAGAACCTCCATGTCTTTCGTCAGTGACATCTCCCAGTCCCCCTCTCGTCTTATTCAGCGGCGACCATCGCGTGCAGCGCGGTGCCGTCGTGATTGAGCTCGTCATAGGCGCCCTGTTCGACGATCCGACCCTGGTGCATGACCAGGACGTGATCGAATCGGGCGGCGAGGTCACTTCGATTGAGCGACCAGATCAACGTTCGGCCTTCGAAGGCTTCGAGCAGTGCGTCAAGCACAACCACCTGCTCGCTTGGGTCGAGCGGGCTGACGGCGTCGTGCAGGATCAGAACATCCGGGCGTTTCAGCAGGGCGCGCGCCAAGGCGAGCTTTTGACGCAGCGCCAGCGACAGCCGTGATCCGCCGACGCCGACTTCGGCCTGCAGACCGACCTCGATAACCTGGCCGCGAAGCTCGAGATCGTTGAGCACCTGACCGATCAGGTCGCCGATGCGGTCGCTGGCCTGGGCCTGACCATAGGCCACCTTGCCGAACAGAATATTGTCCTGAATGCTGGCGCCTCTGTTGTAGCTGTCGGGATCGAAGAAGACGACGGCTTCACTGAGCTCCTCGGGCAGATGCTCCCTGAAGTGCCGCCGCGCTTCGAGGATCCGCGCCTGCAGCTCCTCGTCCACCAGATCGAGACGATGGCGGGCCGGGATCAGCTTGAAGGTCAGCGCTAGAAGCCGCTGCCTGTCCGTATCGTTCAGCTTGCCGAGGCCGCCGCTGTCGACCCGGCTGATCAATGTCCGGTAGTCCGGCAGATCCTCGGCGCTGATGAAGCTGAACTGGCGGAAATAGTCGTGATCAGGCGGCAGATCCTGGAACAGTTCGACCATCGTCTGGGCAAGGCGGAAGCCGACATCCACCAGCGTGTCGGTGAGCCCGTTCTGTTTAAGCACCTCCTGGACATAGTCTTGAGCCGCCAGCTGTTCGATCTGCAACTCGTCGCCGACCGGTGCGCCGAAAAGCAGGTTCTCCGCGAGCGTGGCGTTGGTGTTGTAGCGCTCCGGATCGAAGACTTCGACCAGACGGCCGAGCTTGGGATCTTCGAGTCGCTCGCCCATGGCATACCGCGCCTTCAAGATGGCCTCGGCGACATCCGGACGCTCATCCGGGTCGACGGTGCCGCGCAGGCCCATCTGATAAACGTCTCGATCAAGCTGAACCCTGGCAAGCGCCGCCTCCGCCGCCGGCAGCAGACTGTCCTCGGGTTCAATGCCGACGGTCTTGAAGTCGATCCAATCAGCATCCGCATCCAACTCGGCGTGGCCCGCCCGTTTCGCCTCCAGCAGTTCGCGTTCATGGGCTTCCGCGGCATCGCCTTCGAGCGTTACGTCGCGCAGCGGCCGGTTCTTCAGGCCGAACAGCAGATTGTCGGCGATGGTGCCCGAGAAGATCTGGGCCGGGTAGCCGACATAGGTGATCTGACGGCCGGTCACCGATTCCGATAGCTTACCGATCTCCTGCTCGCCGATCAGGACGCGGCCGGCGTCGGGAACCAGGAGGTTGGCGAGGATGAGGGAGAGATCCTCCTTGCCCGCTCCCGTCGGTCCGACGATCGCGACCCGCTTGGGCAGATCGAATCCGAAGCTGGCGCCATCGAGGGTCGGCACGCCGTCGTCCGTCGAGGTCGAAAGATTGATCGCCTTGAGTTCCACGGCATTGACGACAAGCGGATTGCCGGGGTCGGCGGTTTGCAGGGCCTCGTCACGCACGCCGTTCGGATCGAACTGAATGATCACCTGCTCATATTTGATCCGCGCATCCGACATCAGCTGGTAGTAGCTCAACAGCTCCTTCCAGGGGGCATAGAGCTTTTCATGGGCGCCGATCACGGCGACCAGAGCGCCGAGCGTAAGATCGCCCATGATCACCAGATAGCCGCCGATCGAATAGAAGAAGAACGGCGCCAGCTGGGCGAGGAAATTGTTCAGGAACTTGATGAAGAATTTTTTCTTGTAGATCGCGAAGCGGATATCGAAAACGACGCCCAGCTCTTTGCCGAAGCGGGCGCGCTCATATTGCGTGGCGTCATTGGCGCGAATGTCGCGCACGCCTTGCGTGGTCTCGCCGATGCGCTCGGCGAGCTTTCGAACCTGGCGCACGCGCGCCTTGCCCAGGAGGTTCACCTGACGCTGCAGCTTGGGAATGATCCAGATCTGCAGCGGATAGAGCACGATCGCCGCCAGCCCGAGCACCCAGTCCTGCGCGAACATGAAGAACAGGATGGTGAGCAAGGTGCCGCCCTGGAATGCCGGCAGCGCGTAGGCTTGCGCGATGAAGCCGCCGAGCGGCTCCACTTCGGCCGTGATCATCTGCACCAGCTCGCCCTGGGAGACGCGGCGAAAATGGGGGAGCGGAAAGCGCATGATGCGCGAATAGAGCTCGTAGCGAAGACGCCTGAGCATGCGTTCGCCAACCACGCCCTTGTAGACGTTGATGACGTATTTGAAGCCGCCATTGATCAGGACCAGCACAAGAAAGATGCCGCAGAGTGCGAAGAGATAGCTGACCTGATCAAGTTGCCCGATGAGCGGGAGCGTCCCTCCCTCGCTGTTGCTCATCGCGTCGTTGATGATGATCTTCGGAAGATCGAGGCTGAAATAGAGGAAGGGGAAGGACGCTATGGTCAGCGCCAGGATCGCCAGCTGCGCCATTTTGCTGTGGCGCAAGATGTAGCCGAAAATCGTTTGATCCATCGCCCGTTCCAAAGGATGCGGCAGGCCACAAGGCGCTGTGGCCGTCGCATCGAAGTCATGCTTCCTGCAGGTTTACCGCAATTGGACGACGATTTGCACTATATGTTGGATGAAGAGCGTTCCTAAGCGTGATGAACGCTCGCGCGGAGGATGCATGCCGAACGATGAGGAGATGGAGGCGAAAGCGCCCGGCGAAGGCGAGCCGCCATCGCCGCTTGTCCTGGCAAGATCGCAACTGGTCGAAGGCGAACGGCTGATCTGGGCGGAAACGTCACTGCCATCGAGCGCCCGGCGTCGGGTCTTTCCGATCAGCATATTGGGCTGGCTCTTCCTTCTTTTGACATTGGCCTGGCTTGTTAAAGCGGCCGTCACGTCAACCTGGCTGCTGATCATGGGCCTGCCCTTCCTCCTCGCAGCGCTGGCCCTTGCCGTCCTCCCCTGGTGGTGGCCGCTCGTCACGCGATACACCATCTATGCGATCTCCGATCAGCGGCTCCTGATCATCCAGACTTGGCCGAGACGCCGGGTCACCAGCTACGGCCCTGAAGATATCGATGTGGTCGAGCGGCAGGAACGCAAAGATGGAAGCGGCGACTTGATCTTCCGGCGGGAAGAGCACCGAAAGCTCGCCCATCACCACGACCCCAAGGGTAAGCGCCGTGTCGGCGAGCGGGCGATCGGCTTTTTCGGCGTGCCGGATGTTCGCCGCCTGGAAGAGGCGGTCTGGGCCTTGAAACAGCGCCGCCGCTTCGATCTGGAGATGAAGGCTGCGCAAACCTCGCATCGGGGACATGAGGATGATCATGACCGACCGGAATCCAAGGCGGAAGACCCGTCCCGCGCGCAAACAATGCCGCCAAGCGAAAATGTTTCGTGACTTAATTCAACTTTAAATCGATAAACCCTCGATCACTTCTTCTGACGGCCTGTGAATTCGCCTTGTCTGTGCCACATTTCATTGCCAGTCTCTCGCCAACGACAACAATCGCCAATTGCCCGCGTTCATGAGTTCCGCTGCCCGTCTCCTTATCTACAGCCACGACACCTTCGGCCTCGGCCATCTGCGTCGCTGTCGGGTGATCGCCCATCATCTCGTGGAGCGTTATCGTCAGCTGTCGATCCTGATCCTGTCGGGCTCGCCGATCATCGGCAGCTTCGATTTCAAGGCGCGCGTCGACTTCGTGCGCATCCCGGGTGTCATCAAGCTCAGAAACGGCAATTACACACCGCTCAGCCTGCATCTCGACATCGAGCAGACGCTGGCGATGCGAAGCTCGATCATCCAGCACACGGCCGAGATCTTCGACCCGCATCTGTTCCTCGTGGACAAGGAACCGCTCGGCCTGCGCGGCGAGGTCGAGGGCACACTGGAAATGCTCAAAGATCGCGGCACACGCCTGGTGCTCGGTCTGCGCGATGTGATGGACGATCCAGCACTTCTGCGCGAGGAGTGGCGGCGTAAGAACGTCTATCCCGCGCTGAACGAGCTTTATGACGATATCTGGATCTATGGTCTCCCGGAGATCTTCGATCCGTTGAGCGAACTCCCGGATATGCAGCATCTGGCCGAGAAGATGACGTTTACCGGCTATCTGCGCCGTCAGTTGCCGCAGGCGCCGCCCGATGCCGCCGAGAGCGAACTGCCGAGCGAGCCCTATCTCCTGGTCACCACCGGCGGCGGCGGCGATGGCGACCGGCTGATCGACTGGGTGCTCAGCGCCTATGAAAGCGATCCCGATCTGCCGCATCCGGCCCTTCTGGTCTTCGGCCCCTTCATGAACCAGGACCGCCGTCTCGCGTTTCAGGAACGCGCCGCCAATCTCAAGAAAGTCCACGCGATCACCTTCGAAGCCCGCTTCGAGCGTCTGTTGGAACGCGCGATCGGCGTGGTGGCCATGGGCGGCTACAACACGTTCTGCGAGATCCTCTCCTTCGGCAAGCCGGCGCTCATCGTGCCGCGCACCCGCCCGAGACGGGAGCAGCTCCTGCGCGCCCGCAGCGCCAAGGCGCTCGGCATGGTGCGCATGCTGGCGGATGACGGCAAACGCGACCCGAAGGTCATGGCCGCCGAACTTTCGGCCCTGCCTGACTGGCAGCCGAGCCAGGACATCGACATGGCAAGCTTTCTCGGCGGGCTCGACAAGATCGCAAAGCTGGTGCGCCCCTGGCTGCCGGTGCGCACCCGGAGCGCCGCCGACGCGTCGCTCAAGCGGACCGCCTGAACGGCGCCGATCCCATGCAGTCCCCGACGCCTCCCGCTTCGCCCGAAATCGCCCTGGTGCTGAAGGGCTATCCGAGGCTTTCCGAGACCTTCATCGCCCAGGAGATCCTCGGTCTCGAACAGCGCGGCATCGCCATCGAGATCGTCTCGCTCCGCCATCCCTATGATCCATCGGTCCACCCGATCCACGAGCAGATCGGCGCGGCGGTCCGCTATCTGCCGGAATATCTCTATCAGGAGCCGTTGCGCGTCCTTCGCGCCTGGTGGCGCATGCGCAGGAAACCCGGCTACCGCAAGCTTAGGGCGCTCTGGCTGAAAGACCTTCGACGGGACATGACGGCCAACCGCGTCAGGCGCTTCGGCCAGGCCCTAGTCTTCGCCGCCGAGATGCCGGATAGCATCCGCTTGCTTTACGTTCACTATCTGCATACGCCGGCATCCGTCACCCGTTATGCCGCGATCCTGAACGACCTGCCATTCTGCGTCTCGGCCCACGCCAAGGACATCTGGACCTCGCCTGACTGGGAGCTGAAGGAAAAGCTCGAGGACTGCCGCTGGCTCACCACCTGCACCCGCACTAACCAGCAGCACCTGTCCGGGCTCACGCCTGGCGCGGATGTGTTTCTGACTTATCACGGTCTGGACGCAGGGCGTTTCCCGGCGCCGGGACGCACTCTGGGCCCGGACGGCAGTTCGAGCGGCGAGCCCGTACAGCTTCTCGGTGTGGCGAGGATTGTGGCGAAGAAGGGCGTGGATACGCTTTTGGACGCGCTGAAGCGCCTGCCGGCCGATCTCAACTGGCGTTACGTCCATATCGGGAGCGGCGCCGAGAAGGATCGGATCAAGGCGAAAGCCTCCGAGCTCGGTCTCGCCGATCGGATCACCTGGCAAGGCGCCAAGGCCCAGGCCGAGGTGATCGCCGCCTATCGCGACGCGGATCTGTTCGTGATGGCGAGCCGTATCGCCGCCGACGGCGATCGGGACGGTCTGCCAAACGTGCTGATGGAGGCTGGTTCCCAGGAACTGGCGGCGGTGACGACCGCGGTGTCCGCGGTGCCTGAACTGATCACCGATGGCGAAAACGGCCTCCTGGTCTCCCCTGACGACCCGGCTGCCCTCGCAGCCGCGCTCGAAGCCCTGATCCGCGACCCGAAGCGCCGCCTCAAAATGGGCCGAACCGCGCGAAGAATCGTGCTGGAGCGGTTTTCGATGGACCCTGGCCTCGACACCCTGGCCGCCCGCCTGCGTGATGAGATCGAGGACGCCCCGTCAAAGGCCGCCTGAACCCATCGACCAGACGGTCGATCAAAGAGTTCAGGCAAGTCACCCCGACCCTGGCAGGGGTCAGATAGAGCGGTCGCCTAGGGGGCGGAGGATGCAGCCGCTGATGCGCCAGCTGCCGTCCGTCTGCTGTTCCATGAGATAATAGGCGCTGAACACGTCATCGTCGGGCCCGACCACGATCAGCTGCTGCGTGGGCTTGCCGCGCACGTCCAGAAGATCGGTGAACTCGAACTGACGCGGGCGATAGACCGGCAAATAGCCCCGCTTCACCATGGCGACGAAGCGTGACGCGTTGCCGAACCGACTTTGGATCATCGGGGTCGCGAAGCTGAAGGCGAGATCGGCGTCGTCGGCTTTGAAGGCTTCGATCTGACCGGTAATCGTCTGGCGAATCGCCGTCCGGTCCGCATCGCTAAGATTATCGACGGCATCCGCCCATGCAGCCGAGCTGCCGAAGGTCGCCGCAGCGCCCAGTGTCAGAGCGAGCCAGAACGACAGAACATAGCGACGGAATGCTTTGCGCATCAAAGATGCCCTCCTCAGCGAGATCGTCCTATTCGAAGTAGAGCGCGGGTTGGATTAAGCAATGCAGACACATTACGGCATCGCCAATGACGCAGTTGGGTACAGCGCAAATCAAAGACCGCCCAATTTCGGCAAAAAATAGCAAAAATTTTCTGCGTTTTTAGCAAGTTCTTAAGGAAAAGCCGCGATGATCGTTTCAGAGCAGACGAACTTCAACGGAAGGAAGCGAGATATGTCACGCATCAAGGCTTTGATTGAAAACGAAGAAGGCGCCACCGCCGTCGAATATGGCCTGATCGCCGCTCTGATCTCAGTCGCGATCCTCACGGTGCTGCAGACACTCGGCACGAATCTGGCCGGAACCTTTGAAACCGTTTCGAACGGCCTGGTGATCGAGGAATAACCGTCGAACGCGCAGCGGTTCTGCCGGATCGCATTTATTGACGGAAAATGCCGATCCGGCGATGTCAAAGCCCACGTTTGGCAAGATCATCCCGAAGCTGTTCCGGCTTTGAAAAGTGGATGGCGTCGAAGCCCAGATTTGCTGCGGCTTTGATGTTCTTCGCACTGTCGTCGATGAACAGGCACCGTTCGGCGGGATGGCCGATGCGATCGAGCATCAGCTGGAAAATCGCTGGATCCGGCTTTATCAGATTTTCATCGCCTGACACCAGGATGGTGCGAAATCGTTCCAGAAAGCCATAGCGCTCGCGGGCAGTCGGGAAGGTCTCCGCAGACCAGTTGGTGAGCGCATGCAGCTCATGGCCCTCGCCGTCCAAACGTTCCAGAATATCGACGGTTCCCAGGATCGGCCCTTTCAGCATCTCCTCCCAGCGGTCGCGATAGGCCTTGATGAGGTCGATCTTGTCGGGATGCTCGGCGACGAGCATGTTAATTGCTTCGTTCCATGTTCTGCCCCGGTCCTGCTCGGCATTCCAGGCAGGCGTGCAGACCTCCTGAAGAAATCGCTCCATCTCGACCTCGTCGTCGAACAGCTTTCGATAGAGATGACGAGGGTTCCAGTCGATCAGAACAGCGCCGAGATCAAAAATGATGACGGGGTTTTCGGACATGGAAAGCTCACTTGTTCAGCGGATGGGCGAGGCGGGATGCGATTCCGCCATGGGTGACCATAGATGCGGAAGATGATACAGGGTGTCGGCGAATTTTGAGGCCGGGTCCAGCCCCTTCGCCACGGCTTGCGATCCAGCCAGTCTGGAGCCTTCGACACCATGATCCCCAGTCAGCGCCATCTTTTCGACATCCCTGACGATATCGCCTACTTCAACTGCGCCTATATGTCGCCGCTTGCCCGCTCGGTGGCCGAAGCCGGCGTGAAAGCGATCCAGCGGAAGGTGTCTCCCTGGACGGTGAAGCCTGAGGATTTCTTTACGGAGAGCGAGCGGGCGCGCGCCCTTTTCGCCCGCCTCGTCAATGCCAGGGCTGACGATATCGCCATCGTTCCAGCGGTCAGCTACGGCCTTGCGGCCGCCGCGCAGAATCTTGAGGTGCAAGCCGGCGACGCCATGCTGGTTCTGGCCGAGCAGTTTCCGTCGAACGTGTACACCTGGCGCGAGCTCGCCAAATCGAGCGGCGCCGACATGCTAACCGTCGATCGCCCGAGCGATGGCGACTGGACGCGGGCCATCCTCGAGCGACTGGACGACCGCGTCGCCGTCACCGCTCTCCCCCATTGCCACTGGACCGACGGCGGCATCGTCGATCTGGAGGCGATCGGCGAACGATGCCGCGCCGTCGGCAGCGCCCTGGTGCTCGACATCACCCAGTCAATCGGAGCACTTCCCTTCGACATCGCCAAGGTCCAACCCGATTTCATGGTCGCCGGCGGCTACAAATGGATGATGGGCCCCTACAGCCTCGGCTTTCTTTACGTGGCGCCGCACCACCAGACGGGTCAGCCGCTCGAACAGAACTGGATCACCCGCGCTGGGTCCGAGAACTTCGCAAGGCTCATCGATTATCGGGACGATTACCAACCTGGGGCCCGCCGCTTCGACGTCGGCGAACGCTCCAATTTCGCGCTGATGCCGCAGATCATCGCCGCTCTCGAGCTGCTCCTGGACTGGACGGTGCCGGCGATTGCCGAGACGCTTGCCGACAAGACAGCCGCCATCGCCGAACGCGCCAGAAACATCGGTCTCGCTCCGATGGCGGCGAACCGGCGCGCCGGCCATTTTCTGGGTGTGCGCTTTCCGGATGGCCTGCCCGACGGCCTGCAGGAGCGTCTTGCCGACAATCAGGTCTATGTCAGTCTGCGTGGCGACAGCCTGCGCGTCACGCCGCATCTCTACAACAATGAGCGCGACGTCGACCGCCTGTTCTCGGTGCTGGAGCCGATGCTGAAACGCTAGGCCGGTTTCCGGCATGATCGACTAAAATGCAGTCGGCCAGTCTGCTGAACTCGAACAATGTCCTGCCTGCCTGTGCTTCCACTTAGAGCGGATCCCGATCGGGAGACACGCGCTATCTCTTTGTTTCGCCGCATTTCTTGATCGATCAAGTGGTTCCACTTGATCGGAGAAGGCTCTAGCAGCGTGGCCACATCATCCGATTCACGCGATTCTCTGAGCACCCGCCGCCATCGGCCTATCCGGTTCGCTTAACCCGGCATTAATTTTGTTCTGTCATAGCTCGTTTTGGTCCTCGCGATCATGGGCCTCCGTTCGTCCTCAGGAGAGACGGGGCGAGGCTCGGACTCCCAGGATCGCATGGACCTGCAAGACAGACCTCGGATAGCACGATCCGGTTAATGAAACGCTAATTGCGGATGAAGCTTCTCGGAAAGTGACCTCTCGCTCTCAGCCGGACGCCAGAAGGGCTTTCAGGTCGGTCGCGGGATCGGCGGCTGATGATTTCGGGATGGATCGGCCGGCGGATAGCAGGCGCTTGACCACATTGTAGGACACCGGATCGTTCATCGCATCGACCGCCAGCAGCCTGTCGCCTCCGAAATAGAAATGCGCACGGCTTGCATCGGTAGCGCCTTCTCTTCTGATCACGTCGTCATAGCCGTGGTTCAGCCCGGCGATTTGCAGCTTCACGTCATATTGATCCGACCAGAACCAGGGTTCGGGCTGATAGGGCTGGTCACCGCCCAGCATGTTGATGGCTGCGTTCGCGGCCTGATCGGTGGCGTTCTGCACCGATTCCAATCGAACCGGCTGTCCCTTCCAATCAAGGCAGACGCAATCGCCGGCGGCGAAGATGAGGGGATCCGAGGTTTGAGCGAATTCATCGACCTTGATGCCGCCGAGCTCGATCTCGAGACCGGCGTCGGCGGCAAGCTCGCTATTGGGAAGAATGCCGATGCCCACCACCACTAGATCGGCATCGATTGTGGCGCCATCGCCGAGATGCGCCCTTAGCTCGTCGCCATCGCCTCTAGCGAGCCTCTCGATCGCAGCGCCTTCACGGATCGTGACGCCATGGGAGTGGTGCAGGTCGCGGAAATAGTCAGCCGTTTCGCTGGAGGCGACGCGCTGCAGGATGCGTTCCGCGGCCTCGATAAGCGTGACGTCCAGGCCCTTCTTGGCGGCCTCGGCCGCCGCTTCGAGGCCGATATAGCCGCCGCCGATCACCAGCACGCGACGCCCGTGCGCCATCACCGCCGACAGTGCATCCGCATCGGCGAGATCGCGCATCATGAAGACGTTCGGGAGATCGCCGCCGATCGCCGCCGGCAGACGCCGCGGCCGCGCGCCGGTGGTAAGCGCCAATCGGTCATAAGTGACGACCTCGCCGCTTGCGAGCTCGACATGCCTTTCGGATCGATCGATGCGGACGGCGTTCTGTTCGAGCCGAAGGTCGATGCCGTTCTTTTCATACCAGCCTGCCTGGCGCAGCAGCAGGCGTTCGCGCGGCATCTCGCCGGCGAGGTATTTCTTGGACAAGGGGGGGCGCTGATAGGGGAGATGCGGCTCATCGCCGATCAGCAGGATCTTTCCATCGAAGCCCTGGCTTCGAAGCTTCACCATCAGGGATGACGCGGCCTGGCCGGCGCCGATGATAACGATTGTTTCCATGCTGATCCGGCCCTCGTTCCGTTCATGTCATCCTCGCGTCACGCCGGTTCATTGTCCAGATGGCGCCGTGTTTTCAGAAGCCGGATCAGCGCGTTAGATCGGAAGCGACGCGTTGCAGATCCCCTGCAATTGAGGTCAGCGGTCTGGAATGGCAGGCCTATGAAGCGGGCAGGAGCGTCGTCGATGCCGCCATGTTGCTGGCTTTTCGTA
This sequence comes from Pseudomonadota bacterium, assembly GCA_039197065.1. Classification (GTDB taxonomy): domain Bacteria; phylum Pseudomonadota; class Alphaproteobacteria; order Geminicoccales; family Geminicoccaceae; genus JANQPX01. The sequence continues at coordinate 24,654 of JBCCUL010000004.1, read as the reverse complement.
TCGTCACCCTTTGTTCCTATCGTTTTTCCGATCAAAGCCGTGGTATAGCCAGCGTTGCCGAAAGCGGTTCGGCGGAGATTTTGGGGAGAACGAGGTGGCGAGTGGTCACCGGGCGACGCCGATGATCGCCCAGTACCAGACTTTGAAGGCCGAGCATCCGGAATGCCTTTTGTTCTTCCGGATGGGCGATTTCTACGAGCTTTTCTTCGAGGATGCGAAGCTTGCCGCACCCGCCCTCGACATCGCGCTCACCAAGCGTGGTCGGCACGGGGATGAGGATATCCCGATGTGCGGCGTGCCGGTGCACAGCAGCGACGGCTATCTCGAACGCCTCATCAAGAAAGGGTTCAAGGTCGCGATCTGCGAGCAGACCGAGGATCCCGCGGAGGCGAAGAAGCGCGGGCCGAAGTCCGTCGTCAGGCGCGAGGTCATCCGGCTGGTCACGCCCGGCACGATCACCGAGGACAGCCTCCTTGAGGCCAGGAGCCATAATTTTCTTGCGGCGATCGCCACCAGCCAGAAACAGCTGGGTCTCGCCTGGCTCGATATGTCCACGGGCGAGTTTCTGACCGAACCGATCATGAATGGCGGCCTCGGGCCGGCGCTCGCGCGCATCGAGCCCGGCGAGCTTCTGCTGGCCGATGCCTTGTTCGGCGATGACGGTTTCCGCGAGCGTCTCCAGGACTGGGACGAGCGGCTAAGCCCCTTGCCCGATCGCGACTTCGCTTCGGAAACCGGTGAACGGCGGCTGCAGCAAAGCTTCGACGTCAAGGCGCTCGATGGTTTCGGCCAGTTCAGCCGGGCCGAGCTCGGCGCCAGCGGCGCGCTGATCAACTATGTCGAGCTGACCCAGAAAGGCCGCCTGCCGCGCCTCTCCCCGCCGCGCCGGATCATGCCCGGCAGCCATATGGTCATCGATGCGGCGACCAGGCGTAATCTCGAGCTGCTCTCGGCGATGAACGGCGAGCGCGAGGGCAGCCTTCTCGCGTCCGTCGACCGCACCGTCACAGGCGCCGGCGGCCGGCTCCTCGCCGCGCGCCTGGCAACGCCGCTTGCCGAAGCGGCGCCGATCCGGCGGCGGCTGGATGCAGTCCAGGCGCTGGTCGAGGATGCGGGCCTTCGCGCCGATCTGAGGGCCAGTCTCAAAGGCTGTCCCGACCTGGAGCGCGCCCTTTCCCGCCTCTCGCTCGGGCGCGGGGGCCCGCGCGACTTGGGCGCGATTCGCCAGGGGCTGGAGGCGGCGGCGGCGATCAAAGCCAGGCTCCTGCAGGCCGATCCGCCACTGGATGCCACCGGCGGGGCGATGACCGATCATGCCGAGCTCTCTGAGAGGCTGCGCCAGGCGCTCAACGACGACCCGCCGTTTCTGGCGCGGGATGGCGGGTTCATCCGAGAGGGCTGGCTCGAAGAGCTCGATCAGCACCGCGGTCTGCGTGATCAGACCAAGCGGCATATCGCCGAGCTGCAGGCCCGTATCCAGTCGGAGACCGGCATTCCGTCCTTGAAGATACGCCATAACAACATGCTGGGCTATTTCATCGAGGTGACCGCCGCCCATCGGGACAAGGTTCCGTCCGAGGGCTTCGTGCAGCGCCAGAGCATGGCCAACGCGACCCGTTTTTCCACAGAGGAGCTGGCCGAGCTCGAGACGCGGATCGCCAGCGCTGCCGAGCGCGCGCTCTCTTTGGAACTCGAGCTGTTCGAAGGGCTGGTCGATGAGGTGCTGGCGGCCGCCGACGCCATCGCCAGGACGGCCAAATCCCTCGCCCGGCTAGATGTTGCCGCCGGTTTTGCCGAGCTTGCGGACGAGCAGCGCTATGCGCGTCCGGAGGTGGATGACGATGACGGGTTTTCGATCATCGGCGGACGGCATCCGGTGGTCGAACAAGCACTCGCCCGAGAACAGACCCCCTTCATCGCCAACGGTTCGGATCTCACGGAAGCGCAGCGTCTCTGGCTGCTCACCGGACCGAACATGGCGGGAAAGAGCACATTTCTGCGTCAAAATGCACTGATCGCCGTGCTGGCGCAGGCGGGAAGCTTCGTGCCGGCGGATCAGGCGAAAATCGGCACGGTCGACCGCCTGTTTTCGCGGGTGGGTGCTGCCGACGAGCTGGCGCGCGGTCGTTCCACCTTCATGGTCGAGATGGTCGAAACGGCGGCGATCCTCAATCAGGCGACCGAGAAGAGCCTCGTCATCCTCGATGAGATCGGACGGGGTACGGCCACCTATGACGGCTTGTCGATCGCCTGGGCGGTGGTCGAGTATTTGCACGAGGCCTGCCGCTGCCGCGGGCTGTTCGCCACCCACTATCACGAGCTGACTGCGCTTGCCGCCAAGCTGGAACGCCTTGCTTGCCGGACCATGAAGGTCAAGGAGTGGCAGGGCGACGTGGTGTTTTTGCACGAGGTCGGCGAAGGCGCGGCCGATCGGTCCTACGGCATCCATGTTGCAAGGCTGGCGGGTCTTCCCGCGCCCGTGCTGGACCGGGCGGAAGAGGTGCTGCACCGGCTGGAACAGGGTGAGGCCAAGGCAGCGCCTGCTGCCCTTGCCGAGGATCTGCCGCTGTTTCAGGCTGCTGCTCAGCGTGCGAGTGGTTCGGACAACGGCCCGCAAGGGACAGCCGATGCCCGGCCCGGCCCGATCGAAGATCTCCTTCAGAGCGTGAGCCCTGATGAGTTGACGCCCAGGGAAGCGTTGGACCTTGTTTATCGAATGCGCGCCCTGCTTGCGGATCAGACCGAATAAACAGCGTCATCAGGCCAAAGCAACTACAAAGTGCATGCTGTAAATAGCTTTGAGCGGGCGCGGTGAATATTGAGCGATTTTTCGATATTGACTTGGTTTGATGCCGCCTTGCCGCCATATTCGGTCCTCAGTACACGGAAAGGTATGTCGACGATGTTTTCATCAAGCGCCTGGGGGCGGCCATGGCTCGCCATAGCCCCGCTTCTCTTCTTGATCAGCGCCTGCGCCATGGAGACGCCTTACCAGCCCGGCGAAGGGGGATATGGCTACGAGGAGCAGCAGATCGAGGGGAATCGTTACCGCGTGATCTTTGCCGGCAACCCGTCGACGCCGCGTGAGACCGTACAGAACTACCTGCTCTACCGGTCCGCCGAACTGACCCTGCAGAACGGCTTCGACTACTTCACCGTGGTCGACCGTGACGTTGAGCGCTCGACCCGTTATTACAGTCACGGCTATGTCGATGATTTCGGCTTCCACAATCGTTTCCGCGGCCGCAGCTTTCGTCGCTTCTATCGACCGAGCTTTTATTCATCCAAGGCTTATCCCGTAAGCGAATACTCGAGCATCGCCAATATCGTGATGGCTGAGGGTGAAAAGCCCAAGGATGAGCCGAATGCCTATGATGCGCTCGACGTTGTGCAACAGCTGCAGCCGCTGATCCGCCAGAACGCCGAGTGACGCTGAACCCTTCTTTCACCGTGGGATCACTGACGTGATGATCTGCAATTTTCGAAGGCTTTCTTTTCTCGCGGCTTCGGTCGTCGGCCTTGCCATGGCGCTCGCCGCCTGCGCTGCGTCGCCGACGCCCTATCAGGCGGTGGGCGATGATGGCGGCTACGCCGACCAGCAGCTGGAATCCGATCGCTACAGGGTGACGTTCGAAGGCAATGACGCAACGTCGCGCGAGACCGTCGAAGACTTCGCCCTCTACCGGGCCGCGGAGCTCACGCTGCAGACCGGCAACGACTATTTCAGGGTTGTTTCCAAGGAGGTCGAGCCGATCATCGGCGCGGTTCGCGGCGTGTCGCCCGGCATCGGTATCGGCATCGGCACAGGCAATGTCGGCTTCGGCCTTTCGACCGCGCTTGGCGGCGGCAGGCCGGATTACAGCTATGTCACCTATCTCGACATCATCGTCTATGAAGGCGAAAAGCCCGAGAATGACCGCGAAGCCTACAGTGCGTTCGACGTGATCGAGCGGCTGAAGCCGGCGGTTACCGGCAGTGTCGACGGTGATGAGGGTGAGGTGGCCGAATAGGACGTCGCGACGAGCATCACCGTCACCGCCCCACGCGACCGTTTGCCCATCTTAAATTCGTTATCCGAGCCGTTGCTGCTGCAGCGCGGCGTGCAACATCATACGGCCATGTGTGTGATCAACGCTTGGCATTGCTCGCTTTCGGATGTGGTGACAAGATGGGGCGAACCAGAGCCAATTGGAGGCGGTGATGCAACGGATGACGGCCAAGGATTTCGATCAGGGACTACTCGATCTCTACGACTTCTATGTCCATGGCAAGATGACCAAGCGGGAGTTTTTGGATCGGGCGCAGCGTTATGCTGTCGGCGGCGTTACGGCCTTGGCGCTGTTGAACATGCTGAAGCCGAACTATGTGCTTGCCGAGCAGGTTTCGTTCAACGATCCGGACATCAAGGCGGAATACACCACTTATGAATCGCCCAATGGCAACGGCGAGGTGCGTGGTTATCTGGTCAAGCCAACGGGCAAGGAAGGGAAGCTGCCAGCGGTCCTGGTCATTCACGAAAATCGGGGCCTCAACCCCTATATCAAGGACGTGGCGAGGCGGGTCGCCAAAGCAGGTTTCATGGCGCTGGCGCCGGACGGGCTGACCAGCGTCGGCGGCTATCCCGGCAATGACGAAGACGGCAGGGCGCTGCAAAAGACCGTCGATCGCGAAGCACTGATGAACGACTTCTTCGCCGGCTATGAGCATCTGGCCGCACATGACGATTCGACCGGCAAGGTCGGCGCCGTCGGCTTTTGCTATGGCGGCGGCGTCTGCAACGCGCTGGCTGTCGCCTATCCGGAGCTGAACGCTTCCGTGCCGTTCTATGGGCGCCATGCAGCCGCCGAGGACGTTCCGAAGATCCAAGCGCCGCTGCTTCTACACTTCGGCGAGCTGGACCAAAGGATCAACGAAGGTTGGCCCGCTTATGAAGCGGCGCTTAAGGAACATGGGAAAGTCTACGAAGCCTATATCTACGAGGGCGCCAATCACGGCTTTCACAATGATTCCACGCCCCGCTACGACGAAGCGCATGCAGCGCTGGCCTGGGAACGGACGATCGGCTGGTTCGAGACCTATCTCACCTAGGCCCGAGAGCCCGAGGCGGGCCGCCCGACAAGGGACTGCATACCCTTAGAGATCCAGGCACGTTCTTCGAGGGCGCCCGAGAGTCAACGAGGTGACCGCGCCACCGTCAGAGGTGTTTGGTCATGTACACTTTGTTTCCTGCTCGGGCAGTCTCCGTCCAGCCGAGATGTTGATAGAGGCGGACGTTGTCGGGCATGGCGACATGGGTGCTGAGGCGGAGTTCTCTCTTGCCGAGCTTTCGGCATCTGGACTCCGCCCGTTCGATCAGCCCGCGACCGATCCCCATGCCTGAACAGTCCGGATCGACGCCAATGTTCGCGAGTATTGCGTGGTCATCCTGAAGGATCAGGACGAGGCCGCCTACGACGACGCGATCCCGTTCCGCAACCCAGACCAAATTGGCTTCGATGTCGTCGTCTATGCCCGCGGATACGGGCGGAAGGTCATGAATATGCTTCCTGTAACCGGCATAGGCTTTGTGTATGCATGCTGCCAGGGCTTCGTAATCGCGCAGCGTCGCCCGTCGTATTTTCCAATCAGCCATTTTTCAGTAGTTAGTCTTGTCCGAACTGTTGCGCCAGGCGTCGAAGGCGGCTTTCGCTTCTTCGGCGAGTAATCTGGTGATGGGCAGGGCCTGTTTATCGGTCGGTTTGGCCAGCTGCTCGTAGATATGCCGATCGTCGAAGCCGATGGCGGCGGCGTCATGGCGGTCATTGGCGTAGACCATGCGGTCCAGGCGCGCCCAGTAGATGGCGCCGAGGCACATGGGGCAGGGCTCGCAGCTGGTGTAGATGACGCCGCCTTCGAGTGAGAACCGGCCGAGGGCTCGGCAGGCGGCTCGGATGGCTTGAACTTCGGCGTGGGCCGTCGGGTCCAGATTGTTGGTGACCTGATTGGAGGCCTCGGCGACGATCCGGCCGTCATGAACGATCACGGCGCCGAAGGGGCCGCCGCCCTGTTCGACGGAGCGTTCGGCCAGCGCGATGGCGCGGCGCATATAGTCGGCGTCATTCATGGCCGGACGCCGGCCTCGGTCTGTCGAACATCGATCGCGCTCGGTCGAGCACCGACCTCGGCTGAAGGATCAGCCATCGCAAGAATTTGCGCGGCGGTGGCGACGGCGATCACGGCCGGCTGCTTGCTATCGATGCCGGGAAGGCCGATCGGGCAGACGACCCGGTCGATCAGCGCCTGATCAATGCCGAGATCGCGCATGGTCCTTTCGAAGCGGGCGCGCTTGGTCTTCGAGCCGATCAAGCCGAGATAGCGAAAATCGCCGCGCTGCAGGACCCGCGCGCAAAGGGCGTAGTCCATGTCGTGGCTGTAAGTCATAACCAGATAGATGCTGTCGGGCGGGGCGTCGTCGATCGCCTGATCCAGATGCGGCGTGCAGCGCACGGTGGTATTGGCGGCGATGATCTCGGGATACTGCTCCGGACGATTGTCCGCCCAGGTGACGCTGAAGGGGAGGGTGCCGAGCACATGGGCAAGCGCCTTGCCGACATGCCCCGCGCCGATCAGGAGAACATGTCCCCGATGCCCCGGATTCTGCTCCAGCAGATAGGTGGCGGCGGTGGCGGCGCCACCGGCTGACTTTGCATCGCCGCTCCAAAGGACAGCGCCGGCGTTGGTCGGGTTTTCAAGCCGTCTTCGTGCGGCGGCGAGAAGCTCCGGCGGTGGCTCGACGCCGATGATCCGATCGGCCGTAATCAGCCATTTCTCCCGGCTCTCGCCATCGATGATGCTAGCCAGAACGGCCGGTTCATCACTTCGCGCAAACGCTTTTAGCGGTCCGATCAAGTGAGCATGTGGTGCCACCACTTCGAAGAGGAGTTGGGTGTCGCCGCCGCAGCATTGGCCGAGCGACGGGCCGAGTGCGAAACGCCGGAGCGACGGTCGCTCAGCCCCACGTTCGATCATGTCGCGGGCGATGCGGATAGCTTCATGTTCGAGATTGCCGCCGCCGACCGTGCCGGTGCTGTCGTCCGGTGTGACCAGCATCTTGACCCCGGCCTCGCGCGGCGAGGAGCCCTTGGCATCCGCAATCGTCACCATGACCGCTGGGGTGGCAGGGCCACCGGCCTTGACTGTTTCTTCGAGCGCGGTCAGCCAGTCCTTCATTGCCGATCTCCACGCATCGCTTGGCAGGCGGCGAGCACGCGCTCGGGCGTAGCCGGTGCATCCAATGGCGGACAGATGCGGCTCGTATCGCAGGTGCGGCACGCACCGATGGCGTCTGAGATCGCGAAGAAGACGGACATGCCGAGCATCAGTGGGGGCTCGCCCACGGCCTTGGAGCGATGAACGGCCATTTCGGTGTTGAGGCCGCGCTCAAAGATGTGGACGCGGAAGTCGGCAGGCACGTCCGAGGCGGTCGGGATCTTGTAGGTCGAGGGCGCGTGGGTGGTGAGCCGACCCTGATCGTTCCAGGCCAGTTCTTCGGCCGTCAGCCAGCCCATGCCCTGGACGAAGCCGCCTTCGATCTGGCCCTTGTCGATGGCGGGATTGAGGGAGCGGCCGACGTCGTGGAGGATATCGGCGCGCAGCAAGCGATACTCGCCGGTCAGCGTGTCGATGACCACCTCGGCGGCGGCGACGCCATAGGCGAAGTAATAGAAAGGCCGGCCGCGTGCGTGTTCCCGATCGTACCAGACCTTCGGCGTCTTGTAGAAGCCGGTGGCCGAGAGCTGCACGCGATGCAGATAAGCGAGTTTCGCCAGCTCCCCAAACCGGAAGGTCCGGTTGCCGATCTGGACGTGGTTGTCCCGAAAGACGATGTCTTCGGATCGAACATCGAAGTGGTCTGAAGCGAAGTCGATCAGACGTCTCTTGACTTCTCGCGCGGCGGCGAGGGCGGCGGCACCGTTCAGGTCGGTGCCTGCGGATGCTGCGGTCGGCGAGGTGTTCGGGACCTTGCCGGTGGTGGTCGCCGTGATCCTGACCTGATCGAGGTCGATCTGCAGCTCCTCGGCGACGATCTGCGCCACCTTGACCATCAGCCCCTGGCCCATCTCGGTGCCGCCGTGATTGAGCTGCACGCTGCCGTCGGTATAGACGTGCAGAAGCGCGCCCGCCTGGTTCAGATGGGTGACCGTGAAGGAAATCCCGAACTTAACCGGTGTCAGCGCCAGGCCTTTTTTAAGAATGCTATTTTCGGCATTGAAGTCCGTAACCGCCTGCCGACGTTCGGCATAGTTCGAACTCGCTTCAAGTTCCTCGATCAGTTCGGTCAGGATGTTGTCGGTGACACGCATATGGTAGGGCGTGCGGTCTCTTTCGCCTCGTTGATAAAGGTTGCGCTTGCGCACCTCCAGAGGATCGAGATCCAACTGTCGGCTGATCGCCTCGATCACGCGTTCAATGCCCATCATGCCCTGGGGGCCGCCGAAGCCGCGAAAGGCGGTGTTGGAGGTCGTGTTGGTCTTGCAGCGATGGGACGTGATGCGGACGTTCGGGAGGTAATAGGCGTTGTCCGCGTGGAACATGGCGCGATCGGCGATGGCGGCGGAGAGATCCGGCGAGTAGCCGCAGTCCGCGCATTGCTCGAACGTAATCGCTTGTATTCGCCCTTGCGCGTCGCAAGCAACGTCGTAGTCGATGCGAAAGCCGTGGCGTTTGCCGGTGAGGGTCATGTCGACGTCGCGATCGAGGCGGAGCTTGACCGCACGGTCGGTCTTTGCGGCGGCGAGTGCAGCCAGGCAGGCGATGCCCGCGGCCTGGGTTTCCTTGCCGCCGAAGCCGCCGCCCATCCGCCGGACTTCCACGGTGACCCTATGATCGAGGACGCCGAGGGTCTTGGCTACGAGATGCTGGACCTCGCTGGGGTGCTGGGTCGAGCTCATGACGGACATGTCCCGGCCTTCGCCGGGGATGGCGAGCGCCACCTGGCCCTCCAGGTAGAAGTGGTCCTGCCCGCCGATCCTCAAGCGGCCCTTGAGACGATGCTTGGCTGTTTCGAGGGCGGCTTCGGGATCGCCTCTCAGCATCTCATGGGAGGGAAGAACGAAGCTCTGTTTCTCCATCGCCTCGTCGATGGTCAGGACGGAATCTAACAGCTCGGCTTCAACGTCGCCTAAGAGCGCTGCTCTTCTCGCCTGTTCGACCGTCTCGGCGACCACCAGGAAGAGCGCCTGGCCGGCATATTCGATGGTGTCCTCGGCGAGCAGCGGATCGCCGGGAAAGACGGGGCCCATGTCGTTTTCGCCGGGAATGTCGGCGGCTGTCAGAACCGCGACCACCCCCTTGGCCGCCCGGACCGCGGACAGCTCCAGCGATTTGAGGGTCGCGTGTGCAGGCGCTGCCTGCCCGATGGCGGCGTGCAGCGTGCGCGCCGGCGTCGGCAGATCGTCGACATAGAGCGCCTCGCCGCTCACATGCCGTTCGGCACTGTCATGGGCGACAGGCAGCGAGAGGGTCATCGGCTCGCCGCCGGCTTCGGCGAATTTCGGCTGCTGCTTTGACATGGCATACATGATACGCCGACCGTTCGGCGCTGCGAAGCCGCTAATCGCAGAAGGAGCGATGCAACATTTTTTGGAGAATGGAGCTATTTCAAGGAGAAGGGGCTTTTCCTTCGCTCCCCGTCCAGGGATAAAGATCTAAATCGAGCCCCCTTGAGAAGGGGCGTAGTGCTAGAATTTTTCGAGGCAATGCCAGATCCTTCCGAGCACCCGGGCGAACCGACGGGATATCGCCACCGGATCGCGTCGCTATTGGGCGATGGCTTCTGGCGGGTAATGGCCGGGCCTGGATCGGGATCGCGACTTACGCGGCTTGGCCTCGTTGCGTTTTTGCTGCTGTCAGCATTTTGGCCGGCCACTTCAAGCGCCCAGCGAGCCGAACAGGCGAGCAACAACGCCCACCCCTTCGATATCGGGATCGTCATCGACAACCGTCCCATGCCCGGCGATGCCGCGAAGGCGGATGTCGATAGCCTTGTCGAAATGCTCGATCGGCAGATGTTGATCGAGCATATCATGGTGTTCGAACGCCCGACCATCGAGGTGATTTGCGATATCTTCGGCTGCCCGGAGGACACCGATCCGTTTCCGCCGCTGATCTGGCAGATCACGCAGGAAGAGGAATCGCGGCTATTCGTCTACTATATCGGGGATGGCCGGATCGAAGGCTTGGAGCGCCAGCTCCTGTTCAAGCGCCAAGACAACAGTGCGGCCGGAGACGTCGAACCGCTCTCGGTCGAATGGCTGCATTTCATGCTCGAGGACGCACGTCCGTCATCGGCGGTTTTGATGCTGGACACCAGCTTCTCGCCGCGGCCGCTGCCTTGCGCCGATGAAGACCCCGGCCTGATTGATGACGCCCTTTTGAGCGTGAGAAGCGTCTATCGGAACGTCATGCGCGCGCATTGGAACCGTTCGGATGTTCTCGAGCTCAGCGCCACCACGCCGGTCCAGCCGCCCCATTGCGATCGCTTCGATCAGGTGCTGGACGATCTGGAACAGCCGCTTTTTACCAAGTTTCTCCTAAAGGCCATCGTCGAGGGCGAGGCGGACAAGGAGCCTTTCGGCGACGACGACCGCTTGATCGATCTGGGCGAGCTCGAAGCCTATCTCGATGATCACATCAAGCGCGCTGCGCGTTTCCAATGGGGGCGGCTGCAGAATGTTCTGGCGGTCGGATCGCGAAGCAAGGTCCTGGCAAGCCTGGACGGTCGAAAGCTCAGCGATCAGAACGAGGACGTGGTCGCCAGGCGCAATCGGCCACCCGGGCAGGAGGATGGCGAAGGAACGAGCACGGCTCTGTCGGTGCTTGCTCCTGAGACGGGAGATGGCAGGCAGGACCAAACTGGCGACGGCCAGACCGGTGGCGCCGGTCAGATCGCTGGCAGCGGCCAGTCCGTTGATGACGATCAGCGCGCCGCCGTCGATCAGCACGTTGCTGTCGACCGGCACGTTGCCGTCGATCAGCAGGTTACTGTTGGCGGTCAGTCTAAAACGGCTGATGAGGCCCCGACATCGGCTTGCCCTGAGGAAGGCGGAGTCGGTCTCTGCACGCCAGACCTTTCCACGACCACCGAGGCGGGCGTTGACAATGGTCAGGGATCGACGCGTGACGACGTTACCGCGACAGGAGGCGTGACGGTCCGTCCGGTGCAGGACGAGACTTCCGAGCGATCCGCCGTCTGCGCCTGGGTGGCCGGCAATGTTGCGCCTTATGCCGTGTCCGTGGTGCAGAGTGTGAGAGGCGACACCGACACGTCCTGCAACTGGGCGCTGGACCGCTCCGAGATCGAGCTCGGTCCGTTTGCGAAGATTTTCACGCCGATCGCCTGGCGGCTCGGGCGGGAGACTGTGCAGGACGCCCTTAGCTGTCTCCTGGATTGCGGCGGCCCGACTGCGACGCTGCAAAATGCGGCCGGAGGGAATCGCGATACGCCCTTTGAAACGGAAAGCACGAAGCCGACCGAAGCGCCTGCTGTCGTCGAGCCGGTGGAAAGTCCTTTCGAACAGTCTGCAGCCCCGCAGCCGGTGAGCGGCGGGGAGAAAAGGGAACCTCCGGTGGATCCGCGCAGCATGAGTGCGTTCAACCGGGAAATCTGCGATCAGCTGGAGGAGCCGCTTCCGCCCTATATCGGCCTGCCGCGCTGGATGCCCGGAACGCTGATCATCTCGGAAGCCCTGCGCGCGCGCTATGGATGCGCGCCTCCTCCAGCCCCGGCCGAGCTGCCGACGCCAATTGCCGTCATGATCGAGCCGCCGGAAGACCTGGAAACGCCGGCGATCGAGGAAGCGCCCGCTTTGGCGACGGCGGATCGACGCCTCTCCAGATGGCCGCCATCCACCACGACGGAGGTTCGACCCGAGGCTGACGTCACCGAAGCGCAGCCCCGCGGTGCCTCGGGCACGCCGGACGTTCCGGGCAACCCCAATGTTTCAGGCGATCTCGACGCTTCGGGCGATTCCGATGTTTTGGATAGTCCCGACGCTTCGGGCGATCCCGACGTTTCGGGCGCGCCGAATACCAGCCTCGCCGATGCGACGCCGACCGACGGCAGGCCGCCGGCTGAAAGGCCGGAAAGCTTGGCGGACGAGACGGCGTCGGATGAAAAGCCGTTCGATCAGACCAAGATCAGCCGCGTGCGCTGGCTGCAAAGCGCCTTGACCGTCGACAACCGCCATCCAGGACCGATCGACGGCATCATCGGTCGAAAAACCGAGGCAGCGATCCGCTCCTGGCGGCAGGACAATGAGCGTGAGAGCAGAACCGGGCCGCTGACCGAGCCGGAGTTCAAGGAGATCATACGGCAGTTCGGCGAGCGGTTCGGTCAGATCGAGGAGCGTATCGAGTCGTTTTGAGGCGAGGCTCGCCTGGCTGGGACGCTTGGTTTCTCTTGATGCAGGTCCGAAATCTCGTCGAGAGATTTCACGTCTCTGTCGTCAGGCCCGTATGTGAAACGAGATACGCCTCTGTGCCAGCCGCTAACGCATATATCATGAGGCAAGGCTTCCCTATGGGCCGTCGTGCATCAGAGCGAGGCCTTCACATCCTTCATGAAATGTTAATCCGTTCCTGCCACCATGACCCTCTGGTCCATGCGATCGTGGGAGTCCGAGCCTCGCCCCTGCTCCATGGCGGGCGGGCGGATTCCCAGGATCGCATGGACCAGCAAGCTGATGGATGATCGCAGCAAAGCCTTAAGGAAGAATGAAGGCTCACTTCGTGACGTTAGGAGCATTCGCCATCGGCTATCGACAGCAGCAATCAATGTGGAGGCCTGGCGCAGCACCGCATATCGAATGAAAAAATGCTGCTGCTCTAGCTCGCCGGCTTTCACCGGTTTTTCCAAGCGTCGATCGTCGCTTTGTTCGAATCGATGCCCTGGCTTAAGCCGATTGAGTCGCGACATCGCCTGCAGGCGGGGGCAACGCCCCTCGCTCCGGGTGCAGCCCTCTGGCGGCGGCATCGCGGCTGGATTATGCTCGCCGCCTGATTTCCATTTGACGATCGGTGTCCATGATGGCCGAACCCGCCCTTAAAGCGCCTGCCGCCTCCGAAAAGCCCCGCCTCCTTCTGATCGACGGCTCGGGCTACATCTTTCGCGCCTTCTTCGCGTTGCCGCCGCTGACTGACAAGATCGGCACGCCCGTCGGCGCCGTCTACGGCTTTTGCAACATGTTGTTCAAGCTCGCGCAGGACAGGCCGGGCGAACAGATGATCGTGGTGTTCGACAAAGGCTCCCACAGCTTCCGCAACGAGATGTACGCCGACTACAAGGCGAACCGCGACGAGCCGCCGGAAGACCTGGTCCCGCAGTTCCCCCTGGTCAGGGAGGCGGCCAATGCCTTCGGCGTGCCGGTGGTCGAGCTCGAAGGCTTTGAGGCGGACGACATCATCGCGACTTACGCCCGCCAGGCGGCCGCCGACGGGCGGCCCGTGACTGTCGTCTCCTCCGACAAGGATCTGATGCAGCTGATCGGCGATGGCATCGAGATGTTCGATCCGATGAAAGCCAAGGAGATCGGCCGGGACGAGGTGATCGAAAAATTCGGGGTCGGCCCGGAGAAGGTGCGCGACGTGCTGGCGCTGGCCGGCGACACGTCGGACAATGTGCCGGGCGTGCCCGGCATCGGCGTCAAGACGGCAGCACTCCTCCTCGATGAATTCGGCGATCTCGAACATCTGCTCGCTGGCGCCGAGACCATCAAGCAGAAGAAACGGCGGGAAAATCTGATCGAATTCGCCGACCTCGCCCGCATCTCGCAAAAGCTGGTGACGCTTCACGAGGAGGCGCCGCTTCCCAAGCGGCTGAACGAGATCGAAACCGTCGATGTCGATTACGAAACTCTTCTGGAGTTCGCGCGCAACTACAGCTTCAACACCCTCACGAAACGTTTAGAGGCTCTGGCCGGGGCGCCGGCCGGCGTTGACTTGCCGGAGTCCGGGGCGAAAGATGGTGGCTATACGACGATTGATGAGCTTGCCGTGCTGGATGAGTGGCTGGAGCGGGCGAAGGCCAAAGGCATTCTCGCGATCGATACCGAGACGACGTCGCTCGATGTCATGAAAGCGGAGCTTGTCGGCGTGTGTCTGGCGGTCGAGCCGGGTGAGGGCGCTTATGTGCCGATCGGGCACAAGGACGATTTCGGCCAGCTCGTTTCGGGACAGCTTGATCGCGATGCGGTCATTGAACGCCTGAGGCCGATCCTCACCGATCCGTCGATCCTGAAGGTCGGGCATCATCTGAAATATGATCTTGGCATTCTCGCTCGTGTGGGGCTGGAGCTCAGCCCCTATGACGATACGCTCATGCTTTCTTATGTCGTCGACGGCACCCAGCATGGCCATGGCATGGACGAACTGGCGGAGCTGCATTTCGACCACAAGACCATCCACTTCGAGGACCTCTGCGGTAAGGGCAAGAAGCAGATCACCTTCGATCGCGTGCCGATCGACAAGGCCAGCGCCTATGCGGCCGAAGACGCCGACATCACCCTTCGCCTGCACCAGCTCCTCAAACGCCAGCTGATCGAGGCGCGCCGCACCTCGGTCTACGAAACCTTGGAACGGCCGCTGGTCGCCATCCTCGACAAGATGGAACGGCGCGGCATCAAGGTGGACCGCACGGTTCTGCAGCGGCTTTCCAGTGATTTCACCAAGCGCATGAAGGAGCTGGAGGCGACCGCCCATGAGCAGGCCGGCCACGAGTTCAATCTCGGCTCGCCGAAACAGCTGGGCGAAGTGCTGTTCGAGGAGTTAGGCATTCAGGGCGGCAAAAAGACGAAATCCGGCGGCCATCAGACCGGCGCCGAGGTGCTCGAAGCCCTTGCGGCGCAGGGTCACGAACTGCCGGCGACCGTGCTCGCCTGGCGCCAGCTGCAAAAGCTGACCGGCACCTATACCGACGCGCTGATGCAGCAGATCAGCGAAGAAGACGGCCGCGTGCACACCTCTTACGCCATGGCCGTCACGTCGACGGGGCGTTTGTCCTCCAACGATCCGAACCTGCAGAACATTCCGATCAGGACCGAAGAGGGCCGCAAGATCCGAAAGGCGTTCGTCGCCGAGGAAGGTCACGTCCTAATGTCCGCGGACTACTCCCAGATCGAGCTTCGCGTGCTGGCCCACATGGCGGATATTCAAGCTCTGAAGAAAGCCTTCGCCGCCGGCGACGATATCCACGCGACGACGGCTTCGCAGATGTTCGATGTGCCGATCGAGAAGATGGACGGCGAGCTGCGCCGCCGCGCTAAGACCATAAATTTCGGCATCATCTATGGCATCGGCGCCTATGGGCTTTCCCAGCGGCTCGGCATCCCCTTCGAGGATGCGAAGAACTACATTGCGGCCTATTTCGAGCAATATCCCGGCATCAAGGACTACATGGACCAAGCCAAGGCCGCGGCGAAGAAACAGGGTTTCGTCAAGACACTCTACGGTCGCGTTTGCCCGACGCCCGAGATCAAGAGCAGCAACCCGGCGAGGCGCAGCCATTCGGAACGCGCCGCCATCAACGCCCCGATCCAGGGCACGGCCGCCGACATCATGAAGCGGGCGATGATCCAGGTCGACCGGGAGCTGGACCGATCCGATCTCGGCGCAAGAATGCTGCTGCAGGTTCATGACGAACTGGTTTTCGAGGTGCCGAAGAGCGAGATCGACGCCACGGCCGGCCTGATCAGGAAGGCGATGGAAAACGCGGCCTTTCTCGACGTGCCGCTGACCGTCGAGGTCGGCACAGGCGCCGATTGGGACGCCGCGCACTAGAGTGTCGTCAGATCGGGTTGGTTCGGCCCTGATATGCTGACTGCCGATGGACTGCGCTTCAAGGACCCTTAACCTTATCTGTTTATCGTCCATTTTCTGGTCCATGCGATCCTGGGATTCCGCGCCTCGCTTCAACTTCCAGGCGGGCGAGCGGATTCCCAGGATCGCATGGACCAGAGCTGCATTGTCATGGGAAGTTGTTAAAAAAGGATGAATCTGGACGTCATCTATGTGGACCAACCTGATCCGATTATATTGTAAGCTTCCCAATCGGACGAACGACGACGATCATCGCCAAGCGCGAGGTGCCGGAAGGGCAAGCGAGGATCACGCACTAACCTGGTGATCTTCGGCTTTTGTGCTTGGGTCCCGGGCGCTGCGGTCAACGGTGAGCAGACAAACCGGTCATGTCGGAGACGGCTGACATGACATGCCCGACATCCCGCCAGCCTACCGTGGAACTCCTGATGCGTTCATCATCGGCGGACCCAACCTCAATGAGGTGGCCACGCCACTAGAGCCGTTTCCGATCGCAAGTGATCGAAACTGCTCTATCTCTTTGTTTCACCGCATTTTCTTATCGATCAAGTGGTTCCACTTGATCGGAAAGAGCTCTAGAGCATTTCGGGGACAAGTCGATCCAGCCCGCACCCCCTCCCGACCACCCAATGCAAGGGTACCCTATGGGTGGTCGGGAGGGGGTGCGGGCCGGTGCCGTGTAAACCTAGCTAGAAAAAGCTCTAGCCGCGCCAGTCGTCGCTTTCCTCGTCTTCGCAGCCGGGTCCTTTCCAGCCGCAGCGATCGCGTTCTCTCTCTTCGTCCGACTTTGGCTTTTTCCTCTTACTGCGGTGATGGTGGTGATCGTCATATCGATCGTAACGATCATAAGAGCTATAGCCGCCATAGCCGCCGCCATAACTGTCTCGGCCGTAGCCGCGGCGGCTGTATCCGTCACCTCGGCGTGAGCGGCCCTGCCAGGTGAGAACGTAGCGGAGCGAGATGCCGAAGATGTGGGACACCAGCGGCTCGCTCTGCTGTCCGAGATCGGTGTCGATCCACTGATATCGATAGAAGGGTGACACGGCGAACTGGTCGTTGAGATTGAGATTGAGACCCGCCTCGCCATGCCAGGTGAAGGCCGAGTCTTCGTCGGCGAAGTCATCGTCCGCCTTCAAGGACGCGACACCGAAGCCGCCGCCGACATAGGGTCCGAAGTTCGGTGCGACCGGAAGATCGATATAGCCATTGAGCGTGAAGCGCCCGACATCGACATCGGAGTTCACATCGTTTTCGCTAAGACCCTCGAGCCCCTGATAACCGAACTCGCCCTCCAGCCGAAAGCTGTCGAACTGATAGCCAACCTGACCGCTGATCGCGAAGCCGGTGTCATATTCGATCTCGACGCCGTCGGCCTCACTGTCTTCGACGGTGGCGCCGCCGACCTTGAGACCGAAATAGGGTCCCGAGGCGCCATCGGCGGCCGCCGTCACGGCAAGCGGCGCTGAGGTCAGGGCAAAAAGGGCTGCACCGAGTAAGACCGGATTTCGGTCGCGCATGCGCTTTCCTCCAGAAGTTACGCAGTTGCCTTACTTCTAAAGGATCGAAGCTGAACCTAGCCTAACTGGCCTTGATATTTCAAAGAGCCGCTCCCCGATGGCCGGACAGTGACGGAGAACGGCTCGCATGTTCAGAAAATAACAGGCGCCGTTTCTTCATCTTTTCTTAAGCCGTCTCAGCGATCCTACCGCCCTGGTCCATGCGATCCTGCGAGTCCATGCCCGGCCAGTTTCTCTTCCGGTGGATGGATTTCCAGGGTCGCATGGACCAGGGCTCAGTCTGGCCAAAAAAACTTGAGAAAGCGTTAATCGACGAAAGGCTCGAAATTGACCTGACCGCGATCATCGGGGATCGACGTTTTCGACGGCGACCACTCGGTCCCCACTCACCCTGTCGCTCCGGCAAGTCGCGGCAGCGGGCGCTCGTTGATCGGCAGGTGGATGATCGCAGCCGCGAGGCCGAGGATCACGCCCGCCCACCAGATCGCATCATAGCTGCCGGTGCGATCATAGAGAAAACCGCCGAGCCAGACGCCCAGGAAACTGCCGAGCTGATGGCTGAAGAACACGATGCCGAACAGCGTCGCCATATAACGAACGCCGAACACCTGCGCGACGATGCCCGTGGTGAGCGGCACGGTGGACAGCCAGAGGACCCCCATGGCGGCGGCGAACAGGTAGATGGTCGTCTCCGTCTTCGGGGCGAACAGCAGCGCCGTGATGATGATCGCGCGCAGAAAATAGATCGAGCTCAGCCCGGATTTCTTGCTCCAGCGCTGCCCGTAGGCGCCGGAGAGGAAAGACCCGGCGATGTTGAACAAACCGATCAGAGCGATGGCGTAGGCCCCGACGCTTGCGTCGAGGCCGAGGTCCTTTACATAGGCGGGGAAATGCACGGTGATGAACGCCACATGGAAGCCGCAGACGAAAAAGCCGATGGTCAACAGCACATAACCGCGATGCGCCAAGGCCTCGCGCAAGGCCTCAACGAGGCCCTGATCGTTCGCGGGCTCGCCTTGCACGGATGTGTCGTTCGGCAGGATGAAGGCGAGCGGTATGATCAAGCCGGCCGTGACCGCCAGGATCAGAAGGGCGTCATGCCAGCCGAAGGCCTCGATCCACCCCTGCGCCAGCGGTGAGAACAGCACCTGACCGAAGGAGCCGGCGGCCGTGCCGAGCCCAAGCGCCAGCGAGCGTCTCGATGGGCCGACGACGCGCGCCATCGCCGCCATGGCGATCGAAAAGGCGGTGAACGCCACGCCGAGGCCGGTGATCACGCCGGCGAAGAGATGGAGCATGAGGCCGGTTTCGGCCTCAGCCATGCCGTAAACGCCGATCCCGTAAACCAACGCGCCGAGGGCGATCACGCGGGAAGGACCGAACCGGTCCGCCAGGGCTCCGGCAATCGGCACGCCAGCACCCCAGAGCAGATTCTGGATCGCCAGCGCCAGCGAAAACGTTTCCCGGTTCCAGCCCTGGTCGATGGTCATCGGCTCCAGGAACAGGCCGAACACCGAACGCAGGCCGAAGCCGAGCGTCGAGATCAGGCAGCCGGCGACGATGATCACCAGAGGCGTGCGCCAGCCGACAGCCGCCGGGTTGGTCGAGGAATGGGTCATGCTCTGCCAGTCAAACGGCTGTGGCCGAAACGGAGGGTTGCCGATCGGTACACGCTGGTGGGCGTACTCAGAATTGTCAACGTGAGTCGACGGCGATCAGCGAGGTCAGGGAGGGATGATCTGACCATCCCAAGCGAAGACGCTGCCGCTCTCGTCATTCGTCACATCGTCGATCACCTGTAACAGGCAACCGGCGGCGTGCATGGCCGTGAACAGCTTTCCCTTGGCGACGCCTCCCTGAAACGGCGAGGAAAGGTTGGTGGCCACCGTTCCCGGATGCAGACCGATGCAGCAGGCCTTCGGGTTTCGTCGGGCAAGCTCGATCGCAAAATTCTTCAGGATCATGTTGAGGGCGGCCTTGGAGGCGCGATAGGCGTGCCAGCCGCCAAGCTGGTTGTCCCCGATACTGCCGACGCGCGCCGAGATGGCGGCGAAGACGCTCTTTCGATCCCGCGCCAAGAGCGGCAGGAAATGCTTGCCGACCATGGCAGGGCCGATCGTGTTGATACGGAAAACCTTCTCCATCGCCGAAGGGTCGAGGGTACGCCAGGTCTTTTCCGGGCTGAGGCCGGCATCGTCATGGAGAATGCCTGTGGCGACGATCACCAGATGGACAGGCGACATGCGCTCGCCGATGTCCTTCGCCGCCCGTTCAATCGTCCCTTCATCCAGCAGATCGAGATGTAGGGGCATCACCTTCCGATGATCGAGGACGTCACCCCGCCGACGGCAGGCCGCGATCGCCGCAACGGCTGGATCGGCTGAAAGATGCCTGATCAGCGCTTCTCCGATACCGCCGGACGCCCCGACGACAACGACGTTAAGCTCGTCGCCGAACGAGCCGAGGGTCTCTGCATGATCGCAATGCATAACTCATAATAGCGCAGAGCTGGTCGAGTATGATAGCTCATGAGTTATTAAATTACGTACTTGACGTGTGAAATTTACGCCGTAAAAGAGGAAAAATTGTCATAAATTTGTACTCTTAAGGAGTATCAAATTGTTAGTGAACGAGTCTTTACTTCATTCATCGCAAACCCAAGTTCGAACACCTGCAGCGCTTTTCTCTCGGATTTCGCCGCTGCTTTTCGCAAGCACCATGGTCAGTGCCATCGCATTGATCGGCAGTTCGAATATGTCCGTTGCAGAAGAAGAATGTGTCGAAAATCAACAATGCGAAGAGCAAAAAGCCAAGGATTCACTCGACTATAGCATCAAAGGCGACATCAAGTTCGGCCTGCGCGCTGGCAAGGAAGATGCACGACTTTCGGAGGCGGCCAGCGATCGAGATCATGACTTTTTCGCCCGCTCCGAATTTAAGCTGGAAACGTTGTTCGAGACAAAAGACGGGGAGTGGATAGACTTCGTGCCCGCCTTCAGCCATCCGATCAAGTTTGGAACCGAGATCGAAATCGACGTCGATGCCGATCTGGACGAAACCAATGTCGACGAGGCGTCGATCTTCATCGAGAAGGCGAAGTTCGGCAGAGTGGAATTCGGTCGGTTCGATGGCGTAGAGGATGCTTTTAAGCGAGACGCCACGAGCATCGCTGCCGGAACCGGCGGAATCGGTGGTGATTTCGAGAACCTAGGCGTGCGCGATATCACCGACAGCAGCGATGCCGCCAAAGTCTCGTACCTCACGCCCGGAGAACAATTTTTGCGGTTTGGCGTTAGCTATACACCGGACACAGGCGATGAACGCGATCAGGATGACAACTTCGAACATCATCTAGGCGTCGGGGCCCTCTTCTCTATCGAAAACGGCGGCGATGACAAGGTCGAATTCTCGGCCGTTGGTAGCTTCGGCAAAAGCGAAGACGACGATGAAGACGATCTGAGCGCCTTTGCTCTAGGCGCAAGGCAGATTATTGGATCGGATAACAATCCGGCGCTTCAAAAATACGGGCTGGATGCCGTCAGACTCGGCGCGTCCTATGGCAATGATCACGCTCCCAGGGATCTGCAATTCTTCACTCTAGGTGCCACGTTCAGTCTCGATGTCTCTAGATTTCGGTTTGTAAAGCACGATGCCAATGTTGGTCTTGGCTACAACTTCGTCGACGATGACGATACTGACGTAAAGACCCATTTCATCGTGCTGAGCGGCGATGTGACTCTTTACAAAAGCAAGATGCGAGGCGGGCACTCAAACTCCTGAGCGACGTCGCATTTGCCAAGCCAGAAAGCGAGTCAAGCGATGTTTCCGGCATCATAGCCATCGAACTAGAATTCTAGCGCTGCTTCAGATCGGGCCTCGATCGTCAGGACATCTTCTGCAGCAACGAGTCCAGGCTGGCCTTGGCGTCGCCATAGAGCATGCGGGAGTTCTCCTTGAAGAACAGCGGGTTCTCGACGCCGGAATAGCCTCGGCCCTGGCCGCGCTTGGAAATGATGACGTTCTTCGCCTTCCAGACTTCGAGCACCGGCATGCCGGCGATCGGTGAGCCGGGGTCGTCCTGGGCCGCCGGGTTCACGATGTCGTTGGCGCCGACGATCATCACGAAATCGGTCTCCGGGAAATCGTCGTTGATCTCGTCCATTTCGAGCACGATGTCGTAGGGCACCTTCGCTTCGGCCAGCAGCACGTTCATATGGCCAGGCAGGCGTCCCGCCACGGGATGGATGGCAAACCGAACCTCTTTGCCTTTGGCGCGGAGCCTCTTCGTGAGCTCGGAGATCGAGCTTTGCGCCTGGGCCACCGCCATGCCGTAGCCGGGCACGAAGACCACGCTGTCGGCGTCTTCGAGGAGCTGGGCGACATTGTCGCCATCGGTCGGCACCATCTCGCCCTCGATTTCGAGATTGCTCTCGATCGCCTCGCCGCCGAAGCCGCCGAGGATCACCGAGATGAAACTCCGGTTCATGGCGCGGCACATGATGTAGGAGAGAATGGCGCCCGAGGAGCCGACCAGCGCGCCGGTGACGATCAGGAGGTAGTTGCCGAGCATGAAGCCGACGGCGGCGGCCGCCCAGCCGGAATAGGAGTTCAGCATCGAGACCACGACCGGCATGTCGGCGCCGCCGATCGCCATGACCAGATGCGCGCCGAACACGAAGGCGATGATGGTCATGATGATCAGAGGCCAGGTGGCGCCCGTGGCAACGAAGATGATGCCGAGCAGAACGGAGACCACAACGGCGGCCAGGTTCATCATATGGCGGCCGGGAAGGGCGAGCGGCTTGCCGTCGATCGAGCCTTCGAGCTTGCCGTAAGCGATCACCGAGCCGGTGAAGGTGACGGCGCCCACGAACACGCCGATGAAGATCTCGATGTCGTGAATCACCGCGGCGGCGCCGCTATAGTCGCCATGGTCGAAGTGACTGTTGAAGCCGACCAGAACGGCGGCGAGGCCGACGAAGCTGTGGAGGATGGCCACCAGCTGCGGCATCTGGGTCATCTCGACCCGGTTGGCGACGAACCAGCCGACGGCCGCAGCGAGCGCCATGATCGGTATCAGCAGCAGGTAGTTGGTGACCTCCGGGCCGAGGATCGTGGCGAAGATCGCGATGCCCATGCCGACGACGCCATAGACGACGCCGCGTTTGGCGCTCTCCTGATTGCTGAGGCCGGAAAGGCTTAGGATGAAGAGGACGCTGGCAGCGATGTAGGAAGCGGTAACAAAGCCTTGAGAAAACATATTCTGCGACCCCGATCAGCTTTTCTGGAACATGGCGAGCATCCGGCGGGTCACCAAAAAGCCGCCGAAGATGTTGATCGAGGCGATCAGGACGGCGATCGCCGCCAGAAACAGGACGAGACCGTTCGAACTGGATATCTGCAGGAGGGCGCCGATCGCGATGATGCCGGAGATCGCGTTGGTCACTGCCATCAGAGGTGTGTGCAAGGCGGGCGTCACGTTCCAGATCACGTAATAGCCGACGATCACGGCGAGCACGAACACGATCAGGTAGGAGAGAAAGTCCGGTGGCGCGGTAAGCCCGATCAGCGCCAGCAGCACGGCGGCGCCGGCGAAAACAAGGCCTGTCGTCCGCTTTTGCGCGGCCGCCGCAGCCTCGGCCTTGCGCGCCTCCTCCGCCGGATCGACCGTCGCCTCCGGCTTCGGTTTCGCAGGCGCCACGGAGGTGGATACCGGCGGCGGCGGGTAGGTGATCTCGCCCGCCTTGCTGACGGTGACGCCGCGGGCGACCGTATCCTCAATGTCGATCACCATCCGTCCATCCTTTTCGGGCGTGAGGTCGTCCAGGAGGTGGCGGAGATTGGTGCCGTAGAGCTGGCTCGATTGCGTCGCCATGCGGCTGGCGAAGTCCGTGTAGCCGATGACCACGACCCCGTTGTCGGTGGTGATCTTCTCACCCGGCGCCGTCAGATCGCAGTTGCCCCCCTGCTCGGCGGCGAGATCGACCACCACCGAACCGGGCTTCATCGCTTCGACCATGTCTTTCAGCCAGAGCTTCGGCGCCGGACGGCCGGGGATGAGGGCTGTCGTGATGACGATATCGACCTCGGATGCTTGTTCCCTGAAAAGCGCGAGCTGCTTTTCCCGGAACTCGGGCGAGGATGGCTTGGCGTAGCCCCCTTCGGTCCCGCCCTCTTCGCCTTCGAAGTCCAGAAAAAGAAACTCCGCGCCCATG
This sequence comes from Pseudomonadota bacterium, assembly GCA_039197065.1. GTDB lineage: Bacteria > Pseudomonadota > Alphaproteobacteria > Geminicoccales > Geminicoccaceae > JANQPX01. The sequence continues at coordinate 1,070 of JBCCUL010000004.1, read as the reverse complement.
CTCTCGATCTGCTCTGCCACTTCCGGGCGGATGTCGAAGGAGCGGACGACGGCCCCCATGCCGCGCGCCGCACCGATCGCGGCAAGACCGGCGACGCCAGCGCCGATCACCAGCACGACGGCAGGCGGCACCTTGCCGGCGGCGGTCACCTGACCTGTAAAGAAGCGTCCGAAATTGTTGGCCGCTTCGACCACGGCCCGATAGCCGGCGATATTGGCCATGGAGGAGAGCGCGTCCAGCTTTTGCGCGCGGCTGATGCGCGGCACCATGTCCATCGCCAGGACCGCGCCGGGCTTGCGATCGTTCAACGATTTCAGCAGGTCCTCGTTCTGGCCCGGATAGAGGAAGCTGATCAGGGTTTTGCCTTCGTCCAGACGCTTGACCTCGGCGTCGACCGGCGGCCGGACCTTCATGATGATGTCCGAGCCCTTCCAGAGGTCGCCGACCCTGCTCATCACCTTGACGCCCGCCTGCTCATAGGCCTCGTCGGAGAAGTTCGCCTCGGCTCCGGCGCCCTTCTGAATGCGCAGCTCATAGCCCAGTTTTTGAATGCGCGCCGCCGTCTCAGGCGTCAGGGCCACCCGCTTCTCATCTTTTTGCGTTTCTTTCGGAACGCCGATGATCATGGGTTTCGAGCCGGCATCAGACATTATTACGTCCCCTTTTTTTGACGACATCGGGTTCTTCGACAGCGCTGGATCGGTGATCCCCAACGCCGCCTTCAACTACGGCCTAGTCGACAGAACGGTTCATTTCGAACTTACAGATAATCCTTGTACCATCGGACCGCATTTCAGCCGTCATGGCAACCGGCGATGCAAACCAGCGGGTTCATGCCTCGATCCTATCGCTGGAAATCAGCTTCTCGACGCGATCATAACAAGGTCATCTCATCGCTCACCCAACCGCCGGCAAGCAAAGGCTTCCCGAAGTCAACGCAGCGGTCCGCGACCGCCCGCGCCACTAGCTGAAGAATTGGCCGCCATTGGGTGAGATGGTGGAGCCGGTGAGGAATCCGGCGTCGTCGGAGGCGAGGAAGACGACGCAGCGCGCGATCTCCTCGGGCTCGC
>JBCCUL010000003.1:0-78435 GCA_039197065.1 Pseudomonadota bacterium | reverse complement strand
CGTCAGACCAGCCCGATACCGTCGATCTGACGGCCTTACAGTGGCTGAATCGCAAAGAACCGCGGGCATCGGAAAAAAACCGCCATCACCACCGCAGTGTCAAAAAATCAGAAACATCCAAACGTTTCGTAACGACCAAGGCGACTAGCAGACGTGATCACATTTCCATGTCCATCCCCTGCGCCACAATAATGTCACCGCCTATGTCGAGATGCGGGCAGGCCTTTGCCATATTCTGAGCGGCTTCCAGATCGCTGGCTTCAACAATACTGACACCCGAGAGCGGAACCTCGCCACTGCCTTCGTCGACGCCCCCGGCACCCACTGTGACAGCGTTAGAAAAAGGCATCCCCGGATAGACAAAGGCACTGCCCAAACCATCGCGCCAGACCCGCCATTTGGTCATATGGGCTTTGCCTTCTTCCGGTGTCTTGAAGGGATTACCACCGCGATAGATGAAAGCGAATTTCGTCATGGTCGTTTCTCCATATCGATCTGTTGATGGCGGCTGGACGACATGCCGGTGCCGCCGAGACAATCCTATGTGGCTGGAACCTGGCGCTATGCTCGCCGATAGATGTTCATCTGAACACCGTTGGGACAGGCAGCCGATTTCAGGAGCTTTAGGTTCCTCGGTTGACAATCCGGCGCGAAGAGGCGCTTGCCCGAGCCTGTAACCACGGGGAACGTCCAGAGCCGAAACTCATCGATCAGATCATGAGCCAGCAGTGATTGGATGAGCTGCGAGCTGCCATGAACCTGTAGAAGTGGACCGCCCTGCCGTTTCAGACGTCCAATCTCCCCGGCGATGTCACCCGCAATGGCGGATGAATTGTTCCAAGTGAGAGAGGTCAATGTGGTCGTGACCACATATTTCCTGGCCGCGTTCATCATATCGGCGATCGGGCTCTCTTTTGCGTTTGGCCAATGGCTCGCAAAAAGCTCATAGGTCTTTCGGCCAAACAGGATGTCATACGGCTCCGACATCGCTTCTTGCTGCACCTGGGTCATGACCTCCTCCCAATAAGGAGCGGCCCAGCCGCCGGATTGAAAGCCGTTTGACCGGTCCTCGTCCGGCATGCTTGGTGCTTGCATGACGCCATCGAGGGTCACGAAGGTCAGGATGGCGAGGTCTCTCATAATGGTCTCCGTTACCAAAGTCTGGCTAAGGCAGTCTTGGAAAGCTCGGCCTTGCTCTTACGCTTGCCTCCCACCGCTTGACCTGCCGCAACTCACCAGGGATGTCGAACCTGCCAAAATCGACGATGATCAGCATCGACATACCGATGATGTCGGCGATCGAGAACGTTCCTCCGGCCAGGAACGGCCGTTCATCAGACAGCTCACTATCCAGCCATCGCAATTGTTTCTGGAAATCGTGCCGCCTTGACGCCGCATAGCCGGCATTCTGATCAACGCGATCTTTGCAGAACTCGAACTCATGCAGGGCGACATCTCCAATGGCGCCAAAGATCCCAAGCTCTATTCGGCGTGCCCACATTTCGATGAAGGCTCTCTCTTCGGGAGTTCTGCCAAACAACGCAGGTTCCGGGTGCAGATGCTCCAGGTAACGGCAAATCGCGATGCTTTCCGCTAGATAGCGGCCGTCATCGAGTTCCAGAACCGGGACTTGACCGAGGGAATTCACTTTAAGGAATTCTTCTGTTCGTGTTTGCCCTTTGATGACGTCAATCACATGAGTTGGGAGTTCGATCTCCTTCTCGGCAAGAAAAATGGCAACTCGCGCACATTGGGAGACAAGCCGTTATAGAGTTTCATCATGTGCTCCTGATTTCCGTTGTCGATGGCACCGTGGCAGCCTCTTATTTATGTTCAAGAACATATTTAGGTATTTTCCTATGCTCGGATGGAAACCACTGAGGATAAAGCATGCCCTACAGCCCGGAACACAAAGCGGATGTGAGAAAGCGTATCGTCGAGAGCGCACGTATCCTCTTTAATCGAAAGGGATTTGCCGAAGTCTCCATTGACGACATCATGGCGGAAGTCGGGCTGACGCGAGGCGGGTTCTACAATCACTTCCGTAATAAGGACGAGCTCTATGCCGAGGCTGTCGCGAGCTTTCTGAATGGCCGGGGCAAGACATGGCGTGATGACGCGGGCGTCGACCCGGAACATGGTGGGCCAAAGACGGTACGCGCCATGATCGACAGCTATCTGTCACCTGAGCATCTCGGCGACCTGGATGGGCAATGCCCGATGATCGCACTGCCGTCGGATGTTGCCCGCGCCACCCCCGAAGTTCGTGCAGCCTATCGGACACTTCTGCGCGCAATGGCATGGCTTTTCGAGCACAATCTCCCAAAGGAAGCCGAAGAACGGCGTCAGGTCAGCCTTACCCTTTCCGCTCTCTGCATCGGCGGCATGGTTTTGTCGCGGACGATCGACGATCAGGCCCTTGCCGCCGACATCCGCCAAGCTGCACGTGACTTTGCAATGAGGTTCGCGGGCGTTTGATGGAGGATGGAGCGATTGCCTAGAGGCCGCTATGCGCGCCCGTCTGCCAGCAAAGCCAGTATCGCGAAGGTCTTCTTCTGGCACAAACCCGAAGCGAGCCTTCTGACAGGATTGCGCATTTGAGCGGGCATTTCGGGGACGCCATTCCCTGGGAGACGGCAGCAAAGAAAGCCTTTGCAAACCTTGTCCTTCTGGGACAACCTCATAGGAGTATGTATCGATAGAATTTTATTGATGTAGTCGTTCGCGTCTGATTGGAGGCTGATTTGTCATGAAGAGAACGCCGTCAAAGTCGAACGAGCTTGAGCTGATATGCCGTCGCGTCGAATCGGTGACCAATCTGTCGAGACGACAGGTTCTTAAATCGCTTGCGCTTCTCGGCCTGCTTCCCGGCATCACAGCAGGGTGCAACCCGCAGGTGCGCAAGGAGAAGGAGGAGCAAATCGATACCGCGACGGACATCGATTTCGATGACGAGGTGATCGCCAACCGGCCGATGCGACGCCACATCGCCAATCTCACCCCCTTGGACGACACGATTCTTGCTTATCAGGACGCCGTCCGGGCGATGAAAAGACTGCCGGATTCGGATCCTCGGAACTGGCAGAAGCAGGCCGAGATTCATAGCAACCGCTGCCCCCACAGCAATTGGCTCTTCCTGCCATGGCATCGCCACTACCTCTACTGGTTCGAGCGCATCGTCCGCGAGATGTCGGGGAAGGATGACTGGGCCTTGCCCTATTGGAACTGGACCGAGCACCGCACGATACCGGCGCATTTTCAGTCGCCCCCCCTGTCTCATCCCCGTGATCGGCAGAGGGTTCCGCGGTTTAGTGACCGCAGGCTGGATCGGGTCATGGAGATCAGAAACTTTATCTATTTCGGCTCCGGCAGTCTCCAACCGGATCATGATTCTCGTCGATTTTCGACCAAGTCCGACTTCGAGCAAATTCACGACAGGATCCATGTGAGAATTGGAAATGTTGAAGGAGGAATGGGGGGCTTTCTTTCACCGCTCGATCCGATCTTCTGGCTGCATCATGCTTTCATCGACTATATTTGGACTGCCTGGAATATTGGCCTTGGCAACCGAAACCCCGCCGAACCCCACTGGATCGACTTCAGCTTCTCAGGCCACTTCGTGGATGCCGACGGCACGTCGGTCACCGGGGAGTCGGCGTTAGTGCAATTCTGTCTACTTCTGCCGGTGGTGAACTACAGGTATGAGAATTCGCGCATCGGCAGTTTCACGAACAGCCTTACCATATAGGAGCCCGCCAGATGAGCTTTCTCGATGGATCCGACGAGGCCAGGCAGTTCCTCGCGACCACCAACGATCCTGCTTTCACGGCGGTGCGTCAAGCCGCGGAAGTGGGGCAGGTTCAGCCGGCGCCGCTCTCAGCCGGTGTCGTCGGCGGGAGCCTTAACAGAGTGACCCTCGCCCGAGGCGAAGCGGTCGATTTGCCGTTACCGCTTGATCTCGAACAGGCGATCGGGGCGCTCGACAGTAATTCCGAACTTCGAGCCATGCTGGTCATCCGTGAGCGCAGCGTCACCGACAACACGTTTTCCGTTCACCTCGAGCTCGGCGTCGCATCCAGCATCAACGAGCCGGCGTCCGAGGATGAAGAAGGCTTCGTGACTGAGCTGTTCTTCTTTGATCACGTAGACGGCGAGCAGCATCTGCCCGGACATGTTCTAACGTCGGACCAGCCGCTTGGTCACTATCGGCTCGACGCAACTGACGCCGTCCGCTTCCTCGCAGAGAGCAGCGTGGCGACGGACGAGGTCATCTTGAGGGTGACGGTTCGGCCCGTGAACAACCGAGCGGCGACAGACACCGAATTTACGATCGGCGGCGTCACGATCGAGTTATTCCAGGAAGTCCTGTAGAACGGCCAGGCTCTTGCTTCGGGATCTAGCGATCGATAGCGCAGGATTCTCTGAAAGGCAGGGAAAACAGGCATACCGCGTCGCCAAGATCCCTGACGAAGAATTTGAGAGGCAGGTGGAAGCGCCGAGCGGCCCGCCGACTGTCACCAAGCTTTCCGACGAGCGGTTTGATTGAGACCGGGTGTCCTGCTGGTTATCTGGATGCACTTGGCCGCGAGATCGGCGCCGAACGGACATGATGTGGATACAGTCGGATTATTCCTGGATCGAGCTTGATCAGGTGCAGTAATGCCCGATAGCGATGCGCCCTAACGGGAAGATGGTGGAGAAGCAGGCGAAGTCCGGGGCGATGACGGGAGGCAGGCTCATGGCGCATTATCCGAGATGCCGATGCTAGAAAGGAGGCAAGCTTGCTGAAATCAGCCCAACTGCTTCCCTATCGCTTCCCCGGCGTCTGGCTCGCCATGTCTTTGTCGATCTAACCTATTGAAAAATATGGTGCCGAAGAGAGGAATTGAACCTCCGACCTACTGATTACGAATCGGAGTCGCCTCACTTCTACCTGTCTCTTTATGTTTCTCCGTGATACTCTAACACCTTGTTTTCAATATACTAGTGCTGGAAATCATCTTATATTGCCTTCTATGGAACACGCTCCAGGTCGACCATCCCTGCTTACCTGCTGCTTACCCGAGGTGCGCTATGCCGAGTCAGAAGCTCTCCAAGACCATCGTCGAGAAACTTGCGCCGTCGGACAAGGAAGTCGTGATCTGGGACAGCACCCTTCCAGGATTCGGCGTCCGGGCAAAACCAAGCGGTATTCGTAGCTAAGTTGTGCAGTACCGCAATCGTCAGACCGGTGCCTCGAAACGATTGACGCTGGGTAAGCACGGCCCCCTGCTGACCTTCGATCAAGCGAAAAAACAGGCGCGGGCAATCCTCGCCGACGCGATGCGCGGCCAAGATCTTGTCGATGAACGCCGCGCAACACGAGATGCTCCTACGGTCGCGGTGCTCTCAAGGGATTACCTCGAGCGTCACGCAGTTCCAAAGAAAAGGCCGAAGAGTGTCCGTGACGATAAGGCGATGTTGAACGGCACAATCATTCCGAGACTTGGCTCACGAAAGGTTGTCTCAGTCACCCGTCGCGACATCGAGACAATCCATATCGCGCTCAGATCAACGCCGTACAAGGCAAATCGCGTGCTGGCTTTGCTGTCGAAGATGTTCAGCCTTGCGGTCGAATGGGGCTGGCGTGCCGACAATCCAGTCATGAGGATCGAACGCTATGATGAACAAAAGCGTGATCGATGGCTTTCTGATGCTGAGTTGAAACGATTGTGCACCGTGCTCGATCAGCATCCCAACCAGCGTGCTGCCAACGCGGTGCGGCTTCAGCTCCTAACCGGGGCACGTCTAGGTGAGGTGCTGAAGGCTCGACATGGAGATTTCGATATCGAACGTGGGGTTTGGACCAAGCCGTCGCATCACACGAAACAGAAGCGCACGGAACACGTGCCGCTTAGCGCGCAGGCTCTGGCATTGGTTGCTCGAATAATCGATGCCTCCGCTGGCAATAGTGCATATCTGTTTCCTGGAGAGGTGCCTGGAAAGCCGCTTCAGGACATCAAGAAGTTCTGGCAAGGTGCTAGAGAAAAAGCAGAAATTCCAGACTACAGACTGCATGACAATCGTCACACGCACGCTTCGCATTTAGTCTCAAGCGGTTTGAGCCTTGAGATTGTGGGACGACTTTTGGGGCATACAAATCCGGCGACGACACAGCGTTACGCGCACCTTGCCGATGATCCCTTGCGTGCTGCTGCTAACCGATTCGGTGACAAGATAAGTTCCTTTTAGCAAGGCACTTCAATCGGTTACGAGGTCGTCCAGGAACTCACTCGCTGGTCTGACGCCGCTCACCCAGAGGCGTTCTCGGGCGCGGGTGCAGGCTACGTAGAGGAGGTGGCGTTCGGTGCTGTAGACTTCGTCGAGGTCGGCGGCGTCGGTGATCTGTTCGATGCGGTGTTGCTGGGGGATAACCTCGTCGTCGCAGGACATGACGATAACTGCTCGGAATTCCAAGCCCTTTGCCAAGTGCATGGTGCCGATGGCGATGTGGTTCGGCTGGGTCTCGACCTTGTCGTCGAGCTGTACGAAGGGGAGATCGGCGGTGCTGGCGGCTCGTCGTGCGCGTTTGAGTTCGCGGTCATCGCGGACGAAGATGCCGATCTCGTCCAGGGTGAAACGGTCATCCTTCAGCGTGCGTAGGTAGGCCGAAACCGCGTCATATTCGGCCACCTCGTCCGCGAATTCGTGCAGTTCCGGTCGGGGGCCGGCGAAAATCGAGACGGTGGTGCGACGGTCCTCCGAATTGCCGTCGACATCACTGATCGCTGCTGGGAGGAGGCGGTCGGCCTGGGTGCGAATCTGCTCGGAGGTGCGGTAGCAGATTTTAAGCGTATGCGAGCGACCGCGCAGGTCGACACCGACGGCTTTCCAGGAGAAGGGCTGCTGGAAGATGCGCTGGCCGAGATCGCCGGTGAAGAAGAGCGCGTCGTCGTGGTCTTCGCCCAACGCGGCCAGGAAGGCGAGTTCGGCGACGCCGATGTCCTGGGCCTCGTCGACGATCGCGTGGCTGTACGGGCGGCGACCCGCCGTTCGGAGATGATTACTCAGCCTGTGGTAAACCCCTGGCCAGGTGACGAGCTTTCTGTCGGCGAGGGCCTGGCGGACGTGTTCGACGATCGACCACAGGGCTTCCCGCTGCTTCGCGCCGAGCCGGGTCTTGCGGCCTAGCCTCGGCACGTCGCGATAGGCTTCCCAGGTTTCGAGCTGCCAGGCGTCGACCACCTCCTGCCATTCGGCGAGGACGAAGGAGGGCTCAAAGTCCGTTCCGGTGGCTGCCTCGGTGACGAGGCTTCGGAGTTGGTTCGTCGATGCTAGTGAGGGCTGGCCGAAGGTTTCATTATACAGGCCGTAGGCGACTTCCCGCAGCGGCGCCACATGGATGCGGTCGAGGATTTCTGGCCGTTGGCCCACCAAGCGTTCGAGCTTGATCCTGAGCGCGTTGGCGAGCGGCTTCGAGAAGGTGGTGAGCAGGATCTTAGCGTCCGGCTCGGTCTTGGCGAGATGGGCGGCGCGATGAAGGGCGACGACGGTCTTGCCGGTGCCAGCCGAGCCGGAGATGCGGGTCGGGCCGGTGTAGCGGCGGTCGACATAGGCGCGCTGGGCCGGGTGGAGGAAGACCGTCCACTTCTCCCAGGGATAATCGAGCGCCTGCTGAAGCTCGGCCGCGTCGGTGAGCAGACGGAAGCGGCGCTGCGCATCCGGGTGATTGAAGGCGTCCTGGCTCGGCTCGGCGACCGGTGCCTGGTCAGGCGTCTTGCCGGTGGCGAGGTCGAGCAGGGCTTCGGCGGCCTCTTGAGGGAGATGCTCGGCGAGGTCGAACAAGGACTCCTCGGTCGCGGCCAGGACATCCTCCAGCCAAGCCTCGGGCACGCCGTAGCCGAGGAGATCGTCGGGGTCGACATGGGCGAAGAGAGGTGCTGCCTCTTCCGCCGGTTCGGCAACCTCCATCTGACGATAGATGACCTGCTCCTCGATCCTCTCACGGATCTCGACGAGCTGGGCTGCGCCGGTCTTGGGGTGGACCTCGATGCGGCGGCGTTCGGCCCAGGCATAGGCGTCGTCGTGGTGATCGACATAGGCGAGCAGCATGGCAGAGGCGGTCTTGTGGACGATCAGGCGGATGTCCCGATTGACCCGGATCGACCAGAAGTTTTCGTCCTTGGCGCGCTCGATCCGGTGGAACTGCAGGCCGGGATGGGCGGGGTTCACCTGGAGATCGAACGCGGTGGTCTTGACCGCCTTCTGCTCCTGCGCGGTGAGCTTCGAGAGGCTCGCGGTGAAGCTGTCGGCAATGCGGAACTGCATCAGTCCACCCGATAGACCTTCATCACCTCGTCGCCGAGGTGGTTGATGACCTTGACGGCGATCCTGCCCGACGCGGGCCTCATGAACGGGCGCGAAACCGAGCTTCGAAGGCTTTCCCAGGCTTCCTCGTCGATCTCGGCCTTGAGGGTGGTTTTGAGGGCCTTGTAGGGGTCGTTGGCGGTGCCGGGGAAGTAGGCCTGGCGGACGAAGAAGCTTTCTTCGTTGTAGTCGGTGTCGATGAACCAGACGGCTATGCCGTCGGGGCCGTCGGACTGTACCTTGCCGGTGGAGGGGTGGAAGACGTCGACGCCGTTGATGCGGACGCGGATGGTGTCGGCGTCGATCTCCTCGATGTCGATATCGGGCTCGCCGAAGACCACGAAGAGATTGCCGCCGCCGGTGTTCTTGAGGTCGTCGGCCATGTGGAGGTCGGGGTTGATCCTGGCTTTCAGCACCGGGATTTTTCCGAGCTTGGAGAAATCGCCGGCGTGGGCGTCGTAGTTGAAGGCGCAGGCGATCAGAATGTCGAAGGCGGCATCGGCCGCCTCGCGAGCCGCGCGCACGAGATCCGGGCGATTGAGCGTGCCGAATTCCGGGCCGATCAAGATGGCCGCGCGCTTGCGCTTCGAGTCTTCGCCCTCGTCGTACGAGCCTTCGGCGGAAATCAGCTCGCCCGGCCACGGGCTGAGGCTGTCGAAGGTGATTTTGTCGTCCTTCTTGGCCTGCTGGACGCCTGATGTCTTCAGGTGCTCCAGGACAACGTTCGAAAAATCCTGGCCTTCGGCGGCGGCGGCTTCGCCCTGGGGGTCGAGCAGCTCGTCGTCATGGTCGACGGCGAGGGTGCGGTGGGGGGAGAGGCTTTCAACGGTGAAGGGGCCGGCGACGCGCACGGCGGATTTGTCGACATAGGGCTTGTCGTACAGGAATTCGACATCGGCCTTGGCGGCGATCGAAGCATCGATTTCCTTCTGGCGTTCGATGCGCGCCTGCCACCATCTTTCGTGCAGTTTTTTCGCCTCATCCGGCCAGGCCGCCTCGGCCTCGCGCGGGATCTGCCATTCATCCCAGCTCTCGGTAAGGGTGGCGTTCAACTGCTCGCGCAGCGGCTCCAGCGTCTCCTGGAATTTTCCCCAGATGACGTCGATCTCAGCGTTGTTGGCGATGGATTTAAGGGTGATGTGGGGGACACGCTCATAGACGAAGCCTTGGCGGACGTCGCCGCGCGTGGGCGTGGTTTTCGGTACTGTGCGGGTGACCTCGCCTTCCTTGATCTGGCCGGCTTCGCTGTCGGCGAGAAGGTAATAGGAATAGCGGGCACCCATAAGGCGCGAGCGTGCGAGAGCCAGAGCAACGCGCGAGGTGTCGATGGTGATCCAGCGCCGGCCCCACTGTTCAGCGACGTAGGCCGTCGTACCTGAGCCACAGGTGGGGTCGAGGACCAAATCTCCGGGGTCTGTGGTCATTAAGATGCAGCGTTCGATTGCTTTAGCAACCGTCTGAACAACATATAATTTGGTGTCAGTAAATCCACCGACAGATGTATCGTCCCAAATGTTGTGAAGTGCAGAGTACGGGTAATCTTCAAAAAAACGGATATAACTTAGACTATTTACAGTTCCATTAATTCGATCAGCATAATCAAGGCGCCTCAGTCCTTGTATATGGGTGCTCCAGTGACGATTTGTGCTCGGCTTATAGACTGTGTTGCGCCATTCAAACGGAAATATAGTATTCCCGCCGTGACCACTTGAAGACATGTCACTCCATCTAAATATCCTAGCGGAGACGTCCAGATTATCATTCTTTATAGCCGAATTGACTGTGGTCGTTGTGCCATCTGTTAGGAGAACACGACCATATGGACCAGGATTCGCCGGATTAAATGGTCTCTTTGAATATAGTTTCCTGAATTTTTGGTGATTCAGTGATTTAGCATACCAGAGGATATAGTCTGTTACATTATTGATCGATTCTTGATCCTGACCAGAAGTTTTTTGGACAACTATCTCGCTGGTCTTATTATACTCCCCAAACACTTCATCCATAAGCGCCCGGACGCGGTGAACATTCTCGTCGCCGATCTGCACGAAGATTGAGCCACTGTCGGTTAGCAGATCGCGGGCCACGGTCAGGCGGTCGCGCAGGTACGTCAAGTAAGAATGAATGCCGTCGCGCCAAGTGTCGCGAAACGCCTTCACCTGCTCGGGCTCGCGGGTGATGTGGTCAGGCTTGCCGTCCTTGACGTCGCGCGAGGTGGTGGACCATTGGAAGTTGGAGTTGAACCTGATGCCGTAGGGCGGGTCGAGATAGATGCACTGGACCTTGCCGCGCAGGCCTTCGCGCGCGGCGAGACTGGCCATGACCTGGAGGCTGTCGCCGAGGATCATGCGGTTGGACCAGTGCTGGTCGTGGGCGTAGAACTCGGTGCGCGCCTCGACGTCCGGGAGGCCGTTGAAGTCGGCGAAGAGGTCGGGGATGTCCGCGGGCTCCGCATCCCGCCTGGCCTTGCTCTCGCGCTTGAGCTCGTCGATCAGCGCCTTGGGGTGGAGTTTTTCCTGGATGTAGAGCGGCGGCGCCTGGACCACGAGGTCGGAAATATCCTGGTCGTCCTTGCCGCGCCAGACGAGCTGCGGGTCGAGGTCGCGGTTGCGCCTCTCATAGGCGACCTGGATCGGGCTCTTCTCGTCCTCGCGCAGGATGGACTCGTATTCGGCCGTCGGGATGTTTTTTCGCGACGCGGCGTCGTGGGTGAGGGTTTCGACGTCGATTTTCTTGGGGCTGCGGGTGGCCATCTGGTCAGGGCGTCCTGTTTAGGTCAACTTTGATGTGCTTGATCTTCAAGCGTCTTGCCAGATCGCTTAGATATCCTGGAAGATCTGTCTCGGTGACCAGTACGGGTTGCACGGGCGCGTCCGTTCTGGCGTCCATCGCCCTCAGAACGGCGTGATATTTCACGCACTGGTAAATGCCGCGTTGGAGGTCATTGTCGTTGGAATCGCAGGATTTGACCTCGATCGCGATAGTCCTTTTGTCTGCATAGACGACGACGTCGACACGGTCGGCCGATAGAAGTTCGACCTCTGTTTCAGCTCGCACATTTTTCAAGCCGCGAAAGAGCTGATTAGGATTGTCCTTAACCCATAGTCTCAGCGCTCTATGGTTCGGGCCCTCGCCATGCCGGCCGCTTGGCAAACCATCATTCTCCGAGCCTTCTTGTGCCCTGCGGCGATCAAGGACTTCGCGTGCGGCTTGATAGTCACGGCCATAAATCCGCTGATAGATCTGCCCCCAGTCAGGAAAGTTGTAGACATCTTCAGCGGCCGCTTCGAAGCGCTCACGCCACTCTTCCGGGCGTTCGTCGCGAGCATTGTCCTGGCGGAGACGATCGTCATGGAAATAATCTGCCATATAGCTACCCGCTCCTTGACCGGGCATACCATCGCCTTGCTGAACGAGCAGCACCGTTAGTGGGGGAGCCTTCTTGTCGATGCTCAGGATTCGATCCATCGCTTCACCTGCCGATTGCCCGATCATGGGCGAAAAGACTGTGGAGAAGCCATGGTTCTGCTCTAGCCGGCGTTTGGCTTCGCCTTAGGTTATGGTGTGCCGCTCTTTAGCCGCCTCAATAAGCCAATTGGTCATGGGCTCGGCGCCGATCGTTCTCAGATTCTCGATTGTCGGATCGATCGAAGGTTTTGCCGTATCTATGTCCATCACGCTGCCTTACCCAGTACGAACTGTTCGATCAGGTTGCTGAATGCCTTCTCGATTTCGTAGACATCGGTGAACTCGACGAACTCCCAGCGGCCGAAGGTGCCGAGCGCATTGATGCCGGGGAGCCAGTAGGTCTGGACGGTGCTGACCTTGTCCTGCTTGTCGCCTTTGGGATAGCCGGAGATCTCGACGATGAGGTTGAGCGGGTCCTTACGGCCGTCGTCGACTCGGAGGATGAAGTCCGGAAGATATCTTCGGGGCTGGCTGCCCCGGCGGTAGGGGATCTCGAAGCCGAGGGCGTGGTTCTTGACGTAGGCCGAGACGCGGGGATGGCGCTCGGCGACGCGGCAGAACTCGGCCTCCCAATCGCTGTCCAGCATGATCCAGTTCAGGTGGCATTTCGGCGGCGGGCCGGCGGTGTCCCAGCGGGTTTCCTTGGATGTGGTGAAGCTGACGTGGGAGGTGCTGCCGGTCGGGTTGTAGGGATCGAGGATGGCTTTGACCGGGTAGTCCTCGGCGGTCGAGGCGGTGACGGCGGCCTGGATGCGGTCGGCGACCATCTCGGTGATTTCGCGATAGAGGAGCTGGCCGCGATTGGTCTCGCCGGTACAGGTGAGAAGGCCGCCGTCCAGCCACTGGCGGACGATGCCTTTCATCTGGCCGAAGAGGTGGAGCTTCGGCGGCTCGCCCGGATCGCGGTAGCGGTGCTGGAGGATGTAGTTGGTGATCTCGAAGATGATCTGGGATTTTCGGACGTTTTCGAGATGCTCGACGGTGAGATCGACCGCCTCGCCGATGATGCCCTGGTTGCGGGTGACGGTGGGGCCGACGAGGTCGGGCGTCAGCTCCAGGCGGTGGGCGTCGGTGAATGCGGCGGTGAGCCGTTCCTTCGGCAGCTCGGTGCGGTAGCCTTCGACGCGGGGGAAGCGGATTTCGAGGTGGTCACGCGCGGGGCTGACGGCATGGACGCGGATGGTGGGCTTGGGGCGCACCGGCTTGCTGACCACGGGGGCGGCAGTGAAGTCGAAGGGAATACCGAGGATGTCGGCATATTCGGCGTTGAACAGGCCGTCCTCGTTCAGGTCGTAGGACTGGCGGCGGAGGCCGCGGCCGACCACCTGCTCGCAGAGGAGCTGGGTGCCGAAGGCGCGCACGCCGAGGATGTGGGTGACGGTGTTGGCGTCCCAGCCCTCGGTGAGCATGGAGACGGAGACGACGCAGCGGATGCCGGCCCCGAGGCGCCCGGGCTTGCCGACGGTGTTCATGACCTCGCGCAGGATGTCGGCGTCCGTGAGGCTGTCGGCGGCGCGCTGGTCGCCGCTGCGCTCGACGATTTCGCGCTTGAACTGGTCGATTTCGTCGGACGCGATGTCGCGGAAGTTCTTGTCGAGTGCCTCGCCGCTTTCGAGCTGTTCGCTGTCGATCAGGAGGGTGTTCGGGCGCGGCAGCGGGTTGTCGAACTGGTCATAGTTCGAGAAGAGCGGGAGGCGGGCTTTTTCCGGCGTCGAGGTGCCGTCCTCATGCTCACGTCGAAAGCCGGCGATGTAGTCGAAGACTAGCTTTGACGTAGCGGTGTTGTTGCAGACCACGATGAAGACCGGCGGCACCTCGATCTTCGCTTCCTGCCAAACCTCGAATGTTTTTTCGTAGTGGCCGTAGAGGGCGTCGAGGGCGGTCTGGAGCTGCATGGGCAGGTTGTGCGGATCGGCGGCGGCGCCTCCCTTGCCCCGGCCCTTCTTCGGCATCTTCTTGCCGATGTGATCCCAAAGCTCGCGATACATCGGCATGTCGCCCATGGGGATGTTCTGGGCGACGGGCACGCGCGGCAGTTTGACGATGCCGCATTCGATCGCGTCCATCAGGGAAAAATCGCTGACCACCCAGGGAAAGAGCGTGCCCTCGACATAGCCGGAGCCGCGCAGGAAGAACGGGGTGGCGGAGAGATCGTAGACGGTGTGGACGCCGAGCTTTTTCTTGGCGATTTCGAGGCCGCTGATCCAAAGCCGGGCGGCTTCCTTGTTCTTCTCCGCTTCCTTTCGATCCTCACCCTTGAGTGCCTTTTCCTCTTCGGTTTCAGGCTTCTCGCGGTAGCAGTGGTGCGCTTCGTCGTTGATGACGACGATGTTCTTCATGCCCATGAGGTCGCCCGCGACCCGCTGCAGCATCTGGCCTTCGGTTTCCAGCGTCCTGAGTTCCGGGCCGCGGCCCTTGAGTAAACGGCGGGTGCCGCTCGCACCCTCGAACTGCTCGCGGCGTTTGAAGGCGTGGTAGTTGGTGATGACGATCTTCGCGCTGGCGATGTCGTTCAGCATGTCCGGCGGAACGAGCTCGCGCTCGCGGTAGTAGCTCTCCGGGTCGTTGGGGAGAAGGACGCGCAGGCGGTCCTTGATGGTGATGCCGGGCGCGACGATCAGGAAGCCTTTGCTGTAGCGCTTGCTGTCTGGCTGGCGGACAGAGTTGACGGTCTGCCAGGCGATGAGCATTGCCATGACCGTGGTCTTGCCGGCACCGGTCGCGAGTTTGAGCGCGATGCGGAAGAGGTCCGGGTTCGAGGCTTTGTTGGCGGCGTCCAGATGCTGCCAGATCGGCTTGCCGCGCGCACTCGATCGGGGCGCGACCTCGGCGAGCCAGATGGCGGTCTCGACGGCCTCGACCTGGCAGAAGAATGGACGGATGCCCTGGAAGCCGTAACTGCGCCAATGCTGTAGCAGGCGCGCTGTTTGGGGTGTCACGCCCCATTGGTCGGGCGACGGGAGCTTCCGCCATTCGTCCACCTGGCGGCGGATGTCGTTGACGATCGGTTCCGCCGCGTATTCCTGCGTCTCGTCTGAAAGACCTTCAGTGGAGTCCAGTCCCAGCTCCGTCTGGCCACCTTTGCCACGCCGTTTCCTGGATTTTGGGACCGGGGTGATAAGCTTGGACGGGCGACGTTCCGGAAGCTTGATGTCGGTCGGCTGACCGTCGTCGTTCAGATGCCAATGCTGCGCTGGGTAGGCGTACGGTGAGTTGAGGATTGGGGCTTCGAAAAATGAAGCGCTCATGCCGGGGATCTCTGGCCGAAAGTCGGCCTGCAATCTCGCAATATGACGAAGGTCCGGCAAAATGCTTGCGCGTTTCGAAGCATAATACAGCTCCCAACCGTAATAGAGGCAGGGAGTATCGTAGTGTTCGCCTTAGAAGGCAACCGAAGATGCCGGCGAGACCAAGACGCAATTTTGCGAAACGGATCAGGGTGTCTTGCTCGACTGTCTCAAATTGCGAAGACGAACCAGCATCGCCAGCGTGCGTTCAAATTTCCGGTCCAGATGAACTTCATACCGCGCCAAGCTCTCCATGCGACCTGGATCGAACGACTCTTTCAGAGCCTGATCACGAATGACAGGCAGAGTGAGGAGTTGATCACGCTGATTCTCGAGAATGGGGAGAACTTCCTCCTGGATGAATCGACGGAGGCTTTGAGCATCGGCGGTATAGGCGTCGCCTTCAGACGTCTCGATTTCCTCCCCCTCGGCCTCCAATTCCTCCGTCCACCATTCACGGGTGTCCTCACGCAACGCCCGAAGTGCGGCAGTGTACATATCGGTGCGTTTGCCCTGCAGGATCTTGAGCGCTTTCAGCGTCTGGGCTTTATCATCTTCGATATCGGCGAGCTGTTCGCCAACGTCTTCCGGTGTCGAACGAATGGCAAGCGCGACGCTTGAATCCTCTGAAGATGCATCCGAAAAGACCAGCGCCACACTCGACGTTTCGCGATAGGATGCAATGGCGTCGCGGACACCACGTTGATGAGCGGCGGCTTCCGCCTGACGCACTCGCTGCTTCCGCCAGATGACTCCTGCCAATTCCTCGACAAGATGCGTCTCGGTCGGGCCAGACGGCGTGTGCTCCACGACGAGAGTCTCGAGCAGAGCCTCATATTCAGTCCGGCTCTCCCAAGGCAACAGGAGGTGTTCCGACAAGATGCCATGCTTGGCCGCGTTGAATCGGCTGACAGCGTAGCTTGCTGCGGATTCTGGCGCGCCATCTGCCAAAAGCTCAGTCATTCCCAAAATCCTTTGATTCGATTTGCTCGATCGAAACGTTCAATGAGTCTCTCCATCTGATCTATGTAAAGATACTCGGCCTCGGATTCAGCATCGACCAACCGTTGCCTGATTCTGGCATATGTCCGACGCCACATGCCTCTTGGACGTACTGGCACCCGCTCTTTCGGACGCGATTCGGGATCGAGCCGCCTCCTGATCTTGTTCGCCTTCCGCCGAGTTCTGTCCAAGCGATCCTCTCGCTGACATGCATAGGTAAGCCCATAGCAGTGCCGGCAAAGAAAGTACCGTTCTGGTCCGTAGAGTTTTGCGACCCGGCGATTGCAAGCAACACCATCAACGATACCAGGACAGAGGAAATACGGCCTCTCCCCGCCAAACCGGCAAGCCACCCGGACGATGGGGATCGGCTCTTCGATGGCCTGCCATTCATCACCGTGACGGCGAAAGTTATAGCTCAGCAGGAGCCGGTCCGATTGCGCCTTCATGCCAATGGTGGCGACAGCGTTTTCGCCGTCCCGCCACTGCCAATAGCCGCACCAGCCCGGCTTGAGACAGCCATCACGGTTCAACCTGTTTACATCTATCGACCGGCACGCGTCGGCGACACCATGCGGGCGAAGACTTGATCGACCTGATCCGAAGCCACCCATCACAGACTTCCATTTTTTCCGAAATCATCTGGAAACTGCACTCGCGGGCAGATGCCCAATGTCTTCAAAGCGGCGATAGCCTGAGATCTACGCCGCCCATTCCAGGCATGCCAGCACTCCGGATGTAACCAGGTGTGTCCGCTGATTTCCGTTCCAAAGGGAACGACGGCATGCCCTTGCTGATCGGGACCGCCACATTCAGCACAGTGTCCAGGGTCAGACCGCTCAGGACAAAACTCCAGCCATTTGGCGATACAGCTATCGAAGGCGATTGCCCTTGCCTTGTCAGGGCAGATAACATTGCTCCGTGCGGCGATTTTGCTGCGCTCGGAATAGAAAGTCAGCCAGTCGTCCGCAGTCCATGGGGTGTTGGTTCGAGAGAGCCACGTGATGATTTCGTTCTTATGCTGTCTCAGGGCATCAAGCAGGCTTCCTGCTGGTTCGTGATCAGCTTGCAGAACGAGATCTGTCCCACTGACATCAACACGAACACCACTCTCCTCTGCCAGGCGAAGCGTTTCGACAGCACTCATATGCGCGTTCTCCAGCCGGCAGATTCCGGGGGGAATTGATCGTCCCTATCGTCCACAGGTGATTTATCGGACGGCACGAATGAATTTTTCGAACCGACCAGCTTGGTGACCGGCACGCGCTCAGTCCGATCACTACGGTCGGCGGACGGTTGGGACGATAGATCTGCCGCCTTGTCTTCCTTGAAGAAAATACGGATCTCTCGGGTTCGTTCGCGGCCTGATCCAGATCTGCCAAAGTCGAGCTCGATCCCGACCTTGCGGAGGAAAGTCGCCGCACGCCGGAGGCGGCCCGACAGCTTGTTGGGAGATGTGGGCCAATTCTTCGCCTTCGACGCCCGCTCACCGACTTCATTGGAGAGGGTGTTCAGCAACTCGGTCGCGGTGCCAGTCCACTCCCGTTGATTGGCCATCAGAGTGCGAACTGCCGAACCGACAGGGTCAGCTTCGATCACATTGTCGACTGCCTCGTTGCGATTTCCGTCATAGATGCGGCAGAAGGCGCCTTCGTCACAAAAGGCGGGTTCGCAAGCCGTCGCCCAGATCGCGAAGTCCGCCATGCGCGGCAGCTTCTGCAACCGAACCGCGGGCAGTCGCCGCAGACCCAGTGATACGGCATCAAGCAGTGCTCCTAGAATCTGAGGCCGAACCCTCTCGAATGCCGCCCAGATCTCCTTCTCAGGTTTACGGCATTCCTCCGGGATCGCGCGCAGGTTCAGGAAGATGGCGCGATCTGCCAAATCGGGCCGGCTGACGATGTCTTCGATGCCATTCAGTATGACCGGGCGGGCGGCGTTGAACAGCATTTCATCTTGATCGGTATAAAGCTGTCGCACTGCGAATCCGCCGCCAGTCGCCAGCCGGCAAAGCGTATCCGAGATCCAGCCGGGCAACCCCGAAACATTGTCGAAGGCCAATACATGGCCGTTCATAGCTGCGATGAAAAGTTCCCTGTCCTCGCGGGATAAGGCCCGCAAGGGAGCGGAATTCGGATCAAGGAGTGCCCGTAGAATGGCGGAAAAAGTCGACTTGGCCGAACCTTGCTCGCCCGACAAGACGATCACCGGATAAGGCCCGCAGTTGCGCAGCACGGCCACGGCCCAGGCAACAACGAGAATGAAGTCACTCTCGCTGCCGACGTTGAGAAACGGACGCAGCAGATCGATCGAGCCGCCTGTCACGGGCGCAGGCAGAGGCTGCATTCCAGGCGTTCGCCGGAAGCGAATGGGCGCGTCGTCGATGATGCGCCATCCATCCTTGTCGATCTCTACGACACGCCAATCATCGTCTGCGAGATCGAGATAGAGCTTTCCCTGGACATCGCCCACTCTGAGGTGAACGTCCAGTTGCTGTGCACCGAAGGTGGCCTGCGCTTCGATCACGTTGAGCGCAGACTGGCAGGCTTCCGAACTCGGCGCCCCGCTAGTTTCCTCGAAGAACCGACGCGTCAGCCAGCGTCTGAAGCCTTTGCTCCGGATGCGCCAAGTTTCGCGGTGACCGTCGATGCTGATATCGGCGTAGCCTGCACCTTCCCGATCGTGAAAGAGGCTTGCTTCGGCCGCGAGCTCGATCAGGACGTCGGATTGGCTCGGACCACGGCCGCTCGATTCGCCCCCCTCCTCGGCGAGAGCTTTGTCGAGCGCCGTCACCCGACAGCCTGCCTTTTTCAGCCGAGCGCGCAATGTCTCGAACGCGGCTATGTCCTCGCGCTTCAATTCGCAAAGACTTTCCAGCACGTCGCGCGCGAATGCCGCACCAGGATCTTCTGCCGCACGCTCCACCAACCTATCGAGCGGATCGACGATTTCCTCGGCGGACTCGATAGACGCCAGGATCAGATTTTCGCCGCCCGCGCTCATCGGCATGCCGCACCAAATTTAGCGGTGTGGGACATCAGCAGATCATTGAAATCGCGGCCTTTGGGCGGCCAGGCTATGCGTACGGCCCGACCTTCGCGCTTCCATCGACCGGCGCATGCTTTCGCGGCGGCCTCGCCGGGTTCATCGCCGTCAGCGAGAACGATCACGCTTTTGATATGTTCGGGAAGATCGAGCGTGCGGAGCCCGGATGTCGAGAGTGCTGCCCAGGCTGGGATGCCGGCTACCTGCATCGCGGCAAGGCAGGTTTCGATCCCCTCGCCGACCATCAGTTCGGCCTCAGCATGCGCAAGGCGGACCGCCGCGCCGCGGCAGGAGCCGAGCATCATCTTGGCAGGCGAGACGGGCGCTTTGCCTGCGCCGTGCCGCTGGAGAAAGGTCCGATGGACGGCAAGCGGAACGTCATCGACTCCACGCGTGACGAGGGCGATCATGGCGGGCCAGCATCCGCCGGATCGATGTCTCAGACGGGGATGGAAACGCAGAGTCGCGGGCGGCGCGATCGCAATCTTTCGCCATTTGAGATAGGTCTCGACCAAGGTCCCCGTTGCCGGTCCTGCAGCACGCCAGAGCCTTGCAGCGGCCGAGATTCGGCCAGAATCGAGACCCTTGCGCTTAGGAGCTATAGACTCCGTTTCGGGTCCAGAGCGGGTCGCGGAAAAGCGCTCAGGCCAAAGCCCCTGACGTTTCAACGCACCGATCACGGCGCCCTGATCGCAACCCGCGAAACAATGCACCAGGGTCCTGCCGTCATCGGTAGTGCGGATCGACAGGCTCGGTGTGCTGTCCTCGTGAGCCGGACAGCGGGCCATCCAACCCGAGCCTGACCTCTTCCCACCGAGCTCCGCGGCGATGGCTTCAGCTGTTACCACGGGTAGCCTCGGGAGAATCGACGATGGCGCCGACGGTGTTGGCGTGCAAGCTCGCCGCCTCGAACGCCTCGACGTCCTCCAGGCGATAGACGACGCGAGCGCCGACCTTGAGGAAACGTGGCCCCTTGCCCTGCCAGCGCCACTGCTCAAGCGTACGGGGCGAGAGCAGCCAGCGCTCCGCGAGCGCCTTCTGATCGAAATGCTTCATGGTGCGATCCTTTCCGATCCGCCGCATGGCAACGATGGCGCCTGCGATCAGGTTCGGCTCGGATCTTGGTCACCCTGGACTGCTCTGTCTGTGGACATCACAAACATTTCGCGTGACCGATTTGCCCCATTAACCCTTTGTTTTCATTGGAACCGGCTCCGCATACGTGACACGTCCGATGACTAAACGTGACATCAAAGCAATGGAGACTGGGTCTCGATGCGTCCGTTCTGACGACTCCGAAAGGGCAAAAGCGTTTCAATCCCCCCACGATGGGGATTCGGCCCGGACGAGGACGTCGCTCGCTAAAAGAAGGCTCTTGAGTTTCAGTCCCCTCACGATGGGGATTCGGCCCGGACGTTCATGGTCGACACGTGGATGCTCTGGAAAGTGTTTCAGTCCCCTCACGATGGGGATTCGGCCCGGACGACGATCAGGTTCTTTACTACTTTCGCTCCTACTGTTTCAGTCCCCTCACGATGGGGATTCGGCCCGGACTGCACCCCCCTTTTTTATTGTGATTTTTCAATCACATAAAAAGTCCCATTCCAAGACTACATTCTACAGGAAAGTTTGTAGAATCTTGGGCGGGAAATCGGCCTGATCCGATTGTCAAAGAGCATCAAGAAAAGAATACCCAGCAAACTGCTTAATGGAAAGCCCGACACCCGTGGCCAATTGGATGAAACGTCAGGGACGGGCCTGGTTGCTCAAGTCTTGTCATCGAGCAGCAGAGACATGGGCTTGAGTGACCGACCTTCGTCGCCGGGCCTTTTTTGCTTTATGGCATTGTACGCCCTGAAGTCGCCGGGGTAGTCCAAGTGCTCATGCACGATCTCGCCTTTCCTTGGGTCTGCGGTTGCGAGGAGTTCGCTGATTCCGTCGGACTCGCTCCATGGACGATCATTGGCGGTGTCGCGTTTGTCCATCGACTGTTCGAAGAGTTTCATATAGGTCGCACACTGGTCTCTTGAGATAACGCCGCCCGCATCGTCCCTGACCGAGGCTAGCCGCAGGGCGAATTGGCCATAGCCGAAGGCCCGGCCCCGCCCCATCATATGCCGATGGGTCGCCTCACGCCCGCCGAACGTAAGCGCCCAGAGCAAGGCGCCGAACTCGAACAGGCTCAGATTATGCACCTTGATCCGACCGCTGAAGACGAGCGGTTGGGATGAATCTGAGGTGTCCAGAAAAGCTAGCGTTGAAGTGACGTCGGATTTAGGCACGCTTCTAGGCCGACTATGTCGGTTCCGCACCGGATAACGCTTTCGGCCGGCAAGCTCGATGCTTTCGACCGGTGACGTCCAGTCGAAACGTTCGGTATTCGGGCCGTTTAGATAGAACGGCGGAAACTTACCCTTTGGCCCGCCGAGAATCGTGGTCAGCGGATCGAACTCTCTCGCCAGCTCATTGTTGAGACAAAGAGCTGTCTCGAAGAAGACCCGGCCCTTCAAGGCGTTGTCGGATTTTTGCCTGCCATCTTCGTCCGTTGCAAGCTCGTCATCTTCCTGGTCGACATAGCCAAAGACCATTTCAGTGACGTCGCGTTCAGTAGACTTGCGATCACTCTGAGTTTGGTCCGCGATTGTCGAGAGCGAATAGGCTTCGCTTCGCTTGTCGAACTTTGCCTTTTCGTCGAGCGGCGTCAGCTTTGACTCGGTGGCGATCTCAAAAACCGCGCGCACCATACCGCGAAGACTGCTGCCGGGGAGACTGTACAGGAGCTCGCCAGAATTCATGGCCAGCGAAAAGCTTCGAACGACGTCATCCTTGCCCTTGACGCCGATCAGAAGCGGAGACTCGGCGATCCAAGCCATGTTGATCGTCGCCGAAACATGCGAGGGCAGAGATCGCGCATGGCAACCCTCTTGGATTGGCGAGCGATAGAAGGTCGGGTTGATAGGCACCATGCGATAGGGTGACTTGGCGCCTCGCTTAAATGCCCTAATGCTCTCCTCATCCTTGGCGTCAAGCTTCGGCGCCTCAGATCTTTTCCATGTTCTGAGCACATCGGCGACTTTCGGTCGCTCGGGCTTGCGTGCCTCGAACCATCCGAATCCGATACGTTGTCCGGCGCCAAGCATCAGTCCGTTACGTTCAATGTCTTCGACGAGCTGATCAAAAAGCGCTCGATCCGCTTCGGTGAGTTGATTGTTCCGATTCTCCAGAGCCAGGCTCAAGCTTATTCCAAATCCGCGATGCGCCTTCACCGTGAACAAACGTCCTTCGATCGGGCCTGAGGTAAATCGGTCCAGACCGACGCTCGTGAACTCAAACGGCCTGGCGTCTCCCTTCATCTCCAACGCCGAAGTTTGAACGCAGCTTCGCCAACCGGTCACACCGAAGAGCCGCTCCACCGATGTCAATTCGGTCTTCGGGTCATCGCGGGAACCAAGGACCTTGGTGCAATCATCCGCTTCGTTGCTGAGCCACCGGCAGCGAGCGCGCAGCGCTCCTAAGACGCCAGTAGGTCTCACCACCGGTCCGCCGTTCTCGTCGCACAAACCCACAATCTGTGGGTCGCCCGATCGGCTCTTGTGTTCGTGCGAACTGTCGATGGTCAGATATGGCCCCCGACAGGCCAGCCGCAGACAGGCTGTTGCCGGGATCAGCTTCTCCGGCGGATCGAGATCGTGCTCTATTGCCTCTTTCTGCCACCTGCCATTTGGGTCGAGCCAATGACGGGTCACAGTGAGTGAGTCGGGCACCAACCGGATCCTGCCCTGGCAAGCCTTGGTGCCTTTGCCAATCTGCGTGCCGGCAGCGAGCTGATTGAAGATCTCGACAAGGCTCTCGAATTCGGCGGGCTCCAAATCGCCAAGGAGGCGAAGGCGCATCGCGAATTCAGCACCAGGAGCTACCATCTCCAGGTGATAGAGCTGTCCCCCAGCACCGTCGCCTTTATGTGCGACGCCCCAATCGGGATCGATCCGCGTTCGGGCATCGATGAACGTTCCTTCCTGTGAGTCGCCATGTGGACGATGTCGTGCATTTCCACGTTTCGTCAGCGCAGCAGTTTCGACCAGGAGCCGGCCCATTTGTCGCTGACCTTCGTCATCGTCGCTGCGGGGTTCAGTGCTGTAGCCGAATAGATCGTTCGCGAGCTCTTCATGCACGCAAAGATTACGTAGGGCGTGCTTGAGCGTTGATCCGGGTATGCAGGGTAAATCCGCAAAGGAACCGTCCTTGTTGTACTGACGCGCCCGTACCACTTTGGCGACTGTTACCTCATCCGAGGAGTCTCCGGACCGAATACCTGTTCTTGCTTCCCATTCTCCCGAGCCGATATGGAGAGGGCTATCCTGTTCGACGACAATCTTCCCGATGATCTCGATGCGGTTACAGAACATCGGCGCCAGCCCCCAAGGTGACATGATCGACGACGTTGGTTCGAATTGCCCCAAAACCGTTCTCGGGGACGAAAGGACATGTCCTCCAGTTCAACGGCGGATCCGATGGCAGGCAAGGAAGGCCAGTCTCAGCCCATTGGTCGAGATAGTTTTTGCCTTGATCATCCGCCTCGAGAAGAAAGACGGAGCCAGCTACCGTAATTAGGAACGGATCGTAGATGCCTGCTTCCCGTCGGTGACGCATCGCCAAATAGCCGCCTGCAAGACGGTGACGGCTGAAGCATCTGACGAGCTTTAGAGATCCGTTGCTTACGTTCTGCCAATAATCGTCATAGTCATGCTGCCCATTGGGGCTTCTTCTGATTGCCGCGGGGTCATTGAGTAGCGCATCAGTCTGAAGAGTGACTGCGAACAGGCCATTCGGCAGGGGATTAACAGAATTTTTCAGCTCGGGTTCGATACGCGCGCAGCTGATGGAGGCCTTTGTCTTGCCCACACTCTCAAGTCCGCCCGCGAGAACATCAATGATCTGATGAAAGACGTCGACCTCAGCACCATTTCGATGAATTCGGCAAACCCAATCATGCTGGTCATGGCGAACGGCGGTTAGGGAAAAAAGGTCAGCGGTTTCGGACGCCCAGCTTTCTTCATTGGTCTTGTGCCTAACTCGTGTGTCGTAGCTAGTTGCCACGCTGCTCCACCCGCAAATCGACCGCGGGTCCGGTGTCGGTCTCATCCTCGATTTCCAAGGAGAAAAACCCGGCACGACACCTCCGAAGGTGCATGGTCCGTCGGCCACGAGCACATCGGCCAATCGATATTCCTGGTCGCCATCTGGAACGCTAACCAATGAAAGAGGCGGTTGTGCCGGTATCACTGGAAGTGGGGAATCATTCGACGTCTTGTCGATTGGAAAAGCGTGACCAATGACGATCTTCGTAAGCGCATCGTCGAATCCAGGGACCGCTCCTCGGACTCCAGTGACGTCGGCGTACCAAGAAAGCGCCCCTTTGATCACAGACCCAGGCACAATGTCCTTACCGACAAAGACATTCCCAGCGACCTGGTCGGCATCAACCAAAAACGGCCGATCGAAGCACAGCACTGCAATGAGCGCGTCGTCCGTCCTTGCTTTCCAAGTGGATGGGGGAACACTAGCCTGACGACGCCTTGCGGCATGAACCCGGTAGTGTGTGATCTTGCCGAATCCAATGCTCTTGAAGGCACCGATCGCCGGCAAGCAGCTGAAAGCCACCTCGACTGCAGAGTGAAGTTGCTGGAGCTCCTCCATAGTGAGGATGGATGTCATTTTGCCCTTGAAGGCAACAGACTCGCCAACGGCATACGGCATCTCGATGATCTGCAAAGCGCCATGCTTGACGGCCCCACGATTGGGATCGATCGCGATGCGATGCACGGCGTGCGATGGATCCTCGGCGAGTGTGGTGTCAGCGTGGAAGTCATGAAAGGTCACTAGTCGTCTTGGAGGATCGCCGACACCAGCATCGTCTGATCCCGCACCGAACCAGTTCAAGACCTGCTCTTGGCTAACGAGATTGCTGTGAATCTCGGCAATCTCGCTCAACGCCGCGCGGATGTTCCCTTGGATCAGCGTTCCAGGAATCGTGATCGGCCCATCTTCTGATAGCCGCATTTGGCTGGCATCGATGCCGAAAGCCGTTGGCGCCAGTCCCTGAAACATGAAGGGGCTTTCGATCGTCAGCTCGATGTCGGTGACATAGCGCTCACGCATCCTGCTGAACCTTGTGCTGGCCGAAGGGATCGAGATAGGGCCAAAGAACCAAGAGCTGACGGATCGGTAGTAGCTCGGGAATGGCAGGGCTGTTGTCACCGAGGCAGAGCATGTCACAGAATCGTCGATAGCTCGTCATCATTCTGCTTCGCTCAAGGATGGCCTGAAGCGCATTCTGGTCGTCTTCTTCGTGACCCGAACCTGCCGATCTGGCGCTGGCGGTTGTCAACTTGTGGAGCTGCGATCGGGGAAGACTTGAGGCCAGATCGCGCAACGCACGGGTCAATGCCGCCCATTCCCGACCTGACTTCAGGGTAAATGCAGCCTCATCCTGATGGCAGAAGACGGTCTCCCGATATCGGTCCAGGTAGTTCGCAGGGATATCGACGCTTTCGACCGCATGGATCTGAATAGCGTTGCGCTTGTCCTGGAGATCTGCCGTTTCGTTTACCGAATTCGCCCGCTGTGCCAGCGTCTCCGCCAGGTCCCGCATGCGGTAGATCGGTGTCTTGTAGTTGCAGAAGACCATGCCGGCGCTGTGCGTCAGCGGCGGCTCGGCACTGCCGTCGGGCTCCGTGGCGATGGTCCAGTCGGCGATCTCGTCCTGAACCTCGCTCATGAAGTCCCAGGCGGCCCAGGCTGGCAGAACCCAAAGCATCTCGTCGCCGCCCCAAAGCAGCGTCTCAAAGCGGATCCGACCATCTGATGTCCTCATGAATCCTTCGTCGGGCTGATGATCAAGCGCCCAACGCACGAGCCGAGAGACAAGCCGCTGCCTACGGCTCTTGATCTGCTCGCTGTAGAAGCGAAGGCCGTCGTCGACCCCAAGCCCGTTTTTTAGTTGCGTGCGAAGGGCGCCGAAGCCGTTGCCATCCATCCAAATGACAGCGAGCTTCTTTTCAAGGATCGGTGGAACACTGGCCTCTGGAGGCGATGTGACGATGTCGCGCAAGCTGTCGGCAAACTTCAGCGGCTGGCCTTCGAGGTCTGGGGCGATCTCCCGATAGTAGGCTTGGCGCTCATCACGTCCGTATACGTGGCGATCAAAAACGCTTTCGCTGACTTTTTCCCCACCCTCATGAAGCGTGACCAATGCTGGTCTTATGCCGTCAATCGAGCAAGGCTTGGTGCCCTTTTGCTCGACCTTGTTTGGCATCGACAGGGAGACCGCATCATAGTCCGCAAAGCGTGCTTTGACGGTCAGACGCTCATGATGATCCAGCTGCCCGTCGCCGCCATCATCGGTGACAACCGCGAAGCGGAAATGTTGATAGCGATGGTGATCCGCCAACCAGCACCGGATTGCTGCAACGAGATCATCTGGTGTAAGCGAGGCATCAATTTTGAAAAGACCGCTCGAGGCGCCAGTGAAGATGGTCTCCACCTTGGCGATGCCGAGATCAGCCGCGGTCTCTAACCATTGGAGTAGCTCTTCAGGGCAGCGCAAGAGCAAGGCGCTCGAACCGCGAATTGTGCTGAGATCCTGTGTATCGAAAACAGCGTGACCGATATGGCTAGCACTGAGGCTCAAATAGTAGACCATCATCCGCAACTTCATTGATATGAACGCGGTTGGTTAACACACCCATGCATGGAAAATTAAGGAAAAAATTAAAGAAAAGTAGAACTCAACTCGTTCAAGCTTGCTTCTCAGGCCTATCTTCGGTCTTAAAATCGGGATCCTTTGATATGCGTTTGATCGAAATCAGACCCGCCGTGTTGAAGCCTTTTTCCCAATTCCGATCTGTCCAATACTGCCCGCTTAAGGAAGGCTCGGCACCCCACTCGACATTGACGATAGCCGCACCTCGATGGCCGCCACTGTCGCTCCGTTTTGCGTGCTCTGTCTTGTTCGCAAAGACATAAAAAAGCCGATGATCGCCGGATGCGCGACGTTCCGGCCTGGTCATGATGCTTTCGGATTTGGAATAGCCGTCGTCTGTCTCAAGCTTCATGTGGATATCGAACCAGCTCGCTCGAATCCGGACGGTGATGCCCTTTTCCTCGAGATCTACCGTCGTCTTTTCGATGTCGAAAGGATCCCGTCTTCGGTCGGCGGCATCCTTCATCGCTTCGATGCTCGGCCAGTTCGACTTGATCGTGCCACGCCACGTGCCCGTCAAGTCCGGATAGATCACGCGATTCGCCCAATCGAAGCGCCATAGCCAGCGCCAAAGGCCCCAATTGGCACCAAATGCGATCGCCAAAATGACGAGAAAAGTGCCCGCCCAGCCAATCAGCCTAAGGCCTTCCGCGACATTTGAGGGCGGCGCAATGAGACCAAAAATCACCACGACGGCAGCCGCTACCATCGCGGTCAAACGTAGTAGCTGAGCCAATCCAATAACCTGATACAAGACCTCCTCCCGTCGGAATAAAAAAAACTCGACGCAGTCATAGATCAGCCTTGGGCTGGCGCCAACAAGGGGATTTAGTCCTGCAGTGAACGGGTATCCACCTGGGCAGCAGTACAAGGGGCTAACTGTAAGCGTACTTGTTTCAGTCCCCTGACGATGGGGTTCGGCCCGGGCTTATTAGGTGTTGTTACCGTAAAAAGACTAAGTTTCAGTCCCCTCACGATGGGGATTCGGCCCGGACACGACCGATCAGTGGAACAAGGCCTTGGGATGAGTTTCAGTCCCCTCACGATGGGGAATCGACCCGGACCGCATAACTGATTCCGACTTGAAGATCTGAGAAGGTGTTTCAGTCCCCTCACGATGGGGAATCGACCCGGACATGTGAATTTCCTGAGACCGAAGAAGACGTAACTGTTTCAGTCCCCTCACGATGGGGAATCGACCCGGACTATGATTGTGTGCACGCTCGTAAATGCTACAACGTTTCAGTCCCCTCACGATGGGGAATCGACCCGGACTGCGCCCCCTTTTTTTTATCGTGATTTTTCAATCAGATAAAAAGTTCCATTCCAAGACTACATTCTACAGGAGAGTTTGTAGAATCTCGGCCAGGAAAATCGGCTCATTCGATTGTCAAAGAGCAAGCCGAGCGTAGCACGCTCGCTGGTGCCCGCAAGCCTCTGTTAAGGCGCGAGCCGCCCAACGATTTCTTCAGCCAATGATCTCCCCTTCCAGATTGGCGAGGACGACGCGTCCGCCTCCCATCGTCGCGTTGCGCCCGATGTGGAGCCATGGCGCCATGACGACCCACGGCCACAGCTCCGGCGATGCTTGCATGTTCAGAAGAACCCGGCCGACACAGCCATCGAGATAGGCTTCACCCTCAGGATCCTCTGCGCGCCTCTTTTTCTGCACACGGCCGCGCTCGGCATACCGAAGCGTCGACTTCATCGTCTTCACCCGATGACAGGCAGACGCCATCCGATCAAAGGCTTGTTTCGAAATCCCGGTTTTGTTCAACAAAGCCAGGTCCTGCACCCGATGGACGAGACGTGACAAGAGCGTACCGGCATCGATTTCTCCGGGTCCGAGAAGCTTCTTGTCGCGACGGATGGTGAGGGGGCTTCGGAAATCCATCATGACCATGTCACTGGGAGGCAAAATCGGAAATGGCGTGAAGGCCGGTGCTTCGAGAACGCTGTTCGGTGTCGGATCGAGATCGATCCAGTCCTGCACATGAGGTGCTACCACTTCCAGCGCGACCAGCGACGCTTTTTGCCGATAGGTCCCGAGGCCTCGCTGTCCGGCCAGGACAAAAGCTTCGACGAAGGATGACGCATCGTCAAGCGCCGGCCCGATCAGTACCAGCTCGACCCCGAACCTCTGCTCCGACCTGTAGACATGCCACGCTTTGCTGACGGGTCCGCGAATGACAAAGGGTCTGGGCATCCAGGCCGTCGAGCTTTTGCCAAAATAGCGATCGAAGAGACCGTCCTTCGCCAGGCTTCTGGTTTGGTCCAACGCCTGGAAGGCAGGCCCGAGCACGCCTCGCCAGAAGCTCGGCACGAATGGCGGTAACCTTACGTCGCCGCGGGCCTCAAAAGTCAGCCTGAAAACCGCAACCGGCAACTCGATGGCACGATCGTTGATCATCTGAATCTAGGAACTCAAGCATTTGGCTGCGATCGAAGCAGGTGCTGTATCGCCGGATTCAGCGACGCCAAGAAGGGGTAGCGATGCCTATCCACCCGACATCAATGGTAGGTCTGCACCACACTCATCCCGGCTGCAACAACATGCTGCAAATCCGTCGCGAGGATGAGAACCCGCCCACACTCATTTCTCATTCCGAACACAGAATTTAAGCCGTTTCAGTCCCCTGACGATGGGGATTCGGCTCGGACTCTGGTGGTTCGGTGGGGTGCGCATCCCGATGTTGTTTCAGTCCCCTGACGATGGGGATTCGGCTCGGACGGGATCTCTGATAGCCTCGGCTTCGGCGAAGAGGTTTCAGTCCCCTGACGATGGGGATTCGGCTCGGACGGTAACACTCAAAACCATCAATCGATCTCAAGGTTTCAGTCCCCTGACGATGGGGATTCGGCTCGGACGTTCTAGGGCCAGAGGGGAGATACACGCACGGCGTTTCAGTCCCCTGACGATGGGGATTCGGCTCGGACGGCGTTGCACTCATTGTCGTCCTTCTCGTAAGAGTTTCAGTCCCCTGACGATGGGGATTCGGCTCGGACTACACCCCCTTTTTTTATCCATGCTTTTCAATCGGATAAAAAGTTCCATTCCAAGACTATATTCTACAAGAAAGTTTGTAGAATTTTGGACCGGGAATCACCTTCCTATTCGGCTGTCAAAGAACGTTCGCAGAGTGTAACGCCGTACGGGCTGAATGCAATAATCTGGCGCTTCACCCGATCAATTGTCTAGTGGCTATGCCGATGCCTTGAGGCGCTTCGGCTTCAACTCGTCAACCGCCACAAGGCGGACGTTGACCGGATTGAGCCGATAGCCGTGTCTGGGAAGGTTTTCGATCACGGCCCATGGGTCTTGAAGCGCCATGCCCTTTTGCTTCGCCATGGCGGCAATCTTTTTTCGGCATCGTTGAACACATTTCCGCAGGGGCTCGTCACCATCATAGCCCAACGTCTCGGCCAGGTCCGCGGATGCGACAAATGGAAAATTCTCCGATAATCGCCGCTTATCGATCGCGGCAGCATGCTTGTCTGCGAGGGTGGTCAGCAAGGCTGCGTTCGCTCCGCCCAACTTTCCCCAATGTTCAAAGATCACGTTTCGATTGCCATGATCGATGGCCATCTGAATGTTCAGCGGTTTTCCCGGCGGCTCCAGGCGGGACTGGCCGTGCGCGGGGTTTTCCGGCTGGTCACTATAAGGGCTTGAAGCGTGCTTGCCGGCAATCAGAACGAGCAGACAATCATCGGGCAGATCGCCATGGCGCAGCGCTGAGGCTCTGCCTTGGATCTCACGCTCAACGACACCGCCGACTTCTACTGCGTGTCGTCGATGCAGATCGAGAATGCGTCTGGCGGTTTCGTCGGCGGAGATCGGGAAGTGACGTAGGGCTCGGCCGATTTCGCCATAGTGCGCGAAGAAAGCGACATCTTCCATACGCTCGATGTCGGCGCGAGTCCGGACATAGCCAAGCGTAAGCTCGCGCTCTGGGCCCTCAGGTCGCGGGTCGGTAAAAAGCTGGACCTTGTATGCCTCCTCAGGATCCTGATCAGCGAGACCTGCAGCAAGAACGGCGAACCGTCGATCGATGCACTGTGAACAGCGCCCGCAATGGGGATGCATGTTCGTCATCTCGCGAACATGGGCGCAACTCCTCGAGTCTCGAATCAACCCTCCATGCCCGCGTTCGGCCATACGTTTCAAGATCTCGGCTTTCGTGTCCCAAACGAAGGGATTGTCGACGTTGAATGTATTGCCAAAGAGCATCGAGAAGATCGCTTTGAAACCGGCTAGGACCTTTGGGTGGGTCGTCCTCGTCGCCCTGGCGCCGATCACCTGGGGACTCAGCGGCAGATGGAAGCTGATGATCCCGTTCTCAAAAAGCTTGATGTCGTCGACTCTGAACAACCGCGCCAGAACGGCGCCGAGCGCTGCGAAGAGGAACGACCTCGTCCGGTGTGTGGCCTCTTTGCTGACGCCATTCGCAACAGTCGCCAGCACCGGAACATGAAAGATCCGGTCTGCGCCAAATGTTTGACGAAGGTCGGCCACGAGGTCCTTTTGGGCCTTTTCGACCGCACCGCCGAATCGATGGCTGACAAGCGCCACCGAGCGCTGGCCGCTTTCCAATGCCTCAATCGTTCCGGCAAGGGAATCAAGGCCGCCAGAAAAGAGGATGACGTTGTCGGGCGCAAACCCGGCATGATCATCGTCGCCAAACTCCAGATAATCGGCAATTACGGGCGCGCGCTGCAACCGCTCGAACCGAAATCTGAAATCATCCTCCGAAAGATCGGACAGCGTTCCGCTGAGAAGCTCAGAGAGGCATTCCTGATCCCATACTTCCGGACAGCGCACAGGAATGACGAAGTCGAGCGATCGTCTCCAATCGGCACCCATCTGCCGGCTGACGAGGCCGCCGCGGCTGACAGCCGTATCGGCTGCGTAGACATAGGCAGCGATTTCGAGGAGATCGATAAGGACATCGGGGATGTTGACAACCAGGCGCCTGCTGATGTCCTGCAGGAGCAAAGTCACATTCGCCCCCGGACCGTTCAGTTGAAGCCGCACGATGTTCTCGCCAGCATCCTTGACGCTGGCGCCGCCGCAAAGGATCAGATGCCGGCTACGCGACATCGCTCCGCTTTCCGAGTTCGGCCCTAATTTTCTTGAAGGCTATGGGAGCGAATCGACGGACATCATCGGGCGTCAGACCGTCGCCCTGATAGACATTCTTGCCATACCAGCCGCCGGCGAAAGTCTCGATGATTCGAGAGACCTCGCGACAATGCCGATCAAGCGCCTGATTGAAGGCAACCTGCTGGCCATCGTCCGCAAACCGATCGCCCGGGCCGATGTGATTTGAAAGCTCGCGACTGAGATAATAGTGAAGACTGCGCTGCGTCAGTCCCGCAAAAAAATCCCGTGCAAGCTTGCTGAAATTGTCACCGCTTGCAAAGCGCCCAATCGACTTCCGAACTTCGTCCGGTGAAGGCGAAAATAGGGAAGGAAGATCTCGCCCAACCATGGTGCTGAGCGTTTCGACGGCCGCCAATTTCGCCATCTCGCCAAGATCCGTGCGACCCGGCTGGCCTCGCGAATGGGCGTCTACGGATTCGGAGAGAGCAGCAGTAACGTCGAACAGGTGTGGACCGTCGGGAACATCGACGTCGAGACGTCTGAGATCGCCAACGAAGTCGGGCCCACGAGCAGCCAGAGGTATCTGGGTCAGCAGCCAGAAGGCATGGAGGAAAGCGGGATCGCCAGAAGCGCTTTTGAGATTGCTCTCCGCCGCTTTCGCAACCGCTGCGGCGACCGCATTCAGATCAGCGCCCGAGCCCAGCTCGCTGACGACCTGCCGCCATAGCTTCGAAGCCGGGAGCCTTCCCAGCCTATGATGTCCCATGCAAGCGCCTCCCACTGCGGGAGATTGTCGCCTTGCGCTCTCTAGAACTGGCCTGTTTCGGCGCTCTGTTGCTTACCTTGTGCTTACCTGGCTCTGAGCTAAAATGTCAGAATTGATCTAACCCATTGAAAAATATGGTGCCGAAGAGAGGAATTGAACCTCCGACCTACTGATTACGAATCAGCCGCTCTACCCCTGAGCTACTTCGGCATAGATCAAGCGCTCGCACGCTAGCGAGGGTGTTAGGCGGCGTCAACCTTGCCTTCTTCAGCCGGGGGCTTCGGACGGCTTGGGGCGACCGAAATCTCGTCGTTCTCGCTGCGTGCGGGTACGTTCCGTGTGGTGTCCGGCAGGATCAGCTCGGCCGGCGCATCGGCGTTCAGCATGGGCACGATGGTCGGCGGCGAACCCCAGCGCAGGCTGTCGAATTTGCCGTCCGGACCGAAGGCTGACCAGCGCGGACGCGTTTCGCCGGTCGCCTTACAGAGCCAGGTCGGATCGGAAGGGGCGTCCACCGCTTTGGCCAGCCATCCCTGGACCTTGTCGGCATTGCCGCTCGTCGCTCGTTCGACATCGGCGAACATGCGAAAGACCGAGGCGGTCGGGCCGAGCTTCACGGCGCGCTCCAAGGCCTCTCGCGCCGCGGGCCACTGTTCGGCAGCGACCGCTTGTTCGGCGAGCGCCATCTCACCTTCAAGGCTGCTTGGGTTGAGATGGTGCAGGCGCTCGATGGTCCGATAGCGGTCTGTCGGGGACTGATCGACGTTTTGACTGGCAAGGGCACGCGCCAGCGCCGGATGCGGCGCCGCCTTCCATGATGTTTCGAGGAGCTTGCGGGCGAGACGATGGCGCTCGGTTTTGACCGCGAGCTTGGCGGCGTTGACCGCAATTGGGGCAAGGCTGGGAAGAAGCTTATGCGCCTTCTTGGCGTTATCGAAGGCTTCCTGATAACGGCCCTCCTCGTCCTTTTTCTCGGCTTGAAGATGGAGGAGGATCGCGCGGTGGCGATTGGCGGTTTCGGCGTTGATCAGCTTCTGCCTGGCCATATCGTTGACCGTCGCCATGGCGTCTCGCCATTCGCCGCCCTCGGTCTGCAGCTCGAAAAGGGTGGTCAGCACCCAGGGCGTGTTCGGGCGTCGAAGATAGGCCTTCTTGGCAAGCTTGATAGCCTCTTCGCGATCGCCATCCTTGATCGCCTGCGCCAGGAGACCACGCAGGCCCAGGAACTCCGTCTCCTTGTGCTGCAGCATTTCCTTGAACTTGCCGCGCGCTTCACCGTCATTGCCGTCGAGCTGCGCCGAGCGGGCGCCTAGCAGAAGAGTGGTCGGCGCCTTGTCCAGAAGCTTCTCCGCCCGTCGGGTCGACGCCTTGGCGCCGCTGACATCGCCAGCGGCCGCGGCCACCAGCCCTGTGGCCAGCTCCTCATAGCCGCGCTCCTTTTTGCGCTGACGGCGATATCTGCCGATCTTCTTCGGCGCAGTGACCACGGTCCGGTAAGCCTGGTAGAGCAAGGCGGAAGCGGCACCCACCAGGAAGATACCCAAGACGAAGATTCCGAATGGCGGGCTAAACGAGTTGCCACCCCAGGGCTCGGTGATCTGAACCTCGCCAGGATTATCGGCGAGCCAAACGGCTGCCCAGGCGGCGGCAATGGCGACAATCAGAAAGACGATGAGCCGAATCATGGCCTACTCACTATGCTTGGCTGCGCGCTGTCTGCAGCCGATTTCACCAGAGCCGCTCCCCGACGGCTAGTCCTGTCGTCAACTCATGAGCCCTTGGCAACCAAGGCCTGCGCGTGGACCCGAAGGTCCACGACCGCTGCTTCCGCCGCCAGTTTCGCGTTCGCACGGTCAGTCCAAACGGCAGCTTTCTCGGCAGCGGGTCCTTCGAGACCGGTCAGTTCGCCAATCGCACCGTTAAGATCGTCGGCGGATAGTTTGGACTGGGCACGCGCCAGTATAGAGCGGCTGCCGCTGCCTTCGACATCGGCGCCGGCCGGTCGCATGTTGAAGATGCCAAAGACATTGTCACTGACCTGATCGGTGAGCGATTGGTCACCTTCTTCAGCCAGCAGCACACTGCTCGCCATCTCGCCGAACGCGCTCTTAAGATCACCCAGCGTCGGCACGCCGCCGGCGGCCATGGGCTCCAGAATCGAAAGCGTCCCGCCAATCGGCGAGTCGGCGCTTACCAGCGACTTCAAGGTTTCAAGAGAATTATCGAAGGGTTCGGCGCTGGTGACCGCCTGATTGATGTCGCCGATCGCGACGATCATCGCAGCCCCTCGCTGATACTCACCGCCGAGATAATCAAGGCGGCTTTCCGCCTCGCCTACCCTCGTCGTCAGCGTCTCGATGTTGCCGTTCAGCGAGTCGACGGTCTGGCTGAGCGCACTGGTCTGCTCGCTCGCCTCTCCGAGGCTTACGCCGGTGGCGGCCAGCGTTTCCTCGAGCGTCGGCAGCGCAGATTCGAGGCTGGTCAGCGCCTGCGCGTTGGCGGCTTGCGTTTGCCCGGCAGTCTGCACCTCTGAGGCGAGCGCCTGAAACTGCTGTTCGAGCGACGCCAAGCGTTCGTTGATCTCCTCACCAACACCCTCTCCTGGCTCTCCGCCCGGTGCTGCGCCGCCTATTTCGGCAAGCCTGGCTTCCAGATCATCGATACGCGCCGCCATGCCGCCGTCCTCCGCGGCACCGGACGGCGCCGCTTCGATGGCGGCCAGACGATCATTGAGACCACCGATCTCACCCACCTGCTGCTCGGCGGCGGCAAGACGGCTCTCAAGTGCGTTTGTCGCGGCATCATCACCGCCCACCCAGAACAGCGATGCTGCAAGCGCGGTCGCCGCACCACCGATCACGCCGCCGACCACGCCCGGCCAGAAGCCGCCGCTCCCGCCATTCGATGACGCAGCACCGCTTTGGCTTCCACCGCCCGACGCCGTTTTGCCGGTCGTCGCCGGAGAAGAGGGTGTGGTTCGAGACGACGACGCCGTCGCGGAGCTGGCACCCTTTGAACGGTCGGTCTCGGTGCTCGAAGCTTTAGCCGCAACTACCGACGTGCTCGTCGCCGCTGTGGTCGCAACCGACGACGTGACCTTCGAGGCCTCGCCAGATGCCTTCGCTGCGCCAGCTGCGGTCGCTGAACCTGAGCCCGTTTTTTCTATCTTGGCGGCAATGGCCTTACTCGCCGCCGGGGGCGCATTCGATGTCGCCTGGCCGCCAGACGATTGGCCGCCGCCAGACGAGGCAGCATCGGTTTTACCATCTGCAGCCTTGTTTGCCTGGGTTCCGGCATCCCGGGCCTGAGCTTGGCTCGGGGACGACGATCCCTTAGCGGCGCCTGGCCGCTTGCCTTGATTGCGCGCCATCAGAGCCCCTCTATTCGATCTTGCTTCCATGACAGAGAAAGAGTGCTCGATGTCGCTGCAACGGCACCCAATTTCAAAAGACCTAGCATATCCTAATACTGCCTTCCAATGCTCTTATCAGCGCGTCTTGATTGGGTTGCGCCGCCAGAACAACGGTCCTCCAGTCGAGGGTTCGACAAGGCGTGGCAGTTGCTTCACTGACGCATATTGCCACCGTCCTGTCAACATAACGTGAAAGCTGTGCGTCGTTGAGGAGACGGACCAAAATTTCCGCCGTTCGCGGCGAAAAAAGAAGGACCGCCGCAACCTCGCGCCCGCGCCAGACTTTAGAGAGTTCGTTCGAGAATCCGCCACTGGCCAAGGCGCGATAAACCATCTCCCGCCGGACCTCGAACCCCTGCTCCTTAAGACCTTGATCAAGGCCATCACGCACGATCTCGCCTGAGACATGGAGAATGGCACCGTCTTTAACATCACAATGCTCGCTGATCAGGCCGGCAAGCGCGCCCCCATCGCCGTCGCCGGCGATCACCTCGCTGCAGCCTGCCTGCCGCGCCGCCTCGGCCGTCGCTTTGCCCACGGTAAAGATCGGCAGCCGCTTCGCCTCGTCGGAGAGCGCCGGCACCGCGTTGACGCTGGTGAGCGCCAGCGCCTGCACCCACTTCGACAAAGGCGGCAATCGGCGCAGATGCTCGATGGTCAGGAGCGGCTCGACGATCGTGGCATAGCCCCTCGCCTCGAGTTTGCGCTTCAGCGGGAGAGCAGCGCTTTCAGGCCTGGTGATGAGGACAAGCGGCGATGGCTCTCCTTGCATAACGCTAAGACAGCAGTTCAGCCCCGCCGCGATCGCGCAGCTCCTGGCCGGCATCGCGGCCAAGGGCGACCGCGTCGCCGGCATCGCCGAAACGTTCGGTCTCGAAGCACTCAGAGCCGTCGGCGCGCGCCACCAGTCCGCGAAGATGCATGCGCCCGCCATCGATGATCGCGTAGGCGCCGATCGGCGTATGACAGGAGCCGTCGAGCACGTCGAGCATGGCGCGCTCGGCATGAACCGCCTGGCTGCTCGGTGCATGGTCGATCGCCGCAAACAGGGAGATCAGCGCCTCATCCTGCTCCCGGCATTCGATGCCGATGACGCCTTGGCCGACCGCCGGCAGCATTTCCTCCGGCGACAGCACCGATTGCGGCACGTCCGGAAGAGCCAGGCGATCCAGGCCGGCGCGCGCCAGCAACGTCGCGTCGACCTCGCCGTCGTCGAGCTTCTTCAAACGGGTGCCGACACTGCCGCGGAAATTGATCACCTTGAGATCCGGCCGCTTAGCAAGGATCTGCGCCTGACGGCGAAGGGACGCGGTGCCGACCACCGCCCCTTCGGGCAGACTTTTGATGCTGTCCGCCTTCCGGCAGATCAGAGCATCCCTTGGATCGGCGCGCTCGAGCATGCTGGCGATGACCAAGCCGTCCGGCAGCCAGGTCGGCATGTCCTTCATCGAATGCACGCCGGCATCGATGCGATCATCATAGAGGGCGGCTTCGATCTCTTTGCAAAAGAGCCCCTTTCCGCCGATGTCGGCAAGCGGTCGGTCGGCCACCTGATCGCCCGTGGTGCTGATCACCACCACCTCGATCATGCCGGGCGCTCGAAGATCCTCGAACCTCTCCATCAGAAGCGCCTTGACCATATCGGTCTGAATACGGGCGAGCGGTGAACCTCTAGTGCCGAGGCGAAGCGGTGATTTTGGGGCCATCTGGATGGTCTCTCGGCCTTGTGGTTGTTCTGAAAATTCAAGCCAGTCAGGCACAATCTTGAAGCCGGCCCGGCTAGCCAGCCCCAATGCGCCGCGCTATGTGGTCCCATCATGTCGGATTTGTCCAGTCCAAGAGGCGCTACTCCCGATCAGACCGGCGGCGATCAAGCCCCTGCCGGCGGCTGTGCGGTCGTGCTCGGCATCGAAACCAGCTGCGACGATACCGGCGTGGCTCTGGTCACGGCGGAACGAAGCATCCTTGCAGAGCGGCTAGGCTCCCAGCTCGATCGACACGCGCCATTCGGCGGCGTTGTTCCGGAGATCGCAGCGCGCGCGCATCTGGAAATTCTGGACCGCATGATCGCCGACGTCATGGCAGAGGCCAAGCTGGATTTTCCGGATCTCGCCGCCATCGCCGTAACCGCAGGCCCGGGTTTGATCGGCGGTTTGATCGGCGGACTTCTGACGGCAAAGGCGATCGCTGCCGTGCATCGCCGCCCGCTGATCGCCGTCAATCACCTGGAAGCGCATGCGCTCACCGCAAGGCTGACCGACGCCGATCTCGATTTCCCCTATCTTCTTCTCCTGGTGTCCGGCGGTCACTGCCAGCTCTTGATGGTCCAAGGCGTCGGACGCTACCGGCGGCTCGGCACGACCCTCGATGACGCCCTTGGCGAGGCCTATGACAAGGCCGCGAAGATGCTCGGCCTCGGCTATCCAGGCGGCCCCGCGGTCGAGGCCGCGGCGTGCAGCGGCGATCCTCTAGCCTATGATTTTCCGCGGCCGATGAGCGGCAAGTCTAACTGCCATTTCTCCTTCTCCGGCTTGAAGACGGCGCTCCGCCAGACGGTCCAGCGCCTCGGACCAGAGAGCCTTGAGCCGCCTTATATCAATGACTTGACGGCAAGTTTTCAAGCGGCGGCGATCGACAGCCTGCTGGATCGCACCGCGCGCGCCATCAAGCTCAGCCAAAACGTGAACTCTCCACCTCAAGCCCTTGTTGTAGCTGGAGGTGTCGCCGCCAATGCCTATCTCAGCGAACGGCTTTCAGCCCTGGCCGACAGCGCCCGCCTCCGCCTGGTGGTGCCGCCGCCAAAACTCTGTACGGACAACGGCGTCATGATCGCCTGGACCGGCATCGAGCGCCTGACCCTCGGTCTGACCGACGATCTCACCGCAAGAGCCCGCGCCCGCTGGCCCCTCGATCAGCATGCTGAACCGGTCCTGGGCGCCGGCGTCAAAGCCTAGGGCGGGACGCCCGACGGCGTTGACCTGGTGCCAGCCATGCTGCGTCATGAGCTTCGTGCTGAGAAGCCTGATGATATGACATGATCCGGGAAGGAAAGAGGGTTGGCGTCTTTCATCGACCTTAGAGTGAAGCTCTCAAATAACTCAGATAGATCAGCGATTCCAAAAAGACGTCCTTCTGGTCACGTATTTGCGTTTCGTTAACCGCCACCTGAGATGGTCTGAACCCGGTCCATGCGACCCTGGGAGTCCGAGCCTCGCACCACCACACTCTGCTGGTGGACGGGCTCCCAGGATCTCATGGACCAGCAAATCATGGTCTTGGTAGCCCACTTGCGTTAAGGAAAGGTAAAGGTGAGTTCACCCCTCCTTCGCAATAGCCGAAGGAGGCAATCCGATCCGCGAAAATTCCTCCTTCCTTGAAAGCAACGTTCGATGACGCGTGAGAAGAAAGTCGATCCGCGTTACGCGATCGTCTTTGGTGCCTGTCTGACCCAGTTCACGGTCATCGGCCTGCTGTTCTCCTACGGACTCTTCTTCAAGACCTTCGAAACTGAGTTCGGCTGGTCGCGCACCACGCTCTCGGGCGGCGCGTCGCTTGCATTTTTTATGATGGGCGTGCTGGCGACCGGCCTTGGCTATCTGAGTGATCGATTCGGACCGACACCCGTCCTCGGCATGACAGGCGTGCTCTTCGGCTTCGGCTTCGCGCTGATCGCTTGGGTCTCAGAACCCTGGCACCTGTTCGTCATCTTCGGTCTCTTCATCGGGCTCGGCATGAGTACCCATGACGTCGTCACGCTTTCTTCTGTGGCGCGCTGGTTCGACAAGCGACGGGGCATGATGACCGGCGTGGTCAAGACAGGCACGGCGATCGGTCAGGTCGTCGTCCCACCGGTCGCAGCGCTGATCATGGCGAGTTTCGGCTGGCGCATGGCGGCCATTCTCATGGGCGTCATCGCCGCTGCACTCCTTCTTGCCGCTGCCCTCTTGATGAAGAAGCCACCGCCCCCCAAAGCTGCCCCCTCTTCTGCGTCCACGCCACCGCGCGGCTTAAACGGCGATGGCGACGACTTCAGAGCCGTCACGAAAACGCGGGTCTTCTGGACACTCTGCGCGATCCAGTTTCTGTTCCTGCCGACACTCACCACCATTCCCCTGCACATTGCCGTCCATGGGATGGATCTCGGCATGAGCGCCCCGCTTGCCGCCGTGCTGCTGTCCGTCGTCGGCGCATCCAGCGTGGTCGGGCGGTTGACCATCGGGGCGTTTTCCGACCGCATAGGCGGAAAACGCGGCTTCATCCTCTGCTTCGTTCCCTTGATCGCGAGCCTGCTCGCTCTTCTCGCGATCACCACACCCTGGATGCTGTTCGCCGCGATCGCCCTCTATGGCTTCGGCCATGGTGGCCTCTTCACCATCGTCGCCCCCACCATCGCCGAGTTCTTCGGGACGAAGGCCCATGGCGCCATCTTCGGCGCCATCGTCTTCTTCGGCACCATCGGTGGCGCGCTCGGTCCGATCCTGGCAGGCCGGATTTTCGACGTAACCCAGAGCTACGACCTGGCTTTCATGACGCTTGCCGGTATGACCGTTCTCGGTCTGATGCTGGTGATCTCGCTGCCGAGACCGAAACGACAAAGCACGCCCGGCTCGGTGCCCCTGCCTTCGGAGAATGCGAGCTGACAGCTTGCCAATCGGCCGAACTCTTCAAGGTCAGCGCGCCGGGGGAATGCTGCCCATGTAACCTTCCAGGTCGCCATATCCGGCAAAGCGGTACTCGTAAGTCAAACCAAGCTGATTGGCGATGTCCCGCGCTTTGCGCTCGAGTTCTTCATCTCTGATCTGCGGCATGAAGACCAGCTTCCGGTAGTTGCCGAAGACGAAGTCGACCATGTCATCCCGGCGATCCAGACCAAGCGCCTCCCAGACGAATTTTTCGAAATGGCGGCAGAAGTAATCGGTCAGGAAGAAGGTTGACATGTCGTCACCTGCGCCCTTCGCAAAAACGTCATTGCCCATGAAGAACGAGAAGCAATGGGGCCCAGGGATACGCTCGACATGGCCTTCTTCAGCCAGAACCTCGTCGAGCAGACCGCCCGTGCCGCAGTCTCCATAGAGGACGTAGATCTTCGCGTAGCGATCGCCGGCCTGTCTGATCTTGGC
This sequence comes from Pseudomonadota bacterium, assembly GCA_039197065.1. Classification (GTDB taxonomy): domain Bacteria; phylum Pseudomonadota; class Alphaproteobacteria; order Geminicoccales; family Geminicoccaceae; genus JANQPX01. Next base: position 37,126 of record JBCCUL010000003.1, on the reverse strand, counting down.
GCGCACCGCATCCGGGATGCGCTCGGGCGTATGATGGAGCTTTGCCGGGAGGCACGCGACATCGAGATGACACCATGCATTCCGCTCGATCAGCTGCACGATTTCGCGCGCAAGCGCGCCGCAACCGATCAGGAGCGTCGAACCCTCTCCACGCCTGAACCGTGTTTCCTCAGCGCCGTCAGTTTCCACCGTCCGATCCCGTGCCGTTTTCACCTGGTAAGACCGCTTATCCAGCAGCTGACCGTTCCGTATGACCGAATAGAGTCGCGCTCACCGCTGCTCTCTTTAACCCTGATTTAACCTCACATCGTTAGCCTTTTTGCCGGTCCATGCGATCCTGGGAGTCCGAACCTAGCCCCAACTCACCAATCGGGTGGGCGGACTCCCAGGATCGCATGGACCGCGAAACAAACTGACACGAAGATGTTAACGCAGACCTAACGGTCGTAAAGAAACCTGGAGCTTTTCCCAAAGAGGTGGAGACACCTGTTCGATAAGGAAATGCAGCGAAACAAAAAGATAAAGCGTGTATTCCGATCACATCCGATCAGGATCCGCTCAGGTATGGTCAGTATGGAACGGGCGTCGTTCCCGATAACAGGGCCAAGAAATGCCTCATCCGTTTCAGGTTCCGGCTTCGAACCACGGAGACTGTCTCGCCCGCGATCCCGCTCAAGCCGGCGGCGCCAGCGAAAAGCTCGCGAGCGCCAGATTGGCGAGCGCGCCGATGATCAGGGCGGTGAAGGTTAGCGCCATGCCGGTAACGCGCAGCTTGTAGGTTTCAGGCTCCTGGCTGACGCCGAAAGCATGAAGAAGCCGCCCGACCAGCAGGCAGGCGCCGATGGCGTGCAACAGAAGGCCTGGCGCTTCCTGCCATTCGATCAGCGCCATCAGAACGATCGCGAGCGGTGCATATTCTGCAAAATTGCCGTGCGCGCGAAGACGGCGGAGCAGCAGTCTATCGTCGCCATCCCCAAGCGCGGTCCCGGTGGAGCGTCTCCCACTTATCACCCGCAGGCTGAGCAGGACGAAGATGAGAGCAAGCAGTCCGGCGTAGACGGGGGTAATCGTCATGGTTATCCCAAGCACAGGTCATCGATCGTCAAACCGGATACGATCAAGATCCTGCGCTGGATGTTCAGGCCGGAAGCATAGCGATGGTCAGAGGCATCGATCGAAGTATCGACAATCGGTCTGAAAGCATCAGCGATCAGTTGGTCGCTGTCCTCGCCTCGTCGATCAAAGCAGCAAGCCTTTCCTTGTCGACGGCGCCCGGCACCAGGTTTTCACCGATGACGAAGGCTGGCGTGCCTTCGATGCCCAGGGCGCTGGCGAGCTGATAATTGGCATCGATCGCCTTGGAGACCTCATCGCTCTCCATATCCTGTTCAAGCTGATCCGGATCAAGGCCGACATCGGCGGCAAGCGCGCGGATACCGCCCGCGGACAGATCATTGGTCGACATCAGCGCCAGATGAAAATCGAAATAGAGCCCCTCGTCCTGCATGTGGCTTGCAAGGGCGGCGCGGGCGGCGCGGACCGAGTCTTCGCCAAGCACCGGGAGTTCCTTGAACACCACCTTCAGCTGATCATCCTCCTCCATCAGCGCCTGCATCGAGGAGAGAACGCGGCGGCAATAGCCGCAGCGATAGTCGAAGAACTCGACCAGCGCCACGTCGCCGTCCGGATTGCCGGCGACCGGGGTTGCCGGATCGTTGACGAGTTCATCCTGCCGGCTGGAGAGCATTTGCTTCTGCCGCTCGGCCTGCTCGGCGGCCTGACGCCTTTGCAGCTCTTCGAGCGCCTGATAGATGATCTCAGGCTCGCGCATCAAATAATCGCGCACGATCTCCTCGACCTGCTCGACCGGGAGGTCGGGGGCCGTACCGGCGTCCTGTGCGCTGGAGCCCTGCACCGAGAATGCCGTGAATACCGCGGCCAATACAGCAGCCCTCGGCCAAGAAGAAATCTTGCTGCCGGGATTCATGGTCTCGATCATCGACATGCGCTCCAATTCGCGTCCAATGGGCTGCATCTCGGCGATGAGTATGCAGGTTTGGCGGTATCCTAGCCGTCTATCGGCGGTTCAGCCACTCACAATCCGGTAAGTTATCCGTAGTGTCGTCGTGTTATCGTCTCAACTCTCTTCAATCGCCCGAAGGATGTCCTGAAGCTGCAGCCAGCCGGGATCATTCGGTCCGATCCTGCTCTCCGCACGCCGGGCGTGCAGCTTGGCGTCATCGTCTTTGCCGCGCAGAAGCGCCCATTCGGCAAGGGACAAGGAGGCCTCGGCCTCGTCGCCGGCCCGTCCCTGCGCGATCCCGAGGAGGCGCCAAGCCCCCGCATTGGTGGGCTCCTCGCTGAGAGAAGCTTTCAGGTAACGGATCGCTTCTCGCCCGGCCTCGCCGTTACCGCTCTCGATCAGCGCGCGGGCGAGGCCGATCTGCAGGAGCGGCGCATCATTGAGCCTGACCGCTTCACGATAGGGCGGAATCGAGGCGTCGATGCGGCCGTTCTCAAACAGCATCTGGCCCTTGAGTTCATGGAAATAGGGGTCGTCAGGATGATCAGCGATCAGACTGTCGATCTCGGCGACCGCCTTCTCGAGATCCGGCAGGCGGTAGTAAGCGATGGCGCGCTCGTAGCGATCCGTGAGGTCTTCGCCGGTCGCATTCTGGAGAACGCGCCTGGGATCGCCGAGAAAAGCCGTCAGCTTGGCAACCATGCGTTCATGCCTGACCTTCCATTCAAGCGGATAGCCGAGATCGCCTTCCTCAAGTGGCAGCACCTGACTTTCGACGAAGCGGACGCGGTCGCGGGTGAGCGGGTGGGTTCGAAGATAGGGATTGATCCTCGAGCCTGAGAGAAGGTTCTGCTCGTCCAGAATGTCGAAGAACTCCGCAAGCCCGGCGCTCGAGACGCCGATGCTGCGAAGATAGCTGACGCCGGCCTGATCGGCCGCCTGCTCCTGACCTCTCGAGAAACGGAGAAGATCGCCCTGGGCCACCGTCTGGCCGCCGGCGATGATGGCGGTGCCCAAGGCAGGCGCGCCCGCGACCGCAGCGGCGGCGCCGAGCACGAAGGAAGCGACGACTTCCGCGACGGCGCGATCCCTAGCGCCGCCGACCCGGCTGAGATGGCCGCCGGCGATATGGCCGACCTCATGGGCGATCACGCCGACGAGCTGCCCCGGATGTTCGGTGCGCATCAAGAGCCCTGTGTTCAAAAACAGGTTCAGACCGCCGGCGACGAAGGCGTTCAGGCGTTTGTCCTGGATGATGTAGAGATTGACATCGCCTCTTGAAATGCCGGCGACATCGAGGATCGGGTTGGTGAAGTCATGCAGCAATGTCTCGATCTCGACATCACGGATGACTTTGATTCCACCCTGGGCATCGGCCGGAGGCGCAGAGAACGCAAAGAAACTCAGGAAAAGCGCAATCAGGGCTGCCGAACGCCACCGCCGGGCTCCGCAAGACCTGGGGTGATCGGGCTTCAAGCTGGCCTTGTCTGATCCAAGGTCGGTCTGTTCTAAAATCTGCGCATTATCCAAGAGACCTGTGCCTCCCTCGACATTGACCCCGCGTCCGACTTCGCGCATAGGGCGGGGCAGTCTTCGCGACCATGCTTATCAAAACCCTGGCCTTGGGAACAGACTGGTGCCTGCAATCCGTTCGACCTCCCTTTTGCAAACAGCCGAAACGCCGCCTCGATGCAAAATTAGCGCCCGTTCCTCGATCGATGCCTTTTTGGCGATGGACGTCCTCACCGCTGCCAATGCAAAAGCGGCTGCCGGACAGGATATCGTGCATATGGAAGTCGGCGAACCCGGCGGCGGTCCGCCCAAACGGGTGATCGAGGCGGCGAAGCGAACGCTTGGTCACCGGCCGCTCGGCTACACCGAAGCCCTCGGCAAGCCTGCGCTCCGCCGCATGATCGCCGAACACAGTCGAAGCGCCTATGGCGTGCCTGTGGACCCAAAGCGTGTCGCCGTGACGGTGGGTGCTTCCGGTGGCTTCGTGCTGAGCTTTCTCGCAGCTTTCGATCCAGGCGATCGGGTGGTGGTGCCGGAGCCTGCCTTTCCGGCTTATCGAAATGTTCTGAAAGCACTTGGCGTCGAGGTTGTGCCGCTTGCTCTCGGCTCTTCGAGCGACTTCAAGCCGACCACGGCGATGCTGGATGCGATCGAGGGGCCGATCCACGGTCTGATCATCGCGTCCCCCGCCAACCCGACCGGCACCATGATGGACGGCGATGAGCTCGCCGCCTTGGCCGAATATTGTGCCACCCATGCTATCCGTTTGATTTCCGATGAGATTTATCACGGCATCACCTATGGGCGCGAAGCCCGGAGCATGCTTGAATATGCCCCGGACGCGATCATCATCAATGGCTTCTCCAAATATTTCTGCATGACCGGCTGGCGGCTCGGCTGGCTGATCATGCCGGAAGATCTGGTCCGCCCGATCGAGATTCTAGCCCAGAACCTGTTCATCTCGGCCCCTGCCCTCTCCCAGGAAGCGGCTCTTACCGCCTTCGACTGCAGCAATGAGCTCGATCTTCGCCAAGACGTCTATAAACAGAATCGTGAGGTCCTCTTGAGCCGCCTGCCCGCTGCAGGCCTTGAGCGCTTCGCCCCCGTGGATGGCGCCTTCTATCTCTATGCCGACGTCAGTCACCTCACTGACGACAGCAAGAGCTTCTGCGACCGCATCCTGGACGAGGCCGGCGTGGCCCTGGCGCCTGGCGCTGACTTCGACAGCGCGAATGGCCACCGCTATATCCGGCTCGCCTTTGCCGGCGCTCATGATCGCGTGGCGCTGGGCGCGGAGCGGCTGGCGAACTGGCTTGAACGTCAGCGCTAGTGGTGTGTCCATATCGTGGTGTGACCACATCATTGACTTGAACCACCAACACCCAGACCGGCGGTGTGCCGCCAGGTGTTCGAGGGCCTGGTCGTACCGCTGAGGGCTACCTGGCGCTCGCAGCCAAGGCGTCGCTCCCCCAAAAACGCGCTTCCCAATAGTTGTAGGAGGCCTCGCCGGCTTCGTCCTCGAATTCATTGGTGAAGTCGCCATGCTTGGCTGGATATCCGTCTTTCAGCGGAAAGACCTTGAAGATCATCTGGCTTTGAGCACCCGCCGGCAGCATGGCTTTCGCCAGCTGAACATTGTTCCAGTTGCCGAGCGTGCGATCGAAGGTCGAATCGCTCTCCTCATACATGCCATCGATCCATTCCAGGAGACTGCCGCGCGGCAGGAGTCCCCAGTAGTTCTGCTCGTGGCTCTCTGCATCGGGATGAAGCATGAGATTGTAGAAGCGGGTTTTTCTCTCCGCACCACCGATATGCTGCGCCTGGAGCAAAGGGACGACGGTTTCGTAAAAGTGGTGAATGCTGCTGGCGGCGGCGAGATAGACCAGATTGTCATATTGCAGATCGAAGTCGCGCACCGCGTCATTGGCAACGATGGTTCCCATGCTATGCGCGACGATCGATAGCTCCAAGGCACGCGGCGGCACGCCCCTTTCGATCTCGTAACCCGGCGTGCCCGCAAGCGCGTTCAGCCGCTCGAAGAACTGGGCAAACGCCCCGCGGCCCGTCCGACAGTCCGGATCTTCGGGGCAATCGAGCGGCACATGCTTCTTGTCGAAGTCGAGATGCTGCCGGAAAACAGCACGGCTGCTTCGGCGCATATTGTTCCAGGCGGTCTCGCCGAATGTATCGATCAAGGGGGTGGTCACGAGCTTGAAAGGCGCCGTCAGCACGAATCGGCCGAACTCGAAAAGCTGACCCAGAGCCTCGTCGTCAGAGCTGTCGACGATCAGATTGTTCCGATGCGTAATCTGGTCCCAGCTCTGACCGTCATAGAGACGATCACCGGGCTCGAATTCCTCGAAAACCCGCGAGACCAGACGCGTTCCCTGATCGATCCAGGTAACCGGCGTTGTCACCACCGTCTCGGCAATGTCCGTCGCCAGGAAAACCGGCGTCATGGCGCGTTGCGCTGCGATCAGGGCGAAGGGCCCCTGCTCGACCCGTTCACCCTGGCGAATATTGTAGATCTGATCGAAATAGGCGTTGATGCCACCGGTCTGCCAATTGAGGAAGATCGGATAGTAGCCGGCCGCCATGATCTTCTCATGATCCTTCTCAACACGCCGAAGCGCTGCATGCGGCGCATTCAAACCGCCATGAATGAAGATCAACAGCTTCGGTTCGGCCGTCTCGATCACATGCTCGGCGAGACCGGCGAAGACCTCATCGAGATGACAGGCCTCGATTTCTCCCCGCCCTTTCTCCTCGAGACAGCGATAGCCGGGCGGCAGCAGATGGTGGTCGAATTTTCCGCGACTGTCGGAGACCACCACATGCCGGAGCCAGGCATGGTCCTCGTCATCATATCGATCGGCGATCGGACTGGACACACAGCCCGCAAGCCAAAGGAACATCAGTGCAACAAGAAGGGATCCTCGGAAAAATCTTCGCATGAATACGCACCCTGATCGTCGATAAAAGCTGTCGCCTTATGGGCAGCGAAAATGCTCTATCAAAGTCAGCGTGTTTCACCAAATTCTACATGGATCAAACAGGAAACGTCGGTCAACGTGCCGAATGCAGGTCCGCGCTGATCACGTCAGGCAATCGCCGCATATCGTCCAGAATGCCGGCCGCACCGGCGGCAATCAGCCGTTCTCCGTGACCGTCCTTGTCGACGATATGGCTGCCGCCGGTGAAGCCGATCACAATGGCACCAGCTGCAACACCCGCCTGAACGCCGGGAAGGCTGTCCTCGATCACCAGGCAGCTTTCGGGCAGAGCCCCCATCTCACCTGCCGCATGCAAGAAGATATCCGGCGCAGGCTTGCCGTTCTCAACCATACTGGCGCTGAAGAAATGGGGTGCGAGATGATGCAGAACGCCGGTTCGCTCAAGACCGCGCCGGATCCATTCGATCGAGCTGCTCGATGCGACGCAGCGCGGGAGCTTGAGCTTGGAAAGCGCCTCGCCGACACCTTTGATCGGCTGGAGCGAGGTCGCCATGGCGCGGAGCGTTTTCTGCTCGACATCAACTTCGAAGGAAGGCGGAAGAGGTTTCCCCCAATCCGTCTCGATCTCGCTGCGGACGGAGGCGTAGCTCCGACCGACGAATTTGCTGGAGGCCTCGGCTTCGCTGATCTCGTAGCCAAGAGAAGCGAGCACCTCGACCGTCGAACGGGTGCTGATCACCTCGCTGTCGATCAGTACGCCGTCGCAGTCGAAAATGACCAGATCGACCGGTCGCCCGACCGGCAGGCTGCCGCTTACCAGCATGTATAGCCGCCATCAGCGACCACGATGCTGCCGGTCATCAGTGAGGCGGCGTCAGAGGCGAGGAACAGGACCACTGAGGCAATCTCGTCCGGCTGCCCGACCCGACCCATCGGCGTATTCTCCATCCATACCGGATAGAGGCGCGGATCCTCCATGCCGAATTTGGTGAGCGGCGTTTCGATATAGGTCGGCGCCACCGCGTTGACGCGTACGCCACGCGGCGCCCACTCGGCCGCAAGCGACTTGGTCAGATGATGCACGCCTGCCTTGCTGGCATTGTAGAACGCCTGGGGCTGAGGTTTGTTGACGATGTAGCCCGACATCGAGCCGATGTTGACGATGGCCCCGCCGCCTTTCTCAAGCATGGTTTTGCCGAAGGCCCTACAGCACCAGAACACACCGTTCAGATTGACGTCGATCACGTTCAGCCAATGCTCGTCGGTGGTCTCCTCGGCGGGCGTATCGCTCCTTGCGATCCCCGCATTGTTCACGAGAATGTCGACCCCGCCACGCTCTGTCGCCAATTGCCGAGCGACCCCGTCGACCTGCTCCGAGTGGGTCACGTCCATCAACGCGACATCCGCCGCCAGCCCAAAATCTTCAAGCTCTGCCTTACCGGCGTCACCAACCGCTTGATCGATCTCGGCGATCACAACGGCGGCGCCGGCTTCGGCAAGTGCGCGGCTGCAGGCGAGGCCTATGCCACGGCCGCCTCCGGTTACCAGAGCGGTTTTTCCATCAAGCCTGAATTTCTCAAGAAACATTCAGCTCACCTCGATCGATTTCGGGACGACCTCTCGCCTGATCAGCACCTTATCATCGGCTGCGGCCGGCACGCCATCGCAAGCGGGCGCAATCTATCCCCAGGTCGACATATTCTCCGAGAAGTCAGGGATCAACGCGACCCGACAACTCTTATTTCACGCATCTTGCCGGCCAAACTTTCTCTACTTTTTTGCAACAGCTAGCTAATATTTTTTGCGCAATTGATGAAATATTTTTGAAATAGCCTCATATAATCAGCTAAGGCTGTAAAATCAGAACCTTAAGGAGCTAAAAGCGCCATGTCGTTCATACGTATCTGCGCCTATCTCATCGCTGTCATCGTTGCGAGCTCGCCCGCCCTCGCCAAGAACGAGACGCTCGCGGAACGTGGAAAGCGCATGTGCGAGGAAGCCGGCGTGCCACTCGAAGATTGCACTATCCTCCCCCCGGAACTCCGGGGTGACGGCGCGAATTCGAATGTCGCCGCTGCTACACCCGTTCCCAGACCGCTCGGCCTTGATAACCCCGCGCCCGCCGCTTTTGGAACCGGCAAATATGGATGGTGCGATGATTGCACGTCACTCTTGGCAGCAGCCCCGGTCACACCTTGGGAGAGCTTTGGCGGACGCAGCTTTCAGTCAGAACGCGACGACAATGAGCGGCAAACCGCCTCTCTCGACAACAGCGCACCCGGTGGTGATCCCGGCGACGGCGACTCGGGAAACGGAGATGCAGGCGATGGCGGTGACACCAATGGCGACGGAAATGGAGGCGACGGTGGAAATGGCGATGGCTCCGAAGGCGGTGAAGTCTGCGACTAGGGTCGATTCGCAATCGACGGCCTAGATCAACAGGACGATCCGGCAGAGCGGCATGCACGGGTCAGAGCAGCGTTCCGGCGCCAATCGGCCGCCTGTGGCAAACTCGGATCTCCTTTTACCGCCAGCCTGCTCACGTTGCTCGCCGATCGTTTCAGTGACGACAACGCTGTTGGCAAAACCATACTGAACTGGCCCGGCGATCCGATCGCCGACGCACTTGCTCTGAGAACAGCCGGCGCCCTGCATGCCCTTGTGCTGAAAGGAGAATCGAAAGGCCTGATTGACGTCTATCCGCCGAACCCCTTGGACGAGAAGACGCTCAGGCCTGCCGTCAGGGAAGCTATCGATGCGCATGCGGAAGCGATCCTTCGCTTCATAGCCAGCCCGCCTCAGACCAATGAAGTCGCGCGCTCAGCCGCTCTGGCAGGCGGCTTCTTCACGATCGCCGCCCTGACGTCCTTGCCACTGGACATCTTTGAGATTGGCTCGAGTGCCGGCCTCAACCTGCATTGGGACCGTTTCGGCTATCAACTCGGCAGCCTGGACGTCAGGAGGACGACAGGCCGTCCGCTACTCGCACCATCGTGGGAAGGCCCGCCACTGCCGGCGGTCGATGCCGTCGTCGATGAGCGAGCAGGATGCGACCGCGCACCGATCGACAGCCGCTCGGAGGATGATGTTATCCGCCTTCGCGCCTATATCTGGGCTGATCAGGCCGACCGTCTGGCGCGTCTTGATCAAGCGCTTGCGGTGATGCGTTCATCATCGATACAGATTGAGCGAGCCGATGCGGCGGATTGGGCATCGCGTCGCCTGGCCGAACGTCGAGAAGGTGTAACGACCGTCCTCTTCCACTCGATCGTTTGGCAATATATCGACAAAGCCAGCCGGAAACACCTGGAACATACCATCGAAGAAACCGGGCGGCGCGCCGAAAAGAGGTCGCCATTTGCCTGGCTGCGCATGGAACCGGAAACCCCGAAAGCCGCAGCCCTCCGTCTCACCCTTTGGCCCGATGGTGAACAACTGTATCTGGCGGATGTCGACTATCACGGCAGCTGGATAAGGTGGCGTTTAGAACCGGATACGCTGAGATCCTGGCCCTGAGACTCTTAAGCTTGGCAACCTCTTAAGGTCACCACGGCCTTCGAAGAGCGCAGCCGGAAGTCCCTGAATATGGAAACAGTCTCGGATCTGATGTCAGGCGTCCGTCGGACTGAATGACCGTTGGTCAACCGAGACGACCGTTTCCAACAAGATCGAAGGATCGGCAACCCTGTCCAACTCGATCGAGCCGATTTCACAGAGATAATAAGTTTTTAGCTTAACGTAATCTTCACCCTTATCGGACAGAGTTCAGACACTCAAGACCGCTGTATTCTTATGGCTGGAGCTATGGACGAACCGATCACCAATCGATGGTGCCTTCCTCGATGACCGCGACGGATAGCATCGACTTACCAATGCCGCCGATGCCATGGGGAGGCATCGTCGCTGCCTCGCTGGCGTCAAGCGTCCTGACGCTGGGCCTGCCGATCTCGGTATTGCAGGTCTACGATCGCGTTCTGCCGAACCAGTCGATGTCGACATTGGGCATTCTGGTGGTCACCCTGTTTGTCGTCTTGATCATGGATTCGATCCTGAAGATCTTTCGCGGCCAACTCTTGAACTGGACTGCGGCCAAATATGAATATCAGCTTGGATGCGCTCTGACATCGTCCCTCCTAAATGGACGGCTCGACCTGTTGGAGCATGACGGCCCGGGAACGCAGTCGAGACGCCTTGCTGCGATCGACAATCTCAAGAGCTTTTATTGCGGTTCGGCGGCGACCGCCGTATTCGACCTGCCGCTGGTCATCATATCGCTCGCTCTGGTGACCTTGATCGGCGGCTGGCTGGTGGTCGTGCCGCTTACGCTTACCGGCATCTTTCTTCTGATCGGCTGGATCGTCGGCAACCGGCTTCATGCGGTTCTCTCCGATCGCAACATCAACGACGACCGCCGACAGAATTTTCTGGTCGAGTTGTTCTCTGGCATCGACTCCGTGAAGGCCCTCGTCTTGGAAGAGCAGATGAGGCGCCGCTACGAACGCCTGCTGGATGCCGCAGACCCGCTCGTCTACCGCGCCTCCAAGCTGACGGCGATCGTCCGCGGCATGAGCGACTCCTTTGCGCAGCTGATGGTCGTGGTGGTTGCATCCTTTGCCGCTTGGTTTGTCATTCGCGGCGAAATGAGCCTTGGTGAGATGGCAGCCTGCACCCTCCTATGCGGCAGAACCCTGCAGCCGACCCTGCAAACCCTTGGACTGTGGTCGCAATACCAATCCACCCGCATTGCCCGCAATCAGCTGGCCACCGGCCTCTCCATTCCAGAACAGGCATCAGGCTGCCTTCAACCAGAACTCAAAGGAGCGATCGAACTCCAAGGAATCAGCCATCTTCACCCAAAAACACGGACCATGCTGTTTGATGGGCTCAGTCTTCGGGTCGAGCCCGGCGAAGTCGTCGGCATCCGGGGGGGCGATGGTTCCGGTAAGTCCAGCCTCGTACAAATTCTCATGGGTATCGTGCAACCCGAAAGTGGAGAGGTCGCCTTTGACGGCGTTCCCCTCTCTGAAATCGACCTCCGTTGCCTGCGTGCGCAGATCGGCGTGGTGAGCGAGCGTGCACCACGCTTCAACGGTACGCTGATGGATAACCTCACTTTGTTTCAGGGTGAGGATGTTGCCGTCGATGAGGCGGAGCTTCTGCGTCTCCTCGGCATTGAAGAAGCCGTCGCCAAGCTTGCAAATGGATACTCAACCCGCGTCCATGCAGGTGCCACCGATGCATCCGAGAGCCTGCTGCAGCGCGTCGGTATCGCACGAGCTTTGTTGAACAGACCTCGAATCCTGATTCTTGATGAGGCCAACAATGGCCTGGACCAGGAAGGCGACCGGCATCTGGCCGAGCTACTCGTTCATCTGAAGGGGCGGATGACCGTACTGTTAATCACGCAAAGACCATCTCTGCTCGACATCGCGGACCGCAAGCTGGAGCTTGCATCAGGCAAGCTATTGCCGGTGCAGAAACCGGGCTTGCTTGATAATCAACAGAAACACCTCGGCAATGTCTCTCCAGCCGAAGGCGGAGCTGGCGAGTGAGTGCTCTTCTCATTGCCGAACGCTGGGGCGGTGATCGAGCTCCAGACCGCTTCGTTCGCGCACTGGCCCGAGGTGAAAGCGATGTACTCGGAGAAGGTTCAGCCTATGCACGCTGCCTAGCCCCTCTTCTTCATGCTCTCGGTTGGCGTGGCGATACCCGACATCTCTTCGAAATACTACCGCATTGCGCCAATGACATCAGCCTGGGCGATCTTCGCAACATCCTGGCGACCGTTGACTACCGATCACGCCCGCTACGAACCAGGGTCGCGGATCTCGACCCTAGGCTCCTCCCCTGTCTATTCGTTCGCATGGGCCGAGATCCGATCTTGGTTCTTGATCGACATGACGACCGCTTCACGCTCTACGATCCGGCAAAGGACGAAACGCGCGAGGTAACGGCCCCTGAACCGGGCATGGGTAACGCCATTGTCTTCGAGCGTATTGGCGAACGCGAACAGAAGAGAACGCGGCGCACGGACAGCTGGTTTCGGGAGCTTGTGGCAAGGTTTCGAAGCCAGCTGATCCTTCTTGCGATCGTCGGTTTCGTGGCAACATTGCCCGGCCTGATGACCCCGCTGTTCATCATGCTTCTTTACGACACCGTGATCTCCGCTCAATCGGCGCCGCTTCTCATAGACCTAACCATAGCGATGGTCGCGCTTTTAGCGATCGATATGCTGTTCCGGCTGATCAGAGCGCGTGTGATGGCGTATATCGCGACACGGATCGGGCGACTGGTCGCACTCTCAACCTTTGGACGTCTGATGGGGCTGACACCAGCGTCATTGAGCAGAGCGCCACTGCACGCGCAGCTGCGGCGTGTACGCCAATTCGAAGCCTGGCGAGATCACTTCGCCGACCCTCTCGTATCGGTCGCTTTCAATCTTCCTTTCTCGTTTATTTTTCTGATCGCTATTCTCATCCTTGGCGGCTACATCGTGCTGCTGCCCCTTATCGTGATGCTTCTCTACGCCGCGTTCGCCTGGTTTGCCGGGCCCGTCCTCGAGCGTCATGGCAATGACGCAAGTGAAGCCCGGCAAGTCAGAGATTCGTGTTTCGATGAAATGGTCGCCGAGATGCGCGCCGTGCGTCTCCTCGCCAGCGAAGCCATCTGGCTGGAGCGATTTCGCAACTACGCGGCAGGCGCTGCCTTGGCAGGCATTCGTCGAGCCAAGCTCCAAGACATCCTGCAAAATACCGGGCAGGCCGCCGTAACCATCGCCGGAACAGGCACGCTTCTCGTGGGTGCGATCGGCGTGATGAACGGCGATCTTTCGATCGGCGCATTGATTGCATGCATGGCCCTGGTCTGGCGCGTTCTGTCACCATGGCAGCAATGCGTCAGTTTGCTGCCCAAGATGGCGCAATTGAGAAACGAAGTGGCTATGCTGGATCAGGTGATGCAGTTGCCCGACGAGTCGGACAACCGCCCCCGCAGGCTTGCCGCCATTCGTGGTCAAGGCGCCATCCAGCTGGAAGGCGTGACACTTGCCTTTGAGGGCGCGAGCCGTCCTGCGCTGATCGGCGTCGAAATCTCGGTTGGCGCCGGCGAGCTGATTGCATTTCTCGGTGACAGCGGCGCCGGAAAATCAAGCTTACTCAAAGTGCTGGCGGGCATTTACTCTCCGCAGGCTGGCAGTGTCCGTCTTGATGGCTTTGACCTGAGACAGCTGCACCCGCGAGAGCTTCGGGAGAATATAGGTTATGCGCCGCAGCAGCCTCACTTCTTCACGGGCACGATCGCACAAAACCTACGCCTTGCCCATCCAGCTGCCAGCGACCAAGATATTTGGACCGCGTCTACAGAAGCCGGCGTGCTCGATGACATTCTGCGGCTGGAGAACGGATTTGAAACGCGTATCGGTGATGCGAGCGTTCGCCAGCAATCACCTGGCTTTCTGCAACGCTTGTCATTGGCGCGGGCCTATCTCAAACACGATGGCATCCTGCTTCTCGATGAGCCTGGTCGGGCTCTCGACTTCGACGGTGACCTTGCGCTGCAAAAAAAGCTCGCCGCCGTTAAGGAACGTCAGACAGTTCTTCTCGTTACGCACCGCCCAAGTCACTTAAAGCTCGCTCACAGAGCGTTCCGTGTACATGCAGGCAGGTTGTTTGCATGGCAGCCGGAAGATCCGAAGCGGGCAGCTCAATCGGAGCAGCGGTCATGAACGACAAGGTGACCGAAAGGCGTCCGTCAGCGACGACTGCCGCAAGGCGCTTTGCCTTCCCAACCCAAACGGCTTTTCTCTCCCAGGCAGCCCTTCTGGAAGAAGCCGGTCCGCCGCGCGCGCCAGCTTTGATCTGTCTGCTGGGATTCTCATTCGTCGCCGTCGCCATGATTGCCGGAATGCTCATCGAAATCGATACCGTGACCACCAGCACAGGGCGGATCGCGGCCGCTGAAGGCAACCAAACACTGCAGAGCTTTGATGGTGGAATAGTCGACCGAATACATGTTGAAGAAGGACAGATCGTCCAGCCCGGCGACCTCCTTCTCACTCTGAAGGATCCCGAAGCGACATCTCAGCTCGAACGCCTTGGCCTCCGTGAGGCTGCTCTGTTCGCCCAGACCAGCCGTCTGCAAAATCTGCTTGTTCTGCCCAAATCAACGCCGGTCGAGCAATCCAAAGAAGCAAGAGCTGTCATCAATGAGCAGACGTCGGTTCTTCAACTTCAGAGTGAAGCCTTAAAGACCGAGCAATCGCTTGTCCAGGCCGAGATCGATCGCCGATCCAAGACCCTTCAAAATGCGCGTGCAATGGAGAAAAATGCTCGCTTCCAGCTGTCACTGGTTCAGGATAAGTTGGCGTCGGACCGTCAATTGAATGCCAAGGGTCTGTTGTCAAAGTCGCAAATGCTCGAAATCGAGCAGCAGGCGGTCGATGCCGCATCCGAATTGTCTGAGGTTTGGGGTCAGATCCGAGAAGCTGAGGCTGCGCTCGCTGAATCCAACCGACGCCTCGATAACGTTCAAGCCAGCACAAAGCAAAGGCAGGCCGACCAGCTCGCATCTGTCCTGATCGATCTGAATGAAACACGACAACAGATCGAATCGACGCGCCGACGACTCGAACGAGGCGAAGTCAGGGCTCCGGGGAGAGGTATAATCCTGGAGATCAAGGTGCAGAATCCGGGACAAACCGTGGCATCGGGTGATCCAATTGTTGAGATCATTCCGATCGATGGGGATATGGTCGGAGAAATTCGCCTGCCGCCAACCGAAATCAGCCATGTCAGCCCGGGACAACCAGTACGTATTTCGATTGACGGTGTCGAACCGCATCGGCATGGCTATCTCGAAGGCGACGTCGAGACCATTTCGCCCTCGACGTTCGTCGATGAGAATGCGATGCCCTACTATCGAGCCTCAATTGCCCTGGCAAGCGACCACCTTGGCAACATTCCATTGACGTCGGGCATGACCATCCAGGCACAAATAAAGACCGGTCAGAGAACAATCTTCGAGTACCTCCTTAAACCAGTCTATCGCGCCTGGAACACGGCATTTCGAGAGCGGTGATCCTACCGAAAGGGCGCTGGCTCCGATGACCTGCTCCCCTTTACCTCGAACGGAAGCTGTATCCTTCGCGGCTGAGGGCAACCACTCTTCTTGGTCCGTTTGTCATAAAACTTTTCGAGCTGGCTTCAGTTGGCCTGTGAACTGAACCGGCATCAAGTGGCCGAGGCACAAGTTCAGCAGGTTCTGGTTGTCGTCGCCTCTCTACGCTTCGATCCGAAGCCTGGCGGCGGACATGGATAGTGGCGAGCGAGGATCGCCATTTTGCGCTGCAGCGCAGCCTTTGCCGAACAGCCAACTCTTCTCGAAGTTCAAATACGACGGCTTTGTCGTCGCCAAGGGAGGTCGCCTCGCCTCCGAAACTTGATCAAACCGAGAAAGACCTTCGATCCCGCCATTCCGACCACCGGAGCCAGGGCGCAAGGGTTTCTCTGACACGGATCGTGATGATCCGGCGCAATGGACTACGCCATCCTTGGTCTATCTCGGATAACCTACCGCTTTAGGTCAGCCGTCAGTCCATGACCATCAAGCGCCATTCAGATCCCGACATCACCATTGGGCGTGACAAGGACTTTTCCCTCTCGATTGGCGCGGCCCGCATGTTCGACAGCTTTCTTGATATGATCGATTTGATATGTCGCCTCGACATCTGCGGAAAGGTCTCGGGACACAACATGCTGGGCCAGCGTTTGGTAAAGCTGCTCCGTTTCGCTCCGCGCCATCGCGCTTAGTTCCTTTTGCAGCCAGAAACCTGTTAAGCTGATGCCCTTGAAGATGATCTGGTCTGAGCGGATTTGGCAAGGCTCACCGGACAACAAGCCGTAGTTCACGACGGTTCCACCTTCCGAGAGACAATCGGCAAGACGCATGACCTGCCTTCCGCCGACGGCATCGATGGCGAGGTGAATGTCTGCGCCACCTGTCGCATCGGCAACACGCTCAGCGAGATCCTCCCCATCGAGAAAAACGACATCAGCACCAAGCGCTCGAAGTCTCGGCAGAAGCTCAGGGCGGCGAACGACGTTCACGCTCCGCACACCTGCTGCCTTGGCAAGGCTGATCAGCGCTGCCCCGACACCGGAATTGGCAGCATCCTGAATGAACCAACCGCCGGGTTCGAGCCGGACATAGTTCTTCAGCATCATCGAAGCGGTCGCCGGGTTCACTTTCAGCATGGCCATCTGCAGGACGTTGCCGTCACGCGGCACCTTGATCACTTCACCTGCGGGCAGGCGACGCTGCTGGCACCAATTGTTGCGGGTCAGCATGATGACCCGATCACCGACCTGCAGATCGGTGACGTCATTACCTATCGATGCGATATGTCCAGTCGCCTCGGCGCCGAGCGTTGCCGGAAGGTCAGGCTTGGTGGCATAGCCGCCTTCGATGGTCAGAAGGTCGGCCGGATTTATCGGGAAGGCATCAATGATGACCACAACTTCGCCATCCCCAGGCGACCCAACGTCGGGGACATCGACACATGACACAACTGTTTTAGGCTTACCAAACGCTGCGAACTGAACCTGCTTCACCAATGGATCCCTTTATCAGATGCCCATGCGCTCAAGCAGCGGACATATCACCTGGTCAATACCGCCAAGATACAGCGATATTCTAAGAGCGAACGAAACTCAGTGACTGATGTCGAAGATCTTTGATAGGCAAAGCCAGTGTTCAGCCGGCGTGACGCCACTCCCGCGGACGCATCCAGCCAAACCAGCTCGAACGTCTGGAAGATGCTGATTCGAAGGTCAGCGATCGACCACCTCGGCTCGGCTTTCGGACCGGAGCGAGCTGCTCGACAGACTTCGGAAGCATCGCTTTCTGCCGATCAAGAATTCGGAACAAATCGGCATCTGAGACATCTTCGGCATCACGGTGTCTTTGAACCGAGGACGCTTCCGACCCGTCCGCATGATCGGCCGATGACGAATTACCGTCATGAGCGGGCGCCTTCAGCACACCTGTGAGTCCGGAGCTGTCATCCAAGTGATTTCTGACAATTCCAAGATCACGGCCAATCTCATAGGCTTCATGAGCCAGCTTTGCAGAAGCCGATGGATCGGTTGATGCGAGGTCGTCACTGGCCTGGAGAAGGTCCTTAGCTATCTCCAACAGCGCAGCTTCCATCGCAGCATCGTTCGAACTCATTCCTCCAACTCCTAAAAGGCGCTTCCAAACATTCTTTATTCGTGACTGGCTGCTATATCTAGCTCAGTTCTAAAACATGGCATCAACATATTGATCATCTCAATCTTTTTACCTTAAAAACAGTGTTCATGTAAAATGAGAAAAACACTTTATCCCCAGGAATTTTTATCGATCGCAACCCAGTCCCGAAGTCAACGGTGTCGACCGCTAAGCAATCAAAGAGATCATCGTTCTCTTTGAGCATCTTAGCCGTACATAACGTGAACACCTGGCAAACAAAGGCATTCCCTCCAAGGCGATATTTTTCCGCCCAGATCACGACCATAAAGGCTTTCAGCTCTCCTCTTAATTGGTTCCGCACCAATGATGCCGTGGCAGCAAAGCCGTTAGGAGGATGTCGGAGTTGGTCTGATTAGCGTGTGTTTTTCTTGATCCGCTCATGATGGCAGATCACTTCGTCGATCACGAAACGCAGAAAACGTTCCGCGAACTCAGGATCGAGATCCGCATCGATGGCGAGCGCTTTAAGCCTCGCGATCTGATCCGCCTCGCGGCTCTTGTCACTGGAGGGCAACCCGTTGTCCCGCTTATATTCGCCCACCCGTTTGGTCAGACGGAACCGTTCAGCCAGAACATAGATCAAGGTCGCATCAAGATTGTCGATGCTCTTTCGAAACTCGAGGAGCGGCGATGGTTCAGGCACGATATCCTCCTTTGAAGGCCGGTCGCTCAGGCGCGACGTTTCTTCGGGCCTGCGGAGTCTTCACTGGCGATGCCAAGACAGCGCTTCAAGTAGGCACCGGTATGGCTTTCCTCGACCTTCGCCACCTCCTCCGGCGTGCCCGCAGCAATGATTCGGCCACCGCCTGTGCCTCCTTCCGGACCGAGATCGACCAGGTGATCGGCCGTCTTGATGACCTCGAGATTATGCTCGATCACCAACACCGTGTTGCCCTGCTCCACCAGCGCATGCAGCACCTCCAGAAGCTTTCTCACATCTTCAAAATGGAGGCCTGTGGTCGGTTCGTCCAGAATATAGAGCGTGTCGCCGGTGGCGCGTCGCGCCAATTCCTTCGCAAGCTTAACTCGCTGCGCCTCCCCGCCCGAGAGCGTGGTCGCCGACTGACCGAGTTTGATATAGCCGAGACCGACCTTCTGCAGCGTCGCCAGCCGATGGCGGACAGGCGGCACTGAGTGAAAGAACTCGACCGCCGTATCGACGGTCATGTCGAGGACGTCGGCGATCGACTGATCACGATATTTGACCTCGAGCGTTTCGCGGTTGAAGCGCTTGCCGTCGCAGACGTCGCAGGTCACGAAAACGTCGGGCAGAAAATGCATCTCGATCTTGATCAGACCGTCGCCCTGACAGGCTTCGCAACGCCCTCCCTTGACGTTGAAGGAAAAACGCCCTGGTTTGTAACCACGCGCCTTGGCTTCTGGCAGTCCTGCAAACCAATCGCGGATCGGCCCGAAGCAGCCGGTGTAGGTCGCTGGATTGGAGCGCGGCGTGCGACCGATCGGCGACTGATCGATATCGACCACCTTATCCAGATGCTCGAGCCCTTTAACCTCATCGTGGGCGGCGGGGATTTTTCTTGCGCGGTGAAGGCTGCGCGCCAGCACCGGGTAGAGCGTGTCGAGCACAAGGGTCGACTTGCCGCTGCCGGAGACGCCGGTGATGCAGGTGAAGCAGCCGATCGGAAACCCGGCGTCGACATTCTGGAGATTGTTGGCACTTGCGCCGGTCAGCGAAAGCCAGCGCTTCTTTTTGGCCTTCCGCCTCGTCTTCGGCACCTGGATCTGACGATGGCCGACCAGATATTGACCGGTCAGGCTCTCCGCCGCCGCCATGACCTCCTTGGGTGTCCCCGCCGCCACCACCACGCCGCCATGGACGCCGGCGCCCGGTCCCATGTCGACCACATGATCAGCTTCTCTGATCGCATCCTCGTCATGCTCGACGACGATTACCGTGTTGCCGAGATCACGGAGATGGACCAGGGTTTTCAGAAGCCGCTCATTATCCTTCTGGTGCAGGCCGATGGACGGCTCGTCCAGAACGTAGAGAACGCCGGTCAGACCTGAACCGATCTGCGAGGCCAGGCGAATGCGCTGGCTCTCACCGCCGGACAACGTGCCACTGTTGCGCGACAAGGTGAGATAGCCAAGACCGACATTGTTCAAGAAGCCGAGACGCTCGTTGATTTCCTTTAAGATACGGGTCGCGATCTCGTTCTGCTTGTCGGTGAGATGTGCGGGCAGTGCCTCGAACCAGGCGCCGGCCTCCTGTATCGAAAGCTCGGTCAGTTCACCGATGTGCTTGCCATGCACCTTGACCGCCAGCGCTTCCGGCTTCAGGCGATAGCCGCCGCAAGCCTCGCAACGAGCTGTGCTCTGATATTTGCCGAGCTCTTCGCGCATCCACGCACTCTCGGTCTCACGCCACCGGCGTTCGAGATTGGGAAGCACGCCTTCGAAGGGCTTGTTGGTGGTGTAATGGCGAAACCCGTCGTCATAGGTCAGCTCGACCGGCTTTCCCTTCGAGCCGTAAAGAATGATCTCTTGCGTCTCTTTTGAGAGATCCTTCCAAGGCGTTTCCAGACTTGCACCAGAATGCTCAGCCAACCCTGCAAGCGTCTGGCCGTAATAGGTGGAAGTGGTGTTGTTCCAGGGTTCGATGGCGCCATCAGCGAGCGAGCGCTCTGGCTCGGGCACCACCAGCTCCGGATCCATATAGAGCTTTTGCCCGAGGCCGTCGCAGACCGGACAAGCGCCGAATGGGTTGTTGAACGAGAACAATCTGGGCTCGATCTCGTCGATGGTGAAGCCCGATACCGGACAGGCGAACTTCGCTGACAGGACGAGAGGCTCGCCGCCATCGGCGTTCTCGACAATTAAAAGGCCATCCGAAAGATTAAGAGCCGTCTCGATGCTGTCGGCGAGACGCTGCTCCAGGTCGTCGGCGAGGACGAGACGATCGACCACCACCTCGATGTCGTGTTTCAGCTTCTTGTTGAGCTTCGGAACCTCGTCGATCTCGTAGAGTTCGCCATCGACCTTGACCCGTTGAAAGCCCTGGCGCTGAAGTTCGGCGAACTCCTTTCGATACTCACCCTTACGGCCTCGAACGATCGGCGCGAGCAGATAAAGGCGGGTGCCCGTCTCCATCGCGGCGATGCGGTCGACCATCTGCGAGACGGTCTGGCTTTCGATCGGCAGGCCGGTGGCGGGCGAATAGGGAATGCCGATGCGCGCGAACAAGAGACGGAGATAATCGTAGATCTCGGTGACCGTGCCAACGGTGGAGCGCGGGTTGCGCGACGTCGTTTTCTGCTCGATCGAAATCGCCGGCGACAGGCCGGTGATGCTGTCGACATCCGGCTTTTGCATCAGTTCCAGGAACTGGCGCGCATAGGCGGACAGGCTCTCGACATAGCGGCGCTGGCCATCCGCGTAGATCGTGTCGAAGGCGAGCGAGGATTTGCCGGAGCCGGAAAGGCCGGTGATCACCACCAGCTTGTTGCGCGGGAGATCGACATCGATCGATCGAAGATTATGTTCCCGCGCGCCGCGGATGCGAATGAAATCGTCCATGAGGCCCGAAACCTGTAGAAAGCCAAGTCAGTTGGGAGGGTGCCAGGGCTTAGATGCCCTCTCCGCCTGCCATCGGCAAGAGGCCGTCCGAAGACACCTGTGGATAAGGTGCAAAGTGCGCCGCTTTACATGACATCATCATAGGATGGGGTGTCAGTCTTCGAAGATGTGGGTCGGTTTTCCATCGATACTGACCTGATTTTTCTTCTCCCAGTAACGTTTCACGCCGTCTTCGCCCATCTTTTCGTAAAACGGCAGCAATTCCTTGGGTCCGCGATCCTCGACCATCTCATATCGCGGAACGCCAGTGCCACAGGAGGGTGCAGCGCTTTCCACCTTCACATCAACAATGTTTCTGGGGCCGGCAAGTGTTGGAAACAGACCGATCAGTTTGGCCCAATTCTGATCGCGCGGATGAACCACATGGCCCCTGCCGTACACGCGGAGTATCAAAGCGCGTCCTTCGAACGCACAGAACATCAGCGTGATGCGATCATGCTCCGCCAGGTGGGCCGCCGTCTCATTGCCGCTGCCGGAAAGATTGAGCCAGACGATACGATCGTCATCCAGCACGCGGAGCGTATCCATGCCCTTAGGCGATAGGTTCACGCGGCCATCCTTTGCCGCCGTTGCCACGAAAAATAGCTGCTGTGCTTTGATGAACTGGACATATCGTTCTTGAAGTATCGTCATCGGCGCGTCCCCACTGTTCCGATATCGTCACACATCATATCTAGGGTGAGAACATTAGGGCTCCTCTCCTGACACCATCTGTCAGGAATGGACGTTTTCGGACGTGCGACCTTGTCCTTGCCCAGCACATCGAGGGGCACCAACTGAAAAACGCGTCTCTGAGGCGCACAGGTTCGAAAATTCCTGACGGCAAACGGATCCAGAATGCGGGGTAACATGAGCGAACGGGTGGCTATTGAAAACGCGAGAATCGTTACCGCGGATGAGGTGATCGAGGGCGGGATGATCGCGGCCGAAGGCGTCATTCAAGAGATCCTGCCCAAAGGTCGCAGCATTGAAGGTGCTGTCGATCTCGCCGGCGACTATCTCCTGCCGGGCCTCGTCGAACTCCATACGGACAATCTGGAACGACAGTTTCAGCCCCGTCCTTCCGTCCGCTGGCCGCCCGATGCGGCCATGCTCGCCCATGATCGGCAGGTGACGTCCGCCGGCATCACCACGGTTTGCGATGCGGTCGCCGTCGGCTTTCACGAGGGCAAACGTGAGCGCACCGAATTCCTGCAGCGCTCGATCGATGCTCTTAGCCATGCGATGGAAGCTGGCGCCCTTAAGGCGGATCACCATCTCCATCTTCGCTGTGAAGTCACCTCACCCCACGTGGTCGAGATGTTCGAGCCGCTGAAAGACCACCCCTCGCTCCGCATGATCTCGTTCATGGACCACACGCCCGGACAGCGACAATGGCACGATCTGGAAAAATACCGAGCCTTTCACCGCTTCGGCGGCAAGCGCACGGAAGCGGATCTCGATGCGCTGGTGGAGAAACGCCTAAAGGAGCAGCAGCTCTACGGCGAACAGCACCGAAAAGCGCTGCTGGAGCGGATCAAGGGGCTGAACGTCACCCTCGCCAGCCATGACGACACCACGGTCGCTCACATCGAGGAAGCTGCCGAGGCCGGCATGACCATCTCGGAATTCCCGACAACCAAGAAGGCCGCAGCCGCAGCCCACGACCATGCGATGACCGTGATCATGGGGGCGCCCAATGTGATCATCGGCGGCTCGCATTCGGGTAATGTCGCCGCCATCGACCTTGCGCGCACCGGCCATCTCGACGCGCTGTCTTCCGATTATGTGCCGGTCAGTCTCCTGCATGCCATTTTCAGGCTGGTCGATCATGCCGGCCTCTCCCTGCCTGAGGCGACCGCCAAAGTCAGCCGCAACCCGGCTATGATGGCGGGATTCGACGATCGCGGTGAGATCGCCACCGGTAAACGCGCCGATCTGGTGCGCGTGCGCCTGGTCGGCGACACACCATCGGTGATGACGGTCTGGCGCGAAGGTGAGCGTGTCGCATGACCAGGCGCTTTGCCATCTACTTTGCTCCGCCGCCCGGTTCCGAACTCGAAGCCTTTGGCCGCCGCTGGCTTGGCCGGGATCATGTCACCGGCGAAGCCGTCGAGCGGGAAGCGATCGACGGGCTGAACGATAGCGATCAGCAGCGCATCAGCCGATCAGCCAGTCATTACGGCTTTCACGCCACCCTGAAAGCTCCCTTCTCCCTGAAGGAGGGCCGCACCGGAGACGAACTCTACGAGGCCGCCAACCGGTTTGCTCACCGCCGGACGGCCTTCGAGGCCCCACCGCTAAAGCTCTCGAAGCTATCCCGCTGGATCGCGCTTACGCTGTCCGCCCCCTCGCCTGAGATGAACGCGCTCGCCGAAGACTGCGTTCGCGATTTCGAGCCGTTTCGAGCGAAACTCTCCGACGATGATGTCGAGCGCCGGCGAAAAAGTGGCCTGACGCCGAGGCAGGACGAGCAGCTCCTCGCGTTTGGATATCCGCACATCTTCGAAGACTTTCACTTCCACATGACGCTTGCAGGACCTTTAGAGCCGGCAGAGAAGGATATGGTCTTCGATCGGCTCCGAGACCGATCCGATCCCCTGGAACAAGGTCCTCTTTTGGTCGATGCGGTCGCCATTTATGAACAGCCGGATCGAGATCAGCCTTTCACCCAGACCGGCCGTTTTCCGTTTCAACCAAAGGCATAAGGTCGGCGCGCTCCTTTTCGAGCAAGGCTGCGAAGCGATCGATGACCACCTCGAGCGCATCAGCGTTGATCACCTCACGCACGTCATCGCCATTGATGACATAGGCGCTCGCCCGTTCGAGACGCCGTTGGATGTCATCGGCATCTTCGCGTCCACGCGCGGCCAGCCTTGCGGCCAGCACGTCACGCGGTGCGGAAACCTGGAGCACCCTGAGCGGCGTCCAGCATCGCCTCGCCTGATCGATCACCTGCCTGGATACATTCACGATGACCGAGCGCCCGTCGGCCAGGGCCTGTTCCGCGGTCTTGGGAATGCCGTAGTGATGACCGTGCGCCTCCCAGCTCAACATGAAAGCACCGTCCGCCTCCAGGCGTTCGAAGGCCGCCTTGGTCAGGGCCTCATGATCCTCGCCTCCAGCGTTCGCGGGACGCGTGATCGAGCGCTTCGGGAAATGATAGGCGGGATCGCGAGCAAGGCGACGGCGAGCACCATCGATCAGGCTGTCTTTGCCGACCCCGCTCGGTCCGACCACCAAGAAGAGCATGCCTCTTCGTTCGTTCATAACCTTTCCTGTACTGGACCGGGCGCATCAACGGTACTGATTTGCGCCTCATGCCTCCAACGGTCGGCTGTCATCATGCTAGGAATGTCAAAAGACAAGTTGGCGACGCCATCAAGAAAAGCCGATTTGGGGCTGATCTTTTTGATATCGACCCCGAATAGCCACCCTATGGTCCGCATCTTCATGCAGGAGCCCAGAATTGTTACGAAACCGTCGTTTTTACCATCATGAGGTACGCACGGTTTCCAGCGCCCGCACTTGGCCGTCAATGAAGAAGTGAGCTAAGAGTGGATCGTTATTGTCAGCAGGGATCGAACATTGAATGCCAACTCAACCGAGAATCGGCCCAGCCTGGCCGATCTGGTCCGCGATCTGACAGGTGTCGGCGCGCCGGACAGCACAGACATCGCGCGGCCCTTGCGCACTGCCCAATCCGGCGCGGAACTGTCGCTGGCCGACCTCGTTTCCGACGAAAATGGCGAGATCGTGTTCTTCAATGACAGCGGCTTTCGTACGCTTTCGATCGAGACCGATGCCGAGGTGGTCGCAAAAGGCCAAGCGGCAACCCACAGCACGGCCGCGGGCGAGGATGTCAGCGGCTTCAGTTATGTCACCTTCGAAAACGGCCTTACCCTCTATTTCGAAGAGGGCCTGGACCTGTTGCTGCCGGAAAGCTGAAAAGCCTGCGTTCAGGAAGGCTTCCTCAAGAAAAATCAACGCCAGCCTGCGCCGCTGGCCTACTCTTTTAGGCGTTCGAACTCTTTGATGTCCTGATCGGTCATCGAACGCAGAAGATCGTCCAGTGCCGATGTCGACTTCTCCTTGTCCGATGGATTGACCAGCTTCAGACGGTCGGCGAGCCAAAGGATGACCCGGACATTGCCGCCCTCGACCTCGGCGTCGATGGCGTCATGAAGCCTTTGGCGCAATGAGCCCATCTTGCGTTCGCGCACCGGCGGCAGGTTGATTTCACAAGCCTGGATCCAGGACTGGAACACCTCGTCATGATTGCGCCGCCTGGACAACTGACTACGCGAGCAGCCCACCTGGCGGGCGGCTTCCGCAACGGTCAGGCCCCGCGCCAGCAACTCGGCAGCCATGCGCCAGTCAACGACGGGTCGTCTCAGCATGGCTTTCGCCTGCAGCTCACCCTCTGCGCTCATCAATGCTCTCTCGCTGGGGATGGTTTGACGCAAAGTCGGTCCCGACCCGTTTCGGGCAATGATGACCGAGCCCTATGTCTCACCGGTGGAATGCGCAAGGTATAGGAATTAAGTCTTAAAGTCAAAAGGATGGCGTTTACTTGAAATTAACCCTGCCGCGTTACGCTTTGCTCATCCTTCACAGGTCGGGTCTTGACGAATGACCCGTGGGAGCATGCATGACCAGCGACCGACATCACCGGAACGACGCCTCCGATGTCGCGATCTTGACGGACGAACTCGAGACGCTCAGGCGTCTCCTTCGCGAAGCCGAGCGCGCCAACGAGGCGAAGTCGATGTTCTTCGCGACCATGAGTCACGAGATCCGCGAGCCGATGAACGGCGTGCTCGGCATGACGCGCATTCTGCAGGAATCGCCGCTCAGCGATGAGCAGAAGAGCTATGTGGACGCCGTCCATTTCTCGGGTCAGGCGCTCTTGACGATCATCAACGATATCCTCGATTTATCGCGCATGGAGGCGGGCAAGCTCAGGCTCGATCAGATCGATTTCGATCTCGTCAACGTGGTCGAGCGCACCATCGATCTTCTGCGGCCGCGCGCCGAAGGCAAGGGCATTACCCTGACGCTCGAGATCATGCCGGATGTACCGAGAGCGCTTTCCGGTGATCCCGGGCGATTGCGCCAGCTTCTGATCAATCTCCTCGGCAACGCCATCAAGTTTACCGAGAAAGGCGAGGTGCGCATCGCCGTCGACATGCTCGCCGACGAGGGTGGGCGCATCATGCTGGGCATCGAGATCGAGGATACCGGCATTGGCATTCCCGATCACCTGAAGGAGCGCCTGTTCACCCCCTATGCGCAGGCTGATCCATCGGTTCCGCGTCTCTATGGCGGCAGTGGCCTAGGGCTCACCGTCTGCCAGCACCTCGTCAAACTGATGAACGGCGCCATCTCCGTCGACAGCGCGGAGGGTCAGGGCACCGTCTTTCGACTTGAGCTGCCTTTCGAAAAAGCGGCGCCCGAGCATGCAGCCCTGCCGCCAAGCGGGCAAATTGCCGGTCTCAACATTCTTGTGGTCGATCCCAACGAGGTCACGAGAATGATGCTCGATCAGCAGGCACTCAGTTGGGGTGCCGTCACCCATCTGGTGGACAGTGGCGAATCGGCGCTTGCAGCCTTGCATCGCTCCAAGGCTGCCGGCTCCCCAATCGACGTGGTGCTGATCGATAGCCGCCTGCCCGACATGAGCGGCGAGCAACTCGGCGAGTCCATAAGGTCATGCGACAAGCTCGATAACACCGCCCTAGTCATGATGGCGTCCTCCGGTCTGCGCGGCGATGCAGCCAGGGCCGCGGAAATCGGCTTTGCCGCCTATCTCCCGAAGCCTTTGACGCCCACGGACCTCTTGAACTGCCTTCTCAAGCTTAGGGATGCCGCACCACGCATGCGGGGCGAGTTGATCACCGTGCACAGCCTTTCCGAAAGCAAGCCCAGCTGTCTCGATATCCTGCTTGCCGACGACAATCCTGTGAACAGCAAGATCGCCAGCATCATGCTGGAAAAAGCCGGCCATCGCATTGACATCGTCACCGATGGCGCGGCCGCGGTCGAAGCCGCCAAGGACAAGCGTTACGACCTCGTTCTGATGGATGTGCAGATGCCCGTCATGGACGGCCTGGAAGCCACGAGAAAGATCCGGGCGATGACCCGGCATGGAACCCCTCATCTACCGATCGTCGCCGTGACCGCCAATGCCATGACCGGCGATGACCGCCAGTGTCTCGACGCCGGAATGGATGACTATGTATCCAAGCCAATCGATTCCGCCCGCCTCCTTAGCAAGGTTAATCAGTGGGGTTATCGCGAAGCCGCCGCTTAGAGCTTTTCCTGACCGGGTACAACCACCTGTTCGCTAAGGAAATGCAGCGAAACAGAGGGAGAGAGAGAACTGTATCCCGATCACATCCGATGGGTTCTGCTCTAGCGCCGTGCATTGGGCTGCAGGCAAGTCAGGATCACATCGTCTTCAACCGTTTATGCTTCTCACAAGGCGATAAAATCCAACGTTATAAACTCAAAAGAGGAATATACGTTACGACCATGCTCGTCCTCCTCACCTATATTGGCCTTGGTGTCGGCTTGGCGTCTATCGGGCTCTGCATCCCTGACCTCAGCCGAAAGATCGATGAGTCGGCGGCCTGCCTAGGCATGAAGATCGACTACGGACGCGCAGTTTGGCTGTTCGGCACCGTCATCGCCTGGCCGGTCGGTCTTTACGTTCTTGTCACCGGACGCCTGATCCTGGTCGAGAAAGATCGGCGGAACACAGCCGGGGACATGAGCATGCAAGTGAAGCCCTAAGATCCTCTGTCGACGGAGACCGCCGGCTAACTTGGCGATAGCCAAACGTCAGCTTCCGGCGCCAGTCGCCCCATCGATTTCAATTCGGAAATGATCGATCAAACGTTGGAAGTGCCTATATTCCGGCCTGTCGACCTTAATTTCTTTATCATAGTTGGTTTCGAAGCGTTCGATCGCGCGCGCCGCCCTATCCTGGTCATTTTCGTCCACGGCCACGCGATGCTCAAGCACGCTTGCGAGGAGATGACCGGGAACGACGGCCTGCATGCGCTCGGCCGCGTTCAAGGCGCTTTCGGCGTCGCCGGCAGCAGCGTGAATCATACCGAGATGAAAAAAAGCGTCGAGGTCAAGGCTCTCGAGCTGGTTAAAGGCCGCCACCGCCATCGGCGCAAACTGGGCGACCTCGTCGGCATTGCCCTGCTCGTCCGCCATCATGACGCGATTGAACAGGCGGATCGCGGCCTCCCGCGGGGTCATGGTGGAGAGATCGGGTGGCTGTCCCGAAGGCGCCGACGCCATCCGTTCGGGCGCCTCAGCCGATCGGTCATCATTTCCAGCTGATCCGAAATCAAGAACCGAGGCGAAGAGAAGGCCTAGCGCCACAAGGGTCAAGCAGGCGGTGCCGAGCACGGTCAGCTTCTGCGCATCGAGCCAGGTGGATACCCTGTTATCATCGCCGCCGGATGCGCCAGTCGCCTCTTTTGTGCGCTTTTCGCCACGTTGCTTGCTTTTTCCGCGTCGGCTCCCTGCCGTCGTAGCACTCATCACCAGCTCTCATTCATGATTGGCTAGGAAAGACATATCTTACGAGCCTGACGCTCGCGCCAAGCCATCGGTTCGTCTTAGCTGTCTTCTACCGCCGAACGCCATCCGCCGTCCATGCCCCTGCCGAGATCTGGGCTCGATTGCCTCAGCCGTCAATCGCGCAGACAACGTTCAACAAGACCTGCCGACGTTCGTTCATTACCATCGAAATGGCGCGGTTCAGAGCGTCAGGTAGCGCATCTGGATCTTCGACACGTTCGCCGTGACCGCGGCTGGCAGCAACGATCGTCTCGTAATCCGGTGCCGGATTGAGCGAAGAGAGCGGCATGCGGTTGGCGCGGCTTGCGTGGCCGTCAGGGTAAACAGCCTTGGTTGACTTTCTGACCGCATTCCAAACCCCGTTGTTGAAGACGATGGTCAAGAGCGGGATATCCAGGGCTTCGGCCACCTGATGACAGGCAGTGGGGTTGGCGAACATGTAGGAGCCATCTCCGACGGCAGCGATCACCAGCCGGTCCTTCGCAGCGAGCTTGGCCCCGAGCGCCGTCGGCAGGCCCCAGCCGAGACCGCCGGCAAGTGAATGGCTGAGCAGGCTGTCCGGTTTCTTGAAGGTCATCGCGCCCACGTTAACGCCAAGTTCGGTGACGACGATCGCATCATCAGGTTTCGCCTGATCGATGCAATGGCTGATCCAGCCAGCCGACATCGGCGTCGCCCGCCCGGCAAGCGCCCGCTCAAGCCCGGCCATACGCGCCGTCTCGATCCGGGCAACAAGGCCCCCATGCCTTTCCACATATGAAGAGCGCTCGCCACGATGGCAGCGCTCGACCATCGCCTCCAGCGCCTTCGCCGGATCGGCAGCGATCGCCAGCGTCGCCGGAAAACTGCGCATCGGCAGATCACTGAAATAAGGATCGGCGCCGAGCTGAATGATCTTGCAGTCATCAGCCAGCCTGTGCCGGTCCGGAATCCAGGGCACCATGGCGTCGACGGTGAGGATGACGTCCGCCTCCTCGAGCCAACCAGCGACATCGAAGCCCGCATGCAGCGGATGATCGGTAGCCATGCCGAGACGGGACGCCCAATGATGCACCACGGGAAGCGCCAACCTGTCGGCAAGCGCTGCCAGCGGCTCAAAGGTTCCAGCCGAACCACGCCCGACGATTACCAATGGGTGCTTCGCTTCCTCGAGCATCCGGACGGCCTGGTCGATGGCATCATCATTCGGTGCGGCCGCCGCAGGTGCGGGCATGGTTGTGCTCTCTTGGATACCGACGCCCGCGCAGGGCTCGGCCAGGGCTTCGCGCGGCAAACTCAGATAGACTGGACCCTTCGGCTCGGCCATCGCCGTCGCCAACGCCCTGTCGACGATCGCCTCGATCTGCTCACCATAACGAAGCTCGTAGTCCCACTTCACCAGCTCGCGCAGCATGCCGGCCTGATCAAACATCTCCTGCCCCCAATGGATCGGCAGGTCGCGCGAGCCGGTGCGACCCGCCTCGGTGATCGGCGTGCGGCCCGAGGTGAACAGGATGGGCACATTGTCGCGCGCCGCATTGATCAATCCCATCAGCGCGTTCGCCGTTCCGACATTGACGTGGAACATCACGGCCTGCGGCTTACCGGTCACGAGATAGTAGCCATGGGCCATGCCGACAGCGACGTTCTCATGGGTAATCGGCACCGCCTCGACCATGGGCCGGCCGTCTCTGCTACCCTTTGTCAAAGCTTCGATGATCGGTGCGAAGTCAGTGCCGGCGTTGGCGAACAGCCAGTCGACGCCCCGCGATTTTAGAAGACAGAGATAAGCCACGGCGACGCTGCCGCCGACCTTGGGTTGACCAGCTTGTTCGCTTTTGGGGGTCATGACTTATCGCTCTCCCGACTGCAGCTGTTCGACGGCCTCTTTCGCGTAGATTCCCACCCGCAAACCGCAAGATGCCGCCCGCTCGTTCAAAAAGGACAGTCGTCCATCCGCATAGGTCGAAAGCCCATCACCGATGCGCGCACTCATGGCCTCCACCGTCGCACCGACGATGCCGCTTCGATCAAGCACCGCCAGACGACCGATTCCAGCCTTGTCCTTGCCCAGACCGGCATCGTTGAAAAAGGCGGCGAACGCATTCACCTTGAGCGCCGCTTCCGCACGGCCGCCGAGCAGTCCGCCATGGGATCCGGTAAGGATGATCTGACCGACATCGTCTTCCGTGATCAAAGACGCGGAATCGACGCAGACTATTCTCGGCTCTCCGTCCGAGGCCACGACGTGCCTCGCCTCGCGGAATGGACGAATCCGCCAAGCTTGGAAGGACGCCGCGCGAAGGCGCTCCGCCGCCTCGGCGACGTTCATACCCGGAGCGCAGCCGCACGCCGCCGCAATCTTGTTGACGCGATTGACAACACCGCGTTTCGCCATGTCCTGCCCATCGCCAATCCGAGCGCTGTCATGGGCGCAAGTGGCTGCGGCCATGCCGAGCTGTTCGCAATAGTCGAGGCATCCAAGCCCCGCTTGGTCCAACCCGCCGCCGGCATCGTTCAGGATCACGGCACGCAGCCCCGCCGTCGCCGCAAGATAGCCGCAATAGACGCCGCCATGGGAGCCGCAAACCACGACCTGACCTCGATGCACGTCCCGGAGTTGGGTGGCGCTGTCCAATGCGACCACACCCGTCTCGTCGCTCACGATCTACCTCCCGCTTGACCTCCGCTTCCAGCTATAGCAGCGTCCAAGCGAAACCGTCAGGGAGCATGCAATGGCCAAAGCTAGGCAAAATGTCGATCTTGAACGCCTGAAGACCATGCACCTGACGATGGCGCGCATTCGCGCCTTTGAGGAAGCTGCGCTGGATGCTTTAGACCGCGGCCTCGTTCTCGGCGCGATTCATCCGTCGATCGGTCAAGAAGCGGTGGCGGTCGGCGTCTGCGGACAGCTCGAGCGCGACGATGTTCTTCTTTCTACCCATCGCGGTCATGGTCACACGCTCGCCAAAGGCGCCCATGCCACGGCGATGATGGCGGAGTTGCTGGGCCGCGAAACCGGCACCTGCGGCGGCAAGGGCGGCTCGATGCATATCGCCGATTTCGAAGTCGGCATGCTCGGCGCCAATGGCGTCGTCGCCGCCAATATCTCGATCGCCGCCGGCGCCGCCCATGCAATCAAGCTTCGCGGCGAGGAACGGATCGTCGTCTGCATTTTCGGCGATGGCGCGATCAATCGAGGCCCCTTTCTCGAAGGTCTGAATTGGGCTCGCGTTTATGACCTGCCGATCCTGTTCGTCTGCGAAGACAACGGCTTTGCCGCGACCACCCGGACCGAGGCCCTGACCGGCGGCGAAGGCCCTGGAGCGCGCGCCGGCAGCCTTGGTCTGCCGGCCCATCGGGTGGATGGAAACGATGTGCTGGCTGTCGACGACATGGCGCTGGATCTGATCACCCGCATCCGTGCCGGCGAAGGACCGCAGTTCCTGACGGCGGAAACCTATCGCCTCACCGGGCACACAGGCGCCGATCCGGCCACCTATCGCGAGGACGGCGAGGTCGAGGCAGCGAAGACGAGGGACCCGCTGTTGCGGAGCGCCGGCTGGCTGCGGGACGCCGGCCTTTCCGCCGCCGAGGTCAAAGCGATCGAGCAGACAGCGAAAGACGACATTGCGAAAGCCCTTGCCCTCGCGGAGGTCGCCCCCCTTCCCGACGCGAATGCGGCTTATATCGATACCCAGGACATCGGAAGCGCGCAGAAGGTTCCTGCCCATGGCTGAGCTCACCTATCTGGAGGCCGGCCGTCTGGCCGTTGCCGAGGCGATGCGCGCAGACCCCGCCGTCTGGGCGCTTGGCGAGGATCTCGGGCGCGGCGGCGTGTTCGGGCAGTATAAGGGGCTCATCGATGATTTCGGTCCGGAACGCATCGTTGATACGCCGATTTCCGAGGCCTGCATCATGGGGGCTGCCGTCGGTGCGGCGATGATGGGCACACGGCCTGTGGTCGAGATGCGCTTTTCGGACTTCGCACTTTGCGCCGTCGACGAACTGGTGAACCAGGCAGCCAAGGCGCGCTTCATGTTCGGCGGCCAGACCCGCGTGCCGCTGGTGGTGCGTCAGCCGATCGGCATGTGGCGCTCATCCGCCGCCCAGCACAGCCAATCCCTCGAGGCCTGGTACACCCATATCCCAGGCCTGGTGGTGATCGCGCCATCGACACCTGCCGACAATTTCTCGCTCCTCCAAGCCGCCATCCAATGCGACGACCCCGTCGTCTACATGGAACACAAAAACCTCTGGCACCTCGCGGGCGAGGCTCCCCCGACTTTGGACGTTGACCAGACCGGCGAGATCGGCAAAGCCCGAATCGTCCGCGAAGGAAACGACGTCACCGTGGTCACCTGGTCCGCCATGGTCCACGAGGCCGTCAAAGCGACGGGACAAGTCAAGGCAAACGGCCCTGCCGTTGAGGTGGTTGATTTGCGGACGCTCTGGCCCTGGGACAAGGAGACCGTGCTCGCCTCGGTGAAGAAAACCGGGCGGCTGCTGGTGGTGCATGAGGCGGTGCAGGTCGGCGGCTTCGGCGCGGAGATCGCGGCGACCGTGGCCGAAGAAGCTTTTGCGGATCTGAAAGCGCCGGTGAAGCGCCTTGGCGCGCCGCGCATTCTGATCGGCTATGCGCCCTCTCTCGAAAACGAAGTGAAGATCACGGCGGAGCGGGACATCGTCCCGGCCATCCAAGCCCTTTTGGAAACTACATGACATCCAGCAATGAAATGACCGGCGGCGAAGCACTGGCCCGTGTCCTCCAGGCCCATGGCGTGGGTCCGATTTTCGGGATGGGCGGGTTCCAGCTGCTGCCCTTCTACGACGCGGCGCGGCGACTCGGCTTGACGCATAGCCTGATAAGCGATGAGCGCAACGGCGCCTTCGCCGCCGATGCCTATGCGCGCATCACCGGCCGAGTCGGCGTCTGCGACGGCACGCTCGGGCCGGGCGCCACCAACCTGGTGACCGGCCTGGTCGAAAGCCTGAACGGCGGCACGCCCGTCGTTGCGATCGTCGGCGATACGCATCGCGCCCACAGCTGGAAGAACATGACCCAGGAGGCGCATCAGCTCGCCATTCTCCGCCCCGCGGTTAAGGATGTGCTTCGGGTTGAGCGGGTCGAGCGACTGCCGGAACTGGTGAAACGCGCCTTCATGCTCGCGACCAGCGGACGCGCTGGACCCGTTGTTTTGGATGTTCCTGAGGACGTCGCCCACGAGACTTACGGCTTCGAAGCGGAAGAATTCGAGGTCGATTCGACCTATCAGGCAATCCCTGCGCTTCGCTGCCGGGCCGATGCAGCCGGTATTGCACAGGCCGGAGATCTGCTTGCGAAGGCGGAGCGACCGCTTATCCTTGCAGGCGGCGGCGTGCATCTTTCAGGCGCTGCCGAGGCTCTGCATGCCTTTGCCGAACAGGAGAGCATGCCGGTCGCGCATACGCTGTCCGGCAAAGGCGCCATTGCCTGCGCGCACCCCCTCTCGGCGGGCATTTTTGGCCGTTACACGCGCATCGCGAACGATCTGATCGAAGCCTCGGACTGTCTCCTGGTCATCGGCTGCAAGCTCGGCGAGATCGCAACCAAGCGCTACACCGTGCCGCCCGCCGGCAAAACGCTTATCCATCTCGATATCGATGCCGACGAGATCGGCCGGTGCTATCAGGCAACGCTGGCGCTCTGGAGCGACGCCAAGGCCGGGATCGAGGATCTTGCTGCAGCTCTCGCCGATGGAGCGGCGGCGAGGCGACAGCGCCGGCAGGATTATGCGGCCGAAGTCAGCGAGAAGATGCAGGCCTGGCGAAAGGAGTCAGACGGAAAGCTCACCTCCGATGCGCAGCCCATCGCGATGGGCCGTCTGATGCACGAGATCCAAAAGGCTCTCCCCTCGGGCGGAATCCTGATCGCCGATGGCGGCTTTGCAGCCCACTGGGGCGGGCTTCTCTTCGATACCCAGGCCCCCGGCCGGAGCTTCGTGCCGGATCGCGGCTTCGCATCGATCGGCTACGGCCTACCCGGAGCCATCGGCGCAAAGCTCGGCGCGCCCGAGCGCATGGTGATCGCGGTCACCGGCGACGGCGGTTTCAACATGACGCTGGGCGAGCTCGAAACCGCGCGCCGCCTCGGCCTCCATATCATCCTGGTGGTGGTCAACAACGCCGCCTCGGGCTACGTCAAAGCCCTGCAGCATCTGATGTATGGCGAAGGTGCTTATCAATCGTCGGATCTTACCGAAACCGACTATGCGCGCACGGCAGATGCGCTCGGCTGTATGGGCATTCGAGTCGAGCGGCCGGATGATCTGGCCAACGCCTTTGCGCGCGCCTTCGAGGCGGACGGTCCCGTGGTCATGGACGTCATCGTCACACGCGATCCGGCGGACATGCTGCCGGGCGTCGACAGCCGCACGGTGAGCGTCAAGAAAGGCGACCGCATCGCCTGACCGGAGACCGGACATCGTCCGACCGATTGACCAAGAAGAAACGCCCCGGCCTGAGGCCGAGGCGTTTCACCGTTCAATCAAGCGCTGATCGGCCATCCACCGAACGAGGTCCAGTGAATCCACCAGGCGATGCCTGGTCAGGCTCCGGGGCGGATAAGGTCGCCGAAGATGAAGCCGCGAATGCCGTCGATGGTCTCAATCTCGAACCAATTGCGCCCATCGACCTTGCTGAGCACCGTCACGGCGTCGCCGCGCTTGGCAAAACCGACGCGCTGCGAGTCGGGATCGGGTGCGGCGCGCACATTGGAGGCGCGGATTGCCTCATAACGAACGCCGAGGCCGACGCCGTTACTGCCGCTCGCAGCATCTTCCTCCTCGAGCGTGCTGACGTCGATCGGCTCGCCACCGAGAAGAACCGAACGCAGCATGCCGGCGATCTGCTTACGCACCTTGGAGAGCTCGCGATCCGCGGTGTCGCGGGCGTCTCTCGCAACATCTGCCCTGTTGTTCGCTTCGCCGAGTTCCGTGCGCGTCGCTTCCAGCTGACCGGACAGTTCGACAATTTCATCGCGCAGCTGATCGACCTCGTCACCGGTGGTATCGAGTTCGGCTTCAAGCAGGCGAACCTGCTCCTCGGCATCACTGCGCGCTACATCGACCTGCTCGATCTTCTCCTGGCGAAGCTCCAGTCGATCGGCCTGCTCGGCTATCTCCAGCTTCGAACTCTCGACCATCTCGGTCAGTTCGCCGATCTCGCGCTGCGCTTCATTGTTCCGCTGCTCGAGATCACTACGCTCGCTTTGCACTTCAGCGAGGGACGCCGCCAGCCGATTGTTTTCCTGAATGCTGGATTCGAGCTCGTCACGCAGTTCCGCAGCCATGGCCGCGAGCTCAGTTGCTTGACGAAGTTCGTCGAGTTTCGCCCTTGCGCCGGATAGCGCTTCATTGAGATCGGAAGCCGCCGAGTCCAGCTCTTCGAATGACGGCGTACTGCCGATCTTCGTTATCGCCTCCGATGATGCAGCGTCCTCCGAAGCCTCCGTTTCCGACGACAGAAGGAGTTCGTCCGTCAATGACGGCGTCGTTGTTGTGTCCTGGGCCAAGGCTCCCGTGGACACAGCATTCCATCCCAATAGCAGACCGACAGCGATCCCGGTGCAGCCAACCGAGAACTTCGGTGATCCGACGCTTCCTGGCATTGCGCTTTCACCTCACAAATCAAATTGATCCTCGAGGCCGAATCGCCCCTAAGGTGCACCGCGCTGTGTAATAAAGTCGTTTGCCAGGAACGACAAGCCTTCTAGGGAAATATCAACTAAATGCCGATAAAACAATTGAAATATTTCAATTGAAAATCTCTAAAATTCTCTAAAACACCATAACCACTATGCCGCAGGTTCAATCCAGTGCTGGGGAGCCACGACGCTGCTGCGAGAAAAGCCTAGTCGGCCCTATTGCGAGAGGCACGGTCAAGCCTGGTCGCAGTCGATGCCGCCCACCCCGTGATGTCCTCCGAGGACAGGGTGCCTTCGGCATGACCAACCGGCAGATCACCGCGCACATCGGCCAGGGTCCTGAGCGCTTCGATGATCTTGCCACGAACCGCATCGACATCTCGCACCAGGTTCGCCTCCGCA
Source organism: Pseudomonadota bacterium (assembly GCA_039197065.1). Taxonomy (GTDB): domain Bacteria; phylum Pseudomonadota; class Alphaproteobacteria; order Geminicoccales; family Geminicoccaceae; genus JANQPX01. The sequence continues at coordinate 111 of JBCCUL010000003.1, read as the reverse complement.
GCCTGAACCGAAGCGAGCATCGCCCAGGTATCCCGAATGGCGACCTCCGAGAGGCCGGATATTTCAACGTCCCCGATATCCTGTTCCGTTTCCGTCTGATCCAGCTGGCTG
>JBCCUL010000002.1:0-309427 GCA_039197065.1 Pseudomonadota bacterium | reverse complement strand
CGACAACAGCGCTGACGTGACCGAGAGCAGTGTCAACAGCCACGCCGTTCGGGTGGGTTTGCGGCTAAGTTTCTAGATCTTTATCCGATCCGGCGGAGACACCTGATCGATAAGAAATTACAGGCGAACAACAGGATAGAGCGAGTTTCGATCACGCCTGATCGGAACTCGCTCCAGTTCGCTTCGGACGACCGCCAGATCGTCCCTTACCACACGGCAGCGACCGGACGCTGCGGGTCGTTGGACCAGTGATGCGAGATATCTTGAACGGCCCGTCTTCTCGAAAGAACGGCACTTTCCAGATCAGCTAATGAACACGACATCGAACGTTTCGCGCGGCCGACACAGATCAGGCCAAGCGATCAGCTGGGTCGAAGCGTCTCGACCATCTGCTCGAGATTGGCCGGCGTGACTGACCAGCGCTGCGGATCGTCATACTCGAACTTGACGTTGACGTCCTGCTTCGTGCGCGAGACCTGAACGAGACATTGGTGACAGACAGCGCCCTTCTCTTCAGCCATCACACGCTTCAGGTCGAGCATCTTGTCAAGAATATCATCCTCAGGATCCGCAGGGATACACCCCGTCCAGGACCCATCTGTGCGATAGACATAGCCATGCATGCTCTCACGGCCATGAGCGAAGCTGCCGACCAATGCTATGCCCGACCAATCCTCGTTCCGGTAGCGCTCATCGAGCAGAACCGCTCTACCGATCTCGACGATCAGCTCATCCGCATCCATGATCCCGCCGCTCTCTCAGTACAGTTTCCCAGCAATATCAGATGCTTGACGCGCGGGTCAGTTAGCCATCCTGGAGTGATGCTCTTATCTGATCAAGATAAGTCTCGAGCGGCTCGGCCGTTCCCGTACCTCGGATTTCACCGGTCGATTTCATAACGACAATCGGCGCATTGCCTGCAAGCGCATATCCAACATCACCGGTCTTCAGATAGTGCTCGGAATTGTAGAAAAAGACCCAGCCAAACTCGGTTTCCTTGGGGTCCCCATCCAGAACGATCCTGTCATCCGGCTCCATCGGGAGCTGGGCAATCCAGCCTTCGGCAATCTGGCGCGCCTGCCGTTGATCTGCGATCATCAGTTCGTCCTCATAAACCGAAATTGCTCGTATCCTTCGAACGAGGCCGGCTTTCCGGTCTGACCATCAAGGAAACGAACGACACCATTCTGGTTGACGCCATTGAAAACATGACCGATGCGCCCATCGTCCCTCATGCCGTGAACTATACCACGAGCTCCTGGTCCAGCGTCCAGCAGCGTATCAGCGATCTCTTGCTGCGAGCCTACGTTCTTAAAGGTCGAGCCGAATTGCCTCTCCAACACGCGAGGTGATGTTGGCAGGCCGGGAAGAGCGGATGCGGGACTACCCGAAAGCATAGAATCCGTTGCGACGACACAGTTCGCGCAGTTTTCATAACGATTAGGAACGCCGGATCCTGGCCCCGGCTCGCCCACTTTACGCGGATTGACGTTTCGAATGCTGCCTACATCCGCTCCATCATCAGCGCCGCGCACCGCAGTGGTCGTCACGTCACCAACATCATCTGCCGCCTTGACGGTGTCACTTGCTCTGTTGGTGGCTTTGGTGCCATCGGCTGCCACATTGGCCACATCAGCGCCCTTTTTCACCCATTTGGCGCCGGTGGCGATGTTGCCGGCGAAGGGAATGGCACTCGCCGCCGATAGCGCCGCATTGGCCTTGTCGCCCTCGGCCAGATACCAGCCGGCATTGGCGAGATCGGCCGCTTCGCCGATCACCGGCACCATGCCGGCAACGTCAAGCGCCGTATGACCGATGTCCGAAATCGACGCATTGCTGATCGCATTGCCAACACCACGCGCGGCGTCGCCGGCAGCGTCCATGGCGTCGTCGAACGCCTGACCGACATCATCTGCTGCATCGTCGACAAAATCCACGGCATCGCCGGCGAGATCCTTGGCGCCGCTGGCGATATCTCCCAATACACCCCAACCCATCGTTTCCCTCCAAATCGACGAGTAAAATTATGGCTATATGAAGACAGTCGTCGCCAACTAATGGCAATAGCTTGCTGCTGGTATTCAGCAAAAAAGCCCGAAGTCTTGGTGTATTTTCAATATAGAAGGGTCCTGGCTCATTTCATTTCTCTTTTTGGGCGAGAACTAACTATCGAGAATAGACATCATCGGGAGCGGACGAAGAGCCGAGAGATGCCGCGTCGTTTTGCCGGAACCGGCTCCTCCCCGCCCCGCCAGTTGGTGGTGTAGGCTGTGCCTTTGCCGATATTGCAGGCATCGCAAAGCACCTGAAGGTTGGCGGGATCGAGGGCAAGCTCGGGATGGGTGGAGCGCGGGTAGATGTGATCGACGTGGAAGGAACCGACATCGACCATGCCGCAGCACTCACAAGCGAGCATGCCGTTGCGCTCGCGGTTGGCCTCGAGCGCATCCACCCTGAGACGACGCCATTTATAGGAGCGATAGAAACTGTCTGCCGTTTCATCCTCGGCGTCGCGCCGTGAGGCGAGGCCGATGATCGAACCGAAAAGCCAGGCGATCACGCGAATCAGGAGACGCGGCAGACGCCAAAGCGCGGTCAGCAGGATCCATCGTAGAATCCGCCATTCCAGCGACGGTCGGTTTTCCCTGCGTGCTTTCGCCATGACCTCAGATCGATGATCCCACTTCGCTATCGAGCGACTGATATGCCGTCGGAATATACAACCAAAAATATGTGAGAACAAAGGGTGTACACGCAACAGCGCCGTCTTCGCCGCAGCGCAGCATCTTGACCGCCCGGCATCGACATCGTCATCTCTGGTGGTGAGCCCTTCACTTTGACCAGGAAACGGAGCGATCCCCGATCGACGCTGAGAGCCAGAAACCAAGCCCGGAAACGTCGCCGCTCGACGTGGGCGAGCCGCTCGTCCGGTTCGACGATGTCGGCAAGGTGTTCGCCAATGGCACCGAGGCGCTGAGCGGTCTGGATCTGTCGATCTACGAGCATGAGTTCCTGAGCCTGCTCGGCCCCTCCGGCTGCGGCAAAAGCACCGCCCTTCGCCTGATCGCCGGGCTGGCGACTGCCAGCAGCGGTGATATCTCCTGGCGGGGGGACGAGACTTCGATGGAGAAACGATTGGCGACCGACCGCCGGCCGGCGGCCGAGCGTCGGTTGGCGGCAGAACGTCGGCTCGCCGTCGTGTTTCAGGAGCCGACGCTGATGCCCTGGGCGACGGTGTTCGACAATGTCTATCTGCCGCTTCGCCTCGAAGGGATGACAAGGCAGGCCGCCCGTGCTCCTGTCGAGGAGGCGATCGGCATGGTCGGGCTCCAGGGCTTCGAGGGCGCCTATCCGCGCGAACTTTCCGGCGGGATGAAGATGCGCGTCTCGATCGCGCGCGCCATCGTCACCGAGCCTGAATTGCTGCTGCTGGACGAGCCGTTCGCCGCCCTCGACGAAATCACACGCATCAAGCTCAACGACGACCTGCTCGACCTTTGGCGGCGAAAACGCTGGACCGTGGTGTTCGTCACCCACAGCGTCTACGAATCGGTCTATCTGTCGAACCGGATCGTCGTGATGACCGCGCGGCCGGGGCGCGTGAGCGCCGAAGTCCCCATCGACAGCCCCTACCCACGAACCGAGGCCTTTAGAACGTCGTCGCCCTATAACGACTTCTGCAGGTCCGTGTCATCGAAGCTCAAACAGGCGATGGCGGTATGAGCGAAGCATCAGGGCTTGCCCGATCATCGAAACAGCCGGCGGCGACAGATGGCGACGAGCGGCGCGAACGGATTCTCAGGATCGTCATCCCGCTCATGATCGGGGCAGCCGCCATTTTGGCCTGGGACCTGATCGTCCGCATCAACGACATCCCCCATTACATCCTGCCCGGCCCCGGTCTCGTGCTGAACAGCCTGATCGAGGATTGGAGCACGCTTTACGGCTCCTTGCTGATCACGCTGCGCATCACCTTTTCCGCCTTGCTCATCGCCATCATCGGCGGCGTCGGACTAGCCATTCTGTTCGACCTGTCACCCTGGATCGAACGCAGCCTGTTTCCGTTTGCGGTGACCTTGCAGGTGACGCCGGTCATCGCAATCACGCCCCTGATCCTGATCTATGTCGACAACACGCTCACGGCACAGCTGATCTGCGCCTGGATCGTCGCATTCTTTCCGATCCTGGCCAACACGACCCTCGGCCTGAAGAGCGCCGATCACAATCTGGTCGATCTCTATCGGCTCTACGGCGCCAGCCGCTGGCAGACGCTTCGCCATCTTCGCCTGCCTGCGGCCATGCCCTATTTTCTGGGTGGCCTCAAGATAGCGGGCGGCCTCTCCCTGATCGGCGCGATCGTCGCCGAGTTCGCCGCCGGCACGGCAGGCTCCGGATCGGGACTGGCCTATCGCATCTTGGAGGCTGGTTACCGGCTGAACATCCCGCGCATGTTCGCGTCCCTGATCCTGATCTCGGTCACCGGCATCCTGATTTTTTTGTCGTTTTCCCTGCTCTCACACCTCCTGTTGCGCAAGTGGCATGAGAGCGCCATCAAGCGGGAACGCTGATCCATGACAGCAGGTCTCGACCTTCTGATCCCCAACGCCAACGTCCCCGCCTGCCTCCTCGAAGGCCGGGACGGCGACGAGGGCAACGTCATCGTCGACATCGAGATCCGCGCCGGCAACATCGCCAAGATCTCCGAGCCAGGCAGCGCAGCAGCGTCCAGCCCGCCCGTGCCACGAGCCAGCCTGCCGACGCTGTCGGCTGGAACGGTGTGGCCGGGTTTCGTGGATCTGCATACCCATCTGGACAAGGGGCATATCTGGCCGCGCGCGGAGAATCCCGACGGCACCTTCGACAGCGCTCTTGATGCGGTGCGCGCCGATCGCCGAGCGAACTGGACGGCGGAAGACGTCCGCCGGCGCTTTGAATTCGGTCTGCGCTGCGCTTACGCCCAGGGCACGGTCGCCATTCGCACCCACATCGACAGCCAGCCGCCGCAGCATGGTATCTCCTGGCCGGTTTTTTCGGAGCTTCGCGAGGCATGGGCCGATCGTATCGCGCTGCAGGCTGCATCCCTGATGCCGATCGATGAGATGGTCGAACCGGTAGCAACAGAGATCGCGGATCTTGTGGCCGAGGCCGGCGGTATCCTGGGCGCCGCGACATTTATGGTCCCGGATCTCGAGGCGAGGCTCGATCACGTCTTCCGCCTCGCGGCCGAGCGCGGCCTCGACCTCGATTTTCATGTGGACGAGACCGACGATCCCTTCGCGACATCGCTCGCCACCATCGCCAGGACAGCGCTTCGTCTCAACTTCCCGGGAAAAATCACCTGCGGCCACTGCTGCTCGCTTTCCCGCCAACCGCCACGGGTGGTAGCGGAGACTTTGGGTCTGTTGCGCGATGCGGGGATCGCCGTCGTAAGCCTGCCGATGTGCAATCTCTATCTGCAGGATCGCATACCCGCGCGAACGCCGCGCTGGCGGGGCGTCACGCTTCTCCACGAACTTGCGGAACAAGGCACGGAGGTGGCGCTCGCCTCCGACAATTGCCGGGATCCCTTCTATGCCTATGGTGATCACGACATGCTGGAAGTGTTCCGCGAGGCGACACGCATCGGCCATCTCGACCGGCCGCTCGGCACTTGGCCGCGCGCGGTAACCGCCACGCCCGCCGATATCATGGGCCTTCAAAACCGTGGACGCCTCAAGATCGGCGCCCCTGCCGACATGATCCTTTTCAAGGCGCGAAACGCCAACGAACTGCTGTCGCGCCCAGCAGCCGATCGCATCGTGCTGCGAAACGGTCTGCCGATCGACCGGACGCTTCCTGATTACAGCGAGCTGGATGATCTTTTCGCTGTTTGACCGCGGCTCATGCTACGATCGCGACTCGCACAACGACCGTCAGTCGGGAAGCGGCACCTTCTCGCCGTCCTGATCATATTGCGGCAGATCATCGTCCAGTCTGTAGTAATCCCCTTTGTCGGCAACGAAGATATGGGCGGCGGTCACCAGGCCCGAATCGCCGTCTAGAGCCCCAGCCGCGATCGCAATGTGATCAGCGCCATCGGCCTGCCAGAAAAGGGTCGAGCCGCATTTGCCGCAAAAACCCCGCCTGGCCTTGTCGCTCGCCCGATACCAGGTCAGCCCGCGATCCTCGATCATCTCGAAATACTTCATGCGCACGCCGGTCGCCGCCATGTAATGACCGGTCTGCTTTCGGCACTGGCCGCAATGGCATCCAACCACTTGCCTCATGGGACCGTTGATCCGATACCGGACGTTACCGCAAAGGCAGGAACCGGTTCTTACGGGTTGCTCATCGCTCATCATTTGCCCTCCCAAAACCCCTCATTGATGCTCACGACAACACGCACAATCCATCGATGATCACTGCCGAAAGGCACCATCTTAAGTTGCTTGCAACGCTCAAAAAAATCGCGCTGCAAGCAATTCATTCCATGATGTTCCCAGCCTTGCTGCCGCCGTCCCGGTTTGGCGGTGCCGAGCCCTCTTGCCTCTTGCAGTCCGATAATTTCGAGGTTATTTCGATGCACATTGTCGTTATTGGTCAGGTCGCTGTCCATCCCGGTTAGATCAGTTTCGGCATCGGGCCCTCGACGTTCTGATCGGAATGGTAGGAACTTAGTAAGCCCTTGCTATTGGGCCTGAATCTCTCGTCTATGCCGGCGACGATCGTCGGTAAATTTGTGTGCCGGAATATGGAGATGCCGATGAGACTGGCCATCGTTGCAGCACCATTGACCGCCCTTGTCGGCTTTACGGTTTGGCCTTTAGGCCTCGCCAGCGCCGACGAAGGCGATGTCTGGGCTGTCGATCGCCAAAACGTCAATATACGCTCCGGTCCGAGCACCAACACCGACATCATCATGACCATCAACCCGGGCGAGGAGATCGTCGAGATCGCCGCCAAGGGTGACTGGCTTTTCGTGGAATTCCCCAACCGCAACAAACGCGGCTGGATTTTCAGCCCGCTGCTGACGGAGCCCGGATCCGTCAAGGTCAACGCTGCGCCGGCACCGGCTCCCGCCCCAAAGGCGCCAGAAGCGCCTGCGGTATCGACGGCCGCTGTTTCGCCCGCAGCCGAGAACTCAGGGGGCCCGGCCCTGGCGAAAGCGGCCACGCGATCGGCAGCGATCGGAACAGATGGTGCGCAAGCGGCCGTGCAGCCCGAGGCGACGACCCAGGCCGCGGCCGTTCCGCTGAATGACGAGCCAGCCGCCGTCAAGAGTTTTCGCGAGACGGTTTCGGATCTGAACGATCGGGCCGTCTCTGTCGCCGGCATCGAACTCTTCAACGATGTCCGTTCCACCGGCGGCGGCGGCGTCCAGGTGCTGGCGACCGAGACCTGGGCCAGGGTTCCAGAAGCCGGTCAGAGCAGCTACATGAATGCGCTCTTCGAGCGCTGGCAGTCGGTGGCGAACGGTCTCGGTCCTCTTTCCCTGCAGATCGTGGATCCGAACGGCCAGGTGATGATGGAGCGAAGCGGCTCCTAAAAGGAGCTCTAGGTTCGGTTGGCCACCCGCAGCAAGCGTAGAGAGCTTAATCTATGAAAATCACGGTCGACATCGACTGCACGCCTGAGGAAGCCCGGGCCTTTCTCGGTCTTCCCAACATCGCGCCGATGCAGGACGAACTCCTCGCCCAGCTTCAGCAACAACTTTCGAAATATCTGGCAAGCACCGACCCCGAGGCCATGCTGCAGCAGTGGCTTCCCGAGAGCATCAAGGGATTGGGCCAGGTTCAAGAACAGTTCTGGCGCCAGTTCATGACCGGCATGGCCGGTGCGACGACGTCGTCCGACGATGCCAAAGGCAAGAAAGGCTAACAGCGGCGACCACCTGGTCTCGTTCGGCCTTAATCGCTGACCCGGATCTTCACGTAGGAGCCGGGCGCCGGTTCGATCGGCTTCAGTTTGCCGCTGCCGATCACCCTCGCCGGCACCTGCTTACCGCCTTTCGGCTTCAGCCAGCGATACCAGTCCGGCCACCAGGAACCGTCATGCCAGGCGGCCGCCTCCAGCCAGTCGTCCGCGTCTTCAGGCAGCTTTGCATTGGTCCAATGGCCATATTTCTTGGCGGCCGGCGGATTGATTACCCCGGCGATATGGCCGGACGCCGCGAGCACGAACCTTGTTGGGCCGCCGAGCAGCTTTGCGCCGGGATAGCAGCTTTTCCAAGGCGCGATATGGTCGTCCTTGGCGGCCATGAGATAGCTCGGCGTCTTCACCTTGCCGAGGTCGATCGGTGTGCCGGCGAGCGTCAAGCCGCCAGGCAGGCGCAGGCGGTTCTCCTGATAGAAGGTCTTTAGATAATAGACCAGCATGGCCGCAGGCATGCGTGTGCTGTCCGCGTTCCAATAGAGAAGATCGAAGGCCATGGGCTCGCGGCCCATCAGATAGTTATTGACCACGAAGGACCAGATCAGGTCGTTCTCGCGCATCATCGAGAACATGTCGGCCATGTGACGGCTCTCGAGATAACCCTTCTCGTCGGTGTGACGCTCGATCTGGGCGATCTGATCGTCATCGATGAAGACGCGCGCCTCGCCGACATCCTTGAAGTCGAAAAGCGAGGTCAGGAACGTCGCCGACTTGACGCGGCCGCTCTCGCCTCTGGCTGCGAGGTGGCCGAGCAGCGTGCTGACCAGAATGCCACCGATGCAAAAACCGAGGATGTTGATCTCGCCCTCGCCGGTCGCCTTGTCGATGGCGTTCATGGCGGCAAGCGGTCCCTCGAGCAGGTAGTCCTCGAAGGTCTTCCGCCCATGCTGCTCCGAAGGGTTGGCCCAGGAGATCACGAACACCGTATGCCCCTGCTCGACGGCGTGCCTGATGAAGCTGTTCTTCGGCTGCAGATCGAGGACGTAAAACTTGTTGATCCAGGGCGGCACCAGAAGAAGCGGCCGCTTGAACACCGTTTCCGTCGTCGGCGCATATTGGATCAGCTGCATCAGGTCGTTCTGATAGATGACCTGCCCTTCGCTGGCCGCCACGTTCTTGCCGACCTCGAAGGCCTGTTCATCGACCATGCTGATCTTGAGACGGCCTTTGCCGCGCTCGAGATCGGTGAGCAGATGCTTCAGGCCGTCGATCAGATTCTGTCCGCCGGTCTCCTTCGCCTTCTCCAGTACGGCGGGATTGGTCAACGCGAAATTGGTTGGCGACATCGCCGAGATGAACTGTCGCGTATAGAACGCAACGCGCTCATGGGTCTCCGGATCCTGCCCCTCGACCTTGTCGACAAGTCCGCGCAGCCAATCGGCGCTGAGCAGATAGGACTGTTTGATGTAGTCGAACAGCAGCTCATCGTCCCAGGCAGGATCCCGAAAGCGCCGGTCGCCGCGCTCAGCCTCGACCAGAGGTTCGGTCGGTTCGCCCCGGACCCGCTGCATGGCGCGCTGCCAGAGATCCGCCTGCCCCTGCCAGAACGCAAGCTGCGCCTCCGCCAGTTTCGCCGGATCCGCCATCAGCTTAGCGCTGAAGTCGAAGAAGGCTTTGGAGACGGCGTTCTGATCGATCAGGGAGAAGCCGTCTTCGGCCTGGTCTTCCAGCTGGCGCTGCCAAAAGTCCTGGATCGCGCGCTGGCTCCGTTCGGTCAGAACACCAATCTCTCTTGCCAGTTCATCAGGGCTCTGCTTGTCGCTTTCGGTCATCGGCGGCGTCCGGTTTCGGCATTTGGTCCCATGGGCGTGATGCGCACCCTAGCGAATAGGTGCTTTTTACACCATCGGCGGCTTGACGCTGCTGGCCACCGCCGGGAATGCGACAAACCCCGGCCAAACGGCGTGCAAACAGTTGCCTTCTTCGCCCGGACGCTCTTACGATGTAAAAAATAGCTCGTTACAGGGGGGCTGATGGTTCGACGATCGGTTTTGCACTTGCGGCTTCAGCGGCTCGTCACCGCCGACGGGTACCGGGGCTAGATGGCTTCACTTCGACTGGATGGACTGGTCAAGCATTACGGCGACGTCGTTGCGCTTGACGGTGTCGATCTCGACGTACGAGAAGGCGAGTTCTTCGCCATTCTAGGCCCAAGCGCCGCCGGCAAGACCACCACGCTGCGCACCATTGCCGGCCTCGAACGGCCCGAGGCGGGCTCCGTCATGTTCGGCGATAGAGACCTGACGAATGCGCCCGTCCAGGGCCGTGGCATGGCCATGATCTTTCAGACCTTCGCGCTCTATCCCCATCTCACGGTCCGGGACAATCTGGCCTATCCCCTGAAGCAGAAGAAGACCCCCGCACAGGAGATGGCCGGATCGATTGAGCGGATCGCCTCGATGCTCAAAATCACCCACACGCTCGATCGCAAGCCCAACACCATGTCCGGCGGCGAGCAGCAGCGCCTCGCCATCGGACGGGCGCTCATCCAGAACCCGGAGCTCCTGCTCCTGGACGAGCCACTGACCAATCTTGACGCCAAGCTTCGTCACGAGACGCGGGCGGAGTTCAAGCGTCTGCATCGCGAAATCGGCATGACCATGGTCTACGCCACGCCGGACCAGCTCGAGGCGCTGTCGATGGGCGAGCGCATCGCCGTGCTGCGCGAGGGCAAAATCGTTCAGACCGGTTCGCCCGACGAACTCTACGACAATCCCGTCGACAGCTTCGTCGCCACCATGGTGGGCGCACCGCCGATGAATCTGGTGCCCGGCGAAATGCGCGGCGACGATAGCGGATCGCCGGTGATCGCCCTGCCGTTCGGCGAGATCGACGCGGCACGCTGGCGAAATCTCGCGGACGGCGACGTTTTCTTGGGCATTCGTCCCCATGACCTGACGCCTGCGGAACGCGCCGGCGACGGCGCGCATCGCATCGCCGGCAAGGTCCATCTCGTCGAGCCGCTCGGCGACGTCACGGTGCTGGACATCGAGGCAAGCGGCACGGTCATGAAGATGGCGCTGCCGGAAGAGGAGGCGCTCGCTTTTCCAACAGGAGCGGACCTCGCCGTCGCGTTCCAGCCCGATGCCGCCCATCTCTTCGATCGGGAGAGCGGCAGACTCTTGGCCTGAAACGACCTTTGCGAACGAAAGACGAAATAAGAGGCTTAAACAAAGGAAGAAAGGAAGGGAGACGATGCAAAAAGGATCAAAGTTTGTTTTGACGCTGGCAGGCGGCGCCCTGCTGGCGAGCACGGCCGCCACCAGTCTCATGGCCGCCGACATCACCATCACCATGGCTGCACCCGACTGGCCGCCGACGCGGTTCATGAAGGAGGAGTTCGACAAGACCTACCAGTCGCCGGATGGCCACAACACCACGCTCGACATGGACTTCATTCCCTGGCCGAGCTTCTACGAGCGCGTCGCCGCCTCGCTGACCTCCGGTGAGCAGAAATATCAAATGATCGTCACCGACAGCCAGTGGCTCGGCTCCTTCGTCGAGGGCGGCTATTACATGGATCTCACCCAATTTATGAAGGACGATCCGGAACTGACGGCGATCATGAAGGATCTGCATCCGGTTCTCGTCTCGGCCTACTCCACCTATCCGCACAAGACGCGAGCCCAGCTCGAAGAAGCAGGCGAGTGGCCGGCGCCCGACACCAGCTATTACGGCTTCCCGCAATTCCCCGACACCTATGTCACCTTCTATCGCGAAGATCTCTTCTGTCACGAAGGTGAGGCCGCAGCGTTCCAGGAAAGCTTCGGCAAGAAACTTCCCTGCACCTACGAGGACTGGCAGGACGTCGACTGGGATACCTGGCGGGACATCGGCGAGCACTTCAAGCGCGCCCAAGGCGAGCCGCTCGGCGACGGCACGGCCGACGACGACTTCTACGGCATCGCCTATCAGGCCGGTAAGGGCTACGACTTCTCGACCATGCAGGCCAATGCGTTCGTCTGGCAGTATGGCGGTTCGATCTGGGATGAAACCGGCGCACCCGAAGCCCAGGCGGAAGGTGTGGTCAACTCGGACATCGCGGTCGAGGCCTTCGAGCACTATCTCTCGCTGCTCGAATACATGCCGCCTGTCGCCCAGACCGGCCAGATGGATATCTTCGTGATCCAGGACCTCTACATGCAGGGCAAGGTCGCGGCGATCATCGACTGGGTCGGCCTAGGCGAGCCGGTGCTGGATCCCAACACCTCGACGGTGCATGACAAGTCCGCTTTCGGCGTCGCACCAGGCCTCAGGAAAGAAGACGGCTCGATCGACCGAACCGGCAATATCGGTGGTCAGCCCTTCGTGCTCACCACCTGGAACGACGAGGAGGTGATCAAGGAAGCCTTGAACGTCGTCAAATGGTGGCTGAACCCTGAGACCCAGAAGACCTTCGTCGCCAATGGCGGCCAGTCCGGTCTGATGAGCGTCATGGCCGACCCCGAGTATAACGACCTTCGCCCCTGGAATCGGGCGCATGTCGAGATGCTGGATTGGCAGCGGGACGTCTGGCACATCCCCGAATTCTTCGAGCTTCTGACCCAGCAGCAGGAAGAATTCGACAAGGCGATCACCGGTCAGATCGGCGCCAAGGAAGCGCTGGATGCCGTCGCCGAATTCCAGCAGTTCATCCTGGAGGACGCCGGTCACATCGAGTGACCCGATGAGGCTCGGGACCCGGACCTCAGCAGCCGGGTCCCGTCCTCTCTTCCCGGAAGGAACGCATAGGTGAGGTATTGGCCACAGTGAGCGCAGGTCAAGGACATCATGGCGGCGAAGCCGGCGGATTCTTCGCCTGGTTGATGGCGCCGGAACGGCGCGGACCGCTTCTGGTCACGCCGGCGATCATCGTCTTGTTCGTGATGAACATCTTTCCGCTGCTCTGGTCCTTTGGGCTCAGCTTCTTCAACTACCGCGCCAACAAGCTGACCGTGCCGAGCTTTCGCGGCTTCACCTATTACGAACGGGTCCTGACCGACGACAAGGTCTGGGAGCGCTTCCAGACCACCGCGATCATCGTCGGGTCCTCGGTGATCCTGCAGCTGATCATCGGCTTTCTGCTGGCGCTGATGTTCGCACGCGTCTTTCCGCTTCGCCGCATTCTTCTGATGCTGGTCCTGACCCCGATGATGCTGTCCTTCGTCTCGGTCGGAGTCTTCTTCAAGCTCTATTATGAACCGACATTCGGTTTGGTGAGCTGGGCGATCAACCACTTCACCTCGGAACCCTTCGTGATGCTGGCCACGCCCGCGGGCGCGATCGCCGCGATCGTCATCGCCGATGCCTGGATGTGGTCGCCCTTCGTCATGCTGCTGGTCTTGGCCGGCCTGGTCAGCGTGCCGAAATATCTCTATGAGGCCGCCGAGGTGGACCGCGCCTCCTGGTGGCGCCGCTTTTCGACCATCACCTTTCCCTATATCCGAAGCCTTCTCCTGCTCGCGGTCCTGTTCCGCACCATCGAGACCTTCAAACTCTTCGATCTCGTCTACATCATCACCGAAGGCGGCCCAGGCTCCTCCACCGAGACCATCGCCGTCTATGTCTACCGCATGGCCTTCCAGTTCTTCCGCACCAGCCAGTCCGCCGCCATCGCCTACATCATGCTCTTCGTCGTGATCGTCCTCACCAACCTCTACCTCTACGCGGTCAAACGCCGCGAACAGGCCGTATGACGGCCTCATTGACTTGCCTTGTCACACGGGGCCGCTCGTGTTCTCCCGTTCGAGAGCAGGAACATGCCGGGCCGATCAGTGCGGAGACGTTCATGGAACACCAAGCACCTCTCGCTTTGCCCAGAAGCCGCACTGGATGTGACCGCAACATCGACGTCCATGGCAGCCCGGCACGGTGCCGTGATGACCTCGAACGACTGTCCGTGACGAAGCAAGTTAATGAGGTCATCACATGACCAGGGAGATTGGTAAGGCTGGCTGGGGCTGGACGGCGTTTGCCGGGGTCATCAGCGTCATCTACTTCTTTCCGGTGCTCTGGATCATCCTGACCGCCTTCAAGACACGTACGGATGCGCTCGCCATACCGCCGAAGCTGTTCTTCACACCAACCTTCGACAACTTCGTCAGCGTGTTCTATCGCGCCAGCATCACTGCGGGTGCGGCCCAGGAAACCAACTTTCCGCTCTATTTCTTCAACTCTATCTTCATCGCGGGCACGTCAGTGCTCCTCGCTTTGGTGATCGGCACGCTTGCCGCCTACGCCTTCTCCCGCCATCCGCTTAAAGGCAACGACACCTATCTCTTCATCATCCTGACAACCCGCATGCTGCCGCCGATCGTGGTGATCATCCCGATCTTCCTGATGTTCAGGATTACCGGCCTTGCAGGCTCCTATTGGGGCATCATTCTTCTCTACACCGCCTTCAACATTCCCTTCTCCGTCTGGCTGGTGAAAAGCTTCTTCGACGAGCTCAACACCGAGGTTGAGGACGCAGCCCGTATGGAAGGCGCCACCGAAGGACGCGTCTTCTTCGGCATCTGCATCCCGCAGATCATGGCAGGCCTCGCCGCGACCTTCGTCTTCGGTCTCATCCTGACCTGGAACGAGTTCCTGTTCGCCCTGCTGCTGACAGGCGTCGACACCCGCACCGTGCCGGTCGCCATGGCGAGAACACTGGGCGGCGAGGTCGGCGTCGATTACGGGCTGCTCGCCGCCATCGTCACCCTCTTTCTCATCCCCATCTTCTTCGTCACCTTCCTCCTCCAGAACCAGCTGCTGCGCGGCGTCACCTTCGGCACCGTCAAGAAATGATTGGCCATTCAAGAAACATGCTTAACGCCGCAAGGTTAAGAAAACGTAAAAGCTGGGCTTATCCGATGTCAGGGACGCAACAGCAGGTGAGCTGGTCGACATGACCATCGAGCTCCGGCAAGTCACGAAGACCTTCGGTGAATTGACCGCGGTCGACCGGGTCGACCTTGCGATCGGCGAGGGTGAGGTGCTTTGTCTGCTCGGCCCCTCCGGCTGCGGCAAGACCACGACGCTGCGCATGATTGCCGGGCTGGAATGGGCCAGCTCAGGCGACATTCTCCTGGCGGGCAAGCGGGTGAACGAACTCGCTGCGCGCGAGCGCAATGTCGCCATGTCCTTTCAGTTCTACGCGCTTTATCCGAGCCTGAGCGTGCGTGACAATCTTGCCTATCCCTTGCATGCAGAGGGCCTCAGCGACGAGCAGATCAAGAGCCGCGTCGCCGAGATTGCGCGCATCCTGCAACTTGATCACGTCCTGCATCGCACACCCGGTCAGCTGGCTGAAGGGGAAAAGCAGCGGGTCGCGGTCGGCCGCTCGATCATCCGGGATGCCGTTTGCTTCCTCTTCGACGAGCCGCTTTCGCGCCTCGACGTGCAGCTGCGGGAAACCATGCGCGGCGAGATCAAGGAAGTGCTGGAAGGCCTGAACAAGCCGACGGTGATCGTCACCCATGACCAGCTTGAAGCGCTGACCATGGCGGATCGGATCGCCGTGATGCGTGATGGTCTGATCGAACAGGTCGCGAGCCCCCACGAGATCTTCACCATGCCAGCCAATTTGTTCGTCGCGGGCTTCATCGGCACGCCGCAGATGAACCTGCTGCCGGCATCATTGGTCGGGCGCACCGCTGAAGGCGTGAACTTCGACATCGCGGGCCAAAAAGTGGTGCTGCCGATCGATGGCGCCACGTCCCAATTGCGCGCCGGCTATCGGGCAACCCTCGGCATTCGTCCCCGCGCCTTCGATCTGGCGAGCGTGCCCAGCAGCGAGACACTCACCGCGAAGGTCGACATCATCGAGCCGATGGGCGCCGAAACGCTGCTCCATCTCCTGATCGGCGACCAGGAACTTCGGGTGGTGGTCGACCGGCGTCAAAAGCCGGCGGTCGGCCAGTCCGTCCATCTCCGTTGTCGCCCGAACCAGCTCCATCTGTTCGGCAAGGATGGTCGGCGCATCGATCTCAACATCGGCGCCGAGGCGGCAATAGCATGAGGCAACCCCGATGACAGCGAGCCAGGCAAAACTCGTCGAATACAGCATTATCGGCCTGTGCATCATCGCTTTATTGATGATTTTTCAACCATTTGCACTGACTTTCTACAGTATTGGCGCAGGTTTGGTGGTTCTGGGCGGCCTCGCCTTCAACCTCATACCTTTTTGTCGCGAAGGCGTTCCCCTGGGAAAGCTTGGGAAGGTCGCGCTGATCGTCCTCGCGGTGCTCGGCATCGCGGTTATTCTCGGCATCGGCACCGGCTATCTCTACGTTTGGTATCTCGGCCTTTCAAAGGGTTAGAGCGATGTCTTCCGGCGGCATGAGCAATGTCGTTTAGGTTTGCCCAGCGCCATAGAATCGAAAACGTCGTCGTCGGCGTAAAATATCGTCACAAAATTTGATCACATGATATGACACATCCAGGGAATAGCTCGGGCACCTCTACGTTGACCCCATATCAGCGCAACGATCTATGAGCCACCATGACTCTACGTGCGTTACTGAAGATTTGCGTTGCCGCCCTTGTCGGCCTAGCAATCTTTGGCTTCTCCAGCGACCGCGAACCGGCCATCGGCGAGGCTGAGGACCGCAAACTCGAAGCTTTCATCGAGGCGGCAGCCGCCGTCGACAGCGTGATGGCAGCCTGGCAGCCCAAGATTGCCGGCGCCGACGGTGATCGCGCCGAATCCCTTCGTCTTCGCGCCAATGATGAGATACGCGCGAGCATCGAGCAGGTCGACGGCATCTCGTTCGCTGAATATCGAGACATCCGACGCGCGATCGCCACCGATCCTGAGATGCTCGCCCGGGTGACGGACATCATGCGTCGCCAGCACCAGAATTGAGCCTCTTGGCTAGGCTTAATATTCCCGCTTTAGAAAGCAGCCGGCTTCCGCGGATCTGTAGATCAATTCCTCGATCTCCAGATTGACGAGATAGTCACGTCCACTGTTCTCAAGCGGCGTGCCGTCTTGGAGATGGGACACGACATGGCGTTGCAGCGCCATGACGCAATCGCCGCCGAAGCTCCTGTTCTCCCAACTGTAAGCGTGGGCCTCTTCGGCGCCGCCATGGCTCCGCTGCCATAAACCACCGGCGCCATCCAGCCGCAGACTGCCGCCAGTACCTTCGAGAAGAAGCTCACCCATGGTCAGCCTGGGATTTTCAGCGGGAAAGCCGAGAAGCCGATTCCCGTCAAAGAGGCCGGTGGCGCCGGATTCGAACGCAAAGACAAGGTATCCTGCATCCTCTCCGGCGATCACAGGATTACGCTTCAGGAGATGCGCATACACGCCGACGACCTCGCCCAGCAGATAACGAAAGCTGTCGACCAGATGGATCGCCGTTTCGTGGATCAAAAAGCGCGTCATGGTCTGAAAATAGGGTTGCCGGTCCAGATAGGCGCGGGGGCCCTGACCATCGCCGGGACGAAGGCGAAAACTGACATTCGTCACAGCGCCAAGATCGCCCGCCTCCATGACCCGTCTGGCTTCGCGATACCAGGGCTGGAAGCGAAAATTCTCATGAACGGCGAAGACGATACCAGCCGCCTCGGCCTCGGCGACCATCTTACGCGCCGCCTCGAGATCGCCGCCAAGCGGCTTTTGGCAGATCACGTTCACCCCACGCTTCGCCGCCTCGCTCAAAAGCGCCTGATGGGCGTTTGGCGGCGCTGCAATGTCCAGGAGATCCGGCTGCACCGCATCGAGCATGTCGCCAACGTTATCGAACACGGCTTCGACCCCGAAGCGCTCTTGGATCTCCGATAGCGTTTTCGGATCGAGCGAGGCAGCGCCGGCCAGCCGAACATCATCCAATCTCGACCAGGCGTCATAATGAAACTGGCTGAAATACCCGGTCCCGGCGACGGTCACCTTAAGGGTCATGTCTCGCTTATCCCGTAATCAACGTCATGCTCGAACACGCTCGCATTTCCTTCATATCGATGATTCAGAGATGCCGAAACCGATATCGCAACTGAACACCCAGAAGCTGGTCTCCGACATAGGCAAGCGGCTGTAGGAAGGGTTAACGGAAAATTAGGGGCAGTCTGGCGTAATGGCCGCCATGCGATCGATACAGCATCATGTGCATTGGGAGCGATGATGGCGATGGGTTCATTATCGAGACTTGCGAAACTGTCCATCATGGCGGTTCTGGCCTTGACGATCACCGCCTGCCAACACCGTTCGCCTTCAGGATTTGCAGGCCCGACTGATCCTTGGCGCGTTATGGAGCGCGTCGGCGATGTCCGCGCGACGAAAAACGGTGGGGTGGAAACAAGGTCACTGCGACCGGGAGAAACGGTCGGCGACGATCACCACATAACGACGGGTCCTGGCACGCTCCTTATCCTGGCCAGGAACGGCTTTCAGCTGACCGCCGGTGAAAACACGTCCATTCAGCTGCCAAGGGCAGACGCCAGCCCAAGGCTCTCGCTCGACCACGGCTGGCTACGGGTACGCCTGGCCACACCCGTGGATCAAGAGGCTCGGATCCAAACGGCTGAGTTCGACATCAGCGCATCACAGGCGACGCTGACATTGCGGTCCAACGCTGCGGGCACCAGCCTGACAGTTGACACCGGCAGTGTCGTACTCGCAACGATGGATGGCCGCCATCGCGCTACCCTCATTGAAGGTGGCGCGGCCAAGATGAGCCCTGCTTCCGGTGATGACCTATTGATTAAGCGTGCCTCGGGACGATACTTCAATGCGGTCTCGCCGCTTCCAGCCTCATCGCAAGCTCCTGACAACGCCCCCCCTCTACCTGCCCCAAAGGCGATCGAGAAGCAGTCCGCGACGCCTGCGCCTCTCCCTGAAGATTCTGCAATAGAGAAAGCTGCGGCTCCGAGACCTGGCCTTACGATCCTGCCTGCATCCAATCCGAAGAAGAAGGATAGCGGTCAGACGGCATCAATCACGCAGACGGCCAGTAAAGATACGCTGATGCGCCCGGCAGTCTCCGAGCCTAAACGGCAATCTTCGCGGAAGGCGGATGTCAGCGGCAACCTCATCCCGTCTGCAATGCTCGAAGAAAAAACGAAGCGAACAGACAGCCGGGATAGCGAGTATCTCGACACATCCCCACCCGATCCACTGCAGGTCCAGTTCGACTTGCTGACCCAGGGACTGCTCGATGGTCTCTGATCATCAAGTCATGTCGCCGGCGGTTTCACGCTGATCTGCCGGCGGCAGCCGAACGCTGATCCGCCGAAAACGCTCCCTTCGACGACCACAGCAATCTCTTCATGTCATCATCCCGTCAGGGAAGAGACTGACCGCTCGCTCCATGTCCGAGGCTCTTGAGATTTTCTGCAGTAGCCGGATCAAACGTCAATCCACGCTTCGCGACCCCCCTGACCGCCGATGCCAGGATTTCATCGAAACCATCGATGGTCGAGTCGATCTTCAAGACCCCATCCCTGCCCTTAAGCCGGAGTTGATACCAGCCAACTGAAGACCTTCTCGGCATGCCGTAGTGGGCAAGTTTCAACGATGTGATTTCAGGCCAGGAGAGATTCCGGGCGGTTGGCCCATGCCTGGAAATTCCACCATCCGAAAGCTCGAATGACGACAAGCTCTGCAGGATCAGCCTGACGGCAAAAGCAAGAAAGACCACCCCCAAAGAGCCGAGAATCAGGGCGAATGGCCAGGCGACGGCGAGGAACAGAAGCGGCCCGAGCGTCGCGGTGATACCAAGGATTGCTCTAAGGCTGTCTGGAACGAGCGATGATGCCGGATAACGATAAACGCCCAAGATTCCCTATCTCCATAACTTGATCATGAGAGTGCCTCGCAAGCGCTCTTTAAATCAGCTCGATCGCTGGATGCGCCGCAGCCCAGATGTTGATTACCAGCATTAACTAAGAATTAACCTGCATCGTCTAGGTTGTTCCGAAGGAAAGCAAAACGCAGACCGGAAACCTTCATCCGATGATCGTCCTTTCTCAAGGGTCGCCTTCATCGGACAGGCATTGATTGACAAAAGCAGGTCGCCATCGCGGCTTTTATTATCGGCGTTGAGCCACAATGACCATGATGATCGACAGGTATTCCCTCCGAGACCTCAGCAACACCGTTCCGGTGAGAATCCATGAGTGGTGAGAGGACAGATGCAGCGTCCGAGGGCGCGCATGACTGTATCGCCGCCTGGCTTAATCTCAGCCATGAGCTGCGCACACCCGCCAATGCGATACTCGGTCATCTCGAGCTGCTGCTCAACGGATCGGCCGGACCGCTCTCTTCCGAGATGCGAGGCACCCTGGGAGAAATTCAGCGGGCGGCTCTCACACTGTCGACGCAAATCAGCGAAGCTATAGAGCGGGCTGAAAACATCCCTCTGCGCATGAAGGTGGATACGGATCAAGCGCGGTGAGTGCTTGGCCACGCAGAAAATCGTGCTGGCGAGGCCGCCTGACAAATATTGGCTTTGCAGGGTTGCCCGTCGTCTCGGCGTCACCTATCTAGATGAAAGTGGCGGTTGTGCATCATCGACAGCAAAAGACCGGGGGCGTCAGGTCCGTTTCGAATTCTGCGGCCGCAATCGACTTGCATTGGCACGTTTAACAGTGGTAGCAATGGATTTATTGCCCGCTCCCCCATGTCGCCGATCCGCCCTTCTTAAGTGCTGTGGCCGAGGCAATAGATTAATGGCCGGATTGAAGCTGGTGGCTATCGGATCGAACCGCAAACCGCCAAAAGAACGAGCTGATGATGGTCGTGGCCTGACGGCCAGTCGGATGACAGGACTTGTACCAAACTGATCGGAGAAAACCGGTCATTAGCAGTCATTGGATTTAGGATCGGCAATGCCCGAACCACTTCTAGTGAAGTCGTGCCTCGTACGACGAACGTTCCGTTGACATAAGGACTGAATGCGCTCGATGCAAAATCGGAATATGTTTCTTTACCGGCGGCAGGGCCCCAAGAAGCGCGCTAAGCCCAACGCGCCCAGAAAAAACCGTGGGTCGCAAAAGGGATTGCCGAATTCAGCACGCGATCTTCTGCCCCTGATCCAGCCGGCAACCAAGGCCTTAGCTCAGATGCTCGCCGGTCGTACAGGCGCATCCGGTCAACTGGGACATGCGCGCGCCGTTCTCGCGCAGACCGAACGTCTCGTCTCCGACAGAGCTCATAATCGGCTCAATCCTGCGGAGAGGGAAGAATTTTTCGAGCAGGTGGCAAGGCTCAAGCTGACGCTGGCCGATGCCGAAAGCGAAGCCGAAGTTCAGGCTCAGGAGGAAGACGCCTCCGTATCCGCGCCGGTGCCAGTCAATCGCGAGCGATTGAAAGAGATGGCTATGGCGCTGACCAGCCCCGGCGGCCCGACCTCTTACGAGGACCGCCACAAGGTCGACACCGCAGAGCCAGAGGAAGAGCCGGCCGCCGAACGCTCGATCGAGAGTTCCCCTGCCGAGACAGTTGAGCCCGAGAAGCCGGCTGCAGCGCCAGCCAAACCGGACGATCCAAATCAGCTCCGGCTGCCGCGGGCAGGCGCCGAGCGCGTTGCCATCCAGCCCGACGCCATCCGTCCTCGCACCGGCACCCGGCGCCGTGTCAGCAAGTCTGACGGCGCCTCTGCACGCGCGACGACTCTCGCAGTTTCGAGCCCGGCCGAGCCTAAGGCAACGCCAGCTGCCAAGCAGCCGGAAGCCGAGAAAGTTACAGCCGATCGATCCGATTCGAACCTGGACGCGAAGCAGAAGCTGCCGAAAGGGTGGATTATTGACGACGACGGTTTCGTCGTCCCCGGCCCCGCGGCTTGAACGGCTCGCTGCCGTCGCGTAGATGACGAGCTCTCACATGTCCAGACGTCGAATTCCGGCATGGCGGCTCCATTGGCATCGTCAATTTGCCCGATGAGCGCGCCGATGGTCAGGCCGGTGTTACCGACGGTTCTTTCTCGCATATGGCAGCAGGATCGCGTCGGCGCTTTCGTAGAGACGATGCGCTCAAACGGCATTGCCGGCTATACAGCGTCAAAAGCGCTCTTCAAGTTTTGGCCCAACGCCTCCTGCGGCTTCGATATCCGATCCGGATTGGTGGCACCGAACTGCTTCAGCCAAACGTATGACGTGAAGATGCTTCCCTTTCATAGGCAATATCCGGTATCATCCGAGCCAGTTAAGCGAACGGAACAGCGGCAGTGGAAATGAGCGATCAGCCCGACGACTTTGATGCTGACATTGCCGGTCAGGTCGTCACCAAAACCAAGGAAAAGACCGAAAAGCCGTCGATGTACAAGGTGCTGTTGTTGAATGACGACTACACCCCGATGGAATTCGTCACCCATGTTCTCGAGCGCTTCTTCTCCAAGAGCCAGGAAGATGCGCATCAGATTATGCTGCACGTCCATAATCACGGCGTCGGCATATGTGGAGTCTATACATATGAGGTTGCAGAGACCAAAGTGTCACAAGTGATCGACTTCGCACGGCAGAACCAGCACCCTCTGCAGTGCACGATGGAAAAAGATTAACGGAAGGCGCGGATGCCCATGTTGTCGCGCAGTCTCGAAAAGACCCTCCGCCGAGCCCTCGCTTTGGCAAATGCTCGTCAGCATGAATATGCGACGCTCGAGCACCTGCTGATGGCGCTCACTGATGACGACGATGCCGCAGCGGTGCTGCGCGCTTGCGCCGTCGAGATCGATCGGCTCAGAGCCAGCCTGACGGACTTCCTCGACCACGAGCTGACCAGCCTCGCGGTGGAAGGGGTCGTTGATGCGAAACCGACAGCCGGCTTTCAGCGGGTGATCCAGCGGGCCGCCATCCACGTCCAGAGTTCCGGGCGGAGCGAGGTTACCGGGGCCAACGTCCTCGTTGCTTTGTTCTCAGAGCGCGAATCCAACGCTGTTTATTTCCTCCAGGAACAGAACATGTCGCGGCTCGATGCCGTAAACTATATCAGCCACGGAATTGCCAAACGCGCCGGCCTCACCGAAACCAAGCGGGTGCGCGGCAGCAACACTGGTGAAGAGCAGGGCGAGGAGAAACGGGCGCCACAAAACGGTGAAGCGCTGAGCGCCTATTGCGTCGACCTGAACGACAAGGCTGAACAAGGCAAGATCGACATCCTGATCGGCCGCGATGCCGAAATCGAACGCACCATCCAGATCCTTTGCCGACGGTCCAAGAACAATCCGCTTTTCGTCGGCGATCCGGGTGTCGGCAAGACGGCGATCGCCGAAGGTCTTGCGCTGCGCATCATCAAGAAGGAAGTGCCGGAAGTTCTCGAGACCGCGATCATCTACCAGCTGGACATGGGTTCGCTCCTCGCCGGCACGCGCTATCGCGGCGACTTCGAGGAACGCCTCAAGGCCGTGCTGACCGAACTCGAATCCGATGATCGCGCAGTTCTGTTCATCGACGAGATCCATACCGTCATCGGCGCAGGCGCCACGAGCGGCGGTTCGCTGGACGCCTCCAATCTCCTCAAGCCCGCCCTGCAAAGCGGCGCTCTGCGCTGCATCGGCTCCACGACCTACAAGGAATACCGCAATTATTTCGAGAAGGACCGGGCCCTCGTCCGCCGCTTCCAGAAGATCGACATCGCCGAACCGACCAACGACGAGGCCATCAAGATCCTGCTCGGTCTGAAGCCGAGCTTCGAGGCCCACCATCAGGTGCAATATACCGACAGCGCCATCCGCGCCGCCGTCGAGCTCTCGACCCGCTATATCCATGATCGCCGCCTCCCGGACAAGGCAATCGATGTGATCGACGAGGTCGGCGCCGCTCAGATGCTGAAACCCATCGAAAAGCGCAAAAAGAAGCTGAATGCCAAAGACGTCGAAGAGATCGTTTCCAAGATGGCGCGCGTGCCGATCAAGCATGTGAATGCCCGCGACAAGGAAGCGCTCAAGAATCTCGACACCGAACTCAAGACCGTGGTCTTCGGTCAGGATACGGCGATCGATGCGCTTGCCAGCGCCATCAAGCTTTCCCGCGCCGGATTGCGCGATCCGCAAAAGCCGATCGGCTCCTACCTCTTCTCGGGCCCGACCGGTGTCGGAAAGACCGAGGTCGCCCGCCAGCTCTCCAAGGTGATGGGCATCGAGCTGGTCCGTTTCGACATGTCCGAATATATGGAGCGCCACGCGGTCTCCCGCCTGATCGGCGCCCCTCCAGGCTATGTCGGCTTCGACCAAGGCGGTCTCCTGACGGACGCGATCGATCAGCAGCCGCATGCGGTGCTCCTTCTCGACGAGATCGAGAAAGCGCATCCGGACGTGTTCAACATTCTCCTGCAGGTGATGGATTACGGCAAGCTTACCGACAACAACGGCAAGACCGTCGATTTCCGCAACATCATCCTGATCATGACCACCAATGCCGGCGCTTCGGATATGAGCAAGCCGGCCATGGGCTTCGGCCGGGACGCGCGCGAAGGTGAGGACACGGAAGCGATCAACAAGCTCTTCACACCGGAGTTCCGCAATCGTCTCGACGCGGTGGTGCCGTTCAGCGGTCTGACCCGCGAAATCCTGGAAAGCGTCGTCAAGAAATTCGTCGACGAGCTGGCCGCTCAGCTCGCCGATCGCCGGGTTCATCTGGAACTCGACGACAAGGCGCTGGATTGGCTCTGTGAAAAAGGGCACGACCCGCTCTACGGCGCGAGACCGCTCTCGCGCATCATTCAGGAGCACATCAAGCGTCCGCTCGCCGAGGAGCTTCTGTTTGGCAAGCTTGCCAAGGGCGGCAAGGTGTTGGTCACCATCGTCGATGGCCAGCCCGCCTTCGACTGTCAGCCCACCTCCGGCTCCCCTGCACTTCTGCCGCCGCCGAACGATGAGACGGACGACCAGGAAGACGAGTTTCTGCCTGAACCGGTCGCCTGATCGCGAGCAGAGCCAGATCACTCAATACACTGCCTGTCAAATCGGGGAAGAGGGCCGCGCCCTGCGGAACGAAGCGGACGTCGAATTGATGGCGGCCCTAAAATCACGCACTTGATCAGATTCCAAGCGCAGTAACGGACATGGATACATGTCCGCCATTCAGCTCCTGAGGAAAGCCGATGGTGGGGGCTGACTCCGTCAACCCCTTCGAAGCGTCACATCAGAGGCGACGTGACT
This sequence comes from Pseudomonadota bacterium, assembly GCA_039197065.1. Classification (GTDB taxonomy): domain Bacteria; phylum Pseudomonadota; class Alphaproteobacteria; order Geminicoccales; family Geminicoccaceae; genus JANQPX01. The sequence continues at coordinate 284,456 of JBCCUL010000002.1, read as the reverse complement.
GAAACTGGTCCTGCACCACCTGCAGAACCTGGCTGAACTCGTTATAGACCTCATGTCGAACCGTTTTGGAGATATTGTCGCCTTCGGTCCGGTCGGGGTGATAGAGGTTCGAGAACTCTCGCTGGATGGTTTTGAGCACTGCCGAGCCTTGCTCGAAGCGGGCCATCTGCAGCACTTTATCCTTGAGCGCCTTGTTTCTCACCTGAAGCTTCTCCAGGCAGTCATGGGCGGTCTTCAAGCTTTCAGACATGACATCCAGCCTGGACCTATAGGCGTCCACGGAGGCCGTCAGTTCCTGATTCTGCCGACGATAATCCGTCATCTTCCGGCGATGGAGCTGTAGCTTTTGTTCGTATTCCGATTCGATCGTCTGCAGCTTTTTTTCCAGAATGCGAAGGCGCTTCTGGTCGTGAATCTCCATCCGGATGAGATTGTCCTCATCTTTCGTCGGCTGCTCTTCAACTTCCAAAGACTTGATCGTCTGGACAGGTTTCGCGGGCTTTACTGCCTTGATCGGCTTAGCCTCTTGCCTAGCTTCTTCCTGATCGCTGCGAATAATCCTTCTGATGCTCTTAAGGATGTCATCCATGGACGGCTCATGCGCAGCGTTCATCGCTTATCCAATCTGGTCGGGTCGGGATTTTCACAGTGATGACCGGACTTTAGCTTTAAGCCGGTGGTTTTAAAAGCCCCTGATTGCGAATAGAGACGAAATAATCCACAGGCTATTGTCGAAGTTTTGGCGTGGCATTTATAGTTGTTTTAAATGATTTTTAAATAACCACTTAAAGTTGATGCGCTCAGCAACTGAATTGGCGCACGCCTGATCACCTTCAGATAGCCAACCCGCTAAAAGTGGATCGCTCGGCCGTAAGCGTCGAGCGTGCTCTCATGCATCATCTCGGAAAGCGTGGGATGCGGGAATACCGTATGCATCAAATCAAGCTCGGTCGCTTCCACCTGACGCGCGATGACGTAGCCCTGAATCATCTCGGTCACCTCGGCACCAACCATATGCGCGCCCAAAAGCTCGCCGGTCTTGGCGTCGAACACCGTCTTGACCATGCCTTCCGGCTCGCCGAGCGCAATCGCCTTGCCATTGCCGATAAAGGGAAAGCGGCCGACCTTGACCTCATAACCGGCCTTCTTCGCGGCCGCCTCGGTAAGGCCCACACTGGCGACCTGCGGCGTGCAGTAGGTGCATCCCGGAATCTTCGTGACGTCCATCGGATGAACGTCCTTGGAGCCCGCGATCTTCTCGACGCACATGACACCTTCATGGCTGGCCTTGTGGGCAAGCCATGGCGGTCCCACCAGATCGCCGATGGCGTAGACACCGGGCTCGCCGGTCCGGCACCACTCATCGATCACCACATGGGTCCTGTCCACCTTGACCTTGGTGCCCTCGAGACCGAGATCCTCGACATTGCCGACGATGCCGACAGCCATGATCACCCGATCGACGGTTAGCTGCTGGCTCTTGCCGCCCGCCGCGATCGTCGCGGTGACACTGTCCTTGCCCTTATCAAGAGCCTTCACCTCGGCCTTAGTTACAAGTTTGATGCCGCGCTTCTCGAACTGCTTATGGGCGAAGGCCGAGATCTCCTCGTCTTCGACCGGCAGCACCCGGTCCATCACCTCGACAACGGTGACGTCGACGCCCATGGCGCGATAGAAGCTCGCGAACTCGATGCCGATGGCGCCGGATCCCACTACAAGGAGGCTTTTCGGCATGGCTTCCGGAACCATCGCCTCCTTGTAGGTCCAGATGAGCTTGCCGTCCGCCTCCAGGCCCGGCAGCTGACGCGCGCGCGCACCTGTCGCGAGGATGATGTTCTTCGCCTTGATCGTTTCGGTCCCGGACTTGCCCTTGACCTGGACAGAACCCGGGCCTCGAAGCGCCGCTTCGCCGTCGAAGACGGTGACCTTGTTCTTCTTCAGGAGATGGGCGACGCCCTTTGACAGCTGCCCTGCAATCTGGCGGGAGCGCTTGACCACGGCCGATGTGTCATAGCTCAGCTTCTCCGCGGAGAAACCGAAATTCTTGAGGTGATGCATCATGTCGAACACTTCGCCCGAGCGCAGCAGGGCCTTGGTCGGGATGCAACCCCAATTCAAGCAGATGCCGCCCAGATGCTCGCGCTCGACCAGCGCGGTCTTCATCTTGAGCTGCGCAGCCCGGATCGCTGCCACATAGCCGCCGGGGCCACCGCCGACAACGACCAGATCGAACTCATGCTCTGCCATGGGGAGCGTCCTTTTTTATCGGGCTTTGTCTTGACCTGCGCCTGCTGCCTTTCGGGCCAGGGCCTAAAGAAGCATTGACAGCGGCTCTTCGATATAGCTCTTGAACGCCTGCAGCAACTGAGCGCCCAGCGCCCCGTCGACGGCGCGATGATCGACCGACAGCGTGCAGGACATCACGGTCGCAGGCACGACCTGACCGTCTTTGATCACCGGCTGCTGAACGCCGGCGCCGACCGCGAGGATGCAGGCCTGCGGCGGGTTGATGACGGCAGAGAACTCCTTGACCCCGAACATGCCGAGATTGGAGATGGAAAAGCTGCCGCCCTGGAACTCCCCAGGCTTGAGCTTGCCGTCTTTGGCGCGTGCGGCGAGGTCCTTCATCTCCTCGGAGATCTGGCCAAGCCCTTTTTGATCAGCCTCGCGGATGATCGGCGTGATCAGGCCATCGGCAATGGCGACCGCCACGGACACGTCGATATTCTTGTACTTCAAAAGCTTGTCGCCGGCGAAGGAGACATTGGCCATCGGCACCTTCTTGAGCGCCAGGGCTGATGCCTTGATCACGAAGTCGTTGACCGAAAGCTTGTAGTCCGCCCCTTCCCGACCGTTCAGCTGCTTTCGAAGCGCCAGCAATGCGTCCAGCTCGCAGTCCATGGTGAGATAGAAATGCGGGATGGTCTGCTTTGCCTCGGTCAAACGCCTGGCGATCACCTTCCGCATATTCGTAAGCGCAACCTCCTCCACCGGCGCGGCCGGATCGATGACGGCCGCCGCGGTCTCGGGCATGGCAGCAGGCGCCGCGTCTTTAGGTGCTGCAGCCTTGCCCGAACCTTCCTTGAGCGCGCGCTCGATGTCCGCCTTGACGATCCGTCCATGGGGACCGCTGCCGGAAAGGCTCGAAAGATCCAGCCCCTCATTCGCAGCCATGCGCTTCGCAAGCGGGCTTGCGAACACTCTGTCCCCCTTCGCCCGCCCATTCGGCCTCGCTTGCGGTGCCGGCGCCGCCTTCTCCACCGTCGGCGCCGGTTGCGCCTCAGGAGCAGGGTTGGGTGCGGGCGTCGCAGCCCGGGACTCAGGCAAGTTCACGCTGGAGGCGTCCTCCCCCTCTTCAAGAAGCAAAGCGATCGGCGCGTTGACGGCAACACCTTCGGTGCCTTCTCCTACCAAGATCTTGCCCAGCCGCCCCTCGTCGACCGCCTCGACCTCCATGGTCGCCTTGTCGGTCTCGATTTCGGCGATCACGTCACCGGCGGCGACCTCGTCACCCTCCTGCTTCAGCCACCTCGCGAGATTGCCCTCGGTCATGGTGGGCGACAGGGCCGGCATCAGAATTTCGATCGGCATTTCTCTTCAACCTTTTGGGGCGGCTGGAATCAGCGATAACAAACGTCTTTTGCCGCCTGCACGACATCGGCGGTTTGCGGCAGGGCAAGCTGTTCAAGATTGGCGGCATAGGGCATCGGCACATCCTCGCCAGTGACCCGCACGACGGGCGCATCCAGATAATCGAAGGCATGCTCCATCATCACCGCCGACATCTCGGACCCGAGACCGAAGCGCGGCCAGCCTTCCTCGATCGACACCATCCGGTTGGTCTTCTTCACCGAAGCAACGATGGTCTCGACATCCAGCGGGCGAAGGGTGCGAAGGTCGATGACTTCGGCATCGATGCCTTCACCGGCCAGTATCTCGGCGGCTTGAAGTGCACGCTCGACCATCAGGGAAAAGGCCACCAGCGTAACGTCATTGCCGCTTCGGGCGATCCGCGCCTTGCCGATCGGCAGGACGAAGTCATCAAGCTTCGGCACATCGAAGCTCTGACCGTAGAGGATCTCGTTCTCCAGGAACACGATCGGATTGGGATCGCGGATCGCCGCCTTCAGCAGCCCCTTGGCATCGGCGGCACTGTAAGGTGCAACGACCTTGAGGCCAGGGCAGTGAGCGTACCAGCTCGAATATTCCTGGCTGTGCTGTGCGGCGACGCGCGCGGCCGCACCGTTCGGCCCGCGAAAAACGATGGGCGAACCGAGCTCCCCGCCGGCCATGTAGCGGGTCTTGGCGGCTGAGTTGATGATGTGATCGATCGCCTGCATGCCGAAGTTCCAGGTCATGAACTCGACGATCGGCCGAAGCCCGGCCATCGCCGCCCCGACGCCGATACCGGCAAAGCCATGTTCGGTGATCGGCGTATCGATCACCCGCTTGGCGCCGAATTCCTCCAGAAGCCCCTGACTGACCTTATAGGCGCCCTGATACTCCGCGACCTCCTCGCCCATGAGGAACACGCGATCATCGCCGCGCATCTCTTCGGCCATCGCATCCCGAAGCGCCTCGCGCACGGTCTGCTTCACCATCTCCGTCCCCTCCGGCAACTCGGGGTCGTCGGCGACGACTTGCTCGACTTGCCTGACACCGGCTTTAGAAGCTGGTGTTTCGGTGTGCACGGGCGGAGCGGCTGGGGTCTCAGCTTTGGCAGCGGGTGCCGGCGTCGAGTCGACGCTGGCGGCGTCCGTCTCGGCCTCGCCTTCGCCGAGGAGGACGGCGATCGGCGTGTTGACCGCCACACCTTCCGTGCCCTCTTCCACGAGGATCTTGCCAAGCCGCCCTTCGTCGACGGCCTCGACCTCCATGGTCGCCTTGTCGGTCTCGATCTCGGCGATCACGTCCCCGGCCGCGACGTCGTCGCCAACCTGCTTTAGCCATTTCGCGAGATTGCCCTCGGTCATGGTCGGCGAGAGTGCAGGCATCAAAATTTCAATAGGCATATCAAGCTTTCCAAACGCGGGGCGCGCAGTCCCCCTCAGGCATCGACATAGACGTCGGTGTAAAGTTCTTCAGGCTTTGGCTCAGGACTATCCTGAGCAAAGGTCGCGGCCTCGTTGACGATTGCGCGGATATCCTTGTCGATCGCCTTGAACGCGTCTTCATCGGCCAGCTTGTCATCGAGCATGCGCTTCCTGAGACGGTCGATCGGGTCCCGCTCGGAGCGGGTTTCCTGCACCTCTTCGCGCGAGCGGTATTTCGCGGGATCGGACATGGAATGGCCGCGATAGCGATAGGTCATCGCCTCCAAAAGGACCGGCCCCTTCTTGCGTGCATGGGCGACGGCTTTGTCGGCGGCGGCCCTGACCGCGACGACGTCCATGCCGTCGATCTGCTCGCCAGGAATATTGTAGGCGGAACCGCGCAGATACAGATCAGGATTGGCGGACGCCCGTTTGACCGAGGTGCCCATGCCATATTGATTGTTCTCGATCACATAGACGACCGGCAGCTCCCAGAGGCTCGCCATGTTGAAGGCCTCGTAGACCTGCCCCTGATTGACCGCGCCGTCGCCGAGATAGACGACGCATACACCGCCATCTTCCCGATATTTATGCGCGAAGGCGACACCGGTTCCGAGCGGCACCTGCGCGCCGACGATGCCGTGCCCGCCATAGAACCGCTTGTCGCGGGCGAACATATGCATCGAGCCGCCCTTGCCCTTGGAATAGCCGCCGGCCCGCCCGGTAAGCTCAGCCATGACACGGTTCGGATCCATCTCGCAGACCAGCATGTGCCCATGATCCCGATAGCCGGTGATCACCGAGTCATTGTCGCCCAGCGCATGCTGAACGCCGACCGCCACCGCCTCCTGGCCGATATAGAGATGACAGAAACCGCCGATCAGCCCCATGCCGTAAAGCTGACCCGCTTTCTCCTCGAAGCGGCGGATCAGGAGCATGCTCCGATAGTAAGCGAGCAGCTCGTCGACCGACTCCTTCGATTTCGCCGAAGAACGCTTGCTGCTCGCGCGCGGTTTGGCAGCGCTGCTCTTAGTCGCCCCACCGGTCTTGGTCGCGGGCTTACGACGCGTCGCCGTTGCCATGCTCGTCGTCTCCAATCAACGCCAAAAAACTCTGTTACATCAGATCCGATGTCCGGCAGCGCGCCATGCGGTCAACGTCCCTGGTTGGCCGTCGGCGGCGCTGTCGGCTCCAGAAGGATGATCACGTCATCCGGCTCCGCCATGCTCAACATGTCGCGAGACAGTTCGTCGATCAGATCAGGATCCAGGCTGTTAGGCCGAAGGCGTTTCACCCGCCGCTCGAGGCCGGTGCGCTCATGCTTAAGAATCGCAAGCTGCTTTTCGGATGTCGAAAGCGCTTCTTCCAATTGCTGCGACGCCAAAAGCCCGCGATTGCCGTTTACGGCATGATAGCCGAAATAAACAGCGAGCCCGAAGCCAGCCAATGCCAGCCAGGACTGCCATTTCATCCGACGCCGAAAATCGAAGGCTTTCCTCAGCAATAATCCATCCTCACACGCCAAGCGCCGCAGGACCAGCATAGCGCGCCGCATCGCCCAGGCTCTCTTCGATCCTAAGTAGCTGATTATATTTCGCAAGTCGATCCGAACGCGAGAGCGACCCTGTCTTGATCTGTCCGCAATTCGTCGCGACCGCCAGATCGGCAATCGTCGCGTCCTCGGTCTCGCCGGAACGATGGCTCATCACGGAGCGGTAAGCCGCACGGTGCGCCAGCTCGACGGCATCCAGCGTTTCGGTGAGCGAACCGATCTGGTTGACCTTCACCAGGAGCGCGTTGGCGACGCCGAGCTCGATACCCTCAGTCACGATTGCGGGATTGGTGACGAAGAGATCGTCACCCACCAGCTGCACGCTTTTGCCGATCGCTTCGGTGAGCGCCGCCCAACCGTTCCAGTCGTCCTCGCCCATCCCGTCCTCGATCGACTTGATCGGGTAGCGCCCGCATAGATCCTGGTAGTATTTGACCATGCCGTCCGCGTCGAGGGTCTTGCCTTCGCCTGCGAGTTCGTAACGGCCGTCCTTGCTGAACTCGCTTGCAGCTGCATCGAGGGCGAAGACGACATCATCCTCAAGCTTGTAACCGGCCGCCTCGACCGCCTTGGCAAGAAAACCGAGCGCTTCGTCGGTGCTCGCAAGGTTTGGCGCAAAGCCGCCTTCGTCGCCGACATTGGTGTTGTGCCCGGCGTCCTTGAGGCCGGCCTTCAGGGCATGAAAGATCTCCGTTCCCATGCGCAGCCCCTCGGAGAATGTGGGTGCGCCGATCGGCATGATCATGAATTCCTGAACGTCGATCGGATTGTCGGCATGGGCGCCGCCATTGATTACGTTCATCATCGGCACCGGCAGCACCTTGGCGTTGACGCCGCCGACATAACGAAAGAGCGGCAGGCCAAGCGCATTCGCCGATGCCTTCGCGATCGCCAGGCTGACTCCGAGGATCGCGTTGGCGCCGAGACGCTCCTTGTTGGCGGTGCCGTCGAGATCGATCATCAGATGGTCGAGCGCGGTCTGCTCCAACGCGTCACGCCCGAACAGGGCATTGGTGAGTTCGCCATTCACCGCCGCGACCGCCTGGGTGACCGCCTTGCCAAGATAGACCTTCTTGTCGCCATCCCGAAGCTCGATGGCCTCCTTGGAACCGGTCGACGCTCCCGACGGCACGGCAGCCCGGCCGGTGGCGCCGCCTTCCAGGGTGACGTCCACCTCAACGGTGGGGTTGCCGCGACTGTCCAGAATCTGGCGTCCGGAAATTGCGGTGATTTCGGTGTCGATCATCGTCTGTCCTGTTGAAGCGTCATATTGAGTGGGTGGCTCTTGGCGAGCCGATCGAAGTCCTGAAAGATCGAGAGCATACGCGAGAGCTTGCTGATCGGCACCATGTTCGGGCCGTCACTCGGCGCTTTATCCGGATCCTGATGGGTTTCCATGAAGAGAGCCGCGATTCCGATCGCAAGCGCCGCGCGAGCCAGAACCGGCACGAACGCCCGCTGACCGCCGCTCGTCCGCCCCTGCCCGCCCGGCTGTTGAACGGAATGGGTCGCATCGAAAACAACAGGCCAGCCGTAAGCCGCCATCTCTGGCAGGCCGCGGAAATCGGAGACCAGCGTGTTGTAACCGAATGACGTGCCGCGCTCGCCGAGAAGAATGCGGGACGCGCCGAAATGTTCCAGCTTGCCGACGACATGCGCCATGTCCCAGGGCGCCAGGAATTGACCTTTCTTGACATGAACGGCGGCGCCCGTTTCGGCTGCGGCTTTCAGGAGATCCGTCTGGCGGCAGAGAAAAGCGGGGATCTGCAGAACGTCGACGGCTTCGGCGACGGCCGCGCATTGCGCACTCTCATGCACATCGGTGATCACCGGACAGCCGAACTGTTCCCGAATGTCGGCCAGGATCTCGACACCTTTCTTCAGCCCCACGCCGCGTGTACTGCCAGCCGACGTGCGGTTCGCCTTGTCGAAGGAACTTTTGTACACGAGGCCGATCTCGCGCTCACCGCAGATATCGGAAAGCGCCTCCGCCGTCTCGAGCGCATGATCACGGCTCTCGATCTGACAGGGCCCGGCGATCAGCACAAAAGGCAGATCCTGGCCTATCTCCAGATCGCCGACGTGAATTCTGAGTATCGGGCTGCCAGATCCTTTAACCGCTTTCGCCATCGCCCTCGAACTCAGACCAGACGTGACTGATCGAGGGCGGCCTTGACGAAGGACGCGAACAGTGGATGCGGATCGAACGGCTTGGATTTGAGTTCAGGATGGAACTGCACGCCGACGAACCAGGGATGATCAGGAAGCTCGATCACTTCAGGCAGGCGGCCATCGGGCGACATGCCGGAGAAGGAAAGCCCGGCTGCCGACAGGCGGTTCATGTAATTGACATTCACTTCGTAACGATGGCGATGGCGCTCGCTGATCTCGGATGAACCATAAATCTTCGCCGCCAGGCTGCCGTCGGCGAGCGCACAAGGATAGGCGCCGAGACGCATGGTGCCGCCGAGATCATCGTCGGCGCTTCTTGTCTCGACGGCGCCGTCCCGCTCCCACTCGGTCAAAAGGCCGACCACCGGCTCCTCGCAAGGGCCAAACTCGGTCGAGCCCGCATTCCCGATATCGGCAAGCTTTCGCGCGGCCTCGACCACGGCCATCTGCAGACCGAGGCAGATGCCGAAATAGGGAACTTTTCGCGTGCGCGCGAAGGTCACCGCCTTGATCTTGCCTTCGACGCCGCGCTCGCCGAAGCCGCCGGGGACCAGAATGCCGTGAACATCCTGCAAATGCATGGCGGCATCGTCGGTCTCGAAGATCTCGGCATCGAGCCAGATGGTCTTAACCTTGATATTGTTGGCGATACCGCCATGGGTCAGCGCTTCGTCAAGCGACTTATAGGCGTCCTGCAGCCCCATATACTTGCCGACCACCGCAATGGTGATCTCACCTTCGGGCTTGTGCACCCGCTCCACGATCCCCTGCCAGCGCGCGAGGTTCGGTTCTTCCTCATCAGGCAGGTTGAAATGACGAAGCAGCTGGGTGTCGAGGCCCTCGGCATGATATTTGATCGGCACTTCATAGATGCTGCTGACATCTTCCGCCGGAATGACGCCGCCCAGTTCGACATTGCACTGTAACGCGATCTTGCGTTTGGCATCCTCCGGGATCGGCTGCTCGGTCCGGCAGAGAAGAATGTCGGGCTGAATGCCGATGCCACGAAGCTCGCGCACGGAATGCTGGGTCGGCTTGGTCTTGAGCTCGCCGGCGGAGGCGATATAGGGCACCAGCGTCAGATGCAGATAGGCGACCCGGTCCCTGCCAAGCTCGAAGCGAAGCTGACGGATCGCCTCCAGAAACGGCAGCCCCTCAATGTCGCCGACCGTGCCGCCGATCTCGCACAAGACGAAATCGACATCGTCGACATCCTTCAGGATGCAGGACTTGATCATGTCGGTGACGTGGGGAACCACCTGCACCGTGCCGCCGAGATAGTCGCCGTGACGTTCCTTGGCGAGAACCCAGCTGTAGATCTTGCCGGCGGTGACGCTGTCCGAGCCGCGAGCCGGCACGCCGGTGAAGCGTTCGTAATGGCCGAGGTCGAGATCGGTCTCGGCGCCATCGTCGGTGACGTAGACCTCGCCATGCTGATAGGGACTCATCGTCCCCGGATCGACATTGAGATAGGGATCGAGCTTGCGCAGGCGCACAGAATAGCCGCGCGCCTGAAGAAGCGCTCCCATGGCCGCCGACGCAAGGCCCTTGCCCAACGACGACACCACGCCACCGGTGATGAAGACGAAGCGTGTCATGGGAGCGAGACTATCCGCCAACGCCTCAACTTTGGCAATGGCGGATTGCTACCTTCGGGGGCTGAAAGTGCTGGAACGAATGCCGGGCTGGATGTCGTGGATTGCGAGACGACCATCCGCTCGGATCAATCCGCGGTGGGCGCGCTGGGTTCTGCCGGAACTTCAGGCTCCTCGACCGCAGCCGGGCCGTCGCTGACGGGCTGATCCAGAATCGAGGTCGGCGCGGATCGATTGCTCGCCAGGATGGCGAGCGTCAGGCTGGTGGCGATGAAGCCAACCGCCAGGAACGCGGTCGTCCTGGTCAGAAGGTTGGCGGATGCCCTCCCCGACATCAGGCCGCCGAAGCCGCCGCCGCCACCTCCTCCACCCCCGCCGCCGATGCCAAGGGCGCCGCCCTCGCTCCGCTGCAGCAGGATCACGCCGACCAAAGCGAGCGCAATGAGGAGGTGAATCACCAAAAGAATCGTCGTCATCTCTATCATCCCAGATGGGAAAACGTTTGTTCTCTGTCGACAGGGTCGTTCGCGGCAGCCGACCGGACCGATATCCCGCTGTCAACGCTGATGTCTGCGTGTCATGCCACCTTGGCGGCTTGTCCGGCTGCAAGAATCGCCAGGAACTCGTCCGCCTTCAAGCTGGCGCCACCGACCAGGGCGCCGCCGACGTCATCAATGGCCAGGATCTCGCCGGCATTCGCCGCCTTGACCGAGCCACCATAAAGGATCGGCATCTGAGCACCAGTCGGAACCAAACTTTTCAACGTCTCTCTTAGATGGGCATGGGTGTTGGCAATGTCATCCATGGTTGGCGTTTTACCAGTACCGATCGCCCAGACCGGCTCATAGGCGATGATCAGATTCGCCGCGTCAGCACCTTCCGGCAGGCTGCTTTCGAGCTGGCGATCGAGCACGGCAATGGTTTCGCCCGCATTCCATTCGGCCTCGGTCTCGCCAATGCAGAGCACCACGTCCAGCCCGGCCTTGAAGGCAGCCTCGCTCTTGGCTTTGACCAGAGCGTCGCCCTCACCGTGCCCGTGACGCCGCTCCGAATGACCAACCAGCGTAAAGCCGCATCCGGCGTCTCGCAGCATCGGCGCGCTGACATCGCCGGTGAACGCGCCATGCGGTTCGACGGCGCAGTCCTGCCCGCCAAGCTTGATGTCACTTCCGCTAAGGAGATCGCTGATAACCGGAAGAAGCGTCGCCGGCGGACAGATCCCCATGGTGCCGGGACCGGCCTGGCTGGCCATTCCGCGCATGAGATCACGCACCAGAGCATCGCCCTCGGTACGCAGCCCGTTCATTTTCCAATTGCCGAAAACGATCGGCGAAACATGGGACATCGGCAGCACCTGATTAAATCGTAACCTATCGGCTTAGCGGCGTCTCTCTAGCATAGCGTTCCACGGCTTGCCAGTGCCGCCTGATCCACGTCGAAACACGCGGAAAACTTGGCGGTTGCCGATCGAGGGCGCTCTGCCTAGAGTGTGCCGCTCCAGCAACCGGCCAGATGCCTCGAGGCCCAACGGACAAGCCCTCAAACACCATGCTTACCGCCCTTCGCAAACAAGCCAAATCCTGGGTCGTCAAAGCGTTCCTTCTTCTGCTGGTGGCGAGCTTCGCCATCTGGGGCATCGGCGACATCTTCTACACCAACCCGACGGAGGACACGGTCGCCAGCGTCGGCTCGTCCGAGATAACCGGTGGCGAGCTGAACCAGGCCTTCGACCGCTCGCTCAACAATCTCCAGCGTCAGTTCGGTGGCCGGTTTACGCGCGAACAGGCGATCGGCATCGGGGTGATGCAGCAGACCCTCGAGGAACAGATCAGCCTCAGGCTTGTCGATCTTGAAGCTGCCGAGATGGGGGTCTCGGTCGATGACGACACGCTTCGCCGGCTGATTACCGAAAACCCGAACTTCCAGTCATCCGGCCGCTTCGATCGTCTTCGCTTCAACCAGCTTCTGCGCGCATCCGGTCTCAGTGAAGAGGGCTATCTCGAAGCCTTTCGTCAGGAACTTGCACGCAACACGCTCACCACCAGCGTCGCAGCCGCCGCCACCGTGCCCGATGCTCAGGTCGACGCCATCTACCGCTATCGCAATGAGGAACGCCGCGGACGTTATCTGAAAGTCGCCGATGCCGACATCGAGGATATCGAAGCGCCCGACGATGCCGCCCTCAATGCCATCTATAAAGACAATGAGCAGCGCTTCACCGCACCTGAATATCGGACGATCACCTTCGTCACCCTCGAACCCGAGGACCTGCTCGACGAAGTCGAGGTCGCCGAGGAGGACATTCAGGCGTCTTATGACAATCGTTCCGCTCGTTACATCATCCCTGAAACGCGCGAGATCGAACAGCTGCTCGCCCAGGACGCAGACCTCGCCGAACAGGCCGGAGCGCTGATCGAAGAGGGGAAGAGCTTCGCTGAGATTGCGGACGAACTGGACAAGGTCAGCTTCACTGATCTCGGCGCCGTCACCGAGGCGGGCATGCCCGCCGGTATCGGCGGCGAAGCGTTCACCGTGAACGAGGGCGAAGTGACCGATGCGGTCCAAAGCCCGTTCGGCTTTCATCTCTTCATGGTCAGGGCGATCACGCTTGAAGAGGTGACGCCGCTCGACGATGTCAGGGACGACATTCGGCGGGAGCTTGCGCTGATCGAGGCGGAGGACCGCCTGCCCAGTTTTGCGACCCAGCTCGATGACGAACTCGCCGCCGGCTCGACCGTCCCCCAGGCGGCCGCGGCCGTAGGCGTTGCAGCGGAGACCGTCGAACTGGTCGATCGGCAGGGCCTCGATCAGGCGGGCGAGCCGGTGACATCGCTCGAGGGATGGTCCGCCCTTCTTCAGACCGCATTCGATGCGCCCAAGGGCGAGCCCTCGCTGCTCGAGGAGAGCGATGACGGCGCCTACTATGTTCTGCAGGTCGACGACATCGTCGAGCCGCGCTTAAAAGAACTGGACGAGGTCCGCGATGAGATCGTCGCTCTTTACGAAGATGAGCAGCGTCGCGAAGGCGCCAAGGCCAAAGCGGAGGATATTCGCACCAAGCTTCAGGAAGCCGCGAGCATCGAGACGATCGCCGCCGATGCAGGCCTCACCATCGAAATGATCGAGCCGGTCAAGCGCGCGGATGATGGCGCTGTCAGCGGCCTTAACCGGGCGGCCATCGCTGTTCTCTTCAATACGGATGCAGGCGCTGTGGCCGATGAGGTCATCGAAGCCAATGACGGCGTCCTGGTGATCGCGGTCGATGACGTGCTGGAGAGAAACGCCAGCGACGACGCGGCCTTGCGTGATCAGCTGAAGGCGGAACTTGAGCGGCAGGTGCAATCGGACCTCCTGGATCAGTTCGGCCGCGCGCTCCAGGACAACCACCCGATCGAAATCAACGAGGCGGCGATCACCCGCTTGATCGAGGACGACGGCTCGCACGGCTATGGCGGCGGCGGCATGGCGCCCGTCGGTCCGGCGCCGGGCATGTTCTGATCGGTATGATGCGATGACACCGTCACCCGACTTTGATCGGTTCGCCGAGCGTTACGCCGACGGCAAGGCGCAGGTCGTCTGGACGACGCTGGTCGCCGATCTGGAAACGCCCGTTTCGGCCATGCTCAAGCTTGCCGAAGGCCGTCCTTACAGCTTCCTCCTGGAATCGGTCACCGGCGGCGAGATCAGAGGTCGCTACTCGCTGATCGGCATGAAACCCGATCTGGTCTGGCGCTGCAGTGGCGACCATGTCGAGATCAATCGCGACGCCAGGCATGATCTGCAGGCCTTCGAGCCCCTGCCCGGCAAGCCACTGGACGAGCTGCGCGCCCTGATCGCCGAATCGGCGATCGATCTGGACGACGAGCTCCCGCCGATGGCCGCAGGCCTCTTCGGTTTCATGACCTACGACATGGTCCGCCAGATGGAGCGCCTGCCGGACGCCAACCCGGATACGATAGGCATTCCGGACGCCGTCTATGTCCGCCCCACGGTCATGGCGATCTTCGACACCATCCAGGATCGCGTCATCATCGTCACGCCGGTCCGGCCTACGGACGATCGCAGCCCTGCCCATGCCTACGACCTCGCGCGAGAAAGGCTTGCCGACGTCGTCGCCGACTTCGGCCGCGGCCTGCCCCGCCAGACGGACCGGCCCCGCGACGGCATCGCGCTGCCTGAGCCCACCGCCAAGATTACGCGCGAGCAGTATCACGGCATGGTGGAGCGGGCGAAAGAATACATCCGCGCCGGCGACATCTTCCAGGTGGTGCCTTCCCTGCGCTTCACGCTCCCCTTCGAGCTTCCATCATTCTCGCTTTACCGAGCCCTTCGCCGTCTGAACCCCTCGCCTTTCCTCTTTCATCTCGATCTCGGCGATTTCGCGATCGTCGGCTCCAGCCCCGAGATCCTGGTGCGCCTGCGCGACGACACCGTCACCGTCCGCCCCATCGCCGGCACCCGGCCGCGGGGAGGCTCCCGCGCGGAGGATAAGCGGCTCGAAGAGGATCTCATGGCTGATCCCAAGGAGCGCGCGGAACATCTCATGCTCCTCGATCTTGGTCGCAACGACGTCGGCCGAGTCGCTAAGATCGGCACCGTCGAGGTCACCGAAAAAGAGCAGGTCGAACTCTACAGCCACGTCATGCACATCGTGTCCAATGTCGAAGGCAAGATCCGGGACGACAAGGACGCGGTCGACGCGCTGGCCGCCGGTTTTCCCGCCGGCACTGTCTCCGGCGCCCCAAAAATTCGGGCGATGGAGATCATCGACGAGCTGGAACCCGAACGCCGCAGCTTCTACGCCGGCGCCGTCGGCTACCTTTCCGCCGATGGCGACATGGACACCTGCATCGCCCTTCGCACCGCGCTGATCAAAGACGGCAAGATGTACGTCCAGGCAGGCGGCGGCGTCGTCGCCGACTCGGACCCCGAGGCGGAGTATCAGGAGTGCTGCAACAAGGCGAAGGCGCTGATCAGAGCTGCTGAAGAGGCTGTCAGGTTTGCCTGTTCGGGTTAAGTTATGTGGTATGCTTGCTCTGTCGTCGTCGGCAATTTCGCGAACGATCCAGATTTAAGCGAAAGGCATGAACTTTCCCACGGAATAGGAATTGAGCCAACGCCAGACTGGCTTAGAAATGCTGGATCGGCTGAGCAGCTATCTGCTGAGCACCAAGATCTGATAGATTGCTCTCGGCTTGTTCTTTCTGTTGATTACGAAGCGGAGGCGTTGGGATCGTTGGATCCGGACTGGACTGGCGACACCCCCAGATCTATTCAAACAACTATCGATGAAAAGCTGGGCCTTGCACAGATCGCTTGTTGGTTGGTCAAACCATCTCCGTTTTCATGTGGGCCACTGCTTCACTTCGATCAAAAAGGAAACCATGAATCCCTCAGAGAAAGCGGAAGTCTGAAGCAGATATTCATTTCCGAGAAAGCTCATGAAAATGTGTTGTCAAAATCAGAAATTTTGGAATCCGGTCGGCTTCTCGAAGAGATTTTACACTTGGACCGCAATGGTGTCCTTTGGCTAGCGATCCGAACGTTGATTTCTTCATTGACGGAGAACAACTGGCAGATTCGATACCTGTTGCACTGGATAGTTATAGAAACGCTATTCGGTCCTGACGACGGCGAGTTATCTTATCGAATTGCTCAAAGGATTAGCTTTTTCTTAGCTAATCAATCATCTCAAAGGAAACAGGTATTCCAAGATATCAAGAAGGGATACACATGGCGGTCAAAGATCGTACATGGCGCAAAGATAGATAGCCTCAGCAAAGAAAAATCTCTTGAACTTACAGAGATAATCGAATCTCTAATCAGAAGATGTCTGTGTAAGATTCTGCGGGACGGATCTTTACGAGAATCTATCAATGGAAAAGAAAGAAATGAATTTTTGGATGATCTCGTATTTCAATAGCTTCTTAATGTCATCCTACTCTCGACAAAGTAGTTTACCCTTCAATTCGGGGATTTCTGCTTCAAGCCCGTGCTCCGCAAAGCACTTCGCAATTCGTGAACCAAGTCCATAGACACTAGGTCGCGGAGATAATGGCCGATCCGGTTTGCAGATGTTGACCTGTTCGGCAGTCCATCTCCCTTCTCGTCTCGAAACAAATTAGACAAGCAAATCCTATCACAATCCTTGCCATCCCACCCACACCCCGCCACCTTCCCTCCACCATGACCGAAACCTCCCCGCAATCGGACACCCAACCCTTCGAACTGCAACGTCAACCGTCTGCCGGCGGCAGCCTGGGGGGGATGGTGGAGCATGTGGTGTTTCATAGTGCGGAGAGCGGGTTCTGCGTGCTCAGGGTGCGCATTGAAAGCCAGAGCGATGCGGCGACCGTGGTCGGCAAATGCCCGAGCGTCAGCCCGGGCGAGCGCATCCGCGCCGAGGGAAACTGGACGACCAATCCGAGCTATGGCCGGCAATTCAGCGCCTCGACGCTGACCGTCATCCCGCCCTCCTCGCTAGACGAGATCGAGGCCTATCTCGCCTCCGGCATGATCAAGGGCGTCGGCAAGACCATGGCCAAGAAGCTGGTCAATCGCTTCGGCGAACAGGTCCTGGAAGTCATCGAGCACCAGCCCGAGCGCCTTCTTGATATCCCAGGCCTTGGCAAGGCCCTTGCCAAGAAGATCACCGAGGCCTGGGAAGAGCAGCGTGCGGTGCGCGACATCATGCTGTTCCTTCAATCCAAAGGCCTCTCCCGCCTGCGCGCGGACCGCATCTTCGAAGCTTACGGCGCGAAAGCGATCGAAACGGTCAGCGCCAATCCCTACCAGCTGGCCAAAGACATCCGCGGCATCGGTTTCGTGCTCGCCGACGAACTTGCCGCCAATCTCGAGATTCCGAAGGACAGCCCCTTTCGACTCGCCGCCGGTCTTCGCCATGTACTGGAGGAGGCCATGGGCCAGGGTCACGCCGGCTTGCCGCGCAACTGGCTGATCGAAAGAGCGGCTGACCTCCTGCAAGCCCCGGACGAAGCGCTCGATTCCGTGCTCGACGGTGAGATCGATGAAGGCCGGTTAATCGTCGACAAGGTGGAGGGTACCGACTGTCTCTTTCTGCCGGCGATGCATGAGGCGGAAGACGACATCGCAGGAGCCCTGGTCGAGCGTGCCTGGCAGCCCCCGCCCTGGCGCATCAAGAACATCGAAGGCACAGTCCAATCGGTCGAGGCAACGCTCGGCCTGGAACTTGCCGAGGAGCAGCGGGAAGCCCTTCGGCTCGCTTATGAAAGCCGCCTCCTGATCATCACCGGCGGTCCCGGCACCGGCAAGACCACCCTGGTGAAGGCCATCCTGAAAGGCCTCGAAAAGAACCAGATCGACGTCATGCTGGCAGCTCCGACCGGACGGGCGGCGCGCCGGCTCGGGGAAAGCGCCGGTCAGGAGGCGAAGACGCTGCACCGCCTGCTCGAAGCCGAGCCTGGCAAAGGCTTTCGCCGCGACGCCGATCGGCCGCTCAGCGGCGATCTTCTGATCGTCGATGAGATGTCCATGGTCGACATCCCGCTGATGCAAGCACTCTGCAATGCCCTCCCCGAAGGCGCTGCCCTCTTTCTCGTGGGCGACGTCGACCAGCTGCCGTCCATCGGCCCCGGACAAGTCCTGTCCGACCTGATCAGCTCAGGCAAATTGCCGGTGATCCGGCTCGAAAAGATCTTCCGTCAGGCGGCGGAAAGCAAGATCATCCAGAACGCCCACCGCATCAACAAGGGCGACATGCCCGACACCTCAAGAATGTCCGACGCGGACCTCGTTGACTTTTATGCGATCCGGACCGGAACGGCGGAGCGATCGGCCGAGACGCTGGTGGAGCTGGTGTCGAGGCGCATTCCTGAGCGGTTTGGCGTCGATCCGGTTTCGGACATTCAAATCCTCTGCCCGACCAACCGCGGTCCGATCGGTACGCGCACGCTCAACGAAAAGCTTCAGACAGTCCTGAACCCGGCGGCGCCCGACCGTGTCGACCACCGCGGCATCGCCTATGCGACCGGCGACAAGGTCATGCAGATCGAGAACGACTATGAGCGCGAGGTCTATAACGGCGATATCGGCCGTCTCACCCAGATCGACCGCAGCCAGAAACAGCTCATCGTCACCATTGACGGCCGCGAACTCGTCTACGGCTTCGACGAACTCGACAGCCTGGTGCCGGCCTATGCCATCACCGTGCACAAGGCCCAAGGCTCCGAATACCCGGTGATCATCCTCCCGCTCGCTCGCCAGCAGGGCCGCATGCTCCGCCGCAACCTGGTCTACACGGCGATCACACGCGCAAAGCGCCTGGTGATCCTACTTGTGGAACCAGGCGCTTTGGAAACAGCGATCGAGCAACGCCCCGAAGTCAGGCGCTGGTCGAGACTTCGGGATCTGCTTTCAGGCTAGAGAGCCTTTCTGATCAAACAACGAGGACCGCTCCATAGACGATCGATCCTGGTCCGAATAGCTACTCGAACCGAACCCACTGCCCCGGAACCTCATCGGTCAGGTCAACGGTCTGGAAGACAGGGTGATAAGGAGCCTCTTTGAGAACGTCGAACTGCGCCCGGAAGGCATCGGCAAAGCGCTTCACCTTCGCATATCGCTCATGTCCGGCCGGCCAATTATAAACGGCGAGCAAAGTCTTCACACCGACGGTCGCCACATTTTGGTCGGTTAGATTTTCATAAGTGCTTCTTTGGATCGTAACCGCCTCGTAGGATTCGTCAGCAATCCTCTCCGGTGGGATGGAGAGGAGATGCAGCCCCTCGGTCGCAGCAATTGACTGCAGGAGGTCGGCCGGCGGAGCAGTCATCCAGAACATGGCGTCGAGCTCGCCGTTGCGGATCGCCTTCAGAGCCTTTCTATGGCTCATATTATGCGCTTCGACCGTAAGGTTGAGCTCATCGAAGAGATTGCCTGCGGATATCACAGTTCCCGATGTCGAACGCCCGAAATTCACTCTTTTGCCCGCCAGATCATCGATCGTTTCAATGTCCTCGCGAGCCAGCAGATGCGCCATCTGCGTGCCGAGCGGCGCAACATATTTGAGCTTCCGCTCAAGGCCTTCCTCGACGCCGATACGCTCATAGAAGGTCAAGACGTCGCTCTGGATCATCGCGCCGTCGACACCGCGCAGATAGAGAAGGTCGTTGATGTTGGAGAGCGACCCGCCGCCCAGAATCGGGAGCACGCGAACTTCACCCTCTTGTGAGGTCACCCGCGATATGTCCCAGAGCATCTGAGTCATTTGGCCGTTGATGCCGGCTCCCAAGATACCGACCACCGGCGCGTTGACCTCAGTCCGTCTGGCGCTGGCATCCTGCGCCGCTATCGGACTGGTCATGACAGCAACACTCATGAAAGCGAGAGCCGCACCGACCCGCAAAACAGCAGTCATGTTCTTTATCCTTTTCCCGACCTGGACGTTGGCAAGCGGTATTGCACAACCTGTTCAGATGTCAACCCTGCGGCGATTGGCCGAGAGAGAACCAAGGCCAGATCGTGATGTTTCAGGGCAAAAAACCAGATTTGACGAGGCTCTCCGCGCTTCCTGCGCCGACCGGCTACCCACAAAAAACGCCGCTGGGCAGAATAGTTTCGATTGCAATGATCGTGAAAATTGTCAGATCGAAACGATGTATCCGTGGGATAGAAACTCTGTGAATTCATTCTACATCATTGGTCAGGGGCTTCCATCGGTCTGAAGAGAGACTAGGCCGGCGGCGTGCCAAGAGCATTCTTTTGATTGAACAAAGGCAGGCATTTTTGATCGAGGATTGGTTTCCCATCGCCATCATGTGCGGTGCAAGCTTTCTTGCTTCTTTTGCGAGCACGAGTCTCGGCGCTGGCGGCTCCTTGCTCTTGGTTTCGATGGCCACCGCCCTGCCCATCTCCGTCGTCATCCCGCTCCATGCCTGCGTTTCATTTGTCGGCAATTTGAATCGCTGGGCGATCCTGCACAGTTTCGTCGACTACCGTATCCTCCTCCCCTTCGCCTTCGGCACCGTCATCGGTGTCGGACTGGCCAGCCCGTTTTTGGGCGCGCTGTCGGAAAACGCCTGGCAGATCATCCTTGGAGCCTTTCTGGTGGTCGCAACATGGTGGAAGCCCCAGGGCCTGAAGGCGGACGGCAGTTTCTACCCATGGCTATGCGGCATCATTGCGTCCTTCATGTCGGTCTTCGTCGGTGCCACCAAGCCGCTGGTGGCGACCCTTCTCGGCCAGCGGCTTGCCGACCACAAGAACGTGGTTGGTACGAGCAATGCATGCGCCACCCTGCCCCATCTCGGCAAGATCGTGCTGTTCTCGGCGTTCGGCAGCGCCTTTCTCCACTACTGGTGGCTTGCTCTTCTCTTGATCGCGGCAGGCCTGATCGGCGTGATTCTCGGACGTCGCGTGCTCATTTCCTCCTACACAGACCAATTGAAACGTCTCTTGAAGCTTTTCGTCACGGGTCTGGGCCTCAATCTTCTCTTGATCGGACTGGAGATTGCACCATGGAGCTGAACTGGCTTCCCGACCATGAGGCTGTGGCCTCGATAACCGGACCGGTCGGGCCGGCCGTCACGATAGAACAGGCTGATCGGCTGCTTCGCCAGGCGCCAGGCATGATCCCGGCAGCCATCGATCCCGAAAGCGAGACTGTCATCTGGGCTGATGTCGGTGAGAAGGACCTTCAGGAATGGCAGTTTCTGTTTTCCCTATCCGCCATCGCCAAAGAAGCCGGCGGACGCGTGCCAACTCTCCGAACCCATCTTCGAGACCTGCCGCGTCTTGAGGCGGCGATCGGCGACACGATCCCGATCGCCGGGTTCATTTTTCACATGTCGCGCTGCGGCTCCACCTTGCTGGGCAATGTCCTGAACCGTTCGCCCAGGCACGCGGCGATCAACCAGCCAGGTCCGCTGCAGGATGGCTTCTGGACGCTTGTGACCGATCATTGGCGCCAGCCATCGCTCAACGCCGGAAACGACGAAAAAATCCTTAATGACGGTCGTCTCCTTCAACATCTGATCCGAGCCATATTACGCCAGCGTTCCGGCGTTTGTTCCCACGGTTTCATCAAGTTTCGCAGTTGGAGCGTTCTCTTCGCAGACTTCATCCAGGGCGCTTTTCCCGACGTGCCTTGCCTCTTTATGTACCGAGAACCGATCGAAGTCCTGGGGTCGGTCATTCAAAAAAAGAATGTCGCCGAGTTCGCAACGCCAGCGCAAAGAGCCTTTCTGGCCGGCGACGGCAAGCATGCGTCGCCGTATGTTGACAACCTCGATTTCATGACGGCGTGCTACGCGAACTACTTCGAAAAAGCCCTGGCAGCGCGACCTGGTCAGACGAACTTTCTGAATTACCGGGACCTCAGGGACAGCAATTTGCAGGCGATCCTGGTGGACGGTTTTCGTTTCGAAACGCCTGTCGCCGACCTCGACCTCATGGAGGACGAGTTTCAGTATTATTCCAAAGATCGCGCGCAGGCGAAGAGCGCGTTCAGCAAAGAGCGAGATCAGAACGCAAAAGCGCTGAAGGTCCGAGAACGTGTCGTGACGGACCGGTTATCAGGACTTTCAGAGCTTTATCAACGGCTGGAAACCGCGCCAAACAATCTGTTCCCTCCGAATGGATAGGCGACCGAAAATTCGCCCAAGGGAAACGCTGACAGGACAACCGTTTGAGCAAGCATGGGATGTTCAAACCGGATTGAGGAGGCCGAGATTTGACGGCATTCGTTGTAAATCTCCCCAAAAAACAAAACTCAAACGCTATACATTTGAAATGAAAAATCGTTAAAGTTTAATTTTTAAACTTTTTGTCAATCTCACATTGTCGCATCGATATCCAACTACAGATATTAAGTTGAAAAAATTGTTGTTCGCGGCAATCGGAAAGGTCTCGACTCTACGTCGGTATTACGGGTCAGACGCAGACTCAAAGGGACCGTGGAATGTTGGAAACGCATCATGCCCTATTCGCCTGACGACGCCATTCTCGTTGGCCCTGCACGATCCGGGACGACGCTCGCCTGCGGCTTGCTCAACAAGCTTCCGGATGTCGTAGCGCTCGACGAGCCTTTCGAACGCGAGAGACTCCAGAAAATCCCGGGGCCGGACGCTTTTTTAACGATCGTCGACAACCAATTCAAATCGCAGCGGTCGATGATCGAGACGAAAGGGGAAGCGGACTCGACCCTTTCGGAGAATGGATATCTCGCAAACCACTACGCGACCAAGGGTGATACGACGACACTGCGGAAACGCCAGGTTGCTCTCAACAAAATGCGCGACGTCAATGCAGCTAGCGACTTCAAGCTGATCATCAAGCATACGCTTCCCTTCACGGCGCAGCTCAAGGAACTGGCGAGGCGATATGAGACATTCGTTCTCGTCAGGAATCCTCTGGCCATACTGGCATCTTGGAACTCGATCGACGCCGCCTATCGCGAGGGTATGATCCAGCCTTATGTCGAACCCCTTGCGGACGGCGATCTCATGAAGAGGCTGAAGGCCATCACAGACCGGCTCGAACGGCAGGTCGACCTGCTTGAATGGCATTTCGAACAATATCGGCCGGCTCTGCGCAACGCAAAAGTCATCCGCTATGAAGACATGGTTGAAACAGGCGGGCGCGCCCTGAAGGTCGTTTCGACGTCCGCCGGGGACCTGAACGAGGACCTGAAGAGCCATAACACCAATCCGCTCTACGACCGCGAGCTGATATGGGAACTCAAAGAGAAGCTGATCGCAAGACGCGGCGCTTTTTGGGATTTTTACGCCCCGAAGCAGGTCGACGAACTCTTCGAGAGCATGGCTAAGCAACCGCTTAGCTGACCGATGCCCGACATGGCTCGGCAGCCCCGAGCCACAGCCGTTATCAACGACAGGTCGATATCATCGGATATATAAGAGAATGGCGCGAGTGACGGGACTTGAACCCGCGGCCTCTGGCGTGACAGGCCAGCGCTCTAACCAACTGAGCTACACCCGCTTAGAAGCGTGAGATTGAGGTAATTGACGGCGCGTGAGGTGTCAAGGGCTCTTCCAGGACCGGAAGGGACTTTAACGCGTCCGGCCAAGAGCTTTCCTCATCAGGTCGACTCGATCGGTGAAGATTGCGGTCACCCCCATGTCGAGGAGGGCGAGCGCCCGGTCGGGATCGTTGACCGTGTAGACCAGGACCGGAACGCCAGCTTCTCTGGCTGATTCGACGTGCTTTTTCCGGATCCATCGGTTGCTGACATTCAGGGTCCTGCAGCCGAAGCGCGCCATTTTTTTCTGCCAGACGCGGGGCACGCGGGTAACCAGGCATCCCCGTGGCAGCGCCGGTGATATGTCGTAGGCGGCGGTCAGCGCCTTCTCATCGAAGCTTGAGATCAAGGGCGGCGGCAGGCTCAAGCGATCGGACCACATTTCAGCAATCATCTGCAGCGTGATCCTTGCGGTCTCCTCTTCGCGCCCGGGACAGGGTTTAAGCTCGACATTCATGCCGAGGCCGAGCCCGATGCAAAGCTCAAGCGTCGCATGGAGCGTCGGCACGCGCTCGCCCGTAAATTCAGAGCCGAACCAGGCACCGGCATCCAGCGACTGGAGCTCGTTGAGCGTCATCGCCGCAACCTTGCCCTTGCCGTTCGTGGTACGGCTGAGCCGGTCGTCATGCATGAGGATGGGCACATCGTCACTGGTGAGCTTGACGTCGAATTCTACCCAGGTCGCCCCTTCCTCATAGGCGCGGCGAATGCCGGCGAGCGTATTCTCCGGCGCCAACCCGGCGGAACCGCGATGGCCGATGATCGATGGCAGGTCGAGGCTTGACGTCAAAGAATCCATTCCATCAAGCATGAAGGCATGATGCGATCACCGCCCAATCTGACGTCGACCGCCCGGATCTCTTGGAAGCCGACATGTTTGTAAAAGTTCACGGCATTCAGGCTCGCATAGCATTCGAAACGGTGAATGCCCACCCGCTCGGCATCGGCGGCACATCGCTCCATCAGCGCACGGCCGATGCCCTTTCCTATCCAGCCTGGATCGGTTGCGACATGGCGAATATGGCCCAGCCCTGCTTCGATCTCACCCGTCCCCGGCCGTTCACGCGTCCATCCGCCGGCGCCGACCACCTGGCTTTCCGGCGCCACCGCCAGATAATAGGTTCCCGAACTCAGAAGATCGGGATTCGCTTTCGCGATGATCGGCAAATGCTCGTCGGTCCAATCCCGACCATAGGCCGCCGGCATCAACTGACCGTAAGACAGCTCCAGCAGCCTGGTGACCTCAGCTTGATCGTCAGGTCCCGAGATGCGGAGCGTGACCAAAGCGAGGTTATTCCCGCCCTGGCAGGGCGATGGGGAAGCGATCGCGTATCGCCCCGTCAAGATCGGCGCCGATATGAGCCGGATGGTGGGCGGCCAGGATGTCCGCCGTTTTGGCAATCGCCTTTTGCAAGACGTCGGTGGAGCCCAGCTCTTCCCATTCCTTGGGACTCGTCCGATCCCCGATGGATGGATAGACATAAGCGCTCTGCATCAGGCCAAGCGTCTGCTCACTACCGAGGAAGTGACCGGGACCGCCGATACAGGCATCACGAATGACATCCACTGACAGCGCCTGGTCGTCCACCTCCAAGCCGCGAAGCGTGCGCAGCGTCGCGCCGATCGCATCATTATCGATCACCAGACTTTCCAAACAGAAACCGAGCAGGCTGGCATGCATGCCCGCCGCCTCGTAGATCATGTTGGCGCCGGCATTGGCGACCAGCGCATAATTGTAGCCCTTTTCATAACCGGCCTGAGCGTCCGCGACCTTGCTGTCGGTCATGCCGGCGCAAACTCCGCCGGTCAGGTCATAATAATGTGCCATCTGCGCACAGGCGGCCATCAGCAACGCCTGCTCGCCCGAGCCGCCGGACATGGCGCCGGTCCGCAGGTCGGAGACGAAGGGCCAGGGACCGAAGATCGCCGGCGCTCCGGGCTTGATGCAGTTGACATAGACTAGCCCGCCCAGGACCTCGGCGATTTCCTGGACGACCGCGCCGATGAGCGAAGCCGGACTGGTCGCGCCTGCCTGCCCCGCCGCCAGCAGAAGCACGGGCATGCCGCCGCGCACGCCCGCTTCCAGGCATCGGCAGGCATCGACAGCAAATTTCATGGGCGGCACGACAAAGCAATTGGACATGGAGACGAACGGACGCTCCCGCCATTTTTCCTCGGAACCGGCGATCATATGCAGCATAGTGAGCGCTTCATCCACATGTTCCGGCTCGGTGAACGCCGTGCCGACATGTTTGGATGTGCCCTTCACCGAAGCGTAACAGGTGTTGATGTCCAGCGCCCGGGGCTCGGCCATATCACGTGCGATCACCGAACGCTGGAAGAAATGGACGTGATCCAGGCTGTCGACGATACGGGCGATGTCATACAGATCGACAAGCGTCGACTCGCGGTAAGCCCCTGTTGCCGCGTCAACCATATGCACCGCAGCACCCGCCGTGCCGAAATAGACACGTTTGCCGTAAGGCTCCATGTCGTGCTTCGGGTCCTGGCCGTAAAGCGGAAAATGCCGCGCCGCCTTGGCGATCGTGTCCTCGACCAGAGCCCGTGGGAAGCAAAGTCGGCCCTGCTCGTTGACGAAAGCCCCTCTAGCGGTCGTCATCTCGATGCAGGAGGGAATAGCGTCGGCAAAGCCGATCTGTTCGAGCACGTCCAAGGCGGCATGATGAATTTTCGGGATGTCCGCCTCGGACAAAGGCCGATAGCGCCCGCCTTCAAGGCCCGGCCAAACAGGGCGAATGGCATCCGCAAGCGGCTTTGCCCTCTCGGCGCGCCGCGCATCCCTGCCGCCGCGCCTGCCCGCATTTCGATCCGCCATCGTCAGCAACTCCCTCCGCACCGGAGACATCGAAAGGGGCGACGTCATCATCGCCCACAGACTTCCTTCCTCTTACGATTGTGTCGACGGGCTTCGATAATGAACAGACGAGAATGCGACAGTTCTTGCCTGCCTCCGACGCCCGGTCACGCAAGCGACCATGCTCTCGAAGTCGCCCCACCGACGAAGACCGCCTCTTGCTACCAAAGCTTGGTTAAGAAAGAGTGAACGCGAGGCCCGCTCGCTCAGATCGTTCGATGCAAAGCGCAACCGATATCAGGATAGCCTTTTTTCATGTCCGACAATGCCAGTGATCAACAGCCCTCAAGCCCGATCGCACTCATAACAGGCAGCGCAAAACGGCTCGGTAGGGCCATGGCGCTTGGGCTCGCCGAAGACGGGTTCAATCTCATCCTGCATTATCATCACTCACGTGACGAGACCGAGACGCTTTGCCAAGAGATCAACGCCATGGGTCGGGAGGCCATTGCCGTGCCTGGCGACCTCGCGGACCCGGCAGATGCGGCATCGATCGTCGAAGCCGGCTGCCAGGCATTCGGTCCGCTCAATCTGCTTATCAACAATGCAAGCCTTTTCGAACAGGACAGGCTCGAGAGCCTGACCCTCGAGAGCTGGCGCCAATTGATGGACGTCAATCTCACCTCCCCGGTTTTTCTGATGAAAGCCTTCGCCGCCCAGAACGACCTTCCGCTGGATGCGTCGATCATCAATATGCTCGACCAGCAGATGGCGACGCCCTCGCCCGCCTTCTTAAGCTATGCCGTTGCCAAGATCGGCCTGGAGGGGGCAACCAGGCTAGCCGCCTTCGAGCTGGCGCCTCGGATCCGCGTCAACGGCATCGCGCCCGGCCTCGTGCTGCCAAGCTGGATGCAGACCGAGGAGAAGCACCGCGCACGCCAACAAATGATGCCGCTCGGCGAGGGCTTGGGAGCTAGCGACATCCTCAAGGCCGTTCGCTATCTGGTCAGCGCCCGTCACGTTACCGGTCAGGTGATCACGGTCGATTCCGGCCAGAGCCTGATCGGCCCCGGCAACAGCAAGCTGTCGCCTCGCACCAACCCGTGAGCCAACGAAATGGCCGCGCCTCCTGGCTGTCTTCTCTTGGAAAGCGACCCTGCAACAACCCCATCGCAGGTAGACAAACAAGAGTGTCAGAACGAGTGCCGAAACGTCTTCATTCCGGGCATGCGAATGATATCGAGCCCTCTCGCCTTATCTGGAACTACCAATTCTGACAGACCGGAACTCCCATGGCTTCTTGGCACCTTCCAGGCCAAAACAAATTGTTCAAAATAGTTAACACGGCATCAATGCAGAACAAAATCTACTTTCGAAACTTTTTATTAATATAATTACGTCAGTTTTCATAGGCGACGTTAATATGCATAAGGGAACGTTCCATGAAACTCTTCCACGATCTTCTGAAAGACGAAAGCGGCGCGACCGCCATCGAATATGGCCTGATCGCCGCTCTGGTTTCCGTTGCGATCATCGGCGTGCTCTCAACGCTCGGCGACAACCTCACCAACACCTTCCAGACTGTGTCCGACAATCTGGGTGTTGCCGAGGAAGCAGCTGAGGAAGCAGCCGAGGAATAGGTTCGGCATCTGGCCTTGAGGTGACGGCATCGGCGGCCGATAGCGCCGCTGATGCCTGACGCCTCATTCCCCCCGATCCAACAGAACAAGCGCCGTCATGCCGATCGCTTTGCCATCGTCAGGAGAGCCCCGTGATCGCCACCCAACGAAATGGGACTGCCATTCTGCGCGGTATCTTGGCGCGATGGCGCGCTTTCTGCAAAGCGACCGAAGGAGCAACGGCGATCGAATATGCTTTGATTGCCGGTTTGCTCGTGGTCGTCATCGTCGTGGCTCTCGTGCAGGTGCGCACAAGTTTGCTCAATCTTCCCTTCCCGGCGCTCATCGCCGCCTTCGGCGAGGCGCTGTTGTGATGTTGAGGCTGGCCCCCGCAGCCAGGCATCTTCCGGAGATTGCCTCAAAACATCAAGCGCCCGACATCTCTTATCGAATGCGGTGTGGGCCTCTCCGATGATGGCCTCACTCTGCATCGTCTGCCTTGCGGGTCTCCTTGTAACGGGCGCTTTGAACGATATCGACTGCCGCCGACTGCCCAACTGGCTGACATCGGCGGTGGCCGGCCTCTACGCTCTCTTCGTTGCGGTCAGCCCAACGCCGATCGACTGGATGAGCGCTTTCGTCGTCGCCGGCCTGGTGTTTGCTGTCGGCTTCGCTTGCTTCGCCTTCCAGCTCATGGGCGGCGGTGACGTCAAGCTGATGACGGGGCTCGCTCTTTGGGCCGGCGTCGAGCACATCGCGCTGTTCCTCATGGTGACCACTATTGCCGGCGGTCTGCTGTCGCTCGTCATTCTGATGCTGCGCCGATGGTCGCGGTCGCCGGCTCTCCTGACGCTGACATTTCTCTCCGGTCAATTCACCAGAAGGTTCCAACGGCCGGCGGCGCTCGCCGGAAACCCGACGTCGGCGGACGTCACTGATGTAGAGATCAATGAATCACTGCCCTATGGCGTCGCCATCGCCGCCGGCGGGTTTGCTGTCATTTTCGCTTTGCTGCAACTCTGAGGAGGCCCCCATGGGTCCGCGCCGTATTCTTGTCTTAATGCTCGCTCTCGTCGTCGCCGGCGTCACCGCCGTCTATGCCCGAAGCTGGATCAGCGATCAGCAGAGGCCCGTCAATATCATTCAGGCCGCCGCTCCAGTCGAAGAAGAAAGCAGCGAGGTTCTGGTGGCCGAGCTCGACATTCCCGCCGGTCGTTTCATCAAGCCGCAGGATGTCCGCTGGCAGCGCTGGCCAGGCGACGATATTCCCGACAACTACGTCGTGAGAGGCAGCGAAACCAAGGATATGGTCGTGGGCGCCGTGGTGCGCCGCGGACTGTCCGCCGGCCAGCCGATCACCGATGGCAGCGTCGTCAAACCCGGCGACCGTGGTTTCCTCGCTGCGGTTCTCTCACCTGGCATGCGCGCCGTTTCCGTGCCGATTAACGCCACCTCGGGTAACTCCGGCTTGATCTTCCCCGGCGATCGGGTCGACCTGATCCTCACCCAGACTCTGGACGGCGACACCACTCGGAGGGTCAGCGAAACGGTTCTTCCCAATATCCGGATCATCGCGATGGGCGTCTCCACGGGCGATGATCCGAAGAAAGGCAAACACCACGAAAAGGCCCGCACGGCGACGTTGGAAGTCTCCCCGCGCCAGGCCGAGAGCGTGGCGCTTGTAACTGAGCTCGGGAAGCTCTCCCTGAGCCTACGCAGCCTCGCGAAAGACGAGGAAGAAGAGGAAACGGTGGCATCAGCGGAAACCGACTATGCACCGACCTGGGATCGGGACGTTTCCAGCGTCCTGCGCTCGGGCCGTGGCCCCACCAATCGGCTGCTCGTGCTTCGCGGCAGCAATGCAGAAACCGTGAACGTCGAGGGATCGAACTGATGGCTGTCGAAACGAAACGAAAAGGCTCCGGCTTGTCCGCTTTGGGCATCGCCTTTGCAGTGGGACTGATCTTCTCGCTTCCGGGGTTCAGCGGGCCGGCCCAGGCCCAGTCAGCGAGCATCGAGAAGCTCGACGCCTCAGATCAGGTCCGCATTGAGGTTGGTAAGGGGCAGGTCATTCGGCTGCCACGCCCGGCAGCGACCGTCTTCGTTGCCGACCCGGACATCGCCGACGTGCAGGCTCAATCGCCGAGTATCATTTATCTGTTCGGCAAGCGTGCCGGCAGCACCAGCATGTTCGCCGTCGACGAAAACGACAATATGCTGCTTCGCTCGTCGGTCCAGGTTGATCACAACCTTGCCGGCCTCCGCGGTGCGCTCGATCGCTTGCTTCCAGACAGTCAGGTCGACGTCAGCTCAGTCGACGGCAGCATCGTGCTCGATGGTAAAGTCAATAGTCCGACCGACGCTCAAGAGCTTCGTGAACTCGCCAGCCGTTATCTCGGCGAGGATGAGACGCTCTTGAACCGCACGAGAGTAGGCGCCCCCACGCAGGTCCATCTGCGCGTGCGCGTCGCAGAGGTTTCGCGTGAGGTTATCAAAGAGTTCGGCATCAATTGGGAAACGCTGTTCAACTCCGGCAACTTCACCTTCGGCTTCGCCAGCGGTCGCGATCTGCTGAGCGACAGCGCTGGCAGCATCTTCAGATCACCAGCTAATGCCGGCGGTAACGCGCCTGGCATCGGTTTCGGCAATTACACCAGCGGCAGCGCATCGGTCAGCACCGCGATCGATGCCCTTGCTGAAGAGGGATTGGTCACCGTCCTCGCCGAGCCCAACCTCACGGCCCTGTCCGGTGAGACCGCAAGCTTTCTTGCTGGCGGCGAGTTCCCGATCCCAGTTGCCAGTGATGACAACGAAGTCGAGATCGAGTTCAAGGAATTCGGCATCAGCCTTGCCTTCACGCCGACTGTTCTCAGCCGTAACCGTATCAGCCTGCGGGTCAGACCTGAGGTGAGCGAGCTCTCCGACAACGGCGCCATCACCATCGGCGGGCTGACCATTCCAGCCCTCGCCACCCGCCGCGCCGAAACCACGGTTGAACTCGGCAGTGGTCAGAGCTTCGCCGTGGGCGGATTGTTGTCCAACGATGTGCAGAACACGGTCAGCAAGTTCCCCGGCCTTGGCGACCTCCCGGTGCTCGGCACCCTGTTTCGCTCCCAGCGCTTTCAGACCAACGAGACTGAACTGGTGATCATGGTGACGCCTTATCTGGTCACGCCTGTCGACGAACAGCTTCTGGCCGCTCCTACCGATGGTTACGAGCCACCGAATGACATCGAGCGCATTTTGGAAGGGCGCCTTCACCATGCCGGTCTTCATCCTGGCCGCGGCGCGCCGCAAGGTCCGAACAAGCAACGCCTCGTTGGCCCCATCGGCTTCGCGCTGGATTAGGAGAACATTTAATGAATATTTTCTGCACTGCAAATAAGCGTGGCTTCCGCAGCCATGCCTGCAGACTGGGCGGACTGGCGCTCGCAGCGATCGCCCTCACCGCATGCGCACCTGGAAGCGCTGAACTGGACCCGACACTCGGATGGCTTGGAGCGAGTTCGCCCAAATCGCTGGAGGTCGATAGGGCGCAATATCGTCATGTCGTCTATTTCCCCACCGACCGCGACGATCTCGGTGGCGGCGAACAGGACCGTCTGATTGCCTTCCTAAGGGCTGTCCAGCCGAAAGACAGCGACTCCATTCGCATTGAGGGGCATGCCGATGAGCGTGCGACCGATCTATACAACCTCGACCTGGCGGGACGGAGAATGGAGACGGTCAAGCGCTTCCTTAATGATAGCGGCGTCGACCGACTGAACATGCATGCAAGCTCTTTCGGTGAGCGAGCTCCAGCTGTCGCAGGCGACGACGAACGTGCCTGGCAGAGGAATCGTCGGGTTGAGATCGTCCTGGAGCGTTACTTGGTGACACCGCCAGCCTGTCCGGACTGGAGCCGGAAGTCCGGCATGGACTACGCCAACAAGCCTCACACGAACTTTGGCTGTGCGACTGAGACCAATCTTGGCTTGATGATCGCCGATCCGCGCGATCTTGTGAGAGGCCGCAAGCTTGATCCCGCAGATGGCATTCATCAGGCCGAGGGTATCGTTCGCTATCGAGAGGGCGAGCAGCCCGAACTTGAAGAAGAAAGGGTCAACTGATGGCGACCGCAATTGCAACCGCCGAGCGGGCAGGCTCCGAACAAGCTCATTTTATCGCTTTCTGTGCCGATTCAAGCACGAACGCTGCTGTCGACCGAGTGATCGGCGACATGATGCTGCCGCATGCATCAATCCGTAAAGGCACGGTCAAGGATGCGATCAAGTATCTCAGCCAGCATCCCTCGCCCAAACTCCTTATGGTGGACATCACCGGCTCTGATCTACCGCTTTCCGACATCGACAATCTCGCCGATGTCTGTGAACCCGGAGTCTCGGTGATCGCCATCGGCGAACGAAATGACTGTGGCTTGTTCCGTGACCTGCTGCATCATGGCGTTACCGACTACCTGGTCAAACCCCTGTCGCCGGCGCTCTTACAAAAGGCGATCTCAAATATC
Organism: Pseudomonadota bacterium; assembly: GCA_039197065.1. Lineage (GTDB taxonomy): Bacteria > Pseudomonadota > Alphaproteobacteria > Geminicoccales > Geminicoccaceae > JANQPX01. The sequence continues at coordinate 252,145 of JBCCUL010000002.1, read as the reverse complement.
TCGGAGGAAGGCGACCACGCCAAAGGGAACAGCAAACTTGGCAAGCTGGTTGGCGTCATGGGCGCCCGCGGAGGCGTCGGAGCCACGACGGTTGCCACCAGCCTTTCGTGGATCATAGCGCAGCAACGGCGGCGCAAGGTTGCTCTGTTGGATCTCGACCTGCAGTTCGGCACAGTCGCCCTGTCGCTCGACATTGAGCCTAGCCACGGGCTGCGCGAAGCTCTGGAAAGCGTCGAACGCATTGATAGCCTGTTCATGGATCGCATGATGATACAGCACTCGGACCGGCTGTTTGTCATGAGCGCTGAAGAGAGCCCGGATGAAACGCTGCTGCTCGATCCGGCGGCGATCGAGCTTCTCTTGAACGATTTGCGCAATCGGTTCCACTACGTCGTTGTTGACCTGCCACGCAGCACCAATCCAACCACACTTCAGGTGCTGGAATACGCTACAGATCTCATTCTCGTCTCCGATCTCTCGCTTGCGGGCATGCGCGACACGATGCGGACGATCGGATTTCTTCCGACCCTGAACGCATCCTGCAACAGTGTTGTCATTGCCAGCCGAGCAGGAGAGCACAAGAACGGTGAAATGCCGAAGACTGAGTTCGAGAAAGGGGTCGGGCGCAAAGTGGACTTCGTTCTGCCCTTCGATGCCAAAACCGTCGCCGCCGCGACGAATTTTGGTCAGCCAGTTGCCGCCGGCAAGGGGCCGGTGGCCAAAGGCCTCGGTGAGATAGCCGATCGCCTGTGCGGTCCTGCTGCAGGCGCCGACCTTCCGCACCATAGCATTCTGCGTAGGCTTCTCAGCAAAGCACAGGGGTAAACGATGTTCGGTCGACGTTCACAGACAGAGCCTGCCATCGTCAAGACAGCACCGGGCTCGACTCAGCAGCAGGCCGCATCGAAAGCGGAGGTTGATGAAAAGGATCCGGCTGGCTCTAAACCAACGACAAAATCGGCCGAATCTTCCGTGAGCAGCCGCAAACGGGTTGCGGCAGCAAAAGCAGTCTTCGACAGGATCCAGTCAGCACTGCTGGAGCGCATCGACGCCAGCGCCGCCGCCAAGCTGCCCAGAGACGAACTCCAACGGCAAATCGCGGAGCTGATTTCCGAGATCGTCGCCGAGGAGAGGCTTTCGGTAACGAGCCGGGAGCAGCAGCAGCTAACGATCACCCTTGTCGATGACATGGTCGGACTGGGACCGCTTGAGCCGCTCCTGTCAGATGAAGGTGTCAACGACATCATGATCAACGGTCCAAGCCAAGTTTATGTTGAACGCCGCGGCAAACTTGAGCTTACCGATGTCCGTTTTCGTGACAATGCTCACGTCATGAACATCGCGCAACGAATCGTAACTCGGGTGGGTCGCCGCGTCGACGAAACCTGCCCGATAGCCGATGCACGACTGCCGGATGGATCGCGTGTCAATATCATTGCACCACCGCTTGCCATCGATGGGTGCTCTATATCCATCCGAAAGTTCTCCAAGAAAAGCATCACGCTGGATGTTATGGAGCGGCAAGGAAACATCTCGGCCAACCTTGCAAAGGTACTCAAAATTGCCTCCGCCTGCGGCCTTAATGTCGTGATTTCTGGTGGCACAGGTTCAGGCAAAACGACGATGCTGAACGCCATGTCACAGCTGATCGATCCAGGTGATCGCGTGGTGACCATTGAGGATGCAGCGGAACTACAACTGCAGCAGCCACATGTCGTCAGATTAGAGACCAGGCCTCCCAATTTAGAAGGCACTGGTGAAATTACCATGCGAGACCTCGTAAAGAATGCTCTGCGAATGCGCCCTGACCGCATCATCTGCGGCGAGGTCAGAGGGGCGGAAGCCCTGGACATGCTTCAAGCGATGAATACCGGCCATGACGGCTCTATGTGCACACTCCATGCCAACAATCCCAGAGAAGCTCTAACCCGCATGGAGAACATGATTGGCATGGCTGGCGTGAGTTTAACCGGCAAGGCGGTAAGGACTCAGATCGTCGGCGCCGTTAACCTAATTGTTCAGGTATCAAGAATGCGGGATGGCATCCGCCGAGTGACCCATGTAACCGAGATCATCGGCATGGAAGGCGACATCGTCACGACTCAAGACCTGTTTACATATGAGTACGAAGGTGAAAATCGGGACGGCACTCTGAAAGGTCAGTACAAATCCAGCGGAGTGCGCCCGCACTTCATAAAGAGAGCCGCATATTACGGTCTCGATCGTCCTCTACAGCAAGCGATGATGGCCTGATGCCGATGCTCGACCACATCCTTGCACAGCCCGATGTCATAAAAATGGGTGTTCTTGGCATTGGCGTCTTCGCTGTCTTAGCGCTGATACTCTTCAGCTTCGGCTTTCTGGGTAACGGTGACGTCCATATGCGGCGTCGCATCGATCAGATTGTAGACCCCGTCAACTCTTCAAGCAAAACGATAGCGACGCCTATTGAAAGCGTCCGACGAAATACAGCGGACAGCAAAATCGCTAGCATCGACAGGCTAGTGAAAGGTCTATTACCAAACGTCGGCCTCTTGAGACAAAGGTTGGAGCGTAGCGGCTGGCCGCTTAAAATTGGCGATTATCTCTTAATCTGCGCTGGCCTCTGCCTGCTAACTACAACAGTGCTTTGGCTTATTTTTGACTACTCGATCCTGATCAACTTGTTAGCCGGGTTCGTTGTCGGGTTCGGCTTTCCTCATGTCATCGTTGGGCGCCAAATCGCCAAACGAACAAAGAAATTCTCGAGCCTTCTTCCTGAAGCTTTGGATCTAATCGTTAGAGGCGTTCGTTCAGGCCTTCCAGTCTCAGAAACTATGAAAACCATCGCTGAAGAAATCGCCTATCCTGTCGGTTTTGAGTTTCAACGAATTAGCGACCAAATGCGGATCGGCGTCTCGATGGAAGAGGCGATGTGGACAACCGCCAAAAGATTGCAGATTCCAGAATTCAACTTTCTCGTAATCAGCATGTCAATTCAGCAGGAAACGGGCGGCAACTTGGCGGAGATTCTTGAGAACCTCTCACACATGGTTAGACGGAGGGAGCAGATGCGCTTGAAAGTTAAAGCGATGTCATCTGAGGCACGCGCGTCAGCGATGATCATCGGTTCTCTACCCTTCATTATGTGCGCTCTCATTTCATTCATTAATCCAAACTACATGAGCACGCTTTTCACCGACCCTCGAGGTTGGATCATGATCGCCATTGGCCTGACTAGCTTATTGGTCGGCATCTTTATTATGGCGAAGATGGTGAGGTTCGAGATATGAACGAATTGAACGAATATCTGCCATTCGGGCTGACATCAGATAGTTTACTCGTTCTTCTGCTTGCACTTCTGGCCTTCACTGTGGTCGTTGCAATCTGGTTTGGATTGATAGAGCGCAATCCGCTGGAGAGTCGCGCAAGGAGTATCTCTTTACGAAGAGACGAGCTGAAATCACAGTTACTGACCACCAAGGCCAGATCGAACCGCCGCGCTGAAAGCGTGGGTTTCATGAAGCGAGTGGTCAATTTGCTGCAGCTTATGCAGGACCAGCAAGCCAGCAAGCTGAGGGATCGTCTCGCGCAAGCAGGCTATCGATCTCAAGATGCTATTATCATATTTGTTTTCTTCAAAGCCGCCATGCCGGTCGCGTTCGGTATTATAAGCTTTGTACTTTTCTACGTTCTCAAGCTTGGCGCCTTTCAACCTGCGATTAACTTGCTTTTAGTATGCGGTGCTTGTCTCTTCGGATTTCTTGCGCCCGATCTCTACGTTTCAAATACGACGACCAGGCGACAGCAACTGCTCGCAAAGGCACTGCCTGACGGCCTCGATTTGCTCGTCATCTGTGCTGAGTCGGGTTTGTCTCTGGACGCAGGGTTGGAAAGAGTCGCGCGCGAGATCGGCAACGCTAGTCCCGCACTCGCAGAGGAGCTTCAACTAACATCAGTGGAGCTCGGGTTTCTGCCAGAACGTCGGCACGCGCTGCTAAATCTCAACCGTCGCACCAACCTCAGTGCCATTCGCGGCGTCGTCAACACACTTGTTCAGACAGAGAAGTATGGCACGCCTCTATCGCAGTCACTGCGAGTTCTGGCCAATGAGTTTAGGGAACAAAGACTGTTGCGTGCGGAAGAGAAGGCAGCACGCCTACCAGCGACTCTTACTGTGCCGATGATCGTTTTTATACTTCCAGTTTTGTTCATTGTGCTGATTGGACCAGCTATTATTAGCGTTATGGACAATATGATTTCATGAAAAAAACCTTTCAATCACTGAAAAATAATAGAAAATATTACCACGTTTCTTATGACGTTAGGTTTGCAGGATATGTTGATCCCATTGAGATCAGGCCTTATTTTCAAAATGAACATTGCAGATCTATTTTACTTCTTTTTTATATTACAAACCAAATGATATGCAGCCTCCGATAATGTTTCACACGTCAAAGCCGATGCTCTATTTGCTAGAAACCAAATACTCCCAATGATCAAAAGAACGCGTTTCAACATCCGCGCAAGCACTTAAGGGGGCCTCTCTGAAAAGTTCTCGAATGATCTCCCCCTATTGCAGCCGAGGGCAGACGAGAAGCCGGACGACGAGTGATGCGATGCAACGGTCGAAACCGGTGATGGTGACATCTGGACCGGCGACGACACGCCCCAGGGGAAGGCGCTGCCACGCGAAAGCTCTCTCTTTTTACCGCATCTTATCTTCTCCTGGGGATGCTGCACTAGATCTCTCACGCCTGTTTACTGGTGACGGTATGAAATCGCTCGATAGTTACCGGAAGAGGCGCTTGGGTGTCTTGTTTGGAGCAATAAGACTTGGTGGTCTCCTCAGTCTAACGATGCAACGAGCTTCTGTTTCCAAGCAATCAGCATTGGCATCTCTAGGTCAGGCCGAGACGGTTTTGCAATTTACCCTTTCAGGCCCAAAGCTCGGAAGAAAACGGTGCAATCCATTTCCCACCAAGAGGCTAGTGGCTTCGGGAAGACAGCCGACCTTTGGAAACCAGGACACGTTCAATCGAGCGAATGAACGGAGAAGATCGCCCAATAACTATCTGATGGGAAACAAACGGACGCACAATCAAGCTAAAGAAATATTCACCAGAAGGAATAAAGATTACACCGAACAGGCAATTGCTCAACACAACCAGGTGCATGGAGACCAAATAATGGCCTCCATGCAAAACCGACAGTCAACTGACCTTAGGGGCAGCCACGGCGGAAGGTTCAGTCTTGTTTGCGGCCGTTCCAGCTCAGAGGGCCATAGGTCTGCAAACCTGACCGCGACTGGCGAGGCTGCTGCACAGAGTTTCAGCTTTCTCCGCCGTCGCCATGGGCCCCACGAGCAGAGGTTGTCTGCCGCTCTCGGCTCCGGCCAGATGGTCGAATGGGCTCAGAAGATCAACATGCTGCGTTTGCAACTGTTGCCAAGCCGATGCGGCCTGAAGACGATTGGCATATTCGCCAAGGTTCACATACCAGCGGCCGGTCGGTGTCAGTGCAAGCTCCAGCCCCTCATCGCCCAGGGCCAGCGCCGTCAGCCGTTGACCGACCGTTTCCGACCCAGCCGCAGTCCCCTGATCGGACGAATGAGCACCCAGCGCGGATGCACGCTTTCGCCGGTCATCGATGGCTGCGAGCGATGCGAAATAGGCGAGATTAGACTGGACGGATTCTTCATCCAGGTCAAGTCGGCTTATGCGTTCGGCAGAAGCCAGATCGCCGGAAAGTCCGTAGGCGAGCGCAAGATTTTGACGGTTCTGCGCACGTGCTCCAGGCTCATCGGCGACGATCTTCAGCAGTTCGATCGCATCCTGATAATCACCGGCAAGAGCCAGCGAAAGACCCAGATTATTGCGCAAGAGCATGCTGTCCGGAGCGATCGCAAGCGCATCACGATAGATCTGCTGCGCGGCCTTATGCTGACCGGAAAGATCGTAAGCCACGCCGAGCCCATTATAGGCCTGGAGGTTCCCCGATGCCGATCTCAGCGCGGCTTCATAATGTGGAATGGCTGCCTCTGGCCGCTTGAGCGCCACAAGAGCACGCGCATAACCAAGTCTGGCTGCAAGGCCATCTCCATCGCGCTTGAGGCTTTGTTGAAATATCTCAGCAGCTTGATCATAGGCGCCGAGTTCGATCAGAGTATCGCCCAGGAGAGCATAGGCTTCCGGCCGACCACGCTCGAGCGCTATCGCCTGCTGATACATGTTAACAGCAGCTGCAGGATCACCGGACGAACGTGTCGACGATGCCAGGCGCAGCAGCGTTCCGTATCGGCTCGTCTCCTGTTCAGCAGCATTGAGCTGCCCATCGACGCCAGCACCAACTGGCGTGCGCACGCTGTTGGGCGCACATGCCGAAAGACACGCGACAAAACCGATCATCAGAGTCAGTCCTCGCATGCTCGATTGCAGTTTAATGGTCATGGCAACCCCTCTAAATCAACCATAGGTCATCAAACTAGGCACTATCGTTCCAAAAAGGTAAAAGGCAATGATTTTGTCGCTCCAAAATCAACTTAGACGTGTTTTTTTTCGTCGAGTGCATTGTCGAGGGCGCACTCAGGACGATTCCGGCCAGGCAATCGTCGAATTCGCATTCGTCGCACCGCTTCTGCTCGCCCTCCTGTGCGGCGTTTTCGAGTTTTCCGGAATCATCTTCGCCCAGACGTTACTCGAAGGCGGTGCGCGCCAAGCCTCGCGTTACGGCGTGACTGGCTCATCGACAGCTGAGATTAGTCGGCAGGATATGATCCTGCAGATCATCGAGGATAACGCCTATGGAATCATCGAAATCGACGACATCGATATTGAGACACTCGTTTACGAGAGCTTCGCGGATGTCGGGCAAGCGGAGCCATTCACGGATGAGAACGGTAACGGAGCGTATGACGAGGGTGAGGAATTCGACGATATCAACGGCAATAGCGGGTGGGACGAAGATATGGGCCAGGCCGGACTCGGAGGTCCCGGTGACGTTGTCGTTTATCGATTACGTTACGATTGGTCCCTTATGATACCCCTGTTCCGCCCGTTCTTTGGCGAGGTCATTACCCTGGACGCCAATGTTGCTGTCAGAAATGAACCCTTCGGCAGCTGATATACAGACCATGGAAGCAGACGATATGTTGGACTATCGGTCATGAGCATCATAAAGGCATCAATGCGCAGCCCGATCTACTGGCAGCCGAGTGTTTCTTGGAAGGCTGTTGCCCTTCTTGCCAGACGGCTTTGCGACCGTGGCAATGTCGTCGTCGAATTTGCCCTTGCCCTCCCGGTCCTTCTGTTGATGCTACTCGCAAGTGCAGAGCTTGGACGCTACGTTCTTCTCAATCAGAAGATCGATCGAGTTGCAATTACCATGTCTGACCTTGTGGCGCGAGCGGAGACGATTAGCGAGACCGAGCTTGACGACATATTCAATGCCGCCGCCCATGTCGCAGAACCGTTCGACCTGAGTAGCAGCGGCCGAGTGGTTATCTCATCGGTGACCAACGATGATGGCGAAGGCGCTACGATTGCCTGGCAACGATCCGGTGCCGGCTCGTTTCTCAAGGCCAGCGAAGTTGGCACCGAAGGCGAATCGGCAGATCTACCGGCGGACTTCGATGTCCGGGAAGGCGAGACAGCCATCATTTCGGAAGTCTTCTTCGACTTCGAGCCATTTCTGAGCGAACTGATCGTTTCCCCCCGTGTGATCTACCGACGCGCGCATCACAGGCCAAGGCTGGGCACCCTTGATTCCGTCGAGGCCGACTAGCCAAGCTTTTCAAACAGAAGGATAAGTAGCTCTTTAGAAAAGTTGATACAGAACCCATTGCCCAGAGCTTATGTTCCGATCATGTCTGATCGGCGTTCGCTATAGGTTCGAATGACGTGTCATCGCAAGAGCAGGCTATGCGACGCTGACATGGACGAAGGTGAGATATCGCGTTGCGCGTTTCTTGAAGCGTGTGAAGCACCTTCGATAGTCTTCCATGCAGCCAAACATGACCTCGGTTCTGTGATGTTTGTTCTAGAGCGTGCATCCCGATCGGGTGTGATCGGGATGCACGCTCTATCTCGTTGTTTCGCCGCATTTCCTTATCGAACAGGTGGTTCCACCTGTTCGGGAAAAGCTCTAGAGGGCCCAGTTGGTTCCGCGATGCTTTGATCCTGCCGGATGGAAAAGGATGACTGACCTGGCCCAGTCCAAGACAAGCCTCGACGAACCGCCGCTTGGACGCTTTCTGGTCGAAATGGAGGTCCTCTTGGGGCCAACGGGATCTGAAATCCGGCTCTGCTGGCCTTCAGGAAAATGCCGTCTCGGCATCAAAACCTTGAAATATCGATGCAATACAGTGACTTATTCCAGAAAATTTATGCGAAATATCGGCAAATTCAGGATAGAAACTCGTGAACCGCGCCAATGCGCTGCATCGCTCGTTGCCTTGTCCCTACTCTCCCCCGGAATACAGGATGATAAGATCATCCGATCATTTTCCGGCTGGATCTTATCGCCTTTTAGTATCAAACGTCCTCAGCAATATCCTCATTCCAGAGTTCCGGTTTTTCTTCGATGAAGCACCGCATTAAAGCGATACAGTCGATGTCGTCCAGCAACACGACATCGACGCTGCCCTCGGCGAGAAAGTCGCTATTGCCGAAGAAGTTATCGCGTTCACCGACCACCATCCTCAAGATCCCGAACTGCAGGATCGTGCCAACACACATCATGCATGGGCTGAGGGTCGTTTAGAGCGTGACGCCTCGATAGCTCGGCCGTCGACCTGCAAGACGCAGGCAGTCCATTTCGCCATGCGCAATCGGGTCACCGTCTTGAACCCGACGATTGTGTCCTCGGGCCAAGACTGATCCATCGGCAACCATCACGGATCCTACCGGAACGCCGCCCTCTTCATAACCACGCCTGGCTTCTTCCAAAGCCAGCGCCATGAATTTCCGATCCTCAGGCTTTGCCGCGACCAAGGGCATGAGTTCCATCCTTTTCGCTCTTCGCACCAGCTTCACAGAGTGCAGGCCTGCCAGGACGCTGACACAATCAGCCCGAAATCCGTCAACAGACGGCAATCTCAAAAGTGAAGAAGCTGTCGAGTTCGACATGCAACGAAATTATCGCTAAAAGGCTGGACCTTCCGGCAAGGAAGCACCAGCAGTTAGGCACCCGAAATCGACTGAATGGGTCAAGTTGACGGAACGACCAAGCAAAGAGGCGCGCAAGCCCAACAGGCGGCGTCACTTTTCGCCAAGGCAGCTGCAGCTTTTTGGTGCTGCGGGTTTGGTTTTCTACGCGATCCTCTCGACGAGCGCAGCCTTCGTTATCGCCGGTCCTTCCACGCATCCATCAAGAGAGCTCTTTCCATTCTTCACCTGGTCTCTCTTTTCCAAGGTCAGCGATGCGCGCAGGGAGTATCACATCGCCATTCTTGCCCTGAACGGCACGACCTTCGACCCTCCGGTCGACATGCGCAGTATCGACGTTTTCCCAAGCTATAGCGACAGCAAGAGCCTTGGCTACAAGGCGCTCCAAAATCTCGGCAGATCCCTCAGCAAAGACGCCGAAGGCAGCGATCTCGACCGCGAGCGTTTTGCCGCGCGGTTTTTTGGCGCTCATGACGTCGATTATCAGATCAACCGACACAGCTACAACCCGCTCAGGCGCTGGCGCGAAGGCCCGTCAAGTGACGAGATCAAGCTGATCGGCGACTTTTCCTATGAAGGCGGCTCGTGATCAGACGAACCCGCAGATTTCTCGCCGGCCGATCGATCGGCGGCACCTACGCGCCGCAAAGCCATCGCCGATCGTTCGACAGGGCATTCTGGCTGGTCAGGATCTACTACGCGGCTACTCTTCTATTCGCTTATCAGGAAATGAACGCGCTTTGGAAATTGATGGAGACCGGTGGCAGTTTCTCACCCCTCTGGCCGATCTTCTGGGCGCCGGATATCGAAACGACAGGGTTCATCATCCTGTTCGGCCTGATCAGCGCATCGCTACTTGCCGTTGCCCTGCCTGATCGACGCTGGCCTAAGGTTCTGGTTTTTATCGGATTCCTCTCCGCTTCCGCGTTTCGCTCGTCATTCGGCCTCGGCTCCATCAACCACGGCAACCACTATTGGATCTGGACAGGCTTTTGTTTTTGCTTCCTGCCTGCAGGCAATCAGCGTTCGCTTGGCGCGTCGATCATAGGTCGATATCGCTATCTGCTGGTCTTTGCCTACACGCAGGGGCTTATTTTGCTTTTCTATTCGATGTCCGGATTTTGGAAAGTCGCCGCCGGCATCGAAGCCTTGATCGACGGTCGGATCGGCGCCTTTCACCCGGAAGCGCTTGCGACGATCGTCGCAGCAAAGATGATCCAGCTGGACAAACCCACCATTCTCGGCCCCTGGCTCACTGACAATGCCTGGGCGGGATGGCCGGCCTATATGTTAGTCATCTACGTCGAACTCTTCGCTCTTTTCGCTTGGCTACGGCCAGGCCTGCATCGCGTCTTCGGCCTGGCCCTGGCCTGCTTTCACGTCGGCACCTTTCTTCTGCTCGGGATCAGCTTTCCAAAACATGTCTTGATTTTGACCATCCTCTTGATTTGGTCGCCCTTCATCCCGGATCGCCAGGGCTTTTACGCAACACTGGTCAGCCTGCCCGGCTTCGGGCGTATCGTCGAAGGACTTGCAGGACGTCCTCTCTCATCGGACAAGACAAACGCCGTTTCCGACCTCAAGCCGCCGGGAGCCAAAGCCTGAAGGCCGTGCCTTCGGCATCGCTGCGGTCGAGCTCGATGTCGCCGCCATGGGCGCGCATGATCTCGCGGGCAATCGCCAGGCCAAGACCGGTGCCACCTGGCCTTGTCGATCCGGAAAAAGCTTCGAACAGTCCATTCCGGGCGCTTTTCGGGATGCCTGGACCATTGTCGACGATCTCGATCTGAAGCTCGCGGCCGCTCTGCCAGGCCGTGAACGAAATCAGACCGGCTTTATCGTCGTCGTCACGATCTTGCATGGCCTGCTGTGCGTTGCGGCCGAGATTCATCAGGACCCGAAAGAGCTGATCACGATCGGCTGTCACCATCGTGCTGTTATCTACCTCGTTGCGCCAACGAATCGAGGACGATGTGTGGCCATCGACGTTGGCGATGACCTCATCGAGAAGATCCTTCAGGGCAAAGCGGCGCTTTTCAGGCTCCACCTTTTCAGCGCGCGCGAAGTTCAGCGTTTCGCTGCAGAGCTTTGCCGCGCGTTCCATCGATTCGACCAGTCGGGGGGCTATCTGCTTGACCTTCGGGTCCGGGCTGATGTCCAGGCTATCGGATAACAGCATGGCATTGGCGAGCAGGTTTCGGAGATCATGATTGATCTTACTGACCGCCGCGCCAAGTGCGGCGAGCCTGGTTTTCTGCGCCAGCGCCTGACGAAGGCCGGACTGCATATTGGCAAGCTCGTCCTGCACGACGCCGATCTCGTCATCGCGCCCTGAGGCCTTGAGCGTGGTGCTGGTATCTTCCGGCCGGCTGCGGAAAGCGATCACGCTTTCGGTAATGCGGCGAAGCGGCAGCACCATGAGCAGGTGCAGTGACAGGTAAACAAGTAGCGCCGTCAGCAAGGACAACACGACTGACAGGTTCAAAATGCGCCAGGAATAGTCGACCATGGCGTTCCAAAGCGCCCGCTCCTGCATACTGACATCGACCAGCAGGCTAGGATTTTGCGGTGATGGACCGAACACGCGAATCGTTCGCTCGCCGCCATGCCAAAGGGCGTCGAAGGCATCGACGATCAAGATCCAGGGGGTGGCTGCGCGCAGATCGAAAATGCGCGCTACCGGGGGCGGTCGACCGAGCATCAGATTGGCACGGGGTGCGTGCAAGGTTACGGCGATGACGCCGGCATGGCTTAGAAGCTCGTCTTCGAGCCTGTCATTGATCTGGCCGGTTCCGCTGGCCTCAAGCGACAAGGTTGCGAGATGGGCGGCGGCGATGCGCTCTTCGATATAGACCTTGCGAAAGCGGGAGATCGACGGGACGTAGATCAAGACCTCCCCGAGCAGCACGAATGCCATCGTCAGCAAAAGAAGCCTCGCTGACAAGGATCTGACCGGTGACGGCGTACGCAGTGGCCTGGACATGAACCTGATTCTGACTGTCGATCTGATCGGTGATAGCGACTGAAATTCCAAAAAGCCAGCGGACTTAAAGCTGGAGCCTCACATCACAAGGCTGAAAAAATCCCCAGGCCGCTCTCTACTTACCAGCATCGTTGAGGCGCCAATCAAAATGATCGCCATGGAGACGATCAAAGCCCTGGAGCGACATCGCAAGATCAGGCTCGGCATAGGCCATGAGATGCTGGATGACGCCCTGCTCAGAGCCACCGAACGTCTGAATGTTCCATCGATAGAGGCTGGAAACGTGGAGTTCACTCTCCGTTATCTTGATGCAGCGGGGATCGTTGACATAGGCCATGGCAGCTTCGCTGAGCTGCTCGTCGAGCCGACCGCCTGAAAAGGGTACCGGCTGCAGGTTGGGACAGCCGACGGCGACGCAGGTAATCGCATAATGAAGGCGCGGATCGTTCCAGATCGGCTTCAGGATGCGGTTTTCAATGTCGTTGAGCGACAGGGAAACGCCATCGATGATGGTGAGCGGCCGGTTCCAGGGGCTGTTTTTCAAGCCTGCGCTGGAGCGCTCGAGCTTCCTGATCGATGCAATCGGATAATGATCAAGGACCAGCTTCACGATGAGCGCGTTATAGAGATTGATCCAATAGGCCATCTGCTCAGAGCGCCGGTAAGCGGCAATGTCGATCTCACCCATGGCCTCGATATAGCCGGACAGCGCCCGGCGATCTCGGTCTCTCACCTTGCCGTAAGCGACCATGTGCACGCCATCGTCACCGGGTCGGAGATAGTTCAAAAGGAAGGCTTCCCAGGCCCGATGATCGACACGCTTGGCCGAACCTTCGTCATGCTGGCGCCAGCGTTCGAAAGCCTGCTGCTCATCTGCTGCATGAGCTGCAGGCGCCAGGCCGAGCATCGACCAAAGGGCCAAGAAGCAGGCGAGCCAACCGACTGTCCCGAGCGTCTGCGCTCCAGCCTCGGCGCGTGTTTGGAAAGCCCCAGTGATCACACGCAACCTCTCATCCTTCAGGAACCACCGGCTGGTACCGTTACGTCATTCAGTCGCCAATCATATTCATGGTCGTAGATATCGCTGATGCCTTCCAGTTTCATCGCCAGATCGGGCGCAGCATAGGCCTTGAGATGAGCGATCACACCTTGATCGCTATTGCCGAAATCCTCTTGGAACCAATCATAGATGCTCGACACGATCACGCGGCCGTCACGGAGCTGGACCGCACGGGGATGATTGACGAACTCGATCGCGGCATCGTCGAGCTGACGATCGAGCATCGAGGCCTCGAAGGGCATAGGCTGGAGATTGGGACAGCCGATCGATGCGCAATTGACGCCATAATGTATCCGTGGATCCTGCCAGATCGGCCGGAGGATCTGATGCTCGACGTCGTCGAGCGACACCTTCTCGCCTTCGATGGTAATCAGCTTTTTCCCCCAGGGGCCATCGCTGAAAAGGCCAGGCGAGATATCGATATCCCGAATGCTGTCAACGGGATAATCATCGAGGATCACCTGCACGGTCAGGGCGTTGTAGAGATTGAGCCAATAGGCCATCTGCTCCGGCCTGGCGTAGTCGGAGATCGCGACCTTTGAGAGCTCTTCGATATAGCCATCGAGAGCCGCCATGTCCTCCGGCGTCACCTTGCCATAAGCGACGCGATTGACCCCATCGCTGCCGGTTACCAGGTAGCGTTCGAGAAAGCTCCCCCAGGCAACGTGATCGATCCTGACGTCGGCGTTGGGGTCGTGAGCGGTCCAGCGCTCCCAGAGCACCGCTTTCGGCGCCGCCTCGGCCGACCACCAAGAGAAACCGATGATCCATCCGGCCATCAGCAAGGTCACGGCAACCATTCGTCCAGGCAAGGTTGTCTCCATCGATAGGATGAGCCGTTCTGCGACCATTCCGTCTTTATAAAGCGTTAGGGTTAAGGAAACCTTAAGCCGGGTTCCGTCAGCGACAAGAACCCAAGACCAGATTGTCGTCAAAAGACTGGACGTCGCCAGCAGAACGCCCACATAACCATCATATCGGCGGCCTTCTTACCAGCCCACGCCGTCTCACATCTCGTTTATTGCGGGGTGAGCCGGCAGATCGCGGCGGGTGTTGCCTACCCGTTCGCACGCGCACCGATTTGACAGAATGACGGCCGCATCCTATACACCCCAACGGTTTGAAGCCGGTTTGCCTAAGGTAGAAATCTCGTGAAACGCACTTTCCAGCCCAGCAATCTTGTCCGCAAGCGTCGCCATGGTTTTCGCGCACGTTCAGCCTCCGTCGGTGGACGCCGCGTCCTCGCCCGCAGGCGCTCCAAAGGACGGAAGCGTCTATCCGCCTAACGGTCGGGGCGAAGGAAGCGATTTCGAAGGTCACGCCACAAGGGATAGCGCCCCGGCGACCGCTGTCGATGTCGTCCGTCTCAAACGTCGCGCCGAATTTCTTGCCGTCGCCGCCACCGGCCGTCGTTGGATTGCGCCGTCATTCGTTCTCCAGACTGGCCGAAGGCTCACCGACGCGAAGTCAGAAGACGCAGCGATCGGCCTCGGTTTTACGGCGACCAGGCGCATCGGCAATGCCGTCGCCCGCAATCGTGCCAAGCGTAGGCTTCGTGAAGCGGCGAGACGGCTCCTTCCGGACGCCGCCGTTGCAGGACATGATTATGTGCTCATCGCCAGGGCGGAGGTGCTGACATGTGCCTTTCAGACACTTCTGGACGATCTGGAAAGGGCGTTTTCGCGTGTGCTGACGGCCAAACCTCGGCCGATGGACGATCGAAGGTCGAAATCCCGGTCGAAACCAAGAAAAGATCGCTCACCGTCCGCCTCTTGAGCAGTTTGGTACACGGCTACCGGCTGATCATATCGCCCATCATCGGTCCACGTTGCCGTTTTTTGCCCACATGCTCGGACTATGCTCTGGACGCGCTTGCCCAACACGGGGCAATAAGGGGCGGCTGGCTCACGTTGCGTCGGCTCGCCCGCTGCCACCCGCTCGGCGGCAGCGGTTTCGACCCGGTCCCTGACCGGATAGAAGCACCGACACGACATCCAGCAGTTATCGAACGGCAGGCGGGACAATGTCGCCGGCCGGAGCCCATGGTTTAGCGGGCAAAGTTTGCGTCGACAGGCCCTCTTTGGGACTGATCGAGAAGAGAGAGGGGAGATCGGGACAGCATGCCCGAGCAGCGAAATCTCATATTGGCCATCGTCCTCTCCGTGACGATCATCATCGGCTTTCAATATTTCTATGAATTGCCGCGGATCCACGAAGAGCAGCGCCGCCAGGCCGCAATCGAGGAGAGCACCGGCGGTACGGTGACGCCAACGCCGGCTCCCAGCCAGACCGGCTCCGAGGCGACCACGGCGCCGGCAACGCCCGGCAGCGTGCCGACCGATCAGCCGGTCGAAGCGACGCGCGACGTGGTGCTGTCCGCAGGCGAGCGCATCACCATCGACAATGGACGGCTGACCGGCTCCTTCGGCGTTCAGGGCGGCCGCATCGATGACATCGTGATGACCGACTATAAGGTTGCGATTGCCGAGGACGCGGCGGACGTCACCCTCTTTAATCCGGCAGGGTCGCCCGATGCCTATTTCGCCGAATTCGGCTGGGCGCCCGAGACCACGGACACCATTGTACCCGATCAGAACACCGTATGGTCTGCCGACCGCAAGGAGCTCAGGCCCGACCAGCCGGTCACGCTCAGCTGGGAAAACGGCCAGGGCCTGATCTTCGAACGCCGGCTCGAAATCGACGGTGACTACCTCATCACCGTCACCCAGCGCGTGCGCAATCAAGGCAGTGATGATGTCGCCCTCTACCCCTATGGCCTGGTCCGACGCTGGGGCACGCCCGAGATCTCCGGATTTTTCATCCTGCATGAGGGCCCGATCGGCGTCTTCTCCGAAATCCTGACCGAGGTCGATTACTCCGATCTCCAGGAAGAGAACGGACAGTTCGAGGAAAAGAGCGAGAATGGCTGGCTCGGCATTTCCGACAAATACTGGCTGGCAGCGCTCATCCCCGACCAGGAAGCCGGCTTTACCGCGAAATTCCAGCATTATCTCAGCAACGGCGAGGATCGCTACCAGACGGATTATCTGCGCCCTGCGATGATCGTGCCTGCTGGAAGCTCCGTCGAGGTGACCGACCGCCTCTTTGCCGGCGCCAAGGAGCTGGACAAGCTGGATGCCTACGCCGCCGAGTACAACATACCCCGCTTCGACCGCGCCATCGACTTCGGCTGGTTCTACTGGCTGACCAAGCCGATCTTCTACTTTCTCCATTTCGCCTATGGCATCGTCGGCAATTACGGCGTCGCCATCCTTTTGCTGACGCTGCTGGTCAAGATCCTGTTCTTCCCGCTGGCCAACAAATCTTATCGCGCCATGAGCCAGATGAAGAAGCTGCAGCCGGAAATGACCCGCATCCGCGAGCAGGCCGGCGACGACAAGATGCGCATGCAAAAGGAGATGATGGAGCTTTACAAGAAGGAGAAGGTGAACCCGATGTCCGGCTGCCTGCCCATTTTGGTGCAGATTCCGGTCTTCTTCGCCCTCTACAAGGTGCTGTTCGTCTCGATCGAGATGCGCCACGCCCCCTTCTTCGGTTGGATCCAGGACCTCTCCGCCCCCGATCCGACCACGATGTTCAACCTGTTCGGCCTGCTTCCCTTCGATCCGCCGGGCTTCCTGATGATCGGCATCTGGCCGCTCCTGATGGGCATCACCATGTTCCTGCAGACCAAGCTGAACCCGCAGCCCGCCGATCCGATCCAGGCCAAGGTCATGCTGTTCCTGCCGCTGATGTTCATCTTCCTGTTTGCGACCTTCGCCGCCGGTCTCGTCATCTACTGGACCTGGAACAATGTGCTGTCCATCGCCCAGCAATGGGTCATCATGCGTCGTATGGGCGTCAAGATTAACGAATGACCACGCGGTGGTCGGCGTTGACTTGAGATGAGACTGGCTTGATGGGTATGCAGTTGCTCTTTCCGCTGGACAGACGGTGGCATGGGGCGTTTGCGGTTCATCAGGGCCGTCATGCCTGGACTTGATTCGGGCATCGATTTGTCTGCCGGATGATGCTTTGGGAAGGCTTCGTGATGACCGCCACCGCCGATCTGGATCAGCTCGACGACGACGCCATCGAAGCCGGCCGCCTTCTCTTCGCCCAGGCCTGCGACTTCATGCTGAGCGTCGCGGCGATCAAGCAGCTGCCGGCGACCGACCTGCCGGAGGTCGCCTTTGTCGGCCGCTCCAATGTCGGCAAGTCGACGCTGATCAATGCGCTCACCAACCATAAGCAGCTCGCCCGCACCTCCAACACACCGGGACGCACCCAGCAGATCAATCTCTTCAATCTGGGCGGCCGCCTCATCCTTGCCGACCTGCCGGGCTACGGCTACGCCAAGGCGCCGAAACCAACCGTAGAGAGCTGGCATCGTCTGATCCAGACCTACCTGAAAGGCCGGCCTGAGCTGCGCATCGTCGCCATCCTGATCGACGCCCGTCACGGGCTGAAGACCGTCGATCTCGACTACATGAAGCTGCTGGCCGACGCGGCGGTGGCCTACCGCGTCGTCCTGACCAAGGCCGATCTGGTCAAACCGGCAGCGCTCACAGCACTGCTCGAGGACATCACCTCAGCGCTCCGCCATAAGGTCGGCGCGCATCCGGAACCGATCGCCACCAGCTCCAAGGACCAGGCCGGCATGGCCGAATTGCGCGCCGCCCTCGCCGACTACGCCCTCCCCGCCCCATAACGCCAAAAAAGCCTTACACATGACCGATAGCCGCCATCATCAGACCACCGCTACCCTGATCGAAGCCCTGCCCTATATGCGCCGCTTCGCAGGCTCGACCTTCGTCATCAAATATGGCGGCCATGCCATGGGTTCGGCCGAGCTCGCCCAAGACTTCGCGCGCGACATGGTTCTCTTGAAGCAGGTCGGCATCAACCCGGTCATCGTCCACGGCGGCGGACCGCAGATCAAGGCGATGCTCGATCGCCTCAAGATCCAGAGCGAGTTCGTCCAGGGCCTGCGCGTCACCGACGCCGCCACTGTCGAAATCGTCGAGATGGTGCTCGCCGGCAACATCAACAAGCGGATCGTCACAGCCGTTCAGGAAGCGGGCGGCCGCGCGGTCGGCCTCTCCGGCAAGGATGGCCGGCTGATCGAAGCGAAGAAGCTCACGCGCACCGTCAAGGACGCCGACAGCCATATCGAACAGGTGCTTGATCTCGGCTTCGTCGGCGAGCCGGTCACCATCAACACCCAGGTGCTCGACGTGCTGCGCGAGAGCGAGATCATTCCGGTGATCGCCCCGATCGGCATCGGCGACGACGGCCAGACCTACAATATCAACGCCGACACCGCAGCCGGCGCGCTTGCCTCTGCTTTGAACGCGGAAAAGCTGATCATGCTGACCGACGTCGAAGGCGTGCTCGACGGCGACGGCAGGCTCCTCCCGCGCTTCACCGACGACGAAGCCCGCAGCCTCATGACGTCGGGCATCATCACCGGCGGCATGATCCCCAAACTAGAGACCTGCCTATCCGCCCTCGAAAGCGGCGTCGACGCCGCCCACATCCTCGATGGCCGCCTCCCCCACGTTATCCTCCTCGAAATCTTCACCGAAGCCGGCGTCGGCACCAAAATCAGCCGGGACGCCGACCAACGTTGAGGGACGACGCGGGGGCGACGCGCCCCGGCGCCGACTTTTGGACGTTGGTGCTGAAAGCGAGCCGGTTGAGGACGTGAAACCAGCACGGGTAGATGGAGAGGTCACGGTCAGGACGTCCTGATAACCGCTGTACAAAGTTCCGACCGATGCGCAAGGGTAGCCTACCGCGTTCACCCTTCCTTCATTCGCCCCAGGACCTGGCTACCATAACCTGCGGCTTGCTGGTCCATGCGACCCTGGAAGTCCGAGTCTCGCCCCGGCTCACCCATCGGGCGGGCGGATTCCCAGGATCGCATGGACCATGAAACAGCCTGACATGAGGATGTTAATGAAGGCTTAAGACTCGGAAGAATCCCTTTGACCAGCGACGTGGCTCGATGACCTGTCGATCAGCATGACATGTGGTGGGTATTAAAATCCGACGGAACAGCAATGGAAAACCACAGGCTGGACCGCGACGGGAGGCCAGCTCTCGGCCAGTAGCCGCCGACCAAAGAGACATACCTGGGCTTCCAGCTGCACCACTTAAAGCGCTTCGCCCACTGCCGTTTTCTATGCAGACGGTAGGGAATCCGCCATGACAATCACATAGACGTCGCTCTGTTCGAGCCCCTTTTGCGCCTACCTCGATGGGCTGATGAATCCAGCCTCGCACGCCGTCGGAGCACGCCAAAAGCCGAAGCTCCCAAACCCATGGACACGGATGGTCGCTACACAGCCATCGCTTCCGGCAGAGCCTCTTGCCCTGGTAGATCGATGGTAAACGTCGAGCCTTCGCCCGGTTTGCTGGCGACGTCGATTCGACCGCCGTGCAGGTCGACTACGGTTTTCACCAGATGCAGACCGATTCCGGTCCCCACGATCCCGACCGACGTGCTGGCGCGAAAGAAACGCTCGAATAGCTGTGCCAGCTCCTCTTCCGGGATGCCGACGCCATTGTCACGCACGGAAATCAAGACGCCACCATCGTCCGTCATCCTGCCGGAAACGCAGACCTCCGTTCCCTCAGGCGAGTATTTGACAGCGTTACCCACAAGATTCGAGATGACCTGGCGCATCAATTTGATGTCGGCGAACATGTCATGCTGCAGTTCGTCGATGTCGGCAATGATCGGATAATTTGGGTTCAGCTCTCGATAATTGTTGCAGACTTCCTCGATCATCGTGTCGAATCGGCACGTCTGAGGTTCGAATTTGAGGCTGCCCGCTTCGAGCCGAGCCGCATCCAGAACGCTCTCGATCAGATCGGTAAGCCTCACCACGGACTTGCGGACCTTGCCCAGGCTTCCAAGCAGTCGTTCCGGCTGCATCTTGTCATGCCGGCGGATGACCTGCTGCGCATTGCCATCGATGATCGCGAGCGGCGTGCGAAATTCGTGGCAGACCATCGAAACGAACTGTCGCTGAAGACCGTTGAGTTCGAGTTCCTTCTCCAGGGCCTGCGCCAGCCGCTCTTTCTGCTCGGCCAGCTCCCGGGTCCGCTCGCTGACCAGATCTTCGAGGTGATCCCGATGCCGTTCCATCGCATGTCGCTGTTTGGCCCACTGAACAGCCTGCGCAGCCACCGGCGCAAATGTCTTCAGCTTCCTGAGATGCTCCTGATCGAAAGCGGCATGATCTTTATGGACACAGATGATGATCGCTGCCTCGTCAGCTGTACCCAACGGCAGGATCAGCGCGGAAGAAAACGCTCCGACCGAGCGGCTGCTGGCTTTCTCCCAGCCGCTGAATTCGCCCAGATCGCCAGCCACAACAGCTTCGCCTTCAAGAACCGCAGCAAACGCGCCCTCCGGCGATGGCAGCTGGATGTTCAGCTTCCCCGCGTGGTTCACCACGGTTTCGAGACAGTTCTCCTCCGTCGGCATGAGGATGGCGGCATCGGAGAAGGGAACGATTTTCGTCAGGACCGATAGAATACCTTCATAGAGCGCCTCAATCGAAAAGGCATAGTTCAGGATGTGTAATCCCGACTCCAGGATTTCCCTGTCCTTGCAACCTTGGCAAGTCGACCCTTCGCCGAAGGTCGTGCCGGTATCGTGCGAAACGCCTATCAGATCTTCAAATAGTTCCACAGCAACTTGCCTCAGTCATCGCTCGAAGGGCTCTGCCACGACCCGACAGACTTAAATGGGCCAAGCGATGTCAGCTTAGTGGTTAAGACCTAAAATATCGTTGACGTGGTTTCAGTCCCCCGAATGAGCCGGTGGGAAGCCCTGCAGCAAAGGGAGATGGTGAAGGTTAAGGCCACCCTCACCTTGCCGACCTCGGCAAGACGCACCTAATCTAAAGGAAAGAGCGCGCGTTCGACGGAGAGGTCAGGCCATGCCCGAACGATCCACGATCCGAGGCTGCCGGAGATATCGGGTCATCGTCCTACTGATAGGACTCCTGCTGCCTTTGCTGCTCGATCCTGGAACGCCTGGCGCCGAACAGTCCGGCAAAGCCGGCGCCGCAGCCCCGGACGCCATCGCGCGCGACTACATGGTGACGATCGTCGAGGAAGAAGTGCGCCTTTTGAGCGCCGAAACCGGCATTGCCTCAATCGATCCCAGGGTGCTGGACGCCATGCGCGCCGTACCGCGCCATGACTTCGTGCCATCAAACATCAAGGCCTATGCCTACAACAACCACCCCCTGCCGATCGGTCACGGCCAGAACATAGCGGCCCCGCTGCTCATCGCCCTGATGACCCATCTGGCCGAACTCGAGCCCGACGACAGCGTTTTCGAGACCGGCACGGGGGCCGGCTATCACGCCGCCCTGCTCGCCCGCCTGGTGAAGGACGTCTACAGCGTTGAGGTGATCGAGCCGCTAGCCGATCAGGCCGCGCGCATGCTGAAGGACCGGCGAGACGTCAACGTCATGGTGCAGGCCGGCGACGGCTATGAGGGCTGGCCGGCACATGCACCCTTTGACGCGATCATCTTGAAGGAGTCCCTCGATCACATCCCGGTTCCCCTCCTTCGCCAGCTCAAGCCCGGCGGCCGCCTCGTCATGCCGCTCGGCCCCGCAGACGGCGCCCAGGATCTCACCGTCATCCGCCGCACGACCGACGGCCGCCTCACCCAAAAAAGCATCATGCCCGTCCGTTTCTCGCCGATGCAAGGCGGCGAGCGGCTCTAAGGAGTCCACAGAGACGCCTGATCGGGATCCGGTCTAGCCGATTTCCTCCAGAACGGGTGAGGATGCTGAAACCTCCCCTGCATCGGCGAGGGTGACGGCTGCTTTGAGCCGGGCTTCCGCCCGCTCGGCATCAGGCTGGGTGGCGGCATGAATGATCGCAAACGGGCGGTCTTTTCGCACCTCATCGCCGATGCCGAGCATCGACGACAGACCGACGCGCGGATCGATGCTGTCCTCAGGGCGTGTGCGTCCGCCGCCGAGTTCGATGATCGAAAGGCCGAGCGCGCGGGCGTCGATCGCAGCGACATGTCCCTCCGTCTCAAAGACGACTGGCCGCTGCACGGGTGCCGCCGGCAGATGGCGTTCCGGCTCCTCGATCAGATCACCAGGGCCGCCGAGTGCAGTGACCATCTTCTGGAAATGCGCAGCTGCCCTGCCCTCATCCAGCGCCTTGGTCAGCATCGCCTTTACCTCATCGGCACTGCCGGCAAGCCCGCCCAGCACCGCAAGCCTTGCAGCCAGCGCCATCGTAACGGCCGCGAGGCGCGGCTCCCTGGACGTGCCTGTGAGGAAGTCGATAGATTCGTGCACTTCGAGAGCATTGCCGGCGGTATGGCCGAGGCACTGGTTCATGTCGGTCAGGACAGCCTTGCAGGGAAGCCCGGCGCCCTTGGCGACATTGACCAGATCACCCGCGAGCGACCGGGCGTCCTCCATCGACGGCAGGAAAGCGCCGGAGCCGACTTTCACATCCATCACCAGGCCGGACAGGCCGGCAGCCAGTTTCTTCGACAGAATCGAGGCGACGATCATCGGCGCGATGTCGACGGTCGCGGTCACATCACGGATCGAATAGATGCGCCCATCGGCCGGCGCCAGCTCCGCCGTCTGCCCCACGATCGCACAGCCCGCCTCACGCACCGCGAAGCGTAAGCGCTCCAGGGCGACCCTGGTGTCGTAGCCGGGAATGCTGTCCAGCTTGTCGAGGGTGCCGCCGGTATGGCCGAGGCCGCGGCCCGAAATCATCGGCACGTAGCCGCCGATCGCCGCGATCAGCGGGGCGAGGATCAGGCTGACCTTGTCGCCGATGCCACCGGTGGAGTGCTTGTCCAGCACCGGCCCGTCCAGGTTCTGCCAGGACAGGGTCGATCCGCTATCGCGCATGGCAAGCGTCAGCGCCACGGTTTCTTCGGCCTGCATGCCGTTGAAGAAGACGGCCATGGCGAGCGCGGCGGCCTGCCCCTCGGTCACAGCGCCTGATGTCAGCCCAGCGATGAAATCGCCGATCTCGGCGGGATCGAGGCTCAACCCGTCGCGCTTTTTCCTGATGACCTCTTGCGGGAGGAACGGCGTCGCCGCTTTAGTCCCACGCATCGGAATCCGGTGCCGAAAGCACCCTCTCCAGATCGTCCAGCAGACTGGACGCGCCAAAGCGCACGGTCTTCGGTGATACCCAGCCAGGCGTCATGAAATGCTCGATCAGATAAAGATACCCGGCTGCGTACCTGACGCTGCGGATGCCGCCGGAGAGCTTCAGGCCGACACGGCCCTCGGCCTCCTCGATGACCGCCAGCAGCACCGCCGCGTCCTCCAGACGGGCGCCTATCGGCGTCTTGCCGGTGGAGGTCTTCAACATGTCGGCGCCGACCATAACAGCAGCGCGCGCCGCCGAGGTGATGCGCGCCGGGTCTTCGAGACGGCCGGTTTCCAGGATGACCTTGACCATTCGGCCATCCGCGACGTCCTTTACAGCCTCGACCATTTCCGTGACCAGCCCGACATCGCCTTCCATGATCGCATCGAGCGGGGCGACCATGTCGATCTCGTCAGCGCCGTCCGCGATGATCGCTGCCGTCTCCTCGATCGCGCGGGAAATGTCGTCGCTGCCGTCAGGGAAATTGACCACCGAGGCAAGCCCGACAGGGTCGGTCGCCAAGCGGCGACGGGCTGAACTTACAAACTTCGGATAGACGCAAACGGCGGCAACACCCTTGGCCATGCCGCGGTCGACCAGCGCCTCGATATCGGCATCGGTCTCCTCGCCGCTCAGCGACGTAAGGTCGACCAGCGGCAGAATGCGCGCCGCCGCCTCAGACGTCGCCTCGACGCCTGCCGCGGCTTGAATGAGATCGTCGTCTCTGATGGCCATATCAGGCCAGCTCCTTGCAAAAGGCGGTCAGCAGCCGCGAAAGCTTGGCGCCGGCGGCACCGGCTTCACTTAACGTTTCGTTATGGCTCAAGGCGTTGCCGCTCATGCCGGCCGCCAGATTGGTGACGATCGAAAAGCCGATCACGTCAAGACCGGCATGGCGGGCGGCGATCACTTCAGGGACCGTGGACATGCCGACCAGATCGGCGCCGAGAGCCTTGAACGCCCGGATTTCGGCAGGCGTTTCGAAGCTCGGGCCCGGTGTCGCGAGATAGACGCCGGTCGCAAGCTCGATCTGTTCACGCGCCGCAACCAATTGAACACGCTCACGATAGCCTTTGTCATAAGCTTCGGACAAGTCAAGAAATCGGTCCCTGACCGCCCCTGTTAGGGGGTTTTGGCCGAGCATGTTGATGTGGTCCTCGATCAGGACCAGGGAGCCGGGGCCGACGTCTTCACGAAGGGAGCCCGCGGCGTTGGTGACGATCAGCGTCTCGCAGCCAATCGCCCGCAGCGTCCGGATCATCGGCAAGATCGCCTGCACGGGCACGCCCTCATAGAGGTGAACGCGCCCCTGCAGGCAGGCGACCTTCAGGCCGCCGACGGTTCCAAGCACGAGACGGCCGCCATGGCCCTCGACGCTCGGCTGCGGGAAGCCGGGCAGATCCGCATAGTCGATCGCCGTGCCAGCCTCGATGCCGTCAGCGAAACCGCCAAGGCCCGAGCCGAGGATGAGGCCGACGCGTGGTGCGGCATCCGGTATCCTTGCTCTAACGACATCAGCGGCGCGATCGTGAAGCTCTTTGGCCTCCATCGGGGTCTCATCACCTTCTTCGAGATCAAATGCATAGGGGAGAAGTTCGCCGAGCGTCAGCGTCTGGCGATAACCATCGGGGCTGCCAAGGTGGATTTTGAGATCCGGACCTGCGAATTCGGCGAGACGCTGGCGGCAGCCGCCGCAGGGCGTGCAAAGACGCTCACCGGCCGCGACGACGGCGCACTCGGTGATCCGCCGCTCGCCTGCGGCGATCATCGCGGCGATAGCGCTGGGCTCGGCGCAATTGCCGATGGGATAAGCAGCATTCTCAACATTGGCGCCGACATAGATTCGCCCTGATGGCGCTCGTAGGGCCGCGCCGACCTGGAAGTTCGAATAGGGCGCATAGGCCTGCTCGTAGGCCTGCCGAGCCGCGTCCAGGAGGTCCTTCATCGCTCCTTCACATAGGGCTGACCGATCGCCTTCGGCGCCACCGCGCGGCCGACGAAACCAGCGAGCAGCAGGACGGTCGCGATATAGGGCAAGGCCTGAATGGCCTGGGTCGGGATCTCGCCGACAATGGGCAAGGGAACGCCTTGGAGGCGGACCTGGACAGCATCGGTGAAGGCGAAGAGCAGGCAGGCGAGAAGGGCGGGCACGGGCCGCCATTTCGCAAAGATCAGGGCGGCGAGCGCCAGATAGCCTTTGCCGGCAGTCATGTCCCGAATGAAGGAGGAGCCGTGCGCTGTCGAGAGATAGGCGCCGGCAATGCCGCAGAGCACGCCGGTGAAGAGGAGTGCTTTGTAGCGCATGGCTGTGACGCTGATGCCTGCGGTGTCGACAGCGCTCGGGTTTTCGCCGACGGCGCGCAGACGAAGGCCGAAGCGGGTCTTGTAGACGATCCAGGCGACCAGCGGGACGATGATCGCCGTCAGATAGACCAGGATATTGTGGCCCGAGATCAGCTCACTATAGAGAAGACCGATCACCGGCACGTCCCTCACAGCCTCGGCAAACGGCAGCGTGATGCCGCGAAAGCGCGCCTCCGCATCGATGCTTGGCGTGCGTCCGCCCTGGCGAAACCAGGCTTCGGCGAGCGTCGGACCCAGGCCCGCAACCATGATGTTAAGCGCCATGCCCGAGACCACCTGATCGCCCCGATGGGTGATGCAGGCAAAGCCGTGGATCATGGAAAGGCAGATCGAGACGAGGATGCCCATGCACAGGCCGGCCAGCGCCGAGCCGGTGACGAAGGCGGCGGACGCCGCGGCGAAGGCAGCGCCCAGCATCTTGCCCTCGAGGCCGATATCGACCACGCCGGAACGCTCGGCGAAGAGGCCGGCAAGCGAGGCGAGGATGAGCGGTATGGCAAGCCTGATCGTGCTGTCCGAGAGAAGAACGGCTTGCAGAAAAAAATCCATCAGGCCGACGCCTCCGCCGGATCGGACCTTGCGAACAACGCGACCAAGGTCGGCCGGAACATGTGCTCGAGCGCACCCGCGAACAGGATGACCAGGCCCTGGATGACCACGACCATATCCCGGCTGATGGTCGGCATGTCGAAGGAAAGCTCGGAGCCGCCCTGATAGAGGGCGCCGAACAGCAGGGAGGCCAGGATGATGCCGACGGGATGGTTTCGCCCCATCAAGGCGACCGCGATGCCAACGAAGCCGAAGCCACTCGGGAAGTTCAGGATCAGGCGGTGCTGCGAGCCCAGGAGTTCATTCAGCGCAACGCCTGCCGCAAGCGCGCCCGAGATGGTCATGGCGATCATGATCTGTTTTGCCGGCGAAATGCCGCCATAGACCGCGGCATGCTCGTTCCGACCGACCACGCGAAGCGCATAGCCCCATTTGGTCTTCCAGATGAACGCCCAAAAGGCGAAGGCGGCGATCAGCGCGATAATGAAGGACAGGTTCAGCGGCGACCGGCTGATCTCCATGCCCACCGCTGCGAGCATCTCGTCCATCCGAGGAAGCACTGTGCTCGGTGCGAAACGGTCGCTTTCCGGGATCTGTGAGCCCGGCTTGATCAGCACGTTCACCACCATATAGGTCATCAGCGCGGCTGCGATGAAGTTGAACATGATGGTGGTGATGACGACGTGGCTGCCCCGTTTCGCCTGCAGCCAGCCTGGGATGAACGCCCAGAACCCGCCGAACGCCGCGGCCGCGATGATGGCGATCGGCAGGACCAGAATGAAGGGCAAGAAGCCGAGATAGAGGCCGACCAGGGTGACGCCGAGGCCGGCGACATAGGCCTGACCCTCGCCGCCGATGTTGAAGAGCCCGCAATGGAAGGCGATGGCGACCGCAAGGCCGGTGAAGATGAAGTTGGTCGCATAGAAGAGCGTGTAGCCGATCGCTTCCCCATAACCGAACGCGCCGAACAGGAGGAGGCGCACCGCTTCGATCGGGTTCTCGCCGAGGATCAAGACGATCACGCCGGAAACGAGGAACGCAGCGGTCAGATTGAGGAGCGGCAACAAGCCAAGATTGACCCAACCCGGAAGCTCACCCCTCGCCGCCATCAGGCTGCATCCTCGGCAACGCCGGCCATAAGGAGGCCGATCTTGCGCTCATCCGCCTCGGCTGCGGCAAGCTCGCCGGTGAAGACGCCGTCGAACATCACCAGGATGCGATCGGCGAGCGACAGCACCTCGTCCAGCTCGACGGAGACCAGCAGCACCGCCTTCCCCGCATCGCGCATCGCGATCAGGCGCTTGTGAATGAACTCGATCGCGCCGATGTCGACGCCACGGGTCGGCTGGCCGATCACCAAAAGAGCCGGGTCATGCTCCATCTCGCGCGCCAGCACCAGCTTTTGCTGATTGCCGCCCGAGAAGGACTCGGCGTTCAGATCCGGGTTCTCCGGGCGCACGTCGTAGGCCTGCATCCAGGCGCGCGTGGTCTTGACGATGTCGAGACGTTCGAGGAATCCCTTTTTGCAGTAGGCCTCCTCGTGATGATAACCGAGGATCGCGTTTTCATGGGCGCTGAAGCCGCGCACCAGCCCCATGCGTAGGCGGTCCTCCGGCACATGCCCGAGCTTCTCCGGCCGGCCCTCCGGGTGGGCGGCCAAACGTTGGCCGGCAATGCTGACGCTGCCGCTCTCGAACGATCTGATCCCGGTCAGCGCTTCCAGTAGCTCGGATTGGCCATTGCCGGCAACGCCTGCGATGCCGACGATCTCGCCGGCGCGCACGTCGAAGCTGACGCCCTTCACCCGCTGCACGCCCGCGGGATCACGGACAGACAGATCACGCACCGAAAGCACGTCAGCGCCGGGGCGCGCCGCCCCCTTGTCGACGCGGAGGAGGACTTTCCTTCCGACCATCAGCTCGGCCAGCTCTTCGGTCGAGGTCTCCGAGGTCTTGCGATGCGCCACCATCTGGCCCTGGCGCATGATCGAGACATTGTCGGTCGCCGCCATGATCTCACGGAGTTTGTGGGTGATCAGGACGACGGTGCGCCCTTGGGCCTTCAGGTTTTCGAGGATGCGAAAGAGGTGATCCGCCTCCTGCGGCGTCAGCACGCCAGTGGGCTCGTCCAGGATCAGGATCTTCGCGCCGCGAAACAGCGCTTTAAGGATCTCCACCCGCTGCTGCACGCCAACCGGAAGGTCCGCGACCTTGGCGTCCAGGTCGACCTCCAGGCCGTAGTCCCGCTCCAGCTCGACAATGTCCGCACGCGCCTTTTCGATGCCGGCGTCCAGCGTGAACCCGCCCTCAGCCCCCAGCAGCAGGTTTTCGAGCGCGGTGAAGGGCTCCACCAGCATGAAATGCTGATGCACCATGCCGATGCCGGCGGCAATCGCATCCTCAGGCGTTCGGATTTTTTGCAACTTGCCGTCGACCAGGATGTCCCCGCTGTCGGCCTGATAGAAGCCGTAGAGGATGTTCATCAGGGTCGATTTGCCAGCGCCGTTCTCGCCGATGACGCCATGGATCGAGCCTTGGGGGATCGCAAGATCGATGTCCCGGTTCGCATGCACCGGTCCAAAGCTCTTGTTCACCCCCCTAAGCTCAATAGCGAAGGCAGCGCCTTCAGGCGCTACTGGACTTCGGGCGGCAGCGCCGCCGGGCGTTATTGGACCTCGCCCAGCTGCTGGGTCATCGGAACCCATCAAAGGAGATCCGCCCCGAGCCTACTGGGTGGAGTAGTAGTCGGTGACCTCCAGTTCGCCGGCGATGATCTTGGCCTTGGCGTCTTCGAGTTCGGTCTGCATGCCGTCGTCGATCAGCGCCTCGTTATGCTCGTCGAGCGAGTAGCCGACACCTTCTTCGGCAAGCCCCATATTCTTGGTGATCGGTTCCCAGGTGTCGTCCTGAGCGCCCTTGAACGCGTCATAGACGGCGACATCGACCCGCTTCAGCATCGAGGTCAGGACCGAGCCCGGATGCAGATAGTTCTGGTTGCTGTCGACGCCGATCGAGAATTTTCCGCTATCGGCTGCCGTCTGCAGAACACCAAGCCCCGTGGCGCCCGCCGCCGCGTAGACCACATCGGCGCCGCGGTCGAACTGGCTCTGGGCAAGCTCGGCGCCTTTGGCCGGATCGTTCCAGGCGGCAGGCGTTGTGCCGGTCATGTTGACGAACACCTCGGCCTCCGGGTTCACATGCTTCACGCCCTGCTCGTAGCCATGCGCGAAGTTGCGGATCAGCGGGATGTCCATGCCGCCGACGAAACCGACCTTGCCGGTCTCGGACTTAAGCGCCGCGGCCATGCCGACAAGGAACGAGCCTTCATGCTCCTTGAACACCACGGACTGCACGTTGGGCTGCTCGACCACGCTATCGATGATGGTGAACTTGGTGTCAGGGAATTCCTGCGAGACCGCATCGAGCGGGGTCGCCTGGGAGAAGCCGACGGCCACCACGATCGTCGCCCCGCGCCTGGCCATACGCCGAAGCGCCTGGTCCCGCTGGCTCTCGTTGGTCACCTCAAATTCGAGATACTCGACGCCGCTCTCTTCCTTGAAGCGCTCGGCGCCATTGTAAGCGGCCTCGTTGAACGATTTGTCGAACTTGCCACCCATGTCGAAGATGATCGCCGGCTGGAAGTCCTGTGCGCCCGCAGCCCCGATGCCCATGCCCATAACGGCCGCGGCCGCCAAAATCGTATGTCTCATCCCAGTCTCCCTAAAAAGTCTCTGCCGATCAGCCTAGGCGAGACGCCCTGAAATGCAACAGGAATGCTTGGGAAATCAATGGCATTGCCTGCCCCCGCCGCGAGGGCTATGCATCGAATAAAGGATTCGCGAAATGGAAGGGAAATTCATGGCGGAACAGCTTCTCCATCTGGTCTTCGGCGGCGAGCTTACCGATCTCGACGGCATCGAGTTTGACGACGTCGAAAAGCTGGACATCGTCGGCATCTATCCGAACTACAAGGAAGCCTGCGAGGCTTGGCGGGGTGCTGCTCAGCGCACGGTGGACAATGCGCATATGCGCTATTTCGTGGTTCATCTCCATCGTCTGCTCGATCCGGAAAAAGATGGCGACGGCGACGCGCCGAGCGGTGACTGACGCAGCAGCCAGCGGTGAGACAGGATGCCATGTCGACAGCATCGAATGACGATCTGAAGCGCGAGGTGGAGGCGGTGTTCGGCGCCGTTCTCTCCGATGAGGAGATCGAGACGGGCAAAGGCCGCCTGCCGACCATGCTGGCCAACGCCCGTCTGCTGGCCGGTTGGGCAAACCGGCTCGGCACGACGGCACCCGCTCAGATGTTGCAGGTTTCTGAATATGATACAGAAAAATCTTCAAGCAATGACTGAAGAAGAGCTCGCCTACGGGACGATCGCCGATCTCGCCCCGCTCATCGCATCGCGGCAAATCTCGCCCGTGGAGCTGACCGAGCTCGCGCTTGCGCGCATCGAACGCTTCGACGGTCAGCTCAACAGCTTCATCACGGTCATGGCGGATCATGCCCGACGCGAGGCGAAAGCGGCGGAGGGGGCGATCGCATCGGGCGATTATCTGGGCCCGTTGCATGGCATTCCGATCGCGGTGAAGGACCTCTACGCCACCAAAGGCACGCTCACCACCTACGGCTCCCTTCTGTTTCAGGACTGGGTGCCCGATCACGACGCCGCGGTCGTCGAGCGTCTCAAAGCTGCCGGCGCCGTCATCCTCGGCAAGACCAACCTCCAGGAGCTCGCCTACGGCACCACCTCCGCCAATCCCCATTACGGCCAGGTCTACAACCCCTGGAAGCCGGGTTTCCACCCCGGCGGCTCCAGCGGCGGGTCGGCCGCAGCGCTTGCCGCCGGCTTCGCCTGGATGGCGCTCGGCAGCGACACCGGCGCTTCGATCCGCCAGCCCGCCGCCTGCTGCGGCGTCGTCGGCATCAAGCCGACCTTCGGGCGCGTCTCCAAACATGGCTGCCTGCCGCTCGCCTGGTCCATGGATCACGCCGGTCCCATGACCCGGGGCGTTAGGGACGCCGCGCTCTCCATGAACCTGCTCGCCGGCCATGATCCGCGCGATCCCTGCTCGATCGACCGCCCGGTGCCCGACTTCGCAGCAGGCCTGAACGGCGATCTCAAAGGCCGGCGCATCGCCATCGTCAGAAGCTTCTTCATGGAAGAAGGCGATCCCGACGTCATGGCCGGGGTCGAGGCCACCCTCCCCGTCCTCGAAAGCCTGGGGGCAACGATCGAGGAGGTCGAACTCCCGCATATCGAGGACGGGTTCAAGGCCGGCACCCTCACCATCCTCTCGGAGGGGGCGACCTATCACGCCGATCATCTGAAAACCCGACCCGAGGCGTTCAGCCCGCAATGCCTCGCCGACTTCTCGCTCGGCCGGCTCTATAAGGCGACCGACTACATCCAGGCGCAGCGTCTCCGTCGTCACCTGATGGAGGAAGCCGCCAAAATCATGGCGCCGCTCGACGCCCTGGTGATGCCCACCAGCCCGATCACCGCGACGCCCGCCGAGGGCAATCCGCCGGACCACCCCGTCTATCGGGTGCGCAACACCATCCCGTTCAATTTTCTCGGCCTGCCGGCGATCTCGCTACCCTGCGGCTTCTCGAAAGAAGGCCTGCCCATCGGTCTGCAAATCGTCGGCAAAGCCTTCGACGAGGCCACCATCCTCGACATCGCCCACGCCTACGAACAGGCCACCACCTGGGGCGAACGTCGTCCAGCGATGGACGCGCACCATCCATCGTTGACTTGACGCTGACATCCAGCCTGTCCGCATCCACCAACAGTCCAACCGCCGGCCCCTGTCCCGCACCCCAGAGCACCGTCAAAGTCAGGCCGGCGGCCCTGCCGCCTAGCGGGCGCGTTCGAGTTTGGCGCCGTGTTCGATCAGGTCCAGGCCTCGCTCCTCGACCTCCATCGGCACCCGAAGCGGGATGATCATGCGGATGATCGACAGAACCGCGAGGGTTACGCCGAACGCCCAGACGAAGTGGATCGCAGCGCCTTCCACCTGAACCAGGATCTGATCGATCCTGCTGCCGGCGAGCAGCTTTTCCTCCTTGGCGAACACGCCCGCCATCAAGACGCCCCAGACACCGCAGGTGCCATGCACCGAAACTGCGCCGACTACGTCGTCCAGTTTGAACACGCGCTCGATGACGTTGGTGGATATCGTGACCAGCACGCCCGCGGAGAGGCCGATGATGATGGCCGCCTGGGTGCCGACCGCATCGCAGCCGGCGGTAATCGCGACGAGGCCGGCGAGGACGCCGTTGATGGTCCGATCGGGCTGGGCGCGGGCGTCAACCCACCAGCCGACCACCAGACCTGCGAAGCCGGCAAAGGCGCCTGCGATGATCGTGTTGGAGATGATGCGCGCAAAGTCGAGGGATCCGACCAGGCTGGAGCCTGCGTTGAAGCCGATCCAGCCGACCCAGAGGATGATCGCGCCGAGGCTCATGAGCACCGCGTTATGACCGGGAATGCTGCGCGGCAGGCCGGATCGTCCGAATTTTCCGCGACGCGGTCCGATCACGATGATCGCGGCGAGCGCCACCCAGCCGCCGGTCGCGTGCACCACGGCGGAGCCTGCGAAATCGATGAAGCCGCGCTCGGCCAGAAAGGCCCTGTTCTCCGGGAAAAAGAGATTGCCCCAGGCCCAGTGCCCGAACACCGGATAGACCACGGTCGAGACGAGAACCGTGATGATCAGATAGGTATAGAATGGCGTGCGCTCGGCGACGGCGCCGGAAACGATGGTCGCCGCAGTGCCGCAGAAAACCAGCTGAAAGGCGAAGAAGCTGAGCAGAGGAAAGTCGCCGTCCGCCACCGAGAAGAACGGATCGCCGAACAAGGCGGAGCTGCTCGGTCCGAACATTAGCGCGAAGCCGAAGAGATAGAAGCCGCAGGAGGCGAGAACGAAGTCGCAGAGGTTCTTCTGGGCGACGTTGATCGAATTCTTGGAGCGCACCATGCCTGCTTCGAGCAGCAGGAATCCGCCCTGCATGCTGAAGACCAGCGCTGTGGCGACCGTGAGCCAGACCGCATTCAGGTCGTTGCGAAAGCGTATCAGCTCCTGGCCGATGGCGGCTGTCGCAGCGCCCTCCTGTTCCAGCAGCGGGAGAAGTTCGTTGAGATCAGTCAGTTCCATAAAAAACACCCGTCAGGAGCTACGTCGGCCCCATTTCCATCGCAGCGAAAAGGAGCGAGGGACTCGCAGCTTGGAAAACGCATCCCCCGATATTGCTTGGTTACCCTAAGATTCCGCTGAGGCGCGTCGCCTGAACATGTTGCGCAGCGTCATCGGCCTGGGTTCGGTAGGTTCGAGCATGTCGGACGTTGGTTTGGTCCGCTCCACGGTCGACACAATCTTCAGCTCTCGGAGCTTGGGCGCGAAGCTCTCCTCGGCATGCTCGAGCATGATGGCGTAGTCGTGATCGGTGAAACGCTGGCGCAGACGATCCAGGATCGCCTGTCCCTCACGCGAACGGCTGCTGGCCATGTAGGTTGCCGCCGTGCCGTACCAGGCCCAGAACGTCGTCGCGTTGTCGGCTGGGTTCTTGATGACATTCTGGTTGATCGAGGCCAGGAACGCCCGCTGCGCACGCTCGATCTCCTGCAGTTCGAAATGCGCGATGCCGAGCCAGAGCTGCGCCTGAAAGGCCTGGGCATGATCCGGCGCAAGATCGAGGGCGTGGTTGAGCCTCAACATCCCCGCCGCCACATCGCCCGCCATCACCATGGCAGCGCCGTGAAGAATATGCGTCGGCACGTAGGACGGGTCGCCGGCTGCGGCATTACCGAGGATGCCGATCGCATCGTCGGTGCGCCCGCCATAGAAATGCACATGCCCCCACCAGAAGAGCATCCGCGGATTGCCTGGCGACAGCTCGACGGCGCGGCTGCCCTCCGAGAAGGCCTCTTCCAGATCTTCATCCGGCTGTTCGGTCCAGGCCTGCTGCGCCTTCATGGCCATCGCACCCGCCAGGATGCCATAAGCGCCCGGCAGGCTGGGCTTGAGATCGATGGCCATGCGCGCAAGCTGCTCGATTTCGTGAAACGTTCGCCGGTTGAAAGCGGTGAAGCTGTGCCTGGCGCGATTGGTCAGGCCCTCGGCGCTGAGCCGCTCCGGCTCCTGGCGAAGTGTCCGCTCAGCCTCGGCGCGCAGGACTTCGGACGCCACATTGCCGGCGATCTGATTGACCAGCAGATTGTTATCTCTTCTGCCATCGAGATCGAAGTTCTTGGACCACATAGATCCGCCGGTCGCTGTCTCCAGCAGATGAACGGCGAAGCGCACGCGGCCGTCGCGCACGGTCAGATCGCCGGAGATCGCATAGCGCGCGCCGAGTTCGCGTTCCAGCGAGCGCACCGACTGCCCGCCGATAGTACTCCATTCCCTCGCCTTGCGCCCGATGACCGCGATATCCGAACTTCTGGAGAGGATCGACACGATGTCGTCATGCAGCTCCTCGGCCAGACGCTGCTCACGCTCACCCTCATCCGGAACGTCAAAGGGTATCAGGAAAACACTCGGACGCGCACCGAACTCCGCCTTGCTCATCTCGCCGTCGGAGGGCGGCAGCAAAGCGACGATGTCCGGTGGCGCTTCAGCTGAAGTCTCTGAAGGCGCGGCAATGCTATCGGGCGTGGCGAGCTCGACCGGCGTTGGGATGGTACCCAAACCGCCCCTCCTGCTCGACTTGCCGCTGCGCGCTGCCACCACGAGAAAGCCTGCGATGAGAAGCAAGCTGCTCAGGGTCATAATCATCGAACGATGTTCGGCCAACCAATCTGCGCTCAAGACAGAACTTCCTTTTTTTGCTCTTGTCGGGCATTGAAACGCGACGATAAATACTAAAGTGTTGCGTTAAAATATTCTGACGTGGTTCATTTAGCAAGTGATCGTCAAATTCGTTCTTAAATTGAGGCAAGAAAACTCAAGCTAAACTTTGGCTTTACCCTTGATGTGCAGGACATGCGTTGACGTACCGGAGTATACAATCGCCATGAATATTAGCGTTCCAAACCGACAATACAGAGGATCGAGATGATGCGGGCATTCGGCCTTATCATGATCATACTCGGCTGCGCCGGTCTTGGCCTGTCGCTAATCGACTGGCGATCGACCCACCTCTTCAATGCGGAGGATCAGGTCCTATCGGATGTCTCCGCCGTCGACCTGAAAACCGGTGATCAGGCTGAAGGCGATGGCGCCTCATCACCGACAGGGCTCCCGGCACCGGTAACGGTCGAGAATATCGATGCACGGCAGGACGAGACTGATCAGGTCGTCTCTGCTCCCTCCGGTGACCGAAGCGCGACCGATTCTGCGCTTGACAGCATCCGGAAGAATGTCGAGCTGCGGCAGGAAACCGCAATCGGCGGCATCACCGAGGTTAGCCCGGCAAATGTCAGAATCTTCGACAATCGAACTCGATCAGAGGACGCCGAACCGCCGCTTTGGGCTGATATCTCCGCTGCCAGCGCGGTCGTGGACGAAGACAGCGGATACGCCAACTTCCTGGTGACGCTCTCGGAGCCGGCGGAGCGCTCCGTGGTCATCATCTTTTCGACGGTCAGTCTCTCGGCAAATGATGAAGAGGACTATCTGAGCCAGCGCGGCACGGTAACCTTCGAACCCGGCGTGGTCTCGGCCGAAATCCGCACACCTCTCGTGGACGATGATATCAAGGAAGATGATGAGCAGTTCGCCATCGTCCTCAACGGCGCGCCTGGGATCGTGAGTTTCAAGAGCCGCCGGGTCACCGCGACCATCAGGGACAATGATTGAGCTAAGAGCCCGATCGAAAAACCCCTCGCAACGCCTACCGGCCCGTCCTTTTGATCGCCTGAATGGCCTTGTCCAGCTCCTGCAGAAAGCGGGAGCGGTCCTGCTTGGTAAACGGACGTCCGCCGCCCCTGATCTCGCCGGTTTCGCGAAGCTCGGTCATGAGATTGCGCGTGGCAAGCACGTCACCGATGCTGTCCTCGGTAAAGGGCTGGCCGCTGGGCCCGATGGCGCGGGCGCCGTTCTTGATGCAGCGCGCCGCGAGCGGAATATCCGCCGTGATGGCAATGTCTCCCTCACCCGCATGCGCGGCGATCCAGTCATCGGCGACATCCAGGCCATCAGCCACGGTGACCAGCTCGATCATGGGGTGATCGGGAACCCGCATCCAGTTGTTGGCGACCACCAAAACCTTCAGACCGTAACGCTCGGCGACCCGGTAGATCTCGTCCTTCACGGGACAGGCGTCGGCGTCAATGTAGAGATCGAGCATCGAGGCTCCTTGTGCAACCGCGCCCTGTCTCCGCAGATCAGGGCAGGTCGGATGGCCGCTGGACGGGGCGAATATAGCGGCTGACCGGCACGGCCGCATCATCACTCAGGCGCGGCGGCTGATTTTGCAGCTCGATGGCGATATCGGTCAGCGTTTCCTCTTCCGCCTCACTTGCGAGATAGAAGGCATGTCGCTCCTCCCGCCATTCGAGCAGATCGAGCCCGCCCTCCGTTTTGATGTCGAGCGGCCCCGCGCCGCTGCCGTCGCGGACGATGGTCAGGCTTGCCGGACGCTCCTCGGCATCGGCGTAAAGAAGCATGGCGATCGGCGGCCCGTCGGACGAGCCGAGCAGGCGAGCGCCCTCGTAGGACCAGCCATGCTCGGAAAGATCCGGCACCGCCATCGGCCGGCGCAGCTGTAAAGCAAGCCAGCTCTCGATCACGCCCCAATCCTGAGGCCCGAGCTCGGTGATGTAAGGCTTCACCTCGCCAAGGCTGGCGCGATGGCCACGGATGATCTGGCGCTTGCGTTCGCTCAGCCGTCGCTGCTCAAGCGCCTGCTCCAGCCGCTCGCGATCCTGCTCCAGGACCGCCTTCGCCTGCTCCAGATCGGCGCTCAAAGCGCGTATCTCTTCGATCTGCCCGTCCTTGGCCTCGAGGGTCTCCGCCTGCTTGACACTGGCGAGATCCAGTTCGGCGAGCCTCGATTCCAGCCGCACAATCTCGGCACGCTCCTCGGAAAGGGCGCGATCGAGCCGGTCCCGTTCCCGCTGCAGCTTCTCCAGAGCGGCAGTCTGATCGTCGTCGACGACCTTGCCACTCGCCTGCTGCTCGTTCCGGGCGAGCTGCTGGGTCAGTCGCAAAACATCGCTCTGCAAGCGCTGGCGCTGGTTCTCCAGCACGTCGAGCCGCGACCTGTCCTGTTCGCGTGCGGCCTCAAGGGTCGCAAGGGTCACTTCCCGCTCGCGAACCTTCTCCAAAATTTCGTCGCGATCGAAGCGCAACATCTCCTGCCCGACCGTGAGCTGATTGGCCGCCGAGCGCCATTCCTCGACCTGCTGATAGAGATGCGCTGCATAGAGACCGGTCGCGATCAGAAGAACCGCGCCGATCAGGACCGCATACCAGACGGCACCTGATCCTTCCTTAGACGCAGGATCGACAATTGGTTGGCGCTGTGCGCCAGATGCTGTCGGTAAGGTGCCGGGACGCCGTCTTGTCATAACGTCAAGAACATCGGGCTGCGGGTGTCTAAGACGCGGCTGGAACTGATAAAATGTTGCCGGCCATCATGATCAGAGACGGTCAGCAACATCTCTA
Organism: Pseudomonadota bacterium; assembly: GCA_039197065.1. Lineage (GTDB taxonomy): Bacteria > Pseudomonadota > Alphaproteobacteria > Geminicoccales > Geminicoccaceae > JANQPX01. The sequence goes on along the minus strand of JBCCUL010000002.1, from coordinate 214,261 downwards.
CTCTTCTCAATCTATCCTCTTGTAAAGCCTTTTTATTTTATCGAGCATAGACAAGGAAGGCAATCGACGCCCCGATCTCAAGAAAACCATGCCCCGCGTCAGCGACTGCCCCCAAAATCCGTACAGGCCATCGGATGGCTTTGATAGGGTGCTACGGCTAGATGAAAGAATGGCGCCATGGACAACAGGGCGACCAGGCCGGCATAGCCGAGCGCCATGCCGAGCATCGAGAGCGGTCCCCGGTTCACCCTGACATTTGCGGTCGGCAAAATCGCTTTCTTGCCGGAACGTCGATGGGCAGGCCTGACCTGGTCGGTGTCTCGGCATTCGATGAACCTGTCATGTTGTCTTGTCATGTCATGTCCTCCAGCGCCGCCGCCGACCAACCGGTCATCTCTTGGCGGGCGCATAACCATCAGGACACCTCAGCGTTCAATTTTATTGCGAAAAAATTAACTTTTCTTGATGGCATTCCTTCTGAACTGATCGGCAAGGGGTCGCTCAAGGCGACTGAATTTCTCACCAAACGCGCGATTTTTGAGCTTCGAGCAGAGTTTTTCGAAACTTCGCAATAAAACATGAAAGTCGGGTGTTCTTGAGGTCATGACGCTTCGGTTTCGACAATGAATGAAAACTACGCTATGCACATGTGCTTAGAAACTTCTCATTCGAATTGGGGATGGATCGGCGGTTCAAGACAGCGGATGTATGCGCTGACCAGTTATGGCCAGATGCAATTGTCCGTGACCGGCGCCCGTCCCGGCTCGACATTTGAAACCGCCTGCTCGATCCTCAGCCGATCGAAAGGCGACCGCCACAAGCGTGATGCAAAGCTCAGCAAGCAACGGAGCGTCCGGAATCGAAGACGAGCTGATCGGCATTTTGCCGAAGCTGAAGCTGCACGCGCTCTATCTGACACGATCCGGCGACAAGGCCGACGATCTCTTGCAGCGCACCTGCCTGCGCGCGCTTTCGCGCTCGCACCAGTGGCAGGCCGGCACAAGGCTCGATCGCTGGGCGTCCACCATCATGAACAGCATTTGGTTCAACGAGCTACGGCAAAAACGCCAGCGTCAGGAACAGGAACTGCCCGAACCGGACTTGGTGGCGAACACCGGCTTCGAAAGCCAGGTGGAAGCCCAGCTGATGGTGTCCGATCTCAGGCGCGCCTGCGCAAAGCTCAGCGATGAGGATTTCGCTCTCGTGACGAAGATCCACAGCTATGGCTATACTTACAAGGAAGTCGCCGACGAGCTCGGCGTGCCGATCGGCACGGTGCTCTCGCGCGTCTCCCGTGCGAAAGCGATGATCAAGCGCGCCGCGGAAGAGCTCAAACAGGGAGGCGGATCCTGACCATGTTCGCCGATAACGGCCTTTCCGACGAAATGGCGGAAAAAATCGTCGCCTTCGTCGACCGTGAAGCGGGGCGCGACGCGCCGCTCACCGCCGATGACGAGGCGATGGTGCGCCGCATGATCGACGAGGATCCTGCGGTGCGCGCGTTCGTCGACGACCTGCGCGCCACCAATGCCGGTCTGGATACGCTCCTGGACGACGTCGCAGCCGTGGAGGTGCCGGATCGGCTGGTCGCTCTGATCGGCGGCCATGGCTCCAACGATGTCGCCGTCGTCGGACCGGCGACGCGCGAACCGGAAAGGCCGGCAAACGACGAAACTGCGGGTGACGGCAGCGTCGTCGCGATCAGCCCTGCAGCCCCCCGCCGCATCAGCTACGGGCCGCTCGCGGCAGCCGCGTCGATCGCGCTCCTGATCAGCAGCGGCGCTCTTTATTATGTCTACAACAGCTCCAATGCCGAACGCAGCGAGCTGCAAGCCGTGCTCGCCGCCGCGACCGATGAAGCGGAAAGCCGCGCGCGCGCCCTCGCCGATGCCGAAGCCGAGCTCAAGCGCCTGGCCGGTCTTGCCGAACAAGCCTCGAGCCAGCGTCAGGCGACCGCCGATCAGTTGCTGGCCAATGAGGAGAGCGTCCAGCAGCTCGAAATCGAGCGCGCCGCCCTCGAAGGCCGCTATGCGGCTTTGGAGGGAGAAAACGAACGCCTGAACGACATGCTCGAGCGGCAGCGCGCCGAGTTTTCCGAGAGCGAAACCGCAAGAGACCAGATCGCCGCGGACCTCGCCGATGCAAGGCAGACGCTGGCGGCACTGGAAACCGAATCGGAAGGCCTCCGTGAGACGCTCTCGGCCGAAGTCGAAAGCCTCACCGCCGAGCTCGATCTGCGCCAGCGGGACATGGCGTCGCTCGCCGAAGAGTTGGAAGCCGGCCAGGAACGCGCTGAATCCGCTGGCGCCGATCTCACCAGGATCCAGACCGAACAGGCCACGCTGCAGCGGCGGCTTGCCTCGATCGAACTGGAAAACCAGCAATTGCAGGGCGCGCGCGAGGCAGCCGAGCAGGCAGCCGATGAGGCCCGACGTCAGCTGGCTGCGTTCGAGGCGGATGTCCAAACCGCGGAGACCCGTCTTGCAACGGTCGTCAGAGAGCTGAACAGCGCTGAAGCCGGCCGCCAGGCGGCCCTGCAGCAGGTGGTCGGTCTCGAAGGCGACCTAGCAGCGAGCCAGAGCTGGCTCGGACAGATCGCCCAATATCACCGGGTCTACGCCTCGACCGCGCGACGCCATCTGGTCGAGGTCGGCGCCGATGAACTGGACCATATCCAGAACTGGATGACCAACATGCTCGGCCGCCAGATCCTGGTGCCCGATCTCACCGACTACGGCGTGACCTTCGCCGGCGCTCGCCTCCTCGGCATCAATGAACAGCCCGTCGCCCAGCTGGTCTACCTGGACGCCGACGACCAGCCCCTGGCGCTCTGCATCATTCCATCGAGCGGAGATGCCAAGGACCCGACCCTGTCGACCAACGGCGAACTCAATCTCGTCGACTGGCGGGACGGCAATCACGGCTTCGCCGTCGTCGGCTGGTCCGCCCCCGAACTCCTCACCTCCCTAACCGCAGAAATCCAGCCCCTCTACGATCTCTAGTGGCGTGGCCACCTCATTGACCTTTGGCCGTTTGTGAGGAACGCGCCTGGTTTTCCAAGGTATGCCGGCAGGATCTCGGGCAAGGAAAGCGGCATAACCCACGGGCCCGGTTGCGACTCCCTAGCCTGGATGACCACGATGCATCAGCACAGTCACAGGCAAGTGAATCACCTGACGACGCCAGAGATGAACGAGCCCAGTTTTCCAGGGTATGCCGGCAGGATCTCGGGCAAGGAGGGGGGCATAAGCCGCGGGCCCGGTTGCGACTCCCTACCCCGACTGACCACGACGCATCAGCACAGTCGCAGGCAAGTGAATCATCTGGCGACGCCAGAGAGGGCGGTTTGGAGGGCGGATTGGTAGGCGGGCATGGCGTGGATGTCGTTATGGCCTGCGCCCCTGATCGTCTCGTCGAACGCCAGGTTTTCTATGGCACTGCGCAGGGCCGCGGTGCGTTCGGGTTTGATCACCTGGTCCTGCTCGGCGGCGATGATCGCAACCGGGGTTGAGTTGCCGGTCATGGCATCGACCGTATTGAAGCGGTGTTTGATGAGGAGACCGACGGGAAGCCATGGGTAGGACTGTTTTGCCACGGCTTCGATCGAGTCGTAGGGCGTTACCAGGATCGCGCCGTTGAGCGAGCGCTCCTTCGAAAGATAACCGGCGACGCCGGATCCAAGGGAGATGCCGAGGGCATAAATTGCCTTGGGCGACAAATCTCGGACCAGACGATCATAGATCGAGAGCGCGTCGGCAAAGAGGGCAGTCTCGCTGGGCTTGCCTGTACTGTCGCCATAGCCGCGATAGTGAAAGACGGCCACATGCAGTTCGGCAAATGTCGCGGCCAGCTCCTGGCCGAGAATTTCCGCATCCTGTGCATTGCCGCCAAAGCCGATCAGCAAACCTGCCGATGGCCGATTGCCTCCCGGCTCGAACAGCATGCCGGCGAGGCTGACGTCACTCTCAGCATCAATTATCAGTCGTTTTGGAACCAACGGTTCGTCGAGCGGACGGCTGGGCAGTTTCGTTCCGGGAAAGATCAGCAGGTCTTGAGCGCCATACATCAAAGCGACGATGACGCCATAGCCTAGACCCAAAAGAAGCAGAGGTTTCATCTTACATTGCCAAGAACCACCAGATCATCTTCAGCCCGCTGCTTTCGCTCGACGACGATACCATCCCAGCCGTCCTGTCCCCATCACTAAGGCATCAAGGTAAAGAGAGAGTTAACCAAAGGCAGAAAGTTCGAAGCTTCTCCTCGATGACGCCCGATCATCAGAACATCGGCCGATGCCCGCAACATGGCTCACTTCAGGTCCTTCGGTCGGATGAAGGACTGAAGATGGCCACGTCCAGGCGCCACGTCCTTCCAGGAGTCGACATCAAAATCGAAAACTGCCAAGGCAGCCGTCGGAAATTTCGCGGCCATCGATTTCATACCACTCGGATCGCCTTTCGCCGCAAGCCGTCCTGCCAGCACCTCCATGCCGGGATTGTGACCGATCACCAAGGTGCTCATCATCGCGTCATCCACGCGCCTGATCGCCGCCAGCATTTCGCCCGGCGGACTGAGATAGAGCGAAGCGCGCATTTCGATCTTGGCGCCATCGTTCGCCGAGCGCTCCCATTCGGCGATCACCAATTCCAGGGTCTGTTTGGCGCGCACCGCCGTGGAGCAAAGCACTAAATCAGGCACCAGGCCGCGCCCGCTGATATGCCGTCCAATCAGAGGTGCGGCTCGTCGCCCCCTCGCCGAGAGCGGTCTTAAAATGTCATCAAGATCGCCACGATCCCAACTCGACTTGGCATGCCGGAGCAGCATGAGTCGGCGCATCGAGCTATGTCTCTCTTCGGATCATGCAGCAGTCCAGCCAATTTTGTTGTATTGTGCTTGACCCAAAGCCTAGCCCATGGTGCCCTGTTGGGCGACCCCAAGACAGAAAGGAAAGTTCGGTGTCGAAGACCGATATCGCCACGGCGGATCATGACATCGAACCCATTCCCGAATCCGACGATCAGGCCGCTGACGAACCGGCGATCAGACCTCAATCCCCGGATCGGTTCTTCAACCGCGAAGCCTCCTGGCTGGCGTTCAATGAGCGCGTGTTCGAGGAAGCGAACAATCACCAATATCCGCTGCTCGAACGCCTGCGCTTCCTGGGTATCTCAGCGGCCATTCTCGACGAATTCACCATGGTGCGCATTGCCGGCCTTCTGGGCCAGGTCTGGGCCGGCGTCAAAACGCTAAGCCCGGATGGCCTGAGCCCGGCCCAGCAGCTTCGGCTGACCGACGGTCAGGTGAGCCGGCTGACCGACGACCAGCAGCGGTGCTGGCAGGCTCTTCGCACCGAACTGCGCGATGCCGGCATCGCCGTAATCGATGCTGGCGAACTCTCCAGCAAGGAGCGTCGCTGGCTGGATCGTCATTTCGCCGAGCACATCTTTCCACTGCTCACCCCGATCGCCGTGGAGCCGCCCAACCCCTTCCCCTTCATCCCCAATCTCGGGCTGAGCATCGTGCTCGACCTCTGGCGCGAGCAGGACGACAAGCGCATCCACGGCCTGGTGCCGATCGCGACGCCGATCGATCGCTTCATCCGTCTGCCGGGCGCTGTCCTTCGCTTCATCACGATCGAAGAGATCCTGCCGCTCTTCCTGGATCGCCTGTTCCCCGGCTTCAACGTCGAAGGCCATGGCGTTTTCCGGGTCATTCGCGACAGCGACCTCGAGATCGAGGAAGAGGCCGAAGACCTGGTGCGTCAGTTCGAGAGCGCGATCAGGCGCCGCAAGCGCGGATCGGTGGTCAGGCTGGCGATCGCCGGGCGCATGCCGGGCGATCTCGAGAACTTCCTGATCCGTCAGCTGCAGGCGTCGCCTGAGAGCGTCGTGCGCATGCAGGGCATGATTGGCCTTGCCGACGTCCAGAGCTTAATCGGCGAACACCGCCCCGATCTTCAGTTTCCACCGTTCAGCGCACGCTTTCCTGAGCGCATCCGGGACTTCAGCGGCGACTGTTTCGCCGCCATCCGCAACAAGGACTTCCTCGTTCACCACCCCTATGAGAGCTTCGACGTGGTGGTGCAGTTTCTGCGCCAGGCCGCCCATGACGACGATGTCGTCGCGATCAAGCAGACGCTCTATCGCACCAGCAACAACTCGCCGATCGTGCAGGCGCTCTGCGAGGCGGCCGAGGCCGGCAAATCGGTCACGGCCCTGGTCGAAATCAAGGCGCGCTTCGACGAGGAGGCCAATCTTCGCTGGGCCCGGGATCTGGAGCGCAGCGGCGCCCAAGTCGCCTACGGTTTCGCCGACCTCAAGACCCACGCCAAGATCTCGCTGGTGGTCAGGCGCGAAAACCAGAGCCTTCGGTCCTACGTCCATTTCGGCACCGGCAACTACCACCCGATCACCGCCAAGATCTATACCGATCTCTCCTTCTTCACCTGTAATCAGGCTCTCTGCCATGATGCGGCGCGCGCCTTCAACTACATGACCGGTTTCGCGCCGCCGGACCGGCTCGAAGCGCTGGCGCTGGCCCCGGTGACATTGCGCGACAAGCTCCTCACCCTGATCGACGACGAGATCGCCCATGCCGAAGCCGGCCGGCCGGCGGCGATCTGGGCAAAAATGAATTCCCTGCTCGACCCTGATATCATCGATGCGCTCTATCGGGCCTCCCAGGCCGGCGTCGACATCGAGCTGGTGGTGCGCGGCATCTGCTGCCTCCGGCCGCAGGTGCAGGGCCTCTCAGAGCGCATCTGGGTCAAGAGCATCGTCGGACGCTTTCTCGAACACAGCCGCATCGTCTGCTTCGGCGCCGGCCACGGCCTGCCGTCGCGCGACGCCAAGGTGTTCATTTCATCCGCCGACTGGATGACCCGCAATTTCGATCGACGGATCGAAACGCTGGTGCCGGTCGAAAACCCGACCGTGCATCGTCAGGTGCTCGATCAGATCATGATCGCCAATCTCAAGGACCAGACCAACAGCTGGGAGCTCATGGCCGACGGCACCTATCGAAGGCTCGCCGCCGACGCCGAAGCCTTCAGCGCGCACGCCTATTTCATGACCAACCCTAGCCTGTCCGGCCGCGGCAGCGCCATGAAGCGCACGCCTATGCCCCCGAAGCTGACCGTCGACGACGACAGCGACGCTGAGGTGGCGCCGGCCTGACCGGACGAGTGGCAGACGTTCCGGCTGCGTAGGCACCGGAGACAATTCGAAAATTGTCGAATCATGTTGTCCTGCTGCATTCGAAGTCGGGTAGAGGCAGACGACAATCCGGATAAGGAGAGCGTTCATGTTCAGGCATCGAAACGGATGTTCTCTTGCCGACTGTGTTGTTATTGACTAATAGCATCGCGCTTAGGTTGCATTTCTCGGAGAGCGGACTGTGCTTTTAAAGGCCGCGCGCATCAAGAATTTCCGCTGTCTTCGCGACGTATCGATGAATTTTGGCCGGCAAACCGTACTTGTCGGGGAAAACGGAGCCGGAAAGTCGACCGTTCTGAGAGCGATCGAGCTGTTCTACGCCAAATCCCTCAGCCATATCAAAGATGCTGATTTCTTTGATTCTACAGCGCCAATCGAGATCGAGCTTACGTTCCAAGCGTTCACAGACGAGGAACAGCAGCTTTTCTCCAGTCGCATCGACAACGACTCGATGACAGTCGTTCGTATCATCGAGCCCGGTGGCGGTAGAGCCAATGGCAACTACTACGGCATGGCCAACATACATGAACCCTTTCATGAAATCCGCTCAGCCCAAGGCGCAGAAAAGAGAGGTAAGCTGAACGCGATAGCGGGGAACGGCATGTATCATGACCTGCCACGAGCTGCGCGTGTCGCTGAAGTCGATGATCTTCTGGCAGCCTGGGAGAGCGAGAATCCTGATGCTTGCGTTCGAGGGCAAGATGACGGTCGCTTTTTCGGCTTTTCCAATGTCGCCCGCGGTCAACTTCAAAAAGCCACCAGCTTCGTCCTCGTGCCAGCCGTGCGTGACGCCGCAACAGACGCGCAAGACAGCAAGAATACAGCCGTCGGACAGTTGATGGAACTGATCGTTCGGAGTGCGATCCAGCAGCGTCAAGACATCAAGACGTTTGAGGCTGAAGCACTAGAGGAATTCAAGCGGTTAACAAGTTCGGATAATCTTCCCGAGCTTGGGCAGATGGAGCAGAGCCTGAGCGATACATTGAAGCAAATGTATGCGGACTCCTCCGTCAGCTTAAATTGGCGCAGTCAGGATGGCTTCTCGCTTCCTTTGCCGATGGCGGATGTCAACTTGCTCGACGATGGCTTGGCCGTTCCGGTCGACTACGCTGGCCATGGCCTTCAACGCGCCTTTATCATCGCTTTGTTGCAGCACTTGGCGCATGCCAGCTTTATCTCGTCGAAAGAACAGCTGGACGAAGCCGAAGCTGCCAATGAGAATCCAGCTGAGACTCGTCAACAAGACGCAGGCCAGCTACCTGGTTTAATTCTAGCCATCGAGGAACCGGAACTCTACCAGCATCCCACCAAGCAAAGGCATTTTGCGCGGGTTCTCCATGAGCTTTCGCAAGGACATCTCCCTGGCATGGCGACCAGAACCCAAATGATCCTTGCGACCCATTCGCCGCATTTCGCGGCGATCGATCGCAGTGACGACGTCCGCATTCTCAGGCGCAGCAGGACACATGCGGGACAACCACGAGAGACGACTTGCAGTATCGTTGATCTTCAGTCGATCGTAGCGCAGCTCGAAAAAGCTCAAGGAAAGCCGGACGGCTCCTTTACTGTCCAATCCCTGAAACCAAGGCTCCACATAATCGGCAGCGAGCTTGCAGAAGGCTTCTTTGCCAAAGCGATCGTGCTCGTCGAGGGGCCAGGCGATCGAGCTGCCCTCATGGCAGCAGCACAGCTCTCTGGCCGGCAATTTGAGAAAGAAGGTATTGCGGTTTTGCCTGTCGGATCGAAGAACAATCTCGATCGGCCGTGGGCTATCTTCTCGTCACTCGATATCCCGACTTATGTCCTTTGGGACTGTGACATAGAGAAAGAAAAGAAAGACAAAAAAGGCAACATAAAAGCCTCAAATGTTTATCTTCAAAAGCTCATGGGTTTACCTGAGCCCCATGAGGACTATCCGAACTTCAACAAATCAAATTGCGCTTGCTTTGTTAACAATATTGAAACGTTGATCCGCCAGGAAATAGGAAATGAGATCCTCAATGAGATCTTAGAAGAGAAGGTTAATACTTACGAGCTTAGAGGCCAGGACGAGGCACTGAAAAACCCTGAAGTTTTGTCGCAAATCCTAGCAAATGCGGATGAGAAGGGGGCAAGATCCAACACTCTTGCCGAAATCATTGATCATATCTTTGCTTTGTTAGACAAGGAAGATAGGGAAGCCGTACAACGGGCCGCCTGAGATTTCCTAACTGCATCAGCCCAAAAAGTCGTATAATAACTGGAACAAGAAAAGAAGCAGCTGCTGAAGACCCAGGTACTCTCAGAACGGCCGATACAGCCAGAAGAGGGGACAAGTCAGCAAGCCGCTGCCTCAACACTCGACGATATTGACCGGCACCGCGACGACGTTGACGGCGAGGCCGCCGCGTGCCGTTTCCTTGTATTTCAGCTTCATGTCGGCGCCGGTGTCGCGCATGGTGCGGATGACGCGGTCGAGGGAGACGAAGTGGCTGCCGTCACCGCGAAGCGCCATGCGCGCGGCATTGATCGCCTTCACCGAGGCGATCGCATTGCGCTCGATACAGGGCACCTGGACCAGACCGCCAACGGGATCGCAGGTGAGCCCTAGATTGTGCTCCATAGCGATCTCGGCGGCATTCTCGACCTGGGCAGGCGTGCCGCCCAGCACCTCGCAAAGGCCGGCCGCCGCCATGGAACAGGCCGAGCCCACCTCACCCTGGCAGCCGACCTCGGCGCCGGAGATCGACGCGTTCTCCTTGCAAAGGATGCCGATCGCCGCAGCGGTCAGGAGGAATCGGATGACGCCGTCGTCATCGCCGCCGGCATGGCGGGTGTAGTAATGCAGCACGGCCGGGATGATGCCGGCGGCGCCATTGGTGGGTGCGGTCACGACCCGTCCGCCGGCGGCATTTTCCTCATTGACCGCAAGCGCATAGAGATTGACCCAGTCCATCACCTCGAAAGGATCGCTGGCGCCGTTACCGGCGCGCAGTTTCTGATGGTAGAGCGGCGCCCGGCGCTTGATCTTCAACCCGCCGGGCAGGATCCCTTCCTTCGCGCAGCCCCTGGTGACACAGTCCTGCATGACCTGCCAGATCGTCAGCAGCTCCCGCCGGATCTTATCCTCCTCGCGCCAAGCCATCTCATTCGACAGCATCAGCCGGCTGATCGAAAGGCCATGTTCCTGGGTCAGACGCAGCAGGGCTTCGCCGGTGGTGAAAGGATAGGGCAAGACGGTGTCGTCCGGTTTGACCAGGCCGTCGCCCATGTCGTTCTCGTCGACCACGAAGCCGCCGCCGACGGAATAGTAGACGACTTGATGCAGGATCTCGCCGCCCTGGTCATAGGCGGAAAAACGCATGCCATTGGGATGGCCGGGCAAGGACTTCCGCCGGTGCAGCACCAGATGCTCACCGTCGGCGAAAGGAACGGCATGTCTGCCGAGGAGGTGAAGACGCCGCTCGGACCGGTTCTTCTCGATGCGGGCCGGCACCTGATCGGTATCGACCGATTCCGGCCATTCACCCTCGAGCCCCAGCATCACGGCCTTCGGGCTTCCATGGCCGACGCCGGTCGCGCCGAGTGAACCGTAAAGCTCGGCCTTGACCGATGCGACCCGGCTCAAAATCTCCTGATCATCGAGCTGTCGAACGAACAGGCCCGCAGCCCGCATCGGGCCCACCGTATGCGAGCTCGATGGTCCGATACCGATCTTGAAGAGATCGAAAACGCTGATCGCCATGCCATCACCCATCAGTGCTGCCGGTCGCGAATGGCCGGACAGGCGGGAGTTTAGCAAGGCGCGGCCACCAGACTATCGGAAAACCGGCGTCGGCTGATGGTCTCTGCTCAAGGAACTGTATCGATGTTCAGACGCAACGACACTTAGGCATGACCCAATGTCCCTGCACGATCTTTTTATTTGCACCAATCTTTCAGGACGTCGCTTACCGCTTTACTTGGATCGATGCGCGAGGCGCTTTCCGAAACAACGTCAATTGTGATGATCCTCGCCTGCGGCATTCCGGAGCCAACCGTCGATAGCGTTCGCCTACGCCTTGCCTTGTCATAACGAGGAACGAACGGGTCATCGGAAAAACCAAGCTCAGCCTGTCCCGGCAAAGCAAATCAGAGCGCCCGTGACCGTAAGACCGTCAGCGGCTGGGATAGCCGCCATAGACATATTCTTCAGGGACGCTGCCCCGCACCCGGGAGAGCACGACACCGGCGATCGGCCGGCCGGCGACCGAGATGCGCTTTAGCGCTTCCTGGATCATCTTGGCGCGCGTCACCCGCCAGGCGGCCAGGAAGACGATGGCGTCGCTGGTATCGGCGAGGTTGATGGCGTCAGGCACGCGCAGCACAGGCGGCGAGTCGACGATCACCAGGTCATAGTGCTCGCGCGCTTCAGCGATCAACACGCGCAGCCTGGTCGAGGAGACGAACTCGCGCATCTCGGAATGGGTCGCTTTGGACATCAGCATGTCCATGCCCGATACGGGATCCTTGACCACCGCATCCTGCCCCCAGTCCAGCGAACCGCTCAGGAAGTCATTGAGGCTGGCATCGGGATGCAGCTGGGTCTGGGCGGGAAAAGACGGCCGCCTGAAGTCGCAGTCGACCACGAGACAGCGAAGACCATCCTGCGCTGCGGTGCGCCCGAGCGCGATGCAAAAGCTGGTCTTGCCTTCGGCGGGCTCGGACGAGGTTACCAGAATGACTTTCTTGGGATCCTCGACGGCGCTCAGATTGAGGCGCAGCAGAATGCCGCGCAAGGTCTCGGTAATGCCGCTATTCGGGTAATCGGCGACATAGCTCGCAAGATTTTGCTTCGGCTTCATCCAGCTCGCCACCGAGGGAATGGCGCCGATGCCGGGCAGACCGGTGATCTGCGAGAGCTGATCCAGCGTCTCCACGCCCGAGCTCAGATAGCGCCGCCCGACAATCGAGCCGGCAGAGAGGAGAAAGCCTGCAAACATCCCGACCACGGTCAGGAGTCCGGCGCCGGGACTGGCAGGCTTTATCGGCGGCACGGCCACGGAGGCGACCCGTACGTCAGCCCCACGCATGTCGATATTGGTGAGAGTCGATAAGGTCTGCTCGTAGAAACCGCGGTAGCGCGTGTACAGATCCTGCTTGACGGCAACTTCATCCTGAAGCTGAGCGAGACGGCTTCGTTCCTTTGCGACCTCCGCCGCGTTGCCCTGCCCTGCTTCGATCTGGACGCGGAGCTGACGATCCTGATTGTCGAGACTTGCGATGCGCTGCTCGAGACTCTTCGCGATGCCATTGGCCTCGGCCTGGATCTGATCTTGTAGGCTCTGCAGTTCCTGCTGCAGCGCAATGCGTCTGGGATGGCGCTCGCCAAGATCGATCGATGCTTCCGACAGGCGCCGGCGTATGGCCGCCTCATCCTGCCATAAGCCCTCAAGCCTCGGCGTTACCAGACGCGCATCGAGCGCGGTGAGCGCTCCCCCGGCAATCGCCCCCACCAACTGGCCGAGATCGGCAGCCAGCTGGTCGCGCTGCGCGCGCAGCGTACGACGCTGGCTGACCAGATCAGCGAGATCACGCGAAACGATCGTGCCTTCGGGCGTATTGAGCAGGCTCGCATTGCCTTCTTCTTCGCGCACCTTGGCTTGCGCGATGGTGAGCTCGTCCTTGAGTTCCTCCAACTTGGCCTTAAGACCTTCGCTCGATTGCTGGGTCGCCGCCCGCTTCTCCTCGACCTGGCGCCCGATATAGAGGTCCATCAGCGTGTTCACGATACGCGCGCTTTTTTCCGGATCGCGACCGCTGAACTCCAACTCGATGGCGTAGCTTCGCTCCTCGCTAAACGCGTTCAGCGACTCGCCGATGTCACGTACGATCTCCCGTTCGATCTCACGATCGAAGCGTGGCTCGGCCGGCTCGCTGAACTGCGCCAGCCAGCGGCCAACGGGCGCCGGAATCCAAGCGGCGTCGGCCAAGGCGCTGAGCCCCGCCGGACGGAGTGTCGCGTTGAACTCCGGATCCCGGACCAGATCCATATCCTTCACCAGCAGGTCGACCATCTGCTGCGATGTCAGCACCCGCGCTTCGCTGCGTCCCCCCCATGGTTCCACGGTTCTGTTCGACGTCAGCGTTTCAAGCTCTGGGATGTTGGACCTCTGCGTATCGACCACCAGGAGACCGCTCGCCGTATACCAGGGCGGCAGCGCCTTCGCGACCTGATAGGCGATCAGACCGCCCACGATCATCGCCAGGAGGATAAAACCCTTGCGCCTGAGCAGGCCGTCCAGCAATTCCTGCGATGTCACGCCTGCAGCCGGCTGCGATCGTCCAGGCAGCTGGCCGATAAACGGGCGTGATGGCGCTCCAGGTCCTCCACCAAAGTTTGAATGGGTCAGATCGGTCATACGTGCACCAATATCCGGAAGCCAGTTGGCATCAAAGTGAAAGAGCCAGAGGGCCGGGCCGCCTCGTGGCGACCGGGAGTAACGATAACGTAGCGTTTCTTGGCCTGCTGAACAGGGGCTGCGCGTCGGCTGGCCGACAAATGAAGGTTATCATAGATCATTAGCCGAAATTTGCCCTAACTGTGCAACATCTCCGCGAAACTATCACAGATTTCCTTAACGTCCTCATAAGATAGCAGCAACATCACAACGATAAACGTTCCACCGCCTGCGATGATACGCCCGAGAAGCTCCACGAATGGGCTGATCGCGCCACTCACAAGGTGGGACCAGACAAGAACGACGGTCACCATCATGCCTGTCGCCGTCCAGATGGGCCATTGGTCGAGGGCGCAGCTCACCAGGTCGAGCCCGAATGTTCGCTTCAGCGCAAACGCATAAACCGGCACTGCAAGCATATTCGCTATGCCACCGGCGATGGCAGCTTCCATCAGCCCGTAAGGCGCCGCCAGCGTTACAGCCGTCAGAAACATGACGACATTGACGACAGCCAGCCAGACGAAAAGAACGGCATGTCCGGCGGAAAGAAGAATTTGCCCCGATATCAGGGACAGGGCAAAAAAGACGCCGAAGGCGCTCAAGGCTTGAAACGGTCTGACACTGCCCAGCCATTTCTCTCCCAAAGCGAGCGGGATCATGATGTCGGCCACAAGGGCCAGGCCGACAAGGATCGGGAGACACAAGAGGCTCACCAAGCGTAGGGTCCGGCTGACCGCATCCAGATGCATCTTTGGATTGTGCGCCAGTCTCGAGAGTACCGGCAGGCCGATCTGCTGGATGGAGTAATAAGTGAGCATGCCCGCCGACAGCATCAGTCGATTGGCGACTGAAAAGAAGCCAACCTGTGCCGAGGGCAGAAAGACGCCAAGGATCAGGAGATCGAGGCGGCGCATGGCGAATTGCAGAAAGGCCGAGATCGTCGCCAGGCCACCGAAAGCTCCAAGGCGCCGGACGTGATCCCATTCGATGGCCGGAGTCGGCAGCCAGCCGCTGAAGAGAGCGAACACAGCGAGACTGACAGCGGCGTAGGTCCATTGCTGAGCGACCAGGCTCCAGACACCGTAACCAGACCAGGCAAGCGTCACGGCGACCAGACCGCCCGCCAGCGATGCTGATATCGATGCGAAGGCAAAGCCGCGCAGCAGCAGCTCGCGCCGAAGCTTGGCTTGGTAGATGCCGCTCGCCGCAAAAAGGATCAAAGTCGGCGCCAGAGCCTTCAAGACCGACGGCAGATCCGGCTCGCTCAAGAGATATCCGATGAAATCGGCAGCCGCGATCAACAAGAGGCATGCCGTTGCGCCGATCGCAAGATTGAGCCAGAAAGCCGAGGAAAAATGAGCCGGACCGGTCTCGTCCGACTGGATCAGCGCCTCACCCAGTCCCTGATGCAGGACCAGCTGCGCGGTCAGGATGAAGAGCGCTGCCTGCGCCACGATGCCGACCTCAGCCGGTAGCAGCAGCCTTGCCGAAATGATGAAGGCGCCAAAGGCGAAGACCTCGGCCCCCATCACTTCGACGATGCGCCAGACAGCGCCCTTTGCTATCTGCCCGCGCTCATGGGTGGATCCCGACACCTTCGCTAACGCCGGAGCCACTCATTGCCGGCCGGCCGACGCTTCATTCTGAGCGCTCGACCGCCGGGCTCCAACCTGACCATGTCAGCTCGCCAGTCTCGCTGAGGGCAGGTCGGCCATAGATGATCCGACTGCCTGCGAAGCCTGATCAACTCGATCATCGTCTACGGATCCGGTATAGCGAAGGTTCATGGTCTTCACCCCGCCGCCCTTTTGCTCGATCTCGTAGCTGCGGCTCTTGGCGGGACCAGCCAGATGCAGAACGGACAAGGGAGCATAAGGCGCTTCAGGCCGACAGAATAAGCCGGCATCCGCATCCCAGACCGGTGGCCGACGATCACAAATCCAGTTGTCGCTTGAAGAAAGTTCGACGGTCGGGATCTTGTCGACGTGAATGACTTCATTGAACGCAAACTGCTCATAGGGCGTCACGCGCCCGGTGCGCTCCAGTGCTCTCTTGAAACGTTCCCGCCAGATCGGCAGATGCGGCGCATCGGCCTTCAGACCGTAGAGCCCGAGATTGTAGGAAGGCCGCGCCATGAGGATCAGTCCGTTCTTCAACCCCGATCCGGCGATTTTATGCTTCAAATTCCAGGCCCAGAGCCAACCCTGGAATCGATAGAGCCGATCACTCTCATGGGCGATGGCGGCGCCGGTTTTGTCGGCGCCTTCCAGCATTCTGTCGAGCACGCCACTGTCCTGGAGCCAGAGATCCGGGTCGAGCCAGAGCGAATAGTCATATTCGGGCAGATAGTCGTGAATAAAGAACCGAACCAGAGCAGCACGCTCATAGCTCTTCGCGGTCTCGTCAGACAGGCCGAAATGCCAGTCCGGTTCGATCAGCCGCACGCCATCCCGCTCCAGCGCCGCACGGTGCTCGGGCGTGAAGCCGACATCGAACACCACGATCGCGACATGGCTCCAGCCTTCGAAACGTCGAACTGACTGGATCATGCCGTTCAGAAGATCGAAATAGCCGCTGTCAGCAGCCGTGACGAT
Organism: Pseudomonadota bacterium; assembly: GCA_039197065.1. Classification (GTDB taxonomy): domain Bacteria; phylum Pseudomonadota; class Alphaproteobacteria; order Geminicoccales; family Geminicoccaceae; genus JANQPX01. Next base: position 198,034 of record JBCCUL010000002.1, on the reverse strand, counting down.
CACGGTCTTTTCAAGACGCTCGGTCATCTTATTCCCTTTCTCAGCTAACTTCAGACCGAAGAAAGCGGGATGAGCAAAAAATGCAGGGATTTGTTGTCTGCGTAAGGTGACCGTTGATGGACACCACGCCTATTTTCTTGCCGATCGGTCATATGTGGGAGCCGATCGGTTTGGTCGCTGGCGAAGCCTGCGCGAGCTCATAGACATCCGTGGTCGTCTGAGCAATGGATTGCCAGCTCGGTATCCGTTGCTGCAGCGCCTTCATATTGGCTCGCATCGTCTCAATTTTGGCCGGATCCTCGATAAGATCGATCAGGGCTGCGGCGAGAGCTGAGGGATCATCCGGCGAAACAAGCCTGCCCTCTCGGCCATCGTCCAGCATCTCGACGAAACATCCGATTCCAGACGCCACCACGGGTATCCCCCGGGCGATCGCCGCCATGAGCACGCCGCTGGTATCGATGCCGCGATAAGGGAAAACCAGGGCATCGGCATCGTCAAACAGATCTGCCATCTCCGCGTCGCTCACGAAATCCAGCCTCAGCTCGACGACGGTCTGAAGACGGTGTTTTGCGATCAGGTCGAACAAGGGCTGCGTCGCCAAATAAGGACGACCGACGATCGACACGGCGCATCGCTCGCGCTGCTCGGCGCTGAGCAGGCCAAGAGCCTCAAGCAGAACATCGGCGCCCTTGTAGTCTTTCAGCTTGCCGAACTGCAAAAAGCGGACCCGATCATCGTTCCGCTCGCGTCTGTTCACCGATGTCTCGACCGGCGGGCTCAGCAGACCGTGGGCGACGCGATGCAGGCGATCTGCGGGCAGACCACGCGCCGTCAAATGACGCTCTGAAAGCTCGTTGTGAACGATCCAGCGGTCGAAACGACGGTTTGCCAGCATAGTGCCAAGACGCAGCAGCAGCGGTCCTGCACCATTATAGGGATTGCTATCGTGAACCGTGAGAACCAGGGGCGCGATGCGTCGCATCAATGGCAAGAAAAGCGCATCGATAATCGGTAAGGGCACCCATTGAACGTGAATGATGTCCGGTTGCCATCGGTGAAGGACCGCAAGGGTCCTTAGGAGCCCCTGAACATGACGAAAGCCTTTGACCGTCAGGCCCAGGACGCGCGGCAGCCATGAGGCCGGCGCCTGAAAAAGACCGAGGGTCGCGAAGCCAGGCGATGGACCATCCCCGCTGCCAATCCCGTCACCCTGATCCTGACCGATCAGTGTCACCTCATGGCCGATTGCCGCCAACCCCTTGCACAATTCGTGATTGTAAGGTGGCGTGAAACACCAGGGATCGATAATCGCAACTTTCATCGCACACCCTGCATGTCAGCGGCTCGGTTGGTCACTTGGCATGTCGTTCCTGGCCGATCCGGCAAGATCCCAGGTCACGACAGGTTTGCCCCAATAAGCGCGCCAGACTCCCAAGGTGTTGCCGGCGAAGGCCAGGAGAATGTTGTTGACCTGCTCAACCACCCTGACCTTGGCGAACCATCCCAACAGCAAAGCGATGAACAGGGCAGCGGTTATGCCAAGTGTCATCCAGAAGCCAAGGCTCAACCAAAATGCCCAGAAAAAGAGAACTGCAGCGGCAAGAAGGAAATAGCCGCCGACCCAGCGGATCAGGCGGTGGCCGACATATTTATAGAGGTTCCAGAAGGACAGGGTTTTGAGCTCTGGCCAAAGAGCACGATGAACGCCCATGCACTGGCAGGCGATCCGGACTTTACGCTTGAACTCATCATGCGCAATCGTGGTGTGCGACTCGTAGGCGTTGACATCGGCGCCGCGGATAAGCCGGTATCCCATGCAAAGGGTGCTCATCGAAACGAAGAGATCATCGATCAGATGGTCCGGCGTCGGTCGATGAAGCTTTCTGCGAATCGCGAACAAGGAACCGTCAGCGCCCATCGCCGATCCCGTCTCCGTCTCCAAGCCTTTGGTCCATTCATCCAAACGCCAGTAGAAGGACCCCACTTCCGACGTCGCCGTGTCGTCGGGATTGGTGTAGTGGAGATGGCTGGTGACGCAACCGATCTCCGGATCGGCGAAATAGCGGCGAAGGTTGGCGATCGCCGCCTCATCGACCATCACATTGGCATCGGTGAACAGGACGATGTCGGCATCGGTCAAGCCGACCAGCCTGTTCATGCCCCAGGGCTTGCCGTGACGCTCCTTCGAAGCGACCAGTTTGACCTTCGGCTCATAAGACGCAACGATCTCCGCCGTACGGTCGCTCGCAGCATCGACATAGATGAGAATATCGAGCTCGCCGGCAGCTTCTCTGAGCGCCAGCATGTTCTCGATCTTCTGCCGAATGACGGCTTCCTCATTATAGGCGCAAAGGCATATCGCAAAACGCAGGTCGTCCGCTGAGGCCGCTTCATTCCCGCCCAATGGCCTGACAAACCCCAGCCTGCGGGCGATCAGCAGGGTGACTTGGTAAGGACCGAAGGGAAAGGCAGCGATGAAAAGGCAGGCAAAGGCCATGCCGAATAGAAGAAGTGCCGAACTCGAGATGGTCATGGCGATCGAATGCAATCAGGGTTGAAACGAAGGCATCTGGCCCGCAGAGCGGTTGGCGTGGCCAAAGCGGTTGGCGCGGCCAAGACGTACCTGAAGGAAACTAAAAGGCATTCTCGCCCTCGAGGCTGGCAAGCGGTGTCAGCAGAACGATCTTCAGATCGAGCCAGAATGACCAATGCCGGATATAGAAGAGGTCATATTCGACACGGCGCACCAGTTTTTCCTTGGTGTCGGTATTCCCGCGCAGACCGTTGATCTGAGCCCAGCCCGTAATGCCTGGCAGAACACGATAGCGCGTATAGAAGTTGTCGACGACGCGGTCGTAAAGCTCACCACCGGCCTTCGCATTCAATGGGTTGGGACGGGGTCCGACCATCGACATTTCGCCGCGCAGAACGTTGATCAACTGCGGCAGCTCATCGATGCTGAACCGCCTGATGAAGGCGCCGACGCGCGTCACCCGCGGATCGTCACGCTCTGTCAGCCGATCCGCCATCTGATCGCTCATCTCGTGATACATCGACCGGAATTTATAGACATCGATGATCTTCTTGCCGAACCCATAACGCTGCTGCTTGAAAAAAATGGGACCGGAACTTTCCAGCTTGATCAAGGCTGCCGTAAGCAGCATCAAGGGAGCAAGGAAGATCAGCAGCAGAAATGAAATCGATGCGTCGAACATACGCTTCACCGCTTGTTCCGCGGCGCTCAGCGGCTGATCGATAAGCGCGGCATACACATATCCGGGCTGGTTCGAATCAAGGGCGGGTCTCGGTATCGCCAAGCTCACCCGAACCGGGAACATTTCCAGAGACCGGACAGCGTCATGGATCCATTTTCGATTGTCGTGAAGCGAGGGCAGTATGACGACCTCTTCGACCCCGTCGGCATGAAGCTGCGCGATCCACTGTTCACCCTCGGGACTCTGAATGTCTTCAGGCCGGGCGTAGATCCGACATGTGCAGTTTCGATCGAAGCGCTCCGAAAGATCGCGATCAAGACTGTCAAGATCGTGGTCAATCTCGTTTTCGGTGCCCACCACTGCGACCAGCCGGTGAAACCCTTCGGACGGCATCCATGATTTCAGGAACGGCACCAGGACCATCCTGCTCAAAACGAGCATGAGGACCGTGTAAAGCGACCAAATCAGCGCCCATGACCAATGCGGGCCAACGCTGAGCGTCGTCAAGAAGAAACCGGTTATCAGACAAGCGCCGGCGCCGATGCACAAGACGCGAATAGGCCAACGCCTGGGCATGGCCAGCGACTTAGGCGTATAAGCATCCGCACTCTTCAGACAGGCAATCAGCAAAACCGTGCCGAGAAGCGCCCCCAAAAACACAACATCCCTGGCGAAGGGAGTGATCATGTCGTCGGTGGCCATCTCCGCACTCAATACGCCGGCAAGAAGGACCATGAAGGCCTCAAGCGCTACGACGGCCGGGATCAGAAGGTCGCATGATATCCCTTGCTTCCGTACAGCGGTCAGCACGTTCGATCCACTCACTTTTCAAGGCGCCAAGACAGTGCCGCCAAGACGGCAGCGTTGGTTTTGCTCGTTAGTCTTCGATAGATTTCCACAGACCTGATAGCGTTGTCGTCCATTTAACAAAAATTATCCACAAACGCAAAATCGTTTCTCCCAATAGGGTAAATTGATTCAACGTGTTGGCAGAAAAGCAACTATTACAGCTTGAACCTGACGAACTAAGCCTGAATGACGTCGAATCGGAACCACTTGTTTCGATCCCTGGCCGTCGCTCGCACGGTCAAGATATCCGCTATCGGTTGATTAACCGTTAACGTCCAAACGAAGATCTTCGACATTTGAAACATCAGCGTTCGCCCACAGGCGCCGCTATCGTCTTCTTGCGATATGCGGGGATTTCGCACCGACGCTAACGTTTGGTTAACCAACTTGACCTAGGCTGGATGAAAGTTCCGCTAACCAAGGCCAAGAGGATCTGACGTCACATGCCTGCTCCGTTCAGTCCCGTCGTTCTTTTCCTTACGTGCTTGCTCTGCTGCCTGTCGCCCGTCATGCCAACGGCGATGGCAGAAACGTGGCAAGGTTTGAGCAAAGATGGCCTTCGCGCTGCAGATGAGGGCCGTTTCAAGGATGCCGAGGCTTTATTTCGCCAAGCCTTGGAGCTCAGCGCGGAGTTTGACCAGAGCGACCCGCGTCATGCCACCAGCATCAACAACCTCGCCTACGCTCTGCATGCAAATGGCAACTACTACGATGCGGTCGATGTCTATCTGAACGCCATTTCCATCCGTGAAGCCGTGCTCGGCCCCGATCACCCCGATGTGGCCGAAAGCTGCAACAACCTCGCTGAACTCTATCGCATGCTCGGGCGTTACGAAGACTCGGAGCGCCTGCACCGCCGTGCACTCGACATTCGAAAAAAGAGATTCGGCGAAGATCATCCGGAGAGCGCTCAGTCCATGAACAATCTGGGCGTTCTCTATGCGCATCGACGGCTCTTCGACAAAGCCGGCGCGCTTTATCGAAAAGCGCTTGCTATTCGTGAGAGATCCTATGGCGAGGATCATCCGGCAACAGCGGAAACTCGCAACAACCTTGCTACATTGCATTATGCTGAGGGACGTTTCGCCGCGGCTGAGTCACTCTATCTGCAGGCCATCGAAATCGAACAGAAGGCGCTGGAAGATCACCATCCTTCGCTGGCAACGACGCTGTCAAACCTTGCTGAGCTCTATCGTTCCCAAGGTAAGCTCGATCAGGCGCTCGAGCTGCATCAACGCGCCATCGAGATAAGGAGCCAGGGCCTTGGCCCTAAACATCCGGCGACCGCACAGAGTCTGAACAATCTGGCGGTCACACAATTCGAACGCGGCAATGAGGCCCAGGCGGAGAAACTCTACCGGGAGAGTTTGCTCATCCAAAAGATGGTTCTGGGCGAGTCGCATCCGGACCTGGCGCTGACATTGAATAACTTCGCCGAGTTGCTGCGAGGTCAGCGACGCTTCGATGAGGCGAAGCCGCTTTATCGGCAGGCACTTGCTATCGAGGAAGCAGCTTTTGGGCCCGACCATCCCGATCTGGCGCTCGGCCTCAATAATCTTGCCCTGCTGCATTTCGACCGCGGCGCCTATATCGAGGCCAAGAACCTGCTGGATCGTGCTCTGGCGATCGAAGAAGAGAATTTCGGCCCCGGCAACACTGGTCTGATCGTCACGCTCGAAAATTACGCAATCGTTCTCCGCGAGCTTCGTCGTCACCGCGAGGCAGAGAAAGTCGAGGCGCGCGCCGAAACCCTGCGGGCTCGGCTGTAACCTTTACCGACCGTCGATTTGAAGATTTTTCGAAGATGGCGCCAACTTGCAAATTCAACAGCGCTGCATATCGAATGAGCTCGTCGACCCTGGAGACTTTGAACGATTGAACAGGTCGATGAAAGAAACTGCGCAGCAAGGAGTGACCATCGAAAGAAGCAAGGAGGCAACATACGATCCAACGCCTGAAACCTGCCCCAATGATGCGAAGTGTGGCTGCCTTCAGTATCAGTGCCGGGCCGATGAGCAGAAGCGAAAGATCGCGAAATCTTGCGGCGAAGCCTCTTCAGAACGCCCAAAAAGGCTTCACCTAACACACACCCCGACAAGCAGCTCTAGATTAGGCTTGGATAACTCCGCAGCCGATTAGGAGACGATAACCACAAGCCGGCGGTTTTCGCGAACCGCTGTCTAGAGCGCGTAGTCGACTTCACGCTGCGCGGTTTCGCTGATCACCCCTCGTTCGGTCGCGCGATTACACAGATCGTCGATGGTCACCCGATCGAGTCGGGTCATCAGCTCATGCTCGGTATTTGCCCAAAACGGACCGACAACCTTGCGACCGAGTTCGGAGGCCGAACCGAATTCTTCTTGAGCCGGCTGCTCCTCGATCCCGCGCACAACACGCACGACATCTCCGACACTGACGCGATTGCGTTCGCGCGCCAAACGATAGCCGCCACGAGGGCCACGCACACCTCGCAAAATTCCAGCGCGCACCAGCTGCTGCATCACCTGTTCGAGATAGCGTCTCGGTAAGATCAGACGTCGCGCGATATCCTGGCTCTGCACAGGTTCGGGGCCGCCATGAAACGCTATGTCAGTGACCGCCTCAAGAGCCAAAACCAGTTTCTTTGAAGGCCTTAGCATGGCAATCCATCCCGCATTTCGTTTTTCCTAATTGAGGTCATCCTAATTTAGATGTGTTGCGTCTTTGAAATTGACAGGGGTCTGTCGTCTTTCCTCGCCTGATTCTTTATGATCAAGCCTTCGGAACAGCATCCCGACGTTCATCGAAATGCTCGGCGATCCGCTGAACCAGTCGCTCCGCGACGGCGACCTTGGTCAACCTCGGCCAATCCTCGGACGTCTCTTCGCCTTGGAAGAGCTGCACGGTATTATCAACACTGCCGAAGGTGTTTTGTTCCGCCGAAACGTTGTTTGCAACGATCCAATCGCAACCCTTGGTCGCTAGTTTTCGCTGGGCGTTCCGTTCGACGTTTTCGGTTTCCGCAGCGAAACCGATCACCAAAGCGGGGCGGTTCTTTCCAGGGCGGGAGAGTGTTTTCAGGATATCCGGGTTTTCGACGAGGTCGATCACGGGCGGCGGCGAGTCGTTCTGCTTCTTGATTTTCTGTCCCCGACGATCGGCAGGCCGCCAATCGGACACTGCCGCGACGCAGATCGCGATGTCGACCGGAAGCGTTTCCTGGCAAGCCTCCAGCATCTCAATCGCCGACATGACGTTGACGATGTTGACATCGCTCGGTGCGGGTTCGGCAACCGGGCCGGTCACAAGGGTCACCTCAGCACCCGCCTGCCGCAGGGCCGCAGCGACCGCATGACCCTGCTTTCCGGATGAGTGATTGGTGAGAAAACGCACGGGATCGATCGCTTCGGCCGTGGGCCCGCTGGTCACCAAAGCGCGCAGGCCTTTCAGCCGGCGTTCCGGTGACTTCAAGAGCTGCCTGACCGCCTCGACGATTTCATCCGGCTCAGCCATCCGGCCAAATCCGGTCTCACCGCAGGCCATATCGCCCTGGTTCGGCCCCACAAGGTGGATCCCGTCGTCCCTGAGCTGACGGATGTTCCGCCTGGTCGCAGGGTGCTGCCACATCTCAGGGTTCATGGCGGGTGCGATCAGCACGGGCTTGTCGGTCGCCATCAGGGCCGTCGAGGCGAGATCATCCGCCAACCCACAGGCCATCTTGCCGATCAGATCGGCCGTCGCCGGGGCGACCACGACCAGATCGGCGTCGCGGGACAGCTGGATATGCCCCATCTCCGCTTCGTCGGTCAGCGAGAACAGGTCGGTGAATACTTTGTCGCCCGAGAGGCTGGCGACGGAAAGCGGCGTCACGAAAGCCGAACCGGCTTCGGTCAGAATGCACCGAACCGCAATACCGTAATCCTGCAGGCGCCGGATCACTTCCAGGCTCTTATAGGCGGCAATGCCGCCGGCGATGATCAACAGGACACGACTGGACAACGCGCCATAACCTCTCGTTCAGACGAAGGTTTCATCAATCGATATAGGTTGACAGATAGGCATGGCGTTGAAAATCGCCAGGAGCCGACCGGCATGTCCGTCGAAACACCATCCAGCGTTACCGAGATCTCGGCAATCGGAAACGAAACTCAGGGCATGACCCGATCGTTGTTCTTCTCAGCCTGTTCGAGCAACGATGCGAGATATCGGATTATCCATCGAACGAGAAAAAAACAGCGAGATCGACGAGCCTAACGCCCAGACTTCAATCAATCAGCGCGCCGATGATCATGCCGGCCGTAACGAGGAGCACCGCCCAGCCGATCGGCGCAAGGTTGTTCTGGTGATCGCGCCAGGCGCCGGCATCGAGCTTCACACCATCGTCGAGTGCGGAATCGAGAGCGTGTTCGGCGCGTTCGATCAGCTGCGGCAGACGCCTCAACGTCTCGATGCCATCGTCGATCACCGTCTGTATCTGCGCCTTCGGACCGAGATTGTCGATCATCCAGCTTTCGATCAGCGGCTGGGCGAGTTCCCACATATTGACGTCCGGGTTCAGCCTGCGGCCAACACCTTCGGCGACGACCATGGTCTTTTGCAGCAGAAGAAGCTGCGGCTGGGTTTCCATGGAGAAGGTTTCGGTGACCTCGAACAGCTGACCGAGAAGGCGGCCTACAGAGATCTCATTCAACGGTCGATCCCTGATCGGCTCGGCGATCGATCGGCAGGCCTGCATGAAGGCGGCCCGATCCTGCCCCGCCGGTACGTAGCCCGCATTGAAATGCACGTCGGCGACCCGCTTGTAGTCGGCGGTGAGGAAGCCGAGCAGCATCTCGCCGAGAAAGCGTCTGGTCGCAGCATCCAGCCGTCCCATAATGCCGAAATCAACCGGCACCATCTCGCCCTTGTCGTCGATGAACATGTTGCCGGGATGCATGTCGGCATGGAAAAAACCGTCACGGAAGACCTGCTTGAAAAGGATCTCGGCTGCGCGCATCAGGATCAGGTCCGGATCGAATCCGGCATCGATCATCCCTTCCCGATCATCGGAGGCGAGCCCCTCGACGCGCTCGAGCGTCAGGACGCGCCGCCCGGTTCGGCGCCAGTCGATGCGCGGCACGCGAAATCCGGGGTCGTCGGCACAGTTCTCGCCAAGCTCGGCGGCAGCCGCCGCCTCCAGGCGGAGATCCATCTCGGTTCGCGTGGACACGGCGAAGGTCTCGACGGCGGCGCTGGGTTTCAGGCGCCGCATGCCGGGCTGCAGCCATTCGACCAGGCCCGCAATCCAGGCGAACAGGTCGAGATCGGCGGCCATCTGCCGTTCGATGCCGGGACGCAGCACCTTCACGGCGACCTCCTCGCCCTCGGTGGTGGTGGCGAAATGCACCTGGGCGATCGAGGCGGCGGCGATCGGCTGGTCGTCGAACTGCTCGAATAGGTCCTTGAGCGGCGCGTCCAGCTCGCTCTCGATCAGGTCGCGGGCGATCTTGCCGTCAAAGGGCGGCAGGCGATCCTGCAATTCGGCGAGGTCGGCGGCGAAGCGCTCGCCGAAGAGATCGGCGCGCGTCGCGAGGCTCTGACCGAATTTGATGAAGCTCGGCCCGAGTTCCTGTAGCGCCCGCGCCAGCCTCTGCCCCTGACGCCCCGGCGCCTTTCGGTTCGATAGCCGACGACAAAACCAAAGGACGAAGCCGGGTAAAGGCAGGAGATCGACGAAGAACAGCGCGTTGTGCCGGGCGAGGCAACGAACGATCTCGAGCAATCGAAGGAGATGACGACAGGATCGCCACATCAGAACGGCTTCGCCAAGCTAACGGCGTGACCAGAAAGACCGACGCTCAGAAATCTTCCGACAAAGGACCGCATACCAGTAAACATCCAGGCGCGTTCTTCAAAGCCGTTCGGCGCCAATGATGTGGTCACACCACCCACTAGATGCGCCAGGCGGTATGCAGGGCGGCGACACCGCCGGTCATATTGCGGCAGCGAACGCGCGAAAACCCGGCCGCCTCGATCATGGCGCTGAAGGTCTCCTGATCGGGAAAGCGGCGGATGCTCTCCACCAGATACTGGTACGCTTCGCGGTCATCGGCGACGCGCTCGCCGATCCACGGCACGACCCTGAACGAATAGGCGTCGTAGAGCGGCTGCAGCTCCTGCCATTTGAGGGCGGAAAATTCGAGGCAAAGGAACCGGCCGCCCGGCTTCAGCACCCGGCAGGCTTCGGCAAGGGCGTTGTCGATATGGGTGACGTTGCGAATGCCGAACGCGATGGTGTAGGCATCCACGCTCGCGCTCGGCAGTGGCAGGCATTCGGCATCGGCGGCAATCCAGTCGATGCCACTGAGAAGGTTCCGGTCGATCGCCCTGTCCCGGCCGACGCCGAGCATCGAGGGATTGATGTCGGCCACCGTGATCGTAGCGAGCGCATCATCCCGCACGGCGGGCGCGCCACCCTGAATGGCGTTCCCACTATCCCGGCCTTTCAATCGATCGAGAACACGAAAGGCGATATCGCCGGTCCCGCCCGCGACATCGACCAGGCGTAGGCCCGGGCGCGGCGCCAGGACGTCGACCATCGACGACTTCCACAAACGATGGAGGCCGCCGCTCATCAGATCGTTCATCAAATCGTAGCGATCGGCGACGCGGGCAAAGAGATCGCCGACCATCGCCGCCTTGTCCTCGGCGCGCACGTCCTGAAAGCCAAACGAGTTGGCGAGACGGTCACGAACCTCGCTGGCCGATGGGCTTACTGCAGAGCTGGCTTTTCGCGTGTCGGTCATCGATCTTTGCCTTTGGGGCCCGATGGGCGAGCCCAATGGTCGATGTTGTACGAAAGCCGTTGTCGTGCGACAAGCGCCGCGCATGTCGCATGGGAACGAATGAGAAAGGCATGAGGCGATGCCGGAACTTCCGGAGGTCGAGACAGCGATGCGCGGACTGGAGGCGCGGCTGACCGGCCGCACCATCAAAGGCGTCGCTCAGCATCGGGCCGATCTTCGCTTTCCCCTGCCGCCCGCCTTGCCCGAAAGGTTGACCGGCTGCCGGGTTCTGAGCTTTGCGCGCCGCGCCAAATACATCCTGATCAGCCTGGACAACGATCACCGTCTCCTCCTGCATCTCGGCATGTCCGGCAGGCTCGTATTCGACGGCGAAGCGGCAGGACCGCACGAGCATCTCACCTTCGACTTCGATGACGGCACCACGCTTCGCTACGTCGATCCGAGACGTTTCGGGATGCTCGATCTGGTCGCGAACGACAAACTCGAAAGCCATCCGCGGCTCGCTGACCTCGGCCTCGAGCCGCTCGACGAGGCGTTTGATGGCAAAGCGTTGAGGCGCGTGCTGCAAGGGCGCGCGAGCCCCGTCAAAACGGCGATCATGAACCAGAAATTCGTGGTCGGCGTCGGCAATATCTATGCGTGTGAAAGTCTGTTCCGAGCCAAGCTGTCGCCCTTTCGCGCCGCCGAGACGCTGAAGCCCGCCGACTGCAAGCGTCTCGCCACGACGATCAAGAGCGTGCTCCGGGCCGCCATCGAAGCCGGCGGCTCATCGCTCCGGGACTATGTCCAGACCGACGGCGAACTCGGCTATTTCCAGCACCAGTTCGACGTCTATGGCCGCGCCGACCAGCCCTGCCCTGCCTGCCAAAGCCCGATCAAGTCATCGGTCCAGGCGAACCGCACCACCTTCTACTGCGAACGCTGCCAACGCTAGTGGTGTGGCATGGCCACGTCATTTGGTTTCGTCCGCCTCTGCCAGTAGTGACGGTATGCCGCCAGGTTTGACCAGGGGAGAACGCCATTGGTGGTGAGAAGCCGGCAGCGTCCGACGCACACGGCACACTACCCTCCCCGACAAAAAATCGCATACCCTTCAAAACCCGGACACATTCTTCGAAGGTCGCTGCCGTCAATGCGGTGGCCACGCCACCTTCGGAGGCCGCTACCGTCAATGAGGTGGCCACGCCACTAGACGCGGGGGGCGCTCTTGGTGTTTATTCCGGCTCCGATTTGGTGGCCGTCGGGGGACGTCAACAAATCCGGACGCCGAGCAGGGGGAGAGAACCATGGCTTACGAGACCCTTTTGGTCGACAGCCGCGATCCGGTCGGGGTGATCACCCTGAACCGACCTAAGGTGAATGCTCTGAACGAGCAGGTCATCGATGAACTCAACGACGCACTTTCGGCGTTCGACGCCAGTCCCGACATCGCCGCGATCGTGTTGACAGGCTCGGACCGGGTGTTCGCCGCCGGCGCCGACATCGCGGAAATGGAGCAGCGTGACTTCATGGACGCGCAGCAGACGGACTTCATCCGGCCCTGGCAGCGCATCGCCGAAACCAGAAAGCCGCTGATCGCTGCGGTTGCCGGCCATGCGCTAGGCGGCGGCTGCGAGCTCGCCATGATGTGCGACATCATCATTGCCGCCGATAACGCCAAATTCGGCCAGCCCGAGATCAATATCGGCACCATCCCGGGTGCCGGCGGCACCCAGCGACTGACCCGCGCGATCGGCAAGTCGAAGGCGATGGAGATGGTGCTGACCGGCCATATGATGGACGCCGAGGCAGCCGAGCGCGCCAATCTTGTGGCCCGCGTCGTGCCGGTCGGCAACCTTCTGGACGAGGCGATCAAGCTTGCGAATACCATCGCGGAGAAGTCTCAGCCGATCGTCGCCATGGCCAAGGACGCCGTGAACATCGCCTATGAAACCTCCCTCAGCGAGGGCGTGCGCGCCGAGCGCCGCCTGTTCTACGCGACCTTCGCAACCGAGGATCGCAAGGAGGGAATGCAGGCCTTCATGGAAAAACGCACACCCAACTTCAGCCAGCGCTGAGAGACGGTCCGCCGCGTCGGGGCAAGACCCCGAAAACATCAGGCGCACCGCCGTGTTGACGCATGGCGGCGGGCTCAGTATATGACCTGTTGCATGATTTCGTAATCGAGGTTCAAAGAACTCTATGGCTCATCATCGTTCAGCCAAGAAACGCATCCGGCAGACCGAAAAGCGCACGCTCGTCAATCGCGCGCGCACCAGCCGGATCAGAGGTTTCATCAAGAAGGTCGAGTTGGCGGTTGCCGGTGGCGACGCCGAAGCCGCCAAGGACGCGCTGCGCGTCGCCGAGCCTGAGATCAGGCGAGGCGTCAGGAAGGGCGTTCTCAAGCTCAACACGGCATCCAGGCGAATCTCTCGCCTCACGCGTCGCGTGAACCAGCTTTCCGCAGGTGATGGCGCCCAAGCCTGATCGCCTGTGATTTCTACCAAAAGATGTCCGGAGAAGAGGCCTCGCTGATCTGTGCGGGGCTTTTTTTCTGCCTTAGTCGAGAAAATTTATAGCCAAAACCTGGCCTATTGCCTCATTTTTTTGATACAACTTTTGCGCGATAGCCACTGTTCTCCTTTCGGTCACCTTGTCAGCGGTTTGGCGCGCAATTACCGTATTGTAACAGTTGAATGACAGTTTCCGTCGGGCTCGAAGCGTGTCCTATGGCTGCAAGTTCGCTTGTCGGTCAACTTCGGGTTTTGAATCGAACGGAAAGGCTAGATATCGCTTTTTACAGTCAACGACACCTAACCTTGGGCTGATAATGCCATGGCTGTAGCGCCGAATAGACGATGAATGCCCGCCCCAAAAGCGCCACCGCCGGGCTGGATCAGCAATGGTCCATGGTCAAGAGCCAGTTGCGCGCCGAATATGGCGACACGGCTTATCAGACGTGGCTCGCATCCCTGTCGCTTGGCGGCCTCGAAGGCGACCGCGTTCGCTTAAGTGTTCCTACGCGCTTTCTTCGAGACTGGATCGCTTCCCACTATGCCGACCGCATAAAAGTTCTGTGGCGGCGTGCCAATCCGCTGATCGATGGCATCGCTCTTACCGTCGCCGCGGCGCCTGCCCAGGTGAACAAGGCGAGCGACGCAATGGTGACGCCGAGGCCGGCTACGGTTTCGATCGGCCAGCCCGAGGCCAAACCGCCGGTCGCGGAGATCGGTCCCAGCGCCGATGTCTCAGCCCCGCTCGATCCGCGCTGCACCTTCGATAACTTCGTCGTCGGCAAGCCCAACGAACTCGCCTTCGCGGCGGCCAAACGGGTGGCGGAGCTCAATCAGCTCCCCTTCAATCCCCTCTTCATCTATGGCGGCGTCGGGCTCGGCAAGACCCATCTGATGAACGCCATCGCCTGGGAGATCCAACGGCAGGATCCCTCGCGCAAGGTGGTCTACCTCTCCGCCGAAAAGTTCATGTACCAGTTCATCAAGGCGCTGCGCTTCAAGGATACGATGCGCTTCAAGGAGCTGTTTCGCTCCGTCGATGTTCTAATGGTCGACGACGTGCAGTTCATCGGCGGCAAGGACAGCACGCAGGAAGAGTTCTTCCATACCTTCAACACGCTGATCGACCGCGGCTCGCAGATCGTGATCTCGTCGGATCGCAGCCCCTCCGAGCTCTCCGGCCTTGAAGAGCGCATCCGCTCCCGCCTCGGCTGGGGCCTGGTGGTCGATATTCACCCCTCGACTTATGAATTGCGACTCGGAATTCTACAGCAAAAAGCTGAGGTATTGGCGGCGCAGGTCAAAGTGCCTGATCGCGTGCTCGAGTTCCTGGCGCATCGCATCACCTCGAACATCCGGGAACTGGAGGGCGCTCTCAACCGCATCGTCGCCCAGGCCACCTTGGTCGGCCGCGCCATCACCCTCGAAATGGCCCAGGAAGTGCTGCAGGATCTGCTGCGCGCCCATGAACGCCGGATCACCATCGAGGAAATCCAAAAGCGCGTCGCCGAACATTACAGCATCAAGCTTTCGGACATGCACTCGGCGCGCCGTGCCCGCGTGGTCGCGAGGCCAAGGCAGGTGGCGATGTATCTCGCCAAGCAGCTCACGCCCCGCTCCCTTCCCGAGATCGGACGGCGGTTCGGCGGTCGCGATCACACGACGGTGATGCATGCGATCAAGAAGATCGAGGAGCTGCGCGCCGCAGATAGCGTCATGAGCGAAGACATCGAACATCTCCGCCGCCAGCTCCACGGCTGACGGCGGCGCGCCGTGGCGTTTACGCTGTCGCGGCCGCAGGTCTGGCGGTGTCGGCGCATGTGTTGAGATATTGAGCGAAGATTTACAGGTAGCAGCTTGAAAAGGCGGGGTTTTTTGGCAAATGCAGCCTTTTTCAAGCTTTTGGTGATCGGCATTCCTATGCAAAAGGCAAAAAACGCCAAAAAATAATCGCTTATCTGCCATTACTACTGTTTTTTTTCTGAATTGGTGATATTGTCCGCTCCCGGCGGGATTCTGCTCGTGTCCAAGATGCGTTTTGCCGTCCGCGCCGGCCGATGACAATCGGTTACATCACCCTTTGGATCAGATGGCGCGATTATGAAGTTGGCCTTTGAGCGTGCGGCTCTTTTGAAGTCTCTTGCCCATGTGCAGAGTGTCGTTGAGCGACGCACCACCATCCCCATTCTCTCCAATGTGAAGCTCGAAGCGGGCGCTGAAGGCATCAGCCTGACCGCGACCGACATGGACCTGTCCGTGGTCGAAGCGACCGAAGCCGAAGTTCTTCAGCCGGGCGCCACGACAGCGCCGGCCCACACCCTCTACGACGTGGTCAGGAAGCTACCGGAAGGCAGCCAGATCGAGCTGGAGCGCAGCGAACAAGGTGCCGAGCTCAGCCTTCGCTCCGGTCGCACCGCCTTCGATCTCCCTTGCCTTCCCGCCGCCGATTTCCCGGCGATGACCGATGAGGGTCTGGATCACAGTTTCTCCTTGCCGGTTGGCGATCTGATCAAGCTGATCGACCGCACGCGCTTTGCGATCTCCACCGAGGAAACCCGCTATTACCTGAACGGCATCTTCGTGCATGCGACCGAGGACGGTGCTGCGAGCTGCCTGCGCAGTGTCGCCACGGACGGTCACCGCCTGGCCAGGGTCGAGGTGGCGCTTCCCGAAGGCGCTGCCGGCATGCCAGGCGTGATCGTGCCGAAGAAGACCGTGAACGAGCTTCGAAAGCTGATCGACGAGCTCGATCCGGCAACGCTGGTCGAGGTGGCCCTCTCCCATGCGCGCATCCGCTTCAAGGTCGGCTCCGCCGTCCTGCGCTCGCGCCTGATCGACGGCACCTTCCCCGACTATGAGCGGGTCATTCCGGGCGACAACGACAAGCTCATGGTGATGCCGACTGCGGAACTCGCCGAAGCTGTCGACCGCATCGCCACCATCTCGACCGACAAGTCGCGCGCGATCAAGCTCGCCCTTTCCGAGGGCAAGCTGACGCTCACCGCGATCAGTCCGGACGCCGGCCGCGGTGTTGAAGAGGTCGACGCGGATTATAAGAGCGACGGCATGGAAATCGGCTTCAACGCTCGCTATATCCTGGATATTACCGGACAGATCGAAGGCAAGGAAATCGAGCTCGCTTTGGCGGATGCCGGCGCCCCCACCCTTGTGCGTGATCCCAAGGACAGCAGTACGCTCTACGTGCTGATGCCCATGCGCGTTTGATGATCCTGACGCTCGATCGCATCCAAGACCAAGAGATTCAGGCACCGGGCGGCATGATCCGTTCTCCGGCGGTGAGCCGGCTCATCCTGAAAGACTTCCGCTCCTACCCCGCCCTTCGCGTCGAGACCGACGCGCGCCCGGTGGTGCTGACCGGCGCCAACGGCGTTGGCAAGACCAACCTTCTCGAAGCCGTCTCGCTCCTGGCGCCCGGTCGCGGCCTGCGCCGTGCGAAAACCACCGATCTCGACCGGCGCGGCGCCGGCCCCTGGTCGATTGCCGCACGCGTCGCCTTCGACGGGCTGACCAGCGACATCGGAACGGGCCGTACCGGCAGCACCGGACACGGCAGCGAGCGGCGCGTCGTCAGGATCGACGGCCAGCCCGCCCCGAACCAGGCCGCCCTCGGCGATCTGGTCGCGGTCCTCTGGCTAACCCCCTCGATGGACAGGCTTTTCCAGGAAGGCAGCAGCGATCGGCGGCGCTTTCTCGACCGGCTGGTGCTCGCCAATGACAGTTCCCACGTCGGCCGGGTCAGCAGCTACAGCAAGGCGATCAGCGAACGCGGCCGCCTGCTGCGCGCGGGGCGCACCGATCCAGCCTGGCTCGACGCCTTGGAAACCCGCGCCGCCGCGTCGGCGGTGGCGATCGCGGCGGCCAGGCGTCAGACCGTGAAGGCGCTATCCGAGGTGCTCGACACCGATCCCGGCCCCTTTCCTCGCCCGACCCTGGCGCTGGATGGCACGGTCGAGACCTGGCTATCCGAACTTTCCGCTCTCGATGCCGAGCAGAAGCTGGCGGAGCGGCTGAAAGCCTGCCGCGCCAAAGACGCCGAAACCGGCACGACAGCGGTCGGACCGCATCGAAGCGACCTGGTGGTCCACGACGCCAGGAGCGGCATTCCGGCAGGCGAGGGCTCGACCGGCCAGCAAAAGGCGCTCCTGATCAGCATCTGCCTCGCCGAAGCGCGCAGACGCGCCGGCCTCGGCCAGAAGCTGCCTATCCTCCTCCTGGACGAGGTTGCCGCCCATCTCGACGCGACAAGACGCAACGATCTCTTCGACGAATTGGTTTCACTCGGCACCCAGGCCTGGCTGACCGGGACCGACGCCTCGGTCTTCCAGCCCTTCGGCCAACGTGCTCAACACTTTACCGTCAACTCATCAGAGCTGCAGCCTTACGATGTCAACTAGCCCCGCCATGTCCAATCCCTCCGATAACGAAGCTTACGACAGCAGTTCCATTCAGGTTCTGGAAGGTCTGGAAGCCGTACGCCTCCGACCCGGCATGTATATCGGCGACACCGATGACGGCTCCGGCCTGCATCACATGGTGTTCGAGGTGGTCGACAACGCCATCGACGAAGCGCTCGCCGGCTATTGCGATCAGGTCGACGTCATCCTGAACGCCGACGGTTCGGTGACGGTGCGCGACAATGGCCGCGGCATTCCGACCGACATCCATGGCGGCGAAGGCGTATCGGCCGCCGAGGTGATCATGACCCGCCTGCATGCCGGCGGTAAGTTCAATCAGAATTCCTACAAGGTCTCGGGCGGCCTGCATGGCGTCGGCGTTTCCGTCGTCAACGCGCTTTCCGAGTGGCTGGAGCTGCGCATCTGGCGAAACGGCCAGGAGCATATGATGCGCTTCGAGGATGGCGGCGAGCCGGCCGGTCCCCTGAAGCGAATCGGCGAAGCGCCGGACGACAAGAGCGGCACCGAAATCACCTTCCTCCCCTCCGACAAGACGTTCACCAAGACCGACTTCAACTACGCGACCCTCGAACATCGCCTGCGCGAACTCGCCTTCCTGAACGCCGGCGTCAAGATCGTGCTGCGCGACGACCGCGTCGATGAGCCCGAAGACGTCGTCATGAACTATGAGGGCGGCCTCGAAGCCTTCGTCACCTATCTGGATCGCGCCCGAACCGCCCTGCACTCCCCGCCGATCGCCATCACCGGCGAGCGCGACGGCCTGCATGTTTCCGCCGCCATGGAGTGGAACGACGGCTATCACGAGAACTGCCTCTGCTTCACCAACAATATCCCGCAGCGGGACGGCGGCACCCATCTCGCCGGTCTCAGAACAGCCTTGACGCGCTGCATCCAGGGCTATGCCCAGGAAAGCGGAGCGATGAAGAAGGAGAAAGTCGCCCTTTCAGGCGAGGATGCGCGTGAAGGCCTGACCTGCGTGCTCTCGGTCAAGATGCCGGACCCGAAATTCTCCTCCCAGACCAAGGACAAGCTGGTCAGCTCCGAAGTCCAGCCCGTCGTCTCCAGCCTGATCACCGAGGCCCTGAACCGCTGGCTTGAGGAAAACCCGGCGATCGCCAAGACCATCGTCGCCAAGGTGGTCGATGCGGCCGCCGCGCGCGAAGCGGCCAGGAAGGCGCGCGAGCTCACCCGTCGAAAGGGCGTGCTCGACGTCGCCAATCTGCCCGGCAAGCTCGCGGACTGCCAGGAGCGCGATCCCTCGAAAGCCGAACTCTTCCTGGTCGAGGGCGACAGCGCCGGCGGCTCGGCCAAACAGGGCCGGAACCGTAAATATCAGGCAATTCTGCCGCTTCGCGGCAAGATCCTGAACGTCGAGCGCGCCCGCCTCGACAAGATCCTCGGCTCCAATGAGATCGGCACGCTGATCACCGCGATGGGTACCGGTATCCGGGACGATTTCGACATCTCGAAGCTCCGCTACCACCGCATCATCATCATGACCGACGCCGACGTCGACGGTTCCCATATCCGCACGCTGCTGCTCACCTTCTTCTACCGGCAGATGCCGGAGATCGTCGAAGCCGGCCATCTCTACATCGCCCAGCCTCCCCTTTATCGGGTGAAGCGCGGCAATAGCGAGCGTTACCTAAAAGACGACGCCGATCTCGAAGCCCATCTGATCGGCACCGGCCTCGAAGACGCCAGCCTCACGACGGCAGACGGGCACACCCATGAGGGCGAGGAGCTTGCCGAGATCGTCGAAAAGACGCGCCAAACCGCCGGCCTGATCCGTTCGCTGGAGCGACGTCTGCCGGCCGAGCTGATCGAGGCGGCCGCTTTTTCGAGCGCCTTTGCCGAAAATGCGCTCGCCGACGATGCCGAGAAGCAGCCCGTCATCGATGCCATCGTCAAGAGATTGGGCCAGCAGAGCGGCAATCGCTGGGAAGGCAGCATCAACGAAGACGGCATACCGGTTTTCATCCGCAAACGCGGTGAACGGCGGGATCGTCATCGTCTGGATAGCCGCGTTGCGCGCTCACCGGAGGCGCGGCGCCTGCAAACGCTCGTCGATGACCTGAAATCGGTCTTCGGCGCGCCTGCGACCTTCAAGCGCAAGACGTCCGAGACCGAAGTCGCCGGCCCGCTTGCCCTGTTCGAAGCGCTGATGACCGCCGGCCGGCGCGGCATCTCGATCCAGCGCTACAAAGGTCTGGGCGAGATGAACCCGGAACAGCTCTGGGAAACCACCCTCGACCCGGAAGTCCGCAGCCTCTATCAGGTGTCGATCGATCATGTCGACGAGGCGGACGAGATCTTCTCGACCCTCATGGGCGATGTCGTCGATCCCAGGCGCGAGTTCATCCAGGACAATGCGCTCAAGGTGGTCAATCTCGACATCTAACCTGCCGGCGGCAGGATGCCTAACCAATGAACAGGCGTCCATACGCCGCAAAGAAACTTGAACGGTACGGGCTGTTTGCACGCCTTCACGCGCGTTAGGCGAATGTTAACGAAGAATCCTTAAGCTCTGGTCGGTGCGCCATAGGGGCGCCTGGCGGGGCTTCGGTTTTGAACCTCAAACCTGTTCGCTATACCTTTCACGCCTTGCTGGCGATCGCACTTCTGCTGGGTGTGGCGCTGGTCTGGCTGATGCTGAAAGCTGTTGACGGCAAGGCAGACGATCTTGTGCGCTACGCGCGCGTCGACAATTGGACGACCCAGCAGACCGAAACGCGCAGCCATCAGTTCCTCCTGACACTGAGCGAGCATGTGGCCGGCAGCGAGAACGTCGACATGCCGATGGTGCGAAAGCGGCTCGCCACCCTCGCCAGCACTGCCGCCCTCCTCAATCTCGACGAACGCAGTCCCGTCGTGCAGGCGCTTCCGGGCAAGCTGGACCTGCGCGAAGACTTCATGGCGGCGCTCAATGCCATCAGAGCGCTCATGCAGGGCCGAGACGATCTTCGCGGCGATCTGGAAACGTTTGCCGAGATCAAGACCGTGCTATCACCCTGGCTCACCGATCTCCAGCGGCTGATGGTCAATCTCACCCATATCCGGCTTGAGCTGCAAAATCGTGATCTCGCCAACGCCTCCAAGTTGATCAAAATCAACTACTACCTGCTCGTGGGCATTGTGGCGATCGGCGCCATGTTCGTGACGATGCTGGTGATCGAAGCCCGCGTTGCCCGTCGGGCGGAGAAAGAAGCGCGAATTGATCGCAGCCGCTTTCAGGATTTTGCCGAAATCGCCTCCGACTGGCTCTGGGAGACGGACGCCGATCTCAACCTGACCTTCGTCTCTGAGGAGATTCAGACATTTTCCGGCCAGGCCGCGTCCACTTATGTAAGCCAGCCGATGACGCGTATCCTGGCGGGCTCCATACAGGAAGACACAGAACATATTCTAAAGGAGACGATCGCTCGACGCGCCACATTCCGAGATATGGTGTTGCCGAACGACGACGGGACGCAGTTTCTCAAGATCTCGGGCAATCCGGTTCTGGATCAATCCGGCGGCTTTCTTGGCTTTCGAGGCGTCTGCGCCGACATCTCAACGGAAGTGAAACGCGAAGGACGCATCCGCTTCCTGGCGGAACACGATACGCTGACCGGGCTCTGCAATCGCTCGCGGCTGCAGACGCAACTGCGCGCGATCCTCGACGGCGAACGCGAACAGGATCGGCGCGGCACCTTGCTGATGCTCGATCTCGATGGCTTTAAGGACATCAATGACACCTTCGGTCATGACATCGGCGATGCCGTCCTGGTTGCCGTTGCCGAAAGATTGAGCGCTGAGCTGCGCCAGAAGGACACGATCGCGCGGCTTGGCGGCGACGAGTTCGCGATCATCCATGTCGACGGCGTGGCGCAAGAGCCCGACGTAGCAGGCCTTGCAAACCGCCTGCTACAGAGCATCATCCGCCCGCTCCAGGTGGAGGGCTTCGAATTTACGGTCGGCACGAGTATCGGCATTGCCTCATTTCCAAAGGACGGCACCAGCGTCGAAGACCTGATGAAAGCGGCGGATCTTGCTCTATACGCCGCCAAGTCCGAGGGCGGCAACGAGGCCATCGTCTATCATCCCGATATGAGCCAGCGGCTGAAACGAAAGCGACGCCTGGAGCAGGATCTGAAGCATGCCCTGGAGAATGACGGTCTCGATCTGAACATTCAAGCACAGGTGGATCTTGCCGACGAACGTCTGATCGGCGGCGAGGCGCTCCTTCGCTGGCATCACCCGGAGCTGGGGCCGATCGGACCGGACATCTTCATCAATGTCGCCGAAGAGACCGGCCTCATCCTGCCGCTTGGCCGTTGGGTTCTCGAGGAATCCTGCAGGGTGGCCCGGGCATGTTCGGCGAGGATGGGCAATGTATTGATTGCCGTCAACGTTTCCCCGGCACAGTTCACCCACCAGAACCTTGTACAGGAAGTCGCCGATGTCCTGGACAAGACTGGGCTCGCGCCTAAGCATCTGGAGCTGGAGATTACCGAAGGCCTCCTGATGCGCGATCAGGAGCTTGCGATCAGGACACTCGCCGAGCTCGACGCCATGGGTGTGCGCCTTGCCATCGATGATTTCGGCACAGGCTATTCATCGCTTAGCTATTTGAAGCGGTTCAAGGTCCACAAGGTGAAGATCGACAGAACCTTCGTTCAAGACCTCGAGCATGACGAAAGTGACCACAGCATCGTGCGGGCCGTCGTCATGATGAGCCAGGCATTCGGTTTCAAGACCATCGCCGAAGGTGTCGAGACCGCCGCACAGCGGGACCGTCTGATCGCGCTTGGATGCGAAGAAGCCCAAGGCTATCTCTTCGGCAAGCCCGAATCGACCGACGTTTTCATGGACCGGATCGACAGTCTTAGCCTTCTACAGAACCAGCTTCTAGAACCAGCACTACTGGAAGCTTCAGCGTCAAGGGCATGAGTTGAGCGAGCAAAGGTCCAGGTTTTTTTATCAGATGTTAACAGTCTCTTTAGACAGTTTGCCTAAAATACAATTCGAAACTGATGAAAATCCTCCATCAGCAACGAACTGAAGAAGGTTGACGATGATCGGATCGATAGCTTACCCACGCTGGTCGTATTTCCTGCGGGATGACAGGGGCGCCGTCCTGCCGATCATGGCGCTCGTCGTCATCGTTGCCGTGACCGGCGCAGCGCTCGCCGTCGACCTTGCCCGAGCCCAGGCCATGCGCCAGCAGTTGCAGCTGACCGCCGACGCCGCCGCTCTCGCCGCTGCGATCAACCTCCCCGATGTCGATGCCGCACGCGAAGCAGCCCATCGATATGCCATGCGCAATATGCCCGACTACGCCAACGTCATCAGCACCGACGGCATTGAATTCGGCCAATGGGATCCGGACACGCGAGAAATCGAGTTGACCGAGCAAGGCCCGAGCGCCGTCCGTGTCACGCCCAGCCTCTCCGCAGCAAAAGGCAATACCCTGTCCACCCTCTTCGCCGGCCTCCTCGGCAGCGACAGTCTTGAAATAACGGCAAGCGCTGTTGCCGGCAAACGCTCTGCAATGTGCATTCTCTCCTTGGAGCAAGAAGAGGCTTTCGGGCTTCACCTGAACTGGGACTCCAAAATTGAGGCGCCGAACTGCACCGTCCAAGTCAATTCCGCGCATAAATGGGCCTTTTCGGCATGGGCAGGGAGCGAACTTCTTGCAGGTGGTCTCTGTATCACGGGCGGGAGCTATCTGAGCTTCTTCGGGCACAACGTCTCGCCGGAACCGACCAACGGCTGCCCGCCCCAGCCCGACCCGCTGGCAGCTCTTGAGGCGCCTGGGATCGGGGGTTGCGACTTCAACGACACAGCCCTGTCCGAATATAATGGCACGCTCCACCCTGGCGTCTATTGCGGCGGCCTCGCCATCAGCGGATCATCCGACGTCGACCTGGCGGCAGGTGTCTATGTGATTAAGGATGGCCCTTTGTCGATAGCCGACACCGCCAAGATGACAGGCGATGAAGTGACCTTCTTTCTTACCGGTGATACGGCGCTCGTTAACTTTTCCGACAATAGCGAACTTGCACTGACCGCGCCCGCCGACGGCGATCTGGCCGGCATCCTGGTCTATCAGGACCGCAATTTCGGCGGCAACCACATCTGGGACAGCGGCGCACCCAATACGCTGCACGGCACGATCTATCTGCCGGAAGGCACGCTGAAATCGAACAGCTCGAATGCGATCACGCCCGTCAATTCCTGTAATGTTCTGATCGCCAAGCAAATTCACCTGGATTACCAGAGTTCCGTCTCGATCGACCTTAGCCAAGATCACTGCAAGCAGTATCTTCCGGCGGCCGTGCTCGGCACTGTGGCCCTTCTGGGCTGAGCCTCCTGCCCAGCTCAGCCCGATATTGCTGATCGCCAGACATCGGCGTAGGCCGTCAGCCCGTCAATGTCGGCCATGCCTGCAGGGTCCAGATCGAGGCCGACGGTCCTTGGCCAGCCCCAAAGCAACGCGGCGCCGAGCGCCGTACCGTCCTTGGCTTTCGACATCAAGATCCGCTGCCTGGGACGACGTGCTGCCAGAATTTCCGTGAAGAGACGATTGTCAGCAAAGCTGCCATCGACGATCACATCACCATCCGAATGCAGAAGATCGAGATCAACGGCGGTCATCAGCGCCACATAAAGGCTGGCGAGCGCTGCACGTTCCGCCGGCCCTTCCGGCGGCGGCCCGACGATCCGGCCTTTCCTTCCGGTTCCAGGAAACGGCCCGCCGCTATCGGTGAAGGATGGAAGCGCCATCGTCCCGCGCGCGACCAGCTTCGCCGCATCATCGATGGTGGGTTCCGCGCGCAGACCATCCTCCTCCGCAAGCTCGAAAAATTCGCGCCCACCCATGAACCGGGTGCAGGCGACCGGTCGCCCCTCGAGATCGGTGTTGGACACCATGTCGCGATCGGGATCGAGATGATCGAGCGGCAGGTCCGAGCTGAACGTGATCAGCCAGGTGCCGCTCGAGATCAGCGTGAAGCGCTCAAACCCCGCCGCGAGATAACGCGTATAATTGGCATTGCTATCATGAATACCCACCAGCACCGGCAACGTGCCGGAGCGTTGACTTGGGGCAAGCGACTGCTTGAGTGTGCCCAGCGTTTCCCAGGCCTTCTTGAGCGGCGGCAGCTTTTCCGACCAGCCCTCACTCTGCGCCAGGCTCGAGGGTTGGTTGGTCCTGGGGTTCCATAGCTGCGTCTGCGCGCCGAGCGATGTCACTTCGGCTGAGACCACGCCGGAAAGACGCCAGGCCCAATATTGCGCCGCCGGCAGGAGCCGACGGGCTCGCGCGAATTGATCAGGAAACTGTCGAGATTGCCAGAAAAGCTGGCGGCCAAGCGTCAGCCCGCCGGGATTGATCGGGCAGCAGACCTCCCCGAAGGCCGGTGCCAGCTCGGCATAAGCCTGCTTGATCTCGTCAGGCGGATCCGCCTCATAGTCCATCATCGGCAGGACGAGACCGTCATCGTCGATCAAGGCTGCGGTCGATCCGTAGGCGGAAGGCACGATCGCCTCGATCTCGAAGCGCGCCGCGAACTCGGTGAGCGCCTCGATCAGGAACGCGAAGATCGCCTCCACATCGACATGCAGATAAGGCGGCCCGCCGATCGGTCGGTTGCCGGTCTGCAGCGCCTCGATCACGCGCCCGCCGCCCGGCTCGATCGCCAGCAGCTTCACATGCGTCTTGCCCACATCGAAGACGACAACCACCGAAGGCTTAGCACGCGCCACACCGCACCCCCATCCCGCGCCCCGTCAAGTCAAGCGATCCAACGCACCGCGTTGGTCATGCATGGCGAGGAAGATGCGATACGCTCGATCATGGCCGGAACGCCGGCCGTCGTTGGGTTCGATCGTCTTGCCTGACGTCGCCATAGCAGCGGCTGCTGCCCCAAGGTCGGGATAGAGCCCGGCGGCGCATGCCGCCACAACAGCGGTGCCTTGCAGAACCACATCCTCTTCCGCCGGCGTCACGACCTTGCAGCCGGTCGTATCCGCATAAAGCTCCATTAGGAGCGGGTTCTTGGTATGTCCGCCTGCCACATGGAGATGATCGATCCCGTAGCCCTTCTCGTTCAGCGCATCCAAGATATGCCGCGTGCCGAGCGCGATGCCGACGGCCGTTCGGTAATAGAGGCGCGCCAGGCTATCGAAGGAGCTTTCCAGCGTCAGCCCGGAAATCACGCCGACCGCGTGGGGATCGGCAAGCGGCGAGCGGTTGCCGTGAAAATCGGGGAGAACATGCAGACGCTCGGCAAAGGCATCGCCCTCCTCGGCGCGAAGTTTTTCGATTCTGGCGAGCACGGCTTCGTGCCCGCGGTCGGCGGCCGACCCCTCGGCATGCCAATCCAGGATGTGATCGAGCAGCGCCCCGGTCGCGGACTGCCCGCCTTCATTCAGCCAGAGATCCGGCGCCACCGCCCCGAAATACGGTCCCCAAACGCCGGACACTTCACGAGGCTGATCGGAAAGCGCCATGTGACAGGTCGACGTGCCGGCGATCAGTCCGAGATGACAGTCGAGACTGGCCCCTTCCGCAAGATGCGGCCCGAGTGCTGCAAGCGCACCTGCATGCGCATCGATCAGACCGGCTCCCACCTCGCACGCCGTCGTCAGTCCGAGATCGGCGGCGGCTTGGTCCGTGAGCTTGCCGAGCGGCGTGCCGATCGCAACAGCCTGCGCCGGCAAAGCCGCCCGCTCGGTGAGATCGCCAAGCCCCATCGCGTCCAAAAAGTCCGCCTGCCAGCCGACCTCCTCATGAGCGAGATAGGTCCATTTGCAGGTGACCGTGCAGCAGGATCGGCTGTTCGCCCCGGATGCCCGAAAGGTCAGAAAGTCGGCAAGATCGAGCAGCCGCTCGTAGCGCGGCCACTGCCCCGGCAGATGCCGCTTCAGCCACATCAGTTTGGGGATTTCCATCTCCGGCGACATCACGCCGCCGACGGAATTCAAGACACGATGACCGGATGCCGTGCATTCCTCCGCCTCGGCGATCGCCCGATGATCCATCCAGACGATGGTGTTCCAGCGATCTTCGCCCGTCGTCGACACGCTGACCGGCCGGTCGTCACGATCGAGCGCAACGAGCGAACAGGTGGCATCGAAACTGATCCCGACCACGCTTTCGGCGGCAATGCCGGCTTCATCGCGCGCTGCTTTCGCGGCGGCTGTGACCGCCTGCCAGATGTCTTCGCTGTCATGCTCGGCGTGGTCGGCTTCGGGGCGCTGCATCAGGATCGGGTGCTCGGCGCGCCCGAGAAGGCGGCCCGTGGCGTCGAACAGCCCTGCCCGCGCACTGCCGGTGCCGACATCGACGCCCATCACCACCTTGTCCGTCATGCCGGCCCCTCCCCATGTCCGTTTCGGATCTTTTCACAAAGAATCACGCACCATATTGCCTGCCGCAGCGGCGGTGCGACAATCGAAAACTATCCGACATCAATCGGGAACATGGAAGGAGGTCACGGGCTTTCGCCTCGGCGAAAAAGTCCTCTAGACTGCTCTCGAAAGAAACGAACAACGCCAAAGGGAGACGTCGACATGCTGAAAGGCCTGGATCCGCTCTTGAATACCGACCTGCTCGGTGTGCTGAGCGCCATGGGTCATGGCGATGATCTGGTCATTGCCGACACCAACTTTCCCACCACGACCATGGGAAAACGCGTGGTGCGCATCCCCGGCATCAGCGCGCCCCGGGTGCTGGAGGCGGTGCTGTCGGTCATGCCGCTCGATGACTTCGTCGACGAGCCCTGCGGCCGCATCGAGGTGGTGGGCGACCCTGACGCCGTGCCGGAGGTTTGCGAGGAGTTTCAACAGGTCATCGACAAAGCCGAAGACGGCAGGATGCAGATCGCCAAGATCGAACGGTTCGAATTCTACCGAAGGGCGCGAGAGGCCTTCGCGGTGGTGCAGACCGGCGAGACGCGTCTCTATGGCTGCATTCTACTAAAAATGGGCGTTGTTCGAACCGAATAGATACTCAAGCGACAACACCCCGCCCAACAAAAGCAGAAAGATCACAACCTGTTAGATATTGCACCTTCTGATACGTCTTTTTCCGCCAGTCACGATTGACCACGGACAAGCCAGCAACTAATCGGTTGATCAGGGACGACATTACGAACGGAAAAAAGCCATGAAGCGCCTCTTTGTCGCCGCCCTCTTTTGCTCTTTAGGGGCGATCGGCACCTCGGTCCAAGCGGCACCGAAATGTGGCGAAGCCTATACGGTCGTGGGTGGCGACACCTTGGCCAAGATTGCAAGGGCGGCCTATCAGACCCCCAGTCTCTGGCCTTATATCTACGGCTATGGCGGCAACGCCGCCGTCATCGGCAATGATCCAAGCCTGATCAGCATCGGCATCTCGCTCAATCTGCCGCCTTGCCCACAGTCTGGAGGAAGCGTTGCCACAGC
The DNA here is from genome assembly GCA_039197065.1 of Pseudomonadota bacterium. Taxonomy (GTDB): domain Bacteria; phylum Pseudomonadota; class Alphaproteobacteria; order Geminicoccales; family Geminicoccaceae; genus JANQPX01. The sequence goes on along the minus strand of JBCCUL010000002.1, from coordinate 169,844 downwards.
GCCGATGCAGAATGACCGTGGGGTCAGGACGTCGACAACGATCGAGGTGGTCACCGGCACCGACTACCCGCCCTTCACCGATCAGACCTGGGAAAACGGCGGCATGCTGACGGAAGTCGTCAACGCCGCGCTTGGCATGACGGAAGGATCGCCTGACTATTCGATCGATTGGATCAACGACTGGGCGGCGCATATTGATCCGCTTCTGGAGCGGCACAAATACGATATGGGTTTTCCCTGGTTCAAACCGGACTGTGACCGCCCTGGAGACCTCTCGGAAGAAGACCGAAAGCGCTGCAGCTTCTACTTCTCCGAGCCGCTGTTCGACATGCTCATCGTTCTCTTCAAACGCAGCGACGACACGCGGATCCTCGCCAATGACGAGGCTCTGCATGGCATGCGCCTTTGCCGCCCCGCCGGCTATTTCACCTTCGATCTTACCAATCGCGGTCTGATCCCAGGCGACACCATCGAGCTGGATCGGCCGCAGACCGTCGCCGACTGCTTCAACAAGCTGGTGGATGGTGAGATCGACTTCGTGGCGCTCAATGAGTTCACCGGGCAAAGTGCGATCAAGGAGCTGGACTACGGCGACCTCGTGACCGCCTCGGAGCAGCTGACCGATACGATCGGTCTCAGATTGATCATCCATCGGGACCATCCGCGTGCGATTGCCTTGCTCAGGCAATTCGATCAGGGCCTGAGCGCTCTACGCAAGAGCGGTCGCTATGACGAGATCGTCGGGCGCCACCTTGCCATTTTCCACGGCCAGAGCAGTTAGTGGTGCGACCACTACGTGGGACAAGAATGTCGGCGAAGCCACGGGCCGTCAGTGGGAACGGTCTAAGGTCCGCAGCCCTGCCTGCGCTCGCCATGATGCTGTTTGCAGGAGCGGCGTCGGTATCACATGCCGAAGCCACGGACCCAGTCATCCAACCGCTGACAGACATTCTTGAGATCAGCGGCTCCAAAACAACCCGATTGATTCTGACCAGCGGCAAGACCATTGTTGGCAGGATTGTCCGCATCGACGGCGACACCCTCTTGGTACGCCGTCCGAGCGCAGGCCTCCTGCCTTTGACGATGTCCGAGATCGATGGCGTCAAGATCAAGGCGCCGAGCGGCGAATTCCTTGTCGGCAAACTCCAAACCATGACCGACGGCGGCATTGGCTGGCTCGCTGAAGCTGATCCGGCCGCGGAACAGGACGTTGCTGCTGTGGCGACACGTGATCAGCCGGACAAAGGCGGCCCGCTGATCCGTCTCGACAATGGCATCAGTACCGGGAACAGCCTGCCGATCCGGCAGGATACGGCTGATGCGGGCGATGGGGAGAGAAATGCCGAGACGGCCGATGTCGAACTGGCGAAACTCGAAGCTCCTGCCGTCTCTCCGCCCGACGCCGCTGACACATCAAAGGCCCGGCTGACGGTCGAAACCGAAGAGATCAGCGAAAGCGGCAAGCTGATCTATTTCAGGCTCAAGCTTTCCGAACCGGCATCGCGTTCCATCCTGATCATCTACACGATGATCGATGGTTCAGCATCAGCACCCGCCGATTACACCCATCGTCAGGGCGTCATCGTTTTCGAGCCGGGGCAGACCGAAGCCGTGGTCGCGACCTCCGTCATCGACGACGAAACGCCTGAAGATACCGAAACATTCACCTTCTTCGTCACCGGCGACCCGGCCAATGTTCTCGTCGAGGAGCGCAAGGTCACGGCGAGCATTGCCGATGACGACGGCTGACGTCGAATACCAGCCGCACAGAGCTCTGCCCTATGCTCATGGACGCCCTGCCGCGTTCATCCTTCTTTAACCCGACCTGACTATCATCCTCCGTGTCTCGCTGGTCCATGCGATCCTGGGAGTCCGAGCCTCACCCCAACACACCCATCGGGCGGGCGGATTCCCAGGATCGCATGGACCGCGAAACAAGATGACTTGAAGATGTTAACAAAGGCCTAAAGATCGGAAGGCATTAAGCGAATAATGACGTCGCTCGATGGCCTGTCGATAACAGCCAGAGCTTCCTCCGATTAGTCGGGACACCCTGATCGACAAGATAATACGGCGCGACAATGGGATAGAACGTGGTTGGCCAAAGAGCCCGCTCGAGCGAGACATTACCCCTTGGGCGAACGAGCCCGCGCCGGTTAGCGGTAGACGTGCTCGCAGCCTTCCTTCTTGATCACCGCATCGGGATCGCAGAGCAGGAAGAGCTTCTTGTCGATCTTGGCGTCGACTTCGGCGCGCTCCAGGAGAATATGCGTGGTGAGGCCCTGGGCATCGGTCACCGCCCAGCGGCGCAGCTCCAAAGGCTGGCTGCCGAACGCCAGCTCCACCGTGCCGAGCTCCGGCTCGTCGGTCTGCACGAGGGTCAGCACGGTCTCGCCATTCATTTCCTCGAAATCGGTGACGGTCACATCGCCACTGAGCTTCACCTTCTTCTTCAGCAGAAAGGCAAGCGGCGTCTGGCTGGTAAACAGGTGGCTGACCTGGCCGAGCTTGCGGTCGTGATAGATGACCTGCGAACCATTGGCGACGATCAGCACCGGGTTCGGCGAGTCGTAATCGAGCCGCATCTTGTCCGGACGCTTATAGTAGAGATTGCCCGACGACGTACCGCCGGTCGGCTCGATCTGCACGAAGTCCGCTCGAAGGGAGTTCAACTTGCTGAGATAGGTCTCGATCTCCGAAACCCGCGCAGCCTCGACCGTCCCCGGGGCGGGGGTCGCCGCGGCGACCTGCGTTGACATGCCTGAGACCGCGACGACTGCTTGAGCCAACAACAGGCATCGGATGAATGTTCGCCGTAGCGCCTTTAAGGACGCCGGCAAGTGACCAAAAACTACCATGGGGCATCGACTCCGCTAGGTCCGTCTTGATCCCCACCACCCATCAGAACTTTTCGACGGCCGACATGATCCGGCGCACTGACATGGCCATCCTGTTCCATGCGCTCGATCAGACGGGCCGCACTGTTATAGCCGATCCGAAGCTTCCTCTGCAGGAAGCTGGTGGACGCTCTGCCCTCTTTGGCGACGATCTGCAGCGCCTGGGCGTATTGCGCGTCCTCCTCATTGTTGATCTCGATATTGCTGCCGCCGCCACCGCTATCGGCCTCGCCGCTATTGTCGAGGGCGGCCTCATTGGTGACCGCGTCGATATAGTCGGGGCTGCCCTGGCTCTTCAGATAGGTCACCACGCGCTCCACCTCCTCGTCGGTCACGAGCGGACCGTGGATGCGGGTGGTGCGGTCGCCGGCCATCATCTGCAGCATGTCGCCCTGGCCGAGCAGCTGTTCGGCGCCGGGTTCGCCGAGGATGGTGCGGCTGTCGATCTTGGAGCTGACCCGGAAGCTGATGCGCGCCGGCAGGTTCGCCTTGATCACGCCGGTCAGCACGTCGACCGAGGGGCGTTGCGTCGCGACGATCAGATGCACGCCGGCGGCACGCGCCTTTTGCGAGAGCCGCTGGATGCAGCCTTCGATCTCCTTGCCCGCGGTCAGCATCAGGTCGGCGACCTCATCGACGATCACCACGATCAGCGGCAGCGTCTCCATCTTGATTGGCTGCTGCTCGAAGATCGGCACGCCAGTCCCGGGTTCAAACCCGGTCTGGACCTTGCGGGAAAGCTGCTCGCCGCGCGCGATAGCCTCCGAGATGCGGCGGTTATAGGCGAAGATATCGCGCACGCCGAGATGAGACATGAGACGGTAGCGATCGTCCATCTCGCGCACGATCCATTTGAGTGCCACCACCGCCTTATGGGGCTCGGTCACCACCGGCGCCAAGAGATGCGGGATGCCGTCATAGACCGAAAGCTCGATGACCTTCGGGTCGATCATGATCAGCTTGCAGGCCGATGGAGGCAGTCGGTAGAGCAAGGAGAGGATCATCGCGTTGATCGACACCGACTTACCCGAACCGGTGGTGCCGGCGATCAGGAGATGCGGCATCTTTGCGAGATCGACCACCACCGGCTCGCCGCTGATGTCCTTGCCGAGCGCCAGACCGAGGCCGGACGAGGTCTTCTCATAGGCGTCGGTCGACAGCAGTTCGGAGAGGTAGACGGTCTCGCGCTGATCGTTCGGAAGCTCGATGCCGATCACGTTCTTGCCGGGCACGACGGCGACGCGCACCGACATAGCGCAAAGGGAGCGCGCGATATCGTCGGCAAGCGCGATGACGCGGGCCGCACGGGTGCCGGGTGCCGGCTCCAGCTCGTAGAGCGTGATCACCGGGCCGGGCTTGACCGCAACGATTTCGCCGCGCACGCCGAAGTCGTCGAGCACCCGCTCCAGGGCCTTGGCCATCTCCTGCGCCTCGGCGTCGTCGAACTTGACGCGATCGCGCTTCCTCGGCTGTCCCAGGAATTTGAGCGGCGGCAGCTCGAAATCCTCGACCGGCTGGACGACCTCCGTTGTTTCGCTGCTGGCGGCCATCTGCGGCGCAGCCCGCCTGGGCCGCTGGGGCACCACCGGCGACGGCGCTTCGGTCTCGCGCTCGTCGTCCGGCTCGGCCGCCGTCCTCGACGAACGACGCAGGTTCTTGGTGATGCTGGAGCGATCGACCTCGCCCGCCGCTCGCCTGAACGAAAACAGGCCGAACAGACCCGCAAAAGCAGCGCCGATCCCGCCGAAAACACGGCCGACGATCCCGGGCCCATCCACGTCCTGCCGCGGCGCCCGGGCCCTGGCATTCGGGGCAGGCGCTCTGAGCGGCGCATTATTGGCGCGCTCGAACCGGGTCGTCAGGCCGAGCATATTGCGCATGCCGCCGATCAACTCGCCCGGCGTGATGCCGATGGCGATCACCGCCAGGACCAGCGTCGAGGCGAGCGTGTAAAGTCCGTAGCGCGCACCAAGTCCCGGCTCCAGGCGATGCAGCGCGAAATCGCCGACCACGCCTCCGAGACCGACCAGATAGGGCCAGACCTCAATCGGCGGAACGTCCAGCGTCGCCAGATATGCGGAAAGCGCCAAGACAGCCGGCGGCAGGGCGGCGACCGACAGCCAGATCCAGCTCGGCACCCGGTCCAGAATCAGACGCAGCCCCCAGATCGGCAGCACCAGCACAGCGAACCAGATCGCGGTGCCGACGGTCTGCAGACAAAGGTCGGCAAGTGTCGCACCAAAGCCGCCAAGGGGGTTGCTGCTCGGGCCCGACGTGGCGTGATTAAGCGAAGGATCGCCCGGATCATAGCCCCAAAGCGCAACCGCCAGCACCAGGGAGATCAGGCAGAGCCCGATCCCAAGCGCTTCGCTGAACCGTCGCGCCAGAAATTCGGTCAGATCGAACTGACCATGTCGAGACATCGATGGAGCGGCCATCGTCAGGCGTTCTCCCACTTTGGAGCCCGATCGGCTCTCAGCAAAGCGTCTTGACCAGGCGATCGAGCGCCTGGCCGGTCGTCGTCAAATCGTGAACCAGCGCAATACGTATGGCGTGCGCGCCGGGGTTCCAGCCATGTTGATCCGAATAGCCGAGATAGGCGCCCGGCACCACCTTGAGGGCAGCTTCCGACCAGAGCTTTTTCGTTATGGCTTCGCTGTCGCCAACGTTCAACCACAAGAAGAAGCCGCCATCGGGACGAGTATAGTCGAATCGACCGGAAAGACACCTATCAGCGAGATCAAACTTTTCCCGATAGAGATCACGGTTCTCGCGCACATGAGCCTCGTCGCGCCAAAGGGCGGTCGCCGCCGCCATCAGCGGCAAGGGCTGGACCGCGGCGCCATAGCTGCGCAGCCGGGCAAAAGCCTTCAGGATATCCGGATCGCCGGCGACGAAACCCGATCGAAGACCGGCAGCACTCGAGCGCTTGGAAAGCGAATGGCAGACCACGAGATGATCGAGCCCTTCCCCCAGCGTCATAGCCGCCTGCAGCCCGCCCGGAGGCGGTTCGCCGCCATAGATCTCGCTGTAGCACTCATCCATGACCAGAAGGAAATCGTAGCGTCTCGCTAATTGGAGCGCCTTCGTCAGGTAGGCCAGGCTCGCCGCACTGCCTTGGGGATTGGCGGGTGAGCAGAGAAAGAAGGCGACGGTGCGTTTCAGAATGCCGGGCTCGATAGCGTCCAGATCCGGCAGATGATTGGTCTCCGTGCTGACCGGCAGCAGCACCGGCTCGGCGCCGGCGACCACAGCGCCGCCGAGATAGACATTGTAGAAGGGGTTCGGCATCAGCACCGCCGGACGGGCACCGCCTTTGCTCTCGGGCGTCACCAGCTGCGAGAGCATGAAAAGCGCTTCCTTGGTGCCGGCGACCGGTAGCACATGCCGATCGGGCGAGAGCGTTCGCTCTGGAAGATCGTAGCGCCAGGTCAGCCAGTCAGAGGCGGCTTCCCGAAAGTCCGGCGTGCCGATGACCGGCGGATAACGTCCCCAGAGATGGCCATTTCTAGCCAGCGTCTCGGTCAGCAGCGCCGGCGTCGCATGCATGGGCTGCCCGATCGAAAGATCGATGATCTCGAAGTCAGGCGCAGGCGAAAGCGGCTCGATGAGCGCAGCGAGCCTCCGGAAGAAATAATCGCCAAGACCATCAAGTCGTGGGTTGTGCATCGGCGCTTCAGGTTTCGTAAGCGTGCGGCCAAAAGCCGGGTGATAATAAGCAGCAAGACTTTAACATCGTGACGCAACCTCTTTCAACCAAGCAAATTTTTCTTCGACGAGCAGGTTTTCACCGGACCAATGGGCCAGCACCGGCAGTCTGATCTGAACATATCGTCGATGAACCAGCGCTGAAGAGAGGCTCCGGCGCACGCCCTATCAGGCGAGATCGGCCTCCATGAGGGCGCGCATGGCCTCGGTCGGCCGCACCGCACGCCTTGCGTTCAGGTCGAAAAACACATTGACGCAGCTGCAAGTGGCCAGACATGCGCCATCGCGAAACACGGCAAACCCCGAACGCATCGAACTTCTGCCGATCCCGAGCAGCCTAGCCCCCACCTCGACCTCGCCTGGAAACTTGGTTTCCTTCAGGTAATCGATGTTCAGATTGACCAGCGCCGTATCGATTCCGTCGGGCGCCGCCGCCAGATACTGGCGGATCAACGTGACCCGCGCGACCTCGATCCAGGAGGCGTAGATGCAGTTATTGACATGACCGAGCGGATCCTCGTCCGTGCTGCGAATGGTGATCCGCTGCCAGTGACGAAAGACGCCCCGATCCCTGAGATCAAGCACTTCACTGTCGCTCAACGGCCTGCTCCTCCGTCTTGTTCATCAAGAGCGATCGCCGAGAGAAGGAGGCCGAAACCGGCATCGCCACGGTTTCTCGAGCGGCGAGCGCTGAAAAAACGGTCTTCATCGGCATGGGTGTCTTCCGAGAGAACCTCCCGATTCTCGACGCCCAGCCTGGCGAGCCGCGACAGAACATAGGCCTTGAGATCGAACCGGAGGCCGGCGGCGCTGCCAGCGCCCGGTTCACGATCCGAATCCGGTTCGAACAGGTTGAGGGCCTCCGGGTCGACCCTTTCGAAGTCGGCGCGCATATCCGGCCCGACCTGATAAGACGCCTTGGCGATGCAGGGGCCGACAGCCCCGACCATGCGCGCGGTGTCAGCGCCCAAACCGACCATCGCCTCCACCAGACGATCGGCAACGCCTAAAAGAGCACCCCGCCAGCCTGCATGGGCGGCGCCGATGACGCCGGCATCGGGATCGACGAGCAGCAAAGGCGCACAGTCCGCGCTCAATACGCCCAGCGCAATGCCGGGACGATCGGTCACCAGTGCATCCGCCTCGACGGAGGGCGGACCGGGCATGGCTTCGGTCACTAGATGGACGGCCATGCCATGCACCTGTTTCACCGTGGTCAGCGATGACGCCGGGAGACCGAGGCGATCCATGGCGATCGCCCGATTCGCGCTGACCAATCCGTCATCATCGTCATTGCTGAATCCGCAGTTCAAGGACGCGTAAATCCCCGCGCTGACGCCCCCTTCACGCGTGAAGAATCCGTGTCGAGCCTGTTCGATGGCGGCGAGATTGGCGGCGGTCAGCATGGCGGCTCCATCTGAAGGCCAAGAAAGCGGATCAGGGCCTGCAGGCACCCATTAAGCCGATTCCGGCCCTTAGATCCAGCGTCTCCGCACCATCTCATACCAAGCCGGCAGCACTTGTTAGGGGCATGCGACCATGCCTAAAATCGGTGATCAGCCACCTCAGACGTGAGAACAAGCCGCATGGAAGCCCTGGTTCTGGAACGCAAGGACGAGCTCAGCCTTCGCGATTTCCCGATCGAGCACGACGAGGAGAAACTCGGACCGCAGGACGTGCGCATCAAGCTTTCGACCGTCGGTGTTTGCGGCAGCGACGTCCACTACTACACCCATGGCGCCATCGGCCCCTTCGTGGTGCGCGAGCCGATGATTCTCGGCCATGAAGCCTCGGGCGACATCATCGAGGTCGGCTCGGACGTCAGCGGCCTGAAGGTCGGCGATCGGGTCTGCATGGAGCCCGGGATTCCCGATGCCAACAGCCGGGCGGCGCGCCTCGGTCTCTATAATCTCGACCCTGCCGTGCGCTTTTGGGCGACGCCGCCGGTCCACGGCATCCTTCGGCCGATCTGCATACATCCTGCGGCCTATACGTTCAAGCTGCCGGAAACGGTGAGCGACGATGCAGGCGCCATGGTCGAACCGCTCGCGGTCGGCGTGCATGCCGCCAACAAGGCGAAGATCCAGCCGGGCGACGTCGCGGTCGTCACCGGGGCCGGACCGATCGGCATGGTCACGGTGCTGGCGGCGCTCGCTGCGGGCTGTTCGCGCGTCATCGTCTCGGACATTCAGGAACCGAAGCTGGAGATCGTGGCGAAGCTCGGCGCGGTGACTCCGGTCAATGTCAAAAGCCAGAGCCTCGAAGACGTGGTCGCCAAGGAAACCGACGGCTGGGGCGCCGACGTCGTGTTTGAAAGCTCGGGCGCCGGGCCGGCAGCGGAAGGCGTGTTTCCGCTGATCCGCCCCGGCGGCTGTGTCGTCTATATCGGTCTGCCGCTCGAACCCATCGCCTATGACGTGGTCGGCGCATCGGTCAAGGAAGCCCGTGTCGAGCACGTCTTTCGCTATGCCCATGTCTACCCGCGCGCGGTCGCGATGCTGGCGAGCGGCGCCATCGATGTCAGTCCGTTGATCACGGATCACTTCGCCTTCGCCGACAGCATCGAGGCCTTCGACTACGCAAAAGCGATGCCGCCTTCATCGGTCAAGGTACAGATCAAGATGCCCGGCTGAGCCCCGGCGCGACCGCCAGGCATCATCCTTGAGCCTGGTTGTTCCGCCATCGACAACTGCCTAACGTGACCGAACGTCGCCAAACACTGCGCTCTTGATCACGGCGTCTGGGATGAGCGGGACTGACCAGTGTGGCACTTTCGGCGGCCAATGCTCCAAAAGAAGCGCACTCCAGTATGACCCAAACAAGCTTGAACGCGTCTTGGTATTAACTTTTTCTTGAACATTTCATGGTTAACTCTTGTTGGCTGTTTCCGACCATGGCGGAAGGCGTTTATGTTGTCGCGGGATACGGACCGTTCAGGCAGAGAGGCGTCGCCAGCTTTGTATCAAGGTTGGATTCAAGGATGCGCGGTGATCGATTTGATGCGTTTTGTTGAAACCTACCGCAGGGCGAAAGGCTTGGCGGCCAGGCAGGGTGCCCAGGTGATCCATCGGAGATCGACCGGAGGATGGTCGGCATGTCTCGTCGGATTATGTTTGTTGCTCCTGACGCAATCCGTCGTTCTGGCCCAGTCTGCGGAGCGACGGCTTTTCGAACTCGGCACCGCGACGACCGATGGCGTTTCCCATCCAATCGGCGTGACGATTGCGGCTTTGATCAAGCTGAAGCTCCTGCCGCAGGCGAATATCGATATCGATGCCAGGAACACGGAAGGTTCGAGCGACAACGCCCTTCTGCTGCGTAATGGCGATGTCGATTTTGCCATTCTGACCAATCTCGATGCCTATTACGCCTCGCGCGGCATGGAAACCTTCGCGAGCGACGGCCCCGATCCCGGTCTGGCGCTCCTGACCAATCTCTGGACCAGCAGCTTCCACTTCATCCTACGACCGGAAGACGCACCGACAGGGACGTTCGCGGATTTTTTGAGCCTTGAAGGTCGGCGCGTCGCCGTCGGCGCAGAGGGTTCGAGGTTGAATGATAGCGCTCGCGCCCTGTTCGCGGCGCTGGATGTGGACATCGACGAGACCTATCAGCTTGAAAACCTGACGAGCAGGGAAGCCCAGCGCAGCTTCCTCGACGGTGATCTGGACGGCCTCATTTTGATCGACGAGCGGCAGGGTGCCGACATCGCCGCCTTCCTCGATGAAGCCGGTAACCAGGCTGTTCCCCTGACCTTCGGCGATAGTCTCATCACAGCCATCGGAAAAGAAGGTGTCCCGGTCTGGACCAAGACCGTCATCCCGGCTGAAAGCCTGCCCGAGCGGGACAAGGCACATACCACCATCGGGATGCATAATCTTCTCGTGACCAACGATCAAACCGACGAAGACGCCGTCTACCAGATCACCAGAACGCTCTTCGATAACCTGCCTTTCTTGAAAGAAATGCACTCGGGAACCAGTGACGTCAGTCTGGAGAGCGCGCTCGATCGACTGCTCATCCCCGTGCATGCCGGGGCGGCAAACTATTACCGTGAGGTCGGTGTGGTCGTACCTGAGCCCGAGCCGGTGCGCATCAGCACGCTGAGTCAGACGGCGTTCCTCACCCGGTTCGACAGCATCGACCAGGCGCGCACGAGCCTGAACGAGGGCACGATTACTGTGCTCGGCGGACAGGCGGGGCACACGGCAACGCGCATGATCGATGAACTTGCCGCCAGTCTCGGCGATAGCGGCCTCAGGGTCGTGGGCATGACCAGCCCCAAAAGCGCCGAGAACATTGCTGATGTTCTCTACGCTCGCGGCGTGGACAGCGCATTGGTTCCGCTCGATATCCTCGACTACGCTCTCGACAACAACATCTATCCCGGCATGCGCAGCAAGATAGCGTATGCCGCCGAACTCCTCGCAGAAGAGGTCCACCTTCTGGCCTCAGACCGCATCGACGAGATCGATGACCTGGTGGACCAGCCCGTCAATATCGGACCACGCGGCAGCGCTTCGGAATTCACGGCGTCCTTCCTGCTGGACCAGCTCAATATTTTCGTGCAACCGACCTATCACGATCATCGGACCGCTCTGGCGATGCTTGAAAGAGGCGAGCTTGCCGCGCTGTTCACGATCTCCGGCAAGCCCATGCCGCTGCTCTCGGAAGTCCAGGCGAATGCAGGGCTGCGCCTCCTCGAAATCCCGTCTCTCCAAGGCGAGGCCTATCGGCCCGCCAACCTGACAGCAGCCGACTACCCCAACCTGCTCGGCGCCGACGAAACCATCGAGACCTTCGCCGTGCGAACGATTCTCCTGGGCTATAACTGGCAGCCGGACAATGCCCGCTATCGCGTGCTTTCGACGTTCATCAACAGGTTTTTCGACCGGTTGCCGATACTCCAACAGGACAATGCCAGCTATCATCCAAAGTGGCGGGACGTCGACCCGTTCATCGACGTCGAAGGCTGGCGCCGCTCACCGGCAGCGGCCGATTGGATCGAACGCCGGGACGACCCGGCCACCGGCAATCCCGATAGCGCTGACGGCTGATCTCACGTCTTGAAAGGCTAGAGCCCCAGCCCGATCGCCCGTGCGCGATCAGCCCCGCTATCGAGTTCTCGTACCGATGCGGCCTGTGTCATGATATCTTGTGTCTCCTGCTCGCCGAGCAGGCGAAGACCGGTGGTGACCGCGTCCCTGCTTTGGCCTGCCAAAGCGAGGATGAGCACCAGATTGCGATGATGGGACCGCCTGGCCTCAAGCGCGTCGGCGACCTCGATCATCAAGGTAATCGCCTCGTTATGACGGTCGTAGAAGGCATAGGACAAAGCGAGATTGCTCTTTAGATCGAGATCGCCTGGAACCACCTCGAGGCCGGCCGTGTAGGTGGCGACGGCCTGCTCGTGACGGCCGGCGATATCGAGCGCAGCGCCAAGAGCCGCATAGCGAAGCGATTCCGTGCCGTCGCCCTGATTGACCAGCTGTTCCAGATATTGAATGCTCCTGTTCACATCGCCAAGCGCCAGGAAGGACGTGCCGAGGCCAAGGAGCGCATCGGGATTGTCGGGATCACGGGAAAGGGCCCGGCGATAAGCACCGGAAGCATACTCGTTCGCACCGGCCTGCTCGAGCGCACGGCCGAGAAGGACAAGCTCCTTGGAATCGTCAGAAAGGGCGGCTGCGCGCTGATAAAGGGCAATCGCCGTCATGAGCTCACCGCGCTCCATCAGGCCATTGGCGAGACGCACCAGCGAGGCGACGTCCTGGCTGGACGCCGCCAGCTCGGGAGGCGTATCGCGCGTCAGCTTCGGATTGCCGCCACCGCATGCCGAAAGGGCAACCAGGAGGACGGTGCAGGCAGCAAGCGAGCGCATGACGGTGACTGCCGACGACCTCGCCTTTCCTTTGAGAGGTGACGTGTGTTCCATCGAAATACGCATCCCTGACATCACTATCCTCATTCTCATCAATCGGCAGCATCGGCGGCGGCTTCGAGCCGCTTCATCGGCGGCGTGACCTTTTCCCTGGTCATAACGTCCATTCTGATCGTGACAACCGGCTGCACCGTAAACTCCGGGGCCAGGTCCTGAAAAGATAGAACAGGTACCTGAATGTTGTTCTTGACCAACAGAGAGCGCAGGAATCGGCGAATATCGAGCGAGGTCAGCACCACCGGCCTGACCTTGTCCGCCGCCAATCTCTCGGCATGCTGATGAAACGTTCTCAGCAAGCGGGCGCCATCTTCATCGGAAAGCGCCAGATAGCCGCCGACCGACGTCTGACGAATGGCCTGACGCAGCACCTGCTCGACATCGCGTTCCAGAAGAAAAGCGTGCAGCACCTTCTGGCTATCGGCATAGCTGTGGCAGATCTGCCGCTTTAGCGCCGAGCGCACATATTCGGCAAGCAGCACCACGTCCTGCTCCTTGCTGCCCCACTCGATCAGGGCATCGAGCACGATCCGGAGATTGCGGATCGAGACACCCTCGTCGAGCAGGCGGCGGAAGATGTCGGCCATCTTCTGCACCGGCACCACCTTTTGCGCCTCGCGCACCAGATCGCCATAGGCGGCATCGGCATTCGCCAGGATCGCATGGGTTTCCTGCACGCCGATGAACTCCGAGGCGTAGCGGGTCAGCGCATGGCGCACGCAGGCCGCCAGACACTCGATCACATCCATATGACCGATGCCCGCCTCCTCGAGCACCGCCTTGTACTGCTCCTCGATCCAGATCGTATCGGTGCGTTCGATGAACGGCCCGCCCGCCTCGCCCGGGACATCGGCAAGCTCGAGATGATCCGGCTCGTCGCAAAGCAGCAGCATGCCCATGCGCAGCGTGCCGTCATCCATCGGCACGTCGTCAAGCTTCACCTGATAACGCCCCTGGCCGAGCTGTTCGTCGCACAGCACGGCGATCTGCGGAAAGGGCAGACCCAGCTGATCGTAAAGCGCCTTACGCAGCCTTTGCAGGCGTGCATCGAAATCCGTCGCCTCGACCACCGCATACAGATCCGGCGAAAGGCCGAGGCCGACCACCTCCTGGCTTGGCAGGGAGGCCGGGCTGTCGACCGCTTTGAGCGCTTCCGCCTCCATGCGCGCATTCTCGTCTTCGGCCTGTTTCTTATCCCGTATGTAGAAGAGGATGCCGGTGCCGCCAAGGATCGCGGCGATGGTCCAGAAAATCGCCATCGGAAAACCGGGGACCAGCCCAAGACCGAACAGCACGATCGCGGCGAGGCGAAGGGTGCGTGGGTTATGCACCAGCTGGCCGGCGATGTCGCTGCCCAGATTGGTGGTCTCCTCGGTGGTCACCCGGGTCACGATCGTGCCGGCGGTGATCGACATGAAGAGTGCCGGGATCTGCGCCACCAGGCCGTCGCCGACGGTCAGGAGCGAATAGACCTGCAGCGCCTCGCCCATGGACATGCCATGCTGCAGCGTGCCGACCATGACGCCGCCGAGCAGGTTGACGGCGATGATCACCAGACCGGCGATCGCATCGCCTTTGACGAATTTCATGGCGCCGTCCATGGCGCCGTAGAGCTGGCTTTCCTTCTGCAGCAGCTGCCGCCGGCGCTTGGCCTCGGCCTGATCGATATCGCCGTTTCGAAGATCGGCGTCGATGCTCATCTGGCGGCCGGGCAAGGCATCCAGCGTGAAACGGGCGCTGACCTCGGCGACACGCTCGGAGCCTTTGGTGATCACCACGAACTGCACGATCGTGATGATCAAAAAGACCACCAGGCCGACGATCAGATTGCCGGAGATGACGAACTCGCCGAACGTGCTGACGATCTTGCCGGCATCCGCCTGCACCAGGATCAGGCGGGTCGTGCTGATCGACAGCGACAGGCGAAAGACCGTCGAGATCAGGATGACCGACGGCAGGGTCGAGAACTCCACGGGATCGCGAAGATAAATGCCGACCATCATCAAGAGGACGGTGAGCGCCATATTGGTGGCGAGGAGAACGTCGATCACCACGGTCGGCAGCGGCAGGATCATCATGATGATGGTCATCACCATGAGAACCACCAGCATCAGGTCCTGACGCGACCCGAGCCTGTTCAGCCAATCCTTGATGACGGGCGACATCACTTCATGCCCGCGATGCGCGCCGTCGGCGCAGCGTCAGGAAGGCCGGCGTCAGACGGAACAAAGGGCTCGTCGCCGACAAGTTCGCCTGGCGCAGCGCCTTTGGATTTTCTCTTTTCGACGAACTGCCTGAACACCGCCTTGGCCTCGACCCGGCGGCCGGCATGCAGGAGCGCCCTGGCCTTGAGCAGGCGACGCATCTGATCGGCGTCGCCGGCAAAGTCCAGCGTCTCCAGCCGCTCGATCACCTCGAGCGCCTCCTCGGGCGCATCATTGGCGACGAAGGCATAGGCAAGCGTGCGCAGGACGCCGACATCGTCCGGCGCATCGCGCGCCGCCATCAGGATGAGGGTCAGGGCTCGGCGGTTTTGCCCATGGCGCAGGTAGAGAAAGGCGAGCGCCTGAAGAAGGTCCTGCTGTTCCGGCGTCATTCAGGTATCGACCAGGCTGTTGAGATATTGCCAGAGCAGCCGATGCTTCCTGACCTCATGACGGATGACCAGGGCGCCCCAGCGGTCGATCTGTTCGGTCGCCTCCTCGGGATCGCCGAGCTGATCCGACAGATCTTCCAGCAGGTCCAAATAGCGGCTGCCCTCGAACATGTTCGGATTGTTGAGCTCGGGCATGATGAACTCGAAAATCTCGTCGACCAGACCGTCCCGGCTCGCCATCCCTTCCTCGACGGGTGAGGGATCACGCCATACGGCGCTAAAGCGCTCAAGCTGCGGGCGGCTGACATCGGCGCGATCGCTGCGTCCGATCCGTTCCAGCGCTTGATCGAGGCGAACGGGATCCGGTCTTACTGTCGACATGAGCTTCCTTCCTGGCCCATTTGAAGAGAGCCGACCCGATTTGCGATGTGCGCCAGATCACAAGGTAAGAGAAAAGGACTTGTCACCGCGCTTGAACGTCACTTCATCGGCACTGATCTGATCGATCATCCAGCCGTCACCGACATGGGCGCCGACGGCAAAACGCTGACCGCCAGCGATCAGATAGGGATTGTCACCCGACCACACCGCTTCGATGGCAAGGCTGGGCGGCTGCTCTTTCTCCGCCGGCTCGACCTCTGCCACCAGAAGGAATTCCCTGCCGAAGGCGCCGTCAAACCAGATACGGATATCTTGCCAGTCGCCCATGCGCTCAGGCTCGGCTTCACCGCGAACCACGATACGGTCTATGGCGGTCTTGACCTTGATGTCGGGGAGATCATCCGTCTCCAGCCTTTCACGGAGCGCCGCCGCTGCCTGATCAAGGGTGACGCCGGGCGTGGCTGGGGAAACGTCCTCGCCATCGGCACCGCTATCTCCAGCAGGTCGACCGTTCGCCAATCCTGGCTCGGGCTCGGTGTCAGCCTGCTGTCCCGTGAGGGAGTCGGCCGGTTGCATCAGGGCGTTCGACGGACCGCTGATCGGACTGTCGGAAGTCGGGTTCAGGACATGAAAACCGATCATGGCGAGAACCGCGAGCCCGGCCGCGACCATGGCTATGCGCATGCGCCGTTTCGTTTGCACGACATCCTTCGGCGCCGAGATCTTGATGCTGGTGCCGCCAATCGAGAAAGCGCCGGGAAATGACAGATGACGCTCACCGCCCGGTTCCAGAGCGACGCCTTCGCCCTCGACGGCGATCGCACCCTGCAACGGCTCCAGCCGCAGGCCGCGATAATCCAGCTCAACGATCAGGTGAACCGCTTCGATTTCCGGGTCGGATAAAATGATATCGGCTTCAAGTTCGCTGCCGATCGTGTAAATGCCTGGCGCTAAACGTTGAACGGTGCCGGCATGAAGGCCCGATTGAATGAAGAATGTGAAAACGCTGCCAGAATTGGCATTCATGGGCTCATGCCTTTCAATGCCAGGCCAAAGCCGTCAGATGACAAATCAATGAGACGCTGACGGCCCGACACGCAACGTGCCGGACCGCCATCGCTCAACAACATCAGGGTCAAAAGACCTAATGCTTACCGCGGCCGCTGAGCAGCAGCGTCCTTGGCGACGTTGCCTTCAGTGGTGATCTGGGTGATCTTCGCGGTGTCCGCGGTCGCCTTGGCAAAGGTTGCCTCAAGCGCGCCAAAGTCGACCTGGGCGCCGCCACCGCCGCTGCCACCGCCGGTCAGGCCGTTGATAGCGCCGCCGATAGCACCTCCAATAGCACCTAGCATGTCTACTTCCTTTCCTGCTGAATTTGCCAAAGAGCTGGCAAGAGACCTAAGCCTGCGCTGTAGGCAGACATCATCGCGTTTAAACGCTTTGCCTCTTCGGGAGCGACACCATGGTCCAGTTTCAACCGGCATTGTTCCGCCGCACCAACCAACTTCTGCTGAAGCGCCTGGACCTGATCCCCCCCCACGTCCTGCGCGAGAACCTGATCGAGCTCAACGATGGAAAAATGTTCTGGCACCATGACAACACCTCGGCGAATTAGCTAAAGCATGAACACGTGCTGTTCCAACAATCGCAAACCAAGATACGCGGCGTATGGAAGACACAGCACTTAAAACACGTCAAGCAAATGGTGGAGAATTTCTTCAATAATAAACCACAAGTTTCCCAAATATATTCCTGTGCACTTTAAAACTGCAAAGCTTTCAATAACCAATTGCCACTCAACTATCTCATTCAATTAAATAACTAGTCGATTTCTATTGCTTTGATTTGGGGCGTCAGTTAACGTCCCGACGATCGGATTAAGATGTGTTTGCATAAACATCGGCAAATTTGCTTTCCCCGATCATCGAGGGCGTTTCTCGTGGCTATGATCAAAAAGCATATCGCATCGATCGCAGCGCTTTGCGCAGTTTTTGCGCTTGCGCCTGCCATGAAGAATGAAGCTGTCGCCGATGGTGGCGAAGGCAGCAAGCTTGGCTGGCTGCAAGAGGACTATCCCTATCTCGTCGTCGATCAGGCATTGTCCGACACACTCAGCGAGTTCGGCCGTAATCTCGGTGTCGCTATCGATGTCAGCAACGCGGTCGACGGGCGCGTTCGCCATTACAGGCATAACGGTTCATCCGGCGAATTTCTGAAGAAGCTCGCATCCGAACATCGTTTCGACTGGGTGTTCGATCAGGGACGCCTGTTCATCTCATCATCGGCTGAGAAGGTCGATCGCTCATGGCCGGCCGGCGCAGAAGCGTTCGACGCAGCCCGATCCGCTCTGAGCGATGCCGATATCCATGATCCACGTTATCCCATCGGGTTCGATTCCGACCGGGGCGAACTCAATCTGTCTGCCCCACCGCGTTACATGGCGCTCGCTGCCCCTTTGATCGATCGCATGCTGGCGCCGAAGCCGACGCAGGCTGTCAACGTGATACACGGCCGTGCCCGAGCCGGCGGGACCTGAGGTTTGATGGAGTGACGGAGTTGATGAATTTGGCTACGGCAGAGAATGTGTCCGAACGCCCGCCCGAACCGGCGTTCGAGCCGGACGAGAACGTCCTGACGCTTCTTGCCGAGATCGGCCTGTCGGCTGCGGTGCGCGGTTGCGGTGAAGCGGCGACGCCCATCTTCGATGCCCTAGCACTGTTCAAGCCGAACAATCCGCTGGCGGCAGTCGGACGTGCGCTCAGTGAAATTTCCGCAGGCCGGCCGGATGAGGCGATTGCCGGACTTCGGTCCGCCGGCGTCATGCACGACAACTGTCCCGACGAGCTGAAGGCCGTATTGCTTATCGCTCTTTGTCTGGCCGGGCATCAGGTCGATGCGTCGCTGCTCTGCCGACGTCTTTTGAATGGCGGCCAGGGGCCGAGCAGGCAGATTGCCATGCGCCTCAAGCCCGTTATCGACGCAGGCCTGCCCGGTCGCACATCGGGGTGACCGAACGAACGTGACGGTGATCTTTAAGGAGGAGGGATCAAACGATGGATGGTGTAAGCAACGTGACGGCGGCGACCTCTGCTGCAGGTGGAACGCAGGGCGGCGGAGGTTTGTCGCCAGAGCAGCAGGAGCAGTTCAACGTGGCGCTGGCCCAGGCGGCCGGCAACCTTGCTGCCGCCAATTTCGGCATTCTCAGATCGATCATGGCTCAGGCCAACAAACCGCCGCAGTGATGCGGTGATCGGTTTTCCAACGGGCGTCGGACATCATCGATAGCCTCGTCGGAAAAAAGCGGTGGATCGGGCTTATCTGGAGGGATGTCCCGTTTCGCCTTTGTCAGCAATTGGACTTATGGAGGGAATTATGGGTCCATTGATAGGTGCGTTAATGGCCGGTGGCGCCGGCGGTATCTTTGGCGGCGCTGGCGGTGGCGGTCTCCTTGGCGGCCTTCTCGGCAACTTTTTGTCGAATGGCGGTCTTGGCGGTCTGCTCAGCAGCCTCTTCGGCGGTCAACAGCCCGGCGGAGCCGCCGCTGGCCGCGGCAATGAAGAGACCAATCAGCTTCTCGGCGATATCAAGGACATGCTGAGCGAGCTACTCGGTAAGGAAGATGGTGCCGGCAAGGGTGACTGCGCCGGTGGATCCCATGGCGCCTCGAAAGATGCGTGCGACAAGGGATCGGGCATCGATGACGACCACGGCTGCAGCAGCAGCTGCCACGGTTCCGATGATGCGGGATGGGATGGCAAGGACAAGTCCCCCAGCCTTGATCGCGAACAAGGGGCCGCACGACTGCTCGAGCAGGCCAAGCATACCGATGATCCCAAAGAGAAGCGCGAGCTGATCGAGATGGCCTTGGAAATGCTTGGTGACGGTCCCGAGAAGAAAAAAGGCCTCCTGTCCGACGTCATCAACGACATGAGGGAAAGGCAGGACGGTAATTCCTACGACAAGGATATCGTCAAGCAGGCCGAGAAGATGCTCGAGCAGATCGACGACGGTTGCCTCAGCGATTGCGCTGAAAGCAAGGCTCTGGACTCGGTCATCGATATGCTCATGGAGGAAGGCGGCGTTGATGGCAAACCTGCCAGCAGCGACACCAACGGCAATGGACGTCAAGATGGCTGCGAGGGCCTCCATGACGGGCCTCCTCATTTTATCCATCACCATCTCCACAGCGCTTTGTACAATCCGTGGCAATGAGTTGATGTAGACGGCCTTTGAGCATTGGGGGCAGTGCGGTAGGTTGAAGTCTCCCCCCGGCGGACATCTGCCGCACTCCCCTCATGCTCCAACCAAGACGAAACGGAACCGAGACCAGACTGAGATGACGGACAAAGCGACCATAGACAGCGAACAGGTGCGGAAGGGGCCGATCAACGGTTCCGCGATGCAGCACCGTGGTCGCTGTATCGCGATGCTCCGTGCGGCGCTTTCGGGCACACGGCTCTTCAGCCGTGTCGTCCGCTCGCTTTCCAGACAGGTCGGCAAATATGTTTCGCACCAGCAGACATTCATCAGTTCCCTCCTGCTGAAACCCACGCAAGCGTTGATGCTCTCCGGCATCCGCTGCGCAGGCGCAGGCGGCGGCGGACCGGGGCACTGACCCCGAGACGGCATGTCGGGTCGCCACGCGTCGACCTAACATCGTCGGTTCTATCCGCCCTTTGTTCCCACTAAGAGATCAGAACTTCGCGCATCACTCGGACGTCTCTCCCAAGGTCGTTCCCGAGCCTGTTCAGCGGTCCCTCCAACCGCAGCGGAACCCTCCAACCGCATCGAATGGCGCTCATGGAATGGTCGACGACCGATGAACCGATGCCTGAACAAACCTTTGGCGTCTGGCGCCGCGGCAATCCCTCCAACCCTCCAATGCCGTGGACAAACCAACCGCCGAGGCTGTAAAAGGCACCGCGTAAGCGAAGAACTGACTGGGTAATAGAGCGGGTGTGATCGTCATCACTTCGGACATGCCGTCTCACCACTAGGTTCGTTCAAATCAAGAAGACAGAAGCCCGAAGTCGGGAGGAGTCGTTCAAATGACAATCGATCCGATGGCAGCCGTGACCGCCGCGACAGACGGTGTCGGACGTTCAGCTGCCAGCGTAGATACGGCAGCCTCCGCGACCACGTCGACGACCGGCGCACAGGATACGGCCCAGCTACGGGTCGCCGATCAGGGCGCCAAGGTCGACGTTTTCGACTATTCGGCCCAGCATCAGAACAAGCCCCCCGCGATCGACACCCTGCAGCCGGACAGCAAGGCGAAATATCTCTCCAATCCCGCAGCCCTCGGCGAAAAGGTGCTGGAGCGGATGGAAGGTCTGCACCAGCGCTCCCTCGAGTTTCGGGATAACATGCGCGATGGCGGCGTAGGGTCTCTTTCGGCCGGCGCTGCGGGCAGCAGCCAAAGCAGCATGGCCGGCCCCGCGTCCAGCGACGTTGCCGGTACGGCCCAGCCAACGAAGACGAATGGTTTGTCCGGTCTGAACCTGATGTTCGACTACGCGATCGAGACGACGATGATTTCCAACTGCTCGTCGCAGTTCGTTACTTCGGTCAACACGCTGATGCGGGGACAATAGGTCGAGCGTTCCCGCTCTCTTCGACGATCGGAATGGAGAGCATGCGCATATATCGCACTTTTGGCGCAGCGCGCATGCTGGCGCTGGGCATCTGCCTTCTGCTGGCG
The DNA here is from genome assembly GCA_039197065.1 of Pseudomonadota bacterium. GTDB lineage: Bacteria > Pseudomonadota > Alphaproteobacteria > Geminicoccales > Geminicoccaceae > JANQPX01. Next base: position 148,623 of record JBCCUL010000002.1, on the reverse strand, counting down.
GCCTGCAAGGTCGAGCTGCATAGCGGTCTCGACGAGCGCGACGCCAACGAAATTCTCGCCATCCTTCTGAAGAACAACATCTCCGCCAGCCGTTCCGTCGCCAAGGACAAGACGCTGACGGTCATGGTCGAGGAGGCCAAGTTCGCCGAGGCGGTGGACATCCTTCAGGCCCACAGCCTGCCGCGTGAAAAGTTCAGCGATCTTTGCTCCATCTTCACCGGCGAGGGCATGATCTCGTCACCGGTCGAGGATCGCGCCCGCCTGATCTGCGCGCTCGGCCAGGAGCTCTCCCGCACGATTTCCGAGATCGACGGGGTGATGTCGGCGCGCGTGCATGTGGTGCTGCCGGAAAACGATCTCGGCCGCTCCAATGCCAAGCCGTCCTCGGCCTCGGTGTTCATCCGCCACCATGAGGATGCCCCGATCAACCAGCTGTCGCCGCAGATCAAGATGCTGGTGGCCAACGGCATCGAGGGGCTGGTCTACGATAAGGTGTCGGTCGCCATGGTGCCGGTGGCGTCGCCCGTGCAGATCGCGACCAGCTCGAACGACTACACCGCGGTCGCCGGTTTTTGGGTGCACAATACCAGTGCGCTTCGGGCCAAGCTGACGATCTATCTTCTCGTCGCCCTCCTGCTCGCCGCCCTGGCGGCCAACGGTTACCTCTACTGGCAATGGCGTCTCCGTCCCACGCGACCCACGCCGAACGCCGCCAAGCATCTGCCCGCGGAATGACCATGGAGGCGGAGCGCCAGGGCGGGATGCCCCCGCCCCCCCAGCACAAGGGGACAGCGCGCCGAAAACCTGGACATCATCGGGCAAGGCTGCGCTTCGAGCGGCTGCCCGGCGTCTATTGCCACCCGGAGCGCATCGCCAGCCTTCTGCCGGAAGGGCTGCCCATAGGGTTTCGCGATCGTCTGATCGGCTCAAAGCGCCTTCGCGTTCGTCTCTCAGCCCTGCTCGCCAGACGCTTTCGGCTGGCCCCTTGCTGCGCCGGCGATCTGGATACGCCTGAAGGGCGCCTCGCCCAGTTGGAAGGCGAGCCCCTGCAGAACGCCATTCAACAGGCCGGCGCCATCTGGCATGCGAAGACGATCCGAAAAATCATCCTCTCGGAGCAGCTTCGCAGGCTGATCGAGCTCTTGGGACGGGACAATCATCGCGCCGCCCTTCGGTTCATCGATCTCGCAGCCGATGACGACGGAACAAGAGGCCCGTTCGGGGGTGACGACCAGCCACCGCTCGATGTCGAGAAGCTGCTTGGCAGGATCGAACGTGACGGCCTGGTTGCCGTGAACGCCTGGTGCCGGCATCAGCCGGCGTCAATCGCCGGTCGCCTCAAGCTGAAGCTACCCCCCTGCCCCGAGGCCGATGGCGATCTCTCGGCCGATCACGAGGAACTGGGGCTCCGTATCGTCGACCGCGTGGTCATGACGCTTGCCGAAGCGCCCCCGAATGCGGTGCATGGCCATGGCTGAGCCCACCGAAAGCAATGCCGAACAGGCGATGAACGGCGATGGCGTGCGCTACCGTCCACGCGGCCGCGTGATCCCTGCAGACGAGATCAGAGCCTGGGAAACCGGCAAGGCCTTCATGACGGCGGCGACGAGCGAAGCGGAGCGGCTGAAGGCGGAAGCTGTTGCCGCGTTCGATGAGGCGAAGAAGAGCGGCTTCGAAGAGGGGCGGACGGCAGGCGCCGAGTCTGCAGCCCGTCTGCTCGCCGAGACCGCGCTTCGCGCTGATCGCCATCTCGCCGATGCCGACCGTCAGATCGTGGATCTGGCGATGGCCGTCGTCCGGCAGGTGATGGGCGAGTTCGATGTCCGACAATTGACCCGCAACGCCGTCCGGCACGCGCTTTCCAAGCAGCGTCAGAGCCAGCATCTCACGCTGCATGTCGCACCCGACATGGTCGAAATTCTGCGCACCGACATCGACGCACAATTTGCGCCGGAAGTACGTCATCTCATTACGGTCGAGCCCGACCCCCGTCTCGATCCAGGCCAGTGCCGTCTCGCCAGCGAGATCGGTTTCGTCGATCTCGGCGTCGACGCGCAGCTCAAGGCTATCCATCAAGGCCTCGTCGAAGGCCTTCAGCGCCAGATAAGTGCCTGAGGCCGTTCCGTCATGAGCCAGATCGCCGAACGTTCGCCGCGCAATCTCGAACATCTGCTGCAGGCCGTCGAACCCCGCCCGATGAAGGGGCGGGTGATCCGCGCCACCGGCACGGTCATCCACGCGGCGGCGCCGGACGTGGCGGTCGGCGAGCTCTGCCGCCTACGCGATCCCAATAGCGGTCGCCAGCTTCTCGCCGAGGCGGTCGGCCTTTCCGGCGACACCGTGATCCTCACGCCCATCGGCGACATGACAGGCCTCTCCACCCAGACCGAAGTGGTGCGCACCGGCGCACCGCTGAGCGTCGCGGTCGGCCCTGACCTGCTCGGCCAGACCCTCGACAGCCTCGGACGTCGGCGCGGCGCTGCGGATGATGAGGAAGCCGGTGGACCAGGTCTCGGTGAGGCCTGGACCATCTATCCGATCCGCAACGATCCGCCGGATGCTTTGGAGCGCAAACTGATCAGCCGGCCGATGTCGCTCGGCCTTCGGGTGATCGACGGCCTCCTCACCTGCGGCGAGGGTCAGCGCATCGGCATCTACGGCGCTCCCGGCACCGGCAAATCCTCCCTGCTCGCCAGCATCGTCAAGGGGGCGGAGGCCGATGTCGCGGTCGTCGCACTGATCGGTGAGCGCGGCCGCGAGGTTCGCGAATTCATCGAGCGCCATCTTGGTGAAGAAGGTCGGAAAAAATCGGTGCTGGTGGTCGCCACCTCCGATCGATCGGCGATGGAGCGGGTCAAGGCTGCCTATGTCGCGACCGCCATCGCCGAATATTTCCGCGATCAGAACCAGCGCGTCCTGCTCCTGATCGACAGCATCACGCGCTTTGCCCGCGCCCAGCGCGAAATCGGCCTTGCCGCCGGTGAGCCGCCGACCAGACGCGGCTTTCCGCCCTCGGTTTTCGCAGAGCTGCCGCGCCTGATGGAGCGCGCGGGCTCCGGCCGCGTCGGTTCGATCACGGCCTTCTATTCGGTCCTGATGGAGGGCGACGGCACCGCCGATCCGATCAGTGAGGAAAGCCGCGGCATTCTAGACGGCCACATCACGCTGTCGCCCAAGCTGGGCAGCGCTGGCCATTATCCGGCGATCGACGTGCTGGACAGCCGAAGCCGGGTCATGGACAGCGTTGCCAGCCCCGACCATGTCAAGGCCGCCACCCATCTGCGCGCGTTGATGGCGCGCCATCAGGAGATCGAGCTTCTGCTCAGGGTCGGTGAATATCAGGCCGGCAGCGATCCGCTCGCCGATGAAGCCGTTGCCAAGATCGCGCCGATCCGGGCCTTCCTCAAACAGGGCGAGGATGAGCGCACCAGCTATCCCGAGATGTTGAAACGCCTTCAGGAACTGGCGGGCTGATGCTCTCCGAGCTCGAACAACTGCTCGCCTGCAGGCGAGAACGCGAAAACCGGTCAGCAGCAGCGCTCCGTCAGATACGCCTTCGGCAGAGCCAGGCTGAAGCAGACGTCGTGGCCGCGCAAAAAGCGCTCGAAGATCATCATCGGGAGCGACGAGAGCGCCAGGACAAGCTCTACCGCCGCTCGCAGCGAAGCCTTTTGACCAAACAGGCCATCGACGACCTCAATATCGAGCTGGACCTGATGGCGGAGGAAACCGATCTGCTCGTCAAGAAGGTTCAGGAAGCGGAAGCCGTACACGTCGATCTGACCAAAGAGGTGGATAAGGCGGCGGCCATCTATCGTCAGCACCGGCAGGCCGGCGATCGCTGGGGCGCTCTGGTCACCGATGTCACCGAGACCGAACGTCGCCGCGTGGAACAGGTGGAGGAGTTCACCATCGAAGACGATCTCGGCGACCGGCGAGCTTCTGGCATGAACGGGTTTTGATGATGGATCGTTCGGCAAGCGTCCTCGATGACGGCCCCTTCAGCGCTGCCGCCGGCCGCGGCTATGCCAGAGCCGACGTCCATAGCTTCGATCCGCCGGCCGTTGACCCGGCGCATCTCCCGCTGATCCATCAGCTGAGCAGAAGGTGCTCGCCGATCGCGATCGCCATGGGCGACGCCGCCCTGGCGTTCACCCCGATCGGCCTCGGTTCGATCGACGACATCGCGCCGCCGGCGGAGCGCGTGATCTTCTGGTTGAGCATCGATGGCCGGCCTTTGCTGCTGATCATGGCCGTCAGCCTCTTCGAGCGTATCCTTAGCCGCATCGATCCCGAACTCCTCGCCGCCAATCTCGACGGCGAGATCCTGCCGCTGCTCCTGGAAAGCTGCATCGAGGATGGGCTCATCGAAGCGGAAACCAGGCTCAGGGGCCGGATCGAGCTCAACGCCATCGAAAAAGGCGCTGCCTTCGATCTCGACGGTCTGGATGTCGCGATCGAGATCGCGATCGACGGCGAGGCGGCCGGCACCGCCGCTTTCCGCGCCGCCCCTGCCGACGTCGAGCGCCTGGCGGTCCTGTTTGCGGCCAGATCCGCAGCGCAGCGCTCCTATGGCGATCTCAAGACCGCGATCAGCTTTCGCGCCGGCGCGCTTTGGCTCGATCTCGGCGCGCTTCGATCATTGAAGACGGGCGACGTTCTCCTGGTGGAGGAAGACGCCTCACGCTGGGAACGCATGGCGGCAACCGCGGGCGAGCACTGGCTCTTCCCCGTCGAGATGACGAGGAAGGGACCGACGGTGACAGGACCGTTTCGGCGCGCGGACGCCAAAGATCAGGAAGAATGGATGATGGTCGAGAACAGCCGTGACGATGACGAGGAAGGCCTTTCCGAGGTCGTGAAAGGTGTGCAGAACCGAACGCCGGCGACACCCGCCAAAAGCGAAGCAGCGGCGAATGGCGCCGATCCGGCAGCGATGGCCGACGAAGCCGACGAGCAGACGGTGGAGAACGCCGATGCCGGTCCCGCGCCGCCGCCTGCGGACGCAGCTTTCGACGATCTCCCGATCAAGCTGGTGTTCGAGCTCGGCCGTCTCGACCTGCCTCTCGGCGAGCTTCAGGAGATCGGCCGCGGGCATGTCTTTCAGCTGGAACGCCCGCTCGGCCAGGCCGTCGAAATCCATGCGGGCGGGCGGCGCATCGGCCAAGGCGAGGTGGTGCGCATCGACGACCAGATCGGCGTGCGCGTCGTCCGGCTCTTCGGTCAGAACGGAGCTTAGCGGGCCATGTTCACCGGGGAAGCAGGCAGCAATGTCGGCATCATTCTTCTGGTTCTCGGCCTTGGGATGGTGCCCTTTCTCGTGGTGACCACCACCGCGTTCATGAAGATCGCCGTGGTGCTGTTCCTGATCCGGAACGCGCTTGGCATTCAGCAGACGCCGCCCAATCTCGTGCTCTATGGTATCGCCATCGTACTCGCGGTCTTTCTCACCTCCCCCGTGATCGGCTCGGTCTATGCGGAGATCAGCGACCGCACGCTGGACTACCAGAATTTCGAAGATTGGGAGATCGCCGCCCAACGTGCGAGGATACCTCTGCAGGAACATCTCCTGAAATTCACCGACGAACCCGCCCGCAATTTCTTCTATCAGGCGACCGAAGAGATCTGGCCCAAGGAAGCCCATGAGGCGGCAAGCAGCGACGATCTCATGATCCTGATCCCCGCCTTCGTGATCTCCGAGCTGACCCGCGCCTTCGAGATCGGCTTCCTGCTCTATCTGCCGTTCATCGTCATCGACCTGATCATCTCCAACATCCTGCTCGCCATGGGCATGATGATGGTGTCGCCGCTGGTGATCTCCGTGCCCTTCAAGCTGTTCCTGTTCGTCCTGGTGGACGGCTGGTCCAGGCTGCTCGAGGGCCTGGTCTTGAGTTACCAATGAACTGGGAGGTCATGCCATGACCGGGGGTCATCCCAAGACCGGTGGGCATCCTATGATCGGGGATCATCCGATGACCTTGGAGTATACCAAGACCTGGAAGGCCCGATGACCGAAGCGACGATCGTCCATCACATGAATGTGGCGCTCAGCCTCATTCTCCTGCTTTCCATGCCCACGCTCCTGATCGCCTCGGTGGTCGGCCTGGTGGTCGGGCTCCTGCAGGCGGTCACCCAGATCCAGGACCAGACCCTGCCGCTCGCCGTCAAGCTGATCGCGGTGATCCTCAGCATCGTCCTGATGGGCCCCCTCCTGGTCGGCCCGCTACTCGAACATACCGAACAGGTGTTCCGCGACTTCCCGTCATTGACCAACTGATCAGCCAAGCTCGGAGAACCCCCGACAAGAAACCGCTTACCGTCGATCATCCCGGCACCTTCTGTGACGACGGCCGAAACCCAATGAGGTGGTCACACCACATATGCTCGACTTCAATGCCCCCTTCGAAGAGCTGATCACCGTCGCGTTCAGTTTCATGGTCGCGATGACGCTCGGCATGGCGCGGGTCACGGGCATGCTGATCATCCTCCCGGTCTTCGTGCGCACCGGCATCACCGGCGTGCTCAGAGCCGGCGTGGCAATCGCGATCGCGCTGCCGCTCTTTCCCTATGTCCTGGAACAGATGAACAGCTACGGCCCGCCCAACATGCTGGTGCTGATGGGTATTGTCCTGAAGGAGGGCTTCGTCGGCTTCCTCCTTGGCTTCGCCTTCGGCATCCCGTTCTGGGGCATCGAGAGTGCAGGCGACGTCATCGATTTCCAGCGCGGCCTGATGGGCGCCACCATCTCCGATCCGAGCCAGACCGCCGAAGCCTCGGTCACCGGCACCTTCCTGGTGCTGACCATGATCACCATGTTCTTCATGGTCGACGGCATGATGATCGTGATCGAAACGCTCTATCAGACCTACCAGATCTGGCCGCTCTTCGACTTCACGCCCAAGCTCTCGCTGGAGAGCGGGATCGGCATGTTCAAGCTGATCGACCAGGTCATGCGCCTCGCCTTCGTGATCGCAGGCCCGGTTATGATCGCCATGTTCCTGGGCGATGCCGTGCTCGCCGCGATCACCCGCTTTGCGCCGCAGCTCAACGTGTTCGTCCTGTCCATGGGCGTGAAAAGCGCGATTTTCGTCGCGATGATGCCGCTCTATGCGGTGTTCATCTTCGACTATATCGGCGACGCCTTCACCCCGCTTTATGACATCACCGAACAGTTCAGGCGGATGATCCGATGAGCGGCAAAGACCAGTCCGAAGAAAAATCCTTACCGGCTTCCGAGAAGAAGCTGCGCGACTCCCGCAAGAAAGGCCAGGTGTCGCAGAGCAACGACATGGTGATCGGCATGGGCACGGTCGCGATCCTCGCCTATGTCTGGCTCGCCTGGGAAAGCATTCAGACCAACCTCGCCACCCTCCTGATCCTGCCGACCGACACCTACGACATGCCCTTCATGCAGGCGGTCGACCGCATCTGGCGCCAGTCCTTCGAGCTTTCCGTCCTGATCGTCATGCCGCTGATCGTGATCATCATCCTGGTCAGCATCCTCACCAATGTCGCCGTCATGAGGGGCTTCATCTTCTCCACCGAGCCGATCAAGCCGAAGGGTGAAAAGATCAACCCGGTCAGCGGCTTCAAGCGCATTTTCAGCCTGAAGAACTTCGTCGAGCTGGTGAAATCGCTCCTCAAGACCGTGCTCCTGTCGGCGGCCGCGATCGTCCTGGTGCTGTTCGGCCTCGAAACGCTGGTGAAAGGCCCCGTCTGCGGCACCGAATGCATCGCCTACGCCTTCAGCAGCTTGGTCAAGCCCCTGTTCATCGCCTTCGCGCTCATCTTCCTTCTGTTCGCCATGCTCGACGTCGGCGTACAGCGCTGGCTGTTCCTCCGTGACATGCGCATGACCAAAACTGAGTTCAAACGCGAGCGGAAGGATCTGGAAGGCGATCCCATGCTCCGCCAGGAACGCATGCGCCAACGGCGCGAATACGCGGATGGCACCACCATGCCGATCGGCATCAAGAACGCCACCGTGCTGATCGCCGATGGCCAGACATCCGTCGTCGGTCTTCGCTACATCAAGGGCGAGACCCCGGTCCCGGCCCTGGTCTGCAAGGGACGAAACGATCGCGCCGTCCAGCTGGTGGCCATGGCCCGCCAGCTCTATTTGCCCGTCGTCGACGAACCCGAACTCACCCAGGCCCTCCTCAAAAACGGCAATCTCGGCGAATTCGTCGACCAGGTCTACTTCCACCAGGTCGCCGCCGTCCTCATCCAGACAGGCCAGTCATAGCCATGACTTGGGCGACTTGCCAGAGCGTGGCGCTGGCGTCGGGCGTTTTGTTTATGGAAGGCTTTTCGCGCGGGTGAGTCCCATGTACCACAACGACTTCCGGTCGAGCATGATCGGAATAGGCGCTCTTTCCTTTTGTCTCGCCACATCTCTCGTCAATCGGGTGTTTTACCCGATCAGAAAGAGCTCCAACCGCACGGAGTCCTGACCGATACGTGCAGAAGTCCACCGCATTCATCCTTCTTTAACCGACACCGGATATCGTCCCCAACGTCTTGCTGGTCCATGCGATCCTGGGACTCCGAGCCTCGCCCCAACGCAGCCACCGGGCGGGCGGAGTCCCAGGATCGCATGGACCGCGAAACAGCGTGACATGAAGATGTTAAACAAGACTTAAGAGCCGGATGAATTGCCGCCACTGGCTACGCGGCGCGATGACCTGTCGATGAGAACTCAGCGTAGCGGGCTTCTTATAACAGCCGCACGGAGTCCTGACCAATACGTGCAGAAGTCCCACCGCATTCATCCTTCCTTAACCGACACCAGATATCGTCCCCAACGTCTTGCTGGTCCATGCGATCCTGGAACTCCGAGCCTCGCCCCAACGCAGCCACCGGGCGGGCGGAGTCCCAGGATCGCATGGACCGCGAAACAGCGTGACATGGAAACGTTAACGAGGACTTAAAGCCCCGAAGGAATGACGCGATTGGCCACGCGGCGCGATGGCCTATCGATGAACATTGAGCGTGGCAGGCTTCTTGGAGCCTGGGAAGGAAACCGCGCTTCGATCTTAGAGACTGCTCGATAAAGACATATGGCGAAACGAAGACATAGAACCGATCCTGATCACATCCGATCTAATGTTTCTTGGCGTCGCCTTGACCAAGCTTCGGATCATAGCGCGGGTTCTTCAGGAATTTACCGGCAATACGCCCTTCGCCATCCACCGGCCACGCCCCCTCGATCGCCTCGATCGGAACGGCGCCATCAGGATCGAATCCGCTGGCGATCCGGCTCACGCTGCCGTTCGGAAAGCGCTTGGCTTCCTCGATCTCTCCAGGGGTCGGTGTCTTGCTGGCATCGGTCATATACCATTTGCCGCCCGACTGTTCCCAGCCAAGCGATCTCAGCCACGTCTCGTTGTAGGCGCGCTGCTCGTCGACCGTGCCGACGAGAGCGGCCTCAGTCTCCGCGAAGGTGTCGACCTGATCCTGTTCCAGAGCCTTCTCGCCCAGGCGCTGATGATAGGCCTTCAGGCCACCGGCCGTCCTTCGCTGCATGGGTGACGGAAAAACATCGCGCCTGGCGCCATGGCAGAGAACCTTGCCGCCTTCTCCCTCGATCACCCGGCGAAAATCGACCAGGCACTCGAAGAAGTCGCTGTTCTCGAATGTCGACGCCTCGCGCCGTGGCGAGCGAAATGTCAGCCGGCAGTTCGGTGGCCTGTCCGATGTCTGACCGAGCTCGAACTCGCCGGCTTCCAGCGAACCGTCCGCGTGAAGGATTTTCAGCTCCAAGACAGCCATACTCCTCGATTCCGATTATCTCGGACCAGAATAGTAGTCTGGATTGAGGATGGAAGAGTCGCCATAGACGCCGCCGCGGCTGATCGGCGTCGCCCCTCTGATGGCGTCTCCGGGAATACCGCCGGGTATGGCGATCTCGCGCTCATGAGGATAAGGGCTGTCGGCGCCCAGGGTCGCGTTCACGTCGATGCCGCCCGTTCTATTGGTGTCGATGGCGTAGACATAGCCGTCCGAGCTTCCAAATTGCGTCGCAAAGGTCTCCGCTTCTTCCCTTGCGACGGACGTCGAGACGAAGTTGCTCGGCGTGTTGTTCTCGGCATAGTCATGAAGATCCGTCGCCGTGCCGCGCGGCTCGAACCCCGGCCCGAAGATCTCGTCAGGTGACCTGGTGTCGCCGCGGAAGACGGTTTCCGGCAAGTCGTCGCCGGTGCGCGTCACGACACCCGGTGTCGGCGTCACGTCATCGACCCTGCTGATCCTGCTGAGCGATCCTGCCTTGGCAGCGGGCACGGCGATGGTCGCGACCTCAAGGCCGACGCCGCCGATCTGCCTGCCGGCCTCATAGTAGTTGCCGGTCTCCCAGTTGTTCTCGAAGGTCTCCCAACCCTGCTCGACCGATGCGGCGATCTGACCAGGCACCTCGGGCAGTGAGGTGACCGCATCGACCACCGCCTGAGAGCGTTCGGCATGGCGCTGGCTATGGCCTTCGAACGCATCGATACCCGTCCAGCCGACACCGAGGTCCAGGAGCGCGCCAGCATAGTCATTGACCGCCTTGACGCCCTCCCAAGCCATCTCGGCCGTGTCGACCACGGCAGTACCTGCCGTTTCGGCAGCGCCAACCACGATTCCACCGGTCATCTCAGCGGTGCCGACAATCGCGTCCTTGGCGCGATCGACAAAACCCTCCTCTTCGGCCGCGTCGTCATGGGCAGGCGGTGCGGCGTCGGCCGGCGTGAAGGCGAAGCCGTCCATGACGGCAGCGCCTTGGGCAAGCGACGTGCTCTGACCGGGCGTCAGCCCCGGATCCGCCGGCGTATTGCGGCTGAGGCTGCTGGTATCGATGCTGTAATGCGCCTCTTCGTCCATCTGCGCGCTCGACGACGCTGCCGAAGGGTTGTCGTCGTCATCCGTCGCCGGCGGCGCAGCATCGAGGGTGGGCGCACCGGATGAGGCCACAGCAGCGCCGGCATTCTTGTCGGAGCCGTCCGATGTCTTGGATGCGCTGTTACTGTCGTCGCTTGAATTGTGGCTGTCCGAATCCCGACCGCTCTCGACATCGGCGACGCTTTGGCTGAAATCGGCGCCGGCAGAACGACCGGAATCAGCGCCACCGCCACCGGACGAGGAAGATCCCGACTCCGAGCCGCCCGATGATGATGCCCCTGACCCAGCGTTGCCGCCGTCCGAGGCTCCAGCCGAACCCAGGCCACCGCCCGTCGAACCACCAGTGCTGCTACCGCCGACACCACCACTCGGGCCATCCATGACACGCTCCTCCGTCATCCAGGCGTCAAGGCCGAATGACTTTATTATTTTTCAAGAATTTTTTGTAAAATTAGCAAGTTACTGAAACCGGTCAAGATGAGCTTTAATTGATTTGAAGACCTTCAGATCACTTCTTAAGCGCCAAAAAAATCGTCGAATGATGATCTCCAGGCCGACCGCATGGCTGCATGGGACGAATAATCTCGCATCAGGCGAAATGGAACCTCGGGACAGCTGTTAGCGCCATAGCAATCCCCGGATATCCCTGAAACAACGCCGATGTCATCGATCCATGTCTTTGATTTTCCCAAGCCGCCGGACCATCGTCATCTCATGGTGGGCGGTCTCCCTGCTTCCAGCGCTTTTGCCCGCCGTGGCGTCTGCCGATCCGTCAAAGCCCATTTTCCCCCAAGCGGAACTTTGCCCGCTCTTTTCCGAACCTTCGGACGTTTCGCCAGCAGAGGCAGGGCCCGATATCAACCCGGCATCGGATCGACATACCGTGCCGCCATATGCGATCGTGACATGGCTCCTCGGAGAAAAGCCGGTTCGTGACCGGGTGCTGGATACCGATGGCGACGGCAATACGCTCATCGCCGAGAAAGTCCGAGCGCTGACCGAGGACGATTATTGCTCATCGAGCAGGGCGACATGCACGGCCGAAGAAGAGGAAGCGCTCGCATCGGCGAGAGACAAGCTTCGGCGGTTCGCCGATGCCGGCGGCGGGCCGGGCTACGTCATTGAACGACTGGATGAGGCTGGTAGCAGCCAGGCGGCGACGAATAACGCGTTCCTGCCTCGCGATCTCATCGACGGTCGAGAGCGGAGCCTTCGCATCCGCTGCGTCGCCTTGCCGGAACCGATCGGAGCCGAGCCGGAAGATGAGCCCTACTGGCATCTGAACGGCGATCGACCAGGTGGCTTCCGCCTGGTCGGCGACATCGACAATCTGAGCAAGAGCCGGGCATCGTTAGGAGCCGTCAAGGCGGCGCAGCTCAGCATTACGAGCGATCTCATCGAGGATGAGACCGCCTACAGGGTCAACGCCGTGGCCGGTTACGCCTTCGAGGTCGCAGGTGGTGATGATGTCGTGACATCGTTCACGCCCTTTCTCTTGGCCGAGCGGGTCACCAGCGGCGATGAAACGCAGATCGACACGCTAGGCGCAGGCTTTCAGCAGGCGGTGACCTTGAACTGGCCGGGCCCGCTCAGATCCGAATTCGCCCTAACGCCGATCTACGAAACGGACAGCGACTTCGATAGCCAAATCGGAACGCTCAAATTCCGCTGGACCCCGGCATTCGCCGAAAGTGCAGGCTTTCCGCTCGGCTTTCCGAATGTCTACGGTCCCGTCGAACTCAGGTTTGGACTGGACCTCCTCGTCGATGCCGGCCGCGTTTTCGATGAGGGTGGCGAAGACAATCTCGACGGCGAGGGCACGTTCCTGCGGCTCGGCAATCAGGCATCGATGCAAATTCGCGGTGCGCCGGGCGGACTGTTCAGGCCGATCGAACTCCAGATCGCCAATCGCTATCTCTACAATCTCGACACCGCATTCGAGCACATCAATCAGTTCGATGCGGCCTTGGCTTTTCTGTTCCCCGGCAATGAGAACTATCAGCTGTCCATCGCCTACAGCAACGGCCGCGACGACAACTCCCTGGAGCTCTACGAGTTCTGGCAGACCCAGTTCGGGATCCGCTTTTAACGACCCAATCCAGGCGCCCCGCTACAGAGAGACACACACTACCCCATAGGCACCGAGATTAAGATGGCCTACCGGTCCTTCGATAGTCTCCAATTCATCCGTGCCAGCGGTAGCGGCGGTGAAGGTGTCGAGATCCAGGTTCACGATCTGGCCGCTGCCAGACAGGCCGTCGATGATCACCTCCTGAGGCTCGCCGGTGAGATTGGCGATCCAGATGGTGGCGCGCTCGCCATCCTTGTAGGCAACCGCCTGCACCGTCGCTCCATTGGAAAGCTCGGTGGCGATCATTGGCTTGCCGGCACCGGCGGCGAGACCGCGGATCACATGATAGGCGGGATAGACGCCGCCGCCCTGTTGATCGAACCAGGGCTGTTCGTAATCCGTCTTCGCATAGACAACCCCGAATTCGCCGACCGGCGCCGACAGCGTCACCGCCTCGACCCCACCGCGCGCGAGATGGGCGACATAGCCAAGGTTCCAGGCGGCGCCCAGCAACCCCCGCTGACGCGGGTCCATGCGCGCAAGGGCCAGGCGCTTGTTTTGCGGATTAGGCGTCGCCGTCGCCCCATAAGGGTTGTCGCGAGCACCGATCGTACCCGGACCGACCCTGTAAGGGAGATCGCCGGCGAAGGCGCGAACGCTTTTGATGATATGCGGCAGCGCCTCCAGATTCTCCATCGCGGTGATGTCGTCGGAGGCATGGACGATCGGACAACTGCTGTGACAGACGAAGTCGAGCGCCTCGAAGGGGGGACGTTTTCGGTTCAATTCCGTGAAAAACGAGAACATGCCGCCGCCGAGCGGCACACCGGGGAAAGCCGCACGCGCGGCGTCGTATATTGCGACGGCATCGGGGCATGGCGGCCACACGCTGCCGGGAAGCGTGCATTTAAGGTCGGATGAGGGCGACACAGCTACCCGGCTGAAGATTACATCGGCATCTTTGGCGGCCTTGCGAATGGCCTCCAGATCCTTACGCATGACGTCTTCATCAGCACTCGGGGCGCCTGCCCCGTCGCGGCAGGCGAGCACGGCTTCGAGCACCAGTTCAGCGCCGGTCGCCTCGCAGATCGCCTTGAACATCCCCATGACCTCGCCTCGGCCATCGAGACGCGGATCATCGAGTGGAAAGGTCGAAACGCGCGGCCCGACAAGGCCCTTCGGCGCGCCATCGGCAATCCTTGAATCGAACGGACAGAGAAAGAACTGCGCACCGATTTTCTTAACAGGTTCAATAGTTTGCAGGATCGCCTGATCCTGCTCAGGCGGCAGGCTGAGACCGATCGCCGGCATCACGCCAGCCTCGTCACCGAGCTTGAGCGTCACCGGCTGAATGCCCTTGCCGGCAACCACCGCCGGCGCCTCACCGGAGAGGCTGAGCGTCACGGATTGCTCGGTCACCTCACCCGCCTTGATCATGTAGGGCCAGGGCTTGGCCAGCGGCCGCACATAGGTCTTGAAGGACGCATCGTTCCAGTTCCGATGATCCTCCGTTTCGAACGCATCCCCCACCATCCGGCAGGTCACCCTCACCCCCGGCACCACCTCATGGGTCAGCGCACGAACATCCTGGAAAGGACACATCGGATCGATAAGTTCCGGAAAAGACGTGTTTTCTTTCGAGCCATTGACCCGCTCCACCTCCACCGGACAGGCGGCCACGCCGTCCACCGGATGCAGCACGACGAAGCCGGTGCGGTTGGTCATGAAGTCGGTAACCGCCTTCCCCGTACCCTCGAAAATCAGCGTTCCGTCGGACTTGCCCTTGATCCGAGCGCTGTAATGCAGCTCCTGACCGGCGTCCTTGCAGATCGCATCGAAACTCACCTCGAAGCCGTTCGGCCCCTGGCCGATCTTCAGGTTTTCCAGCACCGGGTTATAGGTGCCCCAGTTCTGATCGCGCACCACGAAGGCGATATTGCGGATCGCCTCCTTGCCGCCCACCTTGATATAGCGAAGGGCGCCATTGTCGAAGTCAACGGTGAGCGGCCCTGCGCGCAACGTCTTGGCATCCGCCACCGGCTCGTCAGTGCCGAATAGGGCAATCGCACGGGACGGGGCGGTGATCATGGCGTAACTCCCTGATTTTTCTGGTCTACAGTGCCCTTGCTTTGTCGCGGAGCACATGTTTTTGGACCTTGCCGGTCGAGGTCTTGGGCAGTGGTCCGAACAAGATGGTGCGCGGAATCTTGAAGCCGGCCAGCAGCGTGCGGCAATGGGCCATAAGCTCCTCCGGACTAGCCTCCGCCCCGTCCTTCAACGTCACGAACGCGCAGGGACTTTCGCCCCATTTCTCATCCGGCTTGGCAACGACGGCGGCCTCGAGCACGGCGGCATGCCGGTAGAGAGCGCCCTCGATCTCGATCGACGAAATGTTCTCGCCACCGGAGATGATGATGTCCTTAGAGCGGTCCTTGACCTCGGCATAGCCGTCGGCATGCATCACGGCGAGATCCCCGGTGTGATACCAGCCGCCGCGGAAGGCCTCCTCGGTCGCTTCTCTGTTCTTGAGATAGCCCTTCATGACCGTGTTGCCGCGCAGCATGATCTCGCCGATGGCGGCGCCGTCGCGTTCGACGGGCGTCATGCTCTCAGGATCGATCACATCCAGTCCGTCGAGCGTCGGATAAGCCACGCCCTGCCGCGCCTTCTTGGCAGCAACGGCGTCAGCGGACAGTGTCGCCCAACCCTCCTGCCATGCACATACTGAAGCGGGCCCGTAGCATTCCGTCAGGCCGTAGAGATGGGTCATGTCGATCCCGATCTCTGTCATGCGCTGCAGCACCGCCGCGGGTGGCGCTGCTCCTCCGGTCATCGCATGAACCCGCTGGGAGAAGGACCGACGCAGGCTGTCATCGGCATTGGCGATCATATTCATGACGATGGGCGCGCCGCACATATGGGTCACGCCATGATCGGCAATCGCCTCGTAGATCGGCCCCGCCTCGACTCGCCTGAGGCAGATGTGGGTGCCCGCCTGCAACGTCACGCCCCAAGTGAAGGTCCAGCCATTGCAATGGAACATGGGAAGCGTCCAGAGATAGACTGGATGCATCGGCATCTCGCAGGCGAGCGCTTGGCCGACGGCGTTCAGATGCGCACCCCTGTGATGCACGACGACTCCCTTCGGATGACCCGTCGTGCCGGACGTGTAATTGAGGCCGATCGCCTGCCAATCATCGGCCGGATAAAGCGGCTCGAAATCGGCGTCACCCTCCGCCAGAAGATCGTCATAGGTGATGTCACCCAGACGGTCTCCAACCTCCATCGTATCGACGATGTCGATCACCAAAGGAGGCGTCTCAAGCATACTGAGCGCTTTCTCGACAGTCGTAGCGAATGCGCTGTCGGTCAGCAGAACCTTGGCGCTACCGTGGTCCAGAATATAGGCGATCGTCTGAGACTCCAGACGCGTATTGATGCTGTTCAGAACAGCGCCCGCCATGGGCACGCCAAAATGCGCCTCCAGCATGGCTGGTATATTCGGCAAGATGGCCGCAACGGTATCGCCGGGCTCGACACCTCGCTTTGCCAAGGCCGAGGCAAGCCTTTGGCAGCGCTCGCGAAATAGCGCGTAATTGGCACTGTCGGTGCCATGGATCCAGGCGATGCGATCGGGAAAGACGGCTGCGCTTCGTTCAAGGAAACTGAGCGGGGTCAAGGGTGCATAATTCGCCGTACGCTTCTCCAAATCAACCTCATAGGCATTGTCGATGGGATGACCCGCCCGCTGCACGCCTGCCTCCTCGTCTATTGGCTTTCGCACATTGAAACCTAGCACTCGTCGCCAATCAGGTCATGGGACGAACTGGACAAAATTCTGCGCCGTTTACCAAATTTTTACCAGACTGGACCTAGAAGAGAGGGAGCACAGGTTGAGAAATAGAGGCTGTTCCGGGAGTTGCTTAGGTGAAACCAGCGAGCAGGCTGCGGACGACGAGGCCGGATCGATCGGATGGATTGATGCGAGCGACGAGACCGATCAGATCGATCGCGTTCATGCTTGCGCCAGTCTTTCTTTGGGTTCTGACGATCGGCCCGGGCCTGGCCAATCAACTGCCGGAAACACGGACCTTCGATGCCCAAATCGCGCCCGGCGTGCTGGAGCGATCCGAGCCCTCTAATGAAGGAGGCCCGCTTGGAGATCGCATTCAGGCGCTTATTCCGGACGCTGAAAACAACTGCCTGCGCATTACCGATCAATCCGTCGAGACGCGCCAAGAACCAAGGACCCACGCGCAACACCATCTTCAGGCCTCAGTTCAGCTGGTCCGGGAAAGCGAGATCGGGGTTTGGCTGGTTCGCACCGCAGCAGCCCACAATGTTACCGTCTGCCTGGATCATGCAACGAAGCTCGAGGCGCATTATCGTTCGCATTTGCGCCTCCTTGGCCTGAATGCGCGCCTCGGCGCTGCCGGTCGCGTCGTCTTTCTTGCCCATGAACTCGCGCATGTACCGCAACATCCGCGTTTTTCCAACAACCGTCGTTTTTCGCCTGAAGATATGCTGCTGCTGCAGCAAGTTCGCGAGGCTGCCGCCGAGGCTGTGGCAACCCGGGTTTTGTGGCAGCTCAAGCAAAAGGGCATCTCAGCGCCATGGCAGGCCAAGCTTGCAACCGCCTATTACGACATCGCCAAAAACTTCGAGGCCGCGATGGCGGATGGTGAAGGCCTGGTCCGCGAACTTTGGGCAACGCGATCAGCCTTTCATCACTGGTTTGTCGCTGACTGGCGACGCGAAATTTACGATGACCTGATGTTCAAGACCCTCGCGCGCATCGCCAAAGACCCGATCGGCTTGATTCCGTCATCAAGACAGCTTTCAGATCAATATCTGCGCGGCGTCGCCGACTACGCGGGACAGAGTTTTCTCATCGGAGGCGATGGGCAGGCGCTGATCGAGAATTTTCGTGCACGGGGGCTGCCTGCTAACAGTCAAGCGAGATTGAAGGCGATCCTGACAGGATCCGAGACGACACCGGAACAGGCGCTTTACTCGCTCGAAAGCGGCGCTCTTTCCGCTGTCAGCCAGTCACCGATGGCCGATGACGAATGAAGGCCTAGAGCATTTTCTAGTCAGGTTTACGCGGCACCAGCTGCAGCTGTCGCCCCTATCATTAAACGGCAGTTTTCCACGGCCTTGCGACCGCAAGGCTGCTTGAAACGGCGTCTACCTTAATGCCGGAAACATCGTTCACGGCGATGTGATCGATGGCACCATCCGATTGTGACCTTCGTCACAGCGCTTGGCAGAGATCTGCAGCAACTTGATATCAATGCTGGTGGCGTGATCCGCATGACACTGTCGACGGCGAGCGCCCCCTCTCCCGAGCGGTTTGCACGCTACCAGCAGCCCCTTTTCGAAGCCCATAGGATCTCGCATGTCGATATCAGGCCACTATACGGCCTTTCGAGATGGGCTCATTCATTCTTGGTATCAGAAGATGAGATTTCTCTTATATCCTTCTATTGCAGTGCCGCTTAGGCAATGGATTGGTGCTGCTTTCCAACCACTCACGAGATTGGTCGGTGGCGGTCTGCGGTCGATGCATCGACAAAACATGCGCCCCCCGGGTCACCATGAGCAGCAGCATTTCGGCACGCTGGATGACCAACTGCTCCAAGATCTCGGCTTGCAACGAAGCCAGGTCCGAGCAGCGGAATATGGCATCCTGCCCGGTGATCAAGCTTTGAATCACACCGATGCCGACAGCGGCGGTAACCGCGCTCGACGTCAAACATACGGGTTCTTGCCGACCCGTTCCAGCAGACGCAAGGCAACGCCGTCGAACGAAAAGGCGTCACGCAAGCTGTTGGTGAGATAACGAAGATAGGAATCCGGCAAGGCCTTGGCCTGACTGACGAACAGAGCGAAGGTCGGCGGCCTGGTCGAGATCTGCGTTGCGTAGCGTATCTTGATGGGCCGGCCTTTTCCCAGCGGCGGCGCATGCTCATCCAGTGCCCTTTCCAGCCAGCGATTCAAAGCCGCTGTCGGCACCCGTTTGGACCAGGCCGTCTCCAAATCGACAATCGCGGGCAGCAGGCGATCGACATGCTTGCCGGTCTTGACCGAGATCGGCTGACATGACACGCCCTTGATCTGCGGCAGTCGATGCTCGATGCGCTCGCGGAGAGTGAGAAGAGCTTCCCTTGGGTCGTCTACCAGATCCCACTTATTGGCAGCGACCATCAGGGCGCGTCCGGCATCGAGGACACGGTTCGCGATCACCAGATCCTGCTTCTCCAGAGGCGCTGAAGCATCGACCATCAACAGCACAACATCAGCGCTTCGTATGGCTGCCAGTGACGCCTTGCTGGACAGCTTTTCGATACTGTCATCGTCAATTCTGGTTCGTCGCCGAAGGCCGGCCGTATCTACAAGATCGACTTGTCGCCCTCGCCATGACCAACTTATTTGCACAGCGTCACGGGTTAGCCCTGGCTCCGGCCCGGCAAGCAGGCGTTCATCCCTGAGCAGACGGTTGATCAACGAGGACTTGCCGACATTGGGACGGCCGACCACGGCGAGCTTGAGGGGACGCTCAGCCTCTTCGCCGATGGACGATGCTTCATCCGCCGGCATGTCATCTTGATCATCCTCGGTAGCGGCGACGTCCATCAGCCTCTCGGCAAGATCGGCCATGCCTTCGCCATTCTGTGCTGAGACCGAGATCGGCGCGCCCAGACCGAGCGCCCAGGATTCGCTCGCGAAACTCTCCGCAGCGCGTCCCTCGCACTTGTTCGCGACCAGAAGAACAGGCTTCGTCTGGCGGCGAAGCCAGCCTGCAAACTGACGATCGAGTGCTGTCAAACCCGCTTTGGCGTCGATCAGCATCATCGCGATGTCGGCCGCCGCTACGGCAGCCTCGGTCTGTGCGAGCAACCTGCCTTCAAGGCCATCGTCGCGGCCTTCGGCAAGACCGGCCGTATCGATCACCGTAAAGGCCAGACCACCTATTCTTGCGTCGCCTTCGATACGATCGCGGGTCACGCCCGGTGTCGGATCGACCAGAGCCTGTTTCCTGCCGATCAGCCGATTGAACAGGGTCGACTTGCCGACATTCGGACGGCCGACGATGGCGACTGTAAAGGACATGGTCAGTTCCGGCTTTACCCTGCCTCATAAGCGCCTCCCGACATCGGGGGCCGCTGCCCTCAACGATAGGCGAGAAGCTCAGCACTCTCCGTCAGAATGAAGACGGCGCCATTGGCGATCACAGGCGTCACCGCGGCCGGTGCCGGCAGCGTCAGATCATTGATCTGCGCACCGTCGAAGGGGGATAAGGTCAGGAGGTCACCGTTCGAGCTGGTGACATAGAGCTGTTCGCCGGCGAGCACGGGTCCGCGCCAGGTCAACGCTTCGGATGCCGGCTTATCGGGGTCGACGAAGAGCGGCAATTGCGTCACCCAGCGGACGCGCCCATCCTTTCGAACCAAACATACGAGCTCGTTCCGCTCGGTCAGCAGATAGATAAAGTCACCGGCGACCCAGGGCGTATCGACCGCAGAAAGATCGGCATCCCAGGCACGAACGCCGCGGCGCATGTCGATCGCCGCCACCTGCCCGCCCCTGCCGCCGATATAGACGCGATCGCCATCGATCACCGGCGTACCGTCGATGTCATTGATCTGAGCGAGCGCCTGCGTCCGGCGCGGCCGCTCGAGCGTGTCGTTCCAGAGAGGGCGGCCATTATCGATCCGAAGCGCAAAAACCTCGGCTGAAGAATAGGGCACCACGGCAATGCCGGCATCGACGGCAGGGCTCGGTCCGCCGAGCACACCCGAAGCTTCGAAAAAGCCCGCATGGCGCCAAGCCGGCTGGCCGGTTTCCTGATCGAGGGCGTAGACCTGATTGTCCGCCGTCAAAACCAGGACGATCCCATCAGCGATCGCCGGCGCCGAACGAAGCGGCAGGGTCAAGGACTGGCGCCAGACTTCCTCGCCTGTTCCGCCATCGAGGCCGATGACGTTGCCCGTGGTCAGCGTCACGAACAGCCTTCCCTGGTCGTAGGCGAGACCGCCGCCGAACACGCTGTCGTCCAGAGACAGGTCTTGATAGGTCTTCCGCCAGCGCAGGGCGCCGGTTTCAGTATTGAAAGCGCTGACCGAGCCGAACGCGTCGATGGCGAAAACCGAGCCGTCCGCGATCACCGGGCGCGCCAGCAGCTGGCCAGCGCCGCTGGTGTTCTCGCCGAGTTCCGCGCGCCAGGAGAGCGAGGGCTTTTCAGGACCGGCCGGATGTTGCGGCCGATGGGTCGGCGAACCGCCTTGCTGCGGCCAGGCAGCGTTGGTGACGGCGGCCGGCAGGCTTATGGCAAGATCGGCGACGTTGGGATCCGGACTGAGCTGGCTCTCGCGCAGCAGAACCGAGACACGATCACCCGGAAGCGGCGGCTCCTCTTCGACGCCGTACCAGCCGCTGCAGGCCGAAAGCGCGCTGACACTGAGCAGAACCGCAGCGATCCGGCGCACCCTCATTGGGTGGCCTCGCTCTCAGCTCCTGGATCAGGCTCAACACCTGCCTCCGCGTCATCAGAGCTGTTCTGGGAGACAGCCTGATTGTCGCCGTTAAGCGGCCCGCCGAGCGCGTTGAGAAGCTCGACCGCGCGCCGCTGCAGATTGGCCGGCGTGTCCTCACCTTGCACCAGGGCGTCAAGCGTCCCACGCGCCTCTTCGGTGCGACCGGCTTTCATCTCGGCGACAGCCTTCAATTCGAGAAGGCTGAAACGCCAGGGATTGTCGGGTGTCGCCGCTCTGTCGAGTTCAGCGATCATGGCATCGGAATCGCTATCGCTGAACGATTCCTGACTGGCGAGCAGACCCGCCAGACGCTGGTAAAGCGGCGAAACCTCGCTGTCGCCCGCCAGACCGTCGAGTAGAGCGAGCTTCGCTTCTCGGTCGCCCGCCTGCATCTTTGCATCGGCGGCTCGAAGCCTTGCGACCACCGCCACGCCGCCGCCGGCACTCTCCGCGAGCGCATCGAACGCGGCCGCCGCTTCGGCAGGTCTTTCCTCGGTCAGCAGCGCGCTTGCATCCGAAAGCGCCTTGGCGTTGGCCGCAATCTGGCTTTCCTGATAATTCTGCCAGCCGATGCCGGCCGCCGTGCCGACGATCACGGCGAGCGCCGCGCCAATGATGTAGACGTTGTATTGCTTCCAGACCGCCATCCAGCGATCCTGGCGAACCGCCTCGTCGACCTCGCGGATAAACCCGTCGGAATTGTCGCCATTCCGGCTCTGCATGGTGGGCCTTGCGTTCGTTTGTGGATCCAGACGCCTAGGTATGGGACCGCCGGGCGTTTGGCAAGGCCTGGATCTTCTTCTATAGAGGAAGCCAATCGCTATCGAACGCCGTAAGGCGGCAGTAGAAAATCAGCCATGCCTCGCCTCTTCGTCGCCCTCGACCTGCCGGAACCCATCAAGGAATCGCTCTCGTCGCTCATGCGCGGGCTCGGCGATGTGCGCTGGATGAGCGACGACCAGCTTCATCTGACCCTGCGCTTCATCGGCGAGCTGGACAATGGCCAGGCGAATGAGGTGGCGGATGCGCTCTCGCTGGTGCCCGGCCTCCCCTTCGATCTGCGCCTGAAGGGCATCGGCCATTTCCCGCCGCGTGGCGAGCCGCGGGTGATCTGGGCCGGCGTCGACCGCCAGCCCGAGCTTACCGCACTGAAGCGTCGGGTCGATCGCGCACTTCGCCAGGCGGGCATCGAGCGCGATCCGCAAAAATACGCCCCGCATGTCACCCTGGCCCGCCTCCGCCGCCCGCCGACGCAAGCAGGTCTCGCCACCTATCTAATGCGTCACAGCCTCTATCAAAGCCAGAGCTTCCCGGTGAGCGGCTTCAAGCTGTTCTCGAGCTGGCTGGACGGCCAGGGCGCCGACTATCAGGTGGAGGCGAGCTACGACCTGACGCCTGGCAGCAAGGACGAGGAATGGTGGATTGGCTGACTTTCCGGTGTCGCGTTAGGCAGTAATCCAGCCGCAAGGCTCGTTAGTGCTTCGTGCCAACTGCAGACCTAAGCCATCTCGGAACATCCATAGGACCAGCCAGCAAAACACAGGTGTTCAGCTTCCATAACTCTTGCCGATTTACGTCTGGATCAGGATTACTGTTGCGTCGAGGTAGGACGGCTGCAGGAGGTAGTTGGTGTGCCAAGATGGATCCCGGAGTTGGCTAACCTGTTATACCGTTAATCGAGCAGTGTATTGGGGGAGTAGCACCATGACGGAACCATTGGGATCCGAAACGGCCGAACATCCGGTTGTCACCGAAAAAGCATGGATGGAAGCGCTGGATAATCTTCGCGCTGAAGAGAAAGCGCTTACCCATTCGGCCGACCGCTTGGCGGCGGATCGGCGGCGCTTGCCTTGGATGCAGGTCAGAAAGCTGTACCAGTTCGAAAAAACTGCCGGACGGCGAGCGAACCTAACCGACTTATTTGAAGGACGCCGGCAGCTTATCGTCTATCACCACATGCTGAAAATGGGCGATTCGGCCCCATGCGCCGGATGCTCGATGGTGGGCGACCAGATTCCACATCTATCCCATCTGCATGCACGAAACACCTCGCTTACCTTCGTCTCCAAGGCGCCGATCAGCGAGATTGAAGACTTCAAAAAGCGCATGGGCTGGACATTCCCTTTCGCGTCGACGCTCGACGAATTCAACGCCGATTTCGGCGTAACCACTGGCTTTGGGCTAAACGTCTTCGTCCGCGACGGCGCCGACGTCTACCGGACCTATTTCACGACGGGCCGCGGGGTGGAGACGCTTGGCACGGTCTGGACTCTACTTGATTTGACACCCTGGGGTCGTCAGGAAAACTGGGAAGATGCAACTGACGACGTGCCGCAGTCTAAGCCGTACCAATGGTGGCGCCTAAACGACGAGTATTGAGGTATAGCGGTCGCTTAGCTGCATTTCCGTCCGCTGCCATGCCTGAGCCAATGCCCGCTCAGGGTCAATTTGAGAAGCCGCCTGTGTCTCCCCTGGTGCCGGCTTGTTGATCAAAAAACCGGACGCCCGAATGCCGGTCATCACTCGCTACATCGTCGAACCCGTGCCAGTGCATTGCGGGCAATCGCAATATGGAAGGGCATGATAGCTGCCAGATAAGCTCGTCCGCCAAGGTTGTGCGGTGCAACCCACGTAGCAAGGCTAATCTTGCGATCATGAGAGAGCACGGAAACCCGAAAATCCAAGTGTTTGTCATCAAAACCGGCAATGAGTTCGCTGGCCGTTTCGGACTCGACGGGAAAGATGCCGACGCGATCATCGGCTGCTGGCCCGTCGTTATCGAGACCGAAAGGCGTGGTCACGATCCGACGGATCAATATTAGGAACCGCGCCCAATATGGGAAATCAGTGATGACGAGAGCCGCATCGCGTACCGGCATATTGGTCTCGACTGCATAGCAGTCGAGGAAGTGGCCGGGTTTGTAGCGTTGATGAAGTGCACTGGAGGCTGGGAGCGGAATCTTAATGACCTCGGTGGTGCCCATCTGATCTCAACCCTCGGCGCATAAGAGCTGCATAGCTGCAGCCACCTACGCAAAACGTAAAACGACAGCGCACTGCGGGCAATGCGCGCTATCGTCCTTCCTGCAGCAATCGCCCGGCAACCCCTAACTTCCGCCTGGGGTCAATTCCTTCCGCTAGGTACAAATTCTTAGCGGGCGCTTCGCTTCTGATTTCTGCCATGACGCCACTGAAGGGGATTATCGAGTGCAGCCCGTTAGCCATCATCGGTTTACGTATAAGATGAAACTGATAGCGGCGTCCGGCTCAGCTTCGATGTCATGCCGAAACAGCTTGTAATCTTTATCGGCGTGAAGGGGAAACGCGGCGCGGCGGTTTTCCGGGCAGGGACGCGGGATCGGATCTCTGCGTATCTCAAAAGTCATTCGAACGGCGGCAGTTCTCTTTGCGCCTTCTTGGTCAGGCCGGCGCGGACCCGTCGGTAGGACTCCGTCAAATGATGACGAAGGTCATCGTCGGGCGTGTCAAAAGGAAGCTTGATCCAGGAGCGATGGAAATAGGGGGCTTTGGCGCCGACGCCCGCGTCGATCAGCATTGTTGCCGTTTCGATGCTGTCGGTCTTGATCGAAACACCGGGGGCAACCGCGCCGATGCAGGCGAACATCTTACCGCCGATTTTCCAGGCATCGTGACCACCACCCCAGGGATCCGAGGCTTCGGCGCCCGGGAGATCCTTGCAAATCGCATTGATCCGATCGCGATCCTTCTTCGACATGAGCGCTTCTCCGATTGATGTCAGGCGGCCTTCTTGACGCCCGGTCTCCTGCCCGCCCAATTGACGGACCATGCAGTGGCGGGGCGGCGTTTGACCTCGTCGATGATGGCGGCGATCGCCTCGATTGAGCAACGCTTTCCAAGGCCGGTCGGAATCACGAAGTCCGCCCGTTTTCGCTTCTCTCGGTCCGGCAGTTGCCGGGCGAGTATCGCCTCCAGGCGCTGCCTGGACATGCCGGGGCGACGGAGAACGCGTTGCGCTTGGAGGAAAGCAGGCGCGCTCACCACGGCGACCGCGTCCATCAGCCGATTGCCGCCGGTCTCGTAGAGCAGCGGAACATCCATCAAGACCAGGGGGCGGCGGGCCGCCGCCTGCTTGACCAGGAAGCTGCGTTGTGTGGCGCGAACCAGCGGGTGCACGATGCGCTCGAGGCGGCGAAGGGCATTCGGATTGTTGAAAACCGCCTGGCCAAGCGCCTTTCGATCGATGCCGCCGGCTGTGTCACCGCATGTAGGAAAGGCTTCGAGCACGGGAAGGACGGCAGCACCTCCCGGTACGAACAGGCTATGGACGGCGCCATCGGCGTCAAAGACCGGAACGCCGAAGCTCTCGAAGATACGGCTCGCCGTCGACTTTCCCATGGCGATCGAACCGGTCAGGCCGAGGATGAAGGTCATCGCCCGGCGCTCAGCCGGCGAGCACGACGGTGCGGAGATCGTCGGTCACCTCGGGGTCGACACCGAACCAGGCGGCAAAGCCCGGGCGTCCCTGATGGAGCAGCATACCGAGACCGTCCACGGTAGGGTTCGTCCTTTTTCGCGCGGCAGCGAGCAGGTCGGTTTCGAGCGGCGTGTACACGATATCCGTCACCGTTGCTGCCCGCGGCAGCTCGTTGAGGGCAAGTTCCAGCGCCGGCTGGCCGGACATGCCGAGACTGGTGGTGTTCACCAGGAGATGGGCACCGTCAAGCGCTGCCGCGCGCTCGTCCCAGGCCGCTATGTCGATCATGCAGGCGGGGGCTATCGATCGAAGGCTCTCAGCCAGGCGTTCAGCGCGCTCGCGGGTTCGATTGATCAGGCGAAGGCCTGGCACATCGGCATCGATCAGGGCGACCGCCACCGCCCTTGCAGCGCCACCCGCCCCCAATATGACGGCTGGGCCGTCGGCAGCACGCCAGCCGGGCGCGCCGGCGCTCAGGCTCGCGACAAAGCCGAAACCGTCGGTGTTATCGCCCCTGAGACGGCCATCATCCGCGATGACGATCGTGTTGACGGCGCCAATGCGCTTTGCCGCCTCGCTCACCTCGTCGATGAGCGGCAGGACCGCTTCCTTGTGCGGCAAGGTCAGATTGACACCTTGAAAGCCAAGCGCCCGGAGGCCGCGAAGGGCCGGTTCCAGGCGCTCCGGCGCAACAGCGAGCGGCATGTAGGCGCCATCGATGCCGTAATGATCGAGCCAGTGGCCGTGGAGGCGCGGCGAGCGGGAATGCTTGATCGGCCAGCCCATGACGCCGGCGAGCTTCGCAGCCCCTGTAAGAAAACGTCCCGTCATCACGTCATCACCACGCCCTGATCGCGAAGGAAGGTCAGCACCGGCAAGAGCGGCATGCCCAAGATCGAAAAGTAATCGCCATCGGTGCGCGTGAAAAGATGAGCGCCCGCCCCTTCGATCTGATAACAGCCGACCGAAGCCAGGGCGCCGTCGCCTGCGGCATCGAGATAGCGCTCGATGAAATCGCTGGATAGCGGACGCATCTGGAGCCGGGGTGTCGCCAGGTGATGCCAGATTCGAGCCCCGCCGCGAAAAGCGACGACAGCCGTGTGCAACTCATGCGGCTTGCCGCCAAGTTTCGAGAGCTGCGCGTGCGCTGCATTCCGATCCACTGGCTTGTCGAACCAATCACCGTCACAGGTCAGGATCTGATCTGCGCCAAGCACGATCGCATCGGGCGGCACTGTCGAAGCGATGACATTGGCTTTGAGTTCGGCCAGCGCGACGGCAGCCTCGCCTGCCGATCCCCCAGCCGCTTTGAAGGACGCTTTGATGTCCCCCTCATCGACAGCCGCAGGTCGGAGCGACACGTCGATGCCGGCGGCTTCGAACATGGCGGCGCGCGCTTGGCTGGCCGAGGCCAGAATAAGGGGCGGTCCGCCCTCGACTTTCGGAAACATGCTTGTTGCTCCGATGAAACGGTATGATGATCGCATTCTGCAAGATGGCAGGATACCGATGCATCAAGCCGCCTCGCCCATCAAGCTGTTTGGCCGCAGTTTTATGAAAACCAACCCGCCGGAAGGACCAGTCTGACACAGCTCTCAAACGCATCGATCGGAAGTTTGAGCAGCGTGTATCGCGAGACCTTCATGGAACCTGTCGTCGAGAAAAAGACCGCATACCCTCCCAAACCGGGCACGTTTCGCTCTCCTCGCCGAAAAGTCGATGACGTGGCCACGCCACTAGAGGGGGAGGCGGATGAGGACGCGGAGGCCGCCGGATGGGGCATCAAGGAGCTGGATGTCGCCGCCATGGCTGAGGATGATGTCGCGCGCGATCGATAGACCGAGGCCAACGCCGCCGGTATTGGTGTTGCGCGATGCATCGAGGCGGAAAAACGGCTTGAAGACCGCTTCACGCTGATCGGCCGGCACGCCCGGTCCGTCGTCATCGATCGCGATCCAGACTTGATCGTCTTCCATGGTGGCGCGGATGCCGACCCAATCGGCGTAGCGTGCGGCGTTTTCGATCAGATTGGCGACACAGCGGCGAATGGCGACCGGGCGAAGGGGCATGGTGATCGGCCGTTCGATCTCGATCTCGATGGCGGTGCCGTCCTTCCCGGCACGCGCGCCCACCTCGTTTAGAATATTGCCGAGATCGGTGGGGGTCATGCTTTCCTGCCCCTCGCCACGGGCGAATGCAAGGTAACCGTCGACGACCTTGGCCATATCCTCGACATCCCGTTGAAGTGCCTTGATGTCGTCGGGATGCGGCTTGGTGCTTTTCAGCATCTCCAGTTCGAGCTTCATCCTGGTAAGCGGCGTGCGCAGGTCGTGAGAGACGGCGGCCAGCATTTCTGTTCGCTGGGTGAGCTGACGGAGGATGCGCTTTCTCATGGTGTTGAAGGCGGCGCCTGCCTGGCGGATTTCAGTGGCGCCTGCGAGCTTGAAATCACCGACGTCGCGTCCCTTGCCGAAATTGTCCGCCGCCCAGGCCAGACGCCGGATAGGACGAAGCTGGCGGGTTAGGAAAAAGATGGCGAGCATGAGAAGAAGCAGTGAAAGACCAACCATCCAGCCGATGAAAATGCGCGTCGTCGTGCTGTCTACACGCTTTCTCGGCGCCACGACCCGCAAAAGCGCGTCTTCGAGTTGGACAAAGACAGCGATCTGGCGTGGCCGCTCGGTGCTCAGCGTGGTGTTAATGGCGAAGGGGTGGCTTAGCTGTCTGGTGAAGGTCTTGGTCAGCGTCCGGTCCAAGCGGGAGACGGTCTCTCGTTCGCCAAGCGAGACATCGTCGATCCTGCTGTCCGGCTCGAGCGTGATCAAAAACCCGAAATGCTCGCGTCCCAGATCGAGAACCATTTGCCGTGCTTCAGGCCCATCGGCATTTTCGACCATATCGACCAGGAGACTGATTTCACCGGCGACGCCGACGGCGAGCCAGCGGGTGACGGTGTCCCAATGACGCTCGTAAAAGACATAAGCCAACACAGCCTGGAGTATCAGGAGCGGCAGGAGCACGATGAGGAGCGAGCGGCCAAACAGGCTTTTCGGCATCATCTGCCTGATCAGCGGTTCGCGCGGGCCCAGGCCCGTCTGACCAAGCCCAGACTGACGAAGAGCGTCCCATTTATCCGCCAGTTCGGAGAACATAGCCTGCTCCTCGCATCGTCAGGAGATATTGCGGACGCCGCGGATCACTTTCGATCTTACGCCTTAAACGCGCGATCTGCGTGTCCACCGCCCGATCCGAGCCGCTGATCCGGCTTTGCTCGGAAAGATCGCGCCGGCCCACGGGATTGCCGGGCTGACGCGCCAGAATCGACAGAAGGGAAAGCTCGGCGGTGGTGAGATGGATGGGCTCGCCGTCCTTCTTCAGCTGCTGACGCTCGATGTCGAAAACGAACCTGCCGAAATGAGCGGGACGCTGCACCGGCTCCTCAGCCTTCTGGCCGGGCGCCGATGAACGCCGCAAAATCGTGGCAATCCGGAGCAGAAGCTCACGCGGATCGAAGGGCTTGACCAAGTAGTCATCCGCGCCAGCTGCAAGGCCGTTGATCCGATCTTCGGTCTCGCCACGCGCCGTGAGGAGCAAAACCGGCAGGTCGATGGATTTCCTGAGCTCACCGGTAAAGCTGATGCCGTCCTGCCCCGGCATCATGACATCGAGCACCATGAGATCGAAGGCGAAGTTGCGAAGCGCTGCCCGCGCCTCCTCGGCATCGGCGGCGACGGTGACGTGATAGCCATTGTCGACAAGGAAGCGGCGGAGAAGCTCGCGCAGCCGGCCGTCATCATCGACCACGAGGATGTGCTGGTCTTGTCCTGCTTCAGCCTCTCCCGTCTCCCTGTCGCTCATGAAGGTTGCCAGCGCTGACCGCTGCCCGTCCTGACATGATGGAGATAGCGGCGCGCCGGCTCGTCGATCAGGCCTTCCAGCACCTGGTGATAGCCGGCAACCGCCTCAGCGCCTGCGGCGCGATAAGCGACCGCGAGACGCCGCCGCAGACCGTCGCTCAGGCGCTGATCGAGGACCCGGCCTTCGGCGGTGAGCTCTAGAAGGCGCTGGCGGCCATCGGCCTCGCCCCTGGTTTGGGTGATGAAGCCCTTGGCGGTGAGGTCCTTTATCAGCCGTGACAGGCTCTGCTTGGTCAACGGCACGATCTTCAAGAGATCAACCATGGTGACACCCGGCTGTCTGCCGATGAAATGCAAAAGCTGCTGATGGCTGCGGCCAAGACCAAGATCGTCGAGCAGCGCTGTCTGATCGCCGCGCAGGCTCTGCAGAGCAAACTCCAGGAGTTCCAGACCCTCGATCAGCTCTTCGTCCTTCAGGAAAAGCGGGTTGGGCGGAATCGGCGGAAACGGGCGGGTCGCCTTGGGTTTCGTCACGTTGACATGTCCGCATGGGCAGTGCTACGCGAATGTGTTTAGCATGACGGTTCCGGAAAGGCAGAGTCTTATGTCACTCGTCCCCTATGACGATCGCGATGGCTACATCTGGTTCGACGGCGAAATGATGCCGTGGCGCGATGTCAAATGCCATATCCTCACCCATGCGCTGCACTATGCGAGCGCCGTCTTCGAGGGAACGCGCGTCTATGGCGGCGACGGGTTCAAGCTAACCCAGCATAATGAACGCCTCAAATACTCCGCCGAGATCATGGGCTTCGAAATCCCCTACGATGTCGCCGCGATCGATCAGGCCTGCAAGCAGGTGATCGCCGCCAACGGGCTCTCCGACGGCGACGGCTATCTCCGGCCGATCGCCTGGCGCGGCTCGGAGATGATGGGCGTCTCGGCGCAGGCCTGCAAAATCCATCTGGCGATCGCTGCTTGGGAGTGGCCTGCTTATTTCACGCCGGAGGCCCGTATGGAGGGCATTCGCATGACCTGGGCCAAGTATAAGCGCCCAGCGCCGGATACCGCCCCCACCCAGAGCAAGGCCGCCGGCCTCTACATGATCTGTACGCTTTGCAAGCATGAAGCGGAAGCCGCCGGCTACAATGACGCCCTAATGCTCGACTATCGCGGCTATCTGGCGGAAGGCTCGGGCGCCAATCTGTTCCTGGTGATCGACGGCAAGCTGCATACCCCGACCGCGGACTGCTTCTTAAACGGCATCACCCGGCAAACCGTCATCGAGCTTGCGAAGGCGCGCGGCATCGAGGTGATCGAACGGCATATCAAGCCAGAAGAGCTGAAAGACGCCAATGAAGCGTTCCTGACAGGCACGGCCGTCGAAGTGACCCCGGTCAAGGAAATCGCCGAGTACAATTTCCAGGTCGGCCAGATCACCCGCGAGCTGATGGCCGACTTCGACGCTCTCACCCGCCAAGGCGCCAAAAAAGCCGCCGTATGAGGCGCGAGCCGCGCTGGGCTTGACTTGTCTCAGGCGGCCGGATCTGCCGGGCGTCTTTCGCTCGGTGGCTTGTGGCTTGTGCAGGGTTCTGATGAAACAGGGCGTAAGCTCGGCTGTTTCTTTACGTGCTCGTGACCCGTTTCGAAATGAAAAAGCAACGTCTACGATCTACCAAAAGGCCCTGTGGCATATTGGTACCAAATTTCGATAGGGGCGGTGCGGCCTCGGACAGTCTCCGCGTCACCTGGTCTCAAGTTTGGCAAGATGCTTAGCGGATCAACGTCGTTTTCGCGAACGGCATCAATGACGGAGGCACTCGTTACCAGGGTGGCGCGTAGCTTGCGCGTCAGGGCCTCCAAGCGGCTTGCAACGTTTACGGGATCACCGAGAACGGTGTACTCCAAGCGCCTATTGTCGCCAATGTTTCCGACAATGACATCGCCATAGTGCAGACCGATACCGATGCCGATCGGACCCAAGCCAGCTGTAACGCGACGGGTGTTCCAGGCCTCGATCTCAGCGATCATGTCTGCCGCGCAGCGCAGGGCACGAACCGGATCGTCACGGCTGGTTTCAGGTGTGCCGAAATGCACCATGATTGCATCGCCGATATACTTGTCGACCGTTCCGCCATGCGTGATTGCCGTTTTGGCGAGCCGGCCGTGAAACGCCCGGAGAAGCTCTAGA
This sequence comes from Pseudomonadota bacterium, assembly GCA_039197065.1. Lineage (GTDB taxonomy): Bacteria > Pseudomonadota > Alphaproteobacteria > Geminicoccales > Geminicoccaceae > JANQPX01. Next base: position 116,633 of record JBCCUL010000002.1, on the reverse strand, counting down.
AGCTCATAGGGCTCCAATCTTTCGGATATTGCTGTAAAGCCGACCATGTCGGCAAAGAGCACCGCGACACGCTGCAACTTAGGTTGATCCAGCGACTGCCCATTGGTCGTCAATTCGCGGACGATATTCGGCGAAAAGTATCGCGATAGAGACGAGCGCTGGGCCTCCGCTGCCACCTGCCGGCGTACCAGTTGACGTGAACGCCAGACTGTCAGTGTCAGGATAAGGGTAACGGCCATCAGGAAAACGACCTGACTAATCCAACGAGGGAGCCCGACAGCCTTCGGGTCAAGGACCCGATGAAGGGCTTCTTCCAAGCTGAGGCCGGAGTCAAGAACATCACGGGAGGAGAAAGTAAGCGTATCCGGCAGGTTGAGGACCCAGAGATAACCGATACTCCATGAGCAAATAGCCGCGATGCCGGCCCATATGACAAGGGCCGGTTTGTAGCTAAGCGCCATGTAAACCAGGAAGACGCCGAGATACAGAAAGCCCGGAGCACGCAGATTCATCTGCGGCGACCATCCCTCGAGCTCATAAGGATTGGGCACGATCAAGAGATAGCTGAGGACCGCAGCATCCAGCATGAGAAACAACGCCAGGATGAGCGTACCCCCATAACCATGCTTGACGAGCCAATAGGGGACGGCGCCCAGTATCAAGAAGATCAGGATGACGCTGAGATATGACAGCGATCGATCTATCGGCACCGTTGCCGCCGCCCAGAGTGCAAGCAGTGCCAGCACGGCGACCCGACCCCAGAACATATAGGTCAGGCCGACCCGCTCTTCCCTTGCGAACTCTGCTTCCGACTGCTCCGGCATCGGTCGACTTAAAAACTGGCGCGACGACGCGTTACCCCTCGCAGCCACACCCGATCCGTCATTCAGCTTCAGCGAAGCTGTATCTTCCAGCAGTCCGAATATAGATCACGCACTCCTCGTCTGCCGCGCAGGAAAGGCTGTGGGAAACATCGCCCTCGGATCCGAAATAACTCCCCGGCTCCAAAATGCTGGAACGAGACAGGCTGCCCGCGCCGTGCGTCACTTGTCCCTTGACCACCACCGCTTTCAAATCGACACCGCCAGTCTCCAGTTCACCAGCGTAGTCGGCAGGAAGCTTGACGAAGGTTCCGTTCAGTTGCCCGGCTTCAAGTTTGCCCCAGAGAAAGGCTATCTCCGGTCCAGGCGAATCCGCGTCGTGCTGGACCCAAATGATGTCCGATGAATCCAGCCAAACAACGTTGCGCTCCTCGATGTTGATGGGTCGCTCGCCATTGTCGAAGGCCTCCTCCGACGGCTGCACGAGATAGGGACCGGACAAGGTTTCCAGGAATGCCGTTCCACCGCCAGGCCCAACGGCTGTGATGTGGACTTCGCCCGCGGGCTGGGTCCAGAAAGACCCTGGCCCCATCCACATGTTTTCCGCATCTGGATCATCGTTGTGAACCGTGCCCTCAATGACGACCGCCCGGTAGGTGATGTTGTGGATATGAGGCGGGGAAGAAAAACCGTCGGCGAACTGAATCAAAGCGCCCGTCGGCACATTTTTGCGCAGATCGCCCCAAAGGACGCCAGCCTTCGGGCTCGCATCGCCGCGCAGCGGGTTAAGCGGAACAAGTTCGAAATCGGCACGCGTCACGACCTCGACCTTAGGCGCTGCATAGGATAAGCCACCCGAAGAGGCCAGGCTGATGGCAAACGTCAATAGCGCCGTCCTGATCGTCATGTCGTCCCCTGTCTCTGTTTCCATCGCCGAACTGTTTTGCTCCGATGCAACAGTAGTTTAGGGGAGTATGTGCGATAATCGGCTTTAACCTGGAAAAACAATCCGCTCATTCAGAACAATGAGCCTGGACCTGAAATCCTTGGAACTGTTCGTTCGCGTGGCGACAGTCGGCGCGATCGGAAAAGCTGGCGCCGAGTTAGGGCTATCGCGAACAGCAGCCACTGAGAGGATTCGAGAACTTGAGACCGCCGTCGGCGCTCGGCTTCTACACCGAACGACGAGGTCCGTTTCGCTCTCCGTTGATGGCAAAGTTTTTCTAACACGTGCAAAGCGCATCCTTGAGGATATTGACGAGGCCATTTCCGAGCTGCAAAGCGACCCCTCAACGATCAGCGGGCAGTTGCGTATCGCCAGTTCCGCCTCATTCGGGCGCAAATTTCTAGCGCCTTATGTCGCAGAATTCCTTGCTCTCCATCCAAAGCTCTCGGTTCAGCTTCATCTGAGCGATACAACCTTCGACATCGTCGAGAATGGATTTGATCTTGCCGTTCGACTTGGCGCCTTGGCGCCTTCGTCTCTAAAAGCACGCTGTCTTGGAGAAAGTGCTCGTATCGTCGTGGCTGCGCCGTCCTACCTCGAACGACATGGCAGACCTAATACGCCGAGCGACCTTAAAGACCATAACTGCCTGATCAGGTCCGATGTGCGCATTTGGACAAGCCGCAATCAGGATGGACTTAGCGAAGAAATCAGGGTGTCAGGAAACTATACCACCAATCTCGCCGAAGCTGTTACAGAAGCGGCGCTTGCTGGCGTCGGCATCGCACGAAAGTGCAAATGGGAAATTGCTGAATTTCTGGAAACCGGCGAACTCGTCGAACTCTTGTCTGAACATACTGTGCTGCCAGAGTGGCGAATCTACGCCGTTCGCCCTCCCTCGCCCAGTCCACCCTCAAGAGTAGAAGCATTTACAGACTTCATCGCACATAAGCTTGATAAAGTTCCAGCCCTTATGCGAGGCTGTGTATCAAGAGATGATCGCTACGAGTGATCATGCCAGCGACGGTCCTGTAAGCCACCAATGCCTAACGCCACTTGTGACAAAAAGCGGAGAAGCGGTGGGTTGCAGCTTGTCCCCAGTTGGCTGAAAGAACCACCTCAGCTCTTTTGCGCCGCACCGAGAAGGCCAGCCGGACAAACCTAAGCCTCATGATTTGAGCGCATGGGCCTGAACGTGGATGATATCGCAATTCCGGTTACATCAACATCAAGCCAACGTCGCGAAGCCCGCGCGCAAGCACCGTCATCCATCCACCAAAACACCAATCCCGCCCCCCAAGCTCAAGCAAGCAACCCAGGTCCTGGCAGGACCTAGCCGGCGATTTCGACGCTGGAGGGGACTTCAAAGACTTGGCCTGGGTAGATGATGTCCGGGTCTTTGATTTGTGCTTGGTTGGCTTCGAAGAGGTAGACATAGTTGAAGCCATTGCCGGAAAGGCGTCTTGCGATGCGCCAGAGCGAATTGCCGGGCTGGACGACGACATAATCGACCTTGGCCTCCCCCTCGACCGGCGGGGTTGTCACCCGGGTGAAGGGCGTTTCGAGACGAGCAACGGTTTGTCCTTTAAGATCCAGCTGATCAAGGCGGAGGGTGTAGTCGCCGCCCGGCAGGTCCTGATCGAGCGTTGTAATCCAGTAGCCCTTGCTGTCACCGATCACCAGCGCCGCCGGCTGGTTGTCGACATAGATGCGGACGGGAACGCCCGGTGGTGCTTCGCCGGAGAGCCTCACCGCGCCCTTGTCGTCATAGTCGACCAGCTTGAGCGCCAAGCGGTCATCGCCTGTGCTCTGCAGCTTGTCGGGCGCTTGCAGAATGCGTCCCTCGCCGCCCTCGTCTTTATCCAGAATGACCGCGACCGGCTGGTCAGGTTCTGCTTCTGTCGTGGTCTCTGGAATCGAAACCACGACGATCTGTCGGGAAAGGACCGGATCCGCGCCATCCTTGACCGATGACAGGCTCAGCTCCTGATCGCCGGATTTCAGCGTTTCCGTCGGTGTGGAAACCCATTCACCAGTGGCCGTGGTCGTCACGCGATCGATCACGTCGTCGCCGACCTTGATTTCGACATCGGTGAGAGGCGCGGCCCGGCCTGCCATGACCGTGCGCCCGGACGGATCGACGCGAACCACGTCGAATGTCGGCGAAATCTCCGTTTCAACGTCGTCGGCAGCCTCCGAAACGGCGGCGGCTTCGGTCTCGTCTGCCTTGCGCTCGATGACACGAAAGGCAGGTGCAGCTTCCGCCTCCTCTGTCTCAGCCCCCTCGCTTTCGGACGGCAGCGCAGCTGATTCGATAGGCGCTTCGTTCAACAACTGTCCCGGGGCGCCACCGCCGGCGCTGCCGGTCGAGTAAGCCTGCTTATAGCGGTCCCGGAGGGGAACGGTCACCGTGGTGCCGCTCGGCCCGGTGCCGAAGTCGTCCATGCGTCGCGCAGCCGATCCGACGACAACCGACCCGGTTGTCCGATTTTCCGAAGCCTGAGGTTCTTCCCGCGGTTCGGAAACGACCGCTTCCTCGACTTGGTCTTGATCAGGGTTGAAAGGGTCGAAGAGCAGATAGGCCCCACCTAGGGCGCCAACCAGCACAGCGACGGCTCCGATCGCGTAATAGCCCATGATACCGTATCAACTTCGTGTGATTTCTAAGGTTCAAGAATAGAGCTAAATTATCGAAAAAGCCAAGGATTCACGCATAGAGTCCCCGGAATGATCAGCCTTATGATGCGCTTGGGTATGCTGGCGCAGGATGTCGAACTGTCGTCATATCCCGATCGCCTCTTGCGCTGCATCCCATTTTCCACCAGAAAATCTCGCCTCGATTGTTTGGTCTGGCCTTCATGGAATTCGTCCGATGATTAAATCGCTCTGCATTTTTTGCGGGTCGCGTCACGGTACAGCCTCTGAGCATCGCCTTCAGGCAGCGAAACTCGGCGAACTCTGCGGACGACATGACGTCGAGGTGGTTTACGGCGGCGGTCATGTTGGTCTGATGGGCGTGGTGGCTGATGCCGCCATGGCGGCGGGCGGCACGGTCACAGGACTGATCCCCGAACATCTGCTGCAACGGGAAGCCGGACATCGAGCGATTTCAGAGCTGATCGTGACCGAGAATATGTTCGACCGAAAGGATCAGATGATCGCACGCAGCGGCGCCTTTGCGATCCTGCCAGGCGGACTAGGCACGCTGGACGAGCTGTTCGAAGTGCTGACACTTCGCCAGCTCGCCTGCCACGACAAACCCATTATTCTTATCAATATCAACGGCTTCTGGGATCCATTGAAGATCCTGATCGACCATATTGTCGACGGTGGTTTCGCAGATCCCGACACGTCGTCAATGATGCAAGTGGTCGATCATGTGAACGGTGTGCTGCCGGCTTTGGGCATGGGTGGGGCGGAAGCCGCCTAGTGGTGCGACCACACCATTGAAGCGGCCCCACGATAAGCAGAGACCCGGCCTGAAGGCTTAGTTGACGGCCCCTGCCTTTTCTCCATCGACGGGCGCGCCGGACGCTGCCGCTTGTGCAGCTGCCTGGGCCTGCTCCTGTCGGCGCCGGTAGAGGGCGACGAAGTCGATCGGATCGATCATCAGCGGTGGGAAACCGCCGTCCCTGGTCGCATCGGACACGATCCTGCGGGCAAATGGGAAGAGCAGACGCGGACATTCCACCAGAAGAAGCGGCTGCAAGCTGTCCTTCGGGATATTCAGCAACTGGAAGACGCCGCCATAGGTCAGCTCGAGAACAAAAACCGTGTCGTCGCCCGCCTTGGCGTCGATGTTCAGCTGGACCACGACTTCATAGCGCGTGTCCTGCACCGGCTGCGCCCGTACGTCGACACGAACCGCGATCTCCGGGCGTTGCTGGCTCTGATCGAGTGCCAGCGGCGCACGGGGATTTTCAAATGACAGATCCTTGATGTACTGCGTCTGGATCATCAGACGCGGTGGCTCGGCCTGTTCGGCAGGCTTGGCGCCGCTCGGGTTAACGTCGGAATTCTCGGCCATGATGTGGTTTTTCCAGTTTCGGGTGAGTGAAAAGTCGGATTAGTCGGCCGGCGACAGGCCGGATGCGTCTGGGCTGACCTCGACGATGGCCGCGTTGTCGACCTCTTCGCCGGTAAAAGCCCGAATGAAACCCCAATGAGAGATGACGGCGATATCGTCACGCGCCAAGAGGTCGCCATGATTCGCCCGGAACTGCCGGCAACGCTCGATGATCGACGTCTCACTCTCCGGCGGCTCACCCCACCAGCCGTCTTCGAGACCGCTGAAATCGATATCGGGGCAATAATCCTTTAGGACGACGGGATTGCTGCCAATGTCACAGGAAAAGACGCAGCGCTCGCGGACCAGCGTATTGATCATGATGGGGAGTTCGAGTGCTGATGCCAGAATTTTCGCGGTTTCCAGCGTCCGTTTGTAGGGGCTCGCCACCAGGGCATTGAGGGTGTAACCGCTTAGTTCCTCCGCCAAGGCTTCCGCCTGCTGTCGGCCAAGATCGGTCAGCACGGGATCCGGAATGTCGGGATCGATGCGCGTCTCGCCGAAATATCGGTTCCATTCCGACTGCGCATGGCGAATCAAAATCATTCCTTGCTGTCCCAACGGCCGCGTGGCGGCGGCATCGGTTTGGAATCAGACGACGTTTGAGTTTCGTCTCCAGTAGAAGGTTTTTTCAGATCAGGCTCCACGGTCTCGAAATCACCGTCGACGACCGGACCCGCTTCGCCCGGGTGCTGGGGCGGCATTGCGGCGCGACGAAATCGATCGCCCAGCGTTCGATAGAGCCAGGCACGAACCGGAGGCACCAGAAGCGAACCGCCGATAGCATCTGTCACAAAACCCGGTGTGAGGAGAAGAGCGCCGGCAATCACCAGACAAAAACCTTCGAAAACTTCGCCAAGAGGAACACTGCCCTCCGCTAACTGCTTTTGCGCACGGGTCAGAACGACAAAACCCTGCTGGCGCAACATCCACGTCCCGATAATCGCCGTCAAGAAGATCAGGCCAAGCGTCGGCCATAAGCCGAGCCAGCCACCGACCTGGATGAGCACGGCGATCTCGATGAGGGGGGTCACGATGAACGCGATCAGTAAAATCCGTCCTATCGGGAACGCTGCTGCGGTTTGTTTTTCTGTTCGGACCATTATATCTTTGTTAAGGATGAAAGCTTACCTTGCACTTGCTACGGTAGCGGCTAACATCCGCTAACTCGAAAGCAGCTGCAACCAGTGGCTTCAACGGAGCCGGAATGTCTGAAGGATTTGCATACATCGATATCTTGTTTTTCGCGATGGTTGCGGCGTTTATCGCGCTTCGCCTACGCAGTGTTCTTGGTCGGCGAACCGGCCACGAGCGCAGGCGCGCGGAAGGTTTTGGCGATGTTCGAAGTGATGGAACCACAGATAACGTCGTGCCGATAGGTGATCATGGAGCCGGATCGCCGGAAATTGATCAGGCTATCGCTGAACTCGGCGAGGGCGATGTCAAAGCTGGCCTGACCACTATACATCAGGCGGATCCACGCTTTGATCTGAAAGAATTTCTCTCCGGCGCCAGGCTAGCGTTTGAGATGATCGTCGACTCCTATGCCGCCGGCGACAAGACGGCGCTTCGGCCCCTCCTCGCTGACCAGGTCTTCCGGGGCTTTGCACGCGCCATCGATGAACGGGTGGCCATCGAACAGAGCCTGGACACCCAGCTTCTTGCTGTCAGCGAGCCGGAGGTTATCGAGGCTGACCTCGTCGATCAGGCCGCGCGCGTCACGCTCCGTTTTGAAAGCGAGCAGGTGAATGTCGTGAGGGACCGAGACGGCAAGATCGTCGAAGGCGATCCGCAAACCGCCGAAAACGTCATCGATCTCTGGACGTTCGAGCGCGATACGCAAAGCGGTGACCCGAACTGGACGCTGATCGAAACCCGCGCACCGAACTGATCCCACATATCAGCTGCGAAGTGATTGACGATGAGAATTTTCGCGTCATGTGCTCTTGTCTTTTTACTTTTCGGCTGCGGCAAAAGCGACGACATCGAGCCCAGGATCGATTTTGCTCCGATCGCTTATGAAAAGCTGAACGGGTGGCAAGACGACGATCCGACCGGTGCGCTCGTCGCCTTCAACCGTTCCTGTGAGAAGTTACTTCGCCGCCCCAGCGAATCACCCATCGGTGCCCACGATATTTACGGCACCGCGGATGATTGGCGACTGGCCTGCGATGCGGCGGCTGAACTCAGTGAAGCAGCATCGCCAGACGAGGCGCGGCGTTTCTTCGAAGCCTGGTTTCAGCCGTTCGCCGTCACCTCGAACGACGAGGCCGAAGGGCTGTTCACAGGCTATTACGAGCCCTTGCTGCGCGGCTCGAAGTTGAAGGGCGGCCAGTACGCCGTGCCCCTCTACCTGCCGCCGGACGATCTAGTGCGGGTTGATCTAGGCCAATTCGACCCGGACCTCTCCGGACGCTCGATCCGCGGGCGCATCGAAGGTCAAGAGTTCATTCCCTATCATTCACGCGATGATATTTCGGAGGGCGCACTCGCTAACCGCGACCTGGAGCTGGTGTGGGTCGATGACGAGATCGAGAAATTCTTCCTGCAGATCCAGGGGTCTGGCCAGGTTCAGCTCGACGACGGCTCGGTTATTCGCGTCGGCTATGCCGATCAGAACGGCCTACCCTATCGAGCGATCGGCCGTGATCTGATCGAGATCGGAGCCCTCACGCGCGAAAACGTTTCGCTACAAAGCATAAGAAAGTGGCTCCAGGCCAATCCCGGACGCGCGCGTGAGATCATGGCCCGGAACAAGTCTTATATCTTCTTCCGGGAGAACACAGAGCTCGAGCCGACCGATGGGCCGCTTGGCGCCCAAAACGTGCCGCTGACCGCCGGCCGCTCTCTTGCCGTCGACCCGAAACATATCCCACTCGGGGCGCCGCTTTGGCTGGATACGACGGCGCCGTGGCCAAGCGGAGACAGGCCGCTTCGTCGCTTAATGATCGCTCAGGACGTCGGCGGGGCCATCAAGGGAGCGGTTCGCGGTGACGTGTTCTGGGGAGCCGGGGAGCGTGCCGAGAGCGTTGCCGGCCACATGAAAAGCCAGGGGCGCTTCTTCGTCCTGGTACCGCGCGCAGCGCTCCAAACCAGCTGACACCGGCATATGCCAGCCCGCGATTGCCGGGCCGGCGCGCAAACTGCTAAGCTGAAATGTGTGCTTTCTCTAGGAGCCTTTGTCTGCATGGCGAAGACAGAAGTCGCCCTTTTCGTCACATGTCTTGTCGATCTATTCAGGCCTGCAGTCGGATTTGCGGCCGTCAAACTGCTGGAGGATTCCGGTTGCGACGTGGTTGTGCCGGAAGGTCAGACCTGTTGCGGACAGCCTGCCTATAATCAGGGAGCCAGGTCCGATACGGTCGATATCGCCCGGAGGACCATTGAGCTCCTTTCGGGTCATGACTTTGTAGTCGTGCCGTCAGGGTCCTGCGCCGGCATGCTGAAGAAGCACTATCCCACACTCTTCAGTCCCGATGATCCCTTTCAGGCAAAGGCGGAAGATCTAGCGTCCCGCACCTTCGAGCTCGTCTCTTTTCTGGCGGACGTTCTCGGCGTTGAGAGCGTGGATAGCCGGCTCGCTGCGAACGTCACCTACCATGACAGCTGCTCCGGGCTTCGCGAGCTTGGCATCAAGCAGCAGCCACGAAGATTGCTCGCTTCTGTCGAGGGTCTGGCGCTCACAGAGCTGGAGCACGCCGAGGTCTGCTGCGGCTTTGGCGGCACGTTCTGCGTCAAATATCCGGACATCTCCACCAAGATGGTGAGTGACAAATCAAGCCATATCGAAGGGAGCGGCGCTGACCTGCTGCTTGCCGGCGATCTCGGCTGCCTGCTGAACATGGCTGGCCGTCTGAAACGTCAGGGAAGCCGGGTCGAGGTCAGGCATGTGGCGGAGGTGCTGGCGGGCGAGATGAGCGCACCGCCGATCGGCTCCGAACCAAACGATCGTTTGTAGAACAATTGACGACGACCATGCAGCCGACGTCTCTCGCTTTCGAAGACAATGTCAAAAAAGCCCTCGACGACAAAACGCTGCAGGCGGCGCTCGCCATGGCGGAGGGCGGCTTTCAGAAAAACCGCGCCGATGCGGCGGCCAGACTGCCGGAATTCGATGAGCTGCGCGACGCTGCGAAGGCGCTGAAGGATCACACGCTCGCCCATCTCGATCTCTATCTCGAAGCGTTCGAGAAAAAGGCGAGCGAACAGGGAGCGATCGTTCACTGGGCGCGTGACGACGCCGAGGCCAGGGCGATCATCCTCGAGATCTGCCGAAAAGCGGGCGCCAAGACGGTCACCAAATCGAAAAGCATGGTGACCGAGGAGATCGGGCTGAACGAGGCGCTGGAGACAGCAGGCGTCCAGCCTGTAGAAACGGACCTTGGCGAGCATATCATTCAGCTGGCAGGCCAGAAGCCGAGCCATATTCTGGCGCCCGCTGTCCACATGACCAAGGACAAGGTTTCCGACCTGTTCGCCGAGCATCACAAACGCCCGCGCGTCGAAGAGCCCGAGGCCTTGTTGGGCGAAGCGCGCACATTTCTGCGACAGAAATATTTCGACGCCGATATTGGCATCACCGGCGCCAATTTTCTGATCGCCGAAACCGGTTCGATCGTTCTGGTGACCAATGAAGGCAATGCAGAACTCACCCAAGGACTGCCGAAGACCCATATCGCACTGACCGGAATCGAAAAGGTCGTACCGACGCTCGACGATGCCTTTTTGCTGCTTCGCCTCTTGGCGCGATCGGGCACCGGCCAGGATTTTTCCTCCTACACGACCCTTCTTACCGGGCCAAAGCGCAGCAGGGATAAGGATGGTCCCGAGGCGTTTCATATCGTCCTCCTGGACAATGGACGCTCGGCCATGCTCGGCACGGCGTTTCAGGACATGCTGCGCTGCATTCGCTGCGGCGCCTGCATGAACCACTGCCCCGTCTACCTGACCGCCGGCGGCCATGCCTATGGCTGGGTCTATCCGGGTCCCATGGGCGCCGTGCTGACACCTGGGTTCATCGGCATCAAGGAAGGTCAGCATCTCCCCAATGCATCGACCTTCTGCGGCCGCTGCGAGCAGGTCTGCCCGATGCGCATTCCGCTGCCCAAGATGATGCGCCATTGGCGGGAGGATCAGTTCCAGAAGAAGCTCACGCCGGTAACGGCGCGCTACGGCCTCGCCTTTTGGGCTTTTCTCGCCAAAAGGCCACGGCTTTATCATGCGGCGGCTCGCATCGTCATTGGCGTTCTGGGCGCTTTCGGCAGGTCCAGGGGCCGTTTTCGCAGGCTGCCGCTTGCCGGTGGGTGGACAGTGTCGCGCGATATGCCGGCGCCGACAGGCACAACGTTCCAGGCAGAATGGAAGAAAAGGCGGAGGCCGAGCGCATGAACCGCTCTTCCCCGCCTGCGCATCACGACGCCGGACAGGTCATCAAGGAGCGCATGCGCCAAGCCCTTCGCCGAAGCGATGACCCGGAAGCGAGAGAAGCGGTAAGGACACGACTGGAAAGCTCAGCGCCAACGCTGATACCGGCCCGAGCGGATCTGGAACCGGAAGAGCGTGTTCGACTGTTCATCGAACAGGCCAAAGCGGTGCATGCCGACATCGAGCGCGTCGAGAGCTACACCGACTTGCCTGAAGCGATTGCGCGTTACCTGCGCCGCCACAACCTGCCGATGCGTCTCGTTCGGGCGGCGGATAATCACCTCGACCAAATCGATTGGGAGGACGGTCTCTTCGAGATCCGAACCGGCAGGCCGGATGCCGATGATCCCGTCGGCCTAAACGCCGCCTTCGCCGGCATTGCCGAAACAGGCACATTGATGCTCGCCTCGGATACCGACCATCCGACGACGCTTTCCTTTCTTCCGGAAACGGCGATCATCGTCCTGCCGAACGATCGCGTGGCCCGCGCTTATGAGGATGCGCTGCATAACTTTCGCGCATCGGGCGCCGATCTGCCGCGCTCCATCAATATGATCACAGGCCCATCCCGTTCCGGCGATATCGAGCAGACCCTTCAGCTTGGCGCCCATGGACCGAAGCGCCTGCTGATCATTCTCGTCAATGAAGCGAGCGGGAAGGGATCGATCGCCGACATCCCCTCATCCATATCGAATCGATGAGCGGCAGGCGTCCTCTCACCAAGGATGAACTCGATCTCTGGCGACGCTCGACCGCCGATGTCCGCCCCTTGATCGATCGGTCGGAGAAGAAGGAGGCCTCGCAGTCTTCCACCGATCCGAAACCAGCTGAGGCCGCCGGCGATCCAAAGCCTCGCCCCCCCATTGGCAAAGCCCGGACAGGTAGACCGGCCAAGACAGCCTCGACGCGCGCACTCGACCCCAAAGGCCCCGTCGATATCGATCGTCGCAATTGGGAACGGTTGAAGCGCGGCCAGATCAGGGTAGAACGCACGCTTGATCTGCATGGTCTGACGCAGACGGAAGCCCATGGCGAGCTGGACCGCTTTTTGACCATGGCGTCCGTTTCCGGTCTTCGCTGCGTTCTGGTGGTGACAGGAAAAGGCGGTGCGGATGGCCGCGGCGTGCTTCGCCAGATGGTGCCGCGCTGGCTCGATGAGGCGGACAATCGGCGAATCGTGCTGACGTTCTGCCCGGCCCAGCCTCGGCATGGCGGTAACGGCGCGCTTTACGTGCTGCTGCGGCGACGTCGGGAAGGCAGCAACCGTTGAACGGGAACCGAGCCTCATCAAGACTCCCAGCGATCCAACAGCGCTATCGTCCAGGCCTGATCGGTCAGATCGTCGGTCTGCATGCCGAGACCTACAGCCGATGGGCGGGATTTGGGAGCGCTTTCGAAAGGAAGGTGGCGACCGAACTCGCTGACTTCATCGGCAGGATCGAGCACGAGAACAACGCTATCTGGCATGCCGGTGAAAACCAGCATCTGCTCGGCAGCATCGCGATTGACGGCATGGATCTCGGCGAAGGTCTCGCTCATCTCCGCTGGTTCATCGTGAACCCATCACATCATAGTCTTGGCCTAGGCAAACAACTTCTTGCTCGCGCTGTCGAATTCGTCGACGAACGACGGTTTGCCGAAACCCACCTTTGGACATTGAAAGGCCTGGATGCTGCGCGCAGGCTTTACGAACGCACAGGTTTTGTTCTCGCCGAAGAATACGAGGGTGAGCAGTGGGGTACGCGGATCACCGAACAGAGATGGGTCCGCAAGTCTGATCTTTCCCTGTAACCGTTCGCATACCTCCTTCCCACGGGCTGGACAGCCGGGAATTCGCCGACCATATTGCCGATCATGTCTCGTTTTTGGGCATTCCTTCCTTTGACTGTCTTGCCATGACGCAGCCAATGTATCAGCAGAAGACCCGCTCGATTCACATATCGGTGGAGCCCTTCTACGTCGATGATCAAAGCTCGCCGGCGAGCAACCGCTTCGTGTTCGGCTATCGCGTACAGATCGATAACCAGGGCGATGAGGCCGTTCAACTGATGAGCCGCTACTGGCAGATCATCGACTCGGCGGGCAGAACCATGGAGGTCGAAGGCGCCGGTGTGGTTGGCGAGCAGCCTTTGATCGAGCCCGGCGATCAGTTCGAATATACCAGCGGCACGCCCCTTACGACACCGAGCGGTGTGATGACCGGCCGTTATCAGATGGTGACCGCTTCCGGCGAAACCTTCGATGCCGACATTCCCGCCTTCTCGCTGGACGCTCCCGGCGCCCAGATACGCATGAACTGAGATGACGGACGGCGGCGACCATCCGATTGCCCCTTCGATCGTCGGAGACCACTCCGCACTGATCGTTCCCGGTCATGATCGGCCCGAGCGGTGCCGGCGAGCCGGCGCCTTCTGCTGACACCGCGATCGGAGCAACAGGTGGCAGCGTCGTCCCATATCGTCGAGCCCACGCGTTCCTCATCGCGGAAATCGGCGTCGCTGGATCTTCGTCCGATCCTCTTGGTGATCGGCATTCTCTTGATCATTCTCGCCCTCTTCATGGCGCCCCCGATGGTCGCCGATCTCGCGGTCGGCAATCCCGACTGGCAGGTCTTTTTGGCGGCGAGCGGCGTGACGCTGTTTGCAGGCGTCAACCTTCTCCTGATGAACCGGGCCCCCGGTCTCAGCGAGATCACCGGCCGCCAGGCCTTCCTTTTGACCACCTTGGTCTGGGTCGTCATCAGTTTCTTCGGCGCCCTGCCGTTCATGTTCAGCGAGCTTGAGCTCGACCTTGCCGATGCCGTTTTCGAGACGATGTCCGGCATCACCACCACCGGATCGACCGTGATCGTCGGCCTCGACCATGCGCCGCCCGGCATTCTTCTCTGGCGGGCGATCCTGCAATGGCTCGGCGGTATTGGAATCATCGTCTTGGGTGTCGCCATCCTGCCGATCCTGTCGGTCGGCGGCATGCAGCTGGTGCGCACCGAAAGCTCGGACCTCTCCGAGAAAATCCTGCCGCGCGCAGCACAGATCGCCGGCGCCATCGGCATGATCTACCTCGTCATGACCTTCATTTGCGCAGCGCTCTACTTCTTTGCCGGCATGCCCCCCTTCGAGGCTGCGGCCCACAGCATGACCACCATCGCCACCGGCGGATTTTCGACACGCGACAGCTCGATCGGCGGATTTCAAAACGCCAATATCGAGTGGATCGCCATCCTGTTCATGATCATCGGCAGCCTGCCGTTCGTCCTTTACATCCAGGTGTCGAACGGCAAGATCGGCCCCCTGTTGAGGGACAGTCAGGTGCGCTGGTTCCTCAGCATCATATTGCTGGCAACCCTGTCGATCCTCGCCTGGCTGGTCGTTTATTTCGACGCGCCCTGGCTGCAGGCCTTTCGCCATGCCCTTTTCAATACGGTCGCCATCATCACCGGCACGGGATATGCATCGGCGGATTTTGGCGCCTGGGGCACGCTGCCGGTCGCCCTCCTCTTCTTCTTGATGTGCGTCGGCGGCTGCACCGGGTCGACGACCGGCGGCATCAAGGTCTTTCGCTTCACGGTGCTGCATGTCATCGCCAAGAACCAGTTTGCGCGTCTGGTGCGACCTCACGGCGTGTTCATTCCAAGCTACAATGGCAGGCCGCTGCAGGAGGCGGCGGCGATCGCCGTCATGGCGTTCCTCTTCATGTTCGGCCTGGCATTCGCCCTCATCGCGCTGGCGCTGTCCGCGATGGGCCTCGACTACCTGACCGCCATGTCCGGGTCCCTGACGGCGCTCGCCAATGTCGGCCCCGGTCTTGGGCCGATCATCGGGCCTACCGGCAGTTTTGCTAGCCTTCCGGACGGCGCGAAATGGCTTCTCTCGGCGGCTATGCTGTTGGGACGGCTCGAGCTCTTGACTGTGCTGATCCTGTTCACACCATCTTTTTGGCGCTCATAGTGGCATGGCCACGGCATTGACATTGCGCCGTCGTTCTTTGATCGACGATAGGTGGTTCCTTGCAGGAAGTGGCAGCAGCCTGACCGAGATTTTGGAGAATCCTAGATGTTCGCACGTCTGAAAAGCCTTCTGTCCGAACCATCGCCTGATGAGAGCGGTGCGCGGCAGCATAGTTTTGAAGAGAAGCAGCTGGCGGCAGCGGCTTTGATGGTGGAGGCAGCGAACCTCGACGACGATTTCGATGCGAGTGAAAGAACGAGGATCGAAGCGCTTTTGCAGGAGCAGTTTTCCCTGAGCGCCGAAGAAGCGGGAGATCTTCTTTCCGCCGGAGAAAAGGCCTCCAGCGACAGCGTCGAATGGCAGGGCTTCACGCGCGCGATCAAGGATGGCTTCGAGCCGGAAGAGCGGATTGCGCTGATCGAGATGCTCTGGGAAGTCGCTTATGCCGACGGCCGGCTACACGACTATGAAGCGAGCCTGATACGAAGGATTACCGGCCTTCTCTACGTCTCCGATAGAGACAGCGGCGAGGCGAGAAAACGTGTGCGAGCGAGGCTCGGCATCAGCTGATCACAGCTTTCAGGAATTCACGCCAGTCACGGCGGAAGCACCAGCGCCGATCTCCGAGGCCGGCAGTGGCTCAGCGGTAAGACCGACCAACGACAGCAAGACGGTTGCGGCGATAAGCCAGCTGATGAGGAAGAATGATGGCCTTTTCATGACGCCGCCTTTCGGTCGGGAGTTATTCATACGCGTTGCTATAAGTTCAACAGAGCAGATCTGCGCAGCTGGTGATGTAACACCGATCACATTCCGCTAATTTTTTTGGACACTCGACGACACCGAGATGATGGATCATGCGGATGATGGGTGGCTTGGACGAGGTCGGCGTATGACGTTTCTTCGCAGGCTGTTGATGCCGGCCATGATCCTCCTCGTCACCGGCTGCGAGGATCGCGCCAAGAACTTTTCCCAATATCCCGGCTTCGCAGAATGGTATGCGACGAACCCGCCGATCTCGACCCCGCCGACGGCTGAGCAGGTGGCGTTACTGAAACGCTACCAACCGAGGATCTTTCTTCCGGCGCAACATGAAGGGCCAATCGACTTTTATCGCGACTATATCGGAAGCGGTATCCTGCTGGATGGCAACGGCGAAGAGGTTTCCAGCGCCGTCGATCAAAGGATCCTGAACGACCACAAGGCCGATCCTGCCGCCGTGTTCACCCATCGTCCGGGCGGCGGCGACGTTGAGCCGAAAATCTACGGTCGCCTGGACGAGCGAGCGATCGACTGGCCGACATGCGACGCGCCGGTGACACTGAGCTTTCTCACCTATCATCTCGTGTTTCGATATTCGGGACTGCCCGCGGGCGTCCCCGTTTGGCAATCGGTCGGGCTTGGTCTGATCGGCGACCTCGACGACTGGCATCAGCTCGATCACTACACCGCAGTGACCCTGACGCTGGCACCGGAGGCATCGAAAGCACCGCGCCCGATCGCGGCAACCTTCCAGCAGCATAATTATCAGCGCACCTATCTGCTGGACCAGGGCACCACCGGTCCCGGTCGACTGGCGCTGCCCACGGATGACCGCCTGAAAGTCGACGTCGCCATCCGCTCGAACGAACTCTACCCGCATGTGCAGGAACGGCTCGCGAGGCCGGCGGTGTCATTCCTGGATCCTGAGAGCGCCGCCTATATGGTCGCCGATGGCCCAGCCCCCTGGCTTGCCGCCGACGACATCACCGATCCCATCAAGGAGATCAAGCCTGAGCTGACCTTCCTCCCTCAAGATGACGCCTTCTACGTCTTCCAGGGCTGGCTTGGCGAACGCCGTCGCCTGCCGGGGCGGGACGGACCGCCTGGCGCCGACTACAACACGCTTCCCGCAATGAAACCGCTCGTCAATCAGATGGTGCTGTCCTGGTGGTCTGAAGGCGATCGCGACTGGCTCCAGCACTACGAGGCACTGTTTCAGGATGGCCGACCGACGAGCATCGATCCCGCGCCGTTTCTGGATCGCATCGCAGACGAAGTCGGCCTCGATTGTTGAGAGGATCGAAGCAGATGCTCCGACGATAGCGATCAGATCGCCTTGGTCTCGCCGATCTTCATTATCCAGACATCGTCGTTGGCATAGCCTGCCTTTTCGGCCGCGGCCCGGAAGCGGCCAGGTGGCTCGAATAGCGGCTCGTCGGTGAGCTGCAGCGTGCCCCAGTGTTTGGCGACCAGTCGCTTGATCCTGAGATCCCGCCCGATCTGCGCGGCTTCTTCGGGCGTGATATGCACCTGGCGCATCAGAAGCCTCGGCTCATAGGCGCCGATCGGCACAAGCCCGAGGTCAAAATCACGCGGTAGCTCGGCCGACTGGAAGACTGGGCCATAGGCGGTGTCGCCGGCAATGTAGATGGAGCGATCAGCGGCATCGAGGCCATAGCTGGTCCACAAGGTTCGGTCGCGATCGAAGAGGCCGCGCTTGGACATGTGAATGGCCGGGATGGACGTGATCTTTAATCCCTTGAACATGAACGCGTCATGCCAATCCAGCTCCGCGATCTCGGCAAAGCCGCGATTTTCGACATATCCCCGAAGGCCAAGCGGCACCACGACGGCAGCGCCCGACGCAAGCGGCAGCGCGTCCAGGCTCGGCAGGTCGAGATGATCATAATGGTTATGCGTGAGCAGCAGGAGATCGATGGGCGGCAGTTCATGCGCGCGCAAGGCCGGCGGAACGAAACGTTTTGGCCCCAAAGGCGGAACGGGCGAGGCATAATCGGAAAGGAAGGGATCGGTGATGATAGTCTTACCGTCGATCCGTAGCAAAAAACTCGAATGGCCGAGCCAGGTCACGCGGTTGCGATCGCCGGCATCCTCCAGTCCGGCCCGGACAGCATCCGCCGACAAGACATGCCCCTCCGGGAGGATGACGTCGGCATCTCGGGTGACGTTTCGCCAGAAAAAGCCTGTCCAATCGCCGAAATCGCCGCCTGAGGCCGGACTCCCTGGGGGATTGCGAAAACCCCTGGCGGTATGATGATCGGGCCTACCGGCGACAGCACGCTCACCTGAAGCAGCGCAGGCGCTGAGCAGGAACGGAATGCTGGCGATAAGACGGTTGGCAGCGCGCCTTGTAAGGCCGCTCCTGCTCATCAGTTTGTTCCCAATGACCTGAGGCGTGCCAGCGCCTCCTCAGCGAGCGTGCAGGTCAGCTGACCGGCTGCCATCGGCTTCCCGAGGCTGGCTGCCTGACCTGACCAGAGTGATGAGAAGTCGGCCTTCCCGTCCGCTTCGGCAGCGGCTTTCAGAGGGGCGAGCGCTCCGCCCGCTGTCGGGAAGGCAGGTGCATTGTCGGACATCGGGCCGAGCTCGCGCATGATATGGTTGAAGAGACCTCTGGCCGGTCGTCCCGAGAACAGATTGGTGAGGGCCGTGCCGTCGTCGCTGGCCTCGTTCAGGGCGCTGCGGTGCATGTCTGAAATCACCGCCTCGGGCGTGAAGAGATAGGCTGTGCCGATCTGGGCGGCGGACGCTCCAAGGGCAAAAGCAGCAGCGATCCCACGGCCGTCGGTGATACCGCCAGCGGCAATCACCGGGAGATCGACGGCATCCACCACCTGCGGCACCAGGGCCATCGTGCCGGCTTGGCTGGAGATGTCGTCCCTTAGGAAGATCCCGCGATGGCCGCCGGCTTCATAGCCCTGGGCGATGATGGCATCGACACCACGCTCAGCAAGCCAGCGCGCCTCGGCCACCGAGGTTGCCGAGCTGATCACGATCGAGCCTGCGGCCTTCACACGCGAAAGCAAGCCGGCGGCCGGCAGCCCGAAATGGAAACTCACGACCTCAGGCCTGGCCTCCTCGACCAGCGCACACATGGCATCATCGAACGGCGCCCTGTTGACCGAAGGCATGTCGGCCTCTGGGTCCAGCCCCTTCTCGACATAGAAGGGCCGAAGCGTCTCTCGCCAGCACTGATCCGCTGCTGGATCAGGCGCTGCCGGCTCATGGCAGAAGAAGTTGAGGTTCAATGGTCCAGCGGCCCGCTGGCGAATGATACCAATCTCGGCTCTGGCTTTGTCGACATCCAGCATGGCGCAAGGAAGCGAACCAAGCCCCCCCGCCTCGCAGACGGCGGTCGCCATGGCGGACCCCTGAGCGCCCGCCATGGGTGCCTGAATGATCGGAAGCTCGGTGCCGACCAGATCGAGCCAGCGCTTATCGGGCCACATGATGATCTCCTTTCGGGTGGATCTCCCATCTCACTTGGCAAGACGTCAAGATTGAAGACAAGAGCAGGGCTCCGCTTTGAACGTCGTCAGACCAGCTTGCATCACCTAAACTTGTTGGGTTCATATTTTCTTAACGGCTATGCGCCACAATGCCGATCTGGTCCATGTGATCCTTGGAGTCCGAGCCTTGCCCCTGATCACCTGGCGGGCGGACTCCCAGGATCGCATGGACCAGGAAATGGACGCTACAGCAGAAAAGTGAACATCTCGTCAAAGCCAACTTCCCGCGATCATCGGCGGATGTGGGTCAAAGCAGACCAACCTTGCGTCGCTCTATTCGATGGGCAGAAACGTGAAGGGTGGCGGTTCCCGTCTGGGCGTCGTCTCACCATGGGCGAGAAAGCGATAGATCAGCTCCAGAAGAGCGTCGCGGCCATCGCCGAAATCATGGGATACGCCTGGGAACACCACATGGGAGGCGTTCGGCAGCGCATCGAGCAGGGCATCGGCATTGCTGACGGGTGCGCGCGGATCGAACTCGGCGCTGACCATCAAAACGGGCATGTCGGCAGAAATGGGGGGCAGGTTCACCGGCTCGATTGCGCGTTCCTCAAAGGGCGTGCAGGCATCGGCGCTCAGGAGATCGATGGCATCGCCAAGCGGGCTTTTTGCCACCTGTTCGGCGATCAGGGCTCTTCGCTCGGGCGACGCGCCGGACGCGCAGGCGATCAGCAGGCTCGCGAGATCGCTTTGCCTCCCTTGCCTTACCGCCGCCGACCATTGGCCGAGCCAGCTTGCATCGCCATCGACGATCCGGCGGTAAAGGGTGGGAAGCTGGCGCAGAAAGACGGTCTGGCGCAGCATGGTGACGGTGGCCAGAGCCAGATCGTAGCGCCCCACCTCAATCTCACCGCCGCCACCACCGGCGGACGGTGAACTTACGGTTATCGGCTCTTCGAGCGCGGCGAATGCCTGGAGCATCAGGGCGCTAAGATCGTCCTCTTCAGCGGCCAGCGCAGGGTCGGTGCGCGATAGGGAGGAGAGTCTCTCGATCCGGTCATCGACGCTCGCCGGCAGCTCGAACATGTCGTCGGGACCGATCACGGCGGTAAGCGCGGCGCGCTCGATCCGTTCGCCGAACAAGGCGATCATGGCGAGCGCGTGATGCGTGCCGAAGCTCTCGCCGAAAAGCTTGAGCTTTTCATAACCGAGAGCGGCGCGCAGCTCATCGACGTCAGCCGCCATCTCGATGACGTTGTAACCGCCGAAATCCAGGTCTTGGGACCGCCAATAGTCCATGCAGGCGTTGATATAGCGGACATGGCTTGTCGCCATGTCGTCGGAGGAAAGTGGTCCGTCATCCGGTCTCGAAAGCACGCCCGGACAATCCAGCTTTGGACGAGAAGCGCCGATACCGCGCTGCTCGACCACGAGCATGTCCCCTCGCCCGCCGATGTCGAGATAGGCGCGATAGGCAAGCGCGAAATGATCGATGTCCTGGATCACCGGCTGGCCCGGTCCGCCCGGCAGGTAGACGATCGGCGGCCCGTCGCTGCTCTCGGGATGCCGAAACCTGACAAAGGCGATCTCGATCGATCGGCTTTCAGGCTGCGTCCGGTTTTCCGGAACGCTGAAACGGCCGCGCTCGCCCTCGATCAGCCCGCCTGCTGACCTGAAAGCGGTGAACTTCAGGGTCAGACGGTCTGATGCAGCCTGGGCTTCGGTGCCTGCGCAACCGCTTATCGTCAGGAAACAGACAAGCGCTGCCGGAATCCTGGCAAGACGAAGAATGGAGGTCATGACGGCCGCCGCAATCTTCTATGAATACCGGTCGAAGCGCATGCGTCGGACCGGCTATTCCGCTGCGTCCATCACCCCTGCGAGATTACGCTCGATCGCGCCAATCGCGGCGTCTGCTGCCTGGCCGTCGGGCCCGCCGCCCTGGGCGAAGTCCGGACGACCGCCGCCGCCCTTGCCACCGAGTTCAGCGACACCGGTGCGCACCAGATCGACGGCGTTGATCCGGTCCTTCAGATCGGGGGAGACCGAGACGACCAAGGCGGCCTTGCCATCATTGGTGCTGATCACCGTGGCCACGCCGGAGCCAAGCTGCTTCAGGACGGCATCGGCCACACCCCGGAGCTCCTTTGCCGGAATGTCGTCCAGCTTCTTGGCAGCGAAACGGATATCGCCGACCTGCTTGACGTCCTGTGTCTCGCCGCCGCCGCCGGTGGCGAGCTGCTGACGGAGCTTCTGGATCTCCCGCTCCAGGTCGCGACGCTCCTCGACAAGGCTCAAAAAGCGCGCCGGCAGATCCTTCGGCTTGACCTTCATGGCTGCAGCCACATCCAGGAGGAGACGCTCCTCCTCGTTGACATGCTGCAACGCCGCCTCGCCGGTCAGCGCTTCGATCCGACGGACACCGGCGGCGACCGCGGCTTCGCTCACGATCTTGAACAGCGCGATGTCGCCGGTACGGCCGACATGGGTGCCGCCGCAAAGCTCGACGGACGTGGTCCGACCATCCGGCTCCTTGCCCATGCTGACCACACGAACTTCATCGCCATATTTCTCGCCGAACAGCGCCATCGCGCCCGACTGGATCGCATCCTCCTGAGCCATGACCCGGATCGACGTCTCGCCGTTCTGGCGAAGAAAGGTATTCACCTCAGCCTCGACGGTCGCGAGTTCGTCAGCCGCAACCGCTTTCGGATGGCTGATGTCGAAACGCAGCCGATCCGGGGCGACCAACGAGCCCTTCTGGGTAACGTGATCACCGAGATGACGGCGAAGGGCTGCGTGCAGCAGGTGGGTCGCCGAATGGGCACGTCTAATGCACGCGCGGCGTGCGGCGTTGACTTCTAGGCGCCCGGCATCACCAACCGCGATCTTGTCGCCCTCCAACTCGCCGATGTGGACGAAGAGGTCGCCTGCTTTTTTCTGCGTATCCGAGACATGGACGACGGCATCGCCGACCGTGATCGTTCCCTCATCGCCGATCTGGCCGCCGCTTTCGCCATAGAACGGCGTCTGGTTCATGATCACCATGACCTCCGAACCGGCGCTGGCCTGCTCGACGGGCTCGCCATCCACGACGATCGCTTCGATGACGCCGTCCGCTTGCTCCAGCTCGTATCCCAGAAATTCGGTGGCGCCATGCGCCTCGCGAAGCTCGAACCAGACGCGCTCCTCGGCCTGCTGGCCGGAGCCCTTCCAGCTCGCGCGTGCCTCGGCTTTCTGGCGTTCCATCGCTGCATTGAATCCATCGGTATCGACGGTCATGCCGCGTTCACGAAGGGCATCCTGGGTGAGATCGAGGGGAAAGCCGAAGGTGTCATAGAGTCTGAAGGCCGTTTCCCCCTCCAAACATCCACCCTCGGCCAGGTTGGCCGTGGCGTCGTCTAGGAGGCGGAGGCCGCGCTCCAGCGTCTCGCGAAAGCGGGTTTCCTCCAGCTTCAAGATCTCGGTGATCAGCGGCTCGGCGCGGCCAAGCTCGGGGAACGCCTGGCCCATCTCAGACACCAGGGTCGGCACAAGCCGATACATCAAGGGCTCCTTGGCACCCAGCAGATGGGCGTGGCGCATGCCGCGGCGCATGATACGGCGGAGCACGTAGCCCCTGCCCTCGTTGGACGGCATGACGCCGTCCGCCAGGAGGAAGGAGCAGGCGCGCAGATGATCGGCGATCACCTTGTGGGACGGGCCGACCGGCTGGGTCGAGGTAAGCTCGGCGCTGACCCCGATCAGCCGCTTGAAAAGATCGGTGTCATAATTGCTGTGCACGCCCTGGAGGATGGCCGCTATGCGCTCCAGCCCCATGCCCGTATCGATGGAAGGCCTGGGCAGGTTTTCGCGCTGATCCGGGGTCAGCTGCTCGTACTGCATGAAGACCAGGTTCCAAAATTCGAGGAACCGGTCGCCATCTTCTTCCGGGCTGCCGGGAGGGCCGCCTTGCACCGAAGGCCCCTGATCATAGAAGATTTCCGAGCAGGGGCCGCAGGGGCCAGTGTCCCCCATGGACCAGAAATTGTCCGAGGTGGGGATGCGGATAATCTTCTCGTCCGCCAGGCCCGCTATCTTCTTCCAAAGCTCGGCGGCTTCCTCGTCGCTGGAATGAACCGTGACCAGGAGGCGTTCTTTGTCGAGTGCAAAATCCTTGGTGACCAACGTCCAGGCCAATTCGATGGCGCGTTCCTTGAAGTAATCTCCGAACGAGAAGTTCCCGAGCATCTCGAAGAAAGTGTGATGACGGGCCGTGTAGCCGACATTGTCGAGATCGTTATGCTTGCCGCCGGCGCGCACCACCTTTTGCGACGTCACCGCGCGGGAATAGTCACGCTTCTCGACACCGGTGAACACGTTCTTGAATTGCACCATGCCGGCATTGGTGAACATCAGCGTTGGGTCGTTCTGCGGCACGAGCGGGCTCGAAGCGACGACCTCATGATCATGCTTGGCGAAGTAATCGAGGAACGCCTGGCGAATATCGCTGACGCTGGACATGGCTTTTCCCAAACGAAGCTAGAGTTTCCTTGCCCCTTAAATAGCGACAACAAGCCCCACAGAAAACCCCCGCGGGCCGCGTGGGGCTATGGCTACGTCTAGGGTATGCCGGCTAATCGACTGGGCCACGTTCTGCTGTAAAGGGAATGGTGTTAGTCTTGGAAGAGCAGCGACTTGAGGAGATCGGTATGGCGGTGTTGTCGGAAGATCAGAAAGACTTCTTTTGGGAGCATGGTTATCTGGTTGTCGAAGACGCTGTGAGCGGCGATCTCCTCGCCAGGTTGCAGGCGGACTTCGGCGGCTGGGTCGAAGAGAGCCGCGGGCATGACGAGGCTTACGGCCAGACCATGGATGGTCGGCCGCGCTTCGATCTGGAGGGAGGGCATACAGTCGACAAGCCTGCCCTACGCCGCGTGAATGCGCCGATCGAGGTGTCGGAGGCCTATTACGAAGCGATGGCGGACAGCCGCATGACCGACTGCGTCGCCGACCTGATCGGCCCCAACATCAAGCTGCACCACACGAAGATCAACTCGAAACTGCCGGGTGCGGCGACCGTCGTGAAATGGCACCAGGACTTTCCGTTTACGCCGCACAGCAATGACGACCTCGTCACCGCGCTCCTGATGGTGGATGAGGTGACCGAAGAGAACGGACCGCTGGAAGTGACGCCCGGCACTCATAAGGGCCCGCTGCACCGGCTCTGGCATGCCGGCAAATTCACCGGCGCGGTCGAGGAAACGGTTGCGTCAGATTGCAAGTCCAAGGCAAGCTTGTGCACCGGCCGCGCCGGCTCAGTCTGCCTGATGCATACAAGGCTTCTGCATGGTTCCACGGCCAATCATTCGGATCGCCCCCGCACCCTCTTCATCTCGGTCTATTCCGCCGAGGATGCGGTGCCGCTGGTGCCCAATCCGGTGCCCACGCGCTTCGAAGGCGACGTCGTCAGAGGCGAACGCACAGGCAAGGTCCGTTCGATCACCTTCGATCTCGACCTACCGCAAAAACCGACGACGGCATCATTTTTTGACCAACAGGCTGCCCCGAGCACCGGCAAGTAAAGGCAGATCCGCCTCGGATCAGAAGGGGAGGATGACGTCGAGGACCTGGCTGCCGTAGCGGGGCTGTTGGACGTCGGAGAGCTGACCGCGGCCACCATAGGCGACACGAAGTTCGGCAATCTGATCATGGGAGATCATATTGTCGGGCGTGATGTCTTCAGGACGCACGACGCCAGCAACGTAGAGCTCACGCACCTCATAATTGACCCGAACCTCCTGACGGCCGTGAATGACCAGATTGCCGTTAGGCAGAGCCTGGACGACGACCGCAGCGACATTCAGCTTGATTTCCTCGTTGCGCGTGACATTGCCCCTGCCGAGATTGGAGACGCTGCTGTCAATGTCGACCAGCGATCCAGGCGTGGGATTGCCTGAAAAGAACCGGCCGAACTGGTTCTCGATCCCCAAAATGTTGTCGAGACCGAGATCCTCACTGTTGGTTCGCGATCTCGAGCTTTCGTTTTCAAGGCTGGCTTCGTCGGCGATCACCACCTTGACCGTCAGGACATCGCCAACGGCGCGGGCGCGCTGGTCTCTGAAGAATGCGCGTGCTCCCTGGCGCCAGAGCGAGTTCGCTTGATAGACCTCCGCCTGGGGTGCTGGCATCGGCATGGTCACCGGCTGGCGGCTGGCCTTTTCGATATGCTGACCGACCGGGCTCAACCCAGGTTCCGAACCGACCTGGCTCAACCGATCGAAGGCGTTGCAACCCCCAAGAAACGACAGGCCGACAATCAGTGCGGCAACATGAAAGCGCTTGTTCATCGATATCGATTCCTGCCTAGAAGCCAGCGCCAGGCGTCGCAAGATCGCCGACAGTAACTTCCTGATACCCCGTGGCGACGCCCTGAATTTCCAACCTGCTCTCGGGATTGAGAACACGAACGGTCTCGCCGAGCGCCCCGTCGTCGCGTGCAGTCCCCAAGGCGGTCAGTCGCAGGCCGCGTTCGACATAGACCACACGCACCGGTTTGCCGCGCAGCACCAGACGAGGGGCGCCGATGTCCCGTTCGGTGAGCACACGGCCAGGAGAAAGGCGCCGACGCGCCTCAGCGCCGATCAGCTGCTGCTCGTCGGTCAGACTGGCTTCGGACAAGGCCTCCGGCGGCACCGCTTTCCAATCGAGATCGGCGGCCGAGATCAAATCACCACGCTGCAATGTCCGGGCCAGTACCGGAACGCTGGCCAATGGCTGAATGCGTCCCTCCAACGGCAATTGAAACCGCGGCTGATCGCCGACCGTGCCGATCATGACGGCGGAAAAGTAACCGCTTGCCGGATCATGGCTAAGGCCATCGATCATGATCTGGGTGGCCCGCGACTCCTGGTTGCCGAGCGGCAGCCTGGGCCGGCTGATCGTCACCTTGAAGTCATCATTTCCAGCAGACTGCAGGAGCTGTTCAGCTATCAGCTTCTCGGCAAAGGCCGACGTCAGCGGCATGTCTCCAGGCAGTTCGTCGGCCTGGGCCGGTGACATCACCATGAGGACGAAGACGGCAGCAGTGATGATGCGGCTCATCATGTTATCACCTCAACTGACTGACAGTGGCCATCATTTCGTCGCTTGCCGTAATGACCTTGGAATTCAGATCGTAGGCGCGCTGCGCGGTGATCAAGGCCGTAATCTCGGAAACAGGGTTGACGTTCGAGCTTTCGAGAAAGCCCTGTAGCAACTCGCCATAGCCTTCAGATCCCGGCGCCGCGATCGTGGCCGGACCGGACGATGTCGTCTCGATCAGGAAATTATTGCCGATGGCTTCGAGGCCGGTGTCGTTGATGAACGTCGCCAATTCAAGCTGCCCGAGATCGACCGGTGCGATCTGTCCCTGAATATTCGCCTCGACAGTCCCATTCGCGCCGATGGCGACGTCGGTTGCGTCCAGCGGCACCGTTATGCCCGGACTGATCGGAAAGCCGTCAGCATTGACCAACAGCCCGTCAGGGCTCAGCTGAAAACTGCCGTCACGTGTGTAAGCAAAATCACCTGTGGGCAGCTCGACGACAAAGTAGCCTTGACCTTGTATCGCAATATCGAGACGGTTTTCCGTCTGCTGCATGTTGCCCTGTTCGTGAATGCGGTAGATGGATGCCGGCTTGACGCCGAGGCCCACCTGGACGCCCGCCGGCACGACCGTGCCTACATCAGAGCTTTGAGCGCCCACACGGCGCTGGTTCTGGTAGAGCAGATCGTGAAATTCCGGCCGACGCCGTTTGAACCCCGAGGTCGTGAGGTTGGCGATATTGTTGGAGATCACTTCGACATGAAGCTGCTGGGCCATCATGCCGGTGGCAGCGATACTGAGTGATTTCATGGCGTCTCCTCACCTTTTGCCAGCATAATGGTCATCCTCCGGTCTCGAGCATGCGTTCGACCATGCGCCGCTGCAGTTCGTGATGGGCATCGATGATCTTTTGCGTACCCTTATAGGCGCGCAGCGTTTCCATCATATCGGTCATCTCAATCACTGAGCGAACATTGGAACCTTCAATAAACCCTTGAATGACACTGACGCCCTCGGCCGGCTGCGGCGCTTGATCCGTCCTGTAAAGCCCGTGGCCCGCTTTCTCGAGATCCTGAGGATCGGCGAAATTGACGAGACCGAGACGACCGAGCACGGCATCCGGCGTTGAGACGGTGCCGTCAGGCGCGATGGTCATCGAGGTGCTGCCGGGCGGCACGGCAATCGGCGCGCCGCCATCATCCAGGACGCTTTCACCGCTTGCCGTGACGATCTCACCCAGCTCGTTCAGGCGGAACTGTCCATTACGGGTGTAGCGCTCGCCCTCATCCGTAGCGATGACGAAATAGGCCTCGCCCTCGATCGCCAGGTCGAGCGGATTTTCGGTCGAGATCATGGCGCCAGGCGTCAGATCGCGAACCAGTGCAACGTCCTGAACATAGCGGACGGTCTGGCTTGGTCCCACATCGACGGGCACCTGCTCCGCCAAAAGGGACTCCGCCCGAAAGCCGGTCGCCGTCATATTGGCGATGTTATTGGCGATCACATCCATATGTCGTCGGAGCATGATCTGCCGGGATAACGCTATAGAAGTCGTCGTTTCCATTCATCTTTCTCCACAAGCCGGCATAAAGCATCTTCCGTGCCAAAGCCGTGGAATGGCCGATTTCCGCCAACTTCACCGGTGAGAAGAGGTCAAACCCATTGCTTCCACCCGGCAAGAAATGCCGCCAAGGGGCTAAAATTTACCCCTGTAAACTCTCTGTTAACCTTGAGCTCTTAGAGTGTGGGAAGTCGATCCTCGATGGAGAGTTGGGGCGCCTTTCAAATGATTGTGCAGTTGCCTTGGATGCCCGAGAAGCGACGTCGAGGATTGAGATGAAGAAGCGACCGACTGGTACCTTCAAGAGGAAAGATGAGGCTTCATGAAACTCATCATCATGATCGTTGTACCCGTCCTCCTGCTCGTCGGCGGAGGTGCCGGCGCCTATTTCATGGGCGTGTTCTCCAGTGAGGAAGCCAGTGGCGAAGCGATGGCCGAAGAAGCACCGGCTGAGGAGATGGAACCACCGGTCATGCCGGTCAACGTCGTCTTCGTCGACCTTCCCGATCTACTGCTCAATCTCAACGTCACCGGCAAAAGGCTGCGCTTCCTTAAAGTCGTCACATCGCTTGAAGTGGCCAGCGAGGAAATGGCGGAGATCGTGCGCCAGATGACGCCGCGCATCCTGGACAATCTTCATCTCTATTTTCGATCGGTATCACCTGAGGAACTGGCCGGACCGGACGGGGTCTACAGGATCAAGGAAGACCTTCTCGTACGTATCAACGATACGATTCAGCCGGCCGTGGTTCGAGATGTCCTCGTCAAGGAAATGCTGGTTCAGTAATGCACCGAACTGATCGATCGGATCTCGTCCAACCATGTGAATGGACAGCAAAAACGGATCGAAGCTCATGTTAGCGCTGACCCTGGATATAGCGATCGTCGTCCTCTTGTTGATCTCGCTCGGCGCTGGTCTCCGCCTGCATAGCGCGCTCAAGATCATTCGAGTGGAGGGCAACGAATTTCAGCCAATGATTCAATCGCTGGACAAGGCAACCTCCAGAGCGGAGGCCACGCTCGGAGGATTACGAAAAATGGCTGAAGATCTGGGCGTCAAACTGAACGACGAGGCAAAGAACACACAACGCCTCATCAACGAACTCGACTTCATGACCAAGCGCGCCGATCATTTGGCCGAGAAGCTCGATGGCAGTATCGGCAAGGCAAGATCAGTCGATGCACAAGCCGCAAAGAAGCCTCAAGCCGCTAAATCGACACCTGGTGACCGAGCCGAGCTGACTTCGCATCAGCCGCGTCGCCGCGCACCCGATCTGGAACAGAAGCTCAAAAACCTGAGATGACGCAGCTTTCGGCGCTGCCTCATGTGAGCCGCTCGCGGCGTCGCTTCATCACCTTCGGCGGCGCCTTGATCATCGCGGCATGCCTCACGCTCACCAAAATGGCTCTTATCGCTCTGGACCTGAACGAACGGGACTTGAGCGCCTGGCTCGAAGCACAAAGCCAACAGGCTTCCGCGGCCTTCACCCCCCCGCCCGGAACGCCAGACGACAGTAGATTCGTTCCATGGCCGACATCGCTTCCCGAACCTGCTGCCGGCCCAAACGATCGGGGAAACGACGCTGGCATGTCGCCTGGCGATTCCAACCCGCTCGGTGCGCGCGCCTCGTCTGGGGACCCAACAATGGCATTCGACCCCTCGACACTGACCGACGGCCAGATCCAAGCGTTGAGGGAATTGATGGCGCGTCGCCAGGAACTCGAAGAGCGCGAACGACTTCTTGATATCCGTACAGAGTTAAATGGCAAGACAGAGGAAAGATTGGATCAACAGATCACCCGTCTGGCCGACCTCAAAGAGCGCATCGAGGCTTTGATCACCGACCTGGATGATGCCGAAGAGCAGAAGCTAGCACGCCTCGTGAAGATCTACGAAACCATGAAACCGAAGGCAGCGGCAGAGATTTTCAACCGTTTGGAAATCCCCATTCTGCTTCACGTCGTCGAACGGATGAAAGAGGCAAAGTCGGCTGTGGTGCTCGGCAGGATGGATCCGGTCGTTGCGAAGCGGGTTACGACCGAACTTGCCAAACGTCAGGAACGCCCCAAGCTCAGCGATCAGAATTTTGGCAACTGAACGGCTTCATAGTAGGGCGGGTCTTAGATTGCCACGCGTCTTCCTACTCATGGTCACATGCCTGCTGACGATGATCGGCGCCATTGCCGCCGATCAGCCGCGCGCCGCTGACTACGCACAGCCCTCGATAACGGCCTGGCAGCATAAGGGACAAGGACACCTTACGATTGAATGGGCCGAAACGGCACGGGTTCAACAGAAAAGGAACGGCGATCGGCTCATCCTTCGTTTCGCCAAGCCCTTGGGTTTGAACACCCGGTCCTCACTTGGAAACATCGCCGACTTCGTCGATGTGGATGGATCGCTTGTCCAAGGCAGGGACTTGTCGCTGGCATTGAAGCCAGGAGTTTCTTCGAAGGTGAAAGTTCGAGAAAAGCGCATTGTCGCTGTTGATTTCTACCGAGACCCGACACGGCAGCAAAGATCGAGGATCAAAGTTTCCAACACCGCCGACGGTGTGCGCCTGACATTGGATTGGCCCGGACCAACAAGGATCGAAACTAATCAGAGCAACAGACAAGTTCGTCTGGAAGCCTTCCCAGCTTGGGATCTCGACCCTAATGAAATCGACGATCTCCAGCGTTCGCTTAAGCCCTGGTTCCATGGGCTTCGATCACGAAGTGAGCCAGACCGAACAAAGCTATCTTTCGTTCTTGAGCCACAGATAAGGTCTTCGATCATACTGGAAGGTACGACAAGGACTGTCATCGATTTCATCCGGGATGCCTCGGCATATCCGGCACCGGAGGCCGGACCGGCTAAAGAGGTATTCACACCCCAAAAAAGACCATCGAAGACAACTCTTCATCTCAAGAGTGAGGTCGCAGCTCCACCCATACCAAGACGGCGTCCAAGACTGGCAACCGCCTCCTCTGATACTGCCAACAGTGCCTCTGGGAAAGCGAGGACCACTGATGCCGGTGGCGAGCCCCCCGACGCTCTCATCATCGAATGGACTCAATCAGTTGGCGCGGCAGTCTTCAAACGCGCGGGCTTTCTCTGGGCAGTCTTTGACGAACCTGATGATCAATTACTTATTGACTGGCCTGTGTCGCCGGAGGAATTCGGGCCAGGTTCGCTGATTTCGGTAGACGGTGGCTCCGCCCTTCGCTTTCCGCTCAATGAAGCGGTCGATATCAATGTCAGTCAGACAGGTGAAGGTCGCTGGAGGATCGAACCCACCAGATCGTCGGGATCCGACGTCGTCAGCATCGAGCGCGTTGATGGTGCATCTGCTCTGCGTATCACCCCGGCACCGGGCGAGCGTGTTTTAAGTGTCATCGACCCAGACATCGGTGACCAGATAGACGTTCTGCCGATACGACGTTCCGGATTACATCAACCGACAAGGCGCCGGTTCGTCGATCTTGAATTACTACCCACGGCGCAAGGCGTGGCTTGGCGGCCTCTAAACGATCGGTTGGTTGCAACGATCGATGAACGGGGCGTCGAGCTTGACAGTCCAAGAGGTCTTTCTCTTTCCAAGACAGACATCGATCCCTCAAGGCCTGCGCAACCAGCGATCTTAGACGCCGTGGCGAAAAAGACGTCAAAGAGCGAAGCTTCATCCGAAGCCGCAGTCGAACGGCCTGCCATCAACCCCTTGCCGACCGATGACAAGCAACCAGAAGAAGTGCAAAAACCTCTATCTTACTTCGAGTTAGCGGACTCTGGTGTGGAAAGACAGCTAGTGACCGAATATCGACGCATCCGGCGTCAGGCCATCAGCAAAGCTCTTCCAGAAGGTCGAGATCGGGCACGGATTGCCCTCGCCCGCCTCCTGGTCTCCGAACGCCTGGCCACCGAAGCGCGCACCGTTTTGAATACGATCTCTGAAGATGCCGAAGAGAACATCGTGCTCCAAAAGCGCGCTCTTGGAGGCGTTTCAGCGTTCCTAATCGGTCATCTGAACGAAGCCTCCGACTTGCTGCTTGCCCCCGAACTGAATGACGACAAAGAAATCGATGTCTGGCGCGCAGCACTGAACTCGGTAGAAGGTCAATGGCCAACCGCGGCCGAACGCTGGCAGACCGCAGGCAACATCCTCGATTCATATCCGCCGCGGCTAAAGTTTGATCTGGGTCTTATGGCTCTGGAGGCCGCGATCGAGACAGATGATGACAAGTTGATTCGCCAGGGTATCAGGCGTTTGGCCTCCCTTCCGCTCAACCCATACGATAAAGCCAGGTTCGATGCGATGAAGGCACTGAAAGCTGAGCGGGCAGGAGACCTGGAGAAAGCACGTGCACTGCTTACAGGCCTGACCAGCAGCCCGAACTCAGCCATTCGAACCCTGGCGGACTTTCGACTGGCAAGCCTGGATCTAGACGCCAACGATAATGATCCTGCCACATTGGACTCTCTTGGTCGGCTCCTCCCGGTATGGCGAGGACACCCAGATGAGCGGGCCATGCTGGACAGGCTAGCGCGGCGATATAGGGATGCTAACGCTCTGCGCGAAGCCCTGACGACCTGGCGACGGCTTGTGCGTCTTTTTCCAGATGCAGCAGATAGCGATGATCTGACAAAGATGCGCCAAGACACTTTCGAACAAGCACTGACCAACGAAATCGAGCCAGCAATCGATCCCCTCGATGTCTACGCCATCTATCTCGATTTCGTCGATCTCCTGCCTAAGGATCCCGGTGCCAGGATTGTTAACCGTCTGCTGGCACGACATCTGACGGATCTTGACCTAATGGATGAAGCGATCGATGTGCTCCAAACTCTGATGACATCGGCCGATGACAACGTGGAGCGCTCCGAGCTCGCAGCTGAAATCGCTGGGCTGATGCTGGAACGAGGCCGTGCGAAAGCTGCCCTTTCGGTACTGGATCAAACCGAAGCGTCTCCTGCGGCGCTCCCCTCAGCGCTCGACGAAGAGCGAAAAATCATTCGCGCCCGTGCTCTCGCTGGATTGAACCGCGCAGACGATGCCATCCGTGTCTTAAGGGACATGCAGTCAAATGACGTCAGGCGACTTCGCGCTAGAATCCTTTGGAATGAGCGCAGCTGGCCGCGTCTTACTGCTGCGGTCGAATCCTACTTCGCCGAGGCGGACCTGACGACAACATTGACGGATGAGGATCAAGAAATGGTTCTTTGGCTGGCGTTGGCGCGTCAGCGTGACAACGCTGCGGAAAAACTAAACGCTGTCCGTGAACGCTTTGGCGCAGCGATGAAGAATGGCCGATATGCCGAGGCCTTCGATGTGGCCACGCAAAGCTCAGCAGGCTCCAGCGACATCGGCGCGCTTCTCGCTGCGACGGGAGACCAGCTTGCCGAACTCCGACGTTTTCGAGAGGCAACGTCGATATCGCCTTAGCTTCATGCTTTGTCAGCAGCTAAATCGCACTGCCGAACGGACCGAAAGATATTCGATGTTGGCTTGTAAGATCAGACACGCGTCACGATCAGACAGCGATCGATCCCGGTAAGGTCATGCCGTCGGCCCACATTTCTAAGTCCCTTGACGTCGAAGAGTTCTTCTACCGCCTCTGCCTGACCAGCGCCGATCTCGAGAAAGGCAGTCCCTTCGGGTGAGAGAAGGCGGTGCAGATCATTTGCCAGCACACGGTAAGCGTCCAGCCCATCCCTGCCAGCGAACAAAGCGGTCGGCGGCTCGAAACATCGGACTTCGGGGGCAAGCGACCTTGCCTCGCCCGTGGTAATGTAAGGTGGGTTGCTGACGATCAGATCGAAAGATCCGTTGATCGCTGCCCCCCAATCCCCGCATAGCCACTGCACTCTCCCAGAGAGCGCTAATCGCTCTCCGTTCGATCGAGCGATCGATAGAGCCTTTTCGCAGATATCGACACCGATGCCGCTCGCTGCAGGACATTCACTGAGCAGGGTCAAAAGCAAACAGCCTGACCCTGTGCCCAGATCGAGAATGCGACCCGGCCAAACTGCGCTCCGACTTCGCCGATTGACATCAGCAAGTGCTGCTTCGATCAGACATTCAGAATCCGGACGTGGACACAACACATCCGAGCTGATCCGGAAATCAAGGCTCCAGAATTCCTTTCTGCCGATGATCTGAGCAAGCGGCTCCCGAGCGGCGCGTCGGTCCACGAGATCTGAGAATACACTTTGGTCTTTTAGACTGAGGTCATCCAAAGCACCTGCCAAGAGTGCCGCACGATCCTGCTTCAGCACATGACCCAGGAGCAGCCAGGCGTCATGCCTGGCGCCATCGACGCCAGCCGCTCTAAGGCGACAGGCAGCCTTTTCGATCGCGTCGCGAATGATCAATCTCTTCCTGCTTTCCTCGTCTGTACACGTCTTCCGTATGTTCCGCGTTTGAGACCAGCACATCACCATGTCGTAAAAATACACTGATCATTCAGTACAAATAGCGCTTGTTGATCAAAAGGTTATCAATCCACATTCCGATAGAACCACAGGTGATTGACTGAAATGCCACAGCCTTTACGAATGTGTCGATTTCTAGCATTGGGGCCATAGCGAACCGGATTGGAAGTCGTTAGGATCGCCATCCGTTTCAAGACGAGCTTTTGAGCGGAAGATCGAAGGACCAAAAATGAAGCTCACTTGGCTTGGACATTCAGCCTGCCATCTAGCTATCGCCGGCAAGAGTGTTCTTATCGATCCGTTCTTTACGGGCAATGCCAAATTTCCCGCTGACTTCGAGGGCGGGCTGAAGACGGTCGACGCCATCATCGTCACCCATGGACATGCGGACCATCTCGGCGATACCGAGCGTCTTGCGAAAAGCTTCGATGCCACGGTCATCGCGATGTTCGAGATCTGCGCCTATCTCGGCGCACGCGGCGTCGAGCGCACCGATCCGATGAATATCGGCGGCTCCATCAAGCATCAGGGTCTCACAGTGACCATGGTCAACGCGCTCCACAGCTCGGCGATCATCGAGGATGGCAAACCGATAACGATGGGCGATCCTGCAGGCATCGTGATCAAGTCTTCCGAAAAGACCCTCTATCATGCGGGCGACACCGAGATTTTCTCCGATATGGCTCTGATCCAGCGCCTGCATCAGCCAGAGATCGGCCTCGTCCCCATTGGCGACCGCTTCACCATGGGTCCCGAAACGGCAGCGCTTGCCTGCAATGAGTTTCTGGAACTGAAAACCATCATTCCCATTCACTGGGGCACGTTCGATCTCCTGACCGGCGAGCCTGAAACCTTCAAGTCGCTGGTCAAGCGGGGCAAGGTCTTGACGCCCGTTCCCGGCGAGCCTCTGGAGCTTTGATGTGAGAGTGACCATCTCATGACTGGACTTAGGATCCGCTGCGCTCTTACCGGCGACGCTGAAGACATTGCCCAGGTTCAATGGCAATCCTGGCAAGGCGCCTATCTCGGCCTCCTGCCGCATGAGGTTCTCATCGGCTATGGCCAGACCCAGGGCACCGGCTTCTGGCAGCGTGTCTTATGCGGACAGCGCGACGGCGGCGAAGTGCTGGTCGCAGAGCTTGACGACGAAATCGTCGGCTTCATCTCCGTCGGACCGCTCAGAGGTCAGCTTCCTGGTTATCAGAGCGAGTTTTATTCGCTCTACGTCCTTCCCGAAGCTCAAGGCTGCGGTATTGGCACCGCGCTTTTGACGCATGCGGGCAAGACGTTGATGCAGCAGCGCTGGATCAACGCGGCCGTCTGGGTTCTCGAAGGCAATCACATGGGACGACGCTTCTATGAACGCCTCGGCGGATCCGAACTCGGCCAGGCGAAGCCGTTGTCCTATCGCGGCAAGCTCTATCCGTCCGTTCGCGAAATCGCCTATGGCTGGCCGGACCTTCGGCGCGCAGCCTGGCTCGTCGATCAGCCCGATCATCGCTGATACATCTCGATAAGCAGGGATGCGCTGCCAGCGGTATCGGCATGGTACTGGCCTAGACGATCCGCTGGTCCTGAACGCCTCTGTTCAAAACAAGCGGGCAAGCGGTGCTGTCAAGCTTATCCCAGCAGGCCATGATCCGTCTGGAAAGATGAGGTTCGAGCAGATCAAGCGCCTCGGCGCGATCGACAAAGCGGTAGTCGGCGATCTCGACCCCGTCCGCACGAAGTTCGCTCATTTGCTCAGGTGACAGGGCGCCGCCATTGAAGACGAAATGGAGGCTGTCGTCATACTCGTCATCGGAAGAACGCCAATCCATGCCGACAAACTCGAGCTGGTCGAGCTCTATCCCGATTTCCTCCTGGACCTCGCGCAAAGCCCCTTCCCAAGGTGACTCGTTGCGCTCGACGATGCCGCCGGGCACCAGCCAATCCTCGCGATAGGTGGTTTCCAGCACCAAGAGCCGACCTTCCTGATCGAACAGCATGACGGCGGCAGCGAGGCGTTTTGTAGGCAAACGCTTATGCGCCCAGCGATTAAGCACCTTCTGTCGGAAGATCATCGAAGCCAAGAGGACTTTGGCCCGGGCCCAAAAGCTCATCTGCACGCCGCCTGAATCGGAGAACCCTGGTCCAAGACTATCTCACGCCCAAAGCTTGCCGCCAACATGCCCTAGGCAAAGGGGCGATCCCACTGTGTTTTTGAAAGATTCCTCGATATGACGGCGGTCAGCCGTCCTTCGCAGCAAGCGCTGATTCGGCCGCCGGGTTTTGTGCCTGAAGATAACGTCCGCAGGTTTGAGGAGCGATCAGCACGCCGCTGCTACAGGCGCGGCGGGCAACCACCGCACTGATCGGCGCCAGGGCGAAGCCCCTTGCTTCCAGGCTCGGCAACCAGTCACGCAGAGCCTCGATCGTCGTGCTGTGCGGATGACCGATGGCGACGGCGCTGCCGCTTTGCCGAGCAATTCTCTCCGTCAGAGCCAGCTGACGCTTGATCGCACCTGGATCGACGACGTGATCAAGGAAAACGTCACGGGTGGTATTCGGCACGCCGTTGCGCCCGGCAGTTTCTCCGGCAATCGAACGCGGACTGGTCTTGGAATCGAGGAACAGGACATCACGCTTGCGCAGTTCGCGCATCACGACGTCCATCCGCGAATCATCAGCCGTCAGCCTCGAGCCCATATGGTTGTTGATGCCGACAAAGCCCTCAAAGCGACCCAGATTCTTTTGCAGTCGGGAGACGAACTCGTCTTGGTCCAGCTTGGTTGTGAGCGCATCCGGGCCTGGCCAGTCCGAGCCGATCGGCTCCATCGGCAGATGCAGCATGAGTTCGTGACCTGCGGCCTGGGCTGCCTCGGTTTGGGCCTCGATCCGGCCGGCATAGGGCAGGAAGGCGAGCGTAAGCGGCGACGGTAGGCTGTTCAGTTCAGCGGTATTGGCGCGATTGAGACCGAGATCGTCGATGACGACGGCGATGATCGGCCGTTCATCGTCGACGGCTGCAGCGACTGCGTTCTTCAGCCAGGAAGGCGCATCATCACGCGGTCTGTCCTCGACGGCGGTCAGCGGGGCTGTAAGCTCTGGCTCGACAATCAGAGGAGCGATCGCAGCATCGGGAGACGGCGTTATAGCGGCCAATTCAGGAATGGTCGTATCGACCGCCGCGACGGATAGCGAAACCGTTTCGTCGCCGGCGTCTTCTTCCGGAACGAGCGCATCAAGATCGCTGAGATCGATCTTGGGCAACGGCTCGATGGTCAGCGCCTGGTCCGACGATGCGGCGACCTCCAGCGATGGCTCACCAACGTCTTTCTGGTTGGCCTTCGGTATCGATGCAACGGCGTCTTTGTCGATCAACTGATCCGACTGCGAACCGCCGAGTACGTTGGCAAGCGCTGCCCGGACCTTCCCGGACTGCGGCTCGCTCGCATGTTCACCGGCCGCTTCCGCCTGAAGCAGAATTTCGGCATCGATCGCCAGATCATCTGATGTCGACGGCCTCTTCGGGCCCGGCTGAAATACGTCGCCACCCGTGAGCTGCCCAGGTCGCCGGCCAAACTCATCCAGCCGATCGGCAAGCTCCGATGGACGCGCGATCCTGCGCCTATCGGACTCGGCAGCAGATTCGCCCCCAGCACTCGACTGGTTATCGTCGTAGGAAAGGCGACTCTTGGCGTTCGCTGGCTCGGTTTCGCCTGTGCGCGTCGAAGCTCTCTCAGCTTCGCGCGCGATCCGCTGGCGCTCGACTTCGTCGACGCTTTCCTGCCAGGACGCGCGCTGATCCAATTGCGGACCGTTGGCTTCCGGCCAGAGCATCCACAGGACAAGCATTATCGCCACGGCGCCGAGCACACCTTCGGCCGCGCCGTAGCGCGCGTCCACAAGATGGCCAAGAAGCCTAACCGGTGAAAATCTGCTGCGTCGTCCGTTTTGCCACCAAAAACTCATCTATCGGCCGTTCCCCAACGAGCTGCAGCACGAAGCGCCATACGAAGGTAAAGGGAAATAACGCAGCAACTATGACAAAGAAAGAAAAATTATTCAAGTTCTTTTGACAGTGAGCAAAAATATATCTTGTTAAGTATTATTTCTTAATCATTAAGATTAACTATTCATCGATCTCTGATCAATGAAATCAAATTACAGGTTTAGCTCAGCAAGTTGCCAACTTTGTCGACTGGCCGCCGGCTCTGCCGTTGAAACGAAACGTCAGGCGTTTTGCTACAAGCTTTCTGACCCTGCAGTGGCGATCTGACTTCCTAGCATGCCGGCGCATTCAATCCTTGACGCCGCTTGACCTCGACGCTTTCCTTTCTCTCGACGTTTTTTGGATTTCAGAAAGGTGCCGGTCGCGCACCGCTCTGCTATCCACCACAACCGGTTCAAAGGCAAGGACCTTGCTGCTCCTTTTAGATAATTACGACAGTTTCACCTACAATCTCTTCCACTACCTAGGCGAGCTGGGGGTGGATGTCACTGTGCATCGTCACGACGCGCTGTCCGCCGACGACGCGTTGGCGCTTGAGCCCGAGGCGATCGTCATTTCGCCGGGCCCGTGCACGCCCGACGAGGCCGGCATATCGCTGGATCTGGTCCGAAAGGCCGCAGGAATCTGTCCGATCCTCGGCGTTTGCCTCGGCCATCAGACGATCGCCCAGGCATTCGGAGGCAGCATCGTGCGGGCGCCCGTCCTGATGCATGGCAAGATCAGTCCTGTTCAGCATGGCGGCGACGGACTTTTCGAGGACATCCCCTCACCTTTCGAGGCAACGCGATATCACTCGTTGATCGCCGAGCCTTCGAGCCTGCCGGACTGTCTGGAGGTGACGGCGCGCACGGACGACGGCATCATCATGGGCCTAGAGCATCGCGAACTTCCGATCTTCGGCGTGCAGTTTCATCCCGAGAGCATCGAGACCAAACATGGTCATCGTCTGCTTGGGAACTTTCTGAAAAGCCTGCCGGCGGCGGGTCGGGCATGAGTATGGCAGCAAGCGACATCAAGACGATGATCGCGCTCGCGGCGACGGGTCAGGCGCTGGATCTGGAACAGGCGAAAACCGCCTTCGATATCATGATGTCCGGTGACGCCACGCCATCACAGATGGGCGGGCTGCTGATGGCGCTTAGGGTCCGGGGCGAAACCGTGGATGAAATCACCGGCGGCGCGCTGGCCATGCGTTCCAGAATGGTGCGCGTCAGGGCGCCGGAACACGCGATCGACACCTGCGGCACCGGCGGCGATGCTTCGGGAACCTATAATGTGTCGACCGCAGCCGGCCTGGTGGTCGCCGCATGCGGCGTTACCGTGGCGAAGCATGGCAACCGGGCGCTTTCATCGAAGTCCGGCTCAGCCGACGTGCTGACCGCTCTGGGCGTCAATATCGAGACCTCGACTGAGACGGTGGAGCGAGCGATCGAGGACGTTGGTATCGGCTTCATGATGGCGCCCCGGCATCACGGCGCGATGCGTCATGTCGGCGGCACGCGGGTCGAGCTTGGAACGCGCACGATTTTCAATCTTCTGGGACCACTCTCCAACCCTGCGGGCACCAAGCGCCAGCTGATCGGCGTTTTCGCCAAGGAATGGGTGCGGCCGCTTGCCGAAGTGCTGGGACGACTGGGGTCCGAACGGGCCTGGGTGGTGCATGGCGCCGATGGCCTCGATGAGATCACGACGACCGGCACCACCCATGTTGCCGAGCTCAATGCCGGCAAGGTGGAGACGTTTGAGATTTCGCCGGAGATCGCAGGCCTTCCCTTTGCTGATATCTCCGACCTGAAGGGCGGCGATGCCGAGGAAAATGCGACGGCGATGCGCGCAGTCCTGAGGGGTGAGCCGTCCGCCTTTCGAGACATCGTCCTTTTGAACACTGCGGCCGCTCTGGTGGTGGCGGAACGCGCCGCCGATCTACGCTCAGGCGTCGAGATGGCATCCGAGGCGATCGACAGCGGCGCTGCGGCATCGGTCCTGGACCGGCTGGTCGCCGTCACCAGCCAGGGGTGATCGACAATGTCGGACGTGCTGGCACGTATCTGCGATATCAAGCGCTCGGATGTCGAGGCGCGCAAGGTCAGGACGCCGCTGGCTGATCTCGAACGGTCGGCCGCCGATGCACCGCCGCCGCTTGGCTTCGTTCGGGCGATCGAAACGACTGTTCAGCAAGGGCGCTTCGCGCTGATCGCCGAAATCAAGAAGGCCTCGCCGTCCAAAGGCCTGATTCGTGCCGATTTCGACCCGCCTGCTCTTGCCAAAGCTTACAAGGCTGGGGGCGCCACCTGTCTTTCGGTGCTGACCGAGGAACCACACTTCCAAGGCTCGGATGCCTTTCTTGGTCAGGCCCGCAGTGCTGCTGACCTGCCCTGCCTCAGGAAGGACTTCACCCTCGACCCTTACCAGGTGGTGGAAGCGCGGGCGATCGGCGCCGATTGTATCTTGCTGATCATGGCGGCTCTCGATGACAACGAAGCTAGAAGCCTCGCAAACCTCGCTCATGACCTTGGACTGGATGTGCTGGTAGAGGTGCATGACCGGGACGAGCTGGATCGGGCGCTTCGATTTGATGCAAAATTGATCGGGATCAACAATCGCAATCTCAAAACGCTGACGATCGATCTCTCGACCACCGAAGCGCTGGCGGCGAGCATTCCGGACGATCGTCTGATGGTCTCGGAAAGCGGTCTCTATTCCCATGACGATCTCCAGCGCATGGCTGCGGTGGGTGCGCGCTGTTTTCTGGTGGGCGAAAGCCTGATGCGCCAACGTGACGTGGCTGCAGCGACCAGGCAGCTTCTCGGGGCCGAAACTTCAGCCGATGTCGGATCGCTACCCCTTGCGGAAGGCTCGCGGCCATGAGCGATCTCACCCACTTCGATGACAACGGCAACGCCGTGATGGTGGATGTCGGCGCCAAGGAAGAAACCGAGCGTGAGGCGACGGCTTCCGGTCGCGTGCTCATGGAACAGGCCACCTTCGATCTGATTCGGAGCCGCGGCATCAAGAAAGGCGACGTGATGAGCGTTGCCCAGCTTGCCGGCATCATGGCCGCCAAGCGCACGCCGGACCTGATCCCTCTTTGTCACCCCCTTTCCCTCTCCTCCGTAAAAGTCACGCTGGAAGCTGTTGCTTCGCCGCCGTCGATCGAGATCGAGGCGATCTGCCGGCTCAAAGGTCGGACGGGGGTGGAGATGGAGGCGTTGACTGCGGTCAGTGTTGCAGCTCTCACGGTTTACGACATGTGCAAGGCCGTGGATCGCAGCATGCGCATTACCGACATCCGTCTTCGCAAGAAATCGGGCGGTAAATCAGGCAATTACGAGGCGAATTGATGATACCGGTCGAAGAGGCGCTGAACCGGATCACCAAAGCCTTCACACCGCTCGCATCCGAATGGGTGGCGCTCGCCAACGGGCGTGGCCGGGTTCTCTCCCAGGACCTGGTGGCGCCCCGCGATCAGCCGCATCAGGACATCTCGGCGATGGATGGCTATGCGGTTCGCGCAGAGGACCTGGAAAGCGGTGAGGCGGTGCTGAACCTGATCGGCGAAGCACCCGCCGGCGGTCGCTTCGAGGGAACGGTCGGTCCTGGACAAACCGTCCGCATTTTTACAGGCGGGCCAGTGCCGGACGGCGCCGATGCCATCGCTCTCCAGGAGAACGCGTCAACCGACGGCAAGCAGATCACGCTTCAAGGTAGCGTGGCCAAAGGACGCTTCATTCGGCCCGCCGGCCTGGACGTCAAGAAAGGGACAGTCGTGCTCAAGGCAGGCACGACGCTCGGCGCGCGCGACCTTGGCCTGGCCGCG
Source organism: Pseudomonadota bacterium (assembly GCA_039197065.1). Taxonomy (GTDB): domain Bacteria; phylum Pseudomonadota; class Alphaproteobacteria; order Geminicoccales; family Geminicoccaceae; genus JANQPX01. Next base: position 74,347 of record JBCCUL010000002.1, on the reverse strand, counting down.
GGGCTCAATCGCGTGTGGTTGCCGGTGGTGAGGCGACCGCGTATCGCGCTTCTCGCAACCGGCGACGAGCTGGTGCGCCCCGGCGAGCCGCTCGGACCCGATCGCATCGTCACCACGAATAGCATAACCCTGGGCGCGATGGTTGAGGATTGGGGCGGCCTCCCGATCGATCTCGGGGTCATCGAGGACCGTGCCGATGCTTTTGCTTCGATCATGCCGGAACTGAATAGCGTCGACCTGATCGTGACGCTCGGCGGCGCTTCGGTCGGCGAACGCGATCTCGTGCGTCAGGTGCTGGGCGAGAAAGGCCTGACGCTCGATTTCTGGAAGATTGCGATGCGTCCGGGAAAACCGTTGATGTTCGGCAATGTCAGTGGAACACCCCTGTTAGGCCTGCCAGGAAACCCCGTCTCATCAGCAGTTTGCGCCGTTCTTTTCGTGAGAGCTGTTATCAGACAACTGCAAGGCCTTGACCCTAGGCCCGAGGAAGGCTCGGCGATCCTGACTTCCAACCTCAAAGAGAACGATGAGCGTCAGGATTATCTGCGCGCCAAGGCCGCATGGCGAGATGACGGGCGCCTTGACGTCACGCCGGCGAACCGTCAGGACAGCGCCATGTTTGCGACCTTCGCAGGTGCAAATTGCCTAATAAAACGGCCACCTTTCGCGGAAGAAGCGGTGGCCGGCGATGTCGTTGCCATCGTCCCGCTCAGCCTGCCTGACAACGGGCTTTGACAGGACCTGAATTTTCCCCAAAGTTTTCCACAGGCGCGTTCCAGCAACACCCCCCTTCAAATCATCCACAGGCCCGTTGGAAAGCCCGGCCGATTTGGTTATTTTAGCTGACCGTAATGATTGACCAAAAACTAGAACTTCCGTAGAACATCTGAAGATTACGTGCTGATGGCGCGCATGAAAAAAAGGGGGTTTGGGGTGCTGACTCAGCGTCAACATCAATTACTCAAATTTATCCAGGACTACCTTGAGCAGCATGGCGTGCCTCCTTCGTTTGAAGAGATGCGTAGCGCGCTCAAGTTGAAGTCCAAATCGGGCATTCATCGCTTGATCACCGGACTTGAAGAACGAGGCTACATCAGGAGGCTGGCTTACCGGGCGAGAGCTCTGGAGGTTTTGCGCCTGCCGACCAGCCTGCAGAAGGTGGCGGGCGGCGATGTCGTCGACAGTGCTGCCGATGAGATGACCGCCGGCAACGTGGTTCACGGCCGATTCGGCCTTCGTCCGAGCGAGCCTGCGAATGGCGATGGTCATTTCATCAGCCTCCCACTTTACGGTCGCATCGCGGCTGGCACGCCGATCGCCGCACTGCACGACCAAAGCACCCAGGTCGAAGTGCCCCTGCACATGGTGCAGTCCGGCGAGCATTACGCGCTGGAGGTAGTCGGCGACTCGATGATCGATGCCGGCATTCACGATGGCGACGTGGTCATCATCCAGCGTTCGGATACAGCTGAAAACGGCGAGATCGTCGTTGCATTGGTGGATGATGACGAAGTGACCCTCAAACGCCTGCATCGTAAAGGCGCCACCATCGCGCTGGAACCTGCGAACCCGCAATATGAGACGCGGATCTTCGGGCCCAGCAGGGTCAAGGTTCAGGGTCGCCTCGTCAGCCTGATGCGCACCTATAACTGACGGCAAAGCTACTGCCGCTGGATCGGCGGCGAATCGACCTTGGTTTGCCAATCATCGGAAGAGAATTCTGCGGCCCGGAAGACTGGATCCAATCCAGGCATTCCGGGCCGAAATCATGTTTCGATCAGCGCATGAAAAACGTTTCGCTTTTCCATGGTCTTGTTATCACGCGCACGATGATGCCCAGGAGGAGTAGGGCTAGACTGATGACGGAAGTAAGAAGAGCCAGGCTGGAAACTAGCGAAACATCGAGCCGGATAATGCCGTCATCGACGCCGAAAAGAGCATAAAAAAAAACCCATAATGCCAAGATGCATATGATCGTCGCTAAAATTAGGAACGACGGTCGTCCTAGCATACGGCACTCCCTTCTTTTCAACGTGCCAGCGAGTAGCACACCCCTTTGTCCCTTCAAACTATATAGAAAAATTTAGAAAAACAATCGATGGTTTCTTCAAAAAGTAGCTTGACTCGCCTGGTTTTGTTCGCTTTTTCGTCCTTTTTATGAAGTTTGGACATGATCTTAACTGTGATTAATCGCTTATTTGGTGAGAAGCGGGACTTGTATTCACCGCGGTAGCTGCTTAGCTCTTGTCCGAACGTAAAATGAGATCGACGGATGATTCTCTTCGACCTTCTTTGTTCCAAGGGCCACGCGTTCGAAGCCTGGTTTCGCGACAGCGAAAGCTTCGATCGACTGGTCGAAGTCGGTGAAATTCAGTGCGCCGTCTGCGGTGACACCAAGATCAGAAAGGCGCTGATGGCGCCAAATATCAGCACCAGCAAAGCCGCAGATCGTCAGCTCGGCGAAACCAACGCTGAGGATGCCACAGAGACGGCTGACAACAAGGTGCAGACGCCGGACACCCCAACGCCCTCATCGATTGCCGTCCAGGAGAACACTGGCCCCCTCAGCGGACCTGCCGGCCTTCCTGTCCCGGAAAAAGTTGCCGAAGCCATGCAGGTGCTTCGAGAGGTTCAGACGCATATCGAGAAGAACTTCGATCATGTCGGCAAGCGTTTCGCAGAGGAGGCGCGTAAGATGCACTATGGCGAAACGGAAAAGCGCAGCATCTATGGCCAGGCCACGAAAGAAGAGGCTGAGGAACTGAGCGAAGAGGGCATCGAGGTCAACCAGATGCCATGGTTGACGCCTCGAAACAGCTAGAGCATTTCCGCGACAGATTGAATCATCCCTGTATTTCAGAATGTTACGTTCAGGCCTGATGTGATTCTCTCCCAGCAAACAGAGTTGGGAGGGATTATGCCGCGAGCCTACTCGTTGGATTTACGCGAACGCCTGATCGACGCTGTCGAAGCCGACAGTTCTGCGCGAGCTGCAGCACGGCGGCTTCAGGTGAGCGCTTCGACGGCGGTCAAATGGGTGCGGCGCAATCGTGAGACTGGCAGCGTCGAGGCAAAGCCGATGCATGGTCATCCGCCAGCCAAGCTTTTGCCGCACAAAGATCGTCTTCTGCGGCTGGTGGCCGACGAACCGGATCTGACGCTCAAGCAGATTGGCGAACGCTTGGCGGCAGACGGCATCCATGTCAGTAAGAGTTGCTTGCATACCTTCCTCTGGCGGAACCGCATCCGCTTAAAAAAAGACCGCGCACGCCGCGGAACAGAACCGGCCGGACGTCAGGAGACGGCGTGAGGCCTGGCGGCGTGTCCAGCCTTGGATCGACCCGGATCGGCTAGTGTTTCTCGATGAAACGGGCTTCACCACGAAAATGACGCGGCTCTATGGTCGCTGTCCGGTCGGCGATCGACTGGTCAGCCCGGTTCCTCATGGACACTGGAAAACACTGACCTTCATCGCCGCCCTTCGAAACGATCGGATCGATGCGCCGTGGGTCATTGACGGTCCTATGGATGGTGCCGCCTTCCTCACCTATCTCCGGCACTGCCTGGTGCCGACACTGAAATGTGGTGACATCGTGGTCATGGACAATCTGCCCGCCCACAAAGTCGCCGGCGTCCGCAACATTCTCCACAAAGCCGGCGCCCAGCTCTGCTATCTGCCACCCTACTCGCCGGACCTGAACCCGATCGAAAACGCGTTCGCCAAGCTCAAAACCCTGATCCGAAGCGCCGCCGAACGTACTATTGATGGCCTACAACAACAGATCGGCAAAGCCCTCGACGCCTTCTCCGATACAGAGTGTGCAAACTACTTCAGGCATGCCGGATATGCGTAAACCTGACCGGGAAAGGCTCGAGTGGCGTGGCCCCAGCATGGTGTTTCGAACCTTACCTAAGAAGATCGACAAGCCAGCGAGCGCATGTGCTTCGCTGATGTGATCTCAATGGCTACAACTCTAGGAAAGATCACTGGCAGTCAGTCGGCGTTCAGGACGGATCCTCCGAGACCCTATCGAGAAGCGCTTTGGCTGCCGCCTGCTCGGCTTGACGCTTCGAGCTTGCGCTGGCCTTCATCGACGGAAAGTCGGCAAGCGTCACCTGAACTTCGAAACAGGGCGCGTGCGCCGGACCGCTGGTGTTGATCAGCGTATAAGCGGGAAGGTCGAGCCCTCGCCCCTGTGCCCATTCCTGAAGCGTCGTTTTCGCGTCACGGGGTGGCTTGTCCATGGTGAGGACATGCTGCTCCCAGCGGGTTCTGACAAACCGCTCGGCAGGTTCGAAGCCGCCATCAAGGTAGACGGCGCCGATGAGAGCCTCCAGCGCATCCGCCAGGATCGACGGATTGACGCGACCATTGCCCGCCTCCTCGCTGCGCGCGAAGGTGAGCATATCGCCAAGACCGAAGGCGCCTGCGATTTCCGCAAGCGTTTCCCGACGAACCAGGCCGGCGTGACGTCGGGAGAGCGGCCCCTCCTCTTCATTGGGGAAGCGCGCGATCAAGAGATGGGCGACCACCAGGCCGAGCACGCGATCGCCGAGAAACTCAAGGCGCTGATTGTTGCGCGGTGCATTCTTGCCGCGCCTTGTCGCGCTAGGATGCGTAAGGGCCTCGATGAGCACGCTATGGTCGTTGAAACGATACCCGACCCAGGCCTCGATCCTGGCTCTCACGTCGGTCATGGGCTCAGTCGATCAGATTAAGCAGCCGGCCGTAGCGAATGGTGATGGGCCATTTCCAGAATTCCCAGATCCTGGCGCTGCCATTGGTGGAAAAGAAGATGATTTCGGCGCGGCCTACGAGATTCTCGATCGGGATGAAGCCGACTTTCGAGCGGCTATCCAATGAATTGTCCCGATTGTCGCCCATGGCGAACACATTGTCCTCAGGCACGGTGAAGACTTTGGTGTTGTCGTAATCGCCATTGCCTTCCGGGCATTCGTCGAGGACCATGTAGGTGGCCGCTTCATCAGCATCACCAAAGGCCGGCATCGTCTCTTCGAACTGCTTGACGGTATGGGTCGAGCCATCGCCTTGCTGGACGAAGGAACGGCAGGCCATCCGGCTGGCAGGCCCATCATCGACAAAATCGTCGATCGCCGTGCGTGTCACTTCCTGATCGTTAACGAAGAGCACGCCGTCCCTGACCTGCAGCTGATCGCCGGGCAGACCGACGATCCGTTTGATGTAATCGGTCCGATTGTTGGATGGCAGCTTGAACACGGCAACGTCGCCACGCTCGGGCATGGCGCCAAACAGACGGCCGTCGCCAACCGGGGGGCTGAACGGCAGCGAGTGACGCGAATAGCCATAAGCGAATTTCGAGACGAATAGATAGTCGCCGACCAGAAGGGTCGGCTTCATCGAGCCCGAAGGGATGTTAAAAGGCTCGTAGAGAAAGGTACGCACCAATATTGCGATCGCCACCGCGTAGACGATCGTGCGAACGGTTTCCCAAATTCCTTTGGATCTTGAGCTTCTGGACAAGGCCACTCGGTTCACTATTCAAACTCGTTGGGCAGGTGCGCGAGTGACGTCCGATGCGCGTCGATAGGACCGTACTTCACAAACCTACTGTTGGAAAGAATGAGGCTGCAACTGACGCGCAACCGACACTAGCTAAGCTGCCATTCAAGGTAAAGTCGAAGGAACCAAGAATCCGTCACAGCGAGGGTCTAAGCGCACTCTCCTGCTTTGTTTCTGCACTGATGATCACCATCGCATGGGCATAGGGCGGCTCGTCGGTGAGACTTAGATCGATGCGCGCCACCAGACCTTTCGGAACCAGTGCTTCCAGCCGATGCGCCGCACCTGCCTGGAGGCGCAAAAAGGGCTGACCGCTCGGCCAATTGTCGACGCCGATATCCCGCCAAAACACCCCTTCTCTGAAACCGGTGCCCAGCGCCTTGGCGCAGGCCTCCTTGGCGGCATAGCGTTGGGAGAACGCAGCCGCAGGAGCGCTTCGGCGCTCCGACTTTTGCCGCTCGATCTCCGTGAAGACTCGATCGATGAAACGGTCGCCGAACCGCGCGATCGTGCGTTCGATCCTGCATATGTCGATCAGATCCGTGCCGATCCCAAGGATCATCAGCTCACCTTTCCGCTCAACGGGGCGCCTGCCTGTGCGATTGATGGCAGCGCATCAACGTCCGCATCATACGCCCGAGAGATCAGGGCGTAGGGTCGATATCTGCCGATATCGATCACTGCGGCCAAAGGCATGATAAGCGGGCTCTGGGAGATCGGCTAGCTTGCGCAGCTCTTCGGATTGGCGCCAGGCGTCGATAAAGGAACATTGCCTGCACGGCGTTTGGCCGATTTCTGCCGTCGGCTCTCCCGGGCTTTCTGAAAAGCGTCGATCGCCTTACAAAGCGGAATGTAACTCGCAAACCAGGCAGCCAGCCCAAGCGGTATACTGCCGATAAACATCGGCCAGATCAGAGCACGCAAGTCGACGATCACCTGCTTCAAGGCCTCGCGGGTGTCCTCCCCCGTCAGGGTCGGCCAGATAAGCTCTCCAAGATCAGTCACCACATGCTTGAACATGGTAACCGCGGGCCAGGGGGCTGCCTCCGCACTGCCGAGCAGCATCTGGCCCGTTTTGTAGGTGATCAGCCAGATAAACGGAAATGTCCAAGGATTGCCGACAACGGTCCCCACGACGGCGGCGATCATATGGCCGCGAAGAAGCCAAGCCAGCAACATGCTGAGCGCGATATGCAGGCCGATGAAAGGCGTGATGGAGATGGCGGCGCCGCAAGCAAAACCACAAGCAATATTGTACGGGGTGCCGGGCAGTCTGAACAGTCGCTTTAAAAGATACACGCCAAGGCGCTTCCACCCCATAGCAGGCCACAACCAGCCCTTGAGGCGGTCCCAAAGGGGGAGCTCTTTCCTACGACCAAACACAGCGCCCTCTGTTATCGATTATATTTCTTAAACTTCAATGACCAGCCGACAAAGTTTTGCTCGAAAACGTAAAGGGCGGCCTTAGAACCCGTGCCGTTCGAGACAACAGCCGTCTCGGCCATCGAAGCTTTTTCCTACCCTCCTAAGACAAAGTGACCGGTCTGGCGGAGGCTGGCCAGCCCAGAACGTTACTTTGAGGAGAAAAACTGCGTTCGAAGATCACTCAAACTGTCACAAGCTTGCGAGGATTGACGGCTGTCAGCCCTCGGACCGTTCGACCGATTCGACGACCTCGCTTGCGCGCAGATTGGCGACGATACCTTCAAGCTGATCGACGCCGTTAACCTCGATATCGATCACCACCTCGAACACATCCGGCGATTTGGCGCCGAAACGAATGTCGGTGATATTGCCGCCATGCTTGCCGATCACCGTGCTGGTGAGGCCAAGACTGCCGGGCTGGTGCCGGCTGAGCACACGGATCCGGGCAATCGCCTTGGCGTCCGGGTGCTCGTCGTTCCAGGCAAGGTCCAGCCAACGATCGCTGCTGTCCTCGGCATGTCGTGACAAGGTGGCGCATTCGCTTCTGTGGATCGCAACCGCACGTCCGGTGCGCACCACGCCGACGATCTGATCGCCGGGAATCGGCCGGCAACAGCCTGCGAAGCTAATGGCCATGCCGGCGAGCAGGCCTGATATCATCGCCTCGCGACCATCAGGTGTCGGCTGAGGACGCTGGCGGCGGAGCTGAATGACCTTCTTTTCGCCATCCGGCCCTTCGACCGCCTTTGTGACGCGCTGACTGCGGCGCAGCGCATCAAGGACGACCCGTGGACGAAGAACGCCCTCGCCGATCGCGGCGAGCATGTCATCCACCGACTTCTGCTCGAAGCCCTTCAGCACCGCTTGAAGCTGTTTTTCGCCAATCTCAAGCTTTTCGCGCCGGGCGGACGTCTGCAGCATGTCGCGGCCGTGGTCGATATAGTCCTTCTGCTGACGCGTCCGGAGATGACGCCGGATCTGGCTTCTGGCCTTGCCGGTGACCACGAAGCGCTCCCAAGCCGGCGAGGGCCCGGCCCCCTTGCCGGTGATGATCTCGACCTGATCACCATTTTCCAGGCGGGTCCTAAGCGGCACCAGCCGGCCATTGACCTTGGCGCCCACCACCATATCGCCGACTTCGGAGTGGACCGCGTAGGCGAAATCGACAGGCGTGCCGCCACGCGGCAGCGCGATCAGGTCGCCCTTCGGGGTGAAACAGAACACCTGATCCTGAAACATCTCGAGCTTGGTGTTCTCGAGAAACTCTTCAGGCCCCGACGCGTATTCAAGGATCTCGAGCAGGCCGCGTATCCAGCGGTATTGCCGGCCATCGGTAAGCCGGCGCTCCTGCTTGTAGGCCCAGTGCGCCGCCACGCCGAGGTCGGCGATCTCGTGCATTTCACCGGTTCTGATCTGCACCTCGATCCGTCGCTGTTCTGGACCGAAGATTGTCGTATGCAGGGAGCGGTAACCGTTGGGTTTGGGCGTTGAGATGAAGTCCTTGAAGCGCTCCGGCACCATCGCGTAATGGCCGTGAATAACGCCCAGCGCCGCATAGCAATTGGGCACCGTGTCGACCAGCACGCGGAACGCCATGATGTCGGAGAGTTCTTCGAAGCTGATGTTCTTCCGCTTCATCTTGCGCCAGATCGAAAGCGGTGACTTCTCACGACCGGTGATATCGACTTCGAGCCCCGCCTCGGTCAGCGTCTTGGTGAGTTCGGCGACAATGCGGTCGATGAGGTCGGTATCGTGCTTCCTTAGCTGGCTCAGGCGATTGAGGACCGATTCCCTCGCGTCCGGCCAAAGCGTCGCAAAGGCGAGATCATCGAGCTCGTCCTTCATTGCCTGCATGCCGATACGCTCAGCCAGCGGCGCATAGATTTCGTGGGTTTCGCTGGCGATCCGCCGCCGTTTCTCCGGCTTCTTGATGAACTGCAGCGTTCGCATGTTATGCAGGCGATCCGCGAGCTTCACCATGAGCACGCGGATGTCGTCGGACATCGCCAGCAACAGCTTTCTGAAATTCTCCGCCTGAGCGTTCTCGACCGACTGCAGCTCAAGCTTGGTGAGCTTGGTCACGCCGTCGACCAGGCGCGCGATCTCTTCGCCGAACAAGGTTTCGATATCGTCGAAGGTAGCGGTCGTATCTTCGACGGTATCGTGTAACAAAGCCGTCGCGATCGAGGCGCTATCGAGGCGCAGCTTCGCAAGAATGCCGGCAACTTCGACCGGGTGGGAAAAGTAGAGATCGCCGGATGCTCTAACTTGAGCACCATGGGCTTTCATCGCGAACACGTAGGCGCGATTCAGGAGATCTTCATCGGCATTGGGATCATAGGCTCGAACAAGCTCGACCAACTCGAACTGCCGCATGATTTTGCGGCGCGACGGTGTCGCTGTCGACGAGATACCGATTGGAAGTTCGATGGAAAGCGGTTGCTGTACCGTTTCCAAGATCCGACCTATTACCTCTCGCGGTTAATCGTCCACCGGTGGCTCGTCGGCGAATGAACCGACCTCAGCCACCGTAGTGGTCTGCTCCATCATCGGGTCGACCGGCGCCGACAGGCTGCCATCCTCGATGGCAGGACTGTGGAATCCGGGAAGCACGTCGTCGGCCTCCTCGGGCTGATCGTCGATCTGAACATGACGTCGCAAGCCATGGATGAGTTCATAGCGAAGATGATCGAGGTCGACGGTCTCATCGGCGATCTCACGGAGAGCAACGACAGGGTTCTTGTCGTTGTCGCGATCGACGGTAAGAGGCGCTCCAGCTGAAATATCGCGAGCGCGCTGCGCCGACAACATCACCAGATCAAATCGATTGGGAACTTTGATCACGCAGTCTTCGACAGTGATGCGTGCCATGTAGCCTATCTCCAGTTTTTCGATATAGCATCTAGGCAATTGTTACATCGACGTGCGATGCTTAGCAACAGCATCATATGCCCATGCCAAACGGACGGCTGCGCGATCAAGTCGCACCCCGACTTGCCTATCACGGTTAAGTTTTTCGCATTTGATGGCAAAAGGTCAATGCTTCAAGGAGAAATAGTCAAAAATAGCTTAAATCGAACAGAGATCTGACGCCAGGGTTGCTTTGCCTCGGACTTATGAAGTATCATAGGATTGGTAATGGTGGAGCAATGAATGCGGGATATCTGCGATTACCGCCGCTAGTGGCAGGATATAAAATTTGCAGCTTGCCACGCTAGCGGCAAAACATCATTTCTACAGTCTTCCGGCGATCCGAATGATCGCCGGTGCGTAACACTTAGAGCACCGTCAGGTTATGTCGGTTATTCGGATCGGAGGTTCGAACAACATGGATTGCCCCCTTCTCGAAGATATTTTGCACGAGGATGATCGGTTTGCGATCATGATAGATGGTGCAAACCTCTATCAATCCGCCCGTGCTCTTGGTTTCGACATCGACTACCGCCTACTCCTCGATACTTTTGCCGGCTGCGCGCGGCTGGTGCGCGCCTGCTATTATACCGCCCTTCTGGATGACCAAGAGTATTCGCCGATCAGGCCGCTTGTGGACTGGCTTGACTATAATGGTTATGCCGTGGTCACGAAGCCGCTCAAGGAATTCACCGACGCGTCCGGACGTAGGAAATTCAAGGGCAACATGGATATCGAGCTTGCCGTCGATGCCATGGAGATGTCGGAAAACCTGGACCACATCGTGTTGTTTTCCGGCGATGGTGACTTCCGTCGCCTGTCCGAAGCCCTGCAGCGCCGCGGCCTGCGCGTCACGGTGGTCAGCACGATCAAGACTCAGCCGCCGATGATCGCCGATGAACTTCGCAGGCAGGCTGACACCTTCCTCGAGCTTCAGGATCTAGCCCCCTTCATCGCGCGCGAGCACCGCGCCGGGCCGAGCATGGCCCCAGCCCCCAGCATTGATGACGATATCGAGGACAATGGGGCACCCGAGGGGGATGACGAGGACGATCGTTACTTCGAGCCGGCCTAACAGCCAGTCGATGTGACCATTGTTCAGGGACAAGTAGAGGCGCGCGCCTCGGCGTCGCGCCCAACACCCTCTCTTACATGCTCCTTCTGCCCACGCTTGGTTGCGTTTCGAAGCGACAACGCGGCAGCTTTTCCCGATTGGCACAATGCGCCGGTTCCGTCGTTTGGGCCTGAAGCGGCTAGACTCCTGATTGTCGGACTGGCGCCTGGCTTGCGCGGTGCGAATCGAACCGGACGCCCGTTTACAGGGGACTATGCGGGCGACCTCCTCTATCCCACCCTCATACGCCACGGGTTCGCGAAAGGTCGCTTTGGCGCGGAACCGGATGACGGGCTCGAACTGATCGACTGTCGCATCACCAATGCCGTGCGCTGCGTGCCGCCAGCCAACAAGCCTGTCGGCGCCGAGATCAACAGCTGCAGGACATTCCTCGAAGGCGAGGTTAACGGCCACCTGGCACCCATGGTCGTCATGACGCTTGGCGGCATCGCTCATGGCTCGACGCTTCGCGCCTTAGGCTTGCCCGCCAAAACTCATCCATTCATCCACGGCGCCGTCTATCAACTACCCGATGGTCGGGCACTTTGCCCGAGCTATCACTGCTCCCGCTACAACGTGAACACCGGCCGCCTGACCCCGGCCATGTTCGATGCCCTGGTCACCGAGATACGTCGTCGCTTCTTCTGATTTTCTCACGTCCAAGCAAAGCCTGGACTCCATGGCAAAGAGCGACTTGGCCGCCGCCTCTGTGAACGGGGTACCTTAAAAAACAAACAAATTTTTCATAAACTCTCGATTATCCTGAGATGAAGCGCTATGTTCCAGAGCGTTAGTCGTGTTTTCTCAAAAAACCCGTGAACATAAACGATCTGGCCGAACCATCATGACGAGGTCGATCGGGCCGGAGGGTATCGATGCCGGGCATGAACCACCGCGTCGAAAGCGAGTTCGTCCATTTCGTGGTCGAAAACCTTCAGTCGCTTGGTCCTGTCGCCGCCAAGCGCATGTTCGGCGGTCATGGCCTTTTTCTGCATGACGTGATGTTCGGGCTCATCGCCTGGGACACGCTCTATTTCAAGGTCGACGGCGTCAATCGCCCCGCCTATGACGAGCGCGAGCTCGCCCCCTTCTCCTATGTTGGCCAAAGAGGACGGACGGCGACGATGAGCTATTGCGAGGCTCCGCCCGAGAGTCTTGACGATGCCGGCGTTCTTCGTGCCTGGGCGAGCGAAGCCTATGCCGCTGCCTTGCGTGCTCAACCCCGAGGCAAGAGCAGGAAGGCATATGCCGGCTGACATCGGGATCGCTGACCTTGTCTTCTCTTCGCTCTTTACGTCGATCTGTCCGGACCTCGTTTGACAAAGACGAAAAAGTCAATCACCCGGCCCTTTGAAACGCCTGTCAATCTCGCCAGTTTTGGCATCCGAAGGTATGACGTTCAGCAGTTTACGCCCCAGTTACCGCCCCAATTCGCCTACTATACGTGCGAGGCGTGTTGAACCCCTGCCGCGGTGGGCCTTTTGCGATGATGGCAACGACCTGGTCAATGGATAGAGAACTTCGTTCAGGCCCCTTCTCAATCATGGGTATGGTTGCAGGCCTCGTTCTAGGCTATGTCTTGGGCGGCATCGTCGGCGCGGTAATCGGTGCGGTTGCAGGCCATATTTTCGATCGCTATCGCAGGCTGGAGCGGCGCAATCGGCGGCGCCAGCGTGATCGCGCCGCCACCCGGACCAACGGGACAGGCGCCAAGCCGATCTTCGATGATCCGACGGAAACGCGACGAATCGCCTTCGCCACGGCCATCATCGTGCTGGGCGCCAAGCTTGCCAAAGCTGACGGCCAGGTGACCCGTGACGAGGTCGATGCTTTCAAACAGCGTTTCAAGTTCAGCGAAGATCAGGTGGGCGGCGTCGCCAGGATCTACGACCAGGCGAAGACGTCAGCGGAAGGCTTCGAGCCCTATGCACGTCAGATCGCAGCGCTATTCGGCAGGGACCCCGTCCTTCTGGAGGAGCTGCTGATCGGCCTGTTCGAGGTGGCCAGAGCCGATGGCGACCTCAAGACCGGCGAGATCGAGTTCCTAAGAGAGGTCGCCTCAATTTTCGGCTTCGATCGCACCAAGTTCGAGCAGATGCGCGCCACCTTCGGCGCCGTCGGAGGTTCCAGCCCGAGCGGCGATGATCCTTACAAGGTGCTCGGCATTTCCCGCTCCGCGACAGACGCCGATGTCAAAAAGACCTACCGCAAGCTGGTGCGCGAACTGCATCCGGATCAGCTCATCGCCAAAGGCCTGCCGAAAGAATTCATCAGCCGCGCCAACAACCGTCTGGCCGCGGTCAACTCGGCCTATGACAAGATCGAAAAACAGCGTGGCATGAAGTGAGCCGCCCCCGTGAGAGGCCGTTCCTCCTTTTTCGATGTTGCAGCAACCGGATAGGCTCGGCAGCAGCCTTGGACGCTAGTCTTGGGCCAGCAAGCGATCCAGCTGGCCGGACTGTTCGAGAGCGGCAAGCTCGTCCGAACCGCCGATCCCCTGGCCATCGACAAAGATCTGCGGCACCGAGGTTCGGCCCTCGGCACGCTCCAGCATTTCCTGGCGGCGTGCTTTTTCGCTCCAGAGGTTGATCTCGATATAGTCGACGTTCTTACTGTCCAGCAAGCGCTTGGCGCGCCAGCAATAGGGACACATGGGCGTCGTGTAGACTTCGACTTTCGCCATAGCTTAAGGTCTTTTCCAGTCGTCAGCGGTTCATCTGGTCTCGTCGGAGACATCCGATGATATGGTGACGCCCGCGTCCCTGACCACCCTTGCGATGGCCAGCACGTCCACCGCCGCCGCCCCGCCCCTCATGAGAACCTTCGTGCAGGCGGTGACCGTCGCCCCTGTCGTCAAGACATCATCGATGAGCAAAATGCGCTGTCCGGCGACCGCAGCCCGATGCCGGGGATGAACCCGAAACGCACTGGCTTTGATATTGCGCAGTCTCTGATCGCCGCCGAGTCCCTGCTGAGATTCAGTCGCCTGAACACGCTGAAGGAGGTCGGGGACGACCTGCCTTTCGCCGCGGTTCGAGCCCGCATAGGCAAGCGCCTGCGCCAGCAGGGCGGCCTGGTTGTAGCCCCGCTGCAGAAGGCGCCAGCGGTGCAGGGGCACTGGTGCGATCAGGTCGCAATCCGCCAGAAGTTCAGCGCCCGCAGTCTCCATCATGCGGCCGAAGGTCCTGCCGATATCCGTGCGGTCCGCGTGCTTGAAGCGGAGGATCATGCCGCGAGCCCCTTCATCGTAACGGAGTGCTGCGCGCGCACGTGAGAAGGCGGGCGGGTCCGAAGCGCAAGCGCCGCAGACCGGCATGTCCACAACCGTCGACGGGAGCGGATAGCCGCACTGCCGGCACATGGGCGGTCCGATGAAGGTGAGATGCTGCCAGCAATCGGCACAGAGGCTGTCACTGCCCTCCACCATTGCACCACATCCAAGGCAACGCTGCGGCAGCAGAAGGTCCAGACATAGAAGAGCCGAACGCTGGAGGACTTGGCCTATATGCATGACATCACCGCACAAAATTCTATTGAAAGTTGAAATTACAGTAATGTGGCGGTTTACACCAGCGAGAACTGACGGCCGATCGCCCCCTACCCGTCCAGGGTGGCCGCGCCGTAGACATGCCAGAGCAGAATCGCGCCGCAGCCGCGAAGCGGTCGCCAGCCTTCGGCGAGCTGATCCATGGTCTTGCGGTCAGGGCGCTGGTCCAAACCTTTCAGCCGTTGCATCCCCACCTGAACCGCGAGGTCATCCGCAGGCCAGCTGTCGGCGCGGCTGAGCGCGAACAGCAGATAGATCTCCGCACTCCAGCGGCCGAATCCCTTGAGCTTGCAGAGTTCGGCAATCGCTTCCTCGTCGGTCAGGGTGGTCAGGCCATCCAGATCGAGACTGCCATCCGTGATCGCGCGAGAGAGACCGCGTCCGTAGTCCATCTTGCGGCCGGAAAGGCCGACGGCCCTTAGCGCTGCATCATCCAAAGCCAGGAAACGCTCCGGTGTTGCGTCGTCAAGGCAGGCCGCTTCCAGCCGTCCCCAGATAGCGGCTGCCGAATGCGTCGATACCTGCTGCGAAACCATGATGCGCAGAAGTGTCGCAAAGCCGGGCGGCCGAAGCCTGGGGATCGGGTAGCCGATCCGCTCGACGGCCGCATGGATGTCAGGATCAATCCCAGACAGTCGGTCGACCGCCCGCGCCAGGACCGGTCCACTCAGAGGTTCGACGATCGGTTCAAGGTTCATGGCCTGTGTCTTGCATCAGCATTGACAGACTTTCAATGGGCGACACATTCTACAGAGTAGGGAAGGCGAACAAACATGATCAACGACAAGCCGACCAACCGCCGTGTGGATCTCCAGAACGACGATCGACGCCGGTGACAGACAGCGGGATTGAAAAAGCGGCGACGCCGCTTCAGGAGAAAGCCGCGGCGCTCAGCAGCCGCCTGAACTGGCTGATCGAACGCATCATCGCACTCTTGATGGTTCTCCTGGTCGCCGATGTCTGGCTCGGCGTCGTCGCACGCTACGTGCTCAGAGCGCAGATCCCCTGGACCGAGGAGCTTGCACGCTATCTGATGATATGGGCGGCCCTCCTCGCCATCTCCTCAGGCATCGCGAGGCGTGAGCATATCGGCTTTAGAATGCTGCTCGATCGCTTTCCGGCTACGCTGCAGAAATTCTTGCTGCTTGCCTTCGATATCATCGCCTTCGCCCTCTTCGCCTTTCTGTTCGTCTACGGCATCGGCATGACCGCCACCGGCGCCAAGCAATTCGCCATGATCTTCGGCATCAGCATGGCGATCCCCTATGCCTCCGTGCCCGTCTCGGCATTCCTGGCCTGCGTGCAGATCGTGCTCGCCGGCATCCGGGATTTCGGCAATCTCCAACAGGATCAGGCGGAGCATCCGACATGATCACCGTGCTCGTGATCTTCTTCGTCCTCTTGTTCCTCGGCATGCCGATCGGTTTCGTCCTCGGCGTCGCCGGCGTTGCCGGCATAATCGATGCGGGCGGCGCCAGCTTTCTTTCCATGGCGCCCAAGCGCTTCTTCGCCGGGCTCAACCTCTTTCCGTTCCTCGCCATGCCGTTCTTCATTCTGGCCGGCGAGATCATGAACCACACCGGCATCACCCGGCGGCTCGTCCTGTTCGCCGAAGCGCTTGTCGGCTATATGCGCGGCGGCCTCGCCCACACCAACATGGTGGCCTCCGTGTTCTTCGCCGGCATTACGGGTGCTGCCACCGCCGATGCCGCCGCGTTCGGTAAAACCCTGGTGCCCGCCATGGTCAAGCAGGGCTATGATCGCCCCTTCGCCTGCGCGGTCACGGCCGCCGGCTCGATCATCGGCCCGACCATTCCGCCCTCGTCCCTCATGGTGATTTACGGCTCGATCATGGGCGTCTCGATCGGCGGTCTGTTCGCGGCCGGCATTCTGCCGGGCCTGTTGATCTGCCTGGTCTGCATGGCGATCATCGCCGGCCTCGCACGCCGCAAAAACCTGCCCAAAGCTGAAAACGCGCCGAGTCTCATGGAGATCCTGGCCGCCTTTCGCTCCAGCTTGATCGCCCTGATCATGCCGCTGATCATCCTGGGCGGCATCCTGGGCGGCGTGGTGACGCCCACGGAAGCCGCCTCGGTCGCCGTCGCCTATGCGCTGTTCGTCGGCACCGTGATCTACCGCGCCATCACCATCGACGATTTCATCCAGATGCTGATCAGGACCGCCAGGGTCACCGGCGTTATCTTCCTGATCATCGCTTCGGCCTCGATCCTCGGCTGGTGGCTCGCTTTCATGCAAATTCCGCAGGCCATTGCCCAAGGTTTCCTCAGTGTCTCCGACAATCCCAACGTCATCATCGCGCTTATCCTGATCCTGCTGCTCACCGTCGGCATGCTGATGGATATCACCGCCATGCTGATCATCCTGGCGCCGGTGCTAGCCCCCCTGACCCTCGCGATCGGCATGGATCCGGTGCATGCCGGCATCGTTTTCGTGTTGGCGCTCAATATCTCGCTGATGACGCCGCCGGTCGGCGCTTGCCTGTTCGTTCTTTCGTCGGTCACAGGCGAGCGCATCGAGAAGATTGCGGGCGCGCTCTGGCCCTTCCTCCTCGCCGAGGTCGCCATCCTCATTGTCATCGCCTACTGGCCGCAACTGGCACTGTTCTTGCCTCGAATGTTTGGCCTCTAGTGGTGGCGTGGCCACCTCATCGACTTGGACCGCCATGGCCAGGATCGACGGTATGCGCCCAAGTTTTTGGCCGTCTTCGGCGGTGCTAACGCTGAAGGCACAGTTACGACCATCCGATCGGGTCAAGGGAGGCCCGGTTCAACAAGGGAGACGACCATGAAACGCTTACGCAACGCCCTCTTGGTACCAGCGGTGCTGGCTCTGACTCTTGGAGTGACCGCCCTGCCCGCGGCAGCTGAGAAGGTGCTGAAGCTGGGGCATCTCAATAATGACGATGCTTTCGAGAACCCGGCCGGCGCCTTCGGCAAGGTGTTCAAGAACATCGTCGAGAGCGCCACCAATGGCGAGATCAAGGTCGAAATCTTCCCGAACGGTCAGCTCGGCAAGGACTTCGAGATCGCCCAGCAGGTCCGGGATGGCGTCATCCAGGCGTCCCTCGCCTCGGTCGGTGGCCTCGCCTCCCACTACCCGAAGATCGGCGTGATCGACGTCGCCTTCGCCTTCCCGCACATCTCCGCGGTCTACGACGTGTTCGACGGCCCCTTCGGCCAGGCGCTTGCCCAGGACATCGAGGCTGATCTCGGCGACGTCAAGGTGCTAGGCTTTGCCGACACCGGCGGCTTCTTCTCGATCACCAACTCGAAAAAACCGGTCGCCAAGCTCGAGGATCTCGAAGGCCTGCGCATCCGCACCATGACCCTCGAGAGCCATCAAACCCTGATCAACTCGCTCGGCGCCGAGGCCTATCCGCTTGCCTGGGCCGAGGTCTATTCGGGCCTACAGACTGGCGTGATCGACGGCCAGATGAACCCGGTGCCGATCATCGCCTTCTCCAACTTCGACGAGGTGCAAGGCTATCTCACCCTGACCGACCACCTCTTCACCCCCTACACCATCCTGGTCAACAAGGGTTTCTATGACGGCCTCACCGACGACGAGCGCTACATCCTGCACTACGCCGCCAAATCAGGCGTGGTCGCCTCCCGCGGCGTCGCCCGCGCGATCGAAGCCTCCGACCAGGGCCTTCCGAAACTTCAGGCCAATATGGAAGTCCACGCCCTGTCACAAGAGGACAGAGAAGCCTTCAAAAACGCCGCCCAGCCCGCCGTCATCGAGCTGATCAAGTCAGCCTACGGCGAAAAAGGCGAAGAACTCCTCAACCTCTTCCTCGACGAGGTCGCCAAAGCCGGCGACAGCGTCTACCTCCAATAACCGAACGTCGGTCTCGTTGACTTGCCGGCGGCCTTTGGGCCGCCGGTTTTCTTTTGGGGTGAGGATTCTATTTATCCGATAGGCGCTCATCGCGACAACTGTCCTCAGGCTCCCGATTGGCTTACACCTCTTTCTTCCATTGCAGATGTCGCCGATTATTTCGATAAGCCAAGCTATGACATCACTCTGTCGGAGGTGAGCATGGATCCCCGCGAATTTTGTGAAAAAGTAGTTCTGCCGGACCTTGAGGATTTGCGAGTAAACCAGTCGGATCTTCGTGCTGCCTATCATGCGATAGCCTCTGTAGATGCACTGGCAGCGCATATCTTCGCGTGGTGTAAGGGCAATGCAAAAAGTGAAGTGTCAAAGCTTTCAGACGACACGGCGTATCGCCAGTTTCTCGCAGACGAAAATGATGACTTCGCTTTGCTTCGCGATGTCGCCAAAGCGCAGAAACATGTCGATCTTACTCGCGGTAATCCCAAAATCTCAAAGGCTGATAAAGTGTTAATAAGCCAAACTAGATGGGATGGCGGTGTATTGTGGGATGGCGGTGTATTGTGGGATGGCGGTGTATTGTGGGATGGCGAAGTCGGATGGGATGGGGAGCAAGTTGCTCTAACGACAAATGACTGCGAGTACCGCGTCGTCTTGCCCTTTGTGGAGGGCGCCTACGACCTATTGCAACAAGAGATGAAAAGAGTTGGAGCGCTGCAGACTTTTAGTTAGCTGACATGAAATAATAGCAGCAAAACGATGTTTGATGGCCAGTACAGCTACGGCGTTTCCAATGCGCGCCGAACGGCCTCCGGCTCTCTGGCGATAACTTTCAGATAGGCTTTGGCGGCACCGTCCGGCTCATAGCGATTCTGCTCCCAGTCTCTAAGCGTGCCGATGGCAATTTGAAACTGCGCAGCGAATTCTTCCTGCGTCATGTTCAGCGCCCTGCGGATCACCTTCGCTTGAGGTGTCCTCTTCATGCGCTGCAAGTCAGCGTCGCTCAGGGGTTTGTTGTCGGGGTCACTGATTTTGCTCATGATAGAATCGTCTTTCGTTGGGTTCCGCCTTTCTGGCTGAAATGATCCGGTGCCGTTCCTGTCGATCCGCATAAACGACGACCAGCACACCGGTGGCTGACATGCCGATGAGGATGTAGCGATCTTCGCCGTAGTCTTCCCGGTCATCCAAAAGTTCGATAGCAAACGGATCACGAAAAACGGGACGGGCTTCATCGAACGTCACACCGTGCTTTTCAGCATTCTGCGCCGCTTTCTCATCATCCCATTCGAATTTGCCATCTCTCATATTATACGGGTAACCCGCAGTTGTCAAAAAATGCAACCCGCGCTCGACATCCTTGCAAAAGCTGACACCAAGCCCCTGGACCGGTCTCAGGCAAGTCCAGTCAAGCGGCGCTGCCGCTAGTCGCGGAAGTTTACGTATTGGAGGGGGTGGTCGTATTTTTGGTCTTTGACGAAGGCGATAGCGCCCTGGAGGTCGTCGCGTTTCTTGCCGGAGACGCGGAGTTCGTCGCCTTGGATGGCGACCTGGACCTTCATTTTTTCTGATTTGATCGCTTTCACGATTTTCTGGGCGAGTTCCCGGTCGATGCCCTGCTTGATCGCGACGGTCTGGCGTAGGCTGTTGCCGCTGGCCTTTTCCGGCTTCTGGAAGTCGAAGGCGCGGGTGTCGACCTTGCGTTTGGCCATATGGCCGCGCAGGAGTTCCTGCACCTGCTTCAGCTTGAAGTCATCGTCAGCATTGATGGTCAGAGCCTCGCCGGACCGCTCGATCGAGCAGTTGCTGCCTTTGAAATCATAGCGTGTTTCGATCTCGCGTCTGGCGCTCTGCAGGGCGTTATCGACCTCTGGAATATCGGTTTTTGAAACGATGTCGAAGCTGGGCATGGAGGATCTTTCCGGGTTTGAAAACGTGCGGTTGGGCTAAGAGGTGCCAGGGATCTTTCTCCTGTCAAGACTCAGATCACTGAGAACGCCCCCCTCATCTCCTTCATCAAGATCGAAGATCGCCATCTTTGCTTTTTCTTAACCATTCGAGCGTAGAACGGTGGAAGCGTGATGAGACGCGAAAGGTCAACGCATTCTCCATGGTACAGAACCGACATTGGCACTCGATCCGACGGTCAGGCGCATGCTTCCTCAGAAAACGTGATGGCGAGCACGCGGCCGGCACCGTCGAATTCGCGCTTATACTGCCATTTATCCTCCTTATGATCGTAGCGATCATCGAGATGTCGAACCTCTACTTCATGCGCAATATGCTCAGTGAAATCACGCGGGACGCCACCCGTCGCTTCGCGGTCGGCGCGCTCGAAAAGGCTGACGTGGAAGCGTTCGTGCTCAAAAGGCTGGCGGAGACGAGCGATGTCACCGGCACGGTCAATGTGGCCGAGACCGAGGTCGACGGCATCACAGATGTCACCCTCTCACTAAGCGTGCCGTTCGCCGATGTGCTTCTCTTCGACGAACTCGTCGAGAAACTGTGGACAGGAGGCCCGCAAAACATCTCGGTTAACGCAACCATGATGAAACACTGATCAGATGCCGAGATTCATGTCAGGCGCTTCGAGCCCGATCACGCCTCGACGCATGCCGTTCCGATCATACAGTCCCGTGTGACGAGCTTTGAGAGCTCCGCTTCGCTCAGCGTCTCGGTGCCTTCCGGCCGGCGAGGAAGCACCATGTAGCGAAGGTCGGCGGTGCTGTCGTGAACGCAAAGCTCGACATCGTCGGGGATGACGGTGCCGAATTCCTTGAGAACAGCGCGCGGCTCACGCACGATCCGCGAACGAAAGGCGCGCGCCTTGTACCAGTCCGGCGGCAGGCCGAGGAGCAGGCGCGGATAACAGGAGCAAAGCGTGCAGCAGACGACATTGTGCACGTCTTCGGTGTTCTCGACGACCCGAATGGGGATAGCGCCGGCGTCGATCCCGATCTCGGCCGCCGCCGCATTGCCATCCTCCAGGAGACGTTCCTTATAGGCTGGATCAACCCAGGCCCGCGCTACGACCCTGGCGCCGTCCGCCGGTGACCGGGCATCGATCTGCTCGACGGTCTTTCGAAGCTCGGCGGCCGTAAAGACCCCCTTCTCGATCAGAAGCTCGCCGACCGCCTCGGCCATGAGCTGGTAATATTCAAACGGCTGGTCCTCGAGATCCGGCTGCGTCGGATGAGTGTGCCGATGATCTGCGCCCTCACTCATGACGCCCTCCCTGAAAATTCCGGACTGCCGCGTCGAGCCAGTGTTCGTAGATGTCGACCACCAGACTGTCGGCCGGTGCCCCAGCATAATCCGGCCAGAGATCGCTCTGGCGGAAACGAACGCGGTAAAGCATCCGTTTCGACAAGCCGTCCCGGCCATAAGCGAGTTCTTCGGGATCCGCGAAGTCCCCGGCGACACTCTCCACCACACCGACGCGATCACGGATGTAGAACGGCGTGCGCACATGGCCGGGCGGATGGGCTTTTCGGACCCTGACCGGATCGCCTGGGCGAAAACCGCTGATCATGAGTTTCTCGCCGCCAGCCATCTCGCTTCCACCTCGGCCATCTTGCGGCCGAGTTCGTCCACGCCGATCACCCCCTTCTCCAGGAGCGTGTTGCCGATCGACGCCATCCAGCGCTGGTAATAGGTCATCTCGTCATAGGCGCCAGGGCCGAGCTCTTCGATATTGCGCCTGAGTTCGTCGACGGTCATGACCTTGCGCTGCTTGTCGATCAGAAGCCGCAAGATGGCGTCGACACGTTTTTCCCAAGGCGCGTAGTCATGCTCGGAACGTTCGACCGGACCGGCCTCAAGCCCTCCCATATCATGATGCCGCCGCATCGATTCCTCCCACATCGGCAACCGAACATGAAGGATATGATGGCCGCGGCCAACAAACTTGCCAACGCCAAATTCCGCCGTCACCAGCCTGCCACAGATGATTTGGTTTCGAACAAGCCCCTAGGCACGAACGCTTGACGTCGGCAGGCGGGCCGTCATCCTCGCCGTTGCCGAACCTGCGGACGGCCTGTAGAACAGGGCGCCTGTGCAAGGAAGATGCTGAAACTTGGGCGACGATTCATGACAGAGGCCATAGTCGATGACAGCTGGCAGCAACGTGGCCTGGCCGGGATGACCCACCGATGAGCAACCCGCAACGTTTCATCAATCGGATGATCGTGTTCCTCGCGCTGGCGCTGGCGGTGCTGGCTTTTGGTTATGAGACCGTCATCACCATCTTCATGTACAACCCGTTTCTCAATGGTCTGATCCTGCTGGTGCTGCTGATCGGCATTTTCTACGTGATGCGCCGTGTTTGGATGCTGAAGCCGGAAATCCGCTGGATCGAAGGGCTGCGCACATCGAAGCCCGGCTATGCGATTCAAGCCGCCCCGTTTCTCCTGACACCGGTCGCCAACGCGCTCGGCGAGCAGGAACGCCGTGGCCGGGTGATGCTGCCGGCGAATTCCGTCCGTTATCTCCTCGACAGCATCGCGTCTCGCCTGGACGAGCAGCGCGACATTACCCGCTATACCATCGGACTTCTGATCTTTCTCGGCCTGATCGGCACGTTCTGGGGACTCCTCGGAACCATCGGCTCGGTAAGCGACGTGATCGCGGGGCTTTCGGTCGGCGGCGAGGGGGATATCGCTACCGTGTTCGACGAGCTCAAAGCTGGGCTGGCCGCTCCGATGGAAGGCATGGGCACAGCCTTCAGCTCGTCGCTGTTCGGCCTCGCGGGGTCCCTCATCTTGGGCTTTCTCGACCTGCAAGCCACGCAGGGCCAGAACGCGTTTTACAATGAAATGGAGGAATGGCTTACCAGCCTCACCCGTTTGAGCGGTGCCGAACCCACAGCATCCGCTGCATCCGGCGTGGTCAGCGCCGGTGGTGACGTGCCCATACCCGCCTATCTGCAGGCGCTCATGGAACAGACCGCGGAAAACATGCAGAACATGCAGCGCAGCATCGAACGCTCCGAAGAAAACCAGCGCAGCGTGCAGAGCAGCATGGTCGGCCTGACCGAACGTCTGACCACGCTCGGCGATCAGATCGCAACTGAGCAGGCTCTCCTCGGTCGGCTGATCTCGAACCAGGATGATCTCAGACCGGTGCTGGCGAGGCTTGCCGAGGGCGATGCCAGCGCCGTCGACGAGACCACGCGCAATCACATTCGCAATATGGACGTCTACCTCGCACGTATTCTGGACGAGACCGTTCAGGGCCGAAGTCAGATGACCAACGAGCTTCGCAGCGAAATCAAAATGGTGGCGCGCACCATTGCCGCGGTTGCCTCCGGCGGCGATCCCGCGGCGGGCCGCCGCAGCGCTTCAGACTGACGATAGCAGGCCACCGACGACATGGCTCGCTCCCGCCGCGATCACCGCCAGTCCAGCGTCGACATATGGCCGGGCTTCGTCGACGCACTGTCGACCCTCCTGCTGGTCATCATCTTTCTGCTCGTCGTGTTCGTGCTCGGTCAGTTTTTCCTGAACCAACTGCTGGAAGGCAAGGACAGCAAGCTCCTAAGCCTGGAGCAGGCCATCTCTGAACTGACCGATCAGCTCAGCCTCGAACAGGACACCAATGCCGAGCTTCGCCGTTCGGTTGCGCAGCTCACCGCCGACCTGCAGGCGGCCAATGCCGGCCGCGAGGACAGCAGCGCCGATCTCCTGGAGGTCCAGGCGGAGCGGGACGACTACCGGGACAGGCTGATCACGCTGGAGGAGGATAAGAAGCTTCTCGCCCAGACGCTCGCGGAGCTTCGCCGGGATCTCGGGCAGACCGACGAACTCGAAGATGATCTGGTGCGCGCCAGTCAGCTGCGCAACGAGCTCGAGGCCGAGTTGGAGGAAGCGAAGAAGACGATCGAGACCAACAAGGAAACAATCGAGGCTCGACTAGCCGAGCTCGTCCAGCTCAGGCGCGATATCGAGGCCCTGAAGGAGGCGCGAAAGGGGCTGGAACTCGACATCGCCGAGATGACCACGCTGCTGCGCGAAGCCGAGAATGCGAAAACCGAGGCTGCGGGAGAGATCGCGCGTCTTACGGCGCTGCTGAGCCAGGCCAGGGAGGAGAGCGAGGCGTTGCAAACCCAGGTTGCAGCACTCGATCAGTCCGAAGCGGATCGCAAGAGCCTGGAGGAGCAGATCGCCGAACTGAACGCGCTGCTGTCGACCAGCGAAACCGACCAGGCTGAACAGGATGCTAAGATAGAGGAGCTGCAAGCCGCGCTCGAGGCGCAGGGTAAGGAAAGGGAAGGTGACGAAGAACTCCTGAACCAGCGCGAACGGCGGATCGCCGAGCTTGCGGCCCAGCTCGAGGCCGCCAGAAATCAGCCGAGAACCGCGGAAGCAAGAATCGAAGAACTGCGCCGTTCCAGGGAAGCGCTTCTGGCCGAGCTTGCTCAGGTGCGTGATCGGGCTTCACAGCTTGAAGGTCGCCTCGCCAGCGAGCAGGATCGCACCCTGCTTGCCCAGCGGGAGCTGGAAGAGCGGGCGATCCGTCTCGCCGAACTCCTGCGCAGCGTCGGTGAAGCGAGTGACGAGGCTGAAACTCAGCGCGAGCTTGCCAGCGAATCGCTCGCGCAAATCGACGTCTTGAACCGCCAGATCAATGAACTGCGGATCCAACTCGCCTCATTGGAGGAAGCGCTCGATCTGGAGCGCGCCAGGGTCGATGCACAAAAAGTGACCATCGCCGATCTCGGCAGCAAGCTGAACGTGGCGCTCGCCGGTAAGGTCGAGGAGCTCAGCCGCTTTCGCTCAGAGTTCTTCGGACGCCTTCGCGAAATTCTGGGCAATCGTTCCGGTATCCGAGTCGTCGGCGATCGTTTCGTCTTCCAGTCGGAAATCCTGTTTCCAAGTGGTTCCGATGAACTGGAAACCAGCGGTGAGGATGAGCTACGCGCGCTCGCGCAAAGCCTCAAGGAAATCTCGGACGAAATTCCAAGCGAGCTTCCCTGGGTGCTTCAGATCAATGGCCACACGGATCGCCGGCCGATTCGCACCGCTGACTTCGCCTCCAACTGGGAGCTCTCTGCAGCACGCGCCACAACCGTCGGCAAGTTCCTCATCCGCGAGGGCATACCGCCGGAGCGCATCGCGGTTGCCGGCTTTGCTCAATACCAACCGCTCGATCAGCGCAACGACGAAATCGCGTATCGCCGCAACCGCCGGATCGAAGTCAAACTCACCACCCGCTAGGTCGGCGAGGCCGACGGCCTTGACTTGAACCTCGCCTGGTGGACGTTGCACTGCGCGCTTCGAGGAACTAAGACTACTGACAAGGCGGGTGTAGCTCAGTGGTAGAGCAGTAGCTTCCCAAGCTACGTGTCGTGAGTTCGATTCTCATCACCCGCTCCAGCCTTTTCATAGGCTTAGCAAGTTGCCAACAGGCAAGCGCGTTTATCGGGCAGCGCATGAGCCGATCTCGGCGAGCTTTCCATCTTCGCGCAGACCAGATGCGGCGCTAACCGGCATGTCCCGTGATGCGCTATGAGCCTGCCGACCGTCATCACTCTGACCTTCGTCAGCCTCGCTAACCATTGCCGATACACGGTCTGATGACGAGGCCGCTCGGTTGACAAAAGGTCGTCCCAATGACCTTTTCAAACATCTACATATCTTTGGGGGGAAACATGATCAGGTCTTTTCTTGCGTTCGTTTCGATCACCCTCGGAACGGCGTCAGCCCATGCGCAAACAGAAGTTTCTTTTGCCCTGGACTGGAAGTTCGAGGGACCGAGCGCTGCCTACTTCGCCGCGATCGATAATGGCCACTTCGCCGATGCAGGGCTAGAAGTCGAGATCTCGCCGGGCAAGGGTTCACTGGATGCCATCCCCAAAATCGCGACTGGCGCCTTCCCCATCGGTTTCGCGGACATCAACAGCCTGGTGAAGTTCCTGGACGCCAACCCGGGAGCCCCCATTACGGCCGTGATGATGATCTACGACAAGCCGCCATTTGCTGTGATCGGCCGCGCCAGCCGCGGGATCGATGGACCGGCGAGCCTCGAAGAGAAGATCCTAGGTGCCCCTCCGCCAGACGGCGCTTGGGCGCAATTCCCGGCCTTTGCCTCGGCCAACGGACTGGATATGAGCAAGATCACCGTCGAGCCGGTGGGTTTCCCGACCCGCGAGCCGATGCTGGCCGAAGGCAATGTCGATGCGATCACCGGCTTTTCCTTCTCCAGCTATCTCAACCTTGTCCGTCTCGGCGTACCCGAGGATGACATCGAGGTCATTCTCATGGCCGATCACGGGCTCAAACTCTATGGCAACGCGATCATCGTGAATACCGACTACGCCGCCGAGAATGCCGAAGTCGTCACCGGCTTTCTGGGCGCGGTTGCCAAGGGTTGGCAAGATGTGATCGCCGAACCGGCTGCGGGCGCTGCGATGATTGCAGAGCGTAATCCTGCCATCGACGTCGAACTTGAGACCCGCCGTCTGCAGCTCGCCATCGACGCCAATGTGGTGACCGACTACACGCTCGAAAACGGCATGGGCGGGATCGATGCGGAACGGTTCGCAGCCTCTTTGGACCAGATCGCGGAGACTTATGAGTTCAAGACCGAACCGGATGCGTCGCTCTACTTCACGGACGCCTACCTGCCGGACGCATCGGGACGCATGCTCAAATAGGCCAAAACGCCTCGCTCCTGCGCCGGATCGAGGCCATCGGAGCGGCATGGCTCGATGACCAGTTTGATTGAAGTCTCGGGCGTCACGCACGCTTACCGTACCGAGGCCGGCCCGCTTCCGGTACTGCGCGATCTTGAGATCGCCGTGCCGGAAGCGGCCTTTTGCGCCGTGGTCGGCCCCTCAGGTTGTGGCAAATCCACATTGACCAAGCTCATTGCCGGCCTGATGCGGCCGGACAGCGGGTCGGTCAAGCTGCATGGCGAAGAGGTGCGCTCGCCAAGAAGCACGGTCGGCATGGCTTTCCAGAACCCGGTGCTCCTGGAGTGGCGGACCGTTTTGAAGAATGTCCTCCTGCCGCTCGAGATCGTGGGCGCCAAAGGCATGTCGCAAAAGCAGCAGATTGAACGTGCCGAAAGCCTTCTTCATTTGGTCGGCCTTGAAGGCTTCGAGGACAAACGTCCCTCCGAACTCTCAGGCGGCATGCGCCAGCGCGCCTCCCTTTGCCGCGCCTTGGTTCATCGGCCTGAGGTCCTGATCCTCGACGAGCCCTTCGGCGCGCTGGATGCATTCACGCGCGAGGATCTCTGGCAGATCATGCGCGTGCTTCGAAAAGAGGAACGGTTCACCTCCGTTCTGATCACCCATGATCTGCGCGAATCCGTCTTCCTCGCCGATCAGGTCGTGGTGATGTCAGGCCGCCCCGGCACCACGCAGCATGTGATGGATGTCCGGCTCGGACCCGAGCGAACCCTCGACGATCTCTATACCGCCGAGACCACCGCCATGCTCGCCGAACTCCGCCAGCAGATCCAGCTCGCCCAGGGCCGGCAAGGAGGAGCATCGGCATGACCCGCGATCTCTTGAAGCGAGCAGCGATCCCCGTCATCGGCATGGCGATCTTCCTGGCATTTTGGGAATGGCTTGTCTGGGTGAACGATTGGCCCAACTACAAGATGGCATCGCCCTCCGATCTTATCCCGGCATTTTGGACCTATCGCTGGCTCTTCCTGCAATATGGTTGGGAGACCCTTTGGCGCACCGTCGCCGGCCTCGGCCTCGCTGTCATCGTTGGCACGCTTCTCGGTATGGTCATGGGCTTCAGCCGGATCATGCGTGATGCGCTCTATCCGATTCTGATCGGCTTCAACGCCATCCCCAAGGCGACGATTGTACCGGTGATCGCCCTCATCTTCGTGGGTTGGCATGACGTCAACACCGTGCTGATCGCCTTCATGATCTCATTCTTCCCGATCGCCGTCTCCGTCTCGATCGGGCTTTCGACGCTGGAGCCCGAATATCGCGATATCCTCCGATCATTGGGCGCCAGCCAATTCACGATCTTCACCAAGATTGCTCTGCCGAAGACGCTGCCCGAATTTTTCGGCGCCCTGAAGGTCGCGGTGACGCTTGCCTTTATCGGCACCAACCTCATGGAAATCGTCGAACCCCACGGCAAGGGCCTCGGTCATCTGTTCGACAGTGGCAAGATCAACGCGGACTATCCCCTCATGTTCGCCGTCCTGATCGCGCTCGCTCTCCTAGGCATTCTCCTCTACTACATCGTTGTTCTGCTGGAGCGAACCTTCGCCGGCTGGGCTGAGCGAAAGTCGTAAAGACGAAACCTAACGCATCGTCTTTTCGATCGAAGCGAGAAGCGTAGTGATATCGCGTATGTGATCACGCCAACACACTATGAGGGCTTCACGTTTCGGAAGCAGTCTTTATTCATAGCAAAATACACCGAAAATAGGCATATTTGTACGTTCAAATAAGAGTTCTACCGTCAACCCAGGGGGAACGATCGCCATGCGTCGGCTTTATGCGCTTCTTCTCATTGCGGCCTTCGTCGTGAGCACGGCGCCATCGATGGGCTTGGCGACATCGGCGGATCGACTTCGCCTTGCGGTCGACTCGGACAGTGGATCGTCACGTATGGCCGCCATCGGCTTCGGATCGCTGGTCAGACTGCAAGATCTCGGTTTCGAGCTGGACACGACGTTGGTGCGATCCGGCGCGTCCGTTCTGGACGGGCTGGCGACGGAAGGCGCCGACCTTGCCATCCTCGACGCCGAGTCAATCACGGACGAATCGCTGCTGGATCAATCCGAATTTCGTGCGGTCATGAGATACTGGACGTCCGACAGCGCGCAAGCGAACGGCAGCGAAGCGCAGAACGGCGGCTATATGCTGGTGTCCGACGCGTCGGTGCCTGCCGAGCGCATCGAAGCCTTCCTGGATGCGGCCTTGGAAGACGAGATCACGCTTCGCGCCGTGCGGATTGATATCGATCGGCTGACGCCCGAGGCGTCGTTGTCCGATTTTCCGCTTGCCGCACATGATGGTGTCGTCAATTACCTCCGAGGCAAAGGCATCGAACCGCCGGACGGTCCCGATGTCCTGGCCGCGCTTGACGAAGCGCCTGAAATCGAACCAGCACCTTGGCGCCCTCAGGCAAAACCCGAACTCACTGTCGCCAACCTTGTCCCGGACAGGCTGGACGAGGCCAAGAGCAGTCGACCGCAGCGTTCCTTTACCTTGTATTTCGACACCGGTGAGGCATCGATCGACAAGTCTGGCTTCAAGTCGGTTGCGGCCGCATGCGAGTTTGCTGCGACCCTGCCAAAGGCGCGTTTCGTGATTTCCGGCCATGCCGATACGGTCGGCACCGACGCTTCCAACACTGTCCTATCCAGCCAACGCGCGCAATCGGTCGCCGACGCCATTCGCAACGATCCGCGATTCCGGGAAGTGTTGAGCGTTGTCGAATTTGGTGAGCGGAGTCTCGCCGTCGCGACGGACGATAACGTCGCCGAGCCTAAGAACCGGCGGGTCGAAATTACAGTCTACGAGGAATAGCATCAGCGGCTGGAACGCCCTTCGCCCGGATCGCCTCAATCTGGCTTTTGGGTGATCACGTTGAACCCATTTTTGCCGGATCGATCGAGCTGAGGCCCGCAAAAGAATGAGAGGCCTCTGACATGACGATGCGAAAAGCGCTGATCGCCGGCGCCACGGGCGCTATCGGCAGCGCGCTTGCGGAACATCTGGCGGGTTCGAATAGCTGGACGCTGCTTGGTCTTTGCCGCAGGCCGCCGGCAAAGGCGCTGTCAGGGATCGATTATCTACACGCCGACATGGTCGATGCGGATGCTTTGAGGGACATCCTTCGGCCGCATGACGATATCACCCATCTCTTCTATTGTGGCCGCGCCGCCCATGACGACCTGGGACGGGAGAGCGTTCAAAATAACCTCGACCTTTTCGCCAATGTGCTAAGCGCCGTCTCGACCGCATCGCCAAGGCTCCAACACGTCCACCTCGTGCAGGGCGGAAAATATTACGGCGTTCATGTCGGCCCGTTTCCAACACCGGCCCGCGAGGATGACCCACGCCCGTTGGTCTCGAACTTCTACTACGCGCAGGGGGACTTGCTGCGCCAAACCGCTTCTTGTGCAGGATGGCGCTGGTCCGCCTCACGCCCCGGCACGCTCCTGCATTTTTCGCCGGATAACCCGCGCAATCTCGTCTCCACCCTTGGGATCTACGCTGCGATCTGCCGCGAGCTCGGGAGCGCGCTCGATTTTCCAGGCCCGGACGACGCCTTCACCAGCCTCACCCAGCTGACGTCAACCGATCTCCCAAGCCGCGCGATCACCTGGATGGCCACCGATGACCAAGCCGCCAACCAGGCCTTCAACGTCGCGAACGGCGATCTTATCCGCTGGTGCCGCTTCTGGCCAAAACTCGCGGCTGCCTTCGATATCCCTTGCGGTATCGTTCGGCCCCTTCGCCTTGCCGATGTCATGGCCGACAAAGAGGCCGTATGGCAGCGGATCGTCGAGCGCCATGGCCTGAACAAGAGATCGCTCTCGACACTGGTCAACTGGCCTTATGCCGACAGCACGCTTGAGCGGTCCTGGGACGAGATCATGAGCACGATCAAAGGGCGACGCTTTGGTTTCCATGACTGCGCCGACAGCGAAGCCGAGTTTCTAAGGATATTGGAGCGTTATCGCGTATCGAGTCTCTTGCCTTAGGCTCTTGTCTCACCTGAGGAAGAGCATGGTTGCGGAGGTTTTGGGCATGCTCTTCGAGCGGATCCCGATCGGATGTGATCTGGATACACGCTCTATCTCTTTGTTTCGCTGGATTTCCTTATCGAACAGGTGGTTCCACCTGTTCGGGAAAAGCTCTAGATCGATGCGTATGGCCAGCCTGCTGCGTTCATCCTTTTTTAACCCGACTTGATCATCATCCTCCGCGTCTTGCTGGTCCATGCGATCCTGGGAGTCCGAGCCTCCCCCACTCACCCATCGGGCGGGCGGATTCCGAGGATCGCATGGACCAAGGGCTGTTCGTAGCTCATGTCGGTTAACGGATGGTAAAGCTGGCGCAATCGGATTCGACAACATGCGCTTCACGCCGAATTCGCCACCCATTTCAGTATATGCTGAGCGACGGCCACCAGATCGCCGTCCTGATTATGCACCTCGATGTCGGCGACCGAACGGCGGCGCGTCTCGTCGATCGACGCAATCCGGTAGGTCACGGTGATCGTATCGCCGATAAACACCGGCTTTAGAAAGCGCACGCGATCGTAGCCGAGCGAAACCGCCGTCTCCTCTTCAGCCCGGACATGGGCAAGGATCAGGGTCGACGTGTTCGACATATAGCCAATCAGGAGGGCGCCGTGGGCGATACGCCGGCCATAGCTCGACTTCGCCATATAGACCGCATCCACATGATTGGGCGAGAGATCTCCCGTGATCCCTGCGAACATATAGACATCAGCCTCGCCGACGGTTTTCGAGAACGACACCTCATGACCGACCTCGACGTAAAACGCCATCACCTTGCTCCTCTTCGCCGATAGCGATAACCGAGAGGCCATCGTCACCGTTCATGGCCAATCCATCAAGGCAGTCAAGGCGCTACATACAGGAGAAAGAGGATGTCCAAGCATGGCCTCGAGGGCGCAAAAGTGATCGTTACCGGCGCCGCCCGCGGCATCGGGCTTGGCATCGCCGAGCGCTTCTCCGAACTTGGCGCCCAGGTCATCGGCTGGGATATCACTCCATGTGACAAGGCGCTGTTCAAGGCTTTTTTCACATGTGACGTCACCGATGAGGACTCGGTCGCCGCCGCCGCGAAAGCCAGTATTGCTGAGACTGGCCATGTCGACGTGCTGATCAACAACGCAGGCGTCAACGGCCCGACCAAGCCCACCTGGGAATATACGCTCGCCGAATGGAACCGCGTCCTGTCCGTCGACCTCACCGGCGTCTTCTTGTCGACGCGCGCCCTCATAAGCCCGATGCGGGAGCGGGGTTATGGGCGGATCGTCACCATCGCCTCGGTCGCCGGTAAGGAGGGCGGCCCCAATGCCTGCACTTATGCCGCAGCCAAGTCGGGTGTCATCGGCTTTACCAAAGGCCTCGCTCAGGAACTCGCCGGCTCCGGCGTCCTTGCCAACTGCATCGCACCCGCCATCACCGAAACCGATCTCTTCGAGGAAATGGACGACACCTATATCGCCGACCGCAAGCGCCGCATTCCCATGGGCCGCTTTTGCACCATCCGCGAAATCGCCGACATGACGGCCTTCGCCGCGAGCCGGAGCTGCAGCTTTACGACCGGCTTTACCTTCGACGTGACCGGCGGCCGCACGACCTATTAGCGGCGCGGCCGCAGCGTCGACTTGTCTGAGCGAGAGCTGGACAGGACGGACCTTGGGACTGAAAAGCTAGCCCAAGGCCTACTTTGTTTGAACACAACAGATGGCCAGAAGCGCCATGGTTCGAGTAAGCGTCACCCTGCCCTGTCGTCTTTGCAGGCAGATGCACGCTTCAGTCAGATATGGAGCCGCTCGGAAAGGCTCTCATGCTGCAGCCTCCAAGGAAGCCGAATACGGCATTCTCACCGTGAAGGTGGAGCCAACGCCCTCCGTGCTCTCGACGTCGATCCGACCGCCATGAAGGCTCATGAAATGCTGCACCATATTGAGGCCGATGCCGCTGCCAGCGATGCCCGTCGAGGTGCTTGCCCGAAAGAAACGCTTGAACAACTTGTCCAGCTCCTCCTTGGGTATGCCGACGCCTTCGTCGCAGAAGGACAGGACGATTTCATCATTGTCGTCCAGATAACCCTTCACCCAGACATGTTTCCCATCAGGTGAATATTTGATCGCATTGGAGAGAAGATTGGAGACGACCTGACGGAGAAGTTTGCTGTCGGCCGTGATCGTCCTTGGCAGGCGATCGATGTCCAAGATGATCTCGTGACCCTTATGGAGTTCGCTGTAGTTGCTTTGAACCTCGGACACCAGATCGAACAGGGGACAGACGGTGGGTTCGAAGGCAATTCTTCCCTCCTCGAGACGAGAGGCGCTCAGAACGCTCTCCATGAGGTCGGTCAAACGCGAAACAGCGACACGAACCTTTTTCTGTCCCTGGCGGACATCATCTGGACTGAGCTTTTCCAGACGCCTTTCGACACGCTGCGCCACCGCATCAATGATCGCAAGCGGCGTTCGGAACTCGTGAGATACCATCGAGACGAACTGGCGCTGCAGTCCGTTGAGTTCCCGTTCTTTCTCGAGAGATATCTTGACCTGTTCAGCGTTGGCCTTGAAGACTTCTAAGGCTCTCGCCATTTCGCCGATTTCGTCATGCCGCTTGACTGCGGGGATCGGCACGTCGAGGTCACCTTCGGCAAGCTTCGTCATCGTTTCGGTCATGCGGGTTATGGGGTGAACCAGGTTGCTCACGGTTACCATGACAACAAGAACAACGACGAAGGCGACAATCAAGAATTCCTGGGTCTGCCATCGAATCAGGTAATCATTTTCCGCCCGAATCCTGTCATCGCTTACGACAATCTCCACTTCGCCAATGATCTCGCCGTTAGCTTGTTTGATCGGCTGGGTGATGACGAGACCATCACCAGCTTTGGCGACATGAGCGGTTGAGGAGGAAACGGAGAGCAGACCTGAAACTTCCCGAACCTCAGCCGAGAGGATGTCTGGACCAGCGACAAGAAGGTTCAATTGTCGGGTAATGGCAGCCTCGTTGAGATTCCAAACATCGTCAGCCAGGGCGTCCGCATGGGCGGCCGCCAGCAAATTGGACTGCTGCTCAAGCCGCTCACTTAACCGCGCAGATGTTTCCTGAATTTGATTGTAGGCGATGACGCCATAGACAATGGTTACCGCCGCAGCGATCAGGATCACGAAGCGTGCCTTGATCGAATAAAAACACGTTGTTGCTCGAAAACCTGAAATCAAAGCCAAGAGGGCCGCTCCAAACCCTTTGGTCCCGATAAGGGCAAGCGCAGATAGCGACACGGGTACGAACCTGGAAAGAAGCAAAGCTGGACGACGATTAGTGATCGGTTTGGGCCAAGTCTCCCAAGAACTGATCGATCAAACCCTGTTCACGGATCGAATCGAGGCCGCTTTGCAGCGATGAGGCAATGGCGTCAGCATTGGGTATCTTGCGCGAAACCAGAAGAAAACCGGGGTTAACCTGGAGAGGACGGTCCAGGAACGTCAGGTTTTCTGTCTGCTGTTCGGTAAGCATATCGTTGAACAGATGCCCGGCCAGCGTTTGTTCGATGACGATGATGTCCAGCCGACCGGCAACCAGTTTCCTGAGGTTCGTTGGATCGTCCACTGCCACCTCGACATCGAGGGTGCCATTTTCGGCCGCCTCCCAAAAGGCTTCATTATAGGTGAAACCATTTGTAGCGCCGATCGTGAAACCGCTCAGATCATCCAGCGACGACCATGAAGGCACGTCCAGATCTTTACGATGCATGAAGACGATACGATCCTCGGTCAAAGGGCCGACATGAATGAAATCCTGTTTGCGCTTGTCGCTGTAGTACCAATAAGAGCTGGCCGTAAAACGCCCAAGCCGTGTCTCCTCGAGCCCGCGTTTCCAGGGAAGAAACTCGAACTCGACCTCGAAGCCCGCCTCTTGGGACGCATGTGTGACGATGCGATTGATGGGGCCGTAATGCTCCATCGCCTCGGACGTATAAGGCGGATACTCGCCCGCAGCGATCCTGAGCGGCGACGCATCGGCGGTCGCAACGCCGATGGAAAGCAGGGAAAGGGCGAAGACTAATGATCTGACCATGGCCAAAATCTACCTCGACAGCCGATTTATGAGCGACGATGCCTTTCGACGTCTCGATCTGCAAAGCCTGCACGAAGTCCATGTTCGGCATCGCCTTGACCGCGACGTACGCGAGCGCCACCAAAACGAACTGCGAATCGGCGCGCTAGACGATGATCATCACATAAGAAGCTTTATGATCGGTAAACGTCCCTTAAGCGGCGTTCACCATGAGCTTTTCCGTGATCCATGGTTTCAGACTTGAAGCGAGAGCGGGCTCCCGTCAGCTCACTCAATGCGACGGAGGCACGTCACTTCTAAAGCCAGCAAAGTCAGGGCCAGCACATACGGTATCAGGTCGTCCTTTATGCGCGCCTGTCCTGATCACGCTTTGACAAATCCCTATCCCTCTGGTGAAGATGAAGTAAGCATAAACAAAAGCAGGGAAGGCTGATGAAAAAAATTCTTCTGGCGACGGCGGTCGCCGTCTTCGCGCTGACGGGCTTCGAGGCGAACGATGCCGACGCCAAGACATTGAAACTCCAGGCAAGTTCTCGCGCCGGCGACTGGGCACATCGCTTCATGACCGACGAATGGGGTCCGAAGCTCGGTGAGATGACCGGCGGATCGCTCGAGGTCGAAGTCCTGGCGACCCGTGCCGTCGTGCCCCATCGCGAGACCATCGATGCCGTGGCGAACGGCATTCTGGACGGCGATCTGAACGCAGTCTCCTATTTCTCCGGCCGCGACCCGGCGTTTGCCATCATCGGTGACCTGATCGCCGGCTACGATACCGTCGACCAGGTGCGCACGTTTTGCATGCATGGCGGCGGTAAGGAAATCCTGCAAAAGCTCTATGACCAATATGCCGGCGGCAACATCCACGTCATCGGCTGCGGCCCCTATGCCAAGGAAGCTCTGGTCTCCAAGGTGCCGATCAACGGCGTCGCCGATCTCGAGGGCGTGAAGATCCGGGCACCCGAGGGCCTCGCCGCCGAGGTGTTCAAGCGCGCCGGCGCTTCGCCCGTCTCCCTCCCCTTCTCCGAGGTCTACACCGCGCTTGAAAAAGGCGTGGTCGATGCGGCGGATGCTTCGGCTTATGTAAACAACGACGCATCCGGCATGCACAAGGTCGCGAAAGCCCCGGTCTATCCCGGCATCCACTCCATGGCCGTGTTGCAGTTCGTCGTGAACAAGGACGTCTGGGAGGGCCTGGAGCCGGCCGAGCAGCGTGCTCTCGAAGTCTGGTACTCCTCAGCCTATGACGCCATGCGCCGCGAGGCTGACCTGCAGGACCGTGACCTGGTCGCCCGCGACAAGGCCGATCCTGACATGCAGGTGGTCGATTGGCCGGCTGAGGAACGCAAAAAGTTCCGCGAGCTCGCCGTCGGTGCTTGGGAAGACTTCGGCGCACAAAGCGAACTCGCCCAGGAAGCCCTGGACGCGCATCTAACGTATATGAAGCGCATCGGGCTCTTGGATTGAGTTTTTCCCTGCGTAACCGCGGGGTGAAGGGGGAACGTTTCCCCCTTCAATCTCCCCTTATATGAGCAGCATCCTGGATCGCGAGGAACGCGCCGGCTTCGTCGGCGCACTGACCGCGTCAGTCGATCGCTTCAGCCGCTTCCTCGGCCTCTCCGTCGCCCAATTCTACATCCTCTGCGCCTTCGTCACCCTTTGGGAAGTCGTCGCGCGCTACGTGTTCGACGCGCCGACCTCCTGGGCGTTCGAGGTGGTGATGGTGCTCTGCGCGACCGCCTGGATGCTGTCGGTCGGCTACGTCACCTCCCACAAACGCCATATCGGCATCACCGTCTTCTACCTGATGGCGGGCAACGACACCCGCTGGTGGCTCGATCTGTTCGGCATGGTGGTCGGCGTGTTCGCGCTCTACATGCTGGCAACCGACACGCTGGTGCGCGCCCTTGAGAGCATCGACATCGTCGAGCGCTATGGCAGTGCCTTCAACTCGCCTCAGCCGATGATGCTGAAGACGGCGCTGATCGGCGGCGCCGTCCTCTATCTCGCCCAGCTCCTCACCAATCTGCACCGCCATTTCCGATCGAAGGTCTACCAGACCCTGGTGATGGTCATCGGCGGGCTGATGTTCCTCCGCCTCGCGATCA
Organism: Pseudomonadota bacterium; assembly: GCA_039197065.1. Classification (GTDB taxonomy): domain Bacteria; phylum Pseudomonadota; class Alphaproteobacteria; order Geminicoccales; family Geminicoccaceae; genus JANQPX01. The sequence goes on along the minus strand of JBCCUL010000002.1, from coordinate 37,055 downwards.
TCCTCGCCGCGCACTACACCGGCGGCGGTGCGGAGACGTTAAGCGCGTCGCTATCAGGCCTGGGCGAGGCTTTCGATCCGCGTCAGATCATCAACCTTCGGGACTACGACATCGGCACGGTCAGCATCGGCATCGTCATCGCTCTGATCGCGCTGATGGCCACCGGTATGCCGCTCGGCGTGGTCACGCTCCTGATCTCGATCGTCTGCGCCCTACTCTTCTTCGGCCCTAAAGGCCTCTACCTCGTCTCGACAAACGCCTTCGGCCTCCTCGAAAGCTACCCGCTTGTGGCCGTCCCCCTCTTCGTCCTGATGGCCTCCATCCTGGAAAAGGCCGGGATCGCCGAGGATCTGTTCGACGCCATGTCGATCTTCGCGGGCAATCTCCGGGGCGGCGTTGCCGTGCAGACCGTGGTGGTCGCCGTGGTCATGGCCGCGATGTCCGGCATCATGGGCGGCGAGATCGTCATGCTCGGGCTCGTTGCCCTCCCGCAGATGCTCCGCCTCGGCTACGACAAGAAGCTCTCCATCGGGACCATCTGCGCCTCGGGCTCGCTCGCGACCCTGATCCCGCCGAGCATCGTCATGATCGTCTACGGCCTGTCCGCCCAGGTCGGCATCGGCGATCTCTTCATGGCGGGCGTCATCCCGGGCCTGCTGCTTGCCAGCTTCTACGTTATCTACATTCTCATCCGCTGCTATCTTGACCCGTCGCTCGCCCCGACCGCCGAAGAAGTGGCCGCACGCACCGGCGGGGACACCAAACTCTCCACCAACCGCCTGGTCGCCGTCATCCTTTCGGTGCTTTTGATCACCTGTGTTATGGGCTCGATCTATGGCGGCATCGCATCCGTGACCGAGGCGGCCGGCGTCGGCGTGTTCGGCGCGATCTTCATCGCCGCCGTGCGCTTCAGGTTCAACTGGACGCTCATCCAAAGCGCGCTCACCCAGACCATGTCGACCGTCGGCACGATCATCTGGCTGATCGTCGGCGCCGTCTCCTTCGTCGGCATCTACAACCTGATCGGCGGCGGCGACTTCATGCGCTCCCTCTTCTCAGGTCTCGACCTGCCGCCTAGAGGCGTCATCTTCATGATGATGCTGATCCTGGTGGTGCTCGGCACCTTCATGGAATGGATCGCCATCGTCTTCATCACGGTCCCGATCTTCGCGCCCGTGGTGGTCGACATGGCCCCCGCCCTCGGCCTCGACCCCGCTTGGGCCGCGGTCTGGTTCGGCGTGCTCTTCGTCATGAACATTCAGATCTACTTCCTGTCACCCCCCTTCGGCCCCGCCTGCTTCTGGCTGAAGTCGGTCGCGCCGCCGGAAATCACCCTCCAGCAGATCTTCGCCTCGGTCCTCCCCTTCATCGGCCTCCAGATCATCGGCCTCTTGTTGGTCATGTTCTTCCCCGAGATCGCCCTATGGCTGCCGAAGCTGTTGTCGGGATAGCGGTATGACCACGTCATCGACTGCCACCGACGGCATCTCGAACCAGCCCAAGAGGGACACCAATCGCGGTGGAGAAGCGTGTTCTCCGAGTCGCCGCCAACGACCGCAGACGATGCATCAAGCCCCCACGCCAAGCACAGTGTTTGGCCACCGCAAGGCATAAAAATGGACGAGCCACGAGTCGACGACAGCAAAGCCTACGGCATCTGGCCGGCCGTTATAGGCGTCGCCTTCGCCGCCCTCATCACCTGGCTGATGTTTCACCTGGCGACAGGGTTTCTCTGACGCCGGCAAACATGCCGGCCTTCAGGTGAGCCACGAGCAGCCGTCTATTTTTGCTGCCACTGTCCGTCGCTGCCCATCACATATTGTCCACCGGGCGTCCGCTCGATCAGCTTCTTGCCGGCGATCGCCGCGACGGCGTCGACCGGAGCGCCCCGCTTTGCGGCGATCTCCTCATATTTCGCGCGGCGGCCTGCATTGATTTCGTCGATAAGGCCCTGAACGCTGGCATCACCGGTGACGGCGCCCACATAGCCATCGGATTTTTCGCCGATCAGCCCAGAGGCTTTCGCGTCATCGAGCGGGCCTGCATGCGCGGCGTCGACGGTGGTGATCGCAACCAGCGCCAGAACGAGCGACGCCAGGATGATGTGTTTCAAAGCAGCCATGGCATCAGCTCCTAAAAAAGGTCGTCATTGTCGTCGAAGAGGTCTTCGATATCTTTTTCGACCTTCACCTTCACTTCCTGCTCGATCTTGACGTTGAGATTGATGACGATTGGATCTTTAGGAGCCTCGAGGGCCACGCGCGGCTGGCAAGCCGCCAGCAGGACCAGCGGGACAACGATATGAACCGCGCTAGCGCTCGAACCCCTGAAGCCTTTCGCGTATGCGATCGGGGATCTGGTAATTGTCGATATTGGCCTGAACGAGGCTGGCCAGACTGCCCTCAAGATTGAGATTGAATTCGACGGGATGGCCGTCATAGAGCTCGGGATTGGACCCTTTGAGATGGAGCCCGACGGCGTTGGCGCCATCGGTCCTACCGTCGATGGTGATCTTGAGCGCGTCATATTGAAAATTCTCCAATGCCTGCAACATGAGCCTAACGCTTTCACCTCCGGCCTGCAAAACGCCAGGCACGGTCGATGGCTTGTAACGAAGGACGCCTTCGCCGGTCGCGACGAGTTCGCCACCATCGATGGCGGCGGCTTCGCCGATGGTAAGCGGCAGGGTTCCATCGATACGGCCTTCTCCGGTCAGCTCATCGAGCGGCGTCAGCCTGAGCAGCTCATTGAGGTCGAGCTGCTCGGCCGTCAGCATCAGAGTTAAGTCCTGCACGTCTGAACCAAAGGTGAACGGCGCTGCCCGGATCTCCCCATCCGCCAGGCGCCAGGTCAGACGATCGACCGCGAGCTGGCCGTCCGGCCTAAGGCGCATCGACACCAGTCCATCGGTGAGCGGCAGGCCAACGTCCAGGAGACCGACGGAAAGCAGCTGATCGCCTTCTGTGGTCAGCGGGCTTATACCGTCGAAGCGGATGACGCTGTTGATACGCGACAATCGCGCCGGCCCGATCGAAAAGCCGAGTTCATCGATCAGAAGCGCGAGATCACTGGACAGCTCACCATCCCGCCACCCGATCCGTCCGTTCAGAGCGAGCCCGCCCTCGGCCTCGTCGATCACACCATCCAGGATCGGGGACAGGTTCGCAGGCTGAAGAGAGCCGGCAGCGAAGGCGATCGGCGCCAGGTCGATATCGGCGGTCCCCTGACCGGTCTCGATGTCATGTTGGCCCTCAATTGCAAGCACCGCCGCCGGATCGGACTTGGTCGTCAGCCTGCCTTCGATATCGACCGTCGAAGGCTCCGCGCCGATCCGGGCATCGAGCCGAAACGGCGTGAACAGGCGCGGCTGGTCAAGCGGACGCACCAAGCGAACGGCGAGCGGAATGCGGCGATCGGTCGAGAGCCCGGAACCGCTCAACGGGATGTCGCTCTCGATACCGACGAGTGCCAGATTGGCGCTCGGCAGATCGATACGCCCTCGGCGAATGCGGATAGCGCCGCTTTCAAGCCCCTCTGGACTGCCGTCCAGTGTCAAGGCGAGGTCTTCGATCCGCGCCCAGAAGCGCCTGTCCACGAGATCGAGACGAACCGGGTCGATTTCGAGCGGCCAGTCCAGCATGACATTTCGGTCATCCAGATCGAAACGAAGCCAGGGCTCTTCGCGGCCCGGCCATTGAAGCGTAAACCAGCCGCTCTCCAATAAGATCTCGTCGCCATCGGTGATCCTGACTTGATCGATACTGGTTTTCTTGCCCTCCGCTCCCGCGATGACCTCGAAGGCCTGATCGGTCAGAGCAATGTCGAAAACGCGCTGCATCTTGATACCAAGAACCTCGATCCTGCCGAGCGATGCCGTCAAACCGTCGAGATCGATATCGAGGGAGCCCCTCAGACCTTCGAGCGGGCCGCCGATTTCCAAGGCGATCCGGCCGCGATCGAGCGCGCCGTCTTCGAGGTGGATCCCGTTCAGATCGAAGGCCGCATCACCGGATGCGATCGCGACAGGCTTGAGCTGATCATCGAGCTCGACAGTCGCGGCAAGATTCCCTGTCACCGAACCAAATCGACCACTGGCCTCCAAAGGCCCCGCCAGGGAGAACCGACCGTCGACGAGGTTCAGATCGATGACGCTGGTTGCCGATACCGGTTGTCCGCGCCTGATGAGGTCGACATCTGCAGCCTGCATGTCGATGCGGCCTCTCGCCGTGACCTGGTCGGCGCGCGGTTCTCCGGTGATGGGCAGACTGCCTGAAAGTTCGAACCCGATGCAAAGCGTTCCCTGGTCCTCGGCAGTCAGCTCGGCGGACGACATGCCGAGGTCGAATTCCACCCGATCGTCGACGACGGACGCCCGGCCCTCGAAGGGCACATCAAGCATGCCGAAGGACGTCTCGACGCCAATCCGACTGTTCTCGATCAGGAGTTCATCGATCATGATCGGCAATGTCGGCTCGAACGCAATCTCGTCAGGCTGTCCATCCTCGGCGGCGGCGATCTCTTCGCCAAAGTCCAGCACGCCGTCTCCATAAACAGCATCCACCTCCAGACCATCGATCCGAAACTGCTGGAGACGTCCGCTGAGAAGACCGCCGAGGCTGTAACGCGCTTCGATGGTCGCCACGCGTTGTTGCTGTCGATCGCCGATCGCGAGCCCATCCAGCCGGGCGCTGCGAAACCCAACCGCCAAGTCGTCGAACGTCACATCATCGACGCCGGCGATCGCCAGTACCAACGGGATCGTCCAAGGCAACGACCAGATCGAGAGGACGATCAGAACGATGACCGCAACGGCGAATAGGCCAATCCGGCGCAGCAGGGTCATGATCCTTGCATCCCGTCAGTCGAGTTCATGCAACGAAAAGACTATCAACCCCATCCATCGGAAGCAAAAACTCCGGGACAGACATTCGCCGCCTCTCCAGCATCATCGCTTCTCGCTCTTTGCTTGCTGGAGCGCCCGTCGGATTCTCTCAGGGTTTCTAAGCTCCCGACGGGCAGATCGTCTGTGGGCGCCACATTGACCAGCTATTGATTTGACCGCTGAAACCTGAACCCGTGATGAACCCGAGAGGCGGGTGCCGCCATGCTCTCTGTTCAATGGAAGCACTCATCGACATGCAGCCGCCCGTTGGAAGCACCTCTCGCATGAAGGCGTCAGATCAGTGCGGCTGACCCTCTGTCTCAGCCCCATCTTGGGTCTCCGGCACTTCGCCTTCGCTAAGATAGAACTTGTCGAATAAGCTTATGTGCAGCCAGGAAGCGCCCCATCCGACGGTGCCGAGAAAGACGCCCGTCAAAAACTGATGCGGAGGCTTACGAAACTTCACGAATCGAAAGAGCGGTCCGAGGCCGAATTTGAAAAACGCAAATGTGACGCCAACGAGACCGAGCATCGCCACAATGCCTCCAAGCGAGAGCAACGGCTGATCGCTCCAATACACCAATGCGAAAAGCAGGATGGCAGCCAAGACCAGTGCGATGACCGTCCAGGTCCGGAGACGATCCGAAAGCCTCCAGGCCTTGAACATGACTGCACCTGCAACCTTCAAGAGCCGATCGAGTTTGTGGTTGCTTGATTCACGCAGCGCATCTTCCAGCTCCAGGAACGTCCACTTGTGGTCATGACGTTCGTTGGGGAAGCCTTGGATCTCGTCTTCGACCTGCGCTGCGGTCATCAGATAGCCGGAGGTCATCAGGGCAAAGGCTTCGGTCTGGTTGAACGAATCGAGATCGGTCCGAATGCCGGCGATGCGCCGCTGGAAGTGCTTCAATATGCCGAACTTGGTCAGACCGGCCTGTTGCTCCTGTAGCTCTTTTGGAGAGAGCTGCTTCGGATTCTTACAGGCGATCCAATCGCGATCTTCGGCCCAAAGATTCTTCTTTAAATGCAGAAAAAGAAGATTCTTGAGCAGCCCGCTTCGGCGACGCGATTCGATCTCCCGATATTGTGCGGCGCGCACGCGCGCTTGCAGGATGCTGCTCGTCCGCAAAAGAACACGCATGCGATCATCATGAGGGTCGTCCTCGGCATCCATCTGGCCGCTGGCATCGCTCACGATCATGACGGAACAATTCTGATCCAGAAGGCCGAACACGCCCTGATTGTCGTGCACGCCGCCATCGACCAGACGAACGGTAACGCCGTCCTGATAGAGATCGCGCAGTTCCAGCGGATCGAACAAACCCGGCACGCAGGAGGACGCAGCGACCGCATCGCCAATGCTGATGTTGCAATGCGGCTTGGGAGCCTCTTCCTTCAGATACATGCGGCGCAGGCGATAATTGCCGTCGATCTCGCTATCGATGAAGGTCGGTGGCTCACCCATCCAGGATGTGGTGAATTGCCAGTTATGCCCGGTGTTCACCGTCGTTGCGTTCAGGATCAGGATCGGCGCTTTGTTCTTGCGCTTCCAGTTATCATATTTTGGATTGAACGCGTCGGTATCCTTGGGTTTGATGCGAAGCTGTTTCAGCTTGCGCTTTTTGTCATCCTTGATGCGACCGTAAAGATGGCTTTGGTAGAGTTCGCCGAGACGCCTGGACGTCGTATAACCGGACTTGAAGGCCATGTGGTAATTGGCCTTCAGGCTGGCGCTTAAACGCATCCGAATGTTCTCTTGCACACCCGCAAGAAAATCTTTCTGGAGACGCTCGACCAGCTCGACATAATCCTCGCGGCCGATCTCATCGTCACTCCAGTCTTCCAGAAGCTTGCGCACTTCCAGATAGTAATGGGCGCCGACGATCGATCCACCGGACACGCATGAGAGCACATCGACATGGCGAAGCAGATCCCGCTCGGCCAGGGCTGCGAGCACACCGATATGAAACAGCGACGCGCGAAAGCCACCTCCTGAGAGCGCCAGACCGAGCTTGCCCGCAAAGAGCGACGACGGAGCGGCGTCGGCAACCTCTTCGCCGTAAATCTCGCGCAACACGCCCCAGGCCTTCGATCTCTTGAACTGCTCGGGCGTCCTGGCATCGGGATCCTGCAGGCGCGCAAGCCAGGCGAACTGACGGGCCGTCGTCTCGATCTCCCAAGGGGCGATCCTTTCACTCCCTTTGATTGCATAGGCCGCCTTCAAATACTCAGTCGCCTTCGGAAAATTCCCTAGACCGAAGTAAGCCTCTGCAATGGTTTCGTTGAACCAACGCACACTCTCCCGCGACGGTCCTCCCTCCCACACAGGCTCGCCTTTGATCGGCAAGAGATCGTCGAGAACCCGCTTTCGAAGCGATTTGGCATTTTCCTGATGGCGACGCTGATCATCGACGAAAGCAGTTTTCTGGTGGCTGAGCAGATCGTGAACGAAAGCGGCGTTGATCGCGGTGTAGCCATTGTCCTTCTCGGTTTCCCCTTTAGCGCCACGCTCGTAGAAGTGGAGGCTGCGCTCGAGATCCTCCAGCCGCCCGGTTACCAACCACTTCCGCTTGCAGATGCCGCCAGCGATCCCAAGAGTCTCCGGGTCGACCGCCTCCGCCAATTGCCCGCCGCCTTCAGTCTTGCCGATGCGATCCAGGACGTTGAGCGCCTCATCATGCTTGGTATCATCCGGCGCATCCGGATTCTTCGAGATCCAAAGCGCAAGCTGCTGCCGGATCTTGACCCTGTCCTTCGGGTCGACTTTCTCTCTATTGATGAGATGCTGCGCTAATCGACGCGCTTCATCGAAATGCTGCGACTTAGAGAGATCTATTGCAAGTTCGAGCCCCTCTGTAGGGCTGACCTCAATACCACCACGAATACTGCGAGACCGCTTTAAATCATCACTACGCATTATAGCCTCTCATCTTTCAGCTTCGGCCGGGTGACACCACGCGCTCCAATAAGCGCTCAGCCTGAGAGACTTCTATCGACAATAAAATGCCGTAGCAACGAACGTTACGTTCACACGGACAGCTTACAGGTGAATTCAGCCTTCACCGACCGGCTCGTACATCTCCTCGAATCTCTTGGTTTCCACAGCGTAGCCGTCTTTCTCGTCGGCCTCGTTATAGACGATGTAATCCCCCGTCTCGTAATGCGTAGCGCCCTCTTTCGATTGAATGACCCCAGCCTTCTCGGCCTTCCTGGCGAACACCACCGTCGTCTTGACGTAACAGCCGGGCGTCGTCGCCGGCTTATAGGTCCTGGCGAAGACATCAGCGTCGATCGTGTAGACATCACCGCCATTGTCCACCAGCCAGTCGCCCGCCTTGCAGCGCTGCGTCGCCCCCCACTTCTCATAAGCAAAGCCGTCGGTCTTCAAATCCAGCCTGACCGCCGTAATCACCGACGTCACGCGTTTCCGATATCGTTCCAAAGCCGACATGACAGAGGCTCCCTCGCTATTCGAGCTCACTCCCGAGACTAGGCCCACCACCTGCCGCAGGCAACGCGGACCGCCAAGCCGCCCCATTGCCCTCCCCACCAAGATGCCGTACTCAACACCCACGCCAAGCCCCGCCGAAAGCGGAAAAAGGAACCGGTCGAGCGGGACGCTTGCGGACGTGATGGAACTGGTAGACATACCAGACTTAAAATCTGGAGGGCTATGCCCGTGCGGGTTCGAGTCCCGCCGTCCGCACCATTTCTTTCAATGCGTTAATAAGATTACTCGCCCATTTCTCAGCCCACTCGATTTTCTCCAGGGTAACAGGTCAGCAGCAATAGCGTCCCGCTATCCAGCCTAGCCGAGCCCATCTGGTAAGTTGATCTTGGCTCGCTTTTAAAACATCCGCTCTTGGACCACGTAATGACCACGATCGAGCGGGCGCAACGAAATGCCTGCCCTGCGTGCGGCCTGCCCCGGAACCGACGTTGGGACCTGAGAAGGAGACTGAGCCCGGCAGTTTTTTTTATGAAAGATATCACGACATCGTTTGACATGGGATTTTGTCCCATGTAGCTATTGTCTATGATCTGGTTACGAAATATGTCGCGATCCCGTCATGTCCGAGCATGATCGGACACTTGCAGCACTTCGGTGGCTTATGCGGCCGATCGTTCGGCTGCTCATTGCCCGTGGCGTGCAGTTGCCGGCGGTCAATGCTCTTTTGAAGCAGGTTTACGTGGATGTGGCGATCGATGAATTCGGGATCGACGACAAGCCGCCGACCGACAGCCGTGTAAGCATTCTAACCGGCGTTCACCGGCGTGATGTCCGAAGTATCCGGACGGACGGCATGCCGTCCTCAGCGCCGCCCGCCATGTCGCTTAGCGCCACCGTCATCGGCCGCTGGCTTGGCGATCCGACCTATGTCGACGGCAAAGGACAGCCCAAGGCTCTTCATCGATCGGCTGACAATGGATCGCCGAGCTTCGAAGAGCTTTTTCAGGGGATAAGCAAAGACGTCCATCCCCGAACGGTTCTTGACGGCCTGATTGATCAAAAGCTGGTTGACTGGGACCAGACCACCGATGTCGTTCGCTTGAAGAGCCAGGCCTTCGTACCGACCGCCGACAGCGAAGGCCTGATGCGTTTTTTCGAAATGAACCTGCATGATCACCTCGCCGCTGCCGTGTCGAATCTTGTCGGCGATGAGCATGGCAGGCGCTTTCTGGAACGGGCCGTCTACTACAACCATTTGGAAACGACATCCGTCGACAAAATCGAGGGTAAGGCGCGGGAGCTTGGTGAGCGAGTCCTAAACGACCTGAACAGCAAGGCGCTTGAGTTGCAAAAGGCCGACGCCGGCGAGGATGGGACGACCGAAAGGTTTCGCTTCGGCGTCTTTTTTTATCGCGAAGATGATCCACCCAAAGGAAATTCCTCATGATCCGCCGTGTCCTGAGCCCAGCCTTATTGCTCGGTTGGCTTGTCGCCTGCGCTGGCCCGGAACGGATCGATGATGTCGCCGGCAAGGAAGAGGTGGTCATCGCAACCTCATCGAGCGAATCAGAAGGTGGGATTGGTGGCACCGGAGCGCCATCGCGCGACAAAGTCCTGGCTGTGGGCGATGAGACCGAGGGCGGCATCGGCGGCACCGGGATATTCGGCACGGTGACCGCCTTCGGCAGCATCGTCGTCAACGGTCAGACCATCGATATCGATGACGCGGAGGAGCCCTCCCATACCGAGATGATCGGCCGGGATCTGCCCTTGACGGTGGGATCGACGGTGATCGTCGAGGCCCGACCGGATGCTGGGGGGTGGACGGCAAATCGGGTGTCGATCTTCCTTCCTGTCGTTGGGCCAGTGAGCGCGATCGATCCTGCCGCTCGCGTCGTGACGGTGATGGGTACGCGCGCCTTATTCGACGAGTCGACGGTCATTGTCGATCGGCGCGGCTACATCGATGGCAAAGTGATTGCTCCTGATGACATCGAACCAGGGGATCGCCTGGCGGTCAGCGGGCTCTGGAAGGGTGGCGAGGTCATCGCCTCGCGCATCGACCGATTGGACGACAAGGGACCGGACAGCCTTCGCGGGCTTCTCCTCAAAACCGAAGAGATGGTCAAGTTGGGCGGCACACGTCTTGACGAAACGTGCTGCGAGACCCTCGCCGCCCCCTCTTATGTCCAGATGGTTGGAACCTTCGCCGACGATCACTTCCGGGTCGATCAGGCCGATGTTGGATCGACCCTGCTCTTCGGCGAGCGGGTCGAGCGGCTGATCGTCGAAGCCTTCTTGGCGCGTGATCCCGACGGACAAGGTTTCCACCTTTCCGGCTTTGGTATTCCAGCAGATCAATCGTCGGCCATTGATGCTCAGCCTGGCGTTCGCTCCCTCTTCGTCGGTGCCTATGACGAGGCTTTCAGTATCCAGCGGAGCATCGCCCTGCCCGGCGACGCATCGGCGCGGATCAATGTCTTCGAAGCGCTGAACGACCTTGCCGAGCCGGACTAGGCCAGAGCCCGTCGATCACATCTCGCGCGCCATCCTGACGAAGTCTTAGAGCGTCCATTCGATAGGAATGGGCGCTCTATCTCTCTGAAATCCAAGGTTCTTCCGACTGACCAGATGACTCCATCTAGTTGGAAAAAGCGCCAGGTTTCGGCTCCCCAACTCGCTATTTTCTCACGACGTTTTTCATAAAAATGGGATATTTGCACATTTCTTCTTGACGGAACACTTGGCTTACCGCTTACTCAGCACATGGGAAAATTTCCCATTCATAAACAGAGGAGATCAATCAATGTTGCGAACTCTTGCGTTAGTTAGCTTGTTGGCATTGGGCGCCTGCGCGGCGACCTCGGATGTTCAGCCCACGGCAGCTGTAAAGCCCGCCGCGGCCGTCAAGATGGACATCGTCGAAACAGCGGTGGCTGCGGATGACTTCAACACGCTGGTCGCCGCGGTGCAGGCTGCTGGCCTGGTGGAGACATTGCAGAGTGATGGCCCGTTCACGGTTTTCGCGCCCACGGATGCAGCCTTTGAAGCACTTCCTGCCGGCACCGTCGAAGATCTCTTGAAGCCGGAAAACAAGGACCAGCTGGTCGCCGTGCTCACCTATCACGTCGTGCCGGGCAAGGTGATGTCGTCAGACCTTGCGGGGCAGGCGATCGATGCGGAGACGGTCCAGGGCACGACGGTTGCCATCGACGCCACGGGTGATGGCGTCAACGTCGATGGTGCAAGCGTGGTCGCCGCTGACGTCGAGGCGTCGAATGGCGTCATCCACATCATTGACGCCGTCATCCTTCCCTAACTGAAATCGACCAAAGCGCAGGGAGAACGCTCATGTCACATCCCACCATCGCGGATATCGTCAAAACCTCTGATGGAGTTTTCGACGGCGAAGGCGACGATTTCGACATCTTGAGAAGGGCACTCGAGGCAGCCGATCTCATCGATGTCGTCGCCGACCCCCATGCGGACTTTACCGTGTTCGCGCCTACTGATGACGCTTTTGTCGAGCTTGCCCGCAGCCTCGGCGCCGACGTTGAAGACGGTGATGATGAAGCGGCCTTCAATGCCATCGTCGAAGCGCTGACGGCGCTATCACCCGATGGCGATCCCATTCCGTTGTTGAAGGACGTTTTGCTCTACCATGTGGCGCCCGGGGCTCGTGATGTCGCCCATCTCCAAGAGGATGGAACCATCGAAACCGCGCTTGGCGTGACCTTCGACGTCAATGGCACCGAGCTGAACGATCAGGATCCCGACATCGAGAATCCGGAGTTCGTTGAAGGCTTGACTGACATCCAGGCGTCCAACGGCATTGTGCAGGTGATCGACCGGGTGTTGTTGCCGATCGACCTGCCTGGCGGAGAACCGGAACCGACCATCGCCGATGTCGTTTTGCAGTCGGGCGGTACGTTTGACGGCGATGGCGGGGATTTCGATATCCTGCTGCAAGCGCTGCAGGCCGCCGATCTCGTCGATGTGGTCGCCGATCCCGAAGCGGACTTCACGGTGTTCGCACCGACCGACGACGCTTTCATCCAACTGGCGCGCGACCTCGGCGCCGATATCGAGGATGGCGACGATGCCGGCGCGTTTGAGGCGATCGTTCAAGCGCTCACTGAGCTTTCACCGGATGGCGATCCGATCCCGCTCCTCCGCGACGTGCTTCTCTATCACGTCTCGCCGGGCGGGCGGACCGTCGAGGACCTGCAGGCTGATGGCACGGTCGAGACAGCGCTCGGTGTCGACATCCATGTCAGCGGCACGGAGTTGGGAGACCAGGACCCCGATATCGAAAATCCCGAGTTTATCGAAGGCCTGACCGACATCGAAACGTCGAACGGGACCATCCAGAGCATCGATCGTGTTCTGTTGCCGATCGACGTGCCGGGCGCGGACGACGAAGCGACATCTGATGTGTCGATGACCGCCGACGATTCGTTCGACCTCAGTTCCATGCCGCCGATGGATGACCCTGTCCCTATGGACGAACGATCATACGACGATGCCTGCATGAGCTAGCGGTCGAGCAAAGCAGACGCCTGCCGGACGCCGAAGGAAACGGACATCGATCGGCGTCCGGCAGATCTCAATAGCCCGGAGAGGTGATCCACGATGATCCGTGGAGACGAAGCATGAACGCTACGATCGCGACAAGAGATGCGAGGTCTTTGGCTATTCCTGCTCAGCAAGACAGCGCATCTTCCGGCGAACGCAAGACAAATCCCTCCCTTGATGCAGCGCGCGCCGAGGGCCGCCGTTTCATTCGCCGGATCTTTGTCTGGACGGCTATCTTCAGTGTCTTCGTCAATCTTTTGATGCTGACCGGCCCGCTCTTCATGCTGCAGGTCTATGACCGCGTGCTCAGCTCCGGTTCGCTGCCGACCCTGGCCGCCCTATTCGGCTTGGTTTCCGCCCTATTCCTGTTCACGGGCGTGCTGGACCTGGTCCGCGGAAGGCTCATGTCGCGCGCAGGCGCCAAGATCGAAAGCCTGTTCGATCAGCGGCTTTTCCGAGGCTCCCTTCAAGATACAGCCAATGCTGATGGCAAGGGGCTGCGAGCGCTTGAGTCCATCCGTCAGACGCTTAGCGGCAATGGTCCTTTGGCGTTGTTCGACCTTCCCTGGTCGCCTCTCTTCTTCGCCGTGATTTTCCTGTTCCATTGGAGCATGGGAACCCTGGCCCTGGCCGCCGGTCTGCTTGTCGTCGGCCTGGCGATCATCAACAATATCCTGTCACGCACACCGCTGCAGAACGCGAGCGAAGCAAAGCAGTCAGCGCTCACGCTTGAAAACGGTTTCGCCAGGCGCGCAGAGGTGGTTCGAGCACTCGGCATGGGTCAGGCCGCGACCGAACGTTTGGGACGATCCCGACGTGATGCCCTGCATCTGCACATGCTGGGGCATGAACGAACTGCCGGATTTTCCGTCACCATCAAGACCCTTCGGCTGTTCTTCCAGTCCGCCATGCTGGCGCTTGGCGCGGCCCTGGCGATCGGCCAGGAGATCACGCCCGGCATGATGATCGCCGCCTCCATCTTGATGGGCCGGGCGCTGGCGCCGATCGATCAACTGGTCTCGCAATGGCCGGTCATGCTGCGCGGTCTTGAAAGCTGGCGGACCCTCCGATCGTTGCTCGATCAAACCGCCCCCTCGAACAACGCACGTGTTCGGCTGCCGCGTCCCAGGGGGATTTTGGATCTTAGTGAGGTTACGGTCGCGCCACCAGGCCAAAGCCTGTCGGTGATCAAGAATGTCAGCTTCTCACTCGAGCCAGGCATGGCACTCGGCGTCATCGGAAAGAGCGCTTCGGGTAAATCCAGCCTCGCACGCGCGCTGGTGGGTGTCTGGCCGGCGGCCGACGGCGACATCCGACTCGACGGCGCCACGCTCGATCACTATGAACCGGATCAGCTCGGCGCCTGGCTTGGCTACCTGCCCCAGGATGTGGCTCTGTTCGCAGGCACGGTCGGCGAGAACATCGCCCGCTTTGGCGTCATCGACGATATGGCGGTTATCGACGCGGCCGGCATGGCCGATGCTCACGAGATGATCCTGGGCCTGCCTGACGGCTATGACACCCAGGTGGGCGACGGTGGCGTCAATCTCTCCGGCGGGCAACGCCAGCGCATCGCCCTTGCGAGAGCCCTCTACAAAGACCCAGCACTGATCGTGCTGGACGAACCCAACGCCAATCTCGATCTGGAAGGTGAACGCGCGGTCATCGCCGCGATCGAACGGATGAAGGCCAATGGGCAGACCGTTGTCGTCATCGCCCATCGCCCCTCGGCGATCGCCGCCTGCGATACCCTCCTCGTCATGGAGAAAGGCGTGAAGGTCGATTTCGGACCGCGGGAAGACGTCTTGAGGAACGTCGCACGTAATGCCGGAAGCCTCAGACAGCGTCTGAAAATCATTGGGAGCAGCCGATGAGCGCGCCGACAACGAAAGAGCGTGATCCCTGGAATCCTAGATCCTATGTCGCGACCGGTATCATCACTCTGGTTCTCTTGGTCGGAGGCGTCGGCGGCTGGTCGGCTCTGGCTGAGCTTGCAGGCGCCGTGATCACATCAGGCGAACTTCGAAAGGAGAGCAACAGGCAGGTCGTCGAGCACCCCGAAGGAGGGATCGTCGCTGAAATCCTGGTCAAGGATGGAGACGATGTGGCGGCGGGTGACGTGCTGCTCCGTCTCGACAAGACCAGGCCAAGGGCCGAGCTTGCAATCATCGACGTTCAGCTCGATGAAGCGATGACGACAATCGCGCGCCTAACCGCCGAACGTGATGGCGAACGCTCCATGCCGCTGCCGGCCGAGCTTCGAGATCGCCTCATTGGCGACGCGGATCTCACTTCGGTAGCGAGCGGTCAGCGGAAGCTCTTTCAGGCCAGGCTGGAGAGCATCGAAGCCGAAAGGGCACAGCTTTCGAGCCGGATCGAGCAGATCAAAATACGTATCGACGGGTCGGCTCAGCAGATCGAAGCGCTGAAGCTTCAGTCCGATCTGATCGCTGAGGAGGTCACAGCCCAGCAGGCCCTCTTCGAGAAAGGCCTAGCAACGGCAGCACCTTTGAGCGCACTCAAGCGCGAATCCGCGCGTCTCGAAGGCGAAACCGCTGGTCTCCAAGCGGCGATCGCCGAGGCGGAAAGCGAAATTGCGGCAACCCGCGTAGCCCTCCTCCAGCTTGATGGTAACAGACGTGAAGAGGCGATCAACGGGCTTCGGTCCCTTCATGCGGAGGTTGCGGAACTGAAACAGCAGAGGATCGCGATTGCGGATCGGCTCGCGCGCATGGACGTGCGCGCACCCCGTTCGGGCATCGTCCACGCGCTGGCCGTCCACGCTCGCGAGTCGGTCATTCAATCGGCGGAGCCGCTCCTTTACATCGTGCCCGAGGATGAAGCCTTGATCGTCGCGGTTGAGGTGACGCCAAACGAGATCGACAGCGTTCATCTGGGACAAGAGGTGGACGTGCGCTTTCCGGCCTTTAACGCACACACCACGCCGTCGATCAGTGGTCACGTGCATACCATCTCGGCAGACCGACGAGTCGACGACCAGTCCGGGGAGAGTTTCTACGCCGTCGAGATCAGCCTGGACGAGCCTGAACTCGATGAAGCCATCAACAAGGCCGAACTCCTTCCGGGCATGCCCGTGGAGGCCTATCTTCGCACCGAGGTTCGAACGCCGATCAGCTATCTGACCAAACCATTAACAGACCAGATCGCCAGAGCCATGCGCGAGGACTAGAGACTTCGGTCTGTCATGACTGATCACCGCATACAGCCGGGCGAGCAACGTCACAGCGAAAGATGCAGTTTAGCTGCTCGAAGCCGGTGACCACCTATGCATCGACCGGCCAAATAAACGATACAAACAACATCAAAGCGTCAGCTGCCCCGGCAGACGATGGAAGTCCGGAAAATTGACAATCGAAGCCAAATCATCCGCCATATGAGAAAGCCAACTGAGCGACCGCCGCCGAACTGACGCCTAGGGACAGGATGTATTCGACGGACACCGCTTAAGAGCGGGGGGTTGGGCCAAGGTCATGGCCGAGCAGCCATGTCGTGACCGGAATTGCGGCAAAGATTGAGATGACCAAAAGGAATGTCAGGGCAAGCTTGGTGCAGCCGGTGGCCATGGGCGTGATGGCCTAGAGCCGTTTCCGATCGCACGCGGTCGAAACAGCAGCAGGGCGAGAGCTCAGGCAATGCCCTCCATGGCCATAGATGCCACGGGTAGCAAGTTCCTATCGAACAGTTCCGATGCGATGGCGCATGCGGGCATGGGCCTGGATATCAGGTAGCCTTGAACGATGTCGCAATCGCGACTTTGGAGATATTCTAGCTGCGAGGGCTTCTCGACACCCTCGGCAACGACTTTCAGGTCCAGATCATGGGCCATGGCGATCAGCGAATGGACAATCGCACGATTGCTGGTTGATGTCTCAATGTCTCGAATGAAAGACTGATCGATCTTGATGATAGCGCCGGGGAAGACGCGCAGGTGGTTGAGTGAAGAGTATCCTGTGCCGAAATCGTCGAGTGCTACGCGAATCCCAAGATCCGAAAAACAGTTCAGAAGCCGATTGGCTTCGGTCGGATTCTGCAGAATATCGCTCTCCGTGATCTCGATTTCGAGGGTGCGCGATGGCAGGTCATAGTCCGAAAGGGTCGTTCGCACCAGATCCAGAAGGCCTTCGTCCTGGAACTGCCTCGCCGAGAAGTTGACCGCGATATGGACCTCAGGCAGGCGGGCATCGCGCCAGGCGGCGAGTTGTGCGCAGGTGGTCTTCAATGCCCATTCGCCGATCGGGATGATCAGGCTGCTTTCTTCGGCAAGTTCAATGAATTCTCCTGGTGCGATGAGCCCGAATTCAGGATGATGCCAGCGAAGTAAGGCTTCAAAACCTAGGAGCCGGCCCGAGCGAAGGTCGACTTGCGGCTGGAAGTAGAGTTCAAATTGTTGTTGCCGGATGGCGCGACGAAGATTCCGCTCAAGCTCCAGTCGAAAAGCAGCGCGACGGTGCATCTCCGGCGTGTAGAAGTGAAAACTGCCTGCTTGCTGTCCCTTGCCGGCGTACATAGCCGTGTCGGCGCTGACGATAATGGAGTCGGCGCATGTTGCGTCATTTGGGTAGTGGGCGATGCCGATGCTGGCACCGACATCAACGTCACAAGTTCCAATATTGATGGGTTGCCGGATCTCTGCCAACAGGCGCTCGGCGGTGGCATGGAGCTTGGCTTTGTCCTCGGCGCCCACCATCACGATGGTAAACTCATCGCCACCAAGCCGTGCGACAAGATCGGTGGGTCGAACGCATCGCTGCAAACGGCCGGCAATTTCCTTCAACAGCAAATCGCCAGCGGCATGTCCGTAGGTGTCGTTGACCACCTTGAACCGATTTAGGTCAATCAACATGAGCGCAACGGCGCTCTGCTGCCGGTCGGCGACCGCGATACTGCGGTCAAGAAACTCTCGAAAACGGTAGCGATTGGCCAGCCCCGTGAGCTGATCGATCTGGGCGAGTCGCGCAAGGTGTCGTTCAGATTTTCGGCGCTCTATAGCATAGCGAATAGACCGGTCGAGCAAAGGAGGCGTGATTTCGCCCTTGACAAGATAGTCGGTGGCGCCAGCGCGCATGGCCTCAAGGTCGATCTCTCGATTGCCTTCGCCGGTGAGCACAATGAATGGCATATCGCAACCGAGATGAACCGCCTCGCGAACCAGCTCCAATCCGTTACGCGCGCCGAGCCGATAGTCGACAATCACCACATCATGGCAGCCCTCCAGAACCCTTTCCAGAGCTGACTGCCAGGCTGAAACCCACTCTAGCTCCAGATGTCGGCCAAAAATGTCGGCGAGCAGCTCCCGCGTCAGAAAATAGTCATCCTCATCGTCTTCGATGAGCAGCACGCGCATCGCTTCTACCTGCCCAGAATCCGACAAAATCGGCGTCAAGGGCACTGGCGACAGGGCGTTGAGCGAACTATCGGATTGCAGCGGCTGCTGCGTTGCGTAGCGCAGCACTCGACCAAGCCGCTCCGCATCCAAACCGCCTTTGCCCACGAAGTTGGCGGCGCCGGCGGCCAGAGCCTGACGATCGACGCAAGAATCATCAGCGCCCGTGAGAATGATCATGGGCAGATCGCAGCCGATCGACTTGAGCTTGCGCACGAAGTCGACACCGGATGTACCGTTGATGCGATAATCCACGAGGCAAGCTTGGATCTCGACATCGAGCAGGGTTTTCAATGCCGCGTCGTAGTTCGACTCCCGGAACAGCTCGACTTCCAGATCCTCGAGCGCAGCGACCAGATCTCGGATGAGCAGATAGTCTTCGTCATCATCCTCGACCAAGAGAACACGGAGTTTCATCGTGGTCAGGTCACGCAAGGCGGGAAGAACATTCCGGTGGCAGCGCAACAATTTGAATCCAGTATTGGCAGATCACACGGACGGCATCGACCAGCCCCTCGAAACTCACTGGCTTGGTTACGAACGAACTGACCCCAAGCCCATAGGTTCGAACGACGTCTTCCTCGGCTTGCGATGTCGTGAGAACAATGACGGGGATCCGGCAAAGTTCCGGATCCGCTTTCAGCTCGCGGAGGGCTTCGCGCCCATCCTTCTTGGGCATGTTCAGGTCGAGCAGCACGATTCCGGGATAAGGCTCGTCCTTAAGTGCAGCGAAGGGCCCTTCCCGACGGAGATAGGACATGAGCTGCTCGCCATCCTCGACAAACCGGATTTCGTTGGCGATGCGGTTCTCGGCAAAGGCCTCCTGAATCATCATGCGATCATCGGGATCGTCATCGGCGACAAGAATCGAAATTGCACATTGCGGCATAGCTAAGCTCCCTGGGTCTCGGTTCCAAGTTGCCGGAGCGGCAGCTCGATCGTGAACGTCGTGCCTTCGCCACTGACGCTTTCCACGCTGATGTCGCCGTGATGGCGCTCGACGATCTTCCGACAGGTTGCGAGCCCGATGCCGGTCCCCTCGAATTCGACGCGGCTATGCAGTCTTTGGAAGATGCCGAAGATCCGATCTGCGTATTTCATCTCGAAGCCAATGCCATTATCGACGACTTCGATCCGACAGCAGCGCCGGTTGTCGTTCTTACCGAGTTCAACGGTTTCGGCTCGAATCACGACTCGCGGCCGCTCATCCTGACGATGGAACTTCAGCGCATTGGCAATGAGATTCTGAAAGAGCTGGCGGAGCTGCGTGCTGTCGGCATCGAGTTCCGGTAAGGCGTCGAAAACGACTTCACCACCGACCTCTTCGATCCTTACTTCAAGGTCAGATACGACGTCTTGGACAATCTGATTGAGATCAACCGGCTCGAAGGGTTTCGCCTTGGTGGTCACTCTGGAGTAATCAAGAAGGTCGTTGATCAGGGCCCGCATACGAACAACGGCGCTTTGCATGCGGTCGATATACATCTTGCCGTCGTCGCCAAGAGCGGGCTCGTACTTGCGCTTCAATCGATCGCCGAAGGCTTCGACCTTGCGCAATGGCTCCTGGAGATCGTGGGACGCGATCGATGCGAAAGCTTCGAGTTCGCGATTGCTCCGAGCGAGCGCCGCTTCGCGATCCTTCAGCTCGGTTATGTCGGTATGCAGAACGACGACACCACCATCGCTCGTTCGGTGCTCATTGATCAGGATCCAGCGGCCATTTGGCAACCGGCGCTCCAGGGACTGTCCGCAGACCCGATGCTGCTGCAAACGCTGCGCGACATGGTCCTCAAGGGTTATCTCTTCCGGCAGAGGGTCGATGCCGACATCGATCTCGGCACGGAGCAGTGTTTCATAGGTGGTTCCATGGGCGATCACGTCAGCGAGTTCGGGGTAGAGCTCGAGAAAGCGGCTGTTCCAGGTTACGAGCTGCTCATCCGGATCATAAAGAGCAAAGGCCTGGGGAATGCTCTCGATGATCGCATCCCGCGTCCGTGTGCTTGCTGCGACGGCCTCTAGCTCTGCCTCTTTGATTCGGGTTTGGTCAAGGATCACGCCATTCCAAACCACCGAACCATCGGGTTCTCGGTGAGGGCGCGCAATGGCATGCGTAAACTTCCGGGTACCGTCACGAGTAATGATGGTCGCCTCGACGTCCCAGAACTGCAAGGTGCGCGAGGCAGCCAGCAACCGATCGTGGAATGTCGCGTAGTAATCGGGTCCGTGACAATCGAACAAGGCCTGAGGATTCGAAAGGATCTCATCAGGCTCGACGCCGAAGAGATCTTTGGCGGCGTCGCTGATATAGGTGTAGCGGATGTCACCGTTCGGTCTTACGACCCGCTGATAGACGACGCCCGGAACATTCTTGGCAAGGGCTGAAAAGCGTTCGTTGGCGGACAGCAGGGCTTGAGTCCGTCTAGTCGAATCGATCGCATAGCCAGTCAACAGCCTGAGACTGCCAAGTGCAGCGGGATCGACGGACCTACAATGCGGCAGCGGATCGCCAAGGATCAGGAGGCTGCCAAGCGACTTCCCGGCATGGTTGTCTATTTGATACCGTGAGCTCACCGCCACGCCGTTGGCCAGGAGCGCCTGATCGATCGCCGATGCTTCGCCGAAGCCGCCATCGACGGCCAGTCCCGCCAGCATTGACGTCAGGGCTTCGGACGTTCCTGCAGCACTCACGACGCTTTGACCATCCGCTTCGAGAGCACTTATCAGGCACTCGGCACCGCCGTGGATTTCCTTCAAAGCATGGGCGATCACCTCGAGACATGTACCGAGCTCGGCATCATGCGCGATCATCCGAAGGACACGGTCATAGGTGTCCAGGAGACAGCCTCGTGATGGAGGCGCATCAGGCATGAGGGCTGCCAGCGGCTCCGATCCGGCAAAAATTTCTCCGTTATGCCCAGTAGCGGTCATCTGCAATCCCACGAAAAGGATGAGGCTCTATTAGCTTGGCGGCAGACCTATTGATTGGTGGCGCAGCAAAGCCGAGCGGTCAGTGCTGGATAATCGGGCCAAATATTTAAGATAGTGTTAGAGCTATCGGGCGACCAATCATCAATATTTTCAACGAATGTTTATGCCTGCCCATTTACAATTAATTAAGATAGAAAAAAGTGAATTCGTTAAGATTTGTTATCCAATTATTAGCGCAATATTAACCTGTGAGACACTACAAGTACCTCCTGAACGACTGCAGTGTTGATTCCCTTGATACAGTCAGCTCGCCGGCTGGGGTGATCATGCAGCGCAAATATACGGCGACGAGACCACATAGAGATCATGGTGTAGGTGACGGCAAATGGAACTGACACAAGCATACCGTGGCGAAAAGCGGATGGAGGCGGGCTCGACGATCGAGCCGATCCTCCGGAGGCAGACCCGCACGGTCGAGTTGCAGCAACAAATGCAACGACTTGCGGAGACCATGCGCGTTGCGGTCATCTTCGGTGGTGACAAGCATGTCCCCGGGGCTGTCATTAACCCGACCTTCAATCCACGCCATTGGAAGAGTTACGAATCGGTCGCCGAGGATATCGCGGCATCACTCCGCCGCATCGGTTTTCGCTTTGTCACCACGCTTCCCGATGACATGCATCTTGGCGACCGGCTCCGCGATCAGCAGATCCATTTTGCCTGGTTGAATACGGGCGGCGTGCAAGGTCTGGGCTCCGTCGGCCATGCACCTTCCATGCTCGAAATGTTCGGTATCCCCTATGTCGGGCATAATCCGTTAGGTGCCGCCACCATGGACAACAAGCCGGTGATGAAGCGGGACCTGATGCTCGCAGGCATCCCGACATCGCCGTTCTTCGTCTGGCAACCAGGCCGAGGCCCGCTGGATCCCGGCCGAAATCTCCGACTGAAGAACGCTTTCGGCGCTTACCAGGGCCCCTTCATCGTCAAGCCGATATCGGGACGCGCTTCGCGTTACGTCGTTGCTGTCGATCATGTCTCCGACCTCAAGGCGACGGTTGACGAGGTCTACACCGCAACCGAAAATCCCGTCCTGATTGAGAGCTATCTTCCCGGCAGGGAGTTCTGCGTCGCGATCTGCGGCGAGGTGATTGCCCGGCAGGGTCAGCTCGAAAGGCTCGGTCACCCCTTTACCTTCGCTGTGGTTGAACGTTTGCTTGATCAGGACGAGCGAGTCTTCACCTCGATGGACCATCGCCCGATCACCACCGATCGGCTTCGGCCCATCGATCCGGCCACCGAACCTAATCTCTACGGCCGGCTCGTCGACATCGGGCGCCAAGTCTATAGCGAATTCGACATTGAAACACTGATCCGTCTCGACCTCCGCGCTGATGATCGCGGCGACATCTATGTCCTTGAAGCCAATCCCAAGCCCGATTTGGCTGCGCCTAGAGAAAATAGCACGAGCATCATCTGCTCCGGGCTGGCTGAAGAGGGCATGACTTATGACGATCTCATTCTTTCGCTCATAGCCGACCGGATCGACATGCTGTTTAGCCAGCGACGCGCCATGGTCACCCATCTCGACGTCCTCATGAGCTAACCATGCCTGGCGAACGAGATGTTGATAACTAACGATGGCTGAAGGTAGCACGATCCGACAACGTCTGATCAACGCCACCACGATGGCGCTTGTGGCGGGAGTCTCGTTTCTGCTTTTGGTCTATGTGGGATTTGGTGAGGCCAACCGCAGCTATGAGCAATTCTATGTCGGCAAACTCTCCGCCCAGGCCAAGGTTCTGGTCAACGCGGTTGAAAGCTTCCTGAAGCGTAGTCTGCCACTGGATCAATATGTAGGCTTCCGGCCACGCGCCAAGAAGCTCTTGAACTCGGACGAGACGGTTGCCGAGATCGCCGTCTTCGACATCAACGGCAGATCATTATTTGTCGGAGGCGACGCCGACATCGGCCTCTTGCCCGACGGTCCTTCCCTGACGGGAACGACTGATGAAACCGAGCTCAAGGTCAACCGAGATGATACCTTTCTGCAGGTCGTCCTGCCGTTAGAGAATGATCGCGAAACCGTTGGCAGAATCGCGATCTCTATGCCCCATGCTTTGATTTCGAAGCAGGTTGAGGAGAGATTTTTCCCCCTTGTCTCCATCGGACTCGGACTGTCGATAGCGTTTGGTCTGTTCGTCGGTGGGGGAAGCACCTGGCTCGCCCGACAGCGTTGGCCGGTGGTACAGATGGTTTACGCCGGCCTGTTTCTCATCATGGCGGTCCTGGTGATCGGCAGTCTGGTGTCGCTCTACACCAAGGGGACCCAGATCAAGACCAAAGCCCTCGCCGACTCGCTCGGCCAGCGGATGACAGAGGTCGTCGGCTTCAATCTCGACATTGCGCAAATCCCAGGTCTGGACCGAGCCTTCTCGGAGTATCGGCGACTCAATCCTGACATTGCAGCCGCAGCCATGGTGGTTGACGACACCATCTTGATCCACACCGACTCCTTCATGGTCGGTCGACCGTGGGAGAGCATGGTCGGTGTCTACGAATATCTGGTCGATATCAGTCCAAGGGGCAGCGAGCAAAAGGTTCACATCGCGGTCACCTTGCCTCAGGAGATCGTCTACCGACAAACCTTGCGCAGCGTCAAAAACTTCGCGGCCCTTTTTGTTGCCTCAGCTTTTCTTGCCAGTTTGTTTCTGCAGCTTGCAGGGTCGGTTAACCAACGAGACGGACCAAGAACGGGAGACAGATCGAGGCAGCCCGTCGATGACGAGCAATATCTCAAGCTGGTCAAGCCTGTGTTCTACGTCACGATGTGCGTGGAGCATTTATCTTACGCTTTTCTGGCCAGCTACATCGCAGAAATTGTCGACGGCTCGGGGCTCTCACCTGGGCTGACGTCGACAGTTTTCGCCATTTACTACTTGTGCTTCGCACTGACCTTGGCTCCAGCAGGCCATCTGGCACAGCAGTTCAGCCCGAAGCCGCTGATGATCTTCGGCCTTTTCTTGTCGGCAGGCTCGTTTTTCATACTGCTCGCTGACAGCGATATTGGTCTGTTGATCCTTGGGCGCGCGGCAGCAGGCATTGGACAGGCGATGCTTTTCATCGGCGTCCAATCCTTCATTCTGAATGTCGCTGCACCTGAACGGAAAACCCAGGGGGCCGCGATCATCGTCTACGGATTTCAGGGAGGCATGATATCCGGCATGGCGATCGGCTCGCTTCTTGTCGGCTATATCGGACCTACCGGTGTCTTTGCCGTCGGCGCTATAGCGATCACGCTGATCTTGATCTATGCGGTTCTGGCAGTCCCGGCCATCGTCAACGCATCTCCTAGCGAGCCCGCCGGCCTCGCAAAGACCGTCAAAACGCTCGGTCACCACGTAGCGCTCGCCGGCCGAAATCCTCAGCTCCTTCAGGCGATCATGTTGATCGGCATTCCAGCCAAAGCCGTCCTTACCGGCGTCGTTGTGTTTGCCGTTCCTTTGCTCATGACTCGCGAAGGTTATCGACAGGAGGACATCGGCCAAATCCTGATGCTGTATGCTGCAGGCGTAGTCCTGGCGAACGAGTTGATCTCCCGCTGGGTCGATCGGACCGGCGATGCAAGGCAGGTTTTGGTCTTCGGTGCGTTACTGAGCGGCGCTGGGCTTTGGCTGATCGGTCTGATGGGCGTGGGTCAAGCCAATGCTATGGCGTATGTCGACGTCATCGAGGTCGGCTTGATCCTTGTCGGCATCGTTATTCTCGGTCTGGCCCATGGCCTGATCAACGCGCCGATCGTCAGCCATGTCGCCAGCCTTCCGATAGGAAGACAGATTGGTGTCAGCGCTCTTACGGCGACCTATCGTTTTCTGGAACGTATCGGTCATGTTGCGGGGCCATTGCTGGTCGGTCAGATGTTCATCCTGTTCGGCGAAGACGCCCTGATTTTGGTCTGGTCAGGCCTGGCAATCGCCGTTTTCGGCCTGCTTTACCTTTGGCTCAGCCGAGGGAAGGCAACAAAGACAAAGCCACAATCGCGGATAGCAGACACGCCGGTCGATCAGATCAAGGATGTGGTCGGCCTCCACATCGACAGCAAGCATCAGGCCCTCGTTTTAGCGTTTGACAGAACCAAGTCACTGCCGACGACCGATCCGGCACAGGACGTCTTGTTCAGCCATCTGCTCGCTCATGGTGGCTATAGCGACGCGGCGAAGCTCGCAGACGGCATCAGCTGGTCGAAGGTTGAGGCCTCCGATGTCTCGACCCTCATCGCCAATCGCCGGCGAGCCCTCCGATTCAAGCACTTTCTCGCCAATGTGAGCAGCGAGTTGGAAGACGATCAGCCGATGCTCTTGGTGGTCTGCTCTGCACATATCGAGGCCTGCAGCTTGGATCTATACAATTGGCTCAATCGTCGACCCGGCAGCCGTCTCGTCATCCTGCCAAAGGCCGAGACTTGGCTGGATCAGATGAGAGGCTGGCTTGCTCTCATGAGTTTGGACTCAAGCCTTGGCGCCGAGCAAGACGGTGCCGACAGGTTGATGTCGGAGCTCAAGACACATCTGAGCCAGGGCGGTGGTGAATTCTTCTGGACGGGTTTGGCGTCGGTTCAACATCTGGATGAACATGACGCCGACCTGATCGAAGCCCCACACTCACCAGCCCTCCGTGCCGTCGGCGAGTGACACCGACGACAGACACTTCCCCGTTAGAAACCGCTGCAGGAGATAGCGCATATGATCCGATCCGCCAGCCGACCTACCCGGAATGTCGGCCAATTAGTGAGGGGCATTCTTTTGGCGGCCACTGTCGCCGTCTACTGGCCAAGCAGTGGTGAAGCCGCACCTGCTTACGATAGCTGGTTTCGCCATAGCGAAAACATCACAGGGGCCTGGACCTTCTCCGAAGTCACCGACGATCCCTATCGTGTCTTGATCGATAGCACGGTGTCAGGAGAGAGTGAGCCCAAGCGCGTGCTCGTGCTCTATCCGAAACGTTCTTCAGCCTACGACATTGCCATCAGCAAAATCCTGGACGTGTTCGCGAGCAAGAACATGCCCATGCAGTTTCAGGTCATCAATTTCAAGAATGACGATGGGCGGGGTGCCGCTGTCCTGGATCTCGTTGAGGAAGGTCAGTTTGATCTCATCTTTTCCATGGGATCACAATCAACAGCCTGGCTTCACCAATATTATCGAAATGGCGAAACGCCAGTCGTCACTGTCTGCTCCAAGGATCCGGTGGCACTTGGTCACATCGCTGACTATGAAAATGGTTCCGGCACGAATTTCGCTTTCACCTCGCTCAACATGCCGACCAAGGTGCAGCTCGCCTATCTCACGGACTTCATGCCGGGCCTGAAGAATCTCGGTGTCCTCGTCGCCCGCAACAACATTAGTGCTGTTCGCACCCAAGCGAAGCCTATGCTGGAGGCAGCCGCAGCCATGGGCATCAACCCGGTCTATCTAGCTGTGCAAGATCCGGCCAATGCCAAAGCCGAACTGGGACAACTGATTGACGATGCCCTGGTCGAGATGCGGAAAACTGACCCATCCCTCGATCACTCGATGCTATGGATCACCGGTTCAACCAGCATTTTCCGTGAAATCGAAACCATCAACCGTCATGCCGGGCCTGTGCCGGTGCTCAGCGCCGTGCCGGAAGTGGTCCAGGCCGGCGACAAAAGCGCTGTCATGTCCATTGGCATCAGCTTCGAGAGCAACGGCTATCTGGCTGCTGTTTACGGCTATGACGTGATCATGGGAAATGCCAATGCCGGTGATCTGAAAGTCGGCATCGTCTCTCCGCCTGACATCGCAATCAACTTCCGAAGAGCCAGAACGATTGGTGTGGAGGTGCCGTTCAGCTTCTTCGAGAGCGCCAACTTCGTCTATGACTATGAAGGCAAAGCAGTGCGCCTGCGTGGCCGCGACCTAACGCGAAATGCAGGTAGCTAGTGGTGGCACCAGGATTATCCGATAAGTGATCAATCCTTCGGAATGGCGCCTCGCTCAGGGCTTGCCCAGCATGGGTGAGGCGCCATCCAAACCATGTCGATCGTCATGTTGCCACGAGTTAGCTGAACATCAGGTTGCCGATGGTCCAAACGACGCTGCCGGCCTTCAGTCCAGCACATCAGGACATAGCTCTTGGACGTGCCACGGGCCCGGACGCCAAAGTCTTTCAGCGCGATATCCCAAAGCTCATTGCCCGCCGTCTGCATCACCAGCTGACGGCTGGACGGTTTACTTGCCTGAGACGGGCATGAAGGTTCGTGATCGATGGTGGAGAAGGACGAGCTATGCCTAGACACTGCCGTCGCATAGATGGGCTCCAAGAGATCGATCTCTCTGCCCGGATGGTAAGTCGCAGCTATGAGAGCTCAACATGCCGCCACATTGCAGCCGCATAAAGCTGGCGCTGTCTCTCGCGTCATGGGTCTGGAAGCAGAATCAAACGACGCAATGCTCGTTGCGGGCCTCTTCCGAAATCACCAAACCATGCCCGGGTCGGACCGGCGCCAGCATGCGCCCTTCCCTGATCTCCGGTCCCTCTTCGAAGGCCGCGGCGATCCAGGGCATATATTCGATCGGTCCCTCCGCCAGCAGGCCGCAGACTAGATGGATCGAGACTTCCATGACGTGATGAAAGGCGACGGCGCGGCCGTTGATGTCGGCCAGATGGGCGATCTTGGCGCATTCGGTGATGCCGCCTGCGCGGATGACGTCGGGCTGGAGGGTATCGACGGCGCCGGCACGGATATAGGCGGCGAATTCGAAGCGCGAGGCTAGGGTCTCGCCGAGCGCGATCGGGATGTCGAGCTTTTCGACCAGACGCGCATGACCGACGATGTCCTCGCAGATCAGCGGTTCCTCGAGCCAGGCGACACCGAGCTTTTCGAACGCCCGTCCGGCCCGGACCGCGCGCTCATAGTCCCATTGCTGGTTGGCGTCGACCGCCAGCCAAGGCGTCTTACCGAGCCGCTTTCGGACTTCGGCGACGCGCTCGATATCCGCTTCGGGATCGGGGTGGCCGACCTTCATCTTGACGCCGAACATGCCCTGTCTCAGGTAGCCGTCGAACTGGTCCATCATCTCGTCGACGCTCATATAGAGCCAGCCGCCATCGGAGCCGTAGACAGGGGCTTGCTCGCGCATGCCGCCGAGCAGCTTCCAGACGGGGAGCCCGGCCGCCTTGCCCTTGATGTCCCAAAGCGCCAGATCGACCGCGGCTTGGACCTGCGTCACCAAACCGGCACGGCCAACGCTCTGAAGCTTGCGGTAGATCAGGCGCCAGAGCCGTTCGTGATCCAGCGCATCCTGTCCGAGCAGAAGCGGCGCGATGTCGTCGGCGATCAGTGTCTTCGCCGCCCCGCCGCCGCCCATGAGATTCCAGGCAAAACCCATGCCCGAATGACCGCTCTCGGTGGTCACCGACACGATCGGCATGTTGATATGAGTGACCGGCTTGCCGCCAGCGCCGCCGGATGATCCGGACAGCATGGGACGCGGCAACGGAAGACGTAGGAGCTCGGCGTTGACATCGACGATTTTCAAAACGTTTTCCCCCAGGGCACAGCACACATCCTTCTTTTCTACAATTCACCCGCAATAAACATCAATACTCAGGTACGCTTTTGAGAATTTACAGCCAAATATCAGGAAATAATTGACGAACAATTTCTTATTTTACAATAGAGATATGACTTATTCATATTGGAATATACATTTTGTTTATGAGTGATGATGCTTTGCGGTCGAGTTCAGGGGAGCAGGAGATCGCAGAACGATGATGCGCATCGGTCAATCCCGATGACAACACGATGAAGTTGCTCCACGACGTTTCGGATGGTTCTCAGGCCAAAACGTTTCTTCGACGTGCTCTCGAAGAGATTTTTTGACGTTCTGTCGTCGTTCATGTGTTCCTAGGTACATCCTTGCCCTTCAGGTCGATGATAGAGAGAACGCAGATGGAGACGTTTGAGGGTGGATGTCAGTGCGGCGCCGTACGCTATGTGGCAGCCATTAAGCAGCTGGTCGGCTATGCCTGCCATTGCCTGGAGTGCCAGAAGCAGTCGGCTTCCGCCTTCGGCCTTTCCGTTACGATTCCAAGCCGGCAGTTCACGATCAAAGGCAAGATGGATGTCTATCGCCGATCGACGGATCTTGGCGGTGTGACGGCCTGCTGGTTCTGCACGGCCTGCGGAACACGCCTCTACCACCAATCAGAAGGCGGGAACGACTATGTGACCATCAAGGGTGGATCGCTGGATCGGTCCGACCTACTGGACCCGGCTGCGCATATCTGGACCAAGAGGAAACAGCGCTGGGTTCTCCTGCCGCCTGAGAAACCTGCCCATGAGACCCAGCCGGATAACCTGCATGCCTGGCGGCAATTGCTGAGCTTAAGCGACGAGCAAGAAGTACCGCGCTGACAGGCGGCGATGGACGCCGTGTGAGAACGGTGGTGAGGTCATCTCTCCGCCAACCTCACCACATAGCCGCTCAATAGATCTCGCTTCTGACCTCAGATCCTGCGGGATGGTGCTAGCAGCGTGACGAGGGTGGCCGCATCGCGGATGTCGCCGCTCTTATCGAGCCCCTGCTGCTCCTGATAGGCCTCGAGCGCAGCCTTGGTCTGCCCGCCCATCAGGCCGTCGATCACGCCGGGATCGAGATCGGCGGCGACGAGCGCGTCCTGGACCACGCGCGTGAGATCCTCGTCAGGAACCTTGTCCATGAGCTTCTTGGCGTTCGTCTCGGTGCGCGCACGACCGCTGGTGGCGCCAAGCGCCATATGATAGACGGCGCCTTTCACATCCTTCGGCCCGCCTCGTCCCTCCAGCATCATGCGCGCCAGACGCAGATAGGCAGCCGGGAACGGCGCCTTGACGGCGCTCGCATAGAGCTGGCGCGCCTTGGCCTCATCCTTCTCGAAGCCTTCGCCGCGCTCATAGAGATCGGCCAGATCGTAATTGGCGCGCAGCTGCCCCTGGGCGGCGGCGGCCTTCAGGAGGTCGATCCCCTTCTCGACGTCGCGCTCGACGCCTCGGCCCCAAAGATAGAGGCGACCCATATTATATTGCGCCTGATGGTAACCGAAGGAGGCCGACCTCGCCATCCAGGAGGCCATCTTGCCTTCGTCCTTCTGCACACCCCGTCCTTCGCCATAGGCCCAGGCGATGTCGTGCTGCGCGCCGGCATGTCCGGCTTCCGCCGCGGCCAGGAACAAGGGCGCCGCGGTCTCGTAGTCCTGCTCGACGCCCCAGCCCTTCTTATACATCATGCCCATCATGTTCTGGGCGAGCGGGTTGTCCTGCTCCAGCAAAGGCTGCAGCCAGGTCAGCGCCTCGTCATAGCGTTCGATGCCGATATAGGCGCGGCCGAGATTGGCCCTGAAACGCTCGACATCGGGATGGTCGGAAGCGCCCTGCAGACAGGCGATCACCGCGGCGTTCGCCCACATGTCCAGGTCTTCCTCGCTGAATCGTCGATCGAAGAAGAACGTGCCGCCTGTCACCCGGTTCGGATCGAGCGCATCGCTCGCGATCAGATCGCAGTCATGGGTCTTGACGGCGACCGGCGTCGCCCATTCCAGCGACTCGCCGCCCGCGACATCGGCGCGGAAGACGAATTCGCCATAGTCGTCGCGGCTATCACCCTTAGGCTCGAAACGAAGCACCTCGAGATCGGCGAGCGGCAACGTCTGACCGGCCTTCACGATGCCGAGTTCGGGGTGAAGCAGCTCACCGTCCGGCAGGTCGACGATGGTGGCGTCGGCAGCGCCGTCCACCGACGGCAAGGGCAAGCTCAGAAGCTGCAGGCCGCCGCTGTTGATCAGCTCGATCGACTGCAGGCTTCGCTGCTGCTGATCGAGGGCTGCAACCTCGATGCCCTGATCCATCAGCTTGGCGCGCGCCTGGTCGGCGAACAGACCGTTCGGAAAGCGATCGAGATAGGACTTCGCGTCCTCGGCCCCCAGCTCCTCGTGGTTGACCTCACGCCAGTAGAGAAGATCGGAGAGATCGTTGGTGGCGGCGACCGCAGGCACGAGCTTCGGCGCCGGCTGCGCGTCGCTCTCCGTAGCGGCCGTCGTCTCCTCGAAGGTCGCAAGCTGCAGCTCGGCGACCTGCGTGAAGCGCCCCGACGGAAAGGCGCGCTGGTAGATCTGAAGCGCCGCCTCACGAAGATCCGGCACCTCGATGCGCTGCAGCGTATTCCAGAAGATGCCATCCGCATCCGCAACGCCGGGTGCCGCCCCGGCGACGACGTCGCCTTCGCTATCAAGCAGGCGTACAGGCCCCATCAGGGCAGAATGATCCCAGGGCACCTGCAGGCCGTTGGTCGCCGAGATCACGCTGCGGCGCACCAGGTCCATGGCTTCGCGGATCTCCAGACCAGGGGTCGCAAGATGCTGAAGCAGCGCCGTCGTATAGGGGCTGTTCTCGCCCTCGCCGTCATAGGCGACACGGTTCGGCGCGGTGGCGAAGGAGGTGAAGCTGCCGACATCGACACTTAAGGGTGCCAGACCCTGCGCCGATTCCAGCGATCTCGAGAGGCCCTGCGCCGACGCCACATGGGTCGGCAGCGGATTGTCGCGGCAGGCATCGAGGAAGAACAGCACCGTCTGCGTGCGCGCCTGCACCTGGCGCATCAGATCGTCCATCGCGATGCCCTCGAAGGCGAGATCCGCGGCAACGCGCGGTGCTGCATCGATCGGCACCAGATAGTTCCGCCCGCTCACCTGAATACCATGGCCGGCATAGTAGACGAGGCCGATCTCAGCGCCCTCGACGAGCTTCGAGAAGTCACGAAGGGCCGCGAGCGCCTGCTCGCGCGTCTGATCCAGACCTTCGACCACCTCGAAATTCATGTCGCGCAGAAGCTGGGCCATGGCGGTTGCGTCATTGGCCGGATTTTCCAGCGGCGGCAGCTGCTGATAGTTGGAGTAGCCGAGCACCAGCGCGACACGCCGATCATCATCCGCGATGGCGCTGAATGTCCCACCGATCAGGAAGGCGGTTATGATCAACAGGCGTTGAAACAACATCGATCGAATCCTTTCTTCGCCGATAACCTCTGCTGACGACCATCCCGAATTTCGGGATAGCAAGTCGACCGCTGAACAAAAATGAGACGGCCTGCCGAAACGACACGTTCGAAGTCCTGATGCAGGTCTGCCGTTCGTCCGGCTCCAAGCCAGAACCAGACCCTAAGGCATTTGACGAAAATTCTAAAGGCGATACGTCGGTATGATGTTCATCCCGTGCCCGCGCCGATCACAAAACCGCCGCCCGACGCATCGACGATGCACCCGGTGACGAAAGATGCGGCATCGGAGAGCAGCCAAAGCGCCGGCTCGGCAATTTCTCTCGCCTCGGCCGGCCGCGCCATGGGGATGGTGGCGCTGACGGCCGCGTGCCTCTCGGGATCATCGCGCACGGCGCTCACCATATCGGTGATCGTCACGCCGGGGCGGACAGCATTGACGCGAATATTCTCTCTGGCCACTTCCTTGGCAAATCCCTTGGTAAAACTGTCGACGGCGCCCTTGGAGGCGGCATAGTGGCTGGCTCCCGGCCTGCCACCGAATTCAGCCGCCATCGAGCCGACATTGACGATCGCCCCGCCATTGCCGCCATGGGCGGTCGACATGCGCTTTACCGCTTCTCGGCAACAGAGCATCAAGCCGACCACATTGACCGCCATCAGCCGCTGCAGGTCGGTTGCGGATGCCTCGCCGACGCGTGCTCGATGGGTAATGCCTGCGCTGTTGACCAGCGCCTTGATCGGACCGAGACCGGCCTCGGTCTCCTCGAACATCCGAACCACGTCCGCCTCGGAGGCGACATCCGCCTGCACCGCCATCGCACGTCGCCCCCAGGCCTTAACCGAGGAAACCGCCGCCTCGCCGGCGTCCCGGTTCGTCCGATAGCCGATCGCGATATCGAACCCCTGCTCCGCCGCAAGCTCGACCACGGCACGACCGATGCCGCGCGCCCCTCCCGTCACCAGCAGCACATCGCCCATCATTCCCTCCCCCAAACGCGACACCCGCCATGTCCCACCCTAGCCCTGCGCATAGCCGAAAAGATAGCCGCCGCCCTCGACATGGGTCCGCAAACCTCCGCTATACAGGCGCCTTCTTCGAAGGCGGCCAAAGTCCATGGAGTGGTCACACCACATTGCGATGGTTGCGCCACCTTGTCCCTGGCTTGGGGGCATGCTTTTGATGGAGGGCGAAAGACGAGCTGACATCGAAAGGCGACGATCATGCAGATCAGCCGATGACCCGCCATCAGGAAGTCGACGGCAGAAGCTTCGACTATGTGATCGTCGGCGCCGGTTCGGCCGGTTGCGTGCTCGCCAACCGCCTGTCCGCCGATCCGGAGACCAGCGTGCTGCTCCTCGAAGCCGGCGGGCCGGACCGCAACCCCTGGATCCACATCCCCGGCGGCTTCTACAAGCTGGTCTACCACCCAACGCTCAGCTGGGGATTTCAATCGGAAGCCGAGCCCGGCCTCAAAGGCCGAAGTCAGATCTGGCCTAGGGGCAAGACGCTCGGCGGCTCGAGCTCGATCAACGCGATGCTCTATGTCCGCGGCCAGGCGGCAGACTTCGATCGCTGGCAGCAACTCGGCTGCAGCGGCTGGGGCTACGCGGATGTTCTTTCCTATTTCAAGCGCGCCGAGGATCAGGAACGCGGTGCCGACGACTGGCATGGCGATGGCGGTCCGCTGACGGTCAGCGACGGTCGTGCGCGCCACCCTCTGTCCGACGCCTTCATTCAGGCTGGCATAGAAGCCGGCATTCCTGCGAGCGACGATTTCAATGGCGAGGATCAGGAAGGCATCGGGTATTACCAATTGACCGCGAGGCGGGGCCGGCGCTGCAGCACGGCGCGGGGCTATCTCCGACCGGCGATGAAACGCCCCAACCTCACCGTCCTCACCCATGCCGAGGCGAGTGGGCTGACCTTCGAGGGCAAGCGCTGCACCGGCGTGCGGTTCCTGGATCCCGCCGGCAGCGAACATGGAGCCAAGGCGGATCGTGCCACGATCCTCGCGGCAGGCGCCATCAAGTCGCCGCAGCTTCTCCTGCTCTCAGGCATCGGTCCGGCCGCCGACCTGCAGGCGCTCGGCATCGCGCCGCTCATCGATCTCGGAGGCGTCGGTGAAGGCCTCCAGGACCATCTCCAGGTGAAACTGATCTACAAGGTCGAAGGCGTGCCGACCCTGAACGAGGTGTTCAACAGCTGGCCCAAACGCGTGATCGAGGCGCTCAAATATACGTTTCGCGGCGAGGGCGCACTCGCCTCCGGCCCGTCTTTGTGCGGCGGCTTTGCGAAAAGCGATCCCGCCCTCGATCTCCCGGATCTGCAGTTCCACTTCAACCCGCTGAGCGGCGATCGTCCCGGCCATCTCCATGACTTTCCCGCCTGCACGCCGATCGTCTCCCAGCTGCGCCCCGAAAGCCGCGGCCGGCTCTGGCTGAAATCCGCTGATCCGCGCGAGCAGCCGGCAATGGTCGCCAATTACCTCGACGACGAGAACGACCGGCGCGTGGTCATCGCCGGCATGCGCCTGACGCAAAAGATCATGGAACAGCCGGCGATGCAGCGGCTGAACGCAAGGCCCCACCTACCGGAGGCCGATGTCCGCTCCGACGACGCGCTGCTCGATGCCGCCCGCGAGATCGGCATCACCCAATATCATCCGATCTCCACCTGCCGCATGGGCGTCGATCCCATGGCGGTGGTCGATCCCGACCTCCGGGTCCGCGGCCTTGACGGCCTGCACGTCGCCGATGCCTCGATCATGCCCACGATGATCTCCGGCAATACCAACGCCACGTCCATCATGATCGGCGAGAAGGCATCAGATCTTCTACTTGGTCGCCAGGCGGCGCACGCCTAACGAAAACGGCGCCTCGGTCAGACCGGGCGCCGTTCTCTCGTCAGCGAAGCTCCGCCTGGTCGGCAGGGCTCCGGCAAGTTACAGAAATCAAAGCTGGCGCTTGACCTGGTCGCGCATCTGGTCGAGCAGGCCGTCGAAGCCGCGGCGCTCGATCACGGAGGCAAACTCGGCGCGCTGGGCGACCACCATGCTCACCCCTTCGACCACGACATCGATCGCCTGCAGGCTGCCGTCATCACGGCTGCGCAAACGCCAGTCCAGGCGATAGGGCGGATAGCCCGGCCAGAACAGATCGGTCGACACCAGAACATCATTCTTGCCGACCGGCTCGCCCTTGATGATTTCAAAGTTTGCAAGCGGGATTTCCGTGCTAGATGAGCGGATCTTCGAGGCGAGATTGTCGAGCGCATAGGGCCTGAACAGATCCAGATAGGCTTCCCGCTGCTCATCAGACGCATTCCGCCAGTTCTTGGCGAGGATCAGACGGCCGGTGATGTCGAGATTGATCGCCTCTTTCAGGAGTCCGGTGAGCTTTTCCAGCTGCGCATCGTCCTGTTGTCCCTCCGGTCCCAGAACCTGAAGGAACTCCTGCCCGACCCGCTCGATCATCGCGGTCGCGGCATCGACGTCTACATCCGCCTTGGCGTTCGGCATGCCGACAAAAAACACCAGCGCACCGAGCACCATGAACGCCCTGCGCCCCAACACTCCAACAAAAGAAGCCATGGTAAGAACTCCAAACATGACCGCCTCGATAATAAGCGTCAGACGGTCCGAACTCAGTTGATGTAGATTTGCCGGAAAGTTCCCTGGAATTCGTGATCAACGCAAGCTTTGCATCCGGCATTCCGCGCAAAATGGTACGATCACCGACGGTTAGCGGCAGAAATGCAACAACAACCTCAGCAGGGGACGCCCTGCAGCGTTGACTTGGTGCTTGATTCGGTTGGCTGGTGCTCGACAGGGGAACCGTTTGGGCGTTAGGTTTCGCCGATGTGCGGGCGTTTTATGCTGAAATCTTCGATCGACGAGATCGCCTCGCTGTTCGGTATTGATCAGCGCCCGAACCTGCGTCCTCGTTACAA
This sequence comes from Pseudomonadota bacterium, assembly GCA_039197065.1. Taxonomy (GTDB): domain Bacteria; phylum Pseudomonadota; class Alphaproteobacteria; order Geminicoccales; family Geminicoccaceae; genus JANQPX01. Next base: position 809 of record JBCCUL010000002.1, on the reverse strand, counting down.
CATAGCCCCCACGCAGGAGACGGCGATCATCCGGCGGACTCCTGAAGGCAAAGCGCTTTCGATGGCCCGTTTCGGCTTCGTGCCAAGCTGGGCCGACGATCCCAAGATCGCCTATAAGATGATCAATGCCCGCGGCGAGACCGTGAGCCGCCTCCCCTCCTTCCGGGACGCCTATCAAAAACGCCGCTGCCTGATCCCGACCGACGGTTTTTTCGAATGGCAGACGGTGGATAGTCACCCGAAGGCCCCGAAACAGCCCTTCTGGATCCGAAAACCCGGCGAGACCCTCTTCGCGTTCGCCGGCATCCATGAGCGCTGGCAATCGAAGGACGCTTCTCGCACCTTCGAGAGCTTCGCCATCGTCACCACCAGAGCCAACCGCACGCTCGCCCCCATCCACCACCGCATGCCCGTCGTCCTTCCACCGGAGGCCTGCCACCTCTGGCTGGACCCGGAGCGAGACCCCGCCCCGCTGATCAAACCCTGCCCCGACGACTGGCTGGAGCCCGCCATGATCGGCGAACGCATCAACAAGCCGGCGAATGACGATGCGGGAGTGCTGGAAAGGGTGGATGCGCCGGTGACGCCGGCGCAGGGATCGCTGTTTTAGGCGGCTGACAGAAGATCAGCCTGGAGCGGACGTTACGCTGGCGGCGTTTTGGTCTGGAGTTGACCCTGGTTGTTACGAAACGTCGGGGGATGGTAGTCACTTTTCGAGAGATCGAAGGGTGGATTGATGAAGCGCTATATCGAGGGCATGTCCCGAGAACAGGGGACGCTTTTTCCGGATCATTTGGACGACTGGATTG
>JBCCUL010000001.1:0-497086 GCA_039197065.1 Pseudomonadota bacterium | reverse complement strand
CTTCTATGGCACGGCGAATTCCAACCAGATGCTGGTCGAGATCATGGGCCTGCATCTGCCGGGCGCGTCATTCGTCAATCCCGGCACGCCGCTTCGGGACGCTCTGACCAGGGCTGCGGCCAAGCGGGTCACCGAGATCACCGCACTCGGCAACGATTACACACCGGTCGGCGAGGTCCTGTCCGAAAAAGCCTTCGTCAACGGCATGGTCGGCCTGCATGCGACCGGCGGCTCCACTAACCACACCATCCACCTGATCGCGATGGCGCGCGCCGCCGGCATTCAGCTCACTTGGGACGACTTCTCCGAGCTGTCCGACGTGGTGCCGCTGCTCTGCCGGGTCTATCCGAACGGCCTTGCCGATGTGAACCACTTCCAGGCCGCAGGCGGTCTCCCTTATGTCATCGGCCAGCTCCTCGACGCCGGTCTTCTGCATGACGATGTCAAGACCGTCGCCGGCCAAGGCGGCCTTTCTGCCTACACCGAAGAGCCTGTGCTCGAAGATGGCGAGATCGTCTGGAACGACGGCCCCAAGGAGAGCCTGGACAAGACGATCGTGGCCTCGATCGACGCCCCCTTTACGGCCGATGGCGGGCTGAAGCTGCTCACCGGCAATCTCGGCCGCGCCGTCATCAAGGTCTCGGCGGTCAAACCTGAGCACCGCGTGATCGAGGCGCCCGTGGCGCTCTTCGAGGATCAAAGCGAGCTGCAGACCGCGTTCAAGGAGGGCGAGCTGGAGCGGGACTTCGTCGCCGTGGTGCGCTTTCAGGGCCCGAAGGCCAATGGCATGCCGGAACTGCACAAGCTGACGCCGCCGCTCGGCGTCCTCCAGGACAAGGGCTTCAAGGTGGCCCTGGTGACCGACGGGCGGATGTCCGGCGCCTCGGGCAAGGTGCCGGCCGCGATTCATGTGACCCCCGAAGCTGCCGATGGCGGCGCGCTTGCAAAGCTCCTGGATGGCGATCCTGTGCGCCTGGACGCGACAACCGGCAAGCTGGAGGTGCTGTTGGAGCCTTCAGTCTGGGCGGCGCGAGAAGCGGTCGAACGTGACCTTGGGCATTATACGACGGGCATGGGCCGGGAACTCTTCGGCGGCTTTCGCAGCACCGTGACCAGTGCTGAACAAGGGGCCGCGGCGGTCGCTTTCATCCCGAGCGCGGGAGGCTGACCATGACGATCGATCAGATCATGCGAACGGCGCCGGTCATTCCGGTAATGATGATCGACGATGTCGCGGACGCCGTGCCGCTTGCGCGCGCTCTGGTCAAAGGCGGCCTCAAGGTTCTGGAGATCACCCTTCGAACGCCGGCGGCGATGGACGCGATGAGAGCGATTCTCGACGAGGTCGAGGATGCCATCGTCGGTGCGGGCACGATCCTTAACCCAGAACAGCTGGACGACGTCGCCAAGATCGGTTCCGCCTTCGCCGTCTCGCCGGGCTCCACACCGGATCTCCTTGCCGCCGCCGCATCATCCCCCTGCCCGCTGCTGCCGGGTGCGGCCAGCGCGTCCGAAGTGATGCAACTCCTGGAACGCGGCTACGACCGACAGAAATTTTTCCCAGCCGAGGCAGCCGGCGGTAGCGCATTTTTAAAGTCGATCGCGTCACCTTTGCCGGAAGCCAAATTCTGTCCGACCGGCGGGATCAGCCTCGCCAATGCCGGGACCTATCTCGATCTTCCCAACGTCATTTGCGTCGGCGGGTCCTGGGTGGTGCCGAAGGACGCGATCGCTTCAGGTAACTGGGATCGGATCACGGAACTGGCCGTTGAAGCCTGTCAGCTGCGAGCAACGAAGGATCACAGATGACGTCATTACCCACCTTGTCCACCAACGACGATGCCGACGGTTTCAAGAACGACATCCTGGCCAAGCTGACGCTTGCGGTCGGCAAGGATCCGGAACACGCCATCCCGCGCGACTGGCTGGTCGCAACCTCGCTTGCGGTTCGTGATCGCCTGGCGCTCCGCTGGATGGAGAGCACGCGGCAGATCTACAAGGACGAGGAAAAGCGCGTCTACTATCTCTCGATGGAGTTCCTGATCGGCCGGCTCCTGATCGACAGCCTCACCAATCTCGGTCTGCGGAAAACCTGCGAAACCGCGCTTGCCGATCTCGGCCAGTCCCTGGATGAGCTGAAGGAACTGGAGCATGACGCCGCGCTCGGCAATGGCGGCCTCGGCCGTCTCGCCGCCTGTTTTCTCGAAAGCATGGGCTCGGTCGGCGTCGCGGGCTTCGGCTATGGCATCCGCTATGATCACGGTCTCTTTCGCCAGGCCTTCGACGACGGCGTCCAGATCGAAAAGCCCGAAGACTGGCTCTCCTTCGGCAATCCCTGGCAGTTCGAACGCCCCGAAGTGGTCTACGAAGTCGGCTATGGCGGGGTTGCCGCAGGCAACAGCGTCGCCGGCGCTGCGACCTCATCACGTCGCGCCAGCTGGAAGCCGGCAACCAAAGTGCTGGCGGTGGCGTTCGATACGCCGATCGCGGGCTGGGAAGGCCGGCGGGTCAACACGCTTCGCCTCTGGTCGGCGCGCTCGCCCGATCTCATGCGCCTCGAAGAGTTCAACCGCGGCGACTATCTGGGCGCGCTCAAGGACCAGGCCGAGGCCGAGAGCATTTCCCGCGTGCTCTACCCCGATGACAGCACGGAGATCGGCCAGGAGCTGCGCGTCAAGCAGGAGTATTTCTTCACCTCGGCTTCGCTGCAGGACCTGATCCGCCGGCATCTGGATCAATATCCCGATCTTACAAACCTCTCCGACAAGGCGGCGATCCAGCTGAACGACACCCACCCCGCCCTTGCCGTCCCCGAACTGATGCGGCTCCTGGTGGACGAGCATGCGCTTTCCTGGGATCAGGCCTGGACCATCACCCAGGGATGCATCGCCTACACCAACCACACGCTCATGCCGGAGGCGCTGGAGAGCTGGCCGGTGGCTCTTATCGAACGTCTCCTGCCGCGTCATATGCAGATCATCAACTTGCTGCATGCGGATCAGATGAAAGGTCTCAAAGCAAAGGGCGTCGATAAAGTGACCATGAGCGAAGTCTCGCTCATCGACGACGGCCACCGCGTGCGCATGGGCAATATCGCCTTTCTCGGCTCGCATCATGTCAACGGCGTCTCCGCCCTGCATTCGGAGCTGATGAAGGAGACTGTGTTCCGATCACTGCACCAGCAATTTCCGGAACGCATCGTCAACCAGACCAACGGCATCACCCCAAGGCGCTGGCTCCTGCAATGCAACCCCGGCCTCGCCTCTCTGGTCACCGAGGCGATCGGCGACCGTTGGATCGGCGATCTCCCAGCTCTGGAAACGCTCGCCCCGATGGCCGATGATGCGTCCTTCCGTGAGCGCTTTGCCGCTATCAAACGCGCCAACAAGGAAGCACTGGCCGAGGTGATCGCCGCGGAGATCGACCTCAAGGTCGACCCGAGCGCCATGTTCGACGTTCAGATCAAGCGCATCCATGAATATAAGCGCCAGCTTCTCAACATCCTGGAAACGGTGGCGCTCGCCAATGAGATCCGCGCCCGTCCGACGGCGGACTGGCAGCCGCGCGTCAAGATCTTCGGCGGCAAGGCGGCGGCCTCCTATCACATGGCGAAGCTGATCATCAAACTGATCAACGACGTCGCCAAGATGATCAACAACGACCCGGTGATCGGCGACCGACTCAAGGTCGCGTTCCTGCCGAACTATCGCGTCTCGCTTGCCGAAAAGATCATTCCGGCCTCCGACCTTTCCGAACAGATCTCGACCGCCGGTATGGAGGCGTCAGGCACCGGCAACATGAAGTTCGCCCTGAACGGCGCGCTCACCATCGGCACCCTCGATGGCGCCAATGTCGAGATCAAGGAACATGTTGGGGCCGACAATATCGTCATCTTCGGCCTGACCGCCGATGAGGTTCTGGAGATCAGAAAGACCGGCTACGACACCGCAAAGACGCTCAAGACATCGTCAGCTCTTCGCGAAACCCTGGATCAGATCGAAGCCGGCGTGTTCTCGCCCGATGAGCCCGATCGTTTCAAACCTCTGATCGACGGTCTCATCAAGAACGACTACTTCCTGGTCACCGCGGACTTCGACGCCTACGCTGAAGCGCAAAGGGAGGTCGACAGACGTTATGGCCAGCCGGATCAGTGGTACCGTCAGGTGGTCCTCAATACCGCCCATGCCGGCTGGTTCTCATCCGATCGCACGATCCGGGGCTACGCGCGCGACATCTGGGGCGTCCCTGCCAAGCAAGCCTGACCGATGAGCGAAAGCGCCCTTTCCAGATCGATCATCGAAGCGATCGTCGCCGGCGATCACGCCGATCCCTTCGCCATCCTCGGGCGGCAAGCTGCCGCTGGCCAAACTTTGATTCGGTCTTTTCTGCCAGGCGCCGAAGCTGTCTCGATCATCGAAGCTGACAGCAACAAGCCCCTTGCCGAGATGAAGCGCGTTCATGATGACGGCCTGTTTGAGGGCATCGTAAAGGATCAAACATCGACGTTCGGCTATCGCCTCAGGGCGACCCGCGGCGGCGATGTCTGGGAGGTAGACGATCCCTATCGCTTTGGGCCGGTGATCGGGGATCTTGACAACTACCTGCTCGGCGAAGGCAGCCACAAACGGCTCTGGGAACGGCTCGGCGCGCATGTGATCGAGCATGAAGGCGTCTTGGGCGTGCACTTCGCGGTTTGGGCGCCGAATGCAAAACGGACCTCCGTGGTCGGCGACTTCAATGGCTGGGATGGTCGCCGTCATCCGATGCGGCTGCATCCGGGAACAGGTGTCTGGGAGATTTTTTTGCCAGGCCTCGAGGATGGAACGGCCTACAAATATGAGATCAAGGACCGTGAAGGCCGCTGCCTCCCGCTGAAGGCGGACCCATTCGGTTTCGGTGCGGAGCTCAGGCCGAAGACAGCGTCAGTGGTCCGTCGGGTCGACCAATTCGCATGGCGTGATGGTGACTGGCTGTCCGAACGCCAGACGCGCGCTGCACCCGATGCACCTGTTGCGATTTATGAAGTGCATATCGGTTCGTGGCGGCGTGGCGAGGACAACCGCTATCTCAGCTACGACGAGCTCGCCGATCAGCTTATTCCTTATGTCCAGGACATGGGCTTCACCCATATCGAGCTCCTTCCGATCACCGAACACCCGTTCGACGGCTCCTGGGGCTACCAGCCGATCGGTCTGTTCGCGCCGACCGCGCGTCACGGTGAACCCGCCGACTTCGCCCGCTTCGTCGACCGTTGCCATCAGGCCGGGATCGGCGTGCTGCTGGATTGGGTGCCCGGCCACTTTCCAACGGACGAGCATGGTCTCGGCCGTTTCGACGGCACCGCGCTCTACGAGCATGAAGACCCGCGTCAGGGCTTTCATCGTGACTGGAACACGCTGATCTACAATTACGGCCGCGCGGAGGTCGTGAACTATCTGCACGCCAATGCTCTATTCTGGCTGGACGCCTATCACCTGGACGGTCTCCGGGTCGATGCGGTCGCCTCGATGCTCTATCTCGACTATTCGCGCGAAGAGAGCGATTGGGTGCCGAACCGGTTCGGCGGGCGCGAGAATCTTGAAGCGATCGACTTTCTAAAGCGGGCCAACGAGCTTGCTTACGGCGAGCATGAAGGCGTCATGACCGTGGCCGAAGAGAGCACGGCCTGGCCCGGCGTTTCCAAGCCGACCTGGGCAGGCGGGCTTGGCTTCGGCTTCAAGTGGAACATGGGCTGGATGCACGACACGTTGCTCTACATGGGCAAGGACCCGGTGCATCGCCGCTGGCATCACCATGAAATGACCTTCGGCCTGCTCTACGCTTTCAGCGAAAATTTCGTGTTGCCGCTCTCCCATGACGAAGTGGTGCACGGCAAGGGCTCGATCCTGGCGAGAATGCCCGGCGACGCCTGGCAGCAATTCGCCAATATCCGCGCCTACTACGCCTTCATGTGGGGACATCCGGGCAAGAAGCTCCTGTTTATGGGCCAGGAATTCGCCCAGGGTGCTGAGTGGAACGCAGAACAGTCTCTCGATTGGCACCTGCTCGATGTCTACTGGCATGAAGGTGTGCGCTCACTGGTGCGCGACCTGAACAAGCTCTATCGGTCCGAACCGGCGCTGCACCAAATGGATTGCGATGGCGGTGGATTTGAATGGCTGGAGGCGAATGACGCTGAAGCGTCGGTCTTCGCCTGGCTGAGAAAAGGGCGGGAGGGCACGGCGCCGATCCTGGTGATCTGCAATTTCACCCCGACGCCGCGCGAGGCCTATCGTCTCGGCATGCCCAACCCTGGCCGGTGGCGGGAAGTTCTGAATAGCGACGCTGAAGCTTATGGCGGTTCAGGCATGGGCAACAAGGGCATGATCGAGACCGAGGAGATCGCCAGTCATGGGCGGCCCTACTCGGCCGAGATCACCCTGCCGCCGCTGAGCACCGTTTGGTTCCGGCTGGAACAATAAACGAAACAGTCTTTCAAGGAGGCAGAAGATGGCGCATACCGAGGCAAGAGGATCCGATCTCGCACGCAGATCGATGGCCTATGTCCTGGCCGGCGGCCGCGGTTCGCGTCTTCTCGAGCTGACCGATCGACGCGCCAAACCCGCCGTGTTCTTCGGCGGCAAGAGCCGGATCATCGATTTCGCGCTTTCCAATGCGATCAATTCAGGCATCCGCCGCATCGGCGTCGCCACCCAATATAAAGCGCACTCCCTGATCCGGCATCTGCAGCGCGGCTGGAACTTTCTTCGACCGGAGCGAAACGAAGGTTTCGACATCCTACCGGCCTCGCAACGCATCTCCGAAGACGCATGGTATGCGGGCACGGCCGACGCCGTTTTTCAGAACATCGACATCATCGACAGCTACGGGCCGGAATACATCATCATCCTGGCTGGCGATCACATCTACAAGATGAACTACGAGCTAATGCTCGAGCAGCACGTCAACGCTGGCGCGGACGTCACCGTCGGCTGCCTCGAAGTGCCCCGCATGGAGGCCACCGGCTTCGGCGTAATGCATATCGACGATAATGACCGCATCGTCGAATTCTTGGAAAAGCCCGCCGATCCGCCTGGCATGCCGGACAAACCGGACATGGCGCTCGCCAGCATGGGCATTTATGTGTTCAACACCAAATTTCTGTTCGCCGAACTGGAGCGCGACGCCAACGATCCTGAATCGAGCCGCGACTTCGGCAAGAACATCATTCCCTATCTGGTGAAAAACGCGAAGGCGGTCGCCCACCGTTTCCCGACCTCCTGCGTCACCAGCGGCACCGAAGGCGGCAGTGAGGCCTACTGGCGCGATGTCGGCACGATCGACGCCTACTGGCGGGCCAATATCGACCTGACCGATTTCACCCCTGCCCTCGATCTCTATGATCAGGACTGGCCAATCTGGACCTATGCCGAGATCACGCCGCCGGCGAAATTCATCCATGACGAGGATGGCAGACGCGGCATGGCCGTGAGTTCGATGGTGTCAGGCGGCTGCGTGATCTCCGGCGCCAAGATCTATCAGTCCCTGCTGTTCACCGGCGTGCACGCCCATTCCTACAGCGAACTCGATGGCGTGGTCGCCTTGCCCTATGTGGATATCGGCGAGAATGCCGACTTGCAGAACGTCGTGATCGACCGCGGTGTCAAAATCCCGAAAGGCCTCATGGTTGGCCAGGATCCTGACCTGGATGCCAAGCGCTTTCGCCGAACCGACAATGGCATCTGCCTGATTACCCAACAGATGATCGATGCGCTTTCCGACTAGCCGATGAACGTTCTTTCCGTCACCTCCGAGTTCTTTCCGCTGATCAAGACCGGCGGTCTCGCCGACGTTGCAGGTGCTCTGCCTGGGGCGCTCGAGCGTGAAGGTGTCGCCATGCGCACCCTGCTGCCCGGCTATCCCCAGGTCCTGAATGCGCTGGATGTCACCGAGCTGGCAGCGCCAACCGACGATCTGTTTGGCGGGCCTGCAAGGCTGCTCTCGGCAAACGCACCGGACGGTGCGGATCTGATCGTTCTCGACGCACCCCATCTCTACGATAGGCCCGGCAACCCCTATCTCGGCGCCGACGGCAAGGACTGGCCGGACAACGCCTTTCGCTTCGCTGCTTTGTCCTGGATCGCGAGCCGAATCGGCCTTGGGCTGCTGGATGACTACAGGCCGGATGTCATCCACGGCCATGACTGGCAGGCCGGCCTGACACCCGTCTACTTAAGCGAGGGTGCGTCGCCGCCGGCGACCGTCATCACCATCCACAATCTCGCCTTTCAGGGTGTCTTCCCGGCGGCGCTGTTGTCATCGCTTCGCCTGCCGCCGTCGAGCTTCACTATCGACGGGCTGGAATATTACGGCCGGATCAGCTTTCTCAAAGGCGGTCTTCATTACGCCAATCATCTGACCACGGTGAGCCCGACTTATGCGCGGGAGATCTGCACACCTGCGCTTGGCATGGGCCTGGACGGTGTCCTGCGCGAAAGGAGCGCCACACTCACCGGGATCACCAACGGCATCGACGATACGATCTGGAACCCTGCCGACGATCCCAACATCGAGCGGTCCTATACCAGCCGGACATTGAAGGCGAAGGCGGCCAACAAGACGGCGCTGCAGAAGCGCTTCAACCTCGAGACCGATGCGGCAGCGCCGTTGTTTTGCGTGATTAGCCGGCTCACCGAGCAAAAGGGTTTCGACCTCCTCCTCGAAGCCTTGCCGACCATCATCCAAAACGGTGGTCAGCTGGCGATGATCGGCAGCGGCGATGCGGTGCTCGAAACAGCCTTTACGGAGGCGGCCAGGCAGAATCCGGGGCAGATTGGTGTCGTCATCGGCTATGACGAGCCGCTCTCGCATCAGCTGCAGGCGGGCGCTGATGCGATCATCATCCCTTCGCGCTTCGAACCCTGCGGCCTCACCCAACTCTACGGTCTGCGCTACGGCACGCTGCCGATCGTCGCCAGGGTCGGCGGTCTGGCGGACACCGTCATCGACGCCAATCAGGCAGCGCTCACCGATGGCGTCGCGACCGGCTTCCAGTTTCCGCCGGATAGCGCCGAAGAGCTCCGCGCGGCGCTCATGCGCGCCTTTGATCTCTATGCGGATAAACGGCGCTGGCAGGCGGTGCAGCGCCGCGCGATGGGCCGCAAGGTCGACTGGTCGATCCCGGCCAAAGCCTATGCCGCCCTCTACCAAAAGCTTGCGCCCGAAGCGGTGATCTCGGCATAAGACCGGGATGACGACATCGCAGCGTTTCACGGTCTGGCCAGGCCAGCCTCATCCTCTGGGCGCAACCTTCGATGGCGGCGGCACGAACTTTGCGTTGTTCTCCGCCCATGCCACGATGGTCGAGCTCTGCCTCTTCTCGCAGCAGGGCCGGGAGATCGAGCGTGTCAGGCTCAAGGACTATACCGACGAGGTCTGGCACGGCTATCTGCCGGAGGTCGGCCCAGGCCAGCTCTACGGCTATCGGGTGCACGGCCCTTATGCCCCCGAGGAGGGGCATCGCTTCAACCCGGCGAAGCTGCTGCTCGACCCCTATGCCAAACTGATCGCCAAACGCCTGCGCTGGTCCGATGCCCTGATGGGCTATCGCGTCGGCAGCGGCCGGCTGGACCTTTCGCAGGATCGCCGGGACAGCGCTCATGCCATGCCCAAGGCCGTCGTCACCGGACCGCCCTTCGTCTGGGACAATGTCGATCGTCCCGACACACCCTGGTCCGAGACAGTGATCTACGAGGCCAATCCGCGCGGCCTCACCATGGCGCATCCCGACGTTCCGGTTGCCCAGCAGGGCTTGTTCTCCGGCCTGGCCTCACCGGCCATCCTCGACCATCTGACCGATCTCGGCATCACGGCGATCGAGCTTCTGCCGGTCCACGCGTTTCTCGATGAGCCGCATCTTCTCGAGAAAGGGCTCACCAACTACTGGGGCTACAACACGCTCGGCTTCTTCGCGCCAGAGCCGCGTTATCTCGGTGGGGGCGGCATTCTCGATTTCCAATCCATGGTGCGCCGCTTCCACGAAGCCGGCATCGAGGTCATCCTGGATGTCGTCTACAATCACACGGCAGAAGGCAGCGAGCTCGGACCGACACTGTCTTTCCGCGGCATCGACAATGCGAGCTATTACCGTCTGCATGCGGACAACCCCCGTTACTATGTGAATGATACCGGTTGCGGCAACACGCTGGACATGACACATCCGCGCGTCGTGCAGATGGTGATGGACAGCCTCCGCTATTGGGTGGAGGTCATGCATGTCGACGGTTTTCGCTTCGACCTCGCCTCCGTGCTCGGACGCGAAACCTACGGGTTCGACGTGAACAGCGGCTTCTTCGACGCCATCCGTCAGGATCCGGTGCTGAGCACCAAGAAGCTGATCGCTGAGCCCTGGGACATCGGCCCCGGCGGTTATCAGCTCGGCGGCTTTCCGCCCGGCTTCTCCGAATGGAACGACCGCTACCGCGACACTATCCGGCGCTTTTGGCGCGGGGACAGCGATATGGTGCCAGGGCTCGCCAGGTCCCTTCTGGGCTCAAGCGACTTCTTCGAGCACCGAGGCCGCAGCCCCTTTGCGAGCATCAATTTCGTCACGTCCCATGACGGTTTCACGCTGAACGATCTGGTCAGCTACGACTACAAGCACAATGAGGCCAACGGCGAGGACAATCGCGACGGTCACGGCGCCAATCACAGCTGGAACCATGGCGCCGAAGGGCCAACTGACGATCCCGAGATCCGGGAGCTGCGCGCACGCCAGCAGCGCAACATGCTGGCGACCCTCCTCTTTTCCCAAGGCACGCCGATGCTTCTTGCCGGCGACGAGTTCGGCAATTCGCAAGCCGGCAACAACAACGCCTATTGCCAGGACAACGAAATCGGCTGGCTTACGAACTGGCCGGCAAACCCGCCGGAGGGCGAACTTGACGGTGATAGCTCGGATCACGTCGCCTTCGTTCGGAAACTCATCGGTTTTCGACGCGCTCATCCGGTGCTACGGCGTGAGCGCTTCCTGCACGGCATTGAGAGATCACCGAGTGACATCAAGGACATAACCTGGTTGAGCCCGAATGGTCGGGAGAAAACCGAGCAGGATTGGGCGGATGGTTCGGCGCGCTCCGTTGGGCTGATGCTGGCCGGCGACGCCGGCCCCGACCGCGATGCGCGGGGTGTTTCCGTCACGGATGACACGCTCTTGATCATGCTGAACGCCCATTACGAAAGCGTTCCATTTCGTCTGCCTGCGATCGGGCCAGCGTCACGCTGGCGGCTGGAGATCGATACCGGACAGCCCGACCTGCAGCCGGATGCCGAACCGGCATTGCCCTCTGGCAGGAGCTATGATGTCAGAGAGCGAAGCTTGCTGGTCTGGCGTCTGGAGAACGGCGACGGCCAGACAAAGACGACAAAATCGTGACCGCTGACGCCCCGCTCGATCGCCTTGCCGACGCCTACGGAATCGAGCCCAGCTACAAGGATATCTGGCAGCGGGAACATCGGATCGGCGCTGATACCAAACGCGCCCTTCTGGCAGCCATGGGCGTGGCTGCAGACAGTGACGCCGAGACAAGGGCAAGCCTCGCGGCAGCTCACAAAGAAAGCTTCGAGCGCACCCTGCCCGATGTCGTCGTTCGGCCTGAAGGCGAGAAGGTGGATCTGCCAATCGGGCTCGATATCGCCCAAAACGATTCGCTCTCCTGGTCGATCACCCGTGAAGACGGCGAGGCCTTAAGCGGCGAGGCCAGGATCGGAGACCTGCCGATCATCGAGCAGGATGATGCGCTCGGCCGAAAGCGGGTTCGTCTGCACCTGCCTTCAGCGGACCGACTGCCGCCCGGCTATCACCGCTTTACACTGTCAGCGGCCAGCAACAATGAGAGCGAGACCGAGATCATCGTCACGCCAAAGCAGGCTTACTGGCCGGATTGTTTGGATCAGGAGGGTGGGCTGGTTGGCGTGACCGCTCCTCTCTATGGGCTGCGCTCGTCGCGAAATGCTGGCGTCGGCGACGTCGCTGACCTCGCGAGCCTTGCGAAGGTGCTGGCGCCGCTCGGCGCCGCCTTCGTCGGCATCAATCCAGTCCATGCCCTTTTTCCGAGCCAGCCAGCCCGGATCAGCCCTTATGCACCGTCGAGCCGCGTTTTTTTGAACATCATGACGATCGCGCTCGATCAGGTGCCGGAGTTCGCCTGCTCGCCCGAAGCTCAAGCCATCCTTTCGAGGTCTGACGTTCAAACCTCGTTGCAAGCGCTCCGCGACGACGATCTGGTGGATTACGCCAACGTCACCGGTCTGAAGCTCACCGTGCTGGAAGCGCTGTTCGCTACATTCCAGGCGTTGCCGACGGCCTCCGATCGTCAAAGAAGCTATAGGACGTTCATCGAAGCAGGCGGTGAGCGGCTGCTTCGCCACATCCGCTTCGAGGCCCTTTCGGAGCATTTCATCAGTAAAGATCAAACTCTAACCGACTGGCATGACTGGCCGGTCGATTTTCGAGCACCGGATACGGAAGCCGTAACGGCGTTCGCAGCAGAGCATGAGAACCGGGTCAACTTCTACGGCTATCTTCAATGGCTGGCGGCGAGCCAGCTCGAGCAGGCACAAGAGGATGCAACCAATGCCGGCATGGCGCTCGGGCTCTACCTTGATCTTGCCGTCGGCGTCGCCCCTGATGGCGCCGAAGCCTGGTCCGATCAGGACGCGCTGATCGATGCCGTCCGCATTGGCGCCCCACCCGACGACTTCAATCCCGATGGTCAGAACTGGGGCCTGCTGCCGCTCTCGCCTAAGGCGCTGCAAGCGCGCCGCTACCGACCCTTAATCGATCTGCTCCGGCAAACCATGCGCCATGCCGGCGCGATACGCATCGACCATGTGCTCGGCCTCGCCCGAAGTTTCTGGACGCCGGAGAACCGAGACGTTCCCGGCGCTTATGTCCGTTATCCCATGCGGGATCTCTTGGGCCTGGTGGCGCTCGAGTCGCAGCGGCAGCACTGCCTGGTCATCGGCGAGGATCTCGGCACAGTCCCGGAAAGCCTGCGGTCCGCCTTGGCCGATCATCGCCTGCTCGGCTGCAGCCTCCTCTATTTCGAGCGTGACGAGCAGGGTGCATGGCGAAACGCATCGACCTACTCGATAACCTCCATCGCCTCGATCGGAACCCATGACCTGCCGACGCTCAGCGGCTTCTGGCAGGGACGGGACATCGATTGGCGTCAAAAGCTAGGGCTTTACCCAGATCAGGATCAGGAGACCGCGGAACGGGAGGAGCGGGAAAAGCAGAAAGCCGGCCTCCTGCAGCTTGTCGAAAATGAGGGGCTCTTACCGGAGAGGATCGATCCGAGCGAGCCGCCAACACCCCTGCCCTGGCCACTGGTGGAAGCCTTCCATCGGTTTCTCGCATCCACGCCCGCAGCCCTCAAAGCCATCCAGCTCGAAGATGCGGTTAGCGCCACCGAGCAGGCCAATCTTCCCGGCACCGTGGACGAGTACCCGAACTGGCGTCGAAAGATCAGCGTGCCGCTGGAAGGTCTCGGCGCGCAGCAAGGCCTCTTGGCGCTTCTTCGTCTGTTTGCAGCGAAATGCCCCTGATGGATCGCCCCACAGAGCAAGGCCTGGACAGCCATCATGCGCTCAACCGCATGCGCTGGCTCGCGGACCTGTTCGACGACCGCTTTCGTCTTCCCGGCACCGAGCGCCGCTTTGGGCTGGATGGCATTCTGGGTCTGTTTCCAGCCGTCGGAGATGTCATCTCCGGCGTGATATCGCTCTACCTGGCGGCGGAGGGGCTCAGGTTCGGCATGCCGTTCAGTCGACTGCTGCGCATGGGCTTCAACGTCGTGGTCGACATGACACTGGGCGCGATCCCGCTGATCGGCGATCTCTTCGACTTCGCCTGGAAGGCCAATCAAAAAAACGTGCGCATCGTGCTGGAGCACCTGGAGAGCGACATCGAGGCGAAGCGCAGCCGCCGATGATGACGATCAGGACGCGAGGTCTTCGATTGTCCTTGGGCGGCTGCTCTTGAAGAGCTGAGCCGTGGTGCGATCCGCCAGAATTTCGCCTTCGGTCTGGCAACGCGCGCAGTAGTTGCTCTCGCTGTCCTGACGGCGGAGACGCTGCACCGGCGAGCCACAGACCGGACAGGGTTCATTGTACCGGCCGTGAACCGCCATGCCGGCTCGGTTGGCTTTGACGGTCTCGGGAAAGTCGTCGCCAACCTCCGCCCGCAGCTTCTCGACCCAATCCTGGAGCGTCGAGCGGGTCGCTTCGAAAAGCTGCCTGATCTCGTCGGCATCGAGCTCAGTGCTCATCGCCTTCGGCGACAAGCGCGCCCGGAACAGGATCTCGTCCGAATAGGCATTGCCGATGCCGCTGAAGAGATGCGGATCGGTAAGCGTGCGCTTCAGCGTGTGATTCTCGCGGGTGAGCGCTTCTTCAAAGCTATCGAGATCGGTTTCAAGAACTTCCAGACCACCAGGGTCATGGTCGGCGAGATTGTCCTCTCCCTGCACGACATGCAGCGATGCCCGCTTCTTCGGACCGAATTCGGTCAGCGTGAGGGATCCATCGGCAAAATCGAAGGCCGCGAGCGCGTGTCGTCCGGCCAGCTTGGCGCCGGGCTCCTTCCAATGGAAACGGCCGGCGATCATCAAATGGAAAACGAGCCAGAGATCGCCTTCGAGGCCGATCAGAATACGCTTGCCGAGGCGGCGAACATGTTCGACCTTCCTGCCAATCGCCTCGTCGAGCGAGGGATCCACGGAGCGCAGGAGAAACGGACTGGCCAGGCGAACCTCGTCGATGACCTGACCTTTGAGACGCTGTTCGAGCGCCTCGACGTAAATCGTAAGATCCGGGAGTTCGGGCATGAACCCTCCCCTTGTTCCTTGATTGACCCGACTAACCTGTTTGCGAAGCGAGGTCTTTAGGCGCCCCGTTTCGCAGCGTTCCCTGATTGTCGATTGCGCTGTGCGTTCAGCCCATGGTGGGAATGTTGAAGTCAGCACCGGCTTTGATGCCGGTCGGCCAGCGCGTGGTGACGGCCTTCTGCTTGGTATAGAAGCGTACGCCCTCCAGCCCATGCACGTGATGGTCCCCGAAAAGGGAGCGCTTCCAGCCGCCAAAGCTGTGAAAGGCCATGGGCACCGGGATCGGCACATTGACGCCGACCATGCCGATGTCGACCTTGTTAGCGAAGCTGCGGGCGGCATCGCCGTCACGGGTAAAGATCGCGGTGCCGTTGCCATATTCGTGGTCGTTCACCATCTTCACCGCGCTCTCGAAATCAGGCGCGCGCACGACGGAGAGCACCGGGCCGAAAATCTCGTCCTGATAGATGCTCATGTCGGTCGTGACGTTGTCGAACAGGCAGCCGCCAACATAGAAGCCATTCTCATGACCCTGATAGCCGTCCAGCTTGAAGTCGCGGCCATCGACGACAAGGTCAGCGCCTTCCTCGACGCCCTTGTCGATATAGCTTCGAACCTTGGCCAGATGTTCCGCCGTGACCAGCGGTCCCATTTCGACGCCGGGCTGATTGCCGGGACCGATCTTCAGCGCCCTGACCTTCGGCGCCAGATCCTCGATCAGGCGATCCCCGGCGCTGCCGACGGCAACAGCCACCGAAACCGCCATGCAACGCTCGCCGGCAGAGCCGTAGGCGGATCCGATCAGCGCATCGGTCACCTGGGCAGGATCGGCATCGGGCATCACCACCATGTGGTTCTTGGCGCCGCCAAGCGCCTGTATCCGCTTATTATGCGCCGTACCTGTGTGATAGACATATTCGGCGATCTTGGTGGACCCGACAAAGCTCACCGCCCCGATGTCGGGATGCGTGAGGATCGCATCGACGGCTTCCTTATCGCCGTTCACGACGTTCAGGACACCTGATGGCACACCCGCTTCGGCAGCGAGCTCGGCCAGCAGCATGGGGCAGGAAGGATCCTTCTCGGAAGGCTTCAGAACGAAGGTGTTGCCACAAGCGAGCGCCAGCGGGAACATCCAAAGCGGGATCATGGCCGGGAAGTTGAACGGCGTGATGCCGGCGCAAACACCGACTGGCTGCCGGAAGGACACCAGATCGACTCCCGTGCCGACACTGTCGCTGAACTCGCCCTTCAAGAGCTGCGGGATACCACAGGCGAATTCGACCACCTCCAGGCCACGGGTGACCGAGCCTTTGGCGTCCTCGACCGTCTTGCCGTGCTCGGCGCTCACCAGATCGGCAAGCTCGTCCATATGATCTTCGATCAGGGCCTTGAGCTTGAACATCACGCGGGCGCGGCGAAGAGGCGTCTGTCCGGCCCAGGCCGGTAGCGCCGCTTTCGCAGCCTGCACCGCTGCATCGACCTCGGCACCGCTCGCGAGCGCAACCCTGCCGGACGTTTCGCCGACTGCCGGGTTGAAGATGTCGCCGTAGCGTCCGCTCGCACCAGCAACTCTGGCGCCGTTAAGCCAATGCCCGATATCCTTCATATCGTTATGCCTCGCCTCTTCTTTTCCGATTCCCTTACGCGGCAATCTAGAAAGGATTGCCGCCGCCACGACACATAACATGTTCGCTGATCTGCCGGGGCTGCGACGCCGCCCATCAAATAGCGCGAAGATCAGGGTGGCGTCCAGACCCGCATAGAAACAAATATTTCACACCGAATGACTGCGAAATATTTGCCTCAACCTTAGGCCATTTTGGCTTTGATGACATCGGCAACTGTTCCGATCATCTCGTCAAGATCAGAACGCTCCGAGACCAGTGGCGGCGAAAAGGCGATCGTGTCGCCGCTGACACGGATCATCAGGCCTCGCTCATAACATTCCAGCATGATCTCGAAGGTGCGCTTGCCCGGCGCCCCCGGCATGGGCTCGAGCTCGAGCGCCCCCATATAACCGATATTGCGGATATCGAGCAGGCCGGGGAGATCGCGCTGTGCGTGAAGCGCGTCCTCGAAATACTGGGCGTTCGCGGTAACCCGCTCGAAAATCCCCTCTTCCCGATAAGCCTCAATGGTGGCGAGGCCAGCAGCCGCTGCAAGCGGATGGGCGGAATAGGTGTAGCCGTGAAACAGCTCGATCATATGCTCGTTATCGGGTCCGCCGGCGGCGTCCATCATCGCCTCGTAGATGTAATCCCGCGCGATCACGGCGCCCATGGGCACATGGGCCGATGTCAGGCCCTTGGCGTTGGTCATGAGGTCCGGCGTAATGCCGAAATACTCGGCGGCCGACGCCTTGCCGAGACGGCCCCATGCCGTGATCACCTCATCGAAGATCAGGAGAATGCCGTGCTTGTCGCAGATCTCCCTGATCCGCTCGAGATAGCCCTTGGGGGGCGGGTAGACGCCGATCGAGCCCGCCACGGGTTCGACGATCACGGCCGCGATGGTGGACGGATCGTGAAGGGCGACGATGCGCTCCAGATCGTCGGCGAGATGAGCGCCCCATTCGGGCTGGCCCCTCGAAAAGGCGTTGTGCTCGAGATTGAGCGTATGCGGCAGGTGATCGACGCCTGCAAGCGTCGGGCCGAAGGTCCTGCGATTGGCGACCATGCCGCCGACCGCGATGCCGCCGAAGCCGACGCCATGATAGCCGCGCTCGCGACCGATTAAACGATAGCGGCCGGCATCGCCTTTCGCCCGGTGATAGGCGAGCGCGATCTTGAGCGCGGTATCCACCGCCTCCGAACCGGAGTTGCAGAAGAAAACGCGGTTCAGATCATCCGGCATCAGCGTGCCGACCCTTGATGCCAGCTCGAAGGCCTGGCCATGACTGAACTGGAAAGACGGCGCAAAATCGAGGGTGGCCACCGCCTTCTGGACGGCGCTCACCACCTTGGGATGGCAATGGCCGAGATTGGCGCACCAAAGGCCGCTGCTGCTATCGAGAATCTTACGGCCATCGTGGGACGTGTAATGCATCCCCTTGGCGCCGACCACGATGCGCGGGTTCTTCTTGAACTGCCGATTCGGCGTAAACGGAACCCAGAAGCTGTCCAGATCGTTGGGCGCTCCCGACGTCAGGCCATCGTCAAACTGTTCGTCCATGTTTTTCTCCCTCGGAAGCGCTCGACCGATGTTTCTAGCGCGCCGCCGATTGCACAGGCTGTTTTGGCTGAAATGAATTTCAGAGAAAGCACCATACGCTTACAGCTCTGCCTTGGCGAGAACTTGCTCATCGAGGGCAGGTTCAAACGTCGAAGGCGATTAGGATTGCGGATGAGCAGCTTGCCGTGGAAGGTCTAGGATTTCCGACCGGAGAGCAGGCCACCCTACATTGACCGTATCGGTCTCCTGGCTAGTATCACGCCGGGAACGCTCTGGCGCAGCCGGGCCGGGGACAACGAGCTACCGCGGGAAAAGCAGATCATGGCGATCAAGGTTCGACGGACAGCACTCGCCCTTGCAGGCGGCCTTCTCGCTTTCGGTGGTATCGATGCCGAGACCCTGGCCGAACAGCAGGGCCATGAGGCTGAGCTGCTCGGCGGTATCCGTCAGCTCACCTTCGAGGGCCGGCGCGCCGGCGAGGGCTATTTCAGCGCCGACGGCACCAAGCTGGTATTCCAGAGCGAGCGCGAGCCCGACAATCCCTTCTATCAGATCTACCTGATGGATCTCGAGACCGGCGACACCGAACGTCTCTCGACCGGGGTCGGCAAGACGACCTGCGCCTGGCTGCATCCGGATAATGAGCGGATGCTGTTCGCTTCGACCCATATGGATCCGGAGGCGCTTGCCAAGCAGGCGCAGGAATTCGCCGAGCGCCTGAAGGCTGGTCGGCGCTACTCCTGGAGCTTCGATGAGCAATACGACATCTATGAGCGCGCGATCGACGGCAGCGGCGAGTTGATCAATCTGACCGACGCCGTCGGCTATGACGCCGAAGCGTCTTATTCGCCCGATGGCGAGGAGATCCTGTTCGCCTCCAATCGGCACGCCTATGACGGCCCCCTGTCGCCGGAGGACCAGGCGCGTCTGGAAAAAGATCCTTCCTACTTTATGGATCTGTACGTCATGAAGGCCGACGGCACCGATGTGCGCCGGCTCACTGACGCACCCGGCTATGACGGCGGTCCGTTTTACAGCGCCGATGGCACCAAGATCATCTGGCGACGCTTTGCCGAAGACGGCCATAGCGCCGAGATCTTCACCGCCGATCCCGATGGCAGCAATGAGCGCCAGATCACCGATCTCGGCGCCATGTCCTGGGCGCCCTTCTTCCACCCTTCCGGGGACTACGCGATCTTCGCCACCAGCGTTCACGGCTATGCGAATTTCGAGCTCTATCTCGTCGACAGCGCGGGCGAGCTTGAGCCGGTGCGCGTGACCTCGGCCGAGACGTTCGACAGCCTGCCGGTGTTCTCGCCGGATGGACAGACGCTCTCCTGGGCGGCGTCCAGAACGGCGGACAAGAAACCGCAGATCTTCATGGCTGACTGGAACGACGAGGCCGCCCGCGATCTTCTCGGCCTGGAGGAGAAGATTGTGGTCCTGCCGGGCGAAGTGCCGGCACTGCCCGAGAGCACGGCCGACATCTCGGTCGACGATCTTCGTCAGCATGTGGAGGCGCTGGCCAGCGAGGTCATGGAGGGACGGCTCACCGGCAGCGAAGGGGAAAAGCTGGCAACCGACTATGTCGCCAAGGCCTTCGAGCGCATCGGTCTCGAGCCTGCGGGCGACGACGGCAGCTATTTCCAACCTTTCGACTTCACCGCAGGCGTATCGCTCGGCGCCGACAACAGCCTCAAGATTACCGGCATCGAAGCAACGCCCGAGATCGATCGCGACTGGCGTCCGCTCGGCATGTCGAAAGAGGGCGAGCTTGAAAAAGGCGCGATCGTCTTTGCCGGCTACGGCGTCGTCGCCCCCGAAGGCGACAACAGCCAGAGCGCTTATGATTCTTATGAAGGCCTGGACGTCGAGGGCAAGTGGGTGATGTTGCTCCGGCGTCTGCCAGAGGATATCGGCGCCGAGCGCCGTCAGCATCTGCACCGCTATGCCGACCTTGGCTACAAGGCGGCCGTGGCGCGGGAACGGGGCGCGATCGGCCTGATCGTAGTCAGCGGTCCGAATGCGGTGGTCAAGGACGAACTCGTACCGCTCGGCTTCGATGCGGCGACCGCGGGGTCGGCGCTAGGCGGGATCGCCATCAGCAACTATCTTGCGTCCCTCGTCCTGTCCGGCCTGGAAAAGGATCTCGGCAAGCTGCAGAGCGATCTGGATGAGGGCGAGCAGGTTCCCGGCTTCGAAATCCCCAACCTTGAAATTCAGACCACCGTGGATCTCAAACAGGAAATTCGCACCGGACGAAACGTCTTGGCGCGGCTCGCCACCAGCGACGGCACCTCAGGCAGCGCCGTCATGGTTGGCG
Source organism: Pseudomonadota bacterium (assembly GCA_039197065.1). Taxonomy (GTDB): domain Bacteria; phylum Pseudomonadota; class Alphaproteobacteria; order Geminicoccales; family Geminicoccaceae; genus JANQPX01. The sequence continues at coordinate 476,722 of JBCCUL010000001.1, read as the reverse complement.
CGCATGTCGATCATCTCGGCCGCGGCGTCGAAGGAAAGTCGCTCGCGGAGGATGACCAGCAGGGCGAGATCCATTTCGGCGCCGACGACAACGCATCAGGCGTCGCCGGCCTTCTTGAGATCGCCGAATATCTCGCTGATCAGAAATCCAAGGGCAAGCTCGACCTGCCGCGCGACGTCGTGTTCGCGGCCTGGTCCGGCGAGGAGCTTGGCCTCCTGGGATCAGGCCATTTCGTCAAGCGCTTCGCCGGCGACAAGCGGGAGACGCTGCAGCCGGAGATCGCCGCTTATCTCAATCTCGATATGATCGGCTATTATCGCGACAGCCTGATCCTTCAGGGTGTGGGCTCTAGCAGTTTCTGGCCCGGCGAGATCGAGCGGAGGAACGCGCCGGTCGGCCTTGCGATCACCACCAATGAGAACGCCTTTTTGCCGACCGACGCAGCGTCCTTTTACATCAAGGGCGTGCCCGTTCTGAATGCGTTCACCGGGCCGCACGCCAACTACAGCACCCCTGCCGACACGGCGGACAAGCTGAATTACGAAGGTGCGGCCGACATCGCCCGGCTGATGGCGCTGATCACGCGGGGCGTCGCCAAGGCCGAGGACATCCCGGACTACGTCAAGCAGCAGCCCGGCGAGCGTTCCGGCAGGCGGCGGACCTCGTCGGTCTATCTCGGCACGCTCCCGGATTATGCCGCCGACGACGTCGAAGGCGCTTTGATCAACGGCGTCACCGATGGCGGCCCCGCAGCCGAAGCCGGTATCGAGGGCGGGGATCTGATCGTCGAGATCGCCGGCAGCAAGATTGGTAACATCTATGATTATTCACACGCTCTCGATGGCCTGAAAGTCGGTCAGCCCATCAATCTGGTCGTGCTGAGAAACGGCGAGCGTAAGACGCTCGAGCTGACACCGACGTCCAGAGACTGAGTGCCGGCAGTGGCGTGATCGCGAGCAAACACTATTCTGAACGAAGGGATTTTCATCATGCATCGCCTGACATTGCCGGCCGCTATGATGGCGCTGATGGCATTGGCCGCCTGCGCAAAACCGACACCTTATGTGGCGGCCGCAGATGCTGGTGGTTTTGGCTACACCCAAGAGGAGACCGGCCAGGATCAGTATCTCATCAGCTTCAACGGCAATGGGATCACGACGCGAAAGACCGTGGATCTCTACCTCCTCTATCGAGCCGCCGAGCTGACCGAGGATAAAGGCTTCGACTATTTCATCGTCGGCGACCGCCAGGAGTATATCGATCCTCAGGGGCTCGCAGGGCGTCAAAGTCAGATCAGCTTCGCCCGCCGGCAGGAACTCCTGATCGGCAGCGGCATCCGTTCACGCTTCGGCGAAGAAATCGTCGACCAATACGGCGCTGAAATCGAGATACTCATGCAAAGGGGCGAGATGCCCAGATCCGCCAATGTGCATCGCGCCGTCGACGTGCTCGCCCGCTCCGAAGGCGCGATCGTCAGACCCGGCAATCCGAACTGACAAAGGCTGTTGAAGACGCTCCGCCCTTCTGAAAAGCGCCGCATGCGCCGATTTCCAGCTGCGATCACGGCCTTTCGCCCGCAGAGCTTATGAAACGTATGTTTGCACGAGCTGCAGGCTTGATCCCCCTTGACGTTACCGCCCGCCTTTGTGACACCCTACAGACAATGGTTTAGACAGAGAGGTGCTGGTGGACAGATCGAAGGATGGGTTGATACCCAAGGAAGCGCGCCCGAAGGCCGCGGATTATGGGTTCGATCTCGACCAAATGCTGAAGGCCATCGTCTCGCTGCGTGCGGAAGTGCCGGAAGACGCCTTCACAGCACAGGTTCTGGGCACGGAGCGCGCCGGCAGCGGCGTCGTCATCAGCGACAACGGCCTGGTGCTCACAATCGGCTATCTCATCACCGAGGCGGAGTCGATCTGGCTCGCCACCAATGATGGTCAGGTCGCTCAAGCCCATGTCGTCGGCTATGACCAGGCCTCGGGGTTTGGCCTGGTACAGGCGCTCGCCCGCCTCGACGTCCAGCCTCTGCCGTTCGGATCCGTCAAGGACGTCCGGTCAGGCAGCAAGGTGATCATCGCAGGACATGAAGGGCGATCCTCGGCGCTCGAGGCCGAGGTGATCGCCAAGCGAGAGTTTGCCGGCTACTGGGAATATCTGATCGACGAGGCTCTCTTCACCACACCCGCCCATCCCAATTGGGGCGGTGCGGCCTGCATCGGCACCGACGGGCGGCTGATCGGCGTAGGCTCCCTCCTGATCCAGCATTCAAGCGGCGATGGCGACGAGGATGCGACAGCAGACGGCAACATGATCGTGCCCGTCGATCTACTGCCCCCCATTCTCGACGACCTCATGCGCTTCGGTCGGGCCCAGCGGCCACCCCGCCCCTGGCTCGGCATGTTCACCGCAGATGGCAGCGACGACAATGTGTTCGTCGTCGGCCTCGCCAAGGACGGCCCCGCCGACCAGGCCGGCATCGAGGTCGCCGACGTGGTGCTGCGCGTCGGCGATGAAGACGTCGAGGATCTCGCCGACATGTGGCGCAAAGTCTGGGCCCAGGGCGAGGCCGGCGTCGAAATTCCGCTGACGCTGATGCGCGAAGGCCAGGAACTGGAGATGCGCCTGAAATCCGCAGATCGCAACAGCTTCCTGAAGCACGCTTCAGTTCACTGAGCCCCTGGCCTGTCGCCTATTCCACTATGAAGCTGGCTCGACCTGCGCGGCCTTGAAGAGTTCGGACGACTGTGCCGGGGCGACGCGAAGGCTGCCTTCGAGAGCGCGCTGTTCGGCGTGTGTATGCTGAACTTCGAGCGTCTTGAAGATCCAATAAAGACCAAACACCACGACGCTGACGGCCTCGAAGAAGAAGACCCAGGACGAGCCGCCCTGCTCGGTTGTACCGAAAAGCAGGACAAGCACGAAAGCAATGAGGGGAGAAGCGATCATCGCTGCGCCAACGATCCTGTAGATCCAAGCGAACCGCTTGGCTTTCACCCTATCTTTCATCAGCGGCAAGGTGTCGTTGGCTCTGAAGAGAGCGACATAGCCGATCGCGAGAAAGAAGAAGAGCGCAGATGCGCCATGCAGGGTGAACTGCCCGACGTCAATGCCGGGTTTCGCCGTCGGGACAAGAGCGACCACGGCCAGGAAGAGACCTGCCAGATTTAAGGCGATGTTCTCCCGCTGCGTAAATCCTTTGTATAAATAGAGAAACGCTGCGACCATCATGAGAATACCGACGAAGACATCGCGTAATAGGCCTTCCTCATGATAATAGGCGCTCATCGATTTTTTCAGTTGGACATCGAATAGATAATGCCCTCCCCACCATAGGAAAAACGGGAGGAAAATAGCTGCGCCGGCCAGACCGACCCTTAGCGTTAGATATGTCGATAATACGTGCTTCTTCAGATCGATGCTGTTGTCCATCATCTTTTCCCAATCAATCTCGATTCGGCAGCGCGCCGACCTTGGAACGGCCGACTTCACGAAGTTTAGCCGCCGAATGTCCAATGCTTCGCCAGCAGTCTACGCACCAACAAACATCTTTGTTGTGAACTAGCCCACACATCTGCAGAGATTTGCAGAGATACTTGCGAACTCCGGCCATTCCATTGTCAGCGAGATCCCATGACGTGGTCATCGCGTCTCGGACGCTCGGCCCCGGTAGGTGTGGTGATGCGAAAGATCGCCCTCGACGGGGATGCCATACGGGACAAGCACTGTTTCAGTGAGATACCCACCGCAGGCAGCGCCCCTCAGGCAAGCTCGTCGAGTCACTCAATTTTCAACTTTAAATAAAATAATTGTTTGACTTTATCTCCTTTTTGGTCATTCTAGAGATCAATTTTCGTAGAGGTTGTCCCATGGCTTGGCTTCGGGGCTTCGCCCTGATCGCTTTCGCTTTCATCGGCCATGACCAATTGCGGTCCTCCGGGGATGCAGTGCCTTGATGCATGTCCTGAGCGATAGCTGGACGGCGCTGGCTTATTTCCTGACCCCTCTCCTTATCGCAGCGCTTCTCCTCTACCGTCGCGGCCCCGCAACCCGTCTCGCTGCGATCCTACTCAGCCTTCTTCCTCTGGTCTGCGGCCTGACCCATGTGACCGCCTTCCTTCTCCACGGCGATCCCATGCAGAGCCTGCAGGCGGCGACCGAGCTCATGGCCGGCGCCATCAATGTGGCGGTGACGACGCTGCTCTGGTCGGGCCCGCCAAGCAGGATGGTTGATCACACCATCGATCTGGCCGAGGAAAACAGCGACCTCAAATCCGAGATCGAGCGCCGTCGGATGAATGAGGACTATCTCCGCCGGGCCTATGGCGAGCTTGAGCAGCAGGTGGAGGTCACGACCACGGCGCTCGGTCTCGCCTATGAAAAGCTCAATGCCAATCGCCAGCGCCTCGCCTTCGCGCTCGAAGGCGCCAATGACGGCCTTTGGGACTGGAAACTGAAGGACGAGCGCATCTATTTCAGCAAGCGCCTTGCCGAAATGCTCGGTCGCGCCGGGACCGAGATGACCATCTCGGTGAAGAAACGCTGGATGCTCATTCACTCCGATGACCGCGCCCGCGCGCTCAAGGCGTTCCACGCGCATATCGAAGGCCAGAGCGATCTCTATGAGAGCGAACACCGGCTGCGCACGGAAAGCGGCGATCACATCTGGATCCTCGATCGCGGCAAGGTGGTCGAGCGCGATCACCTCGGTCGCGCGGTCAGAGCGGTCGGCACCACATCCGACATCACTCGCCGAAAGCGGATCGAGCTCGCGCTCAAGGCCAGCAACGAGCAGGTCCGGCGTCTCTATGAAGAGACCCCCGCCCTTCTCTACTCGGTCGATGCCGACGGCCGGCTGCTTTCGGTAACCCGCTACTGGCTCGCGACCATGGGCTACAGGAAGAAGGAGGTGCTCGGACGCCGCTCGGTCGAATTCATGACGCCCGAAACCAGAGAACGCCTGGACCGGGATGTTCTGCCGGACTTTCGGCAAAAAGGATCCATCCGCGATGTTCCCTGCCGGATGGTCAGGAAAAATGGCGAGACCTTCGATGCGCTGCTGTCGGTAACCTCGGAGCGTGACGAGCAGGGACATGTGATCAAAAGCCTCGCCGTTCTGATCGACGTCACCGAACGCAATGCCGCCCTTGGCCAGCTGCAGCAAAGCGAAGCCAGGCTTCGTCTGGCTTTAGAGGGCGCGCGCGAAGGTCTCTGGGACTGGAACGTCGAAACCGGCGAACTCTTCTTGAGCCCGCAGGCCTGCACGATTCTCGGTTTCGGCGGCAACGATCTGCCGGACAGCATCGATTTCTGGCAGCGCCTGGTGCCGGAGGCCGATTGGGAGCGCTTCTCGAAAGGGCTGAATGATCTCAGCACGGGCAAGATCCCCTCATTGGTCTGCGAACAGGAGCTCCTGACGCCGGGACGAGCCTCGATCTGGATCGACTGGCGGGCAAGCGGCGTCGAGGCGAGCCCGGGGCGCTCGGCAAAGCGCATCGTCGGCATCTTTCGCGACATCACGGTCCGAAAGCGGACGGAGCTGCAAACCGCCTATCGCGCCCATCATGACGGACTGACCGGCCTTGCCAACCGCATGGCTTATGAGGAACAGCTGCAGCGCGCCCATGTCGAGGCGGAGCTCACGGGCCGTCCGCTCGCCGTGATGTTTCTCGATCTCGATCGCTTCAAAGAGGTCAACGATAATTTTGGTCATGACTGCGGCGATCGCCTGCTGATCGAGGTCGGAAGACGGCTGCAGGGCTGTCTGCGCAAGACTGATCTGGTGGCGCGCTTCGGCGGGGATGAGTTCGCCATCCTGGCGCGCAGCTATCGCCATTCCAGCGACATCAACCAGCTGGCGAAGCGCATTATCGAGACGATCGGCAGACCGATCACCATCGAAGGGCAGGAGATCCAGATCGGCGCCAGTATCGGCATCACCGCCTTTCCGCAGGATCGAAGCCCGGCGGAGGAACTGATCAACAATGCCGACCTCGCGCTTTATCGCGCCAAGCAATCGGGACGCGGCACCTGGCAGCGCTACCATCCCGGCCTGCCCAGCCGACGGCGCCTCGGTCAGCCCGCCTCGGACGCCAGCCTGTATGATGCGCTGAACGGCGAACAGTTCGACATTCTCTATCAGCCGATCCTGCGCGCCGACGATCTTTCCATCCAGACCCTGGAAGCCATGATCCACTGGCGTCACCCGGAGCGCGGTGACCTCAGCGCCGACGACTTTCTTCCCGATATGCTGAATTCACCCTTCCTGCGCTGCCTCCTGGAATGGGGCCTGCAAGCCGCATCGGAACAGCTGGCGGCATGGCGGGATCTCGGCCTGGCGCCGGCGATCGGCCTCTCCATCGATCTGCCGACGCCGCTCCTGCATGCGCAGAACCTGCCGGATACGCTCGAGCGCATCATGGTGCAGATCGGCTTGGATCCGGCCAGCCTCACCGTCGAGCTTCGGGAAAGCGCGCTCCAGCCCGAACTCATCGAAGCCGGCGTGTTCAGCCGTCTCCATCAGCGGCGGATCCGGATCGCGATCGATGACTTCGGCGGCGGCTCATCATCGCTGAAGCAGCTACGCAATCTGCCGATCGATCTCCTGAAAATTCATGGCGGCTTCACATCCGGGATGACCAAAGGCGCTTCCAATGCCGCCATCGTGAAATCGATCCTGGCCATCGCCGACAATCTCGGCATCATCCCGGTCGCGACCGACATCGACAATGCCGAGCAACGCACCCATCTCCTGGACCTCGGCTGTATCCATATGCAGGGCAGCCAGTTCGCCCCGCCGGCAAAGGCCAGCGAAACAACCCGCTGGATCGACCACTGGCTGGAAAGAAACCGCCATGACCAGAAGCTGGATCTGCTCCGCCATAGTCTTGGCCGGGAGAGCGGCCGGCAGGCTCAACGCGTCACCTGACCTCCTCCTTTCGTGACGCTGTTATCACCTTCGCCGGAGCGATCGATCACCGAGACGAGTGATCAAAAGCCGACCTGATCCCCGCCCTTCAGCGCCAGGATTTCTCGCGCATCCTCGGGCTTGGCGACGGCAAGGCCCAGGCCTTCGATGATCTTTCTCGCACTCTCGACCTGGGCGGCGTTGCTTTCCGCAAGCTTGCCGGCGCCCAGCCAGAGACTGTCCTCAAGCCCAACCCGGACATTGCCGCCCATGGCCGCGGACATCGCGGCGATCGGCAGCTGATGACGCCCGGCGCCGAGCACGGACCAGCGATACTGATCCCCGAAGAGCCGATCCGCCGTCCGCTTCATATGCTGGACATCCTCGGGATGCGGGCCGATACCGCCGAGAATGCCGAACACGCTCTGCACGAAGAGCGGCGGCTTCACCAGACCGCGATCGAGAAAATGGGCGAGATTGTAGAGGTGGCTGATGTCATAGCACTCGAACTCGAAGCGCGTGTCGTTCTCGGCGCAGCTTTTCAGCACATATTCGATGTCGGCATAGGTGTTCTTGAACACCAGATCGCGACTGCCTTCGAGGTGCTTTCGCTCCCAGTCATGCTTGAATTCCTTGAAGCGGTTCAGCATCGGAAACAGACCGAAATTCATCGAGCCCATATTGAGGGAAGCGACCTCCGGCTTGAGGGCCGCCGCCGGTTTCACCCGCTCCTCCACGGTCATCGTGGGCGCACCGCCGGTGGTCAGATTGACCACGACGCCGGAACGCTGCTTGATCACCGGCAGGAACTTCTGAAAGGCTTCGGGCGTCTGATCGGGCCGCCCGGTTTCCGGATCGCGCGCATGCAAATGCACGATCGCCGCACCCGCCTCCGCAGCCCCGATCGCCGCATCCGCAATCTCCTCCGCCGTCACCGGCAGATGCGGCGACATGGAAGGTGTATGGATCGAACCGGTCACCGCACAGGTGATGATGACTTTTCGAGCTTCGGCCAAAATGCTGCTCCCTGTTTCAAGCCGCCGACGGTGCCGTCGGTTTCGGGGCATGATAGCAGCGTCGGGATCAGCGCCAAGACAGGCTGCACAGATAGGCGCGTCGAGCGGATTGGAGAAGCCGCGCTTTAGGCCTCCTTTACCGCAGCAAGCTCTTTGAAGGTTCCGCTCTAGTCGCGCAGGTTCTGGCCGCCGTCATCGAGCTGATCAGGCCGGCGCCAATAGTGGAACTGTGGCGTCCAGTCCTGCTCGCCAAGGCCGGCCAGAGCAAGAAAATGCCAGACAGGCGAATACAGATCACCCGGCCCGAAGGCCGTGCGCCCGCGGCGTATGATCTTGCCATCCTTTTGCTGATAAACAGCTGCGCCTGGATAATTGGCATGGCCGCCGGCTGAACATTGCTCGGCCATATAAGCGCCGCCGCCATGGGACGCGATCCGAAAGCGCCAGCCGCGGTCGAGCGCGATGCGCCGTTGGGTCTCAGGCGGGTCCTTCGAGACCAGCGCCACCGCCATGGCATCTTCCAGATGGTCGAGCACGCCGTTGATGCCATCGGCCCAAAGAGTGCAGTAGCGGCACCCCTGCCCCATATTGTGGATCATCAGCAAACGCTCGCGGCCACCGAAAAGGCTGGAGAGCGTAACCTCGCCATCCAGGGTCCGAAAACGGTAATCGCCAACCTCGCTATCCGCCTCAGCCTGGCGAAGCGCCGCCAGCTGCTGCGACTTTTCCATAATCTCCTGTTCAAGCCGTTCCGCCTCGGTCATCCGATATCTCCCTAAAATCTGAAGAGCTCCCAAAAGAGAGCCTGTCTATTACCATCAACGTACGACATCTTTCTCCCCTTGCCGACGACGTCGATGGGCGAGGCCGGGTCGCAGAGGCACCGCGACCCAGCTCGTCGCCATGACTGCTACATATCCATGGCCTGGGCGATCTCGATCGTGCCACCAGCCTGCAGCAAGGGGCAGCCTCTGGCTTTCTGATGCGCGTCTTCCAGGCTGGATGCCTCGATCAGGCTGTAGCCGCTGGCCGGGTTGGGGCCGCCGCCGCTCTCCAGCGAGCCATCGGGCCTGACCGTGCTCGACTGGCCGACCGGGTTGCCGCCGTCGATGACCGCAGCGCCCATGGAGCCGAACCAGGCCCCCCAGGCGTCCATGGCCTCCTTGACCTGGTCCGGGTCCGTGGGATGCGAGACGCCATTGCTGTGATAGACGAACAGGTATTTTGCCATCGTGATTCTCCCTTAGATTACGTCGTGAACAACAACAGGATTGATCACTATCAACATGCCAATCGCTTGCACATGGCGAGAATACGCCTAGAATCTGCAGTATGAATGTGAAGAGTCCACAATCAGCGTCTGGCAGCTTGTACGAGCAAAGAGCCATTCGCCAGGCCATGGATGCGCTTTCGAGAACCGGCATCGTTCCAGAGGTCGCCGGCATTCTCAAGGGCTCGATGGACAAGGCGGGCGCTGCGCTGCGCGACACGATCCTGGCGGAGGTGCCGGCCTTTCAGAGCTCGGCCAATCCGGCGATCCTGCCTGAATTCGCTCAACATATCGGCGAGCATGTGAGCGAGCTTCAGCGACTGATGGGTGGCGGTGAGATCGGTGATTTCACCTTTGTCGACCAGCACGCCAGGATGCGTGCGGAGCAGCATTTCCCCCTTGAGGTGACGCTGCACGCCTATCGCTGCGGCCACCGGGTCCTGTCGCGCTGGATGCGGGACGCCGCGGTGGCGATCGGCATGGAGGACCAGGAGCAGACGGTCTCCGCGGTCGCCGATTTCGCGATCGAGTACACCAACATGATCAGCACGATCGCGACATCGGCTTATGTCGAGGAAACGCGCAAGCTTGCTGAAGCCGCGGGCGACCTGCGCACGGAACTCCTGAATATTCTGCTCAGCGGCTATGACGAATCCGATGGCCGCGTGACGCGGCTCTTGAAGCGCGCCGGCTATCTGGAGCAGCGCCAAGCCTATGCCGTGGTGATCGCCCAGTCCGCCAACCCGTCCGAAATGGAGAGCGATGCGCGCGCCCAGCGTATCGTCGATTCCCTATCGGACGCCGTGGCAGCCACCTCCATCAGAGCGCTCGGCGGCATCCGCGGCAATCTCGTGGTCGCTGTGCTGTCCGCCAGCCGCCGTCAGTCCGGATGGACGGACGCCGAAGCCGATCTCGCCGAGCGCCTTGCCTCGATCTTCCAGATGCTCGGCCCGGCCGTTCTCATCGGCATCAGCGCCGATCACCCCTCGACCTCCTTCATCCCGAAGGCGCTGCAGGAAGCGACCATTGCGCTCGAGTTTGCGAGCGTCGCCGAACGCGTGGTCTCGTTCGCCGAACTGCCGATCCGCGCTCTTCTGGTTCACCGTGGCGCTGAATATGTGCAATCAGCATCGCCTGACTGGATCGACGCCTTCATCGGCGCGGATGCCCGATCATCCGGGGCGCTGGTCCAGACATTGCGCGCCATCGCAGACGCCGACATGAACATCCAAAAAGCGGCGCGCCTGCTCGGCAATCACCCCAATACCGTTTACAACAGGGTCGAGCGAATCAAGGATCTGACGGGTCTCGACGGCCAGCGTTATCACCAGCTGACCGAATTGCTGCTGGCCGCAGATTGTTATCGAAGCTGATCATCGATCGCCAGGATATGCAGGATCGGCGTCGATCGTTTCAGTGATTTTGGAAAGTGGCATCCCCAACGGGAATCGAACCCGTGTCTCCACCTTGAAAGGGTGGTGTCCTAACCGCTAGACGATGGGGACATCGTGGATATGCATTTAAAGGGCTGAGGCGGCAAAATCAATAGGGTCGGCGGCGATCAGGCAGGTGCCGCGTCTTCGATTTGGAAACTGGGGCGCCGCCGGCCCTGCCAGCTATCGATCTTAAGACGGCCTGCGAGTTGGAAGGTCCGGCCTTCACCGCCGAGCAGCGCCTGCCCCAGAGGCTGATCAGCGATACGGAAAGCGACCGCACGGACACGAGCGCCCGACGGGTCGGCGAGCCAGGCATCCACATGATTGTCCCCGATCCGCCTAACCTGATGCAGCGTCGCATTTCGGATCAAGAGACGCGGCTCGCTGTTGCCGCGGCCAAAGGGTGCGAGGCGTTCGAGGGCTTCGCCAAGGCCGATGGTCAGGCTCTGAACTTCGAGATCGGCATCCAGCAGGAGCTCGGCCGGTTTCGGAAGACCGGGGCCGAGGGTGGCAGCCATGCGCTCCATCAGAAACGTCTTGAACCGCTCGACATTGCCGGCTTCGATGCTGAGCCCCGCCGCCATCGGATGGCCGCCGCCCTGGGTCAGAATCCCCTCCTGGCGGGCAGCAATGACCGCACTGCCGAGATCGAACCCCTTAATCGATCGTCCCGACCCCTTGCCAGCGTCGCCGTCCAGCCCGATCACCACCGCCGGCCGGTGATAGCGTTCCACCAGACGCGAAGCGACCACGCCGACAACCCCTGGCGACCACCCCTCCCCCGCCGCCACCAGGGTCGGAGCGTCCGACAAAGTTGACTGGAGTTGTTGCTCGGCGGCAGTCAGCACGTTCTTTTCGATGCGCCGGCGTTCGTGATTGAGCGCATCCATCTGTGCGGCGATGGTGGCGACGGTCGCCGGATCCTCCTCGGTCAGGAGCCTGGCGCCGAGTTCCGATTGGCCGGTGCGGCCGCCAGCATTGATGCGCGGGCCGAGCACGAAGCCGAATTTCCCAGCATCAGGCGCTTCATCCAGCTTGGCAGCCGCAGCGAGCGCTTTCAGGCCTGGATTGCTCGCCCTAGCTGCAACCTTGACCCCCTGGGCGACGAACGCCCGGTTCAGGCCGGTCAGCGGCACCAGATCGCAGACCGTGCCGAGCGCCACCAGATCTAGCCATTGCCGCAAGTCGGGGTCGCCGGCGGCGACGCGCTGGTTTTTTTGGCGCAAGGCGCGGTTCAGGGCGACGCACAGCATGAAGGTGACGCCGACCGCCGCGAGATCGCCGAGCGGGCTTTCCTGGTCCAGCCGGTTGGGATTGATCACGGCCAGCGCTTCCGGCAGACGCTCTTCCGCCGCGTGATGATCGACCACGATGACCTCATGGCCGTTGGCCGCCGCCTCTTCCAGAGGCTCGAAGGCGGTCGTGCCCGCATCCAGGACGACCACCAGCTGGCAGCCTTGCTCTTCCAACCGCGCGAAGGCCTTGGCGTTAGGTCCATAGCCCTCCTCCAGCCGGTCCGGCACGTCGAAGTCAACGCTCGCCCCGTGGGCGCGGAGGTGGCGGGTGAGGAGGGCGCAGGAGGTGGCGCCGTCGACGTCGTAGTCGGCGATGATGCCGATGGGCTCTTGATCCTCGATCGCCTGAACCAGCCGCTCGACGGCGACGTCCAGCCCCTTGAGATGGGATGGATCAGGGAGAAAATCCTTCAGGCGCGGTTCGAGAAACCCCGGCGCCTCGTCCAGGCCAAAGCCGCGCGCGACCAGAATGCGCCCGACGATCTCCGGGAGATCGAAGCGCTGACCGAGCGCCAGCGCCACCCTTTCATCCACGGGCCGGAGCCGCCAGCTTCGAGCGCTGAAGGACTGTTCCAGAACCGGCGCGACCGTTGGGGCCGCAGCCCCCGTTGGGGCCGGCTGGAACAAGCCCCCCTGCTCGTCAAGTTGATGCGCCCCCTCCGCCATCAGTCCGACAGCTCCCCTTTCTTGGCTGGCTACAGGCAAAGCCTGGCGTGGCTTACGCCCGGTTGAAATGGGGGACCACTTCGAGCTTGCGTTCGAGGTGATGCTCGGCCGTAACCTGGCGCACGGTGCCGGTCTTGGAGCGCATCACGATGCTGTCGGTGGTGAGGCCGCCCGGGATGCGGCGCACGCCTTTGAGCATGGTGCCGTCCGTCACGCCGGTTGCCGCAAACATCACGTCGCCGCTGGCGAGGTCATGGAGGTTGTAGACCCGTTCCAGGTCTTCGACCCCCATGCGCTTCGCTCTCGCCTTTTCTTCCTCGTTGCGGAACATCAGCTTGCCCTGCATCTGACCGCCGATCGAGCGGAGTGCTGCAGCCGCAAGCACGCCTTCAGGCGCACCGCCACTGCCCATATAAATGTCGATCCCGCTATTCGCACGCGAGGTCGCGATCACGCCGGCGACATCGCCATCGCCGATCAGCCGGATACGGGCGCCGGTTGCGCGCACGGCGGCGATCAGCTCTTGATGGCGCGGGCGATCGAGGATCAGGACGACCAAATCGTTCACATCACACTGCCTGGCTTCGGCGAGCCGGCCAAGATTTTCTGCCGGCGGCGCCTGGATATCGAGGAGCCCATCCGGCAGACCGCCACCCACCGCGATCTTGTCCATATAGGTGTCCGGTGCGTTTAAAAAGCCGCCCTCCGCGGCAAAGGCGATGCAGGCGATGGAGTTCGGACCGCCGGTGGCGGTGATGGTGGTGCCCTCCAGCGGATCGAGAGCGATATCGACCTTCGAGCCTTTGCCGGTGCCGACCTTCTCGCCGATATAGAGCATGGGCGCTTCGTCCCGCTCCCCCTCGCCGATCACGACCGTGCCGTCGATGTCGAGCACGTTGAGCGCCGAGCGCATCGCGTCCACAGCGGCCTGATCGGCGGCCTTCTCATCGCCGCGGCCCATCCAGCGCATGCTGGCGATCGCCGCGACTTCGGTGACCCGTACGGCCTCCAGGGCGAAGTTGCGATCTTCGCTTTGGTATGTGGTCATGATGCGTTCGTCTCCACTGGTATTCGAGGAAGATTGGCTTTCCTACGGGACGCTGATTACAGGTCTTCGATGCGAATCATGCGCGGCGCTTCGAGCACGGCATCAAGCTTATTGATGCGCGCCAGCACATCGGCCATGTCGGCTTCCGTCGTCTCATGGGTGGTGAGCACGATAGGCACCGCCTCACCCGGTTTGCGCGCGCGCTGGATCAAGGCTTCGATCGAGACATTGTGATCGCGCATCATCGCTGAGACATCGGCGAGCACACCCGGCTGATCCAGCACCATCAAACGGATGTAATAGGCGCCATGATGCCGTCCCATATGGGCTGCCGGCAGGCGCGTCAGGCGCTCGACCGGCAGGGTGAACACCGGCGGCACGGCGCCGCGGGCGAGATCGGCAATATCGGAAACCACAGCGCTTGCCGTCGGCCCGCCGCCAGCCCCTCGACCGGAATGAAGCGTCGTGTCGACCTGGTCGCCATCCGCGACCACGGCGTTGAACACGCCTTCGATCTGGCTGATCGGCGTGCCGGTCCTGACCATCGTGGGATGCACGCGCTGCTCCAACCCATAGTCGGTCCTGCGGGCAACGCCGAGCAGCTTGATGCGGTAGCCCATTTCGCTGGCGAACGCAATGTCCTCGGCGCTGATATGGCGAATGCCCTCGATATGGACGGCATCGAAATTCGGCGGGCAGCCAAAGGCGAGCGAGGCGAGGAGCGCCAGCTTGTGAGCGGCGTCGATGCCGTCGATGTCGAAGGTCGGATCGGCTTCGGCGTAGCCCAGCTTCTGCGCCTCGGCGAGCACGTCCTCGAAGTCGCGGCCGGTCTCGCGCATGGTGGTCAGGATGTAGTTGCAGGTGCCGTTCAGGATGCCGTAGACCCTGGCGATGCGATTGCCGGCGAGCCCTTCGCGCAACGCCTTGACGATCGGAATGCCGCCGGCGACCGCCGCTTCATAGCCGATGGTGACGCCATTCGCCTCGGCGAGTGCGGCAAGTTCGGCGCCGTGATGGGCAAGAAGCGCTTTGTTGGCGGTGATCACGGATTTGCCCGATGAGAGGGCTGCCCGCGTCAGATCGAGGGCGACGCCCTCGGAGCCGCCGATCAGCTCGAGCACGGCGTCGATCTCGGGATCGACCGCCAGCGCCATGGGGTCCTCGTGCCAGCGCATGGACTCGAGTGAAAAGCCACGGTCCCGATAGCGATCGCGGGCGGACACCGCCTTGATGACGATCTTCCGCCCGGCACGTTCGCCGAGCAGCTCGCCGTTCTGCCGCAGAAGTTCGACCACGCCGGCGCCAACCGTTCCGAGACCGGCAATGCCGAGATTGAGAGAGGAAGTCATGCTGTTACGCCACCGCTTGCTTGGCCAGACCGGCATCGGTCCCGCGGGCGAGGAAAGATTTGATATTGCGCACCGCCTGACGGATGCGGTGACGGTTTTCAACCAGGCCAAGGCGGACATAGCCTTCGCCATATTCGCCAAAACCGATGCCCGGCGCCACGGCGACCTCCGCTTCAGTCAAAAGCAGCTTGGAGAATTCGAGCGATCCCAGATTGTGGAAGCGCTCAGGGATGGGCGCCCAGACGAACATGGTCGCAGGCGGTGACGGCACAGGCCAGCCGGCGGCGGCAAGGCCTTGAACGAGCACGTCGCGGCGTTCACGGTAGCGTTTTCTCGTCTGATCGATGCTGCCCTGATCACCGTTCAACGCCTCGGTTGCAGCAACCTGAATGGGGGTGAACGCACCATAGTCGAGATAGGATTTGATGCGCGCCAGCGCCGCGATCAGGGTTTGATTGCCGGCGGCGAAACCCATGCGCCAACCCGGCATGTTGTAGGTCTTGCTGAGCGACGTGAATTCGACAGCAACGTCCTTGGCGCCTTCCACCTGGAGGATCGAGGGAGGCGGATCGTCGAAATAGATTTCGGCATATGCCAGATCCGAAAGGATGAAAATCTCATGCTTCTTCGCAAACGCGACGACTTCCTTATAGAAGTCGAGATCGACGGTGAGTGCGGTCGGATTGGACGGGAAGTTCAGGACCATGGCGGTGGGGACAGGCACGGAATGCTGAACCGCATGGGCCAGCTCGCGCATGAGATCCGTCTCCGGCGTCATCGGCACGTGACGAATAGAGGCGCCGGCGATGATGAAGCCATAGGCATGGATCGGATAGGAAGGGTTCGGCGCAAGGATCACATCGCCGGGCGCGGTGATCGCCTGGGCTAGGTTCGCGAGCCCCTCTTTCGAACCCAGCGTGGCGATGATCTCGGTATCAGGATCGAGCGACACGCCGAATCGCCTGCCGTAATAGGCAGCCTGGGCGCGGCGCAGACCCTGAATACCGCGCGAGGTCGAATAGCGATGGGTCTTGGGATCACGGATCGTTTCGATCAGCTTTTCGACGACGGCATTCGACGCCGGCTGATCGGGATTGCCCATGCCGAAGTCGATGATGTCATGACCGGCTGCACGCGCCGATGCTTTCATCGCATTCACTTCACTGAACACGTAAGGCGGCAGGCGCCGGATCCGATGAAATTGCGGCTCGCGCATGGACGATCGTCCTTCAATCGATGAAGTCTGGCCGATGTTTAGCACAAGTTGGCCGGATGCCAATCCATCAGGATGTCGCGTCTCCATCGGCAACCGTTCGACGGGGTCGTTTACTTGACGATCACCGACGGCTCTTTAGACCGCACCAGCGGATCCGGGGACGCTGGCCGAAGAACGAGCCTCACCTGATCGGCATTGCTGATGGCGTCATGGTCATATTCGAGAATTTCGACCGTGGCGCCGAGTTGAACCAGTGCCGCACCGACATCGGTCGCTCGCCGCCTCGCCAGATGATTGGTGCTCGCCTCGCCGATGATGTGGACTTTCCACCCCTGGGCGCGCGCCTCTTCGAGCACGGCAGCGAGTTCCGGCCCAAGACCGCTTGGCAGTCCTGGCGTCTCGGGCTCGAAGCGAATGACCATAGCCGTCGTTTCAGCCGGAGGTATGGGAACGACGACCTCGGGATCGGGATCGGGCGTAAGATTCGAAACGGCTGAAGGCGCCGGCGTTTCCGGCGCTGCCGCAGGCGTCCTTGCCGCCATATCGTTTGCGCGATCCGGGGAGAGATCGGTTGATGGGGTCGGCACCTTGCTAGCTGCCTCGATTTCGAGCGCCTGAGTCGTCGAGGCAAGCGCGAGCGCGCGGCTGTCCCTCCCCTCGTCCGCAGCGGTCTGCTGGTTCGCGCCGGTTCCAGGCCCTTTCAGTTCGGCCAGGAGATCTTCCGGCCGAAGGCGAGGTTCTGGCGGCGGATCGGAACGCTCGATCACCTCTGGTGGTTGGGACGGCTCGAGGTTCGCTTTCTCGATCACCGGTTCATCAGGCGTCGGCTTGAACGCCGGACGCGGCGTGCGGTTGAACTCGAAGGTCTCGCCTTTGTCCACGACGGTGATATCCAGCCGCTGCTTGGGCCGCCTCTCCGGCGTCGGCGGACGATCCAGCGCTGCATCCTCGGCCGCGGGGCTGCGCGCGCGCAAAGACGGCCTTCGCTCCTCTGGCGACGACGCGCCCCCTTCGGAACCCCGGTTGCGAATGAAATCACGAAGCTTTTCGAGCGAACTCGTCACAGGGGCAAGCACCGCATCGCCTGCATCCTCGATGGCTTCCGCCGCATCCTCTTCGCTCAGACGCCGTTCCACGCGCTCGCGCCCGGCCTGGCTTGAGGATGACGATCGGGGCCGCTCCGCGCGCCCGGCATCGCTTGGCTCGTCATCCTCGGATTGCCGCAACTCCTGCTCAAGATCGGCGGCGACGTCGTCTTCGAGATTGTCTTCCTGATCAGCGTTCGCATCATCGACACACATGCTGGACCAGGCGACAGTCCAGCCGAGATAGTTGCAAAAGAACCCCGGCTCGTCTTCTGCGGCGGCAAGGCTGATCACGACGTCGCGCTTTTCGCCGCGTTCGGTGACGAGACTCGGGGCAAACGCCGCCAGCAGGAAAGGCTGTTCAAACCCTTCCGCCCCGCCAGCAGCTCCGCCGGCCCCAGGAAGAAGGAAGCCCAGCTCCTCCTCATCCGCCTCCTCGAAGACCGGTTCTTCGCCCAACGACTCCTTGGTCTCCCTAGGCGTGCTCAGCGTCTCACGCGTTCGGGTATCCCGTTTGAGCTGACGAATGAAATCGTCGAGGCCGCCGTCGTCGAACTGGGAATCGTTGCGATAGATCGAGCTGGTGTTGCCACCGCCTTCGGGCCGCAGACGAAAGGCGCGATCGTCGCCACCGATTTCGTCGGGAACGATCTCCTCGGGGCTCGGATCATCGCCCGCCAGAGTGGGATCCGGGTCGACGCTGAGCCCGCTTCGCGCGCGAACGACCGCTGTCTGCCGGCGACTCTGATCGCGCTCCTCGATCAGCGTGCGAACGATCGCCCGCCGCTCCTCGATCGTGGAACTCGGCCTGGCTTCGGCAGGTACGGAGCGGAGCGAAGGATAGCCATCGGAGACAGCATCGTCTTTTGAGAAGAGGTCCGCCTTTTGGCAGGCTCCAAGCCCGCCGATCAGCGCCAGGCCGATCAGCCCTTTGCCGATCCAAGACCTTGGCGCAGCGAAGCGAAAGCCCCGGTGATCGGGCCGCGTAATCTCCATGGTCGGAGAGCCAATACCGTCAAAGGATGAAGAGCTGTTCACGAAGAATGCGTATTGACCGCCATTGTTCTTAGCCGCCAATCTTAATCTTAACGATGAGGTCGGTAAAGGAACAACCCATGGCCGAAGAAAATTTCGGAGTGCGCAACCGAAGCGAGCAGCTCGAATTGATGGGCCAGATCGTCGAGCGCAGCCAGAAAATCCTCGCCGACTTCGCCAGGAACGCCAAAGGGGCCAGCGCTAAAAGTGAGTCACCGGATCCGCTCAATCTGGTGCCCGTGGTGCTGGAACTCACCGCGAAGATGATGGCCAATCCCAACGCTTTGTTCCAGACACAGCTTTCGCTCTGGCAGGACTACATCACGCTTTGGCAGAGCACCAGCAAGCGGATGCTCGGCCATCCGACCGATCCGGTGATCGAGCCGGCCCGTGACGACCGCCGGTTTCGCGACCCGGCCTGGAATGACGACGCCGTCTTCAATGTTATTAAGCAGTCCTATCTGATAACGGCGCGCTGGCTCGCCGAGGTCATGAGTGACATCGATGGCCTGGATGACAAGACCCGCCAGAAGCTCGACTTCTACACACGCCAGTTCGTCGACGCGATGGCGCCGAGCAATTTCGTGGCGACCAACCCGGAGGTCCTGCGCGCCACGCTGGAGACGGGCGGCGACAACCTCCTGCGCGGCTTCAATCATCTGCTCGCCGATCTCGATCGCGGCAAGGGCAGACTTGCGATCAACATGACCGATCCCGACGCCTTCGAGGTGGGCAAGAATATCGCGACGACACCGGGCAAGGTCGTCTTCCAGAATGATCTCATCCAGCTCATCCAATATGAGCCGAGCACCGACAAGGTCTACAAGCGTCCTCTTTTGATCATTCCGCCCTGGATCAACAAGTTCTACATTCTCGACCTCCAGCCGAAGAACAGCTTCATCAAATATGCGGTCGATCAAGGGCTGACCGTATTCGTGATTTCCTGGGTCAACCCGGACTCGAAGCACGCCAACAAGTCGTTCGAGGACTACATGCTCGAAGGCCCGCTGGCGGCCATGGACGCGATCGAACAAGCGACCGGCGAGGCCGACATCAATGCCATCGGCTACTGCCTGGGCGGCACGCTTCTCGCCGCCACGCTTGCCTACATGGCCGCAAAGAAGGACCAGCGCATCAAAGCGGCGACCTTCTTCACCGCGCTCACCGATTTTGAGGATCCGGGCGAACTCGGGGTCTTTATCGACGAAGAGCAACTCGCCTCGATGGACGAATTGATGGCCGAAAAGGGCTATCTGGACGGCCGCGAAATGGCGACCACCTTCAACATGCTAAGAGCCAACGACCTGATCTGGTCCTTCGTGGTCAACAACTACCTTCTCGGCAAGGAGCCCTTCCCGTTCGATCTCCTCTACTGGAACGCCGACAGCACGCGCATGCCGCATGCCATGCACAGCTTCTATCTCCGCGAATTCTATCAGAACAACAAGCTGGTCAGACCAGGCGGCATTACGCTGGATGGCATCCCTATCGATCTCCGGAAGATCCGCATCCCCGTTTACATGCTCTCGACCAAGGAAGACCACATCGCACCTTGGGCCTCCACCTACGCCGCGACGCAGACATTTCGCGGTAGCACCACCTTCGCGCTTGCCGGTTCCGGCCATATCGCCGGGGTCATTAACCCGGCCACGTCGGAAAAATACGGTTTCTGGCTGAATGAAAAACTCCCGGCCGACCCGAAGGACTGGCTGGAAACGGCGACCCACCATGACGGGTCCTGGTGGCCCAACTGGTTCGGCTGGATCGGCAGGAAGTCGGGCGCCAAGGTCAAGGCGCGCGTTCCCGGCAAGGGAAAGCTCAAGGTGATCGAGGATGCGCCTGGCAGCTATGTGCAGATCAAGGCGGTCTGAAGCTTTGAGGGTCGATCTCGTCGGATCAAGAAGACGTGATTTTGGCAGCCAACGCATGCCAACCCCCGCAAACCGCTTTGGCCATGGCAGGAGAAGCGCTTAGAATGGCGTCGTCATCCACTGGATCGAGAAACTCCATGCTCATCAAGCGCCGGCGCGGCTGGGAACTTCCGGAGAGCGACGTCACGCCAGAATCCACCTATCTGCAGCGCCGAGAATTGCTCAAGGGCATCGGCGCCGGAACCGCGCTCCTTGCGGGCAGCACTCTTCCGCTCGCCAAGGCCCTCGCCGCGGAGGAGGATCCGAGCGCCGATCTCTACCCTGTCGACCGCAACACCAGCTTCAAGCTCGATGACCGTTTCCCCGAGCTGACGCCGGAAGAGCTCGCGACCACCTACAACAATTTCTATGAATTCGGCTCGCATAAGCAGATTTCACAGGCGGCTCAGGCGCTGAAGATCAGGCCCTGGACGGTGATCATCGACGGCTATGTCGAAGAGGCCATGCAGATCGATTTCGACGATCTCATCCGCAAGATGCCTCTGGAAGAAAGGATCTATCGCCTCCGCTGCGTCGAAGCCTGGTCGATGACAGTGCCCTGGAGCGGGTTTCCGATGAAGGCGCTGGTCGACTTCGCCAAGCCCACATCAAGCGCCAAATATGTTCGCATGGAAACCTTTCTCGACAAGGACATGGCGAGCGGCCAAGGCCAGTTCTGGTATCCCTGGCCCTATGTCGAAGGGCTCACCATCGAGGAAGCCACCAACGAACTCGCCTTCATCGCTACGGGTCTTTACGGCAAGCCGATGCCGAAGCAGAACGGCGCGCCGCTCCGTCTGGCGGTCCCCTGGAAATACGGGTTCAAGTCGATCAAATCGATCGTGCGCTTCAGCTTCACCGAAGAGCGCCCCGTCAGTTTCTG
This sequence comes from Pseudomonadota bacterium, assembly GCA_039197065.1. Taxonomy (GTDB): domain Bacteria; phylum Pseudomonadota; class Alphaproteobacteria; order Geminicoccales; family Geminicoccaceae; genus JANQPX01. Next base: position 455,606 of record JBCCUL010000001.1, on the reverse strand, counting down.
GGAGGAAGTCCAGGCAGCCGAATACGGTTTCTGGGCCAACGTCAATCCAGAGGTCCCGCATCCGCGCTGGAGCCAGGCGACGGAAAAGCCGCTTGGCGGCGACAAGAAAATCCCTACGCTTCTCTATAACGGCTATGAGGCGTTCGTGGCCGACCTTTATAAGGACCTTCAGGACGAGCCGCTGTTCATGTGATTTTTCGGATGTTTCCAAGCCATCGGTAAGATGCGGCCATGCCGGGAGTTCGAGAGACCTTCCGGCATTTTCTTGTGCATGCCGAAACTCCCCAAAAAAAAGAGCCGGGCACGACGGCCCGGCGGAATTAATCAGGGAGGCTTAACGTCTGGAAGACGGGAGAATCAGCGATTCTCGAAACTTCAGGCATCGCGCCTGAAGGGGAGACCTCGGCAAGAGAGCTTTGGTCTCGGTCACATGGATCAGCTCCTAGAAGCGATCTCATGCTGCAATGCAATATATCGTATTTCTCAGAAGAATCCAACCCATTTTTGCATAGCATCTATGCATAACTGACAACTGCTTAATAACTAGGCATTTTGCGAGAAACCGCCAAAAAAAAGCCGGGCACGACGGCCCGGCGGAGCTAATCAGGGAGGCTTAACGTCTGGGAGACGTGAGGATCCAAGATCCTCAAAACTTCAGGCATCGCGCCTGAAGGAGGGACAAAAGCCCGAAGGGGTTTCGTCCGGGCAGCGAGGCCGGCTTCAAAAGCTGTCCTCATGCTGCGATGCATTATTTAGAAGGCCGGGCGGCAAAAATCCAGCCCTCGGTTGCATAGCTGCTATGCGTTATTGTGCCCATGTGTTTTCGGCGCAACAGTTGAGTTACCAGACCTGCTGCTCGCTCATCTTTCTCATGAGGAAGTCTCTGAAGACGCCTATTCTGGCGGAAGCGCGCATTTCTTCAGGGTAAACGAAGTAGACGTCGAAGCCCGGCCCTTCCAGTTGCGGTAGAACCCGAACCAGGCGGCCGGAGATCGAACCCAGGTAGTCAGGCAGGGAAGCCACACCAGCGCCTTTCTGTGTAGCACGCAGCATGCCGTAGACATTATTGATTGAAAGCGCCGGGCTGCGCGGGGACCTTGGATCGTCCTCGTCCCGCCCGGCTTCGAGAATCCAATTCAGACTTGGAACCGGCGGCGGCGGTGTCGTGCCCGTGCCGTAATTGATGAGGCGGTGCCGATCGAGATCGTCGGCTGTCTCGAGCGGCGGGGCCGTCTCCAGATAACCCGGCGATGCATAGAGATGGGTATGGGCCGTCCGGAGCTTTCTCTGGATGAGGTCAGGCTTGCTGGGCGGCGTCAGCCGGATGGCGACATCGGCCTCGCGCATGCCGAGATCGAGCTCGGCATCCAGCACCAGAAGATCGACCCTGATCTCGGGATAAAGATCGAGAAATTCCTTGAGATGGCTTGTCAGCCAGAACGACCCGAAGCCCTGATTGGCGGTCACCCGAAGGGCGCCGGAGGGCTTCTCCTTGCTCTCGCTCAGCAGGCTCGACGTGGTGGCGATCTTGCTGGCGATGGTCTTGGCGCTCTCCAGGAGGAGTTCACCCTGCTCGGTCAGTACCAGCCCGCGTGCGTGGCGATGAAACAGCGGCGAGCCGACATCCTCCTCGAGCGCGCCGATCTGCCGGCTGATCGCCGACTGGCTGAGATTGAGTGTTTCCGACGCTCGGGTGAAGCTGCCGGCTTCGGCGACCCCGTGAAACACGCGGATACGATCCCAGTCCTGCAAGGCTCGAACTCCGTTCTCAGTCGCTGCCTGCTGCGGCTTGAAGTGCCGGTGCTTCCACCGGCTCCCGAGCTTCAAGGTCCGCCAGATATTTCTCGGCCTCGAGCGCCGCCATGCAACCGGTACCCGCCGCCGTCACGGCCTGACGATAGATCTGATCCTGAACGTCGCCGGCGGCGAAAACGCCTGGGATATTGGTCGCGGTGCTGTCCGGCCGGGTCAGCACATAGCCGTGATCGTCCATCTCGATCTGGCCCTTCACCAGGGCGGTCGCCGGATCGTGGCCGATCGCGATGAAAACGCCCTCGACCGGGACCATGCGCTCCTCGCCCGACTTGACGTTTTTGGCACGTACGCCGGTAACCCCGAGCGGCTCGTCGTCGCCGACGATCTCCTCGACCACATGATCCCAGAGCACCTCGATCTTGGGATTGCTCAACAGACGGTCCTGCAGCACCTTTTCAGCGCGCAGCTCGTCCCGGCGATGGATCAGGGTGACCTTGCTCGCGAGCTTGGAGAGATAGTTCGCTTCCTCGACCGCGGTGTTGCCGCCACCGACCACGGCGACCGGCTTGCCGCGGAAGAAGAAGCCATCGCAGGTGGCGCAGGCGGAAACGCCGAAACCGGAAAACTTCTGCTCGCTTTCCAGTCCCAGCCAGCGCGCCTGGGCGCCGGTCGCCAGCACGACCGAGTCGGCAAGGAACACATCGCCGCCATCGGCGACGCATCGATAGGGCGCCTCGCTGAAGTCCACGGACGCGATCAAGTCGCTGATGATCTCGGCGCCACAATTCGCCGCCTGCGCCGCCATCTGCTCCATCAGCCAGGGGCCCTGGATCACATCGGCGAAGCCCGGATAGTTCTCGACATCCGTGGTGATCGAGAGCTGTCCGCCGGATTGCAGCCCCTGCACCAACACCGGGGCCAGATTGGCCCGCGCCGCATAGACCGCAGCCGTATAGCCGGCGGGGCCGGAGCCGATAATCAAGAGTTTGATCGCGCGTGGTGCCGCCATCTCTGTTTTCCCTGCCATCGATGCAATTTTCTGAACATTAGGATGCCGAGGCTTTGGACGCTACCGCCTGTACCCCATTCGCCGCCTTCTTCGCCGCCAAAATCGCGTGAATGGCTGTGGCGATGGCGTCAGCTGGATTGGGCGGCGGGGCTTCGACGTCGAACCAGGCCGCCCCCAATGGTTGAAGACAGCCGCATTCGGCGAGACGCCGATGCAAGATCTCGAACTTCTCGGGCACGCCCGCCTTGGGCGCATGCAGAAAAACCGGGCGCCCGGGCGCGCAGGCTTCCGCACACATCGAAGCCGAGTCGGCGCTGACGACAACCGCATCCGCACTGCCAAGCATGCCTAGATAGGGGTTCTCCCCCGCTGGCTGCCATCGATGGAGCCAGTAGGGCCGCCCGAAGGCCTTAAGTGCCGCATCGAGCGCTTCCGTGCAGGCTACACCGGTTCGCCGGCTGGTGGTCACCAGAAGGCTGCCGCCGCGCTCATCAGCAAGATCCTTGGCGCCGGCGATCAATGAGCGTGCATCATCTGGCGTGAACGCGACATGCTTGCTGCTGCCGCCGATCAGGCAGGCGATATGCGGCCGCGGCAAGTCCGTGAGGCGTCCCTTGATCTCGTCTGCGGAGCGCCGAAGTCGCTCCTTCGTCAGACGATGCGGCGGGCCGACCGTGCGCATCAGGACGGGATCGTCCGGGATGCGGTCATGCTCGGGCACGGCGATCAGATCGAAGCCTTCAGAGCTTCCGGGCCACATCAGTTGCACTAGGCACAAGGCCGGATGCTGCCCCTTCAGCCACCGCCCGACGCGCGCAGTCCGACGACCGGCGCCGATCACCAGCCTCGGCCAGGGTGCTTTCAAGGTGTCGCGGGTCGCGGATGTCAAACCGGTGAGGTTGGCCGGCAACAGCCAGTTCGGCAGGCGCGCCAGCTGGCCATAGCCAACGGTCTTGACCGTGAAGGGTTCGCCCAATGCCTCGGCAAGGCCGAGCGCCTGATTGACATTGCCGGGACGATCATCCGCCAGCATCCAGACGTCCGGAGCCTTAGCGGCCCAGCCTGAACTTTGTTCTTCCGCGGCGAACAACGACCGGTCAGCCATCGCTGGCTGCTCCGCTACTGGGTGATGAGCTTACCGGGATAGGCGACTTCGAGAACCTCGAAATAGCGGGTGCCCCTCGGTGTGGCCACCTCGACGGTATCGCCGGTTTCCTTCCCGATGAGCGCGCGCCCAAGCGGCGCCGTGACCGACAGCAGCCCCTGCTGGATATCCGCCTCTTCGGGTCCGACCACCTGGTAGACGACCTCTTCGTCGGTTTCTTCGTCGACCAGTTTGACCTGGGCGCCGAATTTGACCGTGGCGCCGCTTTGCTGGCTGATATCGATGACTTCCGCACGGGAAATCTTGTCCTCGAGCTCGAGAACACGCCCCTCGATAAAGCTCTGACGTTCGCGTGCGGCATGATATTCCGCATTTTCGGACAAGTCGCCGTGCTCGCGCGCTTCGGCAATCGCTTTGATGACCGCCGGCCGCTCGTCATACTTCAATCGCTTAAGCTCTTCCTCAAGCCGCTCTCTGCCGCCCGAGGTCATCGGAATCCTGTCGTTCATGGATGACCGTCACATAAATAAAGAAAGGCACCGCCAGGGTGCCCACATGGGCGCTTTGATCACGCCCCTCTTACTAATAATAGGATTGCAGCGGCGCAACTTCAAGCTTCCGTCGCGACGAGCCGGTCATGGCCTGCACCGCGGCCTTGGCGCCGGCCACCGTCGTGCAGTAGGGAACGCCATGCTTCAAGGCCGCCTGACGGAGCGTATAGCTGTCCCGAATGGCCTTCTCACCTTCGGTTGTATTGAGCACCATGGTCACGCCGCCTGACTGGATCATATCGACCACATGGGGATGGCCCTCATACACCTTGTTGATGATCGTGACGTCCAAGCCTTCACGCTCGAGAATAGCGCCCGTGCCCTTCGTCGCCAGCAGGGTATAGCCATGCTCAAGCAGATCCCGGCCCATGACCGCCATGCCCTCTTTGTCCCGATCCCGCACCGACACGAAAACCGTACCACTGCTCGGCAAGGCCGATCCGGCCGCAAGTTGCGACTTTGCGAAAGCGGTGCCGAAATCCCGATCCAGGCCCATCACCTCGCCGGTCGACTTCATCTCCGGCCCCAGCAGCAGATCGACACCGGGGAAACGTGCGAAAGGAAAAACGGCTTCCTTTACAGCGACATGTCGAAGTTCTCTGTCTTCCAGATTGAAATCGGAAAGCGCCTCGCCCGCCATCACGCGCGCCGCAATCTTGCCGATCGGATAGCCGATGGTCTTGCCGACGAACGGCACGGTGCGTGATGCTCTCGGGTTAACTTCGATGATGTAGACTTCGCCGTCCTTGACCGCCATCTGCACATTCATCAGCCCTTTGACCCCAAGGGCGCGCGCCAAAACCTCGGTCTGGCGCCGGATCTCGTCGATGACCGGTTTTTCAAGCGAATAGGGCGGCAGCGAGCAGGCACTGTCGCCGGAGTGCACGCCGGCCTCCTCGATATGCTCCATGATGCCGGCGACGAACACCGTCTCATCGTCGGCAAGGCAGTCGACATCGACCTCGACGGCGTCTTCAAGATAGCGATCGATCAGGATCGGGCCGAGCGTCGTATATTCCGCAGCGCCTTCCATGAACGCCCGCAAATCGTCCCGATCGTGAACGATGCGCATGGCGCGACCGCCCAGGACATAAGACGGCCTGATCACAAGCGGGTAGCCGATCATCTCAGCTTTGGCTTCGGCCTCATCGACATTGAAGCAGATGTCATTGGCCGGCTGCCGCAGGTTCAACGATTGGATAAGCTTTTGGAAACGCTCGCGATCCTCGGCAAGATCAATGGCATCGGGCGATGTGCCGAGCACTGGGATCCCCGCCTCGTTCAGGGCGCTTGCCAGCTTGAGAGGCGTTTGCCCACCAAGCTGCACGATCACGCCGTGCAGGCCACCCGCCTGCTGCTCGACCCGAAGAATGGCCAGAACATCTTCCGAGGTCAGGGGTTCGAAATAAAGGCGATCGGAGGTGTCGTAGTCGGTCGAGACGGTCTCGGGGTTGCAATTGACCATGATCGTCTCGAAGCCGGCATCGGCAAGCCCCATGGTGGCGTGCACGCAGCAGCAGTCGAACTCGATCCCCTGCCCGATCCGATTGGGACCGCCGCCGAGGATGACCACCTTGGTCCGATCCGCCGGCATGGCCTCACATTCCGGGCGATCGTCGGCACCGATTCCGGTCTCGTAGGTGCTGTAGAGATAAGGCGTCTGCGCCTCGAATTCGGCCGCACAGGTATCGATCCGCTTGAAGACGGGATGCACATTGAGATCGTCGCGCCGTTTTCTGACCTCAGCCTCGCTCAGATCTGAGAGGCTGGCCAGGCGCGCATCCGAAAAGCCCATGGACTTCAGGTCGAGCAGCTCTTTTCGGTCCGTCGGCAGGCCATCGTCCCGAACGGCGCGCTCGGCATCCACCAACTCCTTGATCTGGCTAAGGAACCAGGGCTCATAGAGCGATGCCCGCTGTACATCCTCGAGCCTCAATCCCGCCCGAAAGGCCTCGGCGATGACCCTGAGGCGCTCCGGCAAAGCCCGCTTCAACTCCGGTATCAACGCCTGCTTCAGCCGGTCTGGATCATCGGCGCCTTCGATCTCGACTTCATCCAGGCCGTCCAAACCGGTTTCCAGCGATCGAAGGGCCTTTTGCAGGCTTTCCTTAAAAGAACGCCCGATCGCCATCGCCTCGCCGACCGATTTCATCGACGTCGTCAACGTCGGCTCGGTTTCCGGGAATTTTTCGAAAGTGAAGCGGGGGATCTTGGTGACCACGTAGTCGATGGTCGGCTCGAAGGACGCGGGCGTGCAGCCGGTGATGTCGTTGGTGATCTCATCCAGCGTGTAGCCGATGGCGAGCCTTGCCGCGACCTTGGCGATCGGAAAGCCGGTGGCTTTCGACGCGAGGGCTGACGAGCGCGATACGCGCGGGTTCATCTCGATGATCACCATGCGGCCATCAGCGGGATTGATCGCGAACTGCACGTTGGAGCCGCCGGTATCCACCCCAATCTCGCGCAGTACCGCGATCGAGGCATTGCGCATCCGCTGATATTCCTTATCAGTGAGCGTCAGCGCAGGCGCCACCGTGATGCTGTCGCCGGTATGAACGCCCATCGGATCGACGTTCTCGATCGAGCAGATGATGATGCAGTTGTCGGCGCGATCGCGCACGACCTCCATCTCATATTCTTTCCAGCCGAGCACGCTTTCCTCGACCAGCACCTCGCTGATCGGAGAAGCATCGAGCCCCGCAGACACGATCCTATAGAAACTTTCCCTGTCATAAGCGATGCCGCCGCCGGTCCCGCCAAGGGTGAAGGACGGCCGGATGATCGCAGGCAGACCGATCCGATCGAGGGCATCGATCCCTTCGTCCAAGGTCTTGACCAAAGTGCTCTTCGGCGATTCCAGGCCGATCTTGGTCATTGCTTCCCGAAACAACAGACGATCTTCAGCCTTGTCGATCGCCTGTTTGTTGGCGCCGATCAGCTCGACACCGAAACGCTCGAACGTGCCGTCATCCGAGAGAGCACGCGCGATGTTGAGCGCGGTCTGACCGCCCATGGTCGGCAGGCAGGCGTCAGGGCGTTCTTTCTCGATGATGCTCGCCACGATCTCCGGCGTGATCGGCTCCACATAGGTGGCATCCGCGAGTTCCGGGTCCGTCATGATGGTCGCGGGATTGGAGTTCACCAGAATAACCCGGTAGCCCTCCTCCTTGAGCGCCTTCACCGCCTGGGTGCCGGAATAGTCGAATTCGCAAGCCTGGCCGATCACGATGGGCCCGGCACCGATAACCAGAATTGATGAAATGTCGGTGCGTTTCGGCATGTCAGCCACGCTCCATCATCTGAAGAAAACGATCGAACAGATAAGCGCTGTCCTCGGGTCCGGGAGCGGCTTCCGGATGGTATTGCACGGAGAAAACCGGCTTGTCCTTGAGGGCCAGCCCTTCGAGCGAGCCGTCGAACAGGGAAACATGGGTCGCCTCGACGCCATCCGGCAGACTGTCCCCGTCAACGGAAAAACCGTGGTTCTGGCTGGTGATCTCGACCTTGCCGGTGGCAAGATCCTTGACCGGATGGTTGGCACCGTGATGGCCGAACTTCATCTTCTCCGTCCGAGCCCCAAGTGCGAGCGCCAGCATCTGATGGCCGAGGCAGATACCGAACACCGGCTTGCCACTGTCGACGAGTTTTCGGATTTCAGGCACCGCAAACTTACCGGTAGCTGCGGGATCACCGGGCCCATTCGAGAGAAAGATCCCGTCCGGCGACAAGGCCAGGACCTCCTCCGCGGACGTGGTCGCAGGCATGACCGTGATGTTGATGCCGAGAGAGGCGAGACTACGCAGGATGTTGCGCTTGATCCCGAAGTCGATCGCCACGACGTGGTGAAGCGCCTCCTGCCTCTTTCCGTAGCCCTCACCATGCCGCCAGACAGTCTCGTCCCAGCGATAGCGCTGCCGACAGGAAACGTCGGAGGCCAGATCCATGCCCTCCAGTCCGGGCCAACCCTTGGCTTCGGCCGTAAGCGCCTCGATATCGGGACCGTTTCCGCGATCGAAGCCGAGCGCCGCCGGCTGAGCGCCGTGATCGCGCAGATGCCTCGTCAGGCGCCTGGTATCGATGCCGCCGATGCCGGACAGGCCCTGGCGCTCGAGCCAGTTGTCGAGATGATGCCTGGCGCGATAATTCGCTGGATCGGTGATCGGCGCGCGCAGGATCAGGCCGCGCGCATGGCAGGTCGTCGCCTCGATGTCTTCATCATTGGTGCCGACATTGCCGATATGGGGAAAAGTGAAGGTGATCAGCTGGCCGGCATAGGACGGATCGGTCAGGATTTCCTGATAGCCGGTCATGGCGGTGTTGAACACGATCTCGCCGACGGTCTTACCCTGTCGGCCAAGTCCCTGTCCCCAAAAAACCATGCCGTCGGCTAGGACGAGGGCGGCATTCTGGTCAGCGTCAGGCTTTATCGGCATGGCGACATCCCTCCCATCTTGAATGGGATCTCCGAGTGACAAAATAGTGGCGGCGTTCCGGGACTTTTGGCTAAACCGGCCGGAGATTACGGAGACACTTCGCAGGCGTCAAGCGACGCCGACACCCTCGCTTAGAAGAAGATGTTGGTCTATAAAGCTCCGCGATTGGGGGAGTTACAGGATTCGATGAGTGACAATATGCTGCGTGATGAACTGGCCGCCGGCCTTAAGGCGGCGATCGAGCAGGACGATCAGCCGGCCATCGCGATCATTCGCCTGGTCCAGGCTGCCCTGATCGAGCGTGACGAGCAGATCCGCGAGGATGGTGGTCGGCACCGCATCACCGATGAAGAACTCATTACCATGCTGGCCGCCATGGCCGAGCAGCGCATGGAGAGCAGTCGTCGGTATGAGGAGACCGGACAGCTGGAGCTTGCGGAGCGGGAGGCCGAGGAAATCGAGGTTATCCGACGATTTCTGCCGCCACAGATGGATCAAGAGACCAGCGAACATGCGATCGACATGGTTGTCGCCGAGCTTGGCGCCTCGAAACTGAAGGACATCGGCCGGATCATGACCGAGTTGAAGACCCGCTATCCCGGCCAGATGAATTTTGCCGAGGTCAGACGGCGGCTTTGCGATCAGCTGAACTGAGCCTGATGATGCGTGACGGAGCCGCTATCTGAGGCTTTTCGGCGACAGATTTTAGGTGACGCGTCTCCGGATATACCGGCTCGATTGAGAAATGACCGAATTTTCGCTATAGGCCGGCGATCATGGCCAGTCAGCAGATGGATCGCAACGCGATCACACTCGAGGAATTCAAGGCGCGATTGCCGATCGCCGAAATCGTCGGGCGCTACGTCCGTCTGGTCAGGCGTGGGCGCGAGTTTTCCGGCCTTTGTCCTTTTCATCAAGAAAAATCACCGTCGTTTACCATTTCTGAAGAAAAAGGATTCTATCACTGCTTCGGATGCAACCAGCACGGTAATGCGGTGGATTTTATCATGGCGATCGAAGGGCTGGATTTCGGCCAGGCGATTCAGCGCCTCGCTGACATGACCGGCCTGCCGACGCCGATGCGCTCCAGCGGCAAATCAACCCGAGCGGAAAAAACGCTTCATCAGGCGAATGAAGCAGCGGTGCGCTGGTTCCAGGACCGATTGACCGGCCCTGCCGGCGCTGAGGCGCGCGCCTATGTCGAACGCCGCGGACTGGATGACGCGACGGTCCGGCGCTTTGGCTTAGGCTATGCGCCATCTGATCGCCGCAGCCTGCGCGATGCTCTCATCGGGGAAGGCTTCAGCGAAGCTGATCTCGTCAGAGCCGGCCTTGTGATCAAGCCCGATGACGGCGGGGGCTGCTATGATCGCTTTCGGCACCGTCTCATGTTTCCAATCCTGGATGGCCGCGGCCGCCCCGTCGCCTTCGGCGGACGAGCCCTTGGCGAAGCACGCGCCAAATATCTAAATACGCCGGAAACCGAGCTTTTCCATAAAGGTGATCTGCTATACGGCCTATCGCTCGCGCGCACCGCGGCCCGGCAAAAGGGTACGATCGTGGTCGCAGAGGGCTATATGGATGTTATTGCCCTTGCCCGCGCCGGCTTTGAACATGCCGTCGCACCGCTCGGCACCGCCATAACCGAAGAACAGCTCGCTCTACTTTGGCAAGTGGTGGACGAGCCGATTATCTGCCTGGACGGCGATGAAGCCGGTCTTCGGGCAGGACATCGCCTGATCGAGCGCGCCCTTCCCAAGCTGAACCCCGGCAAATCACTGCGCTTTGCACTGCTGACCGAAGGCAACGACCCCGACGACATGCTGAAACTCGGCGGTCGGGATAAGCTCGCCCAGCTCCTTGACGAAGCCATGCCGCTTCGGGATTTCCTCTGGCAAAGCGAGACCAGAAACCGATCGCTCGATACGCCTGAACGCCAGGCAGCCCTGCGTGAGCGATTGTCCGAACTTAGTAAATCCATCGATCATCCCGAAGTTCGCCAATTGTTCCGTGAGGCATTCCGGCAACAATGGCAGAGCAGATTTGGCGGGTTTCGGCGTGGCCAGCGCCAGACAGCACCCGCCTACATCGCACCGGAGATGGCGCGGGGCGTCGGCGAAAATCGCCTTGCCGCAGGCATCGCCATGCCCGAAAGTGCCAGCGAACGCCAGCTTTTGGGCCCTTTGATCGTTCACCCGACCCTCCTGACAGAGGTGGAGGAGGAGCTGGCCTCGCTCGCATTCGTCGATCCGACAATGGAATCCCTTAGACAAGAAATAATTTCCTGGTACAGCGATCATGAAGATCTTGACCGGGATGCCTTGAACAACCACCTCTGCTCAAACGGTTTTGCTGCGATAGTTCGTCAGTTGACTGAAACAGGGCCATCACCGATTTCAACTGTCTGGTACTGTCGACCGGATTTACAAAAGATTGACGTGCTCCGAGCTTGGCTGGCGCGATTGGCTCAATATCGGCGGTTCAGCGATCGTCGGGGGGTTGGCAAGGCGGCCTGGGATGCGCTTGCAGGTAAGCTTGAGGACGAAGCAAGAGTGCAGTTACTGACGACTGATCAACTGCTTAACCAACAGGATATCAAGAAACCTAGGGGTGGCCGGTGACGAGCATCGGTCTAACTGATCTGCAGATGGGTGCAGATCTGCGGTTCGATCTTTATTGCAGCGCAGGCTTGACCAACGGTCAGGTTTGCGCCGGTTCATCGGTCTGAGAGGGGAACGACGCATGGCAAAGAGCGCTGCTGCGACCGCCACATCGACGAGCAAGACGCCACCGCCGAAGCAAGCTACAGGCGGCTCGGTGCAAGCCTTGATCAGCGGTTCTGCAAGTCTGAAACGGCTTGTTCAGCAAGCGCGCGAGCGAGGTTCGGTCACGTTGGACCAGATCAACGCCGCCTTGCCCGAAGACGATGTTTCACCGGAGCTCCTGGAAGAGTTGATCGGTCATTTCGACGATCTCGGTATTACCGTCGCTCGCGGTGATGACAATGCCAATGGCGAAGCCAAGTCGGACGATGACGACAGCGACAGCGGCGGCACCGTCGACGAGGATCTCGGGCGCACCGATGATCCGGTTCGCATGTATCTTCGTGAGATGGGCAGTATTGAGCTTCTGTCTCGCGAAGGCGAGATCGAGATCGCCAAACGTATCGAAGCCGGGCGCAACACCGTCCTCGAAGCGCTTTGTGAGAGCCCGCTAACCATGCGCGCGATCATCGGCTGGCGGGACGCCATCGGCGAAGGCAAGGTTCTGCTGCGTGACGTTATCGACCTCGAGGCGACCTATGGAGGTGGCCCGCAGGAAGAAGGCGCCGATGCCGAGCAGGGCGAAAAAGCCGTCGATGGCGAGGACGGCGCTGGTGCAGACGAGGGTGCGAAACCCGCTGGGAAGGCCAGTGATCAGGCCGATGATGACGAGAAGAAAGACGCGAAATCAGAAGACGGCGAGGAGGGTGAAGGCGAAGACGAGGACGACTTCGACGAAGGTGCTCTATCACTTTCCGCGATGGAAGCCTCGGTCAAGGACGACGTGGTCGCCACCTTCGACAACATTGCCGAAGCCTATGGTCGTCTTCGGGATCTGCAGGAAAAGCGCCTGGACAAGATCCAGAACAACAAGCCGGTCGATCAAAAGCTTGACGCGCGCTACGAAGAAGCCCGTAACGAAGTCGTCGAGCTGGTTAATCAGATCCAGCTGAACTCCAATCGGGTCGACAGCCTGGTCGATCAGCTCTACCAGGTGAACAAACGGCTCAATGGTCTTGAAGGAAAGCTGCTTCGCCTGGCTGAAGCCAATCAGGTGCCACGCAAGAGTTTCCTCGATGAATATCGCGGCCACGAGCTGGATCCGGACTGGCTGGATCGGGTTGCGCGCCTGCCTGGTGAGGGGTGGAAGCGCCTGACCGAACGTAACCCTGAAGAAGTTATCACCATTCGGCAGGACATCGCCGAGATCGCCAGCGGCAATGGTCTGCATATCGGCGAGCTTCGGCGTATCGTCAATCTCGTGCAGAAGGGCGAACGCGAGGCCGGTCGGGCGAAAAAGGAGATGGTCGAGGCCAATCTCCGGCTCGTTATCTCGATCGCGAAGAAATACACCAATCGTGGTCTGCAGTTCCTGGACCTGATCCAGGAAGGTAATATCGGCCTGATGAAGGCGGTCGATAAGTTCGAATATCGCCGCGGCTACAAGTTCTCGACCTACGCCACCTGGTGGATCCGCCAGGCGATCACTCGCTCGATCGCTGACCAGGCGCGCACCATCCGCATTCCCGTGCATATGATCGAGACGATCAACAAGCTGGTGCGCGCAAGCCGCCAGATGCTGCACGAGTTCGGCCGCGAGCCGACGCCTGAGGAGCTTGCGACCAAGCTCAACATGCCGCTCGACAAGGTCCGCAAGGTCCTGAAGATCGCCAAGGAGCCGATTTCGCTCGAGACACCGATCGGCGATGAGGAGGACAGCCATCTTGGCGACTTCATCGAGGACAAGAACGCTGTCCAGCCGGTGGAAGCGGCAACTTTGTCCAACCTGCGTGAAGCCACCACCCGCGTGCTCGCAACCCTTACACCGCGCGAAGAGCGGGTTCTGCGCATGCGCTTCGGCATCGGCATGAACACCGATCACACCCTTGAAGAGGTCGGCCAGCAGTTCTCCGTGACCAGGGAGCGCATTCGCCAGATCGAGGCCAAGGCCCTTCGCAAGCTGAAGCACCCCTCACGCTCGCGAAAGCTGCGCAGCTTCCTCGACAACTAGAGCGGATCCCGATCAGGTGTGATCGGGATACTCACTCTATCTCATTGTTTCGCCGTATTTCCTTGTCGAACAGGTGGCTCCACCTGTTCGGGAAAAGCTCCAGTCGTGGTCGCGGTGCGCGACGGCGTCGACTTGGTTTGCGCCACCCCCCTAACGCGTTGAACGGGCATGTAAATTGCTATTTCAAGCGATCCCAGAATGCTGCGAAGATGCATGCGCCCTAGAGTAACCGCGCCCCTCGCAGGGGTCAGCGGCCTTCGCGGTACCAGGCGGCGGCCAGGGTGCCGAGGAGGAGGGTTAGCGCGAGGATGGCCGGCAGCAGCGGGAGCTGGTTGGCGCCGGTGACGAGATAGCGGTCTTGCCTTAGGAATCCCAGCCAATCCCGGCCGCTGGCGGCGCGGCCGTCACCGGTCTTGCGCACCGATGGGAGGCCGGTCTCGTCGAGCCAGACGGCGCCGCCGCCGGTGGCTTCGCTCAACGGTGCCAGCAGATCGGCGGTGGCGCGCATGTCGGCAAGTTCGATGCTGCTGATCGGGCGGATCGCGGCGTAAGTGACCAAATCTGCGTCTTCCAGCCGGTAGAGACCGCGCTCTTCCGCCTGAAAGCGTGCAGTTCCGATCCCGTCGCCGGCATTTTCGAGCGCAACCGCACGCTCCGCGCCTGAGGGCGACACCACCCTGACATCACCGTCGACATCGTCGAGCGATCGCCGCTCGATCAGGATCTGTTCGCCCTGGGGCGCTGCAATCAGCATCTCCTCCTCAAGCTCCGGTTCCTGCATCAGCCAGTGGACCAGACGCCGGAGCAGGAGGCCCTGCGGCCCTCCCTGTTCCACGCCCCGCGCCCAGAGCCAGGGATGGTCCGAGAGGAGCTGGGCCACCCTGCCCTCTCCGATGCGATCGAGCACCAGGAGCGGCCGCTCGGCGGCGCCGGTCATCAGCACCTCGCTGTCATTGACCTCGACATCCACCTGGCGGAACCAGCGCCCCCAGCCGGGCTCGCTCTCGCCGTCCTCGTCGAGCCTGGTGGTGGGTGCGAGGCCACGGGTCACGGGGTGGCGATTGCCGGTATCGGTAACCAGCGGCACGAAGCCCTGATCGTAGACGACGCCAGAGGGCCTAGCCGGCAGCACGCGCGCGAGCGGCGTTCTGTAGAGGCTGAGCGGATGGGCGAATTCCGGGCCTGCGATCTCCATCAGCGCGCCGCCGTTCTCCACATAGCCCGCGACATTGTCGAGATAGGCGAGCGGCAGGAGGCCGCGTCGGGAATAGCGATCGAAGATCACCAGATCGAACTCGCCGAGTTTGACTTCGAACAGCTCGCGCGACGGGAACGCGATGAGCGCGAGTTCCCGAATGGGCGTCCCATCCTGCTTTTCCGGCGGCCGGAGAATGGTGAAATGCACGAGGTCCACGGCCGGATCGGCTTTCAGAAGGTTGCGCCAGACGCGCAGACCCGGATAGGGCTGGCCGGAAACCAGCAGCACGCGCAGCCGGTCGCGCACGCCGTTGATGAAGAAGACCTGACGATTGTTCTGCAGCGTCAGCTCACCCTCAAGGGGCTCCACCTCGATTTCGATCACCGTCTGGCCGGCGCGATCCAGCTCGATCTGGAGGGCTTCCGGCTGATCCGGCATCGCCTGCAGCCGATGCACGACCTCGCCATTCTGGCGAAGGGTGACGGCGCTCGGGGCGTCGGTCTGGACCGGACCGAGTTCCTCCACCCGGAAGTCGATCTCCAGCGGGTCGCCGACCACGCCGTAGCTCGGCACCTCGTCGACCACGAGCCGCCGGTCGGTCTCGCCCTGACGGCCGCTCAGGAGGACATGCACAGGCGCATCGATGCCCAGCCTCTCGATCTCGGCGGGCACGTCATGCACCTGGCCGTCGGTGATGATCGCCACGCCCGAGAGGTTCTGCCGGCCGATCTCGGCGACCGCCGTGCCAAGCGCCTTGAAAAGCTTGGTCCCGCCCTTGCCTTCACCGGTAACCGTGGTTTCGACCAGATCGGTGTTCGGCAGCGCTTCGAGGCGTTCCTTCAGCCCGGCCGCAGCCTCGTCGATCTGCGCAGGACGCTCGCCGATTCCCTGCGAGGGCGAACGGTCCGTGACCAGCAGCACGACATCGTTGATCGGCTCGCGCTCTTCCTCGATCACCACCGGATTGATCAAGGCCAAGAGGCCGAGCGACAGCATGGCGGCGCGCAGCAGCGTTCCCTTCGCCCGCCGCCAGAGACCGAGACCGATCATCTGGAGCGTGGCCACGCCAAGGGCGATCAGCAGCCAGACCGGCAGAAGAGGCGAGAATGTCAGGGAGATAGCGGCGTCGATCATTGCCCCAGCCTTTCGAGCAGGGCCGGAATATGCACCTGGTCGGTCTTGTAATTGCCGGTGAGTGCGTACATCACCAGGTTGACGCCGAAGCGGATGGCCATTTCGCGCTGGCGTTCGCCGCCGGGCATCACCGGAAACATAGGCATCGTGAAGCTGTCGATCGCCCAGGCCTGGGACCAGCCATGGCTGCCGATGATGACGGAGGAAACGCCGTCATTGACGCTCGGCTCGGGACGATCGACCCAGACGGGACGCCCGGTCCAGCGCCCCGGAAAGTCCTGCAGTAGATAGAAGGAACGGGTGAGCGTGTGGTCTTCCGGCACGGGTTCGAGCGGCGGCAGGTTGATACCGTAGAGAAGCTCGCGCAGACGCTGCTCGCCGGCTCCGCCCTGGCGCTGTCCCGGGATCAGGCTGCCGGCATCGCCGGTATCGAAGAGGATCATGCCGCCCTGGCGCAGATAGGCATCGACCCGATCACGCACCCGCTTGGAGATATCCGGATGCTCCGGCGGGATCGGCCAGTAGAGCAACGGGTAGAGATTGAGATCGTCGACATTCAGATTGACCGCCAGCGGATCGCCGGCTTCGACCGCCGTTCGCCGGTTCAGCACCAGGCTGAGACCATCGAGACCGGCGCGGCTGACCTCGTCCACCTGATCAAGGCCGGTGATCACGTAAGCCAAGTGGGTCTCGTTGGCGGACTGGACGATCGTCTGGTCATCGCCGCTTGTCTGCGCTCTGGCATCGCCGGTCACGGCCATCAGAACCGCCAGGAAAAGGATCGCAGCCGCCGATCCCGTCCCTGCCCTGGACACCGCGCGCGTTCCCGGCAGACCGGGCAGAAGGCCGCGTAGCCAAAGAGCGATCAGCATGTCGGCGAGGGCGAGGATCATGGCCGCGAGCAGCAGCCAGGGCATCAGGCTGAGCTCCCTGGCCGGCTCATAGCTGCGCACCGGACCGTCGAAGTCGCTTTCCGTCAGCGTCTGGAGATCGGGAACGGCG
This sequence comes from Pseudomonadota bacterium, assembly GCA_039197065.1. Classification (GTDB taxonomy): domain Bacteria; phylum Pseudomonadota; class Alphaproteobacteria; order Geminicoccales; family Geminicoccaceae; genus JANQPX01. Next base: position 438,646 of record JBCCUL010000001.1, on the reverse strand, counting down.
CTTGCGAGGTTCAATGCCTGCCTCGGACTGTCGTCGCCTGCATCGATCAATCCGTAGAGACCGGGCGGATGCAAGGCGCTGGCGACGGTCTCGGCCAGGAGGTCGCCCTGCACCGGCAGAACCTCGGGGCCGGGTTCGACGAGATAGCCCTGACCGTTCAGCACCTCGATGGGCGCCAAAAGACCGTCCGGCGTGCCGCCGACGCCCGAGCCCAAGCCGACGACGCGTTTTAGAAGATCAACGAAGGCGACGGAGAGCGGGAGCGACGACCAGTCGCTGTTGGCGGTGGTGTGCACCAGGACCAGCCAGCCGCGGTTGCGTTGCTGACCGGTGATCAGCGGCGTGCCGTCTTCGAGCCTGGCCCAGCTCTGGGCGGCCAGTGCGGGGCCGGGCTGGGCAAGGACCTGGCGGGTGACCACCACGTCGTCAGCGGGCACCTGCAGACCACCGAGCGGGCTGTTCTCGTCGAAGCCGGTGAGCGGCAGAGGCCGAGCCCAGGACAGGGTGCCGTCGAGGAAGCGGTCACCGCGGCGAAGCGGCACGGGCACCAGATCGTCGAACTCGGCATTGGCGAGCCTGGGTCCGGCAAAACGCAGCAGCACACCGCCTTCATCGATCCAATCGGCAAGGGCGAGGCGGTCCTCTTCGCTGATCTGCGCGCTGTCGGTCAAAACGATGGCCGAGAGCTCCAGCTCCAGAAGGGTGGGTATGTCCCCCTCGAAGAGATCGGCATGCTGATCGAGCGCGCGCTCAACGTAGTAGAGTTCTGAAAGTAGCGGCTGCGGCGTACGCTCAGCGCCCAGGCCGACCAGACCGACGGAGCGCCTGAGCCAGCGCTCATCCAAAAGAACGATCCCGCCGGCGCCCTCGACGGCGACGAGCTCCAGCCTGGCGATCTGATTGCGCAGATCGCGCGGCAGATCGATCTCGGCTTCAGCATCCTTCGCCCCCTGATCGAAGGTCAGCGCCTGACGTGCCAGCACCTCCCCATTGGGACCGAAGACATTGACGACGACGGTTTGCGCAGGTCCTGCAGCCGGCCGCCTGGCGGTCGCCACCAGCTCAGCCTGACCGCTTTCCGGCGGCTGCAAGAGGATCGCCCGGTCGACATCGGGCGCCGCCAGGATGTTAAGCGAACCGAGGCCTCGAAGCGCCGTCCCGAAGCTGGCCGCCGCCCTGCGCGCGGTCTCGTCTTTCGCGACGCCATCGCTCAACCAGACGATCTGCGCATCTTCGAGCGCCTCGCCTTCCAGGCGCTCCAGCGCCAGGTCGCGCATGCCCGGCCAGGGCTTGGGCTGCCAGCTCGCGATGCTGGGAAGCGCATCGGATGCGCCAAAGCGCTGAAAGAAGGGTTCCTTCGGATCGGGCGCCGTGCCGACGAGGATGACCTCGCGGTTCTGGCGAACAGCGCGCTCGGTCAAGCGTTCCATCGCCTCGACCCGCTTGGACCAGCCCGGCGCTGCCGCCCAACCATCATCCACGACCATCACCAGCGGCCCATCACCGTCGATCTCGGCCTCCGGGTTCCAGATCGGCCCGGCCAGCGCCAGGATAAGGAGGGAGGCGAGAAGCAGGCGCAGGACCAGCAGCCAGAGCGGTGTGCGCGCCGACGTCTCCTCTTCGGGCTCGAGGCCGAGAAAGAAACGAACGGCGGGAAAACGGATGAGCCTCGGCGAGGGTGGCGTCACCCTGAGCAACCACCAGAGCGCCGGCAAAATCACCAGCAGGGCGAGAAGCCAGGGTTGCGTGAAGCCGATCAGCCCGAGATTGAGCACGGCTATCCTCTCACCGTCCCGGCCAGCGCGTTGTAGAGCGCCAGCAGGACAGGCTCCGGCGAACTGGATGTCCGATGCAGAGCCGAGGCGAGGCCGAGCGAGCGGCTGATCTCAGCGACGCCGTCGATATGGGCGCGCACCCGCCGCTGATAGCGGCCGCGCACATTGTCGACATTACTGATCAACGCCCAGCTGTCCGTCTGTTCGAGATCATCGAAACGCACGCGTCCATTGAACGGAAGATCTTCTTCGGCAGGATCGAGCACTTGAAGGAGGTGGCCGCGAGCGCCTCGTCCGGCAAGGCCGCGCAGCCACATTTTCAGATCATCGAGCGGCGTGAAAAAGTCACTGGCCATCACGACCCGCGCATGGGCGGGCAATGACTGGCTCTTGGGCAGATCGTCAGCCTGGTTGCCCTGGGCGACCAGTTGATCGCAGAAGCGCGAAAGACCGGTCCGACCGCCGACCGGCCGTTGACCCGATCCGAGAAGGGCGATGCGCTCGCCGGCCCGCGTTAACAGGGCCGCCAGGGCAAGGATCAGCAACAGGGCGCGATCGTCCTTGGTGGGCAGCTTGTCATCGGAGCGGTAGTCCATGGATCCGGATCCATCGGCCCAGAGCCAGACGCTTTCCGCGGCCTCCCACTCCTGATCCCTAAGGAAGAGCTGATCCGAACGGCCGGACTGACGCCAGTCGATGCGCGCGGTCGGCTCACCCTGCTGATAGGGCCTGAACTGCCAAAACGTCTCGCCGACGCCGACGCGCCGCCTGCCGTGCACGCCCTGAGCCACCGTCATCGCGACCCGCTCGGCGGCGACCAGGAGCGGCGGCAGGCGTTCGGCAAGTTGCTCGGCGCGCCGATGGATGTCCGTGACGGCATCCTCGCGCCGACTTCGCGCGGCCTTGGCTTCCTCCACCATGTTCATCCAATTGTGGTGCAGAGACGCTTTATCAAGCCGTCCATGGTCATGCCTTCGGCACGCGCCGTAAAGGTGAGCGCCATGCGGTGACGAAGGACGGGTGCGGCCAAGGCCAGGACATCCTCGACGGAAGGCGCCAGACGCTGCTGGAGGAGGGCGCGGGCGCGCACGGCGAGCATCAGGGCCTGGCTGGCGCGCGGTCCCGGTCCCCAGGCGATCATCTGGGCGAGTTCGGGATCATCGCAGGTTTCGGGTCTGCCGGCGCGCACGATCCTGAGGATGGCGTCGACGACGCTATCGCCGACAGGCACATGGCGAAGCAGCGATTGCGCTTCCTGGAGAGCGTCGGCGGTCATCTTGGCCTCGACATTGATCTCGGTGGCGTCGGTGGTCTCGATCATGATGCGCCGTTCGACGTCCTCCTCGGGATAGTCGACATTCACCTGCAGGAGAAAGCGGTCGAGCTGCGCTTCGGGCAGCGGATAGGTGCCTTCCTGCTCGATGGGATTTTGCGTGGCGAGCACGTGGAAGGGGGCCGGCAGAGCGTGATCATGGCCTGCAATGGTGACGTGACGCTCCTGCATCGCCTGGAGAAGGGCCGCCTGGGTCCGGGGGCTGGCGCGGTTGATCTCATCGGCCATCAGTAGCTGGCAGAAGATCGGCCCTTCGATGAAGCGAAAGCCGCGCTGTCCCGCGTCGCTCTCCTCCAGCACCTCGGAGCCGAGAATATCGGCCGGCATCAGGTCTGGGGTGAACTGCACGCGCTTCTGGCTTAGACCAAGCACCGTGCCGAGGGTTTCGACCAGAAGTGTCTTCGCAAGACCGGGCACGCCGACCAGCAGAACATGACCGCCGGCGAGCAACGTGATAAGACTTTCCTCGACCACGCGTTCCTGGCCGAAGATGGCGCGGCCCACCTCGTCGCTGACTTGGGCGAACTTATCGATCGCGTCGTCGATTTGGTCGGCAATCGCCGTATCTAGAGTATCAGACATGATCGATGACTTCACCTCGAAGGTTGATCAATAAGGACCCGGATTTGGCAAGTTACCTCCGGGTGTGTCGGTCGGGCCGGTCAACGGCAGAGCAGCGGACAGGCTTAACTGGAGTATGATGAGCAAGGTCGTCTCGGATCAACCCCCAAGGGCGGCTGATGAGCCCGGAAGCGCTCGGGATGAGCGCCTTTATCATATGCGGATCGATCGGGACGGCGTCTGGCATCATCAAGGTCGACCTATCTCGCGAAAGCCGCTGGTCAAGCTGTTTGCGAGTGTGCTCAGGCGGGAGGCGGACGGCGACTACTGGCTGGTGACGCCTGTGGAGCGCGGCCGGATCGAGATCGAGGACGCGCCTTTCGTGATTACAGAGCTCGATGCGGAGGGCAGCGGAGCCGGGCAGACCATCCGCATGAAAACCAGCCTCGACGAGTGGGTGACGGTGGGACCTGACCATCCGCTGAACCTGCGCCTCCCCAAGAAAGGGCCGGGGTCCGACCCGCAGTCTTCGCAGGACTCGCCGTCCCCGCGGGACCCGCTGCCCTCGCAGGGCCCGCTGTCTTCGCAAGACCCGCTGCCCTATATCGACGTTCGACCCGGCCTCGAAGGCCGGCTATTGAGACCAATATACTATGAGTTGGTGGAGCTCGGCGACAGCCATGAGGTGAACGGCGTCCTCCGTTACGGCGTTTGGAGCGCTGGGCGGTTCTTTCCTCTGGAATAGCTGACGATCAAGGGTTAAGTCCTCCTGGCATAAGCCTAGGAATTGAAACGGAAAGATCGTGAAATTTACGCGTAACAGCCTAGAGGAACGCCTCACCGCCGGCACCGATGGCCTGCCCGGAAGCGACGACGGGGTCTCGGAGGCGGACGGCCGTCCTGCAGCCGTGCTGATCGGGCTGGTGGACCGCCCCGGCGGCACGACCGTGCTGCTCACCAAGCGCACCGAGCATCTTAAGGTTCATGCCGGCCAGATCTGCTTTCCCGGCGGGCGCATCGAGCCTGAGGATGCGAGCGTCGAGGCGGCCGCCCTCCGCGAAACGGAGGAGGAGATCGGCCTTCCGCCGGAGAAAATCGACGTCATCAGCCGGCTTGCCGCCTACGACACCTCCACGGGCTTTCGCATTCACCCTGTGGTCGGCTGGATCGAACCACCGATCGAGATGACGCTCGATGCCTTCGAGGTCGCCGAGGTGTTCGAGTTGCCGCTCGCCTTCATCCTCGACCCCACCAATCACCAGCGCCAGTCCTATCGGGGCGCCAAGGCGCGCCGGAGCTACTACGTGCTCCCCTATGAGGGCCGGTTCATCTGGGGGGCGACCGCGGGCATGCTGGTGAATTTCTCGAAGCTGCTGACGCGATGACGGCGCCGCTTGCCGGGGCGCCCTGGCTGAACAGGCAGGAAAGCCGAAAACTGCTGGACGTGCTGACCACAGACGGAGCCCCTGCCCGCTTCGTCGGCGGCTGCGTACGCGATGCCATGCTCGGCGAGTTCGATCCCGATGGCGATCTGGATATCGCGACGGCGCTTCTGCCGGATGAGGTTATCAAGAGGCTCGAAGCTGCTGACATCAAAGCGATTCCCACCGGTCTCAAACATGGCACCGTCACGGCGCTGGTGGATGGCCAGACCTACGAAATCACCACGCTTCGAAAAGACGTTGCCTGCGATGGCCGCCATGCGGACGTGCAGTTCACCGACGACTTCGAGCTCGACGCCAAACGCCGGGACTTCACCATCAACGCCATGAGCACCGACTGGCGAGGCCAGCTCTTTGACTATTTTGGAGGGTGGGAAGACTTGAAAGCGGGTCGCGTCCGTTTCGTGGGCGACGCGCAGGAGCGCGTGCGCGAGGATTATCTGCGCATCCTCCGGTTCTTCCGGTTCTACGCGCGCTATGGCCGACCTCCGGCCGATCGGCAGGCGCTGCAGGCTTGCCGGGAAGGCACCGATGGCCTGACCCACCTGTCCGGCGAGCGCACCCGAAGCGAAATGTTCAAGCTCCTGGCCAGCGGCGGCGTGGTCGCAGCGTTGACATTAATGATCGAAAACAGTGTGTTACGCCATATCCTTCCCATCGACGTCGACCTCATTTCGCTCAACCAGCTGATCACGCTCGTCCCGGACAGCGATCCCCTCCTCCGGCTGGCCGCCCTGCTGAGGTCAAACACCGCGACAGCGTCAATGCCGGCGGCCGTCGCCGCCTGGAGGCTTTCCAATGCGGAGGCGGCAAGGCTTCAGCGGTTGACCGAAGGCCCCCTACCCGACCTTCCTATGTCACCGGGGACCGCAAAGCGGCAGGTCTATCGCGAAGGGCCGGGAATCTACACCGACCTGGTGAACCTCTCCGCTAGAACCGAAGACGACCTAGAACGCTCGCTTCCACCGCCAGCCGTCGAGAACTTCCCCATCACCGGCCAGGACCTCATCAACCATGGCGTGCCGCCCGGGCCGGATTTGGGACAACAGCTAAAGCAGCTCGAGGACTGGTGGCTGGAACAAGACATGCAGCCGGACCGCCAAGAGCTCCTCCAGGAACTCGTGAAGCGCCTGAAACACCCCCCTGCCACATCCCAGAACCCTTGACAGCCAAGGCGCGCCTACCTATCCATCAACAAGACTGATGGGGCGTAGCCAAGCGGCCTAAGGCACCGGATTCTGATTCCGGCATTCGTGGGTTCGAATCCCACCGCCCCTGCCAGGTCCCGTCGCGGGACGGCGGTTACTTTTCTCGATCGTTTTGGTCTGGTTGACTCCGCTGCTCTCTGGCTTCCGGTGTTGTTTGGCGTCGGCGTCTGCTGATAACGGCGTCGCGATACGATCCATCGATCGACAACCAAACCATGTCGCCCGGAACAGACCTTCAACCACCGCTTAGGCTTTCGTTAACCCCTTCATGCCATGCTGCTTCATGGTCCATGCGGCCCTGGGAATCTGCCCGCCCGCGAGAAGAGATGAGGCGAGGCCCGGACTCCCAGGATCGCATGGACCAGCGAGACATGCAGAAGGATAGCCATCATGGGTTAAGGAAGAATGAACGCGCCTGTTCTGTTGCACCTTTGATTTGGGATTCGTGCAGCTGGTGATGTGCCGACCGGCTTGGACATTGAGCTTTTTTCGCTGATCATTCCAACAACTGGATTCATTATTTTGTCCATGTGTTGGCCAAGAAACGCGATAGGCATGGAAGCTCGATGCGCCTTCGATGTGCTGTTTGGCGAGTCTCGATCACCACATTCTCCACCAGCGTGTTAGCCTCGTGTTAACCAGCCTTTGATATCTGTTTTGGCGGTCCATGCGATCCTGGGAATCCGCCCGCCCGGCGGGTGGGTTGGGGCAAGGCTCCGACTCCCAGGATCGCATGGACCGGGATGCCAGGGTGACAGGCTTTTCTTAATAAAGCGTTAGGCTTGGATGTGGGGGCGGAGTCTATTTGGTTGGCGGCGACGGTACTGTCTCAATTGTCGGTGCTTGACCGTGTTGGTTTGGCGCGCCTGATTGCAGGCGGGGGCGATCTTTTGTCGACCTTTGGTGACGGTATTTGCTATAGGCTTTGTTCAATTAAAGCGAGCAACTTTCAACTGATAATAATTGCACCAACATCGAGAGCTGTATATTTTCCTGTGAGCTTGCAGCATAACGGGCCGTACAGGGCTATGCTTTGATCATGACGTCCAGACCCACCATTTTTATCAGTTACAGCCGAGACGATCACAAGGCGAAGTACTTTGTCGTCAGTCATTTGAAGCTTCTTCAGGAACATACCGAGCTTCGCTTCTGGCATGACCAGGATATGGCTGGTGGTGATGCCTGGAAAACGGAAATTGATCGGCAGCTAAAACAATGTGTCGCTGCGATCATCTTGATTTCTAGGAATTCTCTAACCTCCGAATTTATCCTTCGTACAGAGTTGAAGGTAATGCTGGAGCGTCATCACGACGATGGGCTTCGGATTTATCCGATCGTGATCGAAAATTGTTTGTGGAAAACCTATCCCTGGCTGGTCGCCATGAACGTCAGACCTGACCGCGGCGACCCGTTGATGCGTCAGGCTCCGGGAAAACGCGATGATATCATGGTGGCGATTGGCGAAGAGATTTCGGATCTGCTTCTCAATCATAGCAATGAAGAGGAGAGCGACGGGCCAGCGCCAACAACAGAGCCATCATTGTCGAACGGCGAGGACATGCTGGTCAGTCACCAGCAGAGACCAGCAAGCGATAGCTTTCCTGGCCTCCAGGACTGGGGAACTCCCTTCACCGTCGACGAGCAGGACAATGCCCCAACCCATACAGAGAACGTCCGTATCATCGAACCAGCCCCAACTCCGCCGGCGCTGATCAGCATCCCGGAAGCGCCGGTTTGGTCGGACGATCTTGGAATACCGGTACCGGACAGTTTCTTGTTGAAACCGGAAAGCCGCATCGTCGATTTTCTGCCGTCGGCCATGGGGTGGCTGGATGAGATTTTCGGGTGGGCATATAGGCAGGATCGCCCGCTCAAGCTGCGGCTGCAGGCGGGTGCCGGCGGAACCGGAAAGACACGGCTGGCGATCCACGTTTGCGAGACTTTGGCCAGTGAGGGTTGGTTTGCCGGCTTTCTGCCGGCGAGTTTTGACAAGGATGATGTCGAGCGCGACCTGCACAAGCTATTGGCGGCTGATCGGGATTGTCTCTTTGTGATCGACTATGCCGAGACGCGGGCTGACGTGGTCGTCACGCTGGCTCGGCAACTGCTCATTGAGGTGGAAAGAGGGATTGGGACTGACGGCGCAAAGAAACGTTACCGCATCGTCATGCTGGCGCGGGAAGGCGGAGACTGGTTCGAGCAGATTGCCGAGCGGGCGACTCGTACCAGCGACGATAAGCTGAAGGCTCTGCTGACGGCAGGCGAAACCAAGAGTGGGCCACACCGAATGAGTGTTCGACCAATCGCCATGGACGAGCGCACTCGGATTTTTGGCAATGCGCTCTGCGCCTTTGCTGCGGAAACGGGCCTCTCGCCAGACGGCATCACTAAGCCGGATCTCAGTCTCGAACGCTTCGGCCGGGTGCTTATGATCCAGATGGCCGCCTTGGCGGCCTTGCGCCGTGAGCAAACAGGCGATGATCAGGATCTCCTGGACAATACGCTTGGGCATGAGCGGCGCTATTGGCGAAGGTTACTCGATCTCGACCCGGATGCAGATGACGTTCAGCTAAAGACCTTTGAGCAAAGTCTGGCGCTATTCACACTGCTTAGTGGGCGGGATAGCGATGGTGCCGCGAAAGACGTGATCAAACGTGTACCGCGCCTTCGAAACTCTGGAGCAGAAGCCGAACTCCAGATGTTCGACCATCTCCGCAGGTCTTATCCGAACCGGACAGAGGATGAGGCTTTGGCTCCGGGCATCAGAGGACTGGAACCGGATCTTTTAGGCGAGCGTCTGGTTACGGACTGCCTGACCTGGGACAGTGATCTCCTAGACGCAGCGCTCAATCGAAAGCACTTCGCAAGCGCTGCAGATGCAGCTTCTACGTTCACGGTCCTGGCTAGGCTGGCCATTCAAAGGGATAAGGACAAAAACCTGCTGCGTCTTGCTCTGGATCGTTACTTTGCTGATTGGCCCAAAGAAATCGTTGCAGTCGGCAAACAGACCGGCGGCCCCATCGGCGAGCTGATGGTTAGCGCGACCAGAGAAGCAGATCCGAAAACCAGGCGTTTGATCGTCCGGCAAGTTAAGGGCGATCTGTCGGATGAGACCAGCAATCTTGGCAGCTTCGGCATCGAGGTTGCAGAGCAACTGGCCGATTCGCTTAGAGCTGGTAGGGGAACAAGAAAGCTAAGCCGCGGCGATCTCAAGAAGCTCTACTCGGCGTTGGTTACCTTGGGAGAAAGGCACGATCGCAGCGACAAAGTCAGAGAGAAAGCTGAGGTCGATGGACGAGCCTTGGCTGTCGCCGAAGAACTTGCAAAAAATAGAAAACCAGATGACCTATTACGACTTGCTGGAGCTAAAATAAGCTTCTCTTCAAGCTTATCAGCTGTTGGACAGTTTACTGAAGCACTTGAACAGACGAACGAAGCGGAGGCAATTGTTCTTCCACTTGAATGGCACATTCAGGATCGAGAAAAATGGGCCAACACTTACATTGATGTACTCAGTTCTCAATCTAAACAACTGGACAATAATGGTCTGTTTGAACGCGCCCTGGAAAAGCAGAAGCATGCGCTGATGATGTTTCGCCGCCTCATCAATACAAGGACAAACGATGCCAAAGAGAATGAAGCATGGTTGTACGTCAGGCTGAGCAACGCGTACCGAGCGCTTGGTGCCAGCGAGGCAGCTTTCGATTCCGCATTGCATGCCGAGGAAGTGTCCCGTGAGCTTGCAGAATCTGAACCGGAGGACTTCGCAGAAACTCGTGCTACTGCGTTGCGACAGCGAAGCCTACAGTACTCCGAACTAGGTGAGTTTGAAGAAGCTCTCACAGACGCAGAGTTGGCCGAGGCACTGAGAGCTCAGCTGGCCAAACAGCAACCGGATCTGCACGCAAGAGGTTGGGCTAACGCTCTCTCGAATCTCAGTCTTCGCCGTCGCGACTTAAGCCTCTTTGATGAGGCTCTGACTACCGCCCGACAGGCAGAATTCATTGACCGAGACTTGGCTGACCGCCAGCCGGAAGCCTACCGCTTTCATTGGGTGATCAACCTAGCCAATTTAGGCGAGGCACTCATCAATACCCAAGATTTCGATGAAGCGATTGAGGCCACGCAAAATGCAATTGACCTGCTGCCAACACTGGAGCCTAGGCCAGGTGACGACAATCAACGGATCGCACCTGGCTTCTGCCGGCGGGTGCTGGCAGAGGCACGGCTTGGTGCTGATGACCCGACGGCGGCTCTAGCTGTTGCTGAAGAAGGCTGTGTCAATCTTCGCGAAGCCTTCACCGACCGTCCCAACCATGTTGCAGAGTTCTATGTTCAGGGTCTCACCACCCTCGCCAAATGCCACCGAGCACTCGGCGATGATCCTTCAGCGACCCGAGTTCTGGCCGAAGGGATTGCAGGCGTAACTCCTTTGTTCCTTAAGCGCCCACGGGCATTGCAGCGGGAGATGCTACGCCTAATCGAACCGCTGGACGCCATCCAGCCGCCTGCGAAGACAGAATATGTCTCCGATGATGTGCGGATCGAGCTGGCAAAACTCCCCGAACTGCCGCGAGGCGCAACGGGTCTCTAAAAGCTCATCGATTTCGGGCGTGACGCAGATGCCGGAAGGACAACACCAAGCCGTCCCGCCGGTGTCAGGCAAGTCAACGCCGTCGCGCGTCGCGACCGTAGAGGCCGGTCCAGCCGTGGTAGATGGTTTGGGCGGACAGGGGGACGCGGAACATGCGGGTGTCGGTTTTGGGGCGGCGTTTGCCGGCGTGTTCGGCGGAGGCGAGGGTCCAAGCGAAATAGTAGGCGCCGGCGCCGAAGAGGACGCCGCCGATCGCTTGTCCCAGGAGCACGCCGTTCGGGCCGAGCCAAGCGCTTCCGATCCAGACGAGCGGGACCGTGCCGATGGTGACCCGGCCCCAGTTGGCGATCGACGACCAAAGGGGGAAGCCGAGATTGTTGAAGGCGGCGTTGGCGATGAACTGGGCGCCGGAGAAGACGAAGAGGATGGCGATCCAGGTGGAGAAATAGCCGAGGACGCTGGCCGCACCCGGGCTGGCGCCGAAGACTGCGGCGATCTGGTCTTGGAAGAGGTAGAGGAGGAGCGAGGCGAACAGGACGACGGCGGTGGAGAGCATGAGCGCGTCGATCAGGGCCTGGCGGATGCGATCGAATTTGTGGGCGCCGAAGTTCTGGCCGATCACTGGGCCGACGGCGCCGGAAAGCGCGAAGACGACGCCGAAGGCGACGGGGATGATGCGGCCGATGATCGAATAGCCGGCGACCGCGTCGTCGCCGAATTTGGCCATGGCGGTGACGACATAGGCGTTGCCGAAGGGGGTCGCGACATTGGTGAGGATGGCGGGACCGGCGACTTCGGCGATGCGCCGGACGTCCCGAAGGAAGGCGCCGGCCTTGAAGCGGCCGAGCAGCTGGCGCTGGACGATGACGCCGTAAGCGCCAACGGCGAGCACGGCGAAACGTGCCGCGACCGAGGCCCAGGCGGCGCCTTCGATGCCAAGGGCCAGGCCGAAGATCAGGATGGGATCGAGCACGGCGTTGACGAAGCCGCCGGCGAGCGTGGAGGTCATGGAGAGGCGGGCAGCGCCCACGGCGCGGAGAGCGCCGCCGCTTCCCATGGCGAGCGCCAGGACGGGCATGGACGGGACGATGATCTGAAGATAGTCGGCGGCGAGCTCGTGGGTGCGGCCTTCGGCGCCGAGCAGGCTTAGCAACGAAGGGATCGAGAGCCAGACGAGGATGGCGAAGGGGATGGTCACCAGGAGGGAGGCGACGCTGACATGGACGACGTAGCGTTTCGCCCTCGCCTCCTCGCCGGCGCCGATGGCGCGCGCCACCAGGGCGGCCATGGCGATCGCGAGGCCGATGCAGATCGATGTGGTGAAGAACAGGATCGAGCCCGCATAGCCGACCGCGGCCGCAAGCTCGACTTCGCCGAGAAGGCTCAGGAAATAGAGGTCGATCAGGTCGACGAGGAAGAGCGCGATCAGGCCGGTGGTGGCTGTCGAGGTCATCACGCTGATATGGCGAAGGACTGATCCCTCGGTGAAGACGCCGGTGGTCTTTTCCGAGGGTGTCGAGGGTTTGTCGGACGTCGTCATTGCCGAGACGGCATCGCGCTGAGCGCAGGGGCGGCGGTGCCGACGGCGGGATGTGTCATGTCAGCGGCCATGGTCAGAGGACGCGGCGGGCGTTGCAGCCTCGAAGACCGACTTTGCGATCTTGATGGCGCGGTTGGCGGCGGGCACGCCCGCATAGACGGCGACATGCAGCAGCGCTTCCTTGACGTCCTCGGCGCTGGCCCCGGTGTTGGCCGTGGCGCGCAGATGCATGGCGAGCTCCTCGTCATGGCCGAGCGCTGCAAGCAGCGTGATGGTGACGAGACTGCGCTCGCGCCTGGTGAGGCCGGGTCTGGACCAGACGGAGCCCCAGGCTCCCTCGGTGATGAAACGCTGAAAGTCCTGGTCGAAATCGGTCTTGGCGGCCTCGGCCCGATCGACATGCGCATTCCCTAGAACGGAACGACGAACCTTCATCCCCATCTCATGGCGACCGTCACCTGCGGGGCGAGCGTCGCCAGCGGAATCAGCGGGTGGACCGTTAGGCAAATCCGTTCTCCTTCAGGAAGGGCAGGACGATGGCGGCGAGCGCTTCCGGCGTCTCGACACAAGGGAGATGGCCGGCGCCGTCGATTTCGTGCAGGTCCGCGCCGATCAGCTCGGCCGTGGAGCGCATGAGCTCGGGCGTGGTGGCGCCATCTTCGCTGCCGACCACGCAGATCGTGGGCATCGCGAGGTTCGATGCGGCCTCGGTCAGATCAGCGCTTTGAATGGCACGGCAGGTGCCGAGATAGCCCTCGACAGGCGTGCGCGTCAGCATGGCGCGCCAAAGCTGCAGCTCATCCGGCCGCTCGGCATGGAAACGAGCGCTGAACCAGCGTTGCAGAATGCCGTCGCTCATGGCCCCGATGCCGCCGGCCTCGATCGCCCGGAAACGGTCCTCCCAGACGCTGGGCGGGCCGATCACATGGCCGGTGTCGCAGAGCACTAGGGCTTTCACGAGATCGGGGCGTGCGGCGGACAGCGCCTGCCCGATCATCCCACCGACGGATAGTCCCACGAACGCGGTGCGTTCGATGGCGAGACCGTCGAGGAGACCGGCGATGTCGTCCCGATGGTCCTCGATCGTATAAGGACTTTTCGGACAGGAGGAGAGGCCATGGCCGCGCTTGTCGTAGCGGATGATGCGAAGGCTGTCCGGCAGATGGGGCATGAGAGGATCCCAGACCCGAAAATCCGTGCCGAGCGAGTTCGAAAAGACGACGGCTGGGCCGTCCGATGGGCCCTCATCGCTGAAATGTAGGACCTGGCCATTGGCTTTCAGAACGTTCATCGACGCGCCTTTTCTTGTGCTGCTACTCGAACGATGAGCCCGTCGCAAAGGACCTGTTGGGCCTAAGCAACGTTTTAGCGACGTTCACCTTTTCTTAACAGAGGAACACTATGAGTGCCTGGTCTCATTGGTCCATGCGATCCCGGGAATCCGTCCGCCCGTCTAGAGAGTTGCAAGGCTTGGACTTGTCGGATCGTCTGGGCCTGAACGTCAGGATCGCGCGGACGGGTCCATCGTCTCGAACTGCACTCATCGGCCATGTCTTGACTGCATCAGATGAGACGATGAAGGTGTGGGGAAGCGGATTACCTGCGCCTGAAAGCGAACTATCCGAGAATGAGATTCGCTCCTTTTTGGGTCTGACGGACGCTATCCGGGAACGCCCGCTATCCCGAATTTGCTAGATGCATTTTCTAATCAGGTTTACGCGGCACCGGCCCGCACCTCCTCCCGACCACCCATAGAGTACCCTTGCATTGGGTGGTCGGGAGGGGGTGCGGGCTGGATCGACTTGCCTCGGAAATGCTCTAGACGCAGAACGTCAGACATGAACTCCAGACAGGCAATCCCGGCACGCGCGCGTTGGTGGGGGGACATGTCCGGAATGTCTCGCACCCCCCGTTTGCTGGACATCTCAATGGCTGGAATGGAGCGGAAAGCCCGCGCCATGGGGAGGAGGCGTTCCTTCCGAGATTGCCCCACTCCCTAAGCAAGGTTCGGCCAGCCAGATGACCTGAAAGAACGGATAGCGGACACTCGAGGCGCCCTGCATCAACGTTGGCTTCAGCTTCGCCGGATCACAGGTTAGACTGTATTCATGAACGAGGATGCAGGGCTTCCTTTGCCGATGTTCGGGCGGCGTCTCAGACGATTGCGCCGCGCGATGGGTGTCAAACAACTTGCACTCGCCCATCTCCTGAACGTCGACCAGACCAGCATTTCAAGATGGGAAGCTGGCTACCAAACGCCATCACCAGAGACACAGCAAATGGCGCTCGATGCGCTCGCCGCATCCAGGACGGACGATGCGACATTGCGACGATTGGTCGAGCATTCGACCGACTGCGTTCATCTGGTCGATGAAGCAACCCATGTTTGCCTTGCCTATTCTCTTAAGCGTGCGAAAGACTGGCGAAACTCGCAGCGGGCGCTGCTTGGCGTGTCGCTCTGGCAGTTCGCGACCGACGAGATTCGAAAAGCCGAGGCAGAGCTTGCGGAAAGCGACTGGTGGTCCTCACAAATGCCAGCGCCCAGATGTTTCATCACATCGGAAAAAATTTTCGATGAGATCGTCATCAGCGCCGGCACTATCCGCTGGGAACGCCTTTATCTGTCGGATGGTACGCCCGTAAGACTGGTCACGGGCGGGCTAATTTAGACGCATTTTTTATGCGTGGATCAAGCGCTACCCCTACGGTATCGCATGGGTCATGGCGTTTTCCTCCCTACGAGCGGTCTTCGCGGTTTTGGTTTTGTGGCTTGCCGGGCTTGGGGCCGCGGCGCAGTTCGCCAAGATCGCCGTGCCCTTTTCCTCGGTGCGCGCGCTTTATCCCGAAGCCGGCGACGAACTGGGCTGGCTCTTGTCGCTCATCAGCCTGCTTGGCGTCATCTTCGGGATGGCCGCTGGCGTTATCGTTTCGACATTCGGCTGCCGTCGATTGCTGTTTCTTGCCCTCATCCTTGGAGCAGCCGTTTCATTCTGGCAAGCGATGCTGCCCGGCCTCCTGCCGATGCTGGTTAGCCGGGTCATTGAGGGGGCTTCGCATTTGATGATCGTCGTTGCGGCGCCCACACTGATTGCCCAGGTCAGCGCCAATCGGTATCGCAGCCTGGCCATGACGCTCTGGAGCACCTTTTTCGGCGTATCTTTCGCCGTTGTGGCTTGGATTGGGCTGCCATTTGTGGAGGCCTTCGGGCTGAGCAGGTTTTTGTTTGGCCATGGCCTTTTCATGTCGCTGATTGCCGGCCTGCTGCTTGTCAGCGCCACGCCGCGCGGCGTCGCTTCGACCTCCTCCAGCGCTCCCATGCATGTCGGCACAGTCTGGCGTCGGCATGTCGCAGCTTATCGTTCGCCCTCGATATCGGCGCCTGCCATTGGCTGGTTCTTCTACACCTTAACTTTTGTCGCTCTGCTCACCATCCTTCCGGATTTGCTACCAGATGAAGACCGCCTCGAGGTGGCTGGCTGGATGCCATTGGCGAGCATCGCGGTCGCGTTGTTGGTGGTATCGCCGCTGCTGACGGTCCTCTCAGCGACGACAATTGTGATGATAGGCTTCCTTGCGGCCGCAGGCGTAATCGTCATTCTCATGGCCGGCATGCCCGTATCTCTTGCTTGTATCACGCTTTTCGCTGTGCTTGGCCTGGTACAAGGAGCAAGCTTCGCCGCTGTCCCAGAGCTGAACAGGACGCTTGAAGCACAGGCTGTCTCGAATGGCGCGATGGCGCAGCTTGGCAACCTCGGGAATACATTGGGAACACCGATCTTGCTTATTATTCAAAGTCAGTTAGGCGTCACCGGCATGTTGTTCGCTGTTTTGGCCACATATTTGATTGGATGCTTTGCCCATGTCGTGCTCGCGCATCTCCGACATAAGCGACTGTCTGACTGAACAGGATCCACTCCATTATGATGCTCCGCTGGCAAGCTACGTCGTGTTCAGTCTTGTCTGGGGCGGTTTGTTGCTCCGGGAATTGTCAGACATGTTCGGATTGATTGGCATCATGATGATCTTGGCCGCCGGGCTGATCGCCTTGCCATTTGGAAATAGGGATGAAACTGGACATGAGCATTGAGATCTGGGTGGGCTATGCGACCGCGTATGCGATCCTGTCGGCAATCCCGGGGCCGAGTGTGTTCATGGTGATCGGACAGGCCCTCTCGAAAGGCCTTGGCGCGGCGTTCTCTTGCGTTGTTGGCGATCTGCTAGGCGGGATTGTCATCATGACAGTCGCCTACGCTGGCCTGGGGACGGTCCTGACGGTGTCGAGCGGGGCCTATGTCGTCATCAAATGGGCGGGGGTCGCCTATATGGCCTGGCTCGGATTGTCCCAGTTGCTTGCGGCCCGGCGCATGGTTGACGGCGATCTCCATCGGTCAGCGAAGGCGCTGAACACCGGGAGCTTTTGGGCCGGGTTTCTCACAGGCATCCTCAATCCCAAGGCGGTTCTGTTCTATGTTGCGTTTCTCGCCCAGTTCATAAACCCGGCCTATCCCATGACCCCGCAATTCCTGATCCTCATGGCCACCTCGACGTTGATCGTGCTCATCGTCCTTGGCGCCTATGCGCTCTTGGCGGCACGTGCGCGCCGCCTGTTTCGAAGCCTGCGCGCCAGGAAGCGCATGGGCTATGCCGGGGGGTCTTCCCTCTTGGGTGGATCCGCCTTCATGGCCTCCAACTGAAAACAACCGTTCGGCTGCAAGTCTCGAGCGGCAGGCTCATGCCCATGCCGCAGGTTTCGCGTAATGTCGTTTCTATCCCCCTAATTTCAGATCATCCGGCTAAGAAATGGCTGATGTTGCCGGCATAAGCTGTGGATGAATTAGGACTGGCATAAATTAGGCTTATGGTAGATAAAACCAATGTTCTATCTACCATAAATTCTGCAATTTTGTAGAATTTCCTGCAAATTTTTCGGAAACGATGCCAGATAACGCTAGTCCTCAACATCAGACAGTGCGCGACGACGACTCGGTCACACGAGACCTATCGTCAATTCTTGGATACTGGGCGAAATTGTCGTCAGACAATACGACGTCGATGCATCAATTCAGGATTCACAGTATATTTGCGCTCATCGGCCTCGGTTCATTGATCGAAATCGTCTCGCGCTATACCGGCGGCAGTAATGTGGCGCCGTTGATGATCATGGTCTCAAGCATCTTGATGCTTCTTCTTAATTCTTACTACAGAAGGCGGGAGACAGCTTGGGAAATGACATCTTTTCAGATTCAGGAGCATGCGGCTTACATCGCCAAATATGGCTATGAAGAATTCTCCATGCAATTTGGAGAAATTATCCATCCTGATCGTGTCTATTATCGCAACTACAGAAGGCGCAAAGGCCTCTTCAAGCTTGATCTGATGACCATTCTTACATTTGTCGCTTTTGTCCTGATCAACTCGACTGTGGGCCTGAAGCTGGCCAGCGAGACCTATAAAATTTCTATTGAGCGAAGAGATGCCCAAACTGCAATAGAAACAAATATCCCAATGCCCATGAAACGCCCACAACAGTGACGGCGGCGAACCCGGCCTTGACCGCCTGAATCAGATTTTCGAAACCGCCACGGGTCTCACTCGTCATCACATCCTCATACAAACTGGATTCGCCCCCGATTCGTGCTGCAGATCGGGAGATCGGCGCTCGGAGATAGACAATATTATGGGAATATCCAAGAGATTTTTCAACCATAGAGTTTCTCCTATTCGCCTGCGAAGCCTAGGCTATAAACGTTAACCAATCTTGAATCTGTGCATGAATGGCGTTGCCGACCACCGATGTCGCGCGCGTCATAGGAAGGGTCACACACCACCGCCTCCTGATCAAACGAGGTCCAGTAACCGCCGGCCGGCGTCCCGGCCCCGGCCTAGTAGGGAAGGCCGACATAGTTTTCGGCCAGCGTGGTCATGGCGGCTTTGGAGCTGGTGAGATAATCGAGTTCGGCGAGCTGCATGCGGGCGTCGAAGGCGCCGTCGTCTGGGAAACGGTGGAGGAGCTTGGTCATCCACCAGGAAAAACGCTCGGCTTTCCAGATGCGGCGAAGCGCCTGCTCGGAGTAGGTCTTGAGCCCGCGCTCGTCGTCATGCCGAAAGAAATCGATGAGCGCCGTTGAGAGATAGTGAACATCGGAGGCGGCGAGGTTCAGGCCCTTGGCGCCGGTCGGCGGCACGATGTGGCCGGCATCGCCTGCGAGGAAGAGACGGCCGTAGGTTAGAGGCTCGACGACGAAACTTCGAAGGGGCGCTATCGACTTTTCGATGGAGGGGCCGGTTTTCAGGGCAGAAGCTATGTCCGCGGGCAGCCGCTGGCTGAGCACGTCCCAAAAGCGGCCGTCCGACCAGTCTTTGGGTGTGTCGTCGAGGGGGCACTGGACATAGTAGCGACTGAGGGTCGATGAGCGCATCGAACAGAGCGCGAAGCCATCAGCGTGATTGGCGTAGATCAGTTCCTCATGCACCGGTCTGGTGCGCGAGAGAATGCCGAGCCAGCCGAAGGGATAGACTTTTTCGTAGATGCGCAGCGCGTCCTTCGGGAAGGACTGGCGGCCGACGCCGTGAAAGCCGTCGCAGGCGGCGATGACGTCGCAATCGAGGCGCTGGGGTTTCCCGTCCTTCCTGAAGGTCAAAAAGGGCGATGCGGTGTCGATATCATGGGGCTGGACGTCTTCCGCTTCGTGGATGACGATGCCGCCGACGCTGTCGCGCGCTTCGTAGAGGTCGCGGGTGACCTCGGTCTGTCCGTAGACGGTGACGGACTTGCCGCCGGTGAGACCTTCGAGGTCGATGCGCTCGATGCGGCCGCCGAAGGCGAGATTGACGCCGTCGTGACGCTCCCCCTCCTTGTCCAGGCGCTCGCCGACGCCGGCGGCGCGCAGCATGTCGGTCAGCCCCTGCTCGAGCACGCCGGCGCGGATGCGGGACAGGACATAGTCGCGGGTGCGGCGCTCCAGGATGACGCTGTCGATGCCGTGGCGATGCAGGATCTGACCGAGGAGGAGACCCGATGGCCCGCCGCCGATAATCCCGACTTTTGTTTTCAGGTCAGCGGTCTTCATGCCGCCAGCCTCCCCAGCGTGGCTAAGCCGTGACGAGAAAGGTCTGCGCCCCCTGCCATAATAGCCGAAGCGCCAGGATGGTGAGGAGCCCGTTCAAAAGGAGGTGGAAACGCTCGTCCGGCGTGCGCATCAAGACATAGCGGCCGGCCCAGGTGCCGAGCAGGCCGGCGAGGATCATGGCCGCCATCAAGAGCGCGTAATCGCCATAGGCGAAGCCGAGAAAGCCGAAGGCGATGACCTTGATGCCATGCTGCAGGGTCATGCAGGCGGCATGGGAAGCGACGAAGGCGAGGCGATCGAGCTTGAGCGTCTTGATCACCGAAGCGACGAACACGCCGGTGGCGCCGAAGAACATGGTGAGGAAGGTGGAGATCAGGCCTGTCAGGGCGAGCGCCGAACGGCCTTGGCCGATCGCCGGCAGACGGCCCCAGACCGACCAGAGGACGAAGATGGCGAGGCCGATCTGCAAAAGCCCCTCCGGCATACGGACGACCACGACGCTGCCGATGGCGCCGCCGATCAGACTGCCGAGGAGGAAGGGGGCCAGGATGCCGGTTTCGATCTCGCGGCGCATGATCAGCGCCCGTCCGGCGTTCGATCCGAGCTGCACCACGCCATGCACCGGGATCATGGTGGCCACCGGCATCAGGGAGCCCATCACCGCAAGCAGGACGATGCCGCCGCCGAGACCGAAGGCTGCCGTGATGAAGGATGTAACCGCGCTTGCCAGGATCAGCAGGCCGCTGATCCCGAGCGCCATGCCTTCGGGCTGAAGCCAAAGAAGCTCCGACATCGGGGGTGTGGTCTCCTCGGCAGTTCATGGCCGGACGTCCCGACAAGCTATCATCCGGGACCGCCTCGGGATCAAGTGTTTGTCCCGGCATGTCGCATCAGGCGAGGCCCAGTTCCTGCTTTCGCCGGGCTGCCCAGGCGGTCACGAGGCGATCAAAGGCGAGACCCATGAAAGCGACGCAGAGGCCGACCACCAGGCCCTTGCCGGCATCGGCGAAGGTGAGCGCTCTGAAGATTTCCTGGCCCAGGTCCTTGGTGCCGATGAAGGCGGCGATGATCACCATGAACAGCGCGAACATGATGGTCTGGTTGATGCCGAGCATGATCTCCGGGAAGGCGAGCGGCAGCCGGACTTTCCACAAGGCCTGCCAGGGCGTGCAGCCCGCCATGGTCGCGGCCTCGACGGTTTGTGCCGGCACGTTTTTCAGGCCGAACATGGTGTAGCGGATCGCGGGGATGCTGGCGTAGATCACGATCGCGGCGATGGCGGCGACGTCGCCGACCTGGAACAGCATGATCACGGGTATCAGGTAGATGAAGGACGGGAAGGTCTGGAAGGTGTCGCACAAAAGCTGGGCGAAGCTCGCCCTGCGATCGTTGGCAGCGGCCCAAATTCCCAAAGGCACGCCGATCAAGACACAAAGAAAAACGGCGAAGGCGACCATATAGGCGGTGATCAGCGCGCGCTCCCAAAAGCCGGAAAAAGCGATGAACAGGATGAAGCCGGCGACGGTGGCAGCCAGCTTCCAGCCGCCGAGACGCCAGCCGATCGCCGCCACCAGGAAAACGGCCGCCACCCAGGGCACCGCCTGAAAGGCGGTCCGAAGGGGGATCAGGACGTTCAGGAGGAGCGCGTCCTTCAGCACCGAAAGCGGTCCGTGGAGATTGACGGTCATGAAGTCGACCAGACCGTCCCAGAACGGCGCCGTGGTGATGGTGTATTCCTTGGGCAGTGCCGCGGCGAGCGGCGTGAGGGCTGCGAGCACTGCGGATATGACGATCACTGCGCCGGCTGCTGTCAGGAACGGATGAGTCTGCCAAAAAGGGCCGTCTTCTTTGTGTTCGGGCTGCTTTTCGGACAGGGCAAGGCTGAGCCGATCGAGCATGATCGCCATGAAGACGATGGCGACGCCGTTCTCCAGCGCCTGGCCGATGCGGAGGCTCTGCAGCCTGAACAGAAGATCATGTCCGAGTCCCTTGGCGCCGACGAAGGACGCGATCACCACCATGGCGAGGCATTGCATGATCACCTGGTTGACGCCGACCATCAGCGCGTCGCGCGCCGCGGGGATCTGGACCTTCCAGAGCATCTGTTTTTTCGTACAGCCGCCCATCACGCCCGCCTCGAGCACTTCCTTCGAGACGCCGCGAAGGCCGAGAATGGTCAGCCTGGCCATGGGCGGGATGGCGAAGAGGACGGTGGCGATCGCGCCCGCCCGGTGGGAGACGCCGATGAAGACGGAGACCGGGATCAGGTAGGAAAAATGAGGAAGCGACTGCATCACGTTCAAAACAGGCGTCAGGACCTGCTCGAACGGTCGCCATTTGAAGGCGAGAACGCCGAGCCCCAAAGCCAGGATGCCAGCCACCGGCGCCGCCACCAGGACCACCGAAAGGGTGATCATGGAAAGCTTCCATTTGCCGAACAGCGCCAGATAGGCGATGCAGGAGCCGGCCAGCAAAGCGAGCTTCCAGCCCTTCAGCCACCAGCCGAAGACGGCGGCGAGACCGGCCACCATGATCCAGGGCAAGGGTGGCAGACCGAGGGCCTTGAAGCCCGAGATCAGGATGCCTTCGATCAGATCGAGCGGCCATTCGATCGCCATTGCAAGCGATCGCGTCAGATCCCGAAACGTGAAGAGACCGAAAAAGATCGGGACGCTTCGAAGGAACTCGACGACGGCGTTGATCCCGTCGATGAACGGAATGGTAGCACCTTCTGGAATGACCACCGCCCATGCCGGCAAGGCGTTCCGTCCCATCACCAGGAGAAGGAAGGCGATGACGATCGCCAACGGTGCCATGGCGGGCGGCAGCGTCCAGGCGGTCTCTCCCCTGCCCCGCTCGCGAACGCCTTCGATCGTCGCGTCGGCCTTCACGTCTCAGCCTTCGGCGCCGTAGAGCGCGTCCACGATGCGCTCGCCGGTGATCACGCCGATGGGCACCCCAGCATCGTCGAGGACGGGCACCGGGGCGCCATGGCGGATGACCTTACCGGCAACGGCTGCAAGCTTGTCGTTGCGGTGGACCGAGACACCGTTCCCGGTAGCGGCCGTCGGCCCTCCGGCCATGATGGAGGCGACGGTCAGGAGCTTTTCACGGGCGACATCCTTGGTGAATTCCTTGACATAGTCGGTGGCCGGATTCGCGAGCAGCTCCTCGGCGGTGCCGATCTGATCGATGGCGCCCTCATACATGATGACGATTCGGTCGGCGAGGCGGATCGCCTCATCGAAATCATGGGTGATGAAAACGATGGTCTTGTGCAGCATGTTCTGCAGCCGCAGGAACTCGTTCTGCATCTCCCGGCGTATCAGCGGATCGAGCGCGGAGAACGGCTCGTCCAGGAACCAGACATCCGGGTCGACCGCGAGCGACCGCGCGATGCCGACGCGCTGCTGCTGGCCGCCGGAGAGTTCGCGCGGGTAGTAGCGCTCGCGGCCCTTGAGGCCGACCAGCTCGATGATCTCCATCGCCTTGGCTTCCCGCTGCCGGCGATCGACGCCCTGGACCTCCAGGGGAAAGGCGACGTTCTGAAGGACGGTGCGGTGGGGAAAGAGGGCGAAATGCTGAAAGACCATACCCATCTTGTGCCGCCTGATCTCGATCATCTCGGCAGGCGTGGCAGTCAATAGATTCTGGCCTTGAAAGAAGATTTCGCCGCCGGTTGGCTCGATCAGCCGGGAGAGACAGCGCACCAAAGTGGATTTGCCGGAGCCGGAGAGCCCCATGATCACCAGGATCTCGCCGTGCTGCACCTCAAGATTGGCGTCGCGCACCGCAGCGATGTGGTTGCTTTCGGCCACCGCGTCCATCGGCGGGTTGCCGTCATGGCGTTTCAAAAGGCTCTCGGGGTCAGCGCCGAACAGCTTCCAGACATGGCGGCAGGCGATGATGGGCTCGGACAAAAGCGGCCTCCCTATCGGTTTTTCGACAACCGGTTCTTGGCAAGAGCCGATTTTCAGGAGAATGCAAATCGGCGCCCAGCGCAAGTGAGGACGCTCGCTTCATCCATCGGCTCCGCTCGAAACCCCATCGGTCAGACAATCAAGCGCAAGAAGCTCTCGCCGTGACCACGATATTCCTCGACCGCTCTTCACGTTTCGTTAAGCCTGACGGGCTAAGACACCCCAGTCTCGCTGGTCCATGCGATCCTGGGAATCCGAGCCCCGGTCCACCTTTCTCCGCATGCTGTCGGACTCCCAGGATCGCATGGACCGATAAAGAGATGGCAGGCCCGGGTTAAGCGGTCATGAGGACGACCAATGTCATTGCCTACTCGGAAAAGGGCGTCAGCCGATCCATGGCAATAATTGTCGATACGGGGTCATGCCCGATCCGGTCGACGTCGATGAAAACCGCCCCGGGAAAACCGGGGCGGTAAAGTCAACGAGGTGGCCGCGCCACTAGCCGGAGACGCCCTCGACCCAGGCCTTCCACTTGCCTTCATTGTCGGTGAGCCACTTGTCGGCGGCTTCTTCAGGCTCCATGCCGTCGATATCGGCGAGCTTGGCCATTTCGGCGATCTCGGCGTTGGAGAAGTTGATCTGCTGGACGATCTTGTAGGCGTTCGGCCATTTGTCCGGCATGCCCTGCCAGACGCCGATCTTCAGATAGCCGTCCTTGGGGTTGCCGCAGTCGTAGGTCATCTCGGGGTTCGGGCCCCAGGCGGGATCGTCCTTGCAGCCTTCACCATATTCCGGGAATTCGATGAATTTGCCGTCGTAGACCGCCTCGATGAAGTTGGGGGTCCAGTTGAACAGCACGATCGGCTCGTTTCGCTGGGAGGCGGCATCGAGTTCAGCCCAAAGGGCGGCGGCCGAGCCGGCATTCACCACTTCGAAATCCATGCCGAGGCCCTCGACGCGCTCGGCGTCATGCTTCAGCCAGTCGACGGGACCACCGAGGAAGCGGCCTTTTGGCGCCGTCTCAGCGGTCGAAAACTTCTCGGCGCAGGCGTTCAGGGCTTCCCAGTCCGGCAGGCCCGGGCAGAGCTCCTCGACATAGGTGGGATACCACCATTCCTCACGGGTCTTGGCGTCGTGGGTGGCGGCGTCGATCACGCAGCCCTCGTCGACAACCTTCTCGAAGGCGACGCCGAAAGCGCCTTCCCAGACTTCGTGCACCAGGTCGATATCACCCTCGCACATGGAGGTGTAGACAACCTGGCTGTCGGACGAGATGTACTCGACCTCATAGCCGGCTTCGCCGAGGATCTTACCGACGATATAGGCGCCGACGATCTGGCTGGACCAGTTGTGATGCGGGATCTTGATCGGCTCATCGCTGTCAGCCGCCAGAACGGTGCCGGAAAAACCGAGCGTCAGCCCAAGCGCAAGGCCGGCCGCTCCGAAACGCGGACATCTCGTGTTCATTGACGTCTCCTCTCGCGTTGCCCGATGCCTCGCGCACCAGGCTTCTGCCCCAACGACGCGGCAAGCTGGCCGCAGTCGCCTCCCCTCAAATCGCCATCAGTCCTAAAAGCCGTGGCGGTGGTTATCAGTGCGTCCTGAAGAACTTGACAAAATGTTCGCGGACATTGATCCCGCTATAAGCTTTGATCAGCCCAGCCGCACGTCTCTCGAAGTAGATTAAAGCACTTAGAACCACAAATATACCAATTTTTCAATATCTCAAGCCAATTTAGACCAATAAAGAGACCATTGAACATCAGAATATTACAGACATTCTTTGGAAATTTCGAATGACAGAGAAATAGTGTTCTTTTTTTATTTCGAAATCGACCATCCGTTCATCGCGATTAGATCAGTTGGGCATGACCCCATGAGGGGCATTGGACTTCAAAATGGCTTTTGATTCCAACGAATCAAAAACAATCGAAAGTGGTGTTCGTAACCTGAAGTTTCCCACATATTCTGGTGGAAATTCGCGCATTTATCGAATATTCAAATGAAATTAACTCGCTCAAAAGGCGAACATTGTCCATTTCTGGCAATTTTTCTCACTTTTAGCGACTTAAATTGGAATGAGTATCCGGCCAGCCTGTTAAAACCACGTTCCGGGAGCGTCGTTGCGTTCCCGGCATTGATTGAGCCTCCCTGCTCCACTCGCGCCCGTGTTCCTCGGAACCGGGCGCTTCTTTTTTTGGCCCGCATGTCCATTGCCTCCTGACTGACTGCTGGATCGGCAACAATCTCTCTTTGCTTAACTAGCTGTTAATCTGCTCGGGATAAGATCCTTCATGCGTGCATCTCTGCTGCTCTGCCCGTCGGTCGTGCCGGCAGCCCAAGCAGTTTCGAGCGTAACAGCATGTAGATACAGGAACAAACTCGCCAGAGGCCTACAGGATGTCATTGAGCCCGAAGAATGAATTGAGTCGAGAAATCAGTCGGGCCACGCTGGCTAAGCTCGACGAGTTGGGCGTGGCGTTGTCGCCGGAGAACTACACTGTCTGGTACTACGATCTTGCTCAGGCCAATCCTGATCTGAGCAAAATGCTTCGGCAAATCGAAGCGCAGGAAAGGCCATTCAACAACGACATCTGCGCCGAGGCCTATCAACGCTTCTTTGGCTCGGGTCAGCAGGCTCGGATCATCGACGAAACCTGCGAGCGCATGGAAAAGACCATGAATCGCATTCTATCGCAGATGGGCAGCGTGACGACGGGGACCAATACTTATGGCCAGGCGTTGGAAGGCTTTCAGGCGCAGTTAGCCGAACCTGAGAGCGTGAGCGAAGTGCGCAACATGATCCAGGAGGTTCTCCAAGAAACCCGGAGCATGCAGGATCATACCAAGCAGCTCGAAACTGCCCTTGATGAGTCGACCAAGGAGCTGGCGTCAATCAACGATCATCTCATAGCCGCCAGACAACAGGCGCTGTCCGATGGACTGACTGGTATCGCCAATCGCCGCTGCTTCGATGAAAAGCTCGAAGAATTGACCGCCGAGGCGACAAGGGAAAATGATCCACTCTGCCTGTTAATCGGCGACATTGATCACTTCAAGACGTTCAATGACACCTATGGCCATCGGGTGGGCGATCAGGTGCTGAAGCAGGTGGCGATCACGGTCACCCAATGCATCAAAGGCCGCGATCTGGTAGCGCGCTATGGCGGCGAAGAGTTCGCCGTCATCCTGCCTCAGACCGATCTGAAGGGCGCTGAGCGGGTCAGTGAGCAGATCCGTCAGTCGATCGAAAAGAAAAGGATCACGCTCAAGGCCAGCGGCAAGACCTTGGGCGCCATCACCATGTCACTGGGCGCCAGCCAATACGTCCCCGGCGAAAGTCAATCCGCCCTCGTTGAACGCGCGGATCAGGGTCTGTACCGCGCCAAGCGCGAAGGCCGTAACCGGACCGTTATCCAGCCTTCCGAGCCGGAGAAGTCGGCCGCATAATCATTACGAGGCAAGGTTCTGCAGTCCTTCGAGATCGCTTGCGAGCGGCCGCCGATCTTCCATCGTAGCGACGAAGCGGCTGTCGGTAGGGTGTGAGAGGTCGCTCAAAAAGCTATCGAGCGACTTCATGGCCTTGTCCTTCGGCAAATGCGGGGAGCTCGTCGCGCCGCGGTGCGACGCACCACCAATGTCGAGCGATGATGTGGAAGGACGATAGCGTCGACGACGTAGACATCCAGATCGCACACTAAGGAGCCGACCGGGATAGATCGGGGATGAAGATGCGGTCAGCAGGCGCTGGCAGATGATTGTCGCGCTCGGCCGCAGACAGCGAAGTTCGCGATCCCTTGCCATTTCATAACCCCCCTTCCCTTTGCCGGCGGTCATCGACCTGCTAGGGTTAAGGGACGTCTGATCCATTCATTTTGATGGTTCTTTCGCAGGCGTTTTCATAAACATATGACCGAAGTGCTTATGGTCGACCACCGCGAGGAGGTCCTGAAATGTCATTTGATTCGAAGTCGCGGCGCGCAGAGATCGAAGCGAGGCTGCAAGGCAGGCGCGAAGAAATCCTGGCCCTGATCGAAGGGCATGGCGAGGATGGCAAACCCGTTGAGCTCGACCAGACAAGGGTCGGACGCCTGTCGCGCATGGACGCTCTGCAGAACCAGGCCATGGCCAAGGAGACCGAGCGGCGCCGGCAGCAGGAGCTCCTGCATATCGACGAAGCGCTCAGCCGGCTTGCGAACGGCACCTATGGCGACTGTCTCGCATGCGACGAGCCAATCGCCGAAAAGCGCCTCGCCTTCGACCCGAGTGCCCGTCTCTGCATCGACTGCGCGGAGCAAAACTGAGCCGTTTCCATCGGATTTCACCCTCTCCCGATAGATCACGCTGGGGGGCGTTGGCCCCAAAGGGGGTTGACCGCTGCGGTTATCCATGCGGAAAAGCGCTCCACATCGTCGATCATCCTGATCAAGTCTCACAAATTGGAGCCTTGCTGCATGCGACGCCTCGCACATCTCTTCTGGAGTCTCGTTTTTGCCATGACCATCGCCAACGGAACGACCGAGGCCGCCGACCTCGAAAATCAACTCTATCTCGATACCGCCAACGGCCGTGTCGTGATCGAGCTTCGCCCCGATCTGGCGCCCAAGCATGTCGAGCAGATCAAGGCGCTCACCCGCGAGGGCTTTTACGACGGCATCGTCTTTCACCGGGTGATCGAAGGCTTCATGGCCCAGACCGGCGACCCCACCGGCACCGGCACCGGCAGTTCTGATCGCCCTGACATCCCCGCCGAATTCTCGGACGCCAAGTTCGAGCGCGGCACGGTCGGCATGGCGCGTTCGCAGAGCCCGAACAGTGCGAACAGCCAGTTCTTCATCAATTTCGTCGAAACGCCGTTCCTGAACGGTCAGTACACCATCTGGGGTCAGGTGATCGAAGGCATGGAGCATGTCGATGCGATCAAGCGCGGCGAGCCGCCGGCAGATCCCGACAAGATCATCAAGATGCAGGTTGCAGCCGACGCTTCCTGACGACGACAAGGCCCCGGCGCCGCCTGCTGAAATCGGCGGCGCCGGGGTCTCGCGGTCACCTTTGGTGATCGTCCATCACCTCGCCCAGGCGAACGCCGCCCTTGAGGCGGCCGACCGAGCCGGCATCAACATCCAGCTCAGGAGCGCCCCCGGCGCCGCCGCCTTCGCCGGGGTTGGCTATCTAAAAGCGCTCGGCGACAGCCTCGGTCACGAACTTCTCATCGATTGCGGCGACGATCCGGGCCTGGTCATGGCGGCCCTGCGCACGGGCGCAGGCAAGCTGGTATTTTCGGGTCCGGCCGACGCGCATGTCCGCCTTCGTCAGATGGCCGACAAGCAAGGCGCTCAGCTGCTCGGCCCGGACGAGCCCCAGGTCCCCTGCCTTTACCTGTCACCGGATGACGATGGCGACGCCGTTTACGCCTGGCTCTGCCCAGATATCGAGACCTGACGAGGGCTGCCTTCGTTGAAGCACACCCTGCACCTCAGGATGGGTTGGCGACCGAAGGCCGTCAGGTTCAGGAAAGGCGCTGCACTCGCCCTTGCCACCACCCTGTCCGTTCTCGGTGCACTAGCCTGGCACGCCTTGAACGGGCGTCACGGTTTGGATTCGCTGGACACTGTCCTTGTCGACGCAGTCCTCGACATCGTTCGAACCGTCCGGTTCAGCCTGTCGGCCGGCATCCTCGGCTGGATGTTCGATGTCCTGCTTTCCAAGGCCTTACCCCTGATCCTCCTGGGCAATATGCTGTTCAGCCTGACATTCCTTGGCCGACCGACAGGAGGCGAGCAGAGCGCCGCGGGGAGGCTCGCTGCGGCGCTTGAAGCCGTGGTTCGACTTCTTCTGCCGACGCTTGTCCTCGGTTCGCTGTTCATGGTGGAACGGCCAGGCGTCGACCTCGTGACGTTGGCCTTGGCATGGCTCCTGCCGATCAGTGTCTGCCTGCTCTGGTTCTGGGTCATGCCCGTCGCCCCGCAAATGACAAGCGGGCCCGCGACCGCAAAGGATGCTCTCCTGATCGGCGGAACGGTTCTTGCGCTCGCCTTGACGCTGATCGTCGGCCTCTCTCTTCAGCTGTCGGCGATCATCGCAACAGGCGTATTGATTGCGCTCGGCCTTGTGGACGCCGATCTGCGAAATCGGCCCTTCATCATCGTTCGTGCCCTGGGCCAAAGCGCCATCGCTTTTGGCAAGCTTCTCGTCACCGCGGTCGCCGTCGGACTGATCCTCACCGTTCTCGATCGAACCGGCCTGCCCGTCGACATTGCCCGGCTCCTGGCCGGTGCCGCGGGAGAAGCGAAACTGCCTCTCATCATCCTCTCCGTGATCGTCGCGATCGTGATGGGGCAGCTGATGACTGGCTTTGCCGCCTATCTTACGACCGCCGCCCTCATCGCCCCAGCACTTCGGACAGTGGGCGTCGCCAGCCCCACGACCCATCTTCTTATTCTTGCCCTCACAGCCGCTTCGGTGGCGATTGCGCGGGGGATGAGATCGAAGGCTGCCTGACCAGATCGCAATAATCGGCTGCAGGGCCTTCCCTGCCCTGCCTAGTCGCGATCGGGCGCCGGGAAGAGTTCTCGCGCGGTGGTTTGCAGGAGCTCGATGAATTTCGGATCGTCGGGACCGGTGGCCTTGGGCGCCCTGCCTTTGATCGAGGACAGCGCGCGGTCCCCCTGGCAGAACGCGAGGGCGGCGCGAGTCTCATCGTCCTGATTGGATCCCGCCCCCTCACCCCGGCAGATGTCGGCGGTTTTCATCGCCTTCGGACCGTTCAGGACGACACGAACGATGGAGGTTTCCTGGCCGGCAGCCGCCGCGTCCAGCGTGTAGCTGGGATTGACGCTGCCGGGCCGGCCTTGAATGGCCTCGCGCACGGCATTCTGGACGGAATCCGGCGAGCCGATGCTATCGGCGCCATCCACGACCAGCAGAATGTCGCCAGCACCCCGCGCCTGGGTGGCGATCGCCCGGACATCGGTGTGGACGCTATGCGGGCTTTCGACCTGGACCTGATCCTCACAAGCCGCAAGGACCAGGAGTGCCGCAAGTGCTGCATAGCATCTCGACATCAGACGTCGAGGTCCTTGACCAGCTCGGCGTTGTTCTGGATGAAGGCGAGGCGAAGCTCGGGCTTTCGGCCCATCAGCTCGTCCACCAGCGTCATCACCAGCTGACCCGTTTCAGGGTCGATATTGATCTGCTCCAGGATCCGGGTTTTCGGGTCCATGGTGGTTTCCTTGAGCTGCTTTGCCGACATTTCGCCGAGGCCCTTGAAGCGGCCCACTTCGACCTTGCGGTTCTTGAAATGCGTCTCGATGATCCGGTCCCGATCGGCCTCGTCCTTGGCATAGTGAATCTCGGCGCCGGCGCTCACCCGGAAGAGAGGGGGCTGGGCCAGATAGAGATGGCCGTTGTCGATAAGCCCCTTCATCTCACGATAGAAATAGGTCATGAGCAGTGCTGCGATATGGGCGCCGTCGACATCGGCGTCGGTCATGATCACCACCTTGTCGTAGCGGAGATCCTCGTCCTTGTAGTGACGTCCGGTGCCGCAACCGAGGGCGGTCAGGAGATCGGAAAGCTCCTTGTTGCCGCGCAGCTTGTCCGCGGTGGCGCTCGCCGCGTTCAGGATCTTACCGCGCAACGGCAGGATCGCCTGGGTCTCGCGGTCACGCGCCTGCTTCGCCGAACCGCCGGCACTGTCGCCCTCGACCAGGAAGATTTCCGTCCCTTCGCGCCCGGCGGCGGAACAGTCCGCGAGCTTGCCGGGCAGGCGGAGTTTGCGGGTCGCGGTTTTGCGCGCGACGTCTTTCGCCTTCCGCCGAGCCAGGCGCTCGTCCGCGCGATTGATCACATAGTCGAGCAGCGCACGCCCGGCCTCGGGCTGGGCGGAGAGCCAGTGATCGAAGCGATCTTTGAGCACCTGCTCGACCAGCTTGCCGGCGGCGGGTGCTAAGAGCTTGTCCTTGGTCTGACCCTGGAACTGCGGGTCGGGGATGAAGAGCGAGAGCAGCACGCAGGCGCTGGAGAGCAGATCGTCCGCTGTCACCTGCCCCATCTTCTTCGCGTTCTGGCCAGTAAGCTCGCCAAAGCCGCGAAGGGCGCGGATCATGGCGCCGCGCACCGCCTGCTCATGCGAACCGCCCTGGGGCGTGGGTACGGTGTTGCAGTAGTAGCCGGAATAGGGCTCCTCGTCCTCGGGCCAGGCGATCGCCCATTCCACCCGGCTCTTGCCGTCTTCAAGCGCCGCCTGTCCGGCAAAAGCCGTGTCGGTCACGCAGACGCGCTCGGCAAGGGTGGCATGCAGGAAATCTTCGAGGCCTTTAGGAAAGTGGAAGACGTCCTTTTCCGGAACGCCGCCATCTTTCTCGAGGAGGCCTGGATCGCAGAACCAGCGGATCTCGACACCGCGGAACAGATAGGCCTTGCTCCTGGCCATGCGGTGCAGGATCGCCGGCTTGAAGCGCGCCGACTTGCCGAAGATCTCAGGATCCGGCTTGAAGGTGACCAGCGTGCCGCGGCGATTGGCGGCGGCGCCTACTTCGGTGAGCGGGGTTTCCGGCTTGCCTCGGGCGTAAAGCTGACGCCAAAGCGTCTTGTTTCTCGCGACCTCGATCACGAGCTCTTCGGACAAGGCATTCACCACGGAGATGCCGACGCCATGCAGGCCGCCTGCGGTCTGATAGGCCTTGTTCGAGAACTTGCCGCCGGAATGGAGGGTGGTGAGGATCACCTCTAGGGCGGATTTGTTCGGAAATTTCGGATGCGGATCGGTCGGAATCCCGCGACCATTGTCCTTGACGGTGACGCCGCCCTCCGCGTCCAGCCGAAGCTCGATCCAATCGGCATGGCCGGCCACCGCCTCGTCCATGGCGTTGTCGAGCAGCTCGGCGACGAGGTGATGAAGGGCGCGCTCATCGGTGCCGCCGATGAACATGCCGGGTCGACGCCGCACCGGCTCGAGACCTTCGAGAACCTCGATATCCTTGGCGGAATAGTCGATACTGGATGGCGCTATCTCGCGCTCGGCTTCAAAAAGATCATGCATACCGTTCATATGCCTTGGCTTTGGACCCAGCACAAGAGGATCGACGGTGAGAAAAGTCAATATACAGTAGGGTGTTTGCAAAATGGCGCAAGATGTAGATCAGGCCGATGAGGATGAGCGCGGCAACCTCGCAATTCGCACGCTCGCCATGCCGGCCGACACCAATCCCAGCGGCGACATCTTCGGCGGCTGGGTACTGGCGCAGATGGATCTCGCGGCCGGCATTATCGCAGCCCAGCGCGCAAAGGGACGTGTGGCGACGGTGGCGCTCGACGGCATGTCGTTCCATCGTCCCGTGAATGTCGGCGACGTGGTGAGCTGTTACGCGAAGGTAACCAGGATCGGGCGGACCTCGATGACGGTCGAGGTCGAAGCCCATGTTCATCGCGGGCGCATCGGCGAGGAGGTGAAGGTGACCGAGGGACATTTTACCATGGTTGCGATCGATGACGGCGGGCGCCCCCGGCCCGTGCCGACGGAAGAGATGTGATGGGCGGCACCAAGGAGCGCCGTGCGGCGCTGATCACCGGCGGCGGCCGCGGTATCGGCAGGGCGACCGCGATTGCTGCGGCGCGCGCCGGCTATGACGTCGGCGTGAATTATGTGGGTGACGATGCAGCGGCGGAGGCGACCGTAGCCGCCTGTCGGGAACAGGGTGCGAAAAGCTCTCCGCTCAAGGCCGATATCGCCGATCGGGATGCAGTCGCCGCCATGTTTCAATCCTTCGATCAGAGCTTCGGGCGGCTCGATCTTCTGGTGAACAATGCGGGCATCGTCGGCAAGACGACGACGATCGAAGCACTCGAACCTGAGGTCCTAGAGAAGACATTCGCCGTCAATGTCTATGGCAGCATCTACTGCGCCCAGGAAGCGGTCAGGCGCATGTCCAAGAAACGGGGCGGCGCCGGCGGCGTGATCGTCAACCTCTCCTCGATCGCGGCCACCCTCGGCAGTGCCGGCGAATATGTGCATTACGCCGCCTCCAAGGGGGCGATCGAGACCTTCACCCTCGGGCTCGGCAAGGAAGTGGCGGCGGAGGGCATCCGCGTGAACGCCGTTCAGGCCGGCACCACGGACACCGAAATCCACGCACGCGCCGGCAATCCCGATCGTCCGGCGATGGTCGCCAAGAAAGTGCCGCTTGGCCGTGTCGCCACGCCGGAAGACATCGCGGAAGCCATCCTCTGGCTCGCCTCCGACGCCGCAAGCTACACCACCTGCACCAGCCTCCGCATCGGCGGCGGCCTCTAGCGGTGTGACCGCATCATTGACTTTGGGGCGTCTTCGAAGAACGAGCCTGGTTGTTGATGGGTATGCGGTTTTTTGTTGGGTGAAAGAGGTTTGTCGCCGGGAAGCCCGGAGCGGAGTCAGATAGGGCTGGGTCACATGTGGTCGGGAGAACATCACCGTTTCTTAAGGGCTTTGGCGTAACAATGCGGCTCTGGTCCATGCGATCCTGGGAATCCGAGCCTCGCCGGAACTTGCTTGCGGGCGGGCGGATTCCCAGGACCGCATGGACCAAAAAACGGAGTCTGACGGAGAGAAGTTAAGAATTCATAAAGCGCTCTTTGGCCGGCCGCCGAAGGATCAGGGCTGAACCAGCCTGATCTCATATCGCTCCAGTGGTGCGTTTGAAACAGATGGTTTTGCTATTAGCTTCCAAAGCAGTTGATGCATACCGCCGATCTCGACGTGGAGATAGGATCGAAACCCAATCAGCTTTGGCAGGGGTTGTACTCAGCAGTGCAGTAAGGCGCCGATGCCAGACAAGCTGCTGTCAAGAGAGCAGCTCTTCATCGATTGTTAACTCACCCGTGTCATGGTCATGACCTGGTCCATGCGATCCTGGGAATCCGCTCGCCCGCAAGCAGTTTCTGGCGAGGCTTGGACTCCCAGGATCGCATGGACCAGAGCGCGATGGTCGCAGACAGACGTTAACGTCCTATGAAGATGATGACGTGGACCCGAGAGTGATCGAAAGACAGAGAAGACGTGGCTTGGGGTTTTGAGCCTAGCGGTACCTTTGATACAAAAGGTTCCACCAGACTCTAAGAAAATGGCGGCGTACCTTCGATCTTGGCGATGGCAGAGGGAACCAAATGATGTGGTTGAACCACATGACCTGGTCACACCACTAGCTTCGAAGGGAGCGGATGGCTTCGGCGTAGTCGGGTTTGTTGAAGATGGCGGAGCCTGCGACCAGCACGTCGGCGCCGGCGTCGGCTGCGAGAGGTGCGGTTTCGGGGTTGATGCCGCCGTCGACCTGGATGTGGATGTCGCGATCGCCGATCAACTCGCGGAGCGAACGCAGTTTGTCGAGCATGGCTTCGATGAAGCGCTGGCCGCCGAAGCCCGGATTGACCGTCATCACCAGGATGAGATCGAGCTTGTCGAGCACATATTCGACGGCGCTGATCGGCGTTGCCGGGCAGAGGGAAACGCCGGCCTGCTTGCCGAGGCCTTTGATCATCTGCAGCGAGCGGTCGAGATGCGGGCCTGCCTCCGCATGCACCGTGATCAAATCCGCCCCGGCCTTGGCAAAGGCCTCGATGAAGGGATCGGCGGGGGCGATCATCAGGTGGCAGTCGAATTTCTTCGACGAGCAAGGGCGGATCGCCTTCACCACATCGGGGCCGAAGGTGATGTTGGGCACGAAATGGCCATCCATGACGTCCAGATGAAGCCAATCGGCACCCGCCTCGTCGACCCGACGCACCTCCTCCCCGAGCCTGGCGAAATCGGCGGCGAGGATCGACGGGGCGATCAGGGTTGGTCTGGTCATTCTTTCTCTTTCATCATGCGTGATCGGTTCAGTCCGCCGCCCTCGTTCAGGACACACGCCGGTTGCGCTCGACCAGTCGCAGGATCATCGGGGTCAGGATGAGCTGCATGGCGAGGTCGAGCTTGCCGCCGGGGATCACGATCGAGTTGGCGCGCGACATGAAACTGCCTTTTAGCATCGACGTCAGATAGGAGAAATCGATGCCGTGCGGATCCTTGAAACGGATGACCACCATCGATTCATCGGCGGTCGGAATCCAGCGGGCGATGAAGGGGTTGGAGGTATCGACGATCGGCACGCGCTGGAAGTTGATGTCGGTCTCGGTGAATTGCGGGCAGATCACCTCGACATAATCAGGCATGCGCCTGAGGATCGTATCGGATACCGTCTCGGCGCTGTGGCCGCGCTCCGCCTTGTCCCGGTGGATCTTTTGAATCCATTCGAGATTGATCACCGGCACCACACCGATCTTGAGATCGGCGTATTTCGCGATGTCGACCTCATCGGTGACCACGGCGCCGTGCAGGCCCTCGTAGAACAGGAGATCCGTATCTTCGGCGAAGTCGCGCCATGGGGTGAAGATGCCGGGCGGCGCGCCGTAGCGCTGGGCCTCCTCCTCGTCGTGGACATAGTGCCGGGTTTTGCCGGTCCCGGTTTCGCCATAGGTCCTAAATGCGGCTTCGAGTTCCTTGAGAAGATTGGCCTCGATGCCGAAATGGCTGAAATTTCGGTTGCCGCCAGCCGCCGCGTCGGCGATCGCCTGTTTCATCCCGGCCCGGTCGTAACGGTGGAAGGCGTCGCCCTCGATCATCGCAGCCGTGATCTTCTCACGCCTGAAGATCTGGCCGAAGGTGTGCTTGACCGTGGTCGTTCCAGCACCTGACGAGCCGGTCACGGAGATGATGGGGTGGCGCCTGGACATCGAGCTCTTCCTCAGGGCCTAAAGAGGCCGCGACGGCCGAAAAGCGGCGAGCGCTCGCCGAGCCGCAGCGTCCCGTCGTGAAAGCCTCTGACGCGCTCGACCATGGGCTTTGATCCGAACACCAGCGACACCCTTTGGTGCAGTGTTTTCGGCTTCAAGTCGAGGATGCGGTTCTCACCGTCGGTGGCGAGACCGCCCGCCTGCTCGATCACGATGGCCAGTGGATTAGCCAAGCAGACCAGGCGGGGACAGCTCTTCTCATGTCCGTCTCGGTGATCGCCGGGGCAAAGGAACAGTCCGCCGCGGATCAGGATGCGATAGGCCTCCGCGACCGGTGAGCCGATCCAGCGCATATCGATGCGCTCGCCGCCGGCGACGTCGTCGACATAGGCGCGCATCGGCGCTTCCCAACGGCGGTAGGCGGATGCGTCGATCGCGTATTCGGAACTACTCTCCGCTGCAATCTGCACCTGGCGCCTGGAGCGGCTGAAAACGCCTTCGGTGCGATCGAGCGTATAGATAGCGGCGCCGTCGCCCAAGGTCAGCGCAAGGCTGGTTTTCGGCCCGTAGAGGATGAAACCGGCGGCCAGCTGCCTGTTCCCCGGCTGCAGCAGAGCCTCCGCCATATGGTCGCCGTCGCTGATCAGCAGGATGGAAAAAATCGTGCCGGCGGGGATGTTGGTGTCGATATTCGATGCGCCGTCGAGTGGCGACAGCGTGAGCGCGAAGCTGGCCGATGGATCGAGGATAATTGCCTTTTCGCGCGCCGCAGATCCGATTATCGCGATCGGCGCGTCCGACAAGGCGGCGACCAGCATGTCCTCGGCGATGGCATCGAGTGTCTTCCTTCGGTCGCCATCGGTCGGCGCATCGCAAAGCTCGCCTTTGGCGATGCGTTGTTCGAGATCGACGGCGACAGCCGCAATCGAGGCGATCATGTCGCCGATGGCGGCGCGCGCCGGCTGGCCCGCCGCCCATTGATCGAGAGCGGTCCCAAGATCGATGACGTCATCCTCGATGATGCCGTTCTTCAAGAATTCCCCCTACGTCATCATCACGCCGCCCGATCGCCCCGTTGCCGGGCAGCTCATCATAAGGCGGCAGTGTCTCCGTGACGCCCTACTTCATGTCCAATTGATCGGCCGACATCAACTGTCAATCGGCGGTTTGACAAAGACGAGGGTCAGCTCGCCGATCCGAACGCCCCATTTTCTGATGGTGGCGCGATTGATCAGCGTCGCTTCGCCGGCCGGGCACATCCAGTCGTCGAACTGCACGTTCAGGACGCGTGGGCCGATATCGAGGGCGAAGGTGTAGTGCCAGTGGAGCGCGTTCCCTTCCATCATGCCGATGGCTTCGCCGATGACGCCGTTCGCTGTGGCTCGATAGGCGTCGCGACCCTCAGGCCGGATTTTCCAGATGCGTTCCTCCCGGACACCGTCATCGAAGGTGAAATGCTCCTCGAGCGTCAGGAGACCTTGCTTGAAGGTCGGCAGAACATCCGCCTCGAACAGGCGTCGGGGTCTGCTGAAACGATCTTGAAAAACGCCGTAGGCTGTGGTCGGCCGGTCGAAGAAGTCTTCAAGCCGCAAACGTTTGATCATCCCGTGTCGCGGCCGATGCGGCTTCCGAAATCGATGAGATGGGCTAGGAGCGCCATCGCCATGAAAGCGCCGGTCCAGGTCCAGGGATGATCCAGAAGGGCTGAGCGAATCGCCAGCATCAGGCAGCCGCCCGCGACCAGATTGGCGAGCATCGGGACGGCCGCGATGCCGCGCCCGGTTTTCTTTTGAAAGACAAGAAGAACGATCGCCTCGATCGCCACCAGGATCAAAATGATCACAACGACGACGCCACTTTCAAATAACGCTTCCAATCAAATCACCTCTGCAACGTACAAACACCAACCCAAGTCAACGGAGCGGCGCGTCGCCGCTAGGTGGGGGCGAGGCCGGTGAGGTGGGCGATGTTTTTGAAGAAGATGCGGATATGGGCCATGGGCTTAGCGCGCACCAGGCGCTTGGTCATATAGGCGTCGAAGGTGAGCTTCTGAACGTCTTTGTCGTTGCAGATCTTGACGAAGCGCTCGCGGCGGTTGTCGGACGAATACCAGTAGTGCTGCATCATGCCGAGGACGCGGAAAACGTTGCCATGGCTCTTCATGAACCGTTTTCTCGCGCTCATGAGCGCTCTTGCATCTCCGGATGCA
Source organism: Pseudomonadota bacterium (assembly GCA_039197065.1). Classification (GTDB taxonomy): domain Bacteria; phylum Pseudomonadota; class Alphaproteobacteria; order Geminicoccales; family Geminicoccaceae; genus JANQPX01. The sequence goes on along the minus strand of JBCCUL010000001.1, from coordinate 400,247 downwards.
AGGAACTCGCCGACCGCCAGCGCCGCCTCGCTGCCGGCGACCATGGCGTAATAGATGCCCTCGCCCGATGACGGGGCGACCACGCCGGCGGCGTCGCCGGCAAGCAGCACGTCCCGGCCATTGTCCCAGCGCTTTAGAGGCTTCAGCGGGATCGGGGCGCCTTCCTTACGGATGGTCTCACAGTCCGCCATGCCGTTTGCCTTGCGGAAGGCCTCGACCGAGCCGCGCAGAGAAAAGCCCTTGTTCGCCGAGCCGGTGCCGATGCTGGTGCATTTTCCATGGGGGAAGACCCAGCTGTAAAAGTCCGGTGAATAGGTGCCGTTATAGATGACGTCGCAACGCGTGCCGTCGAAATCGGCGCCGGTGCCCTCTTCGGGCGACTTGATGATTTCGTGATAGGCGAAGACGCAGGGCGTACGCTCGGCGCCCTCGATCGTCTGGCGTCCGACCTTGGAGCGCGCGCCATCGGCGCCGATCACGGCTTTCGCACGGATCGTCTCCAGATCGCCGCCACGACGCTCCCCGCCTTCCGGCCGATAATGGATCAGGGGCCGGCCGAGATCGTCGCGTTCGAAGCGCTCGAACGTACCGGTATAGCGCGTGGCGCCGGCTGCGGCCGCACGCTCCCGCAGCCACTCGTCGAAAACGTCCCGATCGACCATGCCAACGAAGCCGCCCTCGATGGGGATGTCGACATTCTTCGAACTTGGCGCGACCATCCGTGCCGACTTGACCTTGGCGACCAGGAGGCTGTCCGGGATAGCGTAGTCCTCAATCAGCCGGGGCGGGATGGCGCCGCCGCAGGGCTTGATCCGCCCGGCGCGATCGAGGAGGGCCACGGCGTAGCCTTGCCGAGCCAGTTCCGTTGCCGCCGTAGCGCCGGAAGGCCCTCCGCCAACCACGATAACGTCATAGATTTCTGACATCTCAAGAGATCCCTGAAGAAATTACCCGAGGCCGGCGAGATAGCCCTCGCCCGGTGTGGTGGTGCGCACGGCGCCTGTGGCTGCGTTCGGCTGCTTGATGGACATGGCCAGTTTGGCTGCGATGAGGAAGATCAGCGCTTCGCCGAGGAAAACGACGCCATAGGCGACGGCGGTGTTCTCGAAGACAGCGCGGGTGATGTCGATCGCCACCGTGCCGAGGAAGCCGCCGAGCCCGAAGGCGATCGCCTGGGATGCGCCCCAAAGGCCCATGCGCATGCCCTCGCGCTTGGTCTTGCCCTCGCCTGCGAGGTTCATCATCGAGGCGATCGCAGCGACGGCGAAGGCGCCGTTCGCAAAGCCGAGCGCGAACACGGATGCCTTTATTGGGAAGGTCGGCGCGTAGAGGCCGCCGATGGCGAGAACGATGAGCGCGATGCCGGAGGCGATACAGCCGCCGACCGTCCACATCTTAAGAGAGCCGAGAATGCGCCCGCCGATGGCGCTCGCCGCCACCGCCACCAGGATCATGCCGGCGAGCACGCCGCCATGCTGCATGCCGGCAAGCTGCGTCGACTGACCCGGCGTCATGCCGAAGACCGAGCCCGCGAACGGCTCCAGGATCAGATCCTGAGTGTTGTAGGCGAGCATCGAGAAAAACACGAAGATCGTGAATTTTTTCGCTTCCGGATCGGCCCAGACCTCAGCTAACGCTTCGCGAAAGGCGGCTTTCGGTGCGTCGTCGACAGTCGCCGTTCCACCTTTTAAGTCAACGCTGCCGTCGTACGGCTCGTGCGGCTCGATGCGGTAGACGGCCAGGAGCGTCAGGAAAAACGCCGAGACGGCGACGGTGCTGGTGACGACCACCAGGCGCGTGGACGAATAGGGATCGAGGAAATGGCCAGCGGTGCCCGCGGTGATTACGAAGCCGACGATCATCATCACCCAGACGATGGTGGCGGCAGCAGCGCGGCGTTTCGGGTCGACGCGCTTGGCGAGAAGGGCGAGCAGAGTCGTCCCCGATGCACCGACGCCGGCACCGATCATGATGAAGGCGATCACCGCGAGAAGGATGCCGTAGAGCGTCTGGCTTTCCATCAGGGCTGTCGCGAGTGCGGCCAGCACACCGCCCAAGGCGAGGCAGGCCATGCCGCCGATGATCCAGGGCGTGCGCCTGCCGCCGACGTCGGAGCCGTGGCCCATGGCGGGACGCGATAGCTGCACGGCGTAATGGAGCGCAACCAGGGCGCCGGGGAGAATAGCGGGCAGCGCATATTCGACCACCATGACGCGATTGAGCGTCGAGGTGGTGAGCACGACGATGGCGCCGAGCGCTGTCTGCACCAGGCCGAGGCGAACGATGCCGAACCAGCCCAAATGATGAATGCGGGTCATAGGATGACCTCCGGATTGATCATGTTGCGGCTTCCAAGATCGGCTGAAGCGCAAACGCCGAGATCAGCATGCCGCTGACATAGAGCGTGATGCCCGTGGCGTTGTACCAGGGCGCCAGCTCCTTCGGCCGCTTCAGGAGCTTGGCCATCAGAACAAGCTGGGTCATGAGCACCGCGGCGACGGCGAGCGCGTAGATCGGCTGGCCCCAGCTATAGAGAAGCGCGACCACGACGAACTGCGGGACGGCCATGACGATGCAGGCGAGCTTGACCGCCCGCTCGACGCCAAGGATGACCGGCAACGAATCGACGCCCATCTCCTTGTCGCCGTCCACCGACTTGAAGTCGTTGAGCGTCATGATGCCATGCGCCCCGAAGCTATAGAGCGCTGCGATCGTGATGATGCGCCAATCCGGAAAGGCGGCGGCCATCACGGCGGCGCCGGTGAACCAGGGCAGGCCTTCATAGCAGATCGCGCAGGCGGTATTGCCGAACCAGCCGTTCTGTTTCAGGCGAAACGGCGGCGCGCTGTACATCCAAGCCGCGGTGAGGCCGAAGATCGCTGCGGCCAGAACCCAGGGGCCGAGCCACCAAGCGACGACCAGCGACAGCGCCGTCCAAATGATCGCGATGTAGAAACCGGTGCGCCCGGGCAGACGGCCCGACGGTATGGGCCGGTTCGGTTCGTTGATCGCATCGACATGGCGATCGAACCAGTCATTGACCGCTTGGCTGGTGCCGCACACCAAGGGTCCAGCGAGCAAAATACCCATGACGATGAACGCCCAGCGCTCCGCCATCGGCAGGCCGGAGGAAACCACGCCGCAGGCAAAGGCCCACATCGGCGGAAACCAGGTGATCGGTTTGAGAAGTTCCAGAAACGCCGGCAAACCCGCGTCCCCCTGTCAGCTGACGTCTGGAATCATGCTAAATTTGACACAAAGATGTGTCAATCAAAGTTTACACAACAAACAGGCTAATCTTCTCTTTTCGATAGGTCAGTGGCTGCCATTGTCGGCGATCGCCTCGGCCATGCCATAGCGGCGCAGCTTGACGTAGAGGCTCTGGCGGCTGAGGCCGAGCATTTCCGCAGCGGACGCCCGGTTGTCCCCGGTCAGCTCGAGGGCGGCTTCGATGCAGAGCTTTTCGATGACGTCGGTCGCGTCTCTGACCAGCTCCTTGAGGGGCACGCGGCCGACAAGCTCGGTCATCTGATCGACCGAGCGCGGCTGGCTTACGCTCAACGCCGGCGATTGCTGCGAAATCCTGGCGTCGACATTGCGGATCGCAAAGCCGTAGCAGGTCTGACCATCATGGGTCAGCGTCACCACCGACAGCTCGACCTCGGTGCTGGCGCCATAATTGCCGCGAAGCGTCGTCGCGAACAGACGGACCGAGCCGTGATCCTTGAGATTGCTGGTCAGCACCCGAAGATCGACGCCCGGCCGTCCGAGCCAGCGATCGAGGGACTGCCCTTTCGCCTGCTCCTCGTTGATCAGCTCGGCCAGATCGAGAAACGCGCTGTTCGCGGCGATGATCCGCCCGTCAGTGTCGGTTACAAGCAGGCCGTCCGGCGCACTCTCGACCAGCTTCAAGAGCTTGTGCCTGGCAAGCGGCAGGGCGCGCGTCGCGGCTTCTTCGGAAACCGGCGTGAGGCGCACCAGGACGAGGCTTGCGGCATCCTGGCGGAAGAGGGACGCGCTCAGGCTCACCTCGCCGAGCCCGCCTGCGAGCACCGCCTTTCGATCGCGGCCGCGACCACCGACTTCGGCGCTGGTGAGCAGACCGGCCGCGGTCTCCTTGTCCTTATCTTCGAAGCAATCAGCGAAGGGACGGCCGGCAAGGCGCTCGGCCTTGCCGCTCAGAAGCTGTGCGCCTGCGGGATTGATCTCCTGGATACGCCTCCCCGCCAGATCGACGATCATGACCGCATCGGCCGCGGTCTGGAACAAAAGCCGATAGCGGGTTTCGGCATGGCGAAGCCTGGAATAGTCGCGCTCCATCGACTGCTGCGCGTTGACCAGGCGCTGCTGCAGCTCGGCGACCGCACGGAGATCGCGACCGATGATGATCACCTTGCCGTCTTCGTCGGCTTCGGCCGCAGCGTAGAGGATCGGGATATCGGCGGTTTCGCTCGTGGGATGATTGACCTGACGCCAGCCAGGAACCGACGTATCGGATGCGGTCTCGAGCAATTCCTCGACTTTCGGCCGGCTTTCGATGGTGACCGTGTCGATCCAGGGCTTGCCGATCCATTCGTCGGCGCCTTCGAAATCCAGTTCCTGACTGTCGAAAGCGATGTCCTGAACGATGCCATCACTGTCCAGGATCAGCACCACGTCGGCAGCGGCCGTGATCAGACGCGCGGTCGCCTCAGCATCGAGGTTACCCAAGGAATCCTGGACTGAACCGAACTCTCTCACGACAAGCAGAACCTTTCCAAAGTCTAAGTCCGCCCGTCGTCAACCGTTGGTCATTCGACCGTTACGGACGGGCGGTCTGTTCTCCCAGCATCCCATGCGCGAGCTTGATCGCCGATTTCGCGTCGGAGGCGGTGCCATCGGCCCCAACATCACTGACAAGTGCCGGACAACGCTCGAACGCTACACCACCGACCATGATGCAGACGGGGCGTTTTCCGACCATGCGCCTCACATTGGCGATCGCGTCTTTCAGGGCTTTCAGCCTGCTGTCCGAACTTGCGGAAAAACCGATGACGCTGAAGTCGCCATGCTTGACGAGCTTCTGCAGATCTCGATCCGGCGGCAACGGTCCCGTCCAGGCATCCCAGCCGGCGCGGCGCATGAACTCGCCGATCATGAAAAGCCCGAAAGTGTGCTGCTCATGGGGGGCCGGCATCAAAAGAGCGCGCTGCGCCGGATGCCACTCCATGGTTTCGCTTTGAAAGGCAGCTTCGAATTCGCGCAGCATCTGCTGCAAGCGGCCAACACCGACCGTCACATCGGCGAAATGCCGTCGATCCGCCTCCCAGAGTTTACCGAGGAGTCTTGCGGTCGGCGCAAGAACGTTCAGATAAATTGCCTCGACCGACATGCCGTCTTCATGAAGCTTCTTCACGAAAACACCCGCCGCATCACCATCTGTGACGACAAGGTCGGCAAGCTGATCTATCGCCCCCGACTTCGGCGCCTCCAGCACTCCTTCGGTCAGATCGGGTTCATTCACTATGGGTTTGTAGGCCTCAACGAGACGCGGGACGACTTCATCCTGCACCACGCCGGCCAAACCGGCGATGCGTCGGGCCAATGTCGTTGACGTATTGGTAACGTGTCGCGCAGCGACTGCCGCCTGCTCAGCTTCTGTGGCCCTCATTTGCCCGGAGAAGCCTAAAGTTGCCATCAGCCGCCTCATGTCAGCCATCGCAAACACCCCCTATTTAGGTGCAAGGTACACCCAGGGGCGTGTCAATCTCAATCCCAACCGGAAAGATGCTTCGACATTCTCCCAACAAACGCAAAATTCGCCGAGTCAGCCTCCCGTCTATCCGCCATATCCCGATCATCGCTTCGATGTCAAATCTTATTTACGTAAACTTAAGTTGACACACCTATTCGGTAAGCATTAAATTTTAGACAGACTTCGGGGATGCTTAGGAACAGGCGGTATCATGCTTCAGCGTCGGCCTCGGCCACGCCCTTCGAGCCAACTTTATACGCCAGAGCAACGGGCGCGGCGCGATGCGACCGGCTGGACTTTGGTGCAAGGCATTCTGGCGCCGCTGCAATTTCTGGTTTTCCTCGTTAGCCTCGCTCTGGTGCTGCGCTATCTCTGGACGGGCGAAGGCTTCTGGCTCGCCAGCCTGTCGATCGTGATCAAGACAGCGATCCTCTACCTGATCATGGTCACCGGCTCGATCTGGGAAAAAGTCGTCTTCGGCAAATATCTGTTTGCGCCGGCCTTCTTCTGGGAGGACGTGTTCAGCATGGCGGTGCTCGCTTTGCACACGGCCTATCTCATCGCCCTCTTCACCGGCTGGTTTTCTCCAACGGAGCAGATGCTCCTGGCGCTTGCCGCTTATGCCGCCTATGTGATCAACGCCGCGCAATTCCTCCTGAAGCTCCGCCGCGCCCGGCTCGATCAGCAGGCGAAGAACGACCAGGAAGAACCCACCATCATGGTGGAGTTCGCCCAGTGAGCGGTGCCGTTCAAACTGTCTACGACAAGTTCGACGAGGCATCGTCTGCAGGCTGCACCAATCCGGCCAGCGGCGGCTCGCCACTTCGGCAACGCGGACAGCACGAGGTCTTCTGCGGGCTGACCGGCATCATCTGGCTGCACCGCAAGATCCAGGACGCGTTTTTCCTGGTGGTTGGTTCGCGCACTTGCGCCCACCTGATCCAGTCGGCAGCCGGCGTGATGATCTTCGCGGAGCCGCGTTTCGCCACCGCCGTCATGGGCGAGCGGGACCTTGCAGGTCTCGCCGACATGAATGACGAGCTGGATCGCATCGTCCGCCAGCTTCTGGAGCGGCGTCCGGATATCAAGCTCCTTTTCCTGGTGGGCTCCTGCCCCTCCGAGGTCATCAAGCTCGACCTGCAGCGCGCGGCCGAACGCCTATCCGAGAGCTTCTCACCCGACGTTCGGATCCTGAACTACTCGGGCTCCGGCATCGAGACCACCTTCACGCAAGGTGAAGACGCTTGTCTGGCCTCGCTGGTTCCGACGTTGCCTTCTGAAGACAACGATGCAACGCGCTCGTTGCTCGTCGTAGGGGCGATGGCGGAGATCGTCGAGGATCAGTTCGCAAGACTGTTCGAGCAGCTCGGTATCGAGAATGTGCGCTTTCTGCCGCCGCGCCGCGCCGGCGACATGCCGCCTGTCGGACCGAACACGCGCTATCTGCTGGCACAGCCCTTCCTCGGCGATACGGCGAAGGCGCTGGAGGAGCGCGGGGCAGTGCGACTGCCAGCGCCGTTCCCGCTCGGTGTCGAAGGCACGACGCTCTGGCTGAAGGCGGCGGCAGAGGCGTTTGGCGTCGATGCGGTGACGTTCGAACATGTCACCGAAGCGCCGCGTGCTCGGGCGTCCCGGGCTTTGGTGCGTCATCGGGAGCGTCTCGGCGGCAAGCGTGTCTTCTTCTTTCCAGACAGCCAGCTCGAGCCGCCGATCGCCCGTTTTCTCAGTCGGGAAATCGGCATGGAGCTCACCGAGGTCGGCACGCCCTACCTGCATCGCCAGCATCTCGCCGAGGAGCTGGCCTTGCTGCCGGACGGCGTGACGCTCTCCGAAGGCCAGGACGTTGAAAAGCAGCTGGATCGGTGCCGGGCGGCAGAGCCCGATTTGGTCGTCTGTGGTCTCGGGCTTGCGAACCCGCTCGAAGCGGATGGCATCACGACGAAATGGTCGATCGAACTCTTGTTCACGCCTGTGCAGGGCTACGAGCAGGCCGCCGATCTGGCCGAGCTATTCGGCCGGCCGTTCGACCGGCGCACAAGGCTGATGGTGTAGGCATGGAACTGACCGTCTGGACCTATGAAGGACCACCCCATGTCGGCGCGATGCGCATCGCAACGGGCATGACCGGCGTCCACTACGTCCTGCACGCGCCGCAAGGCGACACCTACGCTGACCTCCTATTCACGATGATCGAGCGGAGGGACCACCGCCCGCCCGTCACCTACACGACCTTCCAGGCGCGCGATCTCGGCAGCGACACAGCCGAGCTGTTCAAGACGGCGGCGCGTGAGGCCGTTGAACGGTTCCAGCCCGAGACGCTGCTGGTCGGCGCTTCCTGCACGGCGGAGCTGATCCAGGACGATCCCGGCGGTCTCGCCAAAGCGCTCAATCTCGACATCCCCGTCGTGCCGCTGGAATTGCCGTCGTATCAAAAGAAAGAAAACTGGGGCGCTGCGGAGACGTTCTACCAAATTGTCAGGAAGCTGGCGGCGCGCGACATCGAGCGGTCCGAGGGTGGCAAGCCGTCCTGCAACATCCTCGGCCCGACCGCCCTCGGTTTTCGGCACCGCGATGACGTCAAGGAGATCACGTCACTTCTGAACATGATGGGCATCGAGGTGAACGTGACTGCGCCGATGGGCGCCAGCCCAAAAGATATCGCTCGGCTCGCAGCCGCTGACTTCAACGTCGTGCTCTACCCCGAGATCGCGCAGACAACAGCAAAGTGGCTGGAGCGCGAATTCAAACAGCCCTTTACCACGACGATCCCCATTGGCGTATCTGCAACGAAGGAATTCATCCAGGAAGTCGCCGACCTCGCTGGCCTGGACGCCAAGTCAGCGCTCGACGTCGCCACGTCGAGGTTGCCTTGGTATTCGCGCTCGATCGACAGCACCTATCTCACCGGCAAGCGTGTGTTCGTGTTCGGGGATGGGACGCATGCGATCGCGGCGGCCAGGGTCGCGAAGGAGGAACTTGGCTTCGAGGTGGTCGGGCTCGGCAGCTATTCGCGCGAGCGCGCCCGCTATGTCAGGAAGGCCGCGGAAGATCTCGGCCTCGAAGCGCTGATCACGGACGACTATCTCGAGGTCGAAAAGGCGATCCAGGAGCTGCAGCCGGAGATGGTGCTCGGCACGCAGATGGAGCGCCACATTGCCAAGCGCCTGGGCATCGGCTGCGCCGTCATCTCCGCCCCGGTCCACGTTCAGGACTATCCCGCGCGCTACTCACCACAGATGGGTTTCGAAGGCGCAAACGTCATTTTCGACAGCTGGGTCCATCCGCTGATGATGGGCCTCGAAGAACATCTGCTGACGATGTTCCGCGACGATCATGAATTCCACGATGAGGCCGGCGGCTCCCACCTTGCATCGGAGGAGGCAGGGCCTCCAGCCGAGACGCTTCGCGGTGTGGCTGGCGATGTCGCCGCAGAGGCTCCGACCGTCGTGCCTGATGGCGCCGTCACTTGGGCCGACGAAGCAGAAAAAGAACTCAAAAAAATCCCGTTTTTTGTGCGCGGGAAGGCAAGGCGCAACACGGAAAGTTTTGCCAGGGATCATGGCCGGGCCGTGATCACGGTGGAGACGCTGTATGACGCCAAAGCGCATTTCGGACGCTGAGATGAGGGCAGCCGGCGACATCCCCGTCCGCGTGGTGATCGTCACCATGGACCGGCACCTGGCAGGTGCTGCTGACCGGGCTGAGCGGATGCTGCGGGAGGATATCCCTGGGCTGCAGCTGAACCTGCATGCGGCGTCCGACTGGCGGGACGATCCGGACGCGCTGGAGCGCTGCCGAAAAGACATCGAGCAGGGCGACATCGTGATCGCAACCATGCTGTTCATGGAGGATCACATCAAGCCGGTGCTGCCCTGGCTGGAGGCCAGGCGCGATCACTGTGACGCCATGGCGGGCTGTTTGTCTGCAGGCGAGGTCGTGAAGCTGACCAAGCTCGGCGACTTCACCATGGGCGGCCAGCAGGGGCGTATCGTCTCCCTGCTGAAGCGCCTTCGCGGCAGTGGCAAGAAGCCCGCCGAGGCCGGCGCCAGCCAGATGCGCATGCTCAGGCGCCTGCCGAAGATTCTCCGCTACATCCCCGGCAAGGCCCAGGACCTGCGCGCTTACTTTCTGACGCTGCAATATTGGCTGGCAGGATCCGAGCAAAACGTCGCCGACATGGCGCGCTTCCTGATCAGCCGATACGCCGCCGGCGAACGTGCAGTGCTCCGCGACAGTGTCAAGGCCGGCGATCCCATCGCCTATCCGGATGTCGGGCTTTATCACCCGAAGTCGAAGAACAGGATAAGCGAGAGCATCGAGGACCTGCCGACCTTCGCCACGCCGGGCAAGGGCAAAGTCGGCGTTCTTCTCATGCGCTCCTACGTGCTCAGTGGCGATGCTGGCCATTATGACGGCGTCATCGCGGCCCTGGAGGCTCGCGGTCTGGATGCGATCCCCGCCTTCGCCGCAGGCCTCGATTCCCGCCCCGCCGTCGAGAGGTTCTTCATGAAGGACGGCAAGGCGACGGTGGATGCGGTCGTCTCCCTCACCGGCTTCTCCCTGGTCGGTGGTCCCGCCTATAATGACGCGAGCGCCGCGGAAGACATGCTGGCGACCCTCGACGTCCCCTACATCGCCGCCCAGTCCGTCGAGTTCCAGTCGCTCGACAGCTGGGAAGGTTCCGAAGCCGGCCTCATGCCGCTCGAAACCACCATGATGGTCGCCATCCCCGAACTCGACGGGGCCACCGGCCCCATGGTCGTCGGCGGCCGGGTCGGTGCGACCGACAGCGTTGACTTGAAGCGTGACATGCAGGTTCACGGCGAACGGGCCAACGCTCTCGCGGCGCGGGTGGAAAAGCTGATCGCGCTTCGGAAAAAGGAACGGGCGGAGCGCAAGGTTGCGATTGTCCTCTTCAATTTCCCGCCCAATGCCGGCGGCACCGGCACGGCGGCGCTGCTGTCCGTGTTCGACTCTCTTTACAACACGCTGACGACACTCAAATCAGCCGGTTATCGTGTCGAGGTCCCGTCAAGCGTCGACGCGCTGCGTCGGAGCATTATCGAGGGGAATGCAGGGCGTTACGGCACGGACGCCAATGTCCATGCGATGGTCAGCGCCGATGATCATGTCAGGAGCGAGCCGCATCTGGCCGAGATCGAAGCGCAGTGGGGGCCAGCGCCTGGCAAGGCGCTTTCGAACGGTGGATCGATCTTCATCCAGGGTGCGCAGTTCGGCAATGTGTTCGTCGGCGTGCAGCCGGGCTTCGGCTATGAAGGCGACCCGATGCGGCTGTTGTTCGAAAAGAACTTCGCGCCCACCCACGCCTTTTGCGCTTTCTATCGCTATCTGAAACAGACCTTTGCGGCGGACGCCGTCTTGCATTTCGGCACCCATGGCGCGCTGGAGTTCATGCCCGGCAAGCAGAGCGGCATGTCGGAGGCCTGCTGGCCGGACCGACTGATCGGCGATCTTCCGAACCTTTATCTCTACGCGGCCAACAACCCGTCAGAGGGCATGATCGCCAAGCGCCGCGCCGCTGCGACCCTCGTCTCCTACCTCACCCCGCCGATCGCCGCCGCCGGTCTCTATAAGGGGCTGATCGAGCTCAAGGCCTCGATCGAACGCTTTCGGACGCTGCCGCCGGAGGCCGCCCTGGAACGCGCCGAGATCGCCGAGGTGATCAAGGCGCAGGCGGAAGAGCTCGATCTGCCGACATGGAAGCATGAGGCGGAACAGGGTGTGAGCGACCTGCTCGCGGCCGTGCATGAGGTCGAGACCACTCTGATTCCCTCAGGTCTGCATGTGGTCGGCGAGCCGATGTCGCGCGAGGAGCGCATCGAGATGCTGATGGCGTCGGCCGAAGCGAACGCCGACATCGAGGTTTCCCGCGCGACCATCGAGGCGATCGTCGACGGGTGCCAGCCAAGCGATGCCGTGGGTTCGGACCTTAAAGTCCTGCAGGAGACCGCTGATCTCCTCGCCGAGGAGCATGAGCTCCCTGCACTCATCCACGCGCTGGATGGCGGCTTCATTCGCCCCGTCCCCGGTGGGGACTTGATCCGCTCGCCGGACATTTTGCCGACAGGCCGGAACATCCACGGCTTCGATCCCTTCCGCCTGCCGAGCACTTACGCCTGTCTCACCGGCGCGCGTCAGGCCGAGCAGCTTTTGCAGCGGCATACGGCCGAGGGCAACGGCCTGCCCGAGACGATCGCCGTCGTCCTTTGGGGTACGGACAATCTGAAGACCGAGGGCGATCCGATCGCCCAGGCGCTGACCCTGATCGGCGCCAAGCCGCGCTTCGACTCGTTTGGTCGCCTTGCCGGCGCGGAACTCATTCCGCTGGAGGAACTCGGGCGGCCGCGCATCGACGTGGTGATGACGCTCTCCGGCATCTTCCGCGATCTCCTGCCGCTGCAGACCAAGCTTCTGGCGGAGGCGGCGTTCCTCGCGGCGTCGGCCGACGAACCGCTGGAACAGAACTTCGTCAAGAAACATGCGCTCGCCCATATGGAGAGCCACGACGTCGATCTGGAAACGGCGGCGCTTCGCGTCTTTAGCAATGCCGACGGCGCTTACGGCTCGAACGTCAACATGATGATCGAGAGTTCGTGCTGGGACGATGAGGACGAACTCGCCGAGACCTACACCAAACGGAAAAGCTTCGCCTATGGCCGCGACGGCGCCTGCGCGCAGCAGCCCGCGTTGTTGGAGAGCGTCTTCTCGAACGTCGAGCTTGCCTACCAGAATTTGGAGTCGGTCGAGGTCGGCGTCACCTCGCTTGATCATTATTTCGACACGCTCGGCGGCATCAGCCGCGCGGTGAAGAAGGCAAAGGGCGGCGATGGCGTGCCGGTCTATATCGGCGATCAGACCCGCGGCAAGAATGTGGTGCGCACCATCTCGGAGCAGGTCTCGCTCGAGACCCGTACGAGAATGCTCAATCCGAAATGGTACGAGGACATGCTGAAGCACGGCTATGAGGGCGTGCGCCAGATCGAGAGCCACATCACCAACACCATGGGCTGGTCGGCGACCACCGGCGATGTCGCGCCCTGGGTTTACAAGCATCTGTCCGAGACCTTCGTGCTCGACGAGGCGATGAGAAAGCGTCTCGCGGAACTGAACCCCAAAGCATCGGCCCGGATGGCGGGCCGCCTGCTCGAAGCGCATGAGCGCCAATATTGGACGCCTGATGAGGCGACGCTCGAAGCGCTCAAGGATGCAGGCGAGGAACTCGAAGACCGGCTCGAAGGGGTCGGCGTGGAGGCGATGGCATGACGTCGACGGTTTACGAGCAACCCGGCATTGGACGAGGCGGCGCCGGGATCGCCCGGAGCGGCGGACAAGCGCCCGCAGCCCCACCTGACGGCGAGGGCAGTGTCCAGGTGAGGATGGACCCCAAGGTCGAGATCGAAGGTGCGAAGGTCTTTGCGGTTTACGGTAAGGGCGGGATCGGCAAGAGCACCACGTCGTCCAACCTGTCGGTGGCGTTTTCCAAGCTCGGCAAGCGCGTGCTGCAGATCGGCTGCGATCCCAAGCATGACAGCACGTTTACGCTGACCAAGAAGCTGATGCCGACGGTGATCGACGTGCTCGAAGGCGTCGACTTCCATGCCGAAGAGCTAGAGATCGAGGACTTCGTCTATGAGGGCTATAACGGCGTCATGTGCGTCGAGGCGGGCGGCCCGCCAGCCGGTACGGGCTGCGGCGGTTATGTCGTCGGCCAGACCGTGAAGCTCTTAAAGGAGCACCACCTCCTCGAAGACACTGATGTCGTAATTTTTGATGTGCTCGGCGACGTGGTCTGCGGCGGGTTCGCAGCGCCGCTTCAGCATGCGGAGCGCGCGCTGATCGTCACCGCGAATGACTTCGACAGCATCTTCGCCATGAACCGGATCGCATCCGCGATCATCGCGAAGTCGAAGAATTACGATGTGCGCATCGGCGGCGTGATCGCCAATCGCAGTGCGGCGACCGACGAGATCGATCGTTTCAACGAGACCATCGGCCTCGACAAGTTAGCACACTTCCCGGACCTGGACGCGATCCGCCGATCCAGGCTCAAGAAATCCACCATCTTCGAGATGGATGACGGCCCCGAGCTCGAAGCCGTCAAAGAAGAATATCTGAAGCTTGCGGCGAAGCTCTGGGCGGGCGTCGAGCCCTTACAGGCGAGCCCGATGAAGGACCGGGACATCTTCGACTTTCTGGGATTCGATTGATGCAGAGCCTCACCTATCAGACCCGGCGCGGCGAACTCGAAACCTATTTCGACCGCACCGCCGCCGATGCCTGGGAAAAGCTGACCTCGGACGCGCCGGTCGGCAAGATCCGCGCCACGGTGCGCGCCGGGCGCGATGCGATGCGCGACACGCTGCTCTCCTGGCTGCCGGCTGACATGCGCGGCGCCCGGTTGCTGGATGCCGGCTGCGGCACGGGCGCGCTCACGATGGAGGTTGCCAAACGCGGAGGCGACGTGCTGGCGATCGATCTCTCGCCGACCATGGTCGATCTTGCGAGACAGCGCACACCGGAAGAGCTGAACGGACGCGTCGAATTTCGCGCCGGCGACATGCTCGATCCGAGCACCGGTCAGTTCGACTATGTGGTCTCGATGGACAGCCTCATCCACTACGTTGCCGAGGATATCGTCGACGCCCTTTCCGGCTTTACCGAGCGCGCCAGCTCCGGTGTGCTGTTCACCTTCGCGCCGAAGACCCCTGCCCTCGCCTTGATGCACACCGTCGGCCGCATGTTCCCGAAGAGCGATCGGGCGCCTGCCATCGAGCCGGTTGCCGCAGAGGCACTTCAGACCGCGATCAGATCCGACGATCGGCTCGCCGGCTGGTGCCCTGGCAAGACGAAGAAGATCGCTTCCGGCTTTTACACCTCTCAAGCTCTGGAGCTGATGCCGGCATGAGCGGTCTGCAGCAAAAAATGGCTAGCTTCTGGGTCGGCATCGGCCCGAAATTCCTACCCTTTGCCGATGCCGCCACCAAGGAACTGCCGCTTGGCCGGCTTTTGCGTCTGTCGCTCTTCCAGGTCTCGATCGGCATGGCACTGGTGCTGCTGAACGGCACCCTGAATCGCGTCATGATCGTCGAACTTTACGTGCCGGCGTGGCTGGTCTCGCTGATGGTGGCGCTGCCGCTTCTCTTCGCGCCCTTCCGCGCCCTGATCGGTCACCGCTCGGATAATCACAAATCCGTCCTCGGCTGGCGACGGGTACCCTATATCTGGTTCGGCACGCTGATCATGTTCGGCGGCATCGCCGTCATGCCCTTTGCACTGATGGCCTTGTCCGATCCGTTCTACCCCGGCCCCAACATCGTCGGCCATGCGGGCGCGGCCATTGCGTTTTTGATGATCGGCTATGGCCTTCATACGTCGCAGACCGCGGGCCTGGCGCTCGCCACCGATCTCGCCCCCAGCGACGCCCGGCCGCGCGTGGTCGCCCTGCTTTACGTTATGCTGCTGCTCGGCATGGTCGCAAGCTCCGTCGTGTTCAGCTGGGCGCTTCAGGACTTTCATCCCGTCCGTCTGATCCAGGTTCTGCAAAGTGCCGCTGGCGTGGCCCTTTTCCTGAACATCATCGCGCTTTGGCAACAGGAACCGCGCAATCCGAAGCTTACCGATCCCAAACGCGAGCGCCCCTCATTCAAGGAAGCCTGGGCGGGCTATCGGGAAACCCCCCACGCGCTGCGCACGCTGGTGGCGATTGGTCTCGGCACCGCGGCGTTCAGCATGCAGGACATTCTGCTCGAACCCTATGGCGGTGAGGTTCTGGGCCTGTCCGTCAGCCAAACGACCTTGTTGACGGCGTTGCTTGCTGGCGGCTCGCTGGTCGGCTTCGCCTATGCGGCAAGGCGGCTCTCAAAGGGGGCTGATCCATTCCGGATCGCGGGCCTCGGTGCTGTGATCGGACTTTTTGCCTTCGCCGCTGTCATCCTTGCCGATCCGCTCGGCTCCGCCAATCTATTCCGCGTCGGTACATCGCTCATCGGTCTCGGCGGCGGGCTTTTCGCCGTTGGCATGCTGACCGCCGCCATGGAACTTGCGCCGAAAGGACGCGCTGGTCTGGCACTCGGCGCCTGGGGCGCCGTGCAGGCGAGCGCTGCCGGCATCGCCATCGCGCTTGGCGGCGCGATAAGGGACGCCGTCGGCAATCTTGCCGAAGCCGGTGCGCTTGGTCCCGCTCTGGTGACGCAGGCCGCAGGCTATAGCGTCGTCTATCACATCGAACTCTTCCTGTTATTCGCGACCTTGGTCGCCGTCGGCCCGCTGGTGCGCCGGTCCGATGCTTCACCCGCACGTCCGTCATCGTCATTTGGCCTGGCCGAGTTCCCCGGCTAGGAGGTTAAAAGGAGATACGTTATGCAGTTTGGCGCCACGATCGATTTCGCACAGATCTGCCTTTATCTGTTCTGGATCTTTTTCGCCTGCCTGATTTTCTATCTGCGTCAGGAAGACAGGCGCGAAGGTTACCCGCTGGTGGCTGAGCCGGAGGGTCAGAAGGCGCGCGGCTTCCTGTTGATCCCGGATCCGAAGACCTTCCAGCTCCGCGACGGCAGCACAGCCGAGGCGCCGAATTTCGAGCTTGAAAAGCGTGAGATCAAGGTCGAGAAGCGTGAGCCCTGGCCCGGCGCTCCCTATGTCCCGACCGGCGATCCGATGGCGGATGGCGTTGGGCCCGCCTCCTGGGCGGAGCGCGCCGACGAACCCGATCTGACGGTCGAAGGCGAGCCGAAAATCGTTCCACTCAGGGCAACCGAAGGCTTCGAGCCGGCGACGGCGAAGGACGACGCCCGCGGTAACGCCGTCATCGCCTGCGATCATCAGCAGGTCGGCACCATCATCGACCTTTGGGTCGACAAGTCCGAAGCTCTGGTTCGCTATCTCGAGGTGCAACTCGCCGATGGCGATCGCAAGGTTCTCGTCCCGATGACCATGGCCAAGGTCGTCAAGCCGGTCGGCAAGGCCGATGGCCGTGTGCATGTGAACGCGCTTTACAGCGATCAATTCGCCAAGGTGCCTGCGACCGCGAATGATGCGTCGATCACGATGCTCGAAGAAGAGAAGATCCAGGCCTATTTCGCAGGCGCCACGCTCTATGCCCATCCCGGTCGACAGGAGCCCCTGCTATGAGCGACGACGAATTCGCCGTTGAACCCGTGCCGGGCCTGCCCGAACTCCTGCCCGAGGGTGAGCGCATGCTCTGGCAGGGCAAGCCTGACTGGATCGGCCTTGCCAAGCGTGGATTGTATCTGAAGCCGGTGATCGCCTATTGCACCATCCTGCTCGGCTGGTTCGCGGTGAGCGGCCTCTCCGACGGCATGGGCGGGCTTGCCGTTGCGCAGTCGCTCCTCCTGCCGCTACTGCTGGCAGTCGCGCTTGTCGCGATCATCTTCGGACTGGCCTTCTTTCTCGCGCGTTCGACGATATACACCATCACCAACCGGCGCGTGGTGATGCGCTTTGGCATAGCGCTTCCGATCACCATCAATCTGCCGTTCTCGAGGATCGAAACGGCAGCGCTTCGGAAGTTTGGCGACGGCGCCGGTGATATTCCGCTCACCATCAAAGGTAAGGACAAGCTCGCCTGGCTGCATCTGTGGCCGCACGCAAGGCCCTGGCGCCTGACCAAGCCGGAGCCGATGCTTAGAAGCGTGCCCGAAGCGGAAAAAATTGCATCCATCCTTGCCGAGGCGATGGCGTCGGCCCTGCCCGAGGGGCAGATGACGTTGCCGCTGGCCGCGAAGCGGACCGTAAACGCCGCTGCGGATCATGGCCTGGCGACGGCTTGAGGAGAAGACGATGGCAAAGCCTGAATACCGTGCCGAAATCCCGAAGCCGCTTCTGATCGGAGCGGGGATCATGATGGTGACGGCGATGGTGTTCGCCGCCGTCGCCAAACGTATGCCTGAGGAAGCTGGACAACAGACCATAAAATCGGAACTGCTTGCAGCGGAGGCCGCCGGTGACAGCCGGCGTCTTCGCTTTGAGCATCGGCCGGACGGCAGCATGCTGGTGCTGGACGCGGCCGACGAAAGCCAGATCGCCACGTTCGCACCCGGCGCCAACGGGTTTGTCCGGATGGTGGTGCGGAGCATGGTCAACGAACGCAGGCTCTCAGGCGCGGATTATGACGCCGCCTTTCACCTGCAGCGCAGAATCAATGGCAAGCTGATGATCGCGGACCCGGCAACCGGGCGCACGATCAGCCTCGCCTCCTATCGCGGCGAGATTGCTCAGTCCTTCGAGGAATTGATGACATCGAGCGTTTCCGATAAACGATGATTGGATCTGTAGCATTGGATCGATGTCATCATGTTTATGGAGTCGAAACGCACCTTCGATGTGCCGTGCATCGTCAAGGTCGAACACACCAACGAATTCCTCAACGCCCATGTCGAGCTTGAAGGCGACGTCAAGATCGAGCCGGGCGACGAGGTCGAGGTTCACGGCCCGCCGATCGAAGTTCCGTTCGGCGAAAAAGGCGAGTTCGAACGTACAGCCACCATCCGCCAGGCGACTTGGCTGGGCCGGCGCTGGGCCAAGTTCACGGGCCGCTTCGAACTCATGGAGCTTTGCGAATTCAGCTTTACCTCAGGAGAGGACCTATGACTGCCGCCGCTGCTGCCAAGAAGGCGCCGAACTCGTCTACCGAGAAAGCGCAGGAGAACACCATTCTCAGCCCGCGTTTCTACACCACTGATTTCAAGGCGATGGACCGCCTGAACATCGAATCGGTGCGCGAGGAATGGGACAAGCTCATGGCGGAGATGAAGTCCGATCCGAACCGGGGTCACTTCAAGCGTACGCCTGAGTTCGACAACGCGATCAGATCCCTGCCCGAGGATCTTCGAAAAGAGTTCATCGATTTTCTGATCAGCTCGCTCACCGCCGAGTTTTCCGGCTGCGTTCTCTATGCCGAGATCAAGAAGCGAATCACCAACCCCGACATCAAGGAGCTCTTCACCTATATGAGCCGCGACGAATCCCGTCATGCCGGCTTCATCAACGAAGCGCTCAAGGACTTCGACATCGGCGTCGATCTAGGGTTTCTGACCAAGACCAAGAAATACACCTTCTTCAAGCCGAAGTTCATCTTCTACGCTACCTATCTCTCCGAGAAGATCGGCTATGCGCGCTATATCACGATCTTCCGTCACCTCGAGAAGAACCCGGACAACCGCTTTCATCCAATCTTCAAGTGGTTCGAGAAGTGGTGCAATGACGAGTTCCGCCACGGCGAGGCCTTCGCGCTTTTGATGCACGCCAACCCGCAATATCTGAGCGGGCTCAACAAGCTCTGGGTGCGTTTCTTCCTTCTGGCCGTGTTCGCAACCATGTATGTGCGCGATCACGCGCGCCCGGTGTTCCACAAAGCCCTGAACGTCGATCCTGCGGAATATGGCTTCCAGGTCTTCAAGATCACTTCCGAGATCTCGCGCCAGGTCTTCCCGGTCGAGCTCGATCTGGACAATCCGCTGTTCAAGGAACGACTTGAGAAACTGGTGGCCATCAACGCCAGGATCAATGAAGGCAAGGCTAAAGGTGGCATCAGCGGCATGATTAAGCGTGTTGGCGGGATGGGATCCGCAGCCCTCATCTTTGCGCGCCTCTTCTTCATGTCGCCGAAAAAAGTGCCGGAGCCTGATAGCATTCGTCTGGCGCCGGCCTGGTAGGCGCTGGGAGACGCCGTCTTGACCGAGCATGTCTATCCAGCGCTGTTTGCTCTCTTCGTCTGGTGGTTCAGTACCGGCATCATCATGTATCTGGATGGGCTGCCTAAGCGTACATTTCGCTGGAGCATGCTCGGCGCGACGGTCATTCTCGGTGTCTGTCTGTGGGGCCTCGCTGCAACCTCCAACGACGCCGCCCTAAGCGGTGCATACCTAGCCTTCACCTTCGGTCTTCTCGCCTATGGCTGGCAGGAAATGGCCTTCTTCATGGGCTATGTCACCGGCCCGCGCCGGGAGCCCTGCCCGGAGGACAGTGTCGGCTGGCGCCGCTTTCGCCATGCGGCGCAAACCTGCCTTTGGCATGAGCTCGCCATTCTGGCTGCCGCTATCGCCATCGTCTGGCTTACCTGGGGCGGCGCCAACCAGATCGGCGCTTGGACCTTCTTGATGCTCTGGGGGATGAAACTCAGCGCCAAGCTCAACGTGTTCCTGGGCGTACGCAATCTGAACGAAGAGTTCCTGCCGGAGCATCTGGGCTTCCTGAAGAGCTATCTCACCAAAAAGCCGATGAACCTGCTCTTCCCGGTCTCCGTCACGGTCTCGACGGTGATTGCGGTGATCCTCGGACAAAAGGCATTCGCATCGGACGCCTCGGCCTTTGAAGCGGCGGGCTACACGTTCCTTACCGTGCTCCTGGCGCTTGCCATTCTGGAACATTGGCTGCTTGTCTTGCCCATACCGGCGGCCGCGCTCTGGTATTGGAGCCTGGCTTCAAGAAAACCGAACCAAAGCTCCGCAACGGACGTTAAAGATCTGAAAAGGGTGGCGACGGCCAGTTCCTTGGGCGAAGCAGCGAGCAGACTTGATCAGGATCAAGGCGATACTCATGCACGAGGCCTGAAGTCCTGGAGTACGGGTCTCGTCGGCTCATTTGACGCATCGCGTCTGCGCCCGCTCTTGGAGAAAATCGCAGCCGGCGATTACGGCGAGGTTGAACGGGTCAAGGGCATCGCCCGTGCGGGCGGTGGCTGGGTGCAGTTCGGCGTTGCCGGCGGCCGCGCCACCATGTCGGCCTTTGCCGCCAGAGATGATGAACAGCCGCGCGTCATGGCGGTTGGCAAGACTGTGGATGAAGTCGGCCTCAAAGCCGCCTTCCAAACCGCCGGTGCCGAACCGGCATTGGCGTGACGCTATCGGAGCGTTTGTAACTGGAGGCTTAAAAATGGATTACCAAGGCTTTTTTCAAGAGCAGCTTGCGAGCCTCCGGGACGAGGGCAACTACCGCACATTCGCCGATCTGGAGCGAAAGGCCGGCGCCTTTCCGCGAGCGAAGCATCATGCGAGCGAAGGCGAGCGCGAGGTCACGGTCTGGTGCTCGAACGATTATCTCGGCATGGGACAGAACCCCGCCGTGCTCGAAGCGATGCATCAAGCGCTCGACCATTGCGGCGCGGGCGCCGGCGGCACGCGCAATATTTCCGGAACCAACCATTATCACGTGATGCTGGAGCGCGAGCTCGCCGATCTGCACCAAAAGGAAAGCGCTCTTCTCTTCACGTCAGGCTACGTCTCCAACTGGGCGTCCCTCTCGACGCTCGCCGCCAAGATGCCGGGCTGCGTGATCCTGTCCGATGAGAAGAATCATGCCTCGATGATCGAGGGCATCCGCCACAGCCGCGCGGAGAAGGTGCTGTTCAAGCATAACGACGTGGAGGATCTGCGCGAGAAGCTGGCCGCGATCGATCCCGATCGTCCGAAGCTGGTGGCGTTCGAGAGCGTCTATTCCATGGACGGCGACATCTCGCCGATCAAGGAGATCTGCGACGTCGCCGATGAATATGGCGCCATGACCTATCTGGACGAGGTCCACGCGGTCGGCCTCTACGGACCGCGCGGCGGCGGCATCGCCGAGCGTGAGGGCTTGTGCGATCGTCTCACCGTCATCGAGGGCACCCTTGGCAAGGCCTTTGGCGTGGTCGGCGGCTACATCACCGGCAGTGCTGCGCTCTGCGATTTCGTCAGAAGCTTTGCATCGGGCTTCATCTTCACCACGGCGCTGCCGCCTGCGGTTGCCGCTGGCGCGATCGCCAGCATCCGTCATCTGAAGACCAGCGACATGGAACGGGCGCGCCAGAAGGAGCGGGTGGCCAAGGTGCGGGCGCGTCTCGATCAGATCGGCATTCCGCATCTGCCCAACCCCAGCCACATCGTGCCGGTGATGGTGGGCGATCCGGTGAAGTGCAAGATGATCAGCGATTATCTCATGGACGACCACGGCATTTACGTGCAGCCGATCAACTACCCAACGGTACCGCGCGGCACCGAACGCCTGCGCCTCACCCCGTCGCCGCTGCATTCGGATGCCGACATCGACCGTCTGATGAATGCTTTCAGTGAGATTTTCTCAGCGTGCGGTCTCAAGCGTCAAGTCGCCTGACCTGCGCAACCGTCACGACCAACAATAACATTGCCGGGCAGATCTGATATCCGGCCGGCAATTTATTAAGCCGCAAAGGCAATGGCCAAAACAGTCCTCTTAACGCTCGGTAGGTTGCCAAAGGGCCTGGATATCGCCCGGAGCTTTCGACTTTCCGGTTACAGGGTCATCGTCGCCGAGCCGTTTCGCTGGCATCTGATGCGCGTTTCCAGAGCTGTCGCCAAGAGCTATCAGGTGACAGCCCCGGTGACCGACAGGGAGCGCTATCTGAATGACCTCCTTGGTATCATCAAGAAAGAAGCCGTCGATCTGATCGTCCCGATTTCCGAGGAAACGCTTTACGTAGCCGCCCTAAGAGATCGCCTCCCGAAGCATGTAACCCTGTTCACGATGGAGGAGGCCGCACTCGTCACGCTGCATGACAAGCATAGCTTCGTTCGGCTCGCCGGCACCTATGGTCTGGACGTTCCGGAATCCTACCGACTGAACGACACAAGGGCGGCAAGCCTTGCAGAAGCGGTCGACACCGTGATCAAGCCCGTCCTCTCCTGCGCCGGGAGCGGCGTCAGCTATCGTCTGAAAGGCGAAGACCTGCCATCCGACGATCCGCACCGCCCACGGATCGTCCAAACGAGGCTCGAAGGCGACGCGATCAGTAGCTTTTCGATCGTGCATGAGGGACGCGTGCTGCTGACCACGCTCTATCGCGGCAAGATCATGACAGGCACGGTCGCCGTTGGTTTCGAACGTGTGGACGACCATCAGGCGGTTCATGACTGGATTCAGCATTTCGTCCAGCAATCAGGCTGTGATGGTCTGATTTCCTTCGACTTCATCGTCAACGGCGAAGGCCGCGCCTTCGCGATCGAGTGCAATCCGAGGGTGACGAGCGGCGTTCACTTCGTCGCCACCGACAATATCGCGCCGATCATGCTCTACCCCAACCGGGCGACCCCGCCTCGCCGGACAACCGATCGCGATCTGCAGCAATTCTGGCCCTGCCTGACCGAAACGCAGGCCGCTATCCTGAAGCCGCACCGCTTCGTTCAGCATCTCCGCCATCTGATCCGCGCCAAGGACGTCACCTGGAAACGCCGCGATCCCCTGCCCTTCCTGCTGATGCCGTTCACATCCTTCGGCATGCTCTGGACGGCGATGACGACGGAGAAGACCCTGGGCGAAGCGGCGACCGAGGACATCGAATGGCGCCCCCGCGGCGAGACGCCGCCGTCTGAACAAGAGGCGTCGGCTAGAGCATTTCCGGGGTAAGTCGATCCAGCCCGCACCCCCTCCCGACCACCCAATGCAAGGGCACCCTATGGATGGTCGGGAGGGGGTGCGGGCCGGTGACGCGTAAACCTGACTAGAAAATGCTCTAGGCTCGAGAAAAGTCCCGCACCCGACACATGATCTGCTCGGCAGGCCTGGTGGTCAGCCTCGCGACCGGGCGGACCTTGTCGGCGTCATCGATTGAAAAGTCGAATCGCCTGATCAAACGCGCCAGGATCAAGGCGCTTTCCGCGGTGGCGAAACCGGCGCCGACGCACACCCTGGGACCAAGACCGAAGGGCATGTAGGTGCCTGGAATGATCGCTTTTTCGCGCTCCGGAGAGAAACGGTCGGGATCGAAGGCGTGCGGGTTTTCCCAATAGTCCCGGTGGCGGTGGATCACCCAAGGCGCCACCATGATCATGGCGCCGCGCTTGACCTTGTATTTGCCGATCCTCGTCGCCTCATTGGCGACGCGCGGGATGAAGGTGATCGGCGGATAGAGACGAAGCGTTTCCTTGAAAACGTTTCGGATATAGGTGAGCTGCTTGGTATGCTCGAAGGTGACGGGGTCGTCGCCGACGACCTGGTCGATTTCGGCGCGGACGCGCTTAAGAACATCCGGCTGGGTTGCGAGGATGAAGAAAACCCAGGTGAGCGCGCTCGCGGTCGTCTCGTGACCGGCGAGGAAAAAGACGCCGAGCTGGTCGATCAGCTCCTTGCGCGAGAAGTGCGTGCCGGACGCGCTGTCCTTGGCGGCGATCACGGCGGACGCGATGTCGTCGAACGGGCAGGCTGTCCCATTCGTTCCCTGTCCAAGATGCCGATCGACCAGAGCGCCCAGATGGTGGCGGATGTTTTCGCAAGCCTGCAGCACGCTCTCATGCTGCGGGATATCGGCAAAGGGCGGATCGACGATCAGACGCTTCAGCTCGACATGGGCGACGCTGCGCTCGAACTCGGAAAACGCCTCGAACACGTCTTTCGCCGTCTCCGTCTCGAGCGGCGTCGAGAACACCGTGCGCGTGATGATATCCGCCGTCAGATGCCCCATCGCCAAATCCAACGACAACGGTGCCCCGTTGAGGGCGAACTCATTCAGGCGTTCTTCATAGGCGTCGACGGCGTCGATCATGGAGGTGAAGGCGCGGTTGATGCGCATGTGGGAGAAGGCGGGATCGATCATGCGGCGCTGCTGGCGCCAGCGATCGCCCGAGGACACGAAGATCGAATCGCCGACCAGCGGCTCGAGGGCGCCGACCATCAGATCGTTCTTGGGGTAGATGTCGTTCGGATCGTACATGATCTTGCGGGTGAGCTCGGGATCGTTGACGATCAGGATCGAGCGTCTCGAATAGCCGAGATGGCCGACCTTCATGCGATAAGCGGCTGCAGGCAGAAGGCTCAGGAGATTGCCATCGCCGGACAAGGCGACGCGGATCAGCGCTGCAATCGGCGGCAGCGGCTTGGGTCGCGGCGGGCAATAGAGGTCGGCGGTGGCCATGTGCGGCAATTTCTCTCGATCAAGGGCAAGGTACCCTGGAGAGAGAAGCTACAAAACGGGCGCGTAAAGTTCTAGGATATGTCGTGAATTTCGGGGGAAGACGCATGCATTTCGCGTTCGATGTCTTGGTGATCGCGCATATCATCTCCGGCGCCATCGGGCTGGTTGCGTTCTGGATCCCGGTCCTCTCGAAGAAAGGCGGCTCCAACCACCGCCGTTTCGGCCGCATCTTCGTCAATATGATGCTGCTGACCGGCGGGATCGCGATCGGCATCAGCCTTTGCAGCCTGATCGATCCGCTCGGCACCCATCCCCATCTCGACGACGAGGCGATGGTGCGCGGCATCTTCGGCTGGATGATGCTCTATCTCGCGATTCTCACCATCAACCTCGCCTGGTACGGCAAGCTTTGCATCGACAACAAGCGGGATCACGCCGGCAATCGCGCCTGGCATAACCTGACGCTGCAGATCGTGCTCGCCATCGCGGCGGTCAATTGCGCGGTCCAGGGCTGGCTGATCGACCAGCCGCTGATGATGGGCATGTCCGTCATCGGGCTCGCTACAGCCGGCACCAATTCGGTCTTCATGTATGACAAGAGCCCGCGCAAAACCGAGTGGCTGAAGGAGCATATCAAGGGCTTGGTGGGTGCTGGGATCTCCGTCTACACCGCGTTCTTCGCCTTCGGCGCTGTCCAGCTCATGCCGGAGCTGGCGCTGAACCCGCTGCTCTGGTCCGTCCCGCTGGTCACCGGCCTTGCGATCATCATCTATCAATGGCGCAAACTCGGCTGGCCCTATCGGCAGGCGCGGCCTGCACCGTTGACCTCTTAGAGTCGTTCCGTGGCCACGCTGAAGGTCATCGTCGTCGGGGCCGGCATGGGCGGGCTCTCGGCCGCCATCGATCTTGCGCGGCAAGGTGCTGATGTCACGGTTCTGGAACGCGCCGAAGCCCCCGGCGGCAAGATGCGCGAGATCCTGGTCGACGGCGAGCCGATCGACGCCGGCCCAACCGTCTTCACGATGCGCTGGATCTTTTCGGACCTGTTCGAAGATGCGGGCGCCAGCTTCGAAGACGCGTTGACCCTGGTGCCGGCGGGCACGCTCGCAAGACACGCCTGGCGGCAGGGCGGCATGCTCGATCTCTTTGCGAACGTCGAGCGCTCGGCGGACGCAATCGGCGACTTCGCCGGGGCCGACGCGGCCCGCGGTTACCTCAGGTTTTGCGCGCGCAGCAAAGAGATTTACGAGACGCTTCGTCCAAGCTTCATCGCGGCGGAGCGTCCGAACCC
Source organism: Pseudomonadota bacterium (assembly GCA_039197065.1). Classification (GTDB taxonomy): domain Bacteria; phylum Pseudomonadota; class Alphaproteobacteria; order Geminicoccales; family Geminicoccaceae; genus JANQPX01. Next base: position 374,321 of record JBCCUL010000001.1, on the reverse strand, counting down.
GCTTGATCTCGTCAGACGCGTCGGTTTGTCGAATATCGGCGCCTTGATGCGCACGGCGCCCACCAAGACCATGTGGTCCGCTCTTGGCGACTACTTCAAGGATCCGCGCCTTCGCCAGCTCTTCGGCCGCTACGCCACCTATACCGGCTGCTCGCCCTTCGAAGCGCCCGCGACACTGATGCTGATCGCCCATGTCGAGCAGGACGGCGTCTGGTTCGTGGAGGGCGGCATGCGCCGAATAGCAGACGCCATGCAGGCGCTCGCAGAGCGCCAGGGCGGAAGCTTCCGCTTCACGGCGAACGTATCCGAGATTGTCGTTGAACGCGGACGTGCCGCGGGCGTCGTCCTCGAGACAGGCGAACGTCTCAAGGCCGACGCGGTCGTCTTCAACGGCGATACGTCAGCGCTCGGCCAAGGGCTCCTCGGGCAGAACGCCAGGCGAGCTGCTAAATCGATCGCGACACGCGATAAGTCGCTCTCGGCGATCACCTGGTGCCTCAAGGCGGAGACATCAGGCTTTCCGCTGGAGCACCACAATGTCTTCTTCGCCGAGGATTACGCCGAGGAGTTCGACGCCATCTTCAAGCGCCGCACCATCTGCGATGCGCCGACGGTCTACATTTGCAAGCAGTCGCCGCCGTCGGCGCCCGCCGATCGGCTGCTGGTGCTGATCAATGCGCCTGCCGGTCTCACCGATGCTCAGCTGGACATCGAGGAGATGGAGCGGCGGACCTTCGAACTGCTCGGTTCATGCGGCCTGGAGATCAAGCCGGACGGCGCCGTCATCACCACGCCCGAAAGGTTCGAAAGGCTCTTTCCCGGCAGCGGCGGCGCGCTCTACGGACGGGCCAATCACGGCGCCTTCACCTCCTTCCAGCGCCCCGGCAGCGCTTCAGCCGTTCCCGGCCTCTATCTCGCCGGCGGCAGCGTCCATCCCGGCGCCGGTATCCCCATGGCGACCATGTCGGGACGTCTCGCGGCGGAACGGGTGTTGAAAGGCTGGAAACGGCACTGACTATACCAAAATTTCTTGTCGTAACAATTTAATGCAATTTAAACGATAATTTGTGCACAATTATCAATCATATGTTTGTCAAACGACTGCCGTATATGGCGTTTTTGTAAAAGCTCCTGTTCACTACAGTCTAACGATTGGATTGGGAGAACAGCTCATGGCGGTGTCGTCTCAAGGAAAGGTTGCGTTCGATTCGGACCTGGACGTGACGGAGCTCGTCTTTGCCGTGCCATCGGGTGCTGCCATCGAAGATCGCACACTGGGGAAGATCGTCGATGCCTACAACACCTACGGCTTTTTCATTCTGAGCTGCCCACCGCGACCGGATCCTAAAGAAAATCTGCTCGCCATTTCGCCGTTTCTCGGCCGGGTCGTGCCCCATAACCGATCGGATCATTACGGAATCCTGGCGGTCAACGCCAAGGACAACGTGCCGGGATTCATCGACTCGACCAGTGAGGCTCATCCACCGCATACGGACGGATCCTTCAAGGACGAGCCCGAGAGAGTGATCGCGCTGCAATGCGTCGTGCCGGCGGCCAAGGGAGGTACGTCCGTGCTTGGCAGCGGCAAGCTCGCCCATGACGTCGTGGCCGCGGCCGATCCTGAAGCGCTTCGCCCGCTTTATGACGACGACGCCATGTCCATTCAACGCAATGATCAGACCAGCATCAAACCGGTCTTTCGGCGCCAAGGCGAGCGCCTGTCTTTGTGCTATCGCATGGATCAAACCGCGGCCACGGGCATCAAGCCAGAGGCTCGGGCCGGATTCGAGCATTTGAAGACGGTCATCGACGCCAATCTTCTAAGGTTCGACCTGGCGCCGCATCAGATTCTGGTCATCGACAACAGCGCGTTGGTCCATGGTCGCGAAGCTTTCCCAAGCGGGATCGATCGCCATTATCACCGGCTCAATTTCGACGGCTTCGGAATCCTCGAGCTGGCCCATGGCTTCATTCCCGAAGTCGTGCCCGCCGAATCGGCCCTGGCCACCGCCTGAGACAGCCTCGCTGTGCTCCCCAATAAAAAAGGGGACGGCTCTGATACGTCGCCGCCCCCTCTCGTTTCATGCCTTGTCGATTAGCTTAGCGATCGGCGGATCAGTTGATCGGCGCCAGCAGCTCAGGGGCTGTCACCAGCTGGCGAATGCCGTGGGACTCGGTCTCGTTGAAGACGTTACCATTCTCGACCCAGGCGTGCAGCGAGCTGATATCCGCCTTGGCGCATTGCGGCCTGACGCTCCAGGTGACCTGCAGTGGCGAGCAGACGGCCTGGGTATAGCTCTGTCCGGTGGTCGAGCCCGCGAACACCACCGGATTACCGGTGCCGGTCGGCAAGGATTTGGGCTGATGCAGCCCGTTCACGATATTGCCCTCATAGCCGAAGTCGTTGAAATCGAGAGCCTCGGGGTCGTTGACCACCAAGAAGGTCTGCGCCTCGACGCGGAGCTGTGGGTTGGCGCATGACTCGCTCAGGCAGGAACCCAGCCCCTCGCCCGGCGTGACGTCGCAGGACGTGTGCACCCAGTGGACTTCGATGGTGTCACCCGGCTTGACGTTGCCGAAGGCGCCATTGCCGCCGCTCGGATCCTCGAGCTCAGCCGCGGTCAGGCTGTCGGTCTCGTTGCAGGCATACCGCCATAGTCGCTATTGTTGACGAATAGGGAGAAGCCAGGCCCCTTGTGCTCGGCATTGGTGTGGGTATGGATGTTGCAAAGGTTCATCTCTTCGGACGAGGGCGCCAAGGTGAACACACGCTTGTTGTCGCTGGCGGTCTCGGAAATGTCTCTTGGCGTTTGCGGTTCGAAGCCGGCGCAGAGATCTTGAGCGAATGCCGTCGACGTCATACCCAGCGCAGCGATAGCGATCGAGGCTGAGAGCCCCCAAGAAATCCCCTTCACGCGTCGTCTCTCCATCCTGTTTTAAGTTTGATTACATATCAACGTACGCAATCACGCTTAAATTGGATTTGAATGGGAGCAAGACCAACCCGAGATAAAACTTCACGGCGCGCTCAAACCAGCGCACCGACCTCTGGCGTAACCTGGTCCACCACCTTGGCCGACGACACCACGCCGGGCAGCCCCGCCCCCGGATGGGTGCCGGCACCTACGAGATAGAGTCTGTCGACTTCCTCGCTCTTGTTATGGGGGCGGAACCAGGCGCTTTGAAAGAGCTGCGGTTCCAGAGCGAAGGCGGCGCCGTTCAGGGACAGGAGGCGGTCCTGGAAATCTTGGGGGGTCATCATTCGGGAGGTGACGATCGCGTCGCCCAGGCCGGGGAGAACGGTGTCCTCCAGGCGTTTCTGGATGGCGGCCCGGTAAGGTTCGGCTTCCTTGGTCCAGTCGGTACCGCTGGCGAGATGGGGAACCGGCGAGAGCACGTAGAAGCTGTCGCAGCCTTCCGGCGCGAGCGACGGATCGCTCGCGGTCGGACGGTGCAGGTATAGGCTGAAGTCGGGAGCGAGCTTTTTCGTACCGAAGATGTCCTTGAGGAGCTCCTGATAGCGCGGCCCCAGGATCATCATGTGATGATAAACATCATCAAATCGACGATTTGTGCCGAAATACCAGACGAACAGGCTCATCGAGTATCGGGCGCGGTCCAGCCTCTTGTCGGTCCAGCGCGTCCGCCGGTGATTGCGCAGGAGATGCTTATAGGTCCAGCCGACATCGGCATTGGACACCACGATATCGGCCTCGATCAACTCGCCATCTTTGAGACGCACGCCGCTGGCACGACCGTCGGCGACGGTGATCTCGTCCACTTCCGTATCGAAGCGGAGCCTGCTCCCCTGGCCTTCGATCAGACCGACGAAGCCGTTGACCATCGCGCCGGTGCCGCCCATGGCGTAGTGGACCCCGAAGCTGCGTTCCAGATGGGCGATCAGGCAGTAATAACTGGTGGTGGTGAAGGGATTGCCGCCGATCAACAGCGGATGGAAGCTGAACGCCAGGCGTAATTTCTCGTTCTTGAAAAACTTTTTGACCTTGCTGTAGACCGTCCAGTGGCCGCCGAGGCGGATGAGATCCGGCGCCGACTTCAGCAGAGTTGAGAATTTGTGGAACGGCTGGTCGGCCAGATCCTCGAAGGCGACCTTGTAGATGCGGGCGCTCTCTTCCATGAAGCGATCGAAGTTGCCGACCTCGTCGGGCGCGATCTTTCGGACCTCGTCGCGCATCGCATCGGCCTCGCCGCTGCAGCGCATGACATGGCCGTCGTCGAAGCGGATCTCGTAGAAAGGATCGATCGCCCTCAGATCGACATCGTCGGCCATGCGCTTGCCGCAAAGCGTCCAAAGCTCCTCGAACAGCCAGGGGGCGGTGATGATGGTCGGCCCGGCGTCGAAGGTGAAGCCGTCCTGCTTGAAGACATAGGCCCGGCCGCCCGGACCATCGAGCTTTTCGAGCACCGTGACGCGATAGCCCTTTGCGCCCAGGCGAATGGCGGCGGCGAGGCCGCCAAAGCCCGAACCGATCACGACCGCATGCGGCCGGTTGTCTGGGGCGCGATCAAGCATCTCTAGCCTCAATAAAAAAGTCCGCGGCTTGACGGCCGCGGACGGTAATCATCGGTTGCTGTTTCCCGTGGTTCTCCCGGACCTGACGCCGACGCCAGATCCGGGAGCCGTTCATCACGAACGCCGGGTCACTCAGGCGCAAGCCCATGCTTGACACCCCAGGCAAACCAGTCGTCGACAGCCGTGCCCGTCAGCATGATGCCGATACCGCCGGTCAGCGGCGTCAGAACCGCGAACCACCAGGCCCAGCGATGGATGCTCTCCATCGTAGCGTTGAAGCCCATGGTCCAGCGCCAGAAGAGAGCGGCGCGCTCGGATGCGGTGCCGCGATCTGTGATCTGCTCCAGTTCGCGATCGCCGCCGAGACGGCTGACGGCCAGGATGGTGGCGCCGTGCATCGCGAATAGGAGAGCACTGCCATAGAGGAACACGATCGAGAGCGCGTGGAACGGGTTGTAGAAAAGATTGCCGTAGTTGACCGAGATCGTGTTGGTCCACTCCAGATGCGGGAAGATGCCGAAAGGCGTGGCCTCCGACCAGTCACCCATGGCGATCGGGCGAAAGAATCCGCAGACTAGGTAGAGCCAGATCGCGGAGGCGAACGCCCAGGCGACATGGGTGCCGAGACCAAGCTGTCGGGCCCGGCGGTACATCCGCGCCCACCAGAGAAGGATCGAAATGGTCAGGCACAGACCGGCAAGCAGATACCACCCCCCCTGATCGAGCGGCGGGAAGGAAAGACCATGTTCCGGCCCCGGCGGATAGAGGGCGAGAAACGGCATTTCGCGGATGAACCTTATCGGGTCCCAGCCGACCGAAGCCCACATGTTCAGCCCGATAATCTCGAAGGCGATGAAGCCGAAGACGATCGACAGAACACCGAGATAGCCGAGATAGATCGGTCCGATCTGCGCATTGCCGATCCAGCCGAACCATGCGTTGAAGTTGGGACTGCCGGAGCGCGGCAGGTCGTAAGCGGGAAGCGGGATACCTTCTTCCACCGGCCCGCGGACCTGCACCTGGGTAAAGATGTTTTGATATGTCATGGCCGTAGATCCGTTTTTCTCTGGGCTTAGCGGTAGTTTTGCATCGTACCCAGCCATTCCCACCATTCCGTCCAACCGGCCTGCCAGAAGGGAGGACCGCTGATCAGAATGCAGATGCCGCTCCAGAAGGCGGCGAAGACCGCAATCAGGAGGCCGAGCCGATGGATGCCAAGCGTGCCGATCGAATAGCCGATGGTGTCCCTGAAGAATGTGTCCTCATATTCCGGTGTCTTGACCTTCTCACCCCGTCCGGGATTGGCCGCGGAGAGGATGAGCGAGCCGTGCAGCGCGAGCGCGAGCGTCGCCGTGAGGAACAGCGTCACAGCGATCATATGCACCGGATTCCAGTTAAAGTTGTAATACTGGTAGCCGACGTTCGACACCCAATCGAGATGGGTGAAGATGCCGTAGGGAAATCCATGGCTCCAGGATCCGTGAAGGATCGGCCGGACGACGACGAGAATCACATAGGCGAAAATGGCGAAGCTGAACGCGACGGGTACGTGATAGCCCATCCCTAGCTTGCGAGCGATCTCGGCCTGGCGCAGCGCCCAAGCGCAGAATGTCACGACCGCGCAGATCGTGACGATCTGCCAGATGCCGCCTTGACGCAACGGCGCGAAGCCGAGGCCATATTCCTCGCCTGGCGGATCAATGCTGATCTGCCAGAGGTTCCAGGTCGGCCCAAGGGCAGCGCCATAAAGGATCATGCCGACCCCGAACAGGCCGAAGAAGGCGACGACGACGCCAAAGAACCCGACATAGAAGGGGCCCACCCAGAAGTCGAACAGATCGCCGCCAATCAGCGTACCGCCACGGACACGGTACTTCTTTTCGAAACTTAACATCGCCATCTTATCAACTCCGCAGGCCTTTCATTTCTTCTGCTTACGTCAGCTGGATGTGGTGGCGGACAGCATTGCCGGGCAGTCGCCCGAAACCCTGCCCGCCACAACATGTCGGCGGATGCTACGAGAGCATGCTGTCGACGGGAGTGGACACAGCGCTGACTTCCGCGCCGCCTCCCCAGCCGAGGAACCCGCCGTAGTATGGACTGCTGCTGAGCACGATGAAGTGCAGCAGCATCACCATCGCAAAGGCAAAGATCGCGGTTGCGACCAAAGCCCTTCTTGGATCGAAGAGTAACCAGATCTTCCACATGTCCTGTTACTCCCCTATGCCAAGAATTGCAGCGCGTACTGGCTGAGCTGCGTGGCGTTGTCCATGATCGAGGACTGAGAGGCCGCAGCCGAACCCTCAGCACCCGGGAACCAGGGACGCCAGAACCAAACCAAGACGTGTGCAATGAAGCAGATGACGATCCATCCGATGAAGCCTTGCACAAAGAGCGAATGAAACTCCTGTGCTTCGGCATGTGTGAGCCCCGTCAGGGTACTCCTTCCATCAGCCATCGTTCACCTCCAGCTGACTGGCCTTACGGCCGTTACCGCGCAAACCCCTCGCGGCAAGGGATCCTTCTACCGTTGACGCCCCCGGTCGGCTCACCAGCCGACAAGGTTCCGGCCGACTTGCGGCCGGCGGGGACTAGCGCTGGTAGACGAATGGCAGAAATGTGTTGGCCGATGCCAAGGCTTCGGCGACGATGTTGTGGCGCCTGTTGCCGTTCTCCACGGCGCGTCTCCAGGCTCCTGGCAACACCCGCCCGATCACCGCAGCGACCAGGAAAAATGCAAAGCAGACCGCGAACAGCAGGCTGAACTCACGCTTCTTCTGACGGAGCAATCGCATCGATCCGGAGATGGTCTTCGCCATTTCACTCTCCCCTGGTAAGACTGCCCAAGACGGGCCAGTCTTCGGAATCGTCAAAATTCGAGATGCCGGCGCTCATGCTGGCACCTCCTGCTTCATGCCTTCGAGTGTTCTGCGCACCTGTTCGGCAGAGATCACGGTCTCGCCTGCCAGACGCGCCATCTGTTCGACTTGATCGCGCAGAGTCTTGGCAGCCGAGATCCTGATGAGGAAAGGCTGTTGCTCCAGATGCGCTTCAAGCACCGCCTGCGCATCCTCGTCCCAGTCGAAGACATCGGCCTCGAGCCTGGTGGGTGTCGCATCGACCTTGTCGAGATCGGAACCGAGCGGGAGGATATGAAACAGCGCGTCGAACAACTGGTTACAATATTCCTGGATGACGTAAGTGGCGCCGGCATAGCCCATAAACGGCGTGCCGGTCGCGCGCCTGACGATCGCACCGGGGAAGGACGCCGGGATATACATCGCGCGGCTGCTGAGCTCGGCGGCGTACATACGCTCGTTGTAAGAGCCATAGAGAACAAGAGGGGGCTTGGTGCGCAGGGCTTCGCGGACCTCGGCGTTATCGGGTTTGACGCCAGCTTTGCGCGAGAAGGAGAAGGTGCAGGGAATACCCATCTCGTTCTCAAGAAAATTCTTCATGCCGCGCACATAGGTGTCGGTCGCGACGATCGCGAAGGAACCGGTCGAGAAGAAATCCTGGGTTACGCTGCGCCAAAGGTCCCAGATTGGCTTGATCGTCGTTTCCTTTTCCCGTTCGATAAAAGGCTCAGGATCGACACCCGTCAGCTCACCGAGCTTGCGGAGGAAATTGGTGGTGGCGAACAGGCCGATCGGCGCCTGCAAATAAGGCCTATCCAGATCCTCGCAGAGTTCGCGACCGAACTCGCGATACATGCAGATATTGACATCCGCATCGGCGAGCTTGGCGACGTCGTCCACATGGCTGCCCAGCGGGAAAGTCATGTTGACCTCAAGCCCGATGCCCTCGACCAGACGACGGATCTCGGCGAGGTCGGACGGCATGTTGAAGGTACCATAGATCGGTCCGATGATATTGACCGACTTCTTGGCTCCTTCGGGCTTCGCTTTCTTCCGCCGTGCCTTGCCTTTGCGTGCGCCGAACTCGTTCCAGAGCCAGAAGATCGCACGATCAGCGCTCTGCCACTGGTCCTCGTCGATGGTGCGCGGCAGAAAACGGCGAAGGTTCGAGCCTTCAGGCGTTACGCCGCCGCCGATCATCTCGGCGATCGAGCCGGTGACGACCACCGCCGGCATTTTTTGATCCTGAGTATCGCTCGCCCGCTTCAGCGCCTTTTCGGTGCCGTTCATCGAAAGCTCGTCTTCGGCGAGCCCGGTGACCGTCACGGGCAGCTCGTGGGGCGGCAATCCGTCGGTGTAGTGGAGCACCGCGGTCACCGGCAGGTTCTCGCAGCCGACCGGACCATCGATCACCACGCGCAACCCGCGCATCGCGGTAAAGGCGTAGACGGCTCCCCAGTAGCCGCCGGCACGATCATGATCGAGAACCAACATCTCAGTTCCCCACCGGCACGGTGCTGTCGACATCGCCGCCCGCCAGCGCTTTCGCTTCGAAGACACGGCGCGTCTTGCCGGTTTTACCTTTGCTCGGTTTGTCGGCGTCGTCGGCCTTCGGCTTTTCGGCCTTGACCGGAGTCTTCGCCTCCTTAGCCGGCGCCGGCTTTGCGGTTTTGGCGTCGTCCTTCGAATAGCCGTAGCCAACGTTCGGCCCTTGTCCGACGTCGCCGAAGAAATCGACCATCCGCTTGAAACGCTTCTTGCCATTGGCCTGGCTGGCGATGATCGAAGCGAGTGCTCCAGCGCCGGCCGGTCCGAACAACGGCCGGGCAGAGACCATGTTGGTAAAGTAGACGGCTGGCGTGCCCTCTTCCTTCGCAGCCTGGACCAGCGGCGTGGTGCCGAGCGCGAGATCCGGTTTGACGTCGCGCATCGCGGCGACATCCTGTTCGAGCGAGGCACGGTATTGAACATGGACGCCACGGGCCTCAAGCCAGTCACGATCCTCGACGCTCCAGTCGGTCTTCGGGCAGGCGGTGCCGACATAGGGCACGCGCGCACCGGCCTCGATCAGTAGACGCGCGACCAGCAACTCAGAGCCTTCGTAACCAGAGACGGTGACCGTCGCGTCGATCGGGCTCTTTTTTAGAGCTGCATGGATCGGAGGAAGGGCGGCCGCTTTGGCCTTCTCGATGGTGATGGCATCGACATTAGCCGCTTTGCCAACCGCTTCGAGCCAGGCCGCCGTGCCCTCGACGCCGACCGGACCGGAACCGACAATCGGGCGACCGGCATGCTGCAGCTCGCGAACGGATGCTGTGTAGAACGGATGCACAGCCGCACCGACGGCACAATCGAGAGCGGCATAGAGATCCCGCCATTCGCGGCAAGGCGTCTGCGGCGCGATGGTCATGCCCATGGGTTTGAGCATCGCGGCGACACCGACAGGATCGGCCGGGAAGAATTCGCCGAGCATCGCCACCATCGGCATGTCCTCGACGAGATTGCGCGGCTTGGCGACGGGCCCCTGCTCCGCTTCCTCGCGGGCGTAGCGCAACATCGCGCCGGCGAGCACGTCCTTAGCCTCCGCGTGGGTCGGCACGCCGAAACCCGGCACGTCGATGCCGATAACACGTACGCCGTCGATCGATTTCGGGAGACGATCAAGCGGAATGCCGGAGGCGGTCGGCACGCAGAGATTGATCACGACAACGGCATCATATTTGCCGGGGTCCGCCATCTTGTGCACAGCGTCCCGGATATCCTGATAGAGCTGGCCGGTGACCAGCGTCTCGCTGTCGAACGGCACGTAGCCAACCGTGCGCCGCGCACCATAGAAGTGCGAGGTGAAGGTCAGGCCGTAGACACAGCAGGCTGAACCCGAGAGGATCGTTGCGGTACGTCGCATGCGCAGGCCGACGCGGAGCGATCCGAAGGCCGGACACATGGACTGTGGCTGATCGTGCGGACCTTGCGGGTAGTCCTTTGCAAGCTTGGCCAAGACCTCGCTCTTACCGGAGGCCTCCGCCGCTTGCTTCATCAGATCAGCGCCACCGTGGCAACCGCCGCCCTCAGTGAGGGCTCGCTTGACTTTGGCCGGTGCCTCGGATGAGGCGTCTGGTATGCGATCTACCAACCTCAGACACCTTCGTAGATGACTTCGAGAGACGGCTTGGTCAGCAGAGCCGAGCCGCACATGTCGTCGAGGGTGGCGGGCTCCAGCTCGACACCGCGACCGACCGTCTCGCCCTTGAACAGGCCGAGAAGCCCTTCATGTTCCAACGGCGTAGGCAGAACCGGCGGCGCATCGGCCACCTGCTGACCCAGCTGTTCGAAGATTGGTCCCCATTCGCCGCCAGGCTTACCGATGATCTCGTAATTGGCGCTCTTCCGCCGGATGTCTTCGTGGGCAGGGATCGCGGCGAGCACCGGAATGTTGACCGCGTCTGCAAAGGCCTGGGCCTCGCCGGTGCCGTCATCCTTGTTGATCACCAGGCCGGCGACGCCAACATTGCCGCCGAGCTTGCGGAAATATTCGACGGCGGAGCACACATTGTTGGCGACGTAGAGGCTCTGGAGGTCGTTGGAGCCAACGACGATCACTTTCTGGCACATGTCCCGGGCGATCGGCAGGCCGAAGCCGCCGCAGACCACGTCGCCGAGGAAGTCGAGGAGAACGTAGTCGAAGTCCCAGTCATGAAAGCCGAGCTTTTCCAGGAGCTCGAAGCCGTGGATGATGCCGCGCCCGCCGCAGCCGCGGCCGACCTCGGGACCGCCGAGCTCCATCGCGTAGACGCCGTCGCGCTTGAAGCAGACATCGCCGATCTTCACCTTCTCGCCCGCGGCTTTCTTCTTGGACGAGGTCTCGATGATGGTCGGACAGGAGCGGCCGGCGAACAGGAGCGATGTCGTGTCACTCTTTGGATCGCAGCCGATCAGAAGCACGCGCTTTCCCTGCTGCGCCATCATGTAGGAGAGGTTGGAAAGTGTGAAACTCTTACCGATCCCGCCTTTGCCGTAGATCGCGATAACCTGCGTCTGCTTGGATGGAACGTCCGCCTTCGGATCGAGGTCGTCGCTAGACTGTGCCTCGGCGCGGCTCGCCGTCTCAAGAAGAGTCGCGGTCATCAGCAAATTCTCCAATCCAAGATCATCTTGAGGCAGGCCGGATCGTTGAAGGCCGTCTCGTAAGCTTCAGGCGCAGCATCGGCCGCAAGGCTGTGAGTGATCAGACCGTCGAGGGAGAGAGCGCCCTGATCGATCAGAGCGTTGACTGCCGTAAGATCATCCGGCTGCCATTCGGCTGCGATGCGGATGCGCGCCTGACGCATGAAGGCAGGGGGGAAGGCAAAGCTGAGCGGATCGCTGTAAAAGCCCGCGAGCACGATCTCGCCGCCGGGCGCCAAGCGTGCGATCAGGCCATCCAGGAGCGAGGCATCGCCGCTGACGTCGTAGATCGAACGGTAGTCCCTGCGATCATCATCCTTGGGATCGACGACGTCATAGCCGACAGCACCCTCCGCCCTCGTCGGATCAGTCTCCCAGACGACCGGCTCCGGCCCGTGCATCAGGACGGCGAGACGGGCGAGGAGCCTGCCAAGGATACCGTGACCGACGATCAGGTCGGGCGGTGTGGCGTGGGCCTGCGCGATCGCATGGCGCGCGGTGGCGGCAAGGGCCAGCAAGGTCGCCTGCTCGCCTAGCGCCTCGTCAACCTTGGCAATACGCGCCCCCGGTACGACCAGCTTGGAAGCGGCACCGCCGAACAAACCGCGGATGTCACCGAAACAATTGGCGCCGGGCACGAAAACATGGTCGCCGACCGCGAAATCGGCATTCGACCCCGCCTTCACGACCCGACCGACCGACTCGTAGCCGGGGACCAGCGGGTAGCCCATGCCAGGGAAAGGCGGCATACGACCGGACCAGAGCAGACGCTCCGTCCCCGTGCTGATGCCGGAATAGTCGATGTCGACAATCACATCGCCATCGCCCGCAGGCGCAAGAGGCAGCTCGGTGAGCGCTAGCCGCTCCGGCTCCTCTATGACGACGGCAATTGCTTTCATCCCTGAAGTGACCCCCTAAACATATGGCCCAACTAATTTTTAGAGCCTTGTTCTATCACCATAACTTTGCATTAAATCTTGTCAATAATTCGTTACATTTAAATCTGTCAATTTGTATTGACAGTTGCCCAGATAACGCGGGTGAGCAGCGGAGTCGACGTGGGAATCGCCTTCATCCCGTCGAAGCCAGCAGCGTGTAGAAGTGCGAAAATTTCATCCTGGCGACGCGCCCGGCCACGCCCCATGGCAAGCAAGTAGAAGCCGAAATAGGCATCGGCCATGGCCTCGGCACCGGCCGTACCGGCCATCGGTTCGGCGATCAGCAGCGTGCCGCCGGGCGGAAGCGCAGCGCGCACTGCCTTCAGGATGGTGAGCGCTGCGTCATCGTCATGGTCGTGGATGATGCGCACCAGGGAGATCAGATCGGCGTCCTTGGGAAGGACGCCCGATTGAAAGTCGCCGCCAATCGCTCGGGCGCGATCACCTAGGCCGGTTTCCTGGAAACGTTGCCGCGCCCGCTCGGCAACCGCCGGCAGGTCGAACAGCATGAGCTGCAGGTCGGGCGCCCGTTCCGCGGCCTTGATCAGGAACGCCCCTTCCCCGCCGCCGACATCCATCAGGACACGGTGTTTCCCGACGGCATAGGCGTCCAGCACCTCTGCGGCGATCATCGGCTGGGTGGCGGCCATCAATCGGCTGTAATCAGCGACATGCTCGCCTTCTAGCTCTCCGGCTTCGTCATTGCCGGAATAGGCCCAGTAGCGGCTGAGCTCGGTCGCAGGCCGTTCGCCGCGTAGGAGAGCGACGGGATCATGCAGATCGGCATAGAGCAAAGCGTGATGCTCGATCATCGCGCCGAGACCGGGATTGCCGAGATAGGCGGCGCCCAGCTCACCGAGACCGAAACGATCGCGCCCGCGACGGGCGACCAGATCGAGCGAGCAAGCGGCGAGCAGCAGACGCTCTGCGGCGTCCGTCGACAAAGACAGGCGCTTGGCAATCTCTCCCAACGCCAACGGTCCAGCGCGCAGCTGGTCGAACAGACCGAGCCTGACGCAGGCGAGCAGCACCTGGGTGTAGACGAAGCCGGTGCAGAGATCGAACAGCGTTCGCGCTTTTCGCCGCGCAATCGGTCGGGTCAGCGGAAAGCGGGCGGCAAAGCGCTGAAAGCGGTGGCTGGTCAGCAGCCGGTCGCGCCAGGCATAGACATGATCGAGAAGACCTGGACGATGCTTTTCAGCGGCCATAGAGCGCCCATCCCCAGCCAAGCCGATGCCGGCGGCATCAGGCGGCATCACGCGGCACCGATGGAACGGTCTTCCGGAAGGAAACGGTTGGTTTCGTTGATAATGAGAACTCTAAGCGGCGCGCGTCCTGGGCAGTCAGGCATGCTGTCCAGACCCTCGGCCACCAGTGCATCAAAGCGGGCGATGGCGCCCTCCATGCCCAGCTCCTCAACGGCATTCGGTCGATCCAGCGCCGCGTCCTGGCCGGTGGGCTTACCGAGCGAAGCGGCATCGCCGGTGACATCGCGGATGTCGTCGATCACCTGATAGGCCTCGCCGAGACGAAGGCCGAGCGTCGCCCAGGGTGCTGGATCACGTCCCGCCGCCGCCGCTCCCGCCATTGTCGAGCCAGCGAAAAGCGCACCGCTTTTAGCGCGGTGGTATTGCGCAAGATCGGGATCGGCCTCCCCTTCCCAGGCCTGTCCCGCAACGATCCCATCGGGCATGCCGACCGAGTCGCTCACCACGCTCAAAAGTCGAGGTAACCGGTCCAACGCGTCGCCGGCACCGGCCACGCGCGCCAGGGTCTGGAAGGCGAGCACGATGAGCGCATCGCCGGCGAGCAGGGCGAGCGGTTCGTCGAAGGCGATATGCAGGGTGGGCTTGCCGCGCCTGATCGCCGCGTCGTCGAAGCAGGGCATGTCGTCATGGATGAGGGAGGCGCAATGCAGCATCTCGATCGCGGAGGCAGCAGCGTTGGTGAGTTCGGGGCGATCATCGCCGCAAGCGCCGGCAACGCCGAGGCAGAGCCTGGGCCTGAGACGCGCACCCGGAGGGAACATGGCATAGCGGATCGCCGCCGTGAGTCTGGGCGGGTTGCTCCTCGCGACAGCATTGTCGACGGCTTTCTCTAATGCCCTTTCGATCCGAGCCTTCACGTCCATGCCGGACCTCCCCTGAAACAACTGTCAACTTTAATTGTCATGTCTTATTGTCATGCAATATAGACAAGCAAGAGTCAACTTAACCTGACAGCTGAAGGACGCGCGTCTCGGTGTCGGCGAAACGGAAAAATCGGACGATGGAACCGGGTGACAGCCTGATGGACCACCTCGATTTCACCACGACGGTCGCACGTGACGGCTATGTCTGGTGGTATGTCGACGGCATGAGCGATGACGGCGACCACGGGCTCACCATCATCGCCTTCATCGGCAGCGTGTTTTCACCCTATTACGCGCGCGCGAGGCGACGGGGCGATGGCGATCCGGAGAATTTCGTCTCGATCAACGTCGCGCTTTACGGCAAGGGCGGCAAGCGCTGGGCCATGACCGAAAGAGCGCAGGGCGCGCTGGCCCGGAGTTGCCTGAACCTGCGGATCGGACCGAGCGAGCTTTCGGTCGACGGGGACGATCTCGTGATTCGGATCGACGAGACGACGGTGCCCTGGCCGCGGCGACTTCGGGGCGACATTCGGGTGCGGCCCGAGCTTCGAACATCACGGACCTTCGAGCTCGACGCCGACGGCCGTCACCGCTGGGCACCGATTGCGCCCCGCTGCCGGCTCGACGTGGATATGCAGGCACCGGCGCGCAGCTGGAGCGGGCTTGGCTATCTCGATCGCAATCAGGGCGATCGGCCGCTGGAAGAGGATTTTTCCTATTGGGACTGGTCTCGGGCCAATATCGGTTCGGAGACGGCCATTCTCTACGACGTCGTTCGCCGCGACGGTACTGAAAAGGCGATCGCGCTTAGGATCGACGAGGCCGCAGGCATGCTCGAGACCGCCCCACCGCCGCGCTACGCGCTGCCAACAAACGGTTGGCGGGTGCCGAGGCGAACCCAGACCGAAGGCGGAGCCGCCATCATTGAAACGCTGGAGGACACGCCGTTCTACAGCCGCTCGACCCTGCGAACGCAGCTTGAAGGCAAGACGGTGACCGCCATGCATGAGAGCCTGTCGCTCGACCGTTTTCGACAGCCTTGGGTGCAGACGCTGCTACCCTTTCGCATGCCGCGACGTAACTGATCAGTTACGCAAGACAGCGCTCAGCTCTCGGACTGTTTGCCAGGCTGATCGCCCGAACGCGATTCGGCGCGCTCATTCTCGATACGCTCGCGCTGCGCCTTTTTCACCGAGTATAGCTGATGGAATGCGAGACCCAAAACGCCGGCGAAGAAAAGAAGCTCGGCCCACATCATCGGTATATCCCTCTATCGCCTGATCCTTATGCACTGCTCTCAATACGTCGCTCTCAGCTTTTCCGATCACGCTCTCGAGAAAGCCGGTCTTCCTCTTCCAGGCGGGTGAACAGCTCGATAGTCAATCCGATACGCTCGCTGACCGACGGCTTCTTGGTCTTGAACGCGGCCCCGGAGTCGTCGGTCGACTGCCGGCTTTCGGTGACCGCCTCGATCAGGAATGCGGTTTCGGCGAGCGGCGGCTGAGGCTTCGGATCGGCGTGTTTCGCGGATGAGGCAAAACTTGCTTTGATAACCAGGAAGAGCTTTCGATAGGCCGGTACGACCATTCGCCGGCTCACCGAATCATAACCGCGGCGCGCCAGTTCCTGACCGATCTCGCGATAGACCAGCCGTGCAGCATGGATGCCGAGACGGCAGTCGGCGGGCAGGAGGGCGATGCCGTCGACCGAACGGCGATAGAGGCGCTCCGCCTCGAAGAGTAAACGCTCGATCACCGTAGCGAGGCGGTCGTCGAACTCGGGCGCTTGCAGCCAGGCATCCGGGTCGATGCCAGCGTCCCGCATCCACTGAAGCGGCAGATAGATCCGGCCAGCGCGCGCGTCCTCCCCGACATCACGGGAAATGTTGGTGAGCTGCATGGCGACGCCGAGATCGGCCGCCCGCGCCAACGCCTGCTCCGAGCGCACGCCCATAAGAAGCGTGCTCGCGACCCCCACGGTGCTCGCCACGCGCGCGGCATAGGCCTGAAGATCGGCGAGCGTCTCGTAGCGCCGCTCTTCGGCATCCCAGGCGAGTCCCTCGATCAGCCCGTCGAGCACGGCGCGTGGGATCGCAAAGCGCCGCACCGTCGCTGAAAGGGCGCGTTCGACCGGATCATCGTCAGGATTGCCGGCATAGACACGGTCCAGGCGCTCGGCGAGGGCGGAGAGCGCTTCGTCCTTCCCCCCCTCGAGATCGACGGCGTCATCTGCGAGGCGGCAAAAAGCGTAGAGTGCCGCCGTCGGCTCGCGCATCCTCTGCGGCAACAGTCTCGATGCGAGATAAAAGCTTTTCGATCCCTGCTTGAGCATCGCACGGCAGGCAGTGACGTCGGGGGCGAGCGCATCCCAATGGGAGGACGCCGCCAGGGCCTCGGCTTCCGACACCGTCGTCGTTTCCTGTCCTGAAAGCGTGCTTGCGATGCTCGATGCCATGGATGAAATATTCCTTAAATTCGAGCGCTTATGCCGCAAGGCCGCGTTCGGGACGGTCGGATAAGGTCGGTCCCATGAAGACCGCCGCCGACTGTCTACCCAACGTTACATTTGCTATGTAAGCTCCGTCAACCAGCCGCTGACGGACCAAAGGACCATCCGCACGATGACCTTGCCGCCCAATCATCCCGATCGCTTCGTTCTTTCCAACGAGGTTCACGCGCGGCCGCCGGAAGAGTTGAGGGCACCGGTCAAGCTTACCTATCTGGCGCTGGCTTCCGATCGCTCGAACCGCGAAGAGGAATGGCAGCGGCTGGTCGAATTCGCCAAGGAGCACGACGCCCGCCCGCCCGATCCCGGCATCAGCCACTACAGCGAAGACTTCGGGCCTTTTCGTCTCAAATGGGAGCGGCATACCGAGTTCAGCCGCTACAAGTTCATCGCCCCCGAAAATGGCGAAGCCCCTTTCGAGAAACCGGCGATCGACGCCGTTCCGACGAGCTGGGTGAGCTCGATCCCCGGCGAGATCATGGTCGCCTGCCAGGTGGTGGTGCGCCCGGCCAGCGCGGCCGTGCTCGAGCATGACAAGATCGCCGCCGATCATTTCGCCGGCAATACCATCATCGGCGCTATCCTGTCCGGCGGCTCTGCCGCCGGCTTCACCGACTTTCACATCCATGACGACGGCTTCAGCCGCATCCTGATCGAGGATCGCGAGACGACGCCGAGGCAGATGGGCAGGCTGGTTCAACGTCTCCTGGAAATCGATACCTATCGCATCATGGCGCTCCTCGCCCTTCCTGTCGCCCAGGCGCTGACGCCCAGGCTCGACGCCGGCGAGCGCGAACTCGCCGAGATCACCAACGCGCTGGTCCTGGTGAAGGACGAGGATGAGCCCGTCCTGCTCGATCGCCTGACCCAGCTCCAGGCGCATATCGAAAGCGACGATGCCGAGAATCAGTTCCGGTTCAGCGCCAGCGCCGCCTATTACGACCTGGTGAAGCAGCGCATCACCGACCTTCGCGAAGAGCGCATTCAGGGCCTGCAGACATTCCAGGAATTCATCGAGCGGCGCCTCGCGCCGGCGATGAGCACCTGTAGCGCGGTGCGTGCAAGGCAGGAAAATCTCTCCCGCCACATGGCGCGCGCGACGCAGCTCCTTTCCACCAGGGTCAACATCGCCAATGAGCGACAAAACCAGGGCATTCTCGAATCGATGAACCGCCGCGCACAGCTCCAAATGCGCCTGCAGGAAACCGTCGAAGGCCTCTCGATCGCCGCCATCACCTACTATGTCGTCGGTCTCGTGAACTATCTGGCGAAGGGCGCCAAGGCTGGCGGCGTGTCCCTGAACGTCGAACTCCTGACCGGCCTCAGCATCCCGATCGTCATCATCATCGTCGCCCTCGGCGTGCGCAAAGTCCGAAAAATGGTCACCAAAGCCGACGGTGGCGCGGCCACTTCGTAAGGTTTGGGCCGGCGTCGCCGAGCGCGCCAAGAATCCTACGGTATGCGGGCTAGATTTCGGAGGGTGAAAGATTGGTGGCGCCGAGTCTTGGAAAAGCTGGGTCAAGCTGCCGGGCGTTCGTGGAACTCGGAGAAGTTTCTTGGGTTCTCCTCAACACGCGCCGATCCCAAGACTGCGAAGCCTCTTCGACAAGCATGGAATTAACGCTTTGATAACCCTGCGCTGATAGGGATGGACACGGTCCATGCGATCCTGCGAATCCGACCGCCCGCCAAATAGGTTGGGCGAGGCACGGACTCCGAGGATCGCATGGACCAGAAGACAGCATGCCATGATGTGGTCAATGAAGGGTTAAGGCTTTGAGGGTGCACGGCTGTCGAGGTCAGTTCGTGCCGCATAACCTGGTCAGAAATACGCTGGTCCAGCAATCTATGGGGCCAGCGATCGAACCACCGTTACCCGATGCTGTCGAAAGCGTCCAGGATGAGAGCGCCGATCTCATCCGGGTTTTCCTCATGGGCGAGATGGCCGAGATCCGGCAGGATCTCCAGGCGTGGCTCGGGCAAGATCCGCCTCAGCCGCAGGCTGTGGCTGGGAGGGATCATGCGGTCGTTGGCGCCGGTTATGAGCAGAAGCTTCGGCTCCAGACGAGACAGGTCCGGTTCGAGGGCTTTCAGGTCCCAGTTCGCCATCATGCCGATGGCAGCCTCTACGTGGTTGGCGTTCCCGGCAAGCGTGGCGTAGTGAGCGAACTTGTCCTCGTCGATGGTCGAGCCGGTGCTGCGCATGAGCTGGGCTACGAAGTTGGTTTTGCGCGCGCGCCAGGCGAAGAGGGTCGGCATGAAGCCGCTGCTGACGAAGGCCTTGGCGAGCGGCGCGAACAGTTTTCCCTGGGTGCCGTGAAGCGGCAGAATGGCGCCGTTCAGGCTGACGAGCAGACGGGGACGGATGAGCTGATCAAGGCACATGCGTGCGAGGATGGCGGCCCCCGCCGAATGGCCGGCGGCGAGGATGGGGCCTGAATCAGGGCCGGAGAGGCCAAGCACCGTCATGAGATCGCCAAGACCTTCGGCCATCGCGGGCAGGCTCAGGCGCTCGTAAGCGGGCGTTTCGGTGAAGCCGTGGCCCGGAAGATCGGGGACGACCACCGTGAAACGCCTGGAGAGAAAAGGGGCGAGGTCGGCGAAGGAATGGCTTGCGGCGCCCGTACCGTGCAGGAGAAGCGCCGTCGGCCCCGCGCCCATGACCTGCACATGCCAGCGAAGCCCGCCGGCCTCGACGAAACGGCTGGCTTCACGGTTCGGCCAGGCCTTGCCATCCTCATCCCAGTTGAGCGCTGCGCTCATCGTCCTCTCGCTGTGGCCACCATGGAGGACAGTTTTCGGGCATCGGCACGCGGCAAGGGCAGATAGCGGCCATCCAGCGCGCTTGCGAGCGCCGCGGCTTCGGGGCCGGGACGGGCGGCGATGTCGATCACCAAGGCGCCGTCGCCGGTCGCGGCGATGCGCTTCGCTGCCATGAGCGCATCCGCCATCGCCGCTTTTCGGCCGGGCGCGCCATCGAGGCCGATATTCGCACGGCCGTCTGTCAAGAAGACGAGCAACGGCGTCTCGCCGCGACGCCTTGCGCCGTCAGCGAGTTGGCGCGCCGCTTCGATACCGGCGGCAAGGGGCGTGCCACCGCCGCCCGGAAGCGCGCTGAGGCTGCGCTTGGTCCGAACAAGCGAGCGGGTCGGCGGCAGGAGAAGTTCGGCGCTTGAGCCCCGAAAAGCGAGAAGCGCCACCTGATCCCGGCGTGTGTAGCATTCGGCCAGGAGGAGTTCGACAGCCCCCTTGGCTTCGGCGAGGCGTTCGATGGCGCTGGAGCCGGAGGCGTCGACCACGAAGATCGTGGTGGTGCGGCTCTGTTCCTTACGCCTGACGATCCGAAAATCCTCCGGCCGAACGATGAGGCGGCCGGATGAAGTCCCAGGACGCGAACGACGTCGAAGCCCTTGCCAGGGCGCTGCGGCGCGCAGCGTGTCGATCACGCTCAGACGATGGCCGTCGCCTGGCCTGCCGGCGCGAAAGCCGGCGGGACGGCCGCGCTGTCCGTTTTTGAGCGATGCAGACGCCTTGCCGGCGGCGGTGCTGCGGCTCGCACCGAGGCGAAGGGAGGCGAGGAGGCCCGGCGGCAGGGCGGCGAGTGCTGCTTCGAGCAGCCGATCTTCGAGCGGCCGATCACCGAAATCCTGATCATCGGAATCGGAGGGCGCGTCGTCGTCCGGCTCCGGCGGTTCCGGCGGGCTCTCCTCCTCGTCTTCCAGCGAGGGCAGCTGCGTCGCTCGATGCGCCAGGGTCAGGCGGACCGCGAGCGCTGCATCCTCGGCGTCGATCGCATTCCTTCCTGACAGCGCTGCGGATGCGGCGGCGGCCCTGGTCGCGAACAACGGCGCGCGCAGCGAGCTGATGCCGAGGGCGAGCGCAGTTCCCGTCATGGCTTCGATCAGCGCCTCGTCGATCGTGATGGCGCTGAGATGCTCGCGGGCTTGGGCGAGCTGCTCGGCGGTGTGCGCATTCCGTTGCCAGTCTCGATGGGAGAGACCGTCGAGATCGATGTCGAAGGCCAGACGCTCGCGAAGGAGCGCGCTCGGTCGATCCTCATCATCGAGCGATTCGTCGAGGGCGATCACGGCAAAGCGGCTGTCTTCGCGTTCCGTGAAACCGTCCCGCTCCAGATGCACGGCGCGGAGGTCCATGGCGGCGGCGATCAAGCCGGCGCTCGTGGCGGGCAGACGTTCGGCCATGGGCAAGATCAGGACGCCGCCGTCCACGGCAGCCAGCACGCCCCGCTCCAGAACGGGCCGACCTGCCTTCAAGGTGGCGGTCAGGTCCAGTCCGCCGAGCAGACGATCACTGCCGACATGCACCGGCACGCGGCGGATCGGCGCATCAGCGGGCAGGCAAGCCTTCAGGAGCGACATCCAGTTGTCGCGAACGGGGCCCGGCAGACCGCGCAGGACGACGCCGCCGAGACCGATAGGATCGATGGCCACCATGGCCACCGCCCTGCAGGCGTCACCAACGGCGATGGGTGCCCCCCCCGCAGCGAAGGCTCCGCCAGCGGTGGCTGCTCCACTCGCAGTGGACGCACCACCCGCGGTGGACGCACCACCCGCGGTGGACGCACCACCCGCGGTGGACGCACCACCCGCGGTGGACGCACCACCCGCGGTGGACGCACCACCCGCGGTGGACGCACCACCCGCGATGGACGCGCCACTCGAAGTGGCCGTGCCACTCATGGGGTGAAGATGTCGGCGAGCGCGCGTTCGACGCGGGCGCTGGAGCCGGCATCGTCCAGAGGATCGCGGCGCAGGCGATGGCGAAGCGCCATAGGCGCCACCTGCTGCAGCGTTGCGTCGGTCACGGACGGCTCGCCTTCAAGGCTGGCTTGCGCGCGGGCCGCACGGATCAGGGTGAGTTCGCCGCGTAGACCATCGGTGCCGAGCGCCATGCAGATCTCAGCCGCGCGCGAGACAATTGCTTCCGGCAGAGCGACATCCCGGATAGCTCCCCTCGCCTTTCGGATCTGCTCGCGGATCTGGATCTCTTCGTCCTGCCAGCTTTGGAGGAAGGCCTTTGGATCGCGCTCGAACGCATCGCGCCGTTTGATCACCTCAACGCGGGTCGGGAGATCGTCGGGCGTGGTGACCTCGACGCTGAGCCCGAAGCGATCGAGGAGCTGAGGTCGAAGCTCGCCTTCCTCGGGATTGCCGCTGCCGACCAGGACGAAGCGGGCGGGATGGCGGATGCTCAGGCCTTCGCGCTCGACGACGTTTTCGCCCGATGCCGCGACATCCAGGAGGAGGTCGACCAGATGGTCTTCGAGGAGATTGACCTCGTCGATATAAAGAAAGCCGCGATGGGCGCGCGCCAGAAGACCCGGCTCGAAAGCTTTTTCGCCGGATGTAAGCGCCCGTTCCAGATCGAGCGCGCCGACCACGCGATCTTCGGTGGCGCCGAGCGGCAGGTCGACGACAGGGATCGGGATCGACTTTTGCTCGAAATCGTTGCGATCGGCGCTCGCCTCACATCCCGGGCAAGCATAGACTTCCGGGTCATTGGGATCACAGTGATAGGTACAGTCCGCCTTCACCGCCATGGGTGGCAGGAGGGCGGCAAGGGCGCGAATAGCGGTGGATTTGCCGGTGCCACGATCGCCGAAGACAAGCACGCCACCGACAGTCTGGTCGACCGCCGCGATCAGAAGCGCCTGCTTCATCTCATCCTGGCCGACGATCGCGGAAAAGGGGAACGTACCTTTCATGCTCGAGCCGACCTCCTTGCGATCCGACCGCGCGTTCTTGCCGGCGGGGCCAAATCATTCTAACCGACGGTTTCGGAGCTCAGAAACTGGCCTAGGCCCCTTGATGTGTCAATCTGGCTTGATTGGCCGAGCGTCAAGGCCGCGTGATCACCAGTGACGAAGGGTGCAGGCAGTCTGCTGGCCGAGCGTCAACGTGCGGCGAGCTCGTTGGCGAGGCGAACGACGCGGTTTCTCGTCTCATCGTCGAGACGGCCGGTCCAGCGCTCGACGATCCGATGGTCGGAATCGAGCAGCAGGGTCTGGATCTCCTCGATGCCTGGAAGACCGACGGCATCCTGAAACTGATCGCGATCCGTGTAGACGGTGATGGTCCGCCTACGCGCTGCTTCTTCGACCACGCCGATGCGCATGCCGTTGTTCAGCCACCAGCGAAACAGCGGACCGGCTTCGTAGATCACCGGGACCTCGTAGAAGCGAAGCGCCGACGCTTCCTTCTGGATCTCGGGCAAAGCGGCGATCCAGGTGTCGATATCGTTTTGATGACCGCGTACGAAGCCCATGGAGACGAGGATAACCTCGCCTTCGAACCCGTCCGGCAGGGTCACCTGGTCGCCCAGAAGGCTGATGCCGGTGATCGTGGGGAAGCGATCCGCCTCCAGCTGCTCGATGGCGGTGTTGTCGCCGGCGCCGATGCAGCCGGACAGCCAGCCGAGGATGAGGGAGTTCATGGCGAGGTGGGCGAGGTGGCGGGTTCGAAACGGCCTTTTCATGGCGCCGTCGCCTCGGGGTTCATGCGCCAGACGGTGCGATTGAGCGCACCCGCAATGGTAACCCAGAGGAGATAGGGAAGGAAGAGCACGGCGGCGAGCGTTGAAATAGGCCAGGCGACGATGATGAAAGCGGCGATGCAGAGCCAGAGCAGGGTGACGTCGATAAAGGCCTGATCCATGCGGCGCCGGCCGAAGAACAGCCAGGACCAGGTAGCGTTCAGGACGAGCTGGGCTCCCCAGAGCACGATCGCGAGGCTCCAGCCGACCTTCTCCCAGACCAGCCAGCCGGCGACCGCGATCATCAGATAGAGGATCGACCAGACTACGGGAAAGGCCCAGTCCGGCGGCGTCCAGCTGGGCTTTTCGAGCGTATCATACCACTCACCCGGCTTGTACACCGCTCCCGATACCGCCGTTATGACCACGAGCACGACAAAAACCGCCAGCACGAGATAAGACATATGCGTCCGCCTCAAAAACCACCGCAACAGAACGAAGTCTCTATATAGAACGCTAAGATGCCAAGGGCGACCTCCGAGGCCAGGGAACGATGACGCAGCCTCCATAGGCCTCAGCGCTGGACGACGTTCTCCTCGCCGCGCGGCGGATCGAGGCCCGATCAGGCGGCGTCGCCTGACTTGACCGAAAGCGCAGCGATCGGTCATAGGGTCCTCGTCGTTGGATGATAAGATGGAGACAGCGCGCGGGCTCATGGCGTTGGTCGGTACCAATCGATGGACTATGGCGGCCATGCTGGCCCTTATCGCCTTCGTCGTTGCGACCGCGTGGCTGGTCGGTCGATTGTCGGAGCAGGATCTGATCGACGAACTGCAGGAGGGCCTTCAAAGTAGGCTCGATGTTCATGCCTCGGGCCTTCTCGGCGACCTCGCCGACTACCCGGCGGCCCTTTCCATGCTTGCAGGCGATCCACGCATTCTTCGCGCCGTCATCAGTGGCGATGAGGAGGAGATTGCCGCGGCGCGTGCACGGCTTCGACGCTATGCCGATCTGACCGGCGTCGAAGAGGTCATGATCGTCGACTCCGAGGGATGGCTGATCACCGATCATGACAATAACCCGGGAAAAGCCGAAGCGATCGTCCGCTGGCTGCAGGATCAGCCGGCGTTCAAGACGGCTCTCGCGAGCGGCCTTGGCCGCGCTTTCGGCGTGGCGGGTGAGGATCCTGCGCGACGCTATGTGTTCGTGCGGCGGATCGCGCGTCCCGGAGAGCGACCTGCACTCCTGATCGCGGCCGTAAGCCTGGATCCTATCGAGCTGCTCTGGCGCTTGGCGGAGCAGGACATCCTGGTGGTCGATCAGGAAGGGAAGGTTCTCTTGAGTGCCGATCAGGGCCGTCACTTCGAGCGGCTTGGCGCCTTGTCCGAGCCAAGCGCTGAGGCGGAGCTGGCCCCTTATAAAGCCTGTCGGGTCGGCGCGGTGACCAAACCTGACGACCAGATCTGTCTGGCTAGGCCGATCGCACGGCTCGGCTGGAACATCTACCTGATCGGCGAGACGGCGCCGGTGCGCGATCAGGTCCGGCTGCTTCGATGGGTGACGGCGCTCGGCCTTGTCAGCCTGGCGCTGCTGGCGGGCGTCATCTGGCAGCGGCGGCTCGCCATGCAGCGAACGCTCGGCATCAAGGAAGATGCGAACCGGCTGCTGCAGCAGCGGGTCGACCGCCGCACCAGCGAGCTGCGCGACGCGAACCGACAGCTGCAGGTGGAGATCGACGAGCGCATCGCCAAGGAACATGCGCTTCGCGACGCGCAGACGGAACTTGTGCAGACCAGCAAGCTCGCGGCCCTTGGTCAGCTTTCGGCCGGCATCGCGCATCAGCTCAATCAGCCGCTCGCCGCCCTTCGCGCCTATGCCGACAATGCCCGCACCTTCATCGCGCGCGGCAGGATCGACTCAGCGAATGACAATCTTGCTTTGATCGGCGACCTCACCGAACGCATCGGCAAGATCACCAAGGATCTGAAGGTCATCGCCCGGAGGCAGCCCACCAAAACCGAGCCGGTGGCGCTGCCGCCGCTGGTTCGTTTGGTGATCGATCAGATCGACAAGGGAAATGCCGACCATGGCGTCGAGATCATCTATGATGGACTTGAGGTCCTGGCGCTTGCAGAACCGGTGGGTTTGCAGCAGGTCCTCGTCAATCTTATCGAAAACGGGATCGATGCCATGGACATGATGGACGGCAAGGCAGCGAAAACCCTTTCGATCACAACCGCCATCGAAGGCGAACGCGTCAAGCTATCGGTCACTGATCACGGCAAAGGCATCGAGCCCGAGCATCTGGACAGCGTTTTCGATCCGTTCTTCACCACCAAGGATGTCGGCAAGGGTCTCGGCCTCGGCCTTTCGCTGTCGGCGAGCATGATCAAGGACATGGGCGGACAACTCGACGCGGCCAATCGCACAGACGGGGGGGCCTGCTTCACCATCGAGCTTGAGCGCGCCGCAGCCGAGAGGTCTGCGACATGAGCGCTGTCAACGCCGTCATCCTCGTCGATGACGAGCCGCACATCCGGCTGGCCGGCAAACAGGCGCTGGAGCTGGAGGGCCGGGAGGTTCAGGTTTTCGAGCGCGCCAAGCCGGCGCTGGAGCATGTCAGTCTCGACTGGCCGGGCGTCGTCGTCTCGGACATCAAAATGCCGGAGATGGATGGCCTCACTTTCATGCGCTCGGCGCTCGCGGTGGATCATGAGCTGCCTTTCGTACTGATCACCGGCCATGGCGATGTCGGCACCGCGGTCGAGGCGATGCGCGACGGCGCCTATGACTTTATCGAGAAGCCGTTTGCCAGCGATCGACTGGTCGAGGTGGTGGGCCGGGCGCTTGAGAAACGGCGTCTTACGCTCGAGAATCGAGCGCTGCGGCGCGAACTCAAAGCGCAGGACACGCTCGGACCTCGGCTTATCGGCAGAACCGAGGTCATGCGCCGGGCTCAGAACAGGCTTCTGACCGTCGCCGAGACCGACGTCGATCTTCTCCTGAGCGGCGAGACGGGTGCCGGCAAGGAGATCGCGGCGCGCTTCGTGCATCAGCACAGTGCCAGGCGAGACGGTCCGTTCGTCGCCGTGAATGCAGGCGCCATTCCCGACCATCTGGTGGAAAGCGAGCTGTTCGGACATGAGGCCGGCAGCTTCACCGACGCGAAGACCAGACGCGTTGGCAAGATCGAGCAGAGCGATGGCGGCACCCTCTTTTTGGACGAGATCGAAAGCACGCCGCTGCCGGTCCAGATAGCGCTGCTGCGCGTGCTGCAGGAACGTGTGATCGAACGTGTCGGCTCGAACCGCCAGATTCCCTTGGATTTTCGCGTGATCGCAGCGACCAAAGTCGACCTGCGCACCGAGGCCGACGAGGGGCGGTTCCGCGAGGATCTCTTCTACCGCCTGCATGTCGCGACCGTGGATCTACCGCCGCTTCGTGACCGGCGGGACGACATTCCGCTGCTCTTCCAGCATTTTCTTCTCGCCGCGGCCGCCCGCTATGAGCGCGAACCGCCCATGGTCAGCGCTGCGGAGCTGCGCGCGTTGATGCAGCATGACTGGCCGGGCAATGTGCGCGAGCTTCGCAATCTTGCGGAGCGCTTCGTCCTCTTCGGCGGCGATGAAACGCTCGGCCTCGAAGCCGCGGATCTCGAGACCGTGCGCGCAAGGGCCTCCTTGCCCGAGCAGGTCGCAGCCTTCGAAAAAACCGTCATCGCACAGGCGCTCAGGGAGAGCCAGGGCCGTACGGCCGATGCCATCGAGAAGCTCGGGCTGCCGCGCCGAACCTTTTACGACAAGCTCAAGAAATACGGCCTGAAGCACGACGATTTCGACTGAGGCCATCTATGTGGAAACCCGCACAACGTGTCGCACATCATGTGCGACAATCCGCACAAATCCGCTACTCTGCCTCATTTTCAGATAGTTAATCTATTGAAACCAATAGAAAAGTTCTTGCTGGCATGCGGTTTGCCTATATAGAGTCCAACTCCCGGTCGACGATCGGGGGCAAAACGCCAATCAGGAGGCATGATTGACAATGCTCAAAACATCACTTTACACCGCCGCCGGCGTCGCGTTGGCGACCTCTCTCACCCTCGGCGCAACGCCGGCCTTGGCCGCCTGCGACGACGGTGAGGTCGTCTTCAAGTTCAGCCACGTCACCAACACGGACAAGCATCCCAAGGGCATCGCCGCTTCGCTCCTGGAGCAGCGCATCAATGACGAGATGGACGGCAAGGCCTGCATGGAGGTCTTCCCGAATTCCAGCCTTTACGACGACGACAAGGTCTTGGAAGCGATGCTCGCCGGCGACGTGCAGCTTGCCGCGCCGTCGCTCTCCAAGTTCGAAACCTTCACCAAGAAATACCGTCTGTTCGACCTGCCCTTCGTGTTCGAGGACATCGACGCCGTTGACCGCTTCCAGCAGTCAGAGGACGGCCAGGCCCTGAAGGAAGCCATGACGCGTCGCGGGCTGATCGGCCTCGCGTTCTGGCATAACGGCATGAAGCAGATGTCGGCGAGCAAGCCGCTTCTGACGCCGGAAGACGCTGCCGGGCTGAAGTTCCGCGTCCAGCCCTCCGACGTGCTGCAGGCGCAGTTCGAAGCGCTCGGCGCCAACCCGCAGAAAATGGCGTTCAAGGAGGTCTATGGCGCGCTTCAGACCGGTGTCGTCGACGGTCAGGAGAACACCTGGTCCAACATCTACGGCCAGAAGTTCTTCGAGGTGCAGGACGGCGTCACCGAGACCAATCACGGCATCATCGACTATCTCGTGGTCGCGTCCACCGACTTCATGGACGGCCTGCCCGAGGATGTGCGCGATCAGTTTACCACCATCCTCGGCGAGGTTACGGCGACCCGGAACGCCGAGTCCACCGCGGTCAACGAGGAGAACAAGCAGGCGGTCATCGCCGCCGGCACCGAGGTGCGCACACTCACGGCCGAGCAGCGCCAGGCCTGGGTCGATGCGATGAAGCCCGTCTGGGATCAGTTCGCCGACGACATCGGCGCTGACGTCATCGAAAAGGCGGTCTCCTACAACGCCACCAACTGACCAACCACAATAGAGCCGGCGGGCCTTCGGGTCCGCCGGCACGACAAAGACATCAAGGCGGGGGCTTTGGGATGACGACGGAAGACAAGGGCGGCGGCCTGTTCAATGCGCTCGAGGAATCGCTGATCGCGCTGATCCTGGGTCTTATGACCATCATCACCTTCGCCAACGTTGTCGCCCGCTACGTCTTCAACAGCAACATCCTCTGGGCGCTCGAAACGACGGTCTTCCTTTTCGCCTGGCTGGTCCTCCTGGGCGCTTCCTATTGCATCAAGACCCGCACCCATCTGGGTGTCGACGTCATCGTCAACATCGTCTCGCCGGCGACACGCCGCATTTTTGCGATCCTCTCGGTCATCTGCTGCCTCGCCTTCGCCATCCTCCTGCTGATCGGCGCCTGGCAGTATTGGAGCCCGTTCATCGGCCGGCAGGTCTGGTACGAAGTGAACGACATCCCCATGCCGGAGATCCTGCGCTTCATCGAACCGCTCATGAACGAAGGCGAGGCTTACGAGAAAATGCCTCGCTTCATCCCCTATTTCGCCCTCCCCCTCGGCATGGTCCTGATCACGATCCGCTTCATCCAGGCCGCCTGGCAGATCATGAAGGGCGAGACCGATCGGCTGATCGCAAGTCACGAGGCCGAAGAACTGGTGGAAGAAGCCGCCGCGCAAGCGAAGAAGGAGGGCTGAACCGATGGAAGTCGCCATTCTCTTCGGCATGGTCATCGCGTTTCTGTTGATCGGCGTGCCGATCGCGATCTCCCTTGGCCTCTCCTCCGTCATCTTCCTGCTGATCTACTCACAGGCCTCGCTCGGCTCGATCGCCCAGACCCTCTTCAACGCCTTCGCCGGCCATTACACGCTGCTGGCCATCCCGTTCTTCATCCTCGCCTCCACCTTCATGTCGACCGGCGGCGTGGCCAAAAGAATCATCCGCTTCGCCATCGCCTGCGTCGGCCATTTCCAGGGTGGGCTCGCCATCGCCGGCGTCTTCGCCTGCATGCTGTTCGCCGCGTTGTCAGGGTCATCGCCGGCGACCGTCGTCGCCATCGGCACCATCGTGATCGCCGGCATGCGCCAGGTCGGCTACACCAAGGAATTCGCGGCAGGCGTCATCTGCAACGCCGGCACGCTCGGCATCCTCATCCCGCCCTCGATCGTCATGGTGGTCTACGCGTCCGCCGTGGACGTCTCGGTCGGGCGCATGTTTCTCGCGGGCGTCATCCCCGGCCTGCTCGCCGGCTTCATGCTGATGATCGGCATCTACGTCGTCGCCAAGATCAGAAACCTGCCCGCCCAGCCGTTTGCCGGCATCGGCGAGATCCTGTCCTCCGCCGTGGATGCCGGCTGGGGCCTATTCTTGATCATCATCATCCTTGGCGGCATCTATGGCGGCGTCTTCACGCCCACCGAAGCGGCCGCGGTCGCCGCGGTCTACGCCTTCGTGATCGCCAATTTCGTCTACAAGGACATGGGTCCCTTGAAGGGCGACGGGGACAACAAGATCTCGATCCTGAGAAAACCCCAGAGCCTGATCACCGCCTTCTTTCACCCGGACACCAAGCATTCCCTCTTCGAGGCGGGCAAGCTCACCATCATGCTGCTCTTCATCATCGCCAACGCGCTGATCCTGAAGCATGTCCTGACCGAGGAGCAGATCCCCCAGGCGATCGCCGGCGCCATGCTGGAGGCGGGTTTCGGGCCGATCATGTTCCTGATCATCGTGAACCTGATCCTCCTGATCGGCGGTCAGTTCATGGAGCCGTCGGGCCTTATCGTGATCGTCGCCCCGCTGGTCTTCCCGATCGCGATCGAACTGGGCATCGACCCGATCCATCTCGGCATCATCATGGTGGTCAACATGGAGATCGGCATGATCACGCCGCCGGTCGGCCTCAATCTCTTCGTGACCTCAGGTGTGGCCGGCATGCCGATGTTCGACGTGGTCAAGGCGGCAGCGCCCTGGCTCGGCATCCTGTTCATCTTCCTGATCATGGTCACCTACATCCCGGCGATCTCGACCTGGCTGCCGACGCTGATGATGGGTCCGGAGGTGATCATCCGATAGGTGGCTGCGCAAATCGGAGCGCGCGTCAGCGATCGCCGATGAAACTGGCAAGTTTCCGCCACATGGCGGGCGAGTTCGAATACATCGGGAAATGTCCGGACGATGGGATCTCCGCGAGCCGGACGCCCTTGGCTTCGATGTCGGCGAGATAGCTGAGCGACGCGTTCTGATCACCGTACATGAACATCTTCGGACAGGGCAGGTTCAGGAACCTGTCCATCAGCCCGCGATGATCGGAAAGCTCGACCATGGACGAGAAAATGCCGCGCACCGCCGATGCGCGCACTTTGTGACGGAGGCTCGTGGCGAAGAGCGCTGAGGCAAAAGCGGGCTGGCGCCGCATGCGCTCAACGAACATGTCGAAGAACACGTCCGGATCGGGATGGGCATGCTCGATGATCTGGCGACTAAGAAAGCAGTCTTCGGGCGCGATATTGCCCTCGATAGTCGTGAAGCTCAAAACCTGTTCGGGATGCGCATCGGCAAGCGGCAGGGCGGTCAGCCCGCCCATGGAATGGCCGACCAGATGGAAGCGGTCGATCCCGGTTAGATCGATGAGCGCCGATGCCGTCTTGACCAGGAAGGGGATCGAGATCGTGGAGAGGTCGGTGGCACGGGTTTCGCCGCAGCCGGGCGCGTCTTAGCAGAGGAAAGGTCGGCCTTCGAAAGATCTTTGGTTGATGATATCGACATAGTCCTCCTTCGTCGAACCGAACCCATGCAGGAACAGGATCGGCGTCTGCGGCCCGTCCCGCCGGATCACCGCCGCCTCCAGATCGACCCCGTCGACCTGAAGCGTTTCACGGGTCAGTTCGAATACACGATCCATGGGTTTTGCCGTTCAGTCACAGGCCTAGCATTGCACCGCCGATAGGGGCGCCGAGACGGCGTCAGGCATCGCCGAACCCGGAGCCGGGTTTCTTGTAGTCGCCGCGCGGCGGGCTGAAGATGTCGAGCACGCGGCAGCCTTCTGGACCGGCGCGCAGACTATGCGGCACATTGCCGGGCGTGCGCCAGAAATCGCCCTTCTTCACGGCGATGTCCTCGCCGCCCTGGTTGCGGGTGGAGGTCCCCTCGAGCTGCACGCCCCACTGTTCCTCTGGGTGTTGATGCAGCGTCCCCTCGGCATGGGGTTCGACATCGACGATGGAGAGCATCGCCTGCGAAGATACGCGCGGTCAGCCCGGGCGCCAGATCGCGCAGGATGCCCTCGGTCTTGTCATCGAGATTGTAAAATTCGGGATGTTTCGCCGTCGAAAGCTCGTTCCTCGCAGCCGCTCCCCTTTCGACAGATAGAAGACTTTGCGCCGAGATCCAAGCTGGGTCGGATGACGAGCAGCTCCGCTGGCGGCATGCAAGCAGCGACCGCCATCGATTAAGTGCGATTTGATCGATGTCAAATCCAAACGCCGTCATCCCGTGCGACAAGGACGACCTGTCGTCGACTTGGGAGATCGATCTTGCGCGCCTTCGCTCTGTCCAAACGCCTGGTGATCGCCGGTCTTGCCACGGGCATCCTCATCACCTCTTCGTCAGCCGTCACGATTGCCGAGGAGGACGAGACCGATGCGAATTTCGTTGCGGAACCGGTCGCCATCGTTCTGCCTCTGGTCGACGCCGAGTACGGCAGACAGCTGTTCGTCTCCAAGGGCTGCGTGCTCTGCCACGCCGTCAATGGCGCCGGCGGGATCGCAGCACCGCCGCTGGATGCCGACGGGACCAGCGGACGGCTCGACCTCATGGGTTTTGTCGTACGCATGTGGGACGGCGCTCAGGCGATGATCGAACTGCAGGCGCTGGAGCTTGGCTATCAGATCGAGCTGACCGGCGAGGAGATCGGCCATCTCGCCGCTTTTGCCGCCAGCCCCGAAGCGCAGCGCGGATTCTCGCTCCAGGACATTCCGGATGCGATGCAGCCCTGGATCATCGAAAAACCCTACTGGATGGGTGATGGCTGGCCGGAGAGCTTCGAGCAGGAATATCACGAAAACGGCCTGCCGCTCGACTACAACTGAGGATGTTTCTGCGATGAAGACGACAAGCATGGCCCTGGCCGCGATCATGTCGGCCACATCGATCACCGCCGCTATGGCCGCCGACATCCAGGAGGGCGGCAAGCTGGCCCGGCAATGGTGTGCCAATTGCCATCTCGTGGGCGGCGAACAGGTGGCGGGCGGCGATACCGCGCCGACCTTCGCGTCGGTCGCCGAGACCGCCGCCGAACGCAACGACGATCTGAGGGCCTGGCTTGCCGATCCGCATCCGCCGATGCCCAATCTCAACCTCACGCGCAGCGAGATCGACGACCTGCTGGCCTATATCGAGAGCCTTAAGGCGGAGTAGCCAACCGACGCGCCGGCGCTGCGCCGCCACTCGGCGCTATTTGACGGTGATGCAGGTACATTCGGCCAGGTAGCTGACCTTGTGGGACACGCTGCCGAGGAAGAGACCCTTGATGTCGCTCAGACCGCGGCTGCCGATGACGATCGCATCGACCATGCGATCCTTGGCAAGATTGGCAATCGTCTCGGCCGGATCACCGTCGGCGAGCAATGTCTGAACCGTTTCGATGTTGCGTTCGTCTAGCTTCCTCTTGGCCGAGGCCAAGAGATGCTTGCCCATGGTCTCGCGAAAATGGTGGGTCAGGTCGGAGTAGTGCAGCAAAAGCTCATGGCCGCTTTCGAGCTCATCACTGCCGACCTTGGTGCGCGTCGTTGTCCACGATGCGAGTTCGTCGGCATATTCAGCCGCCGCCATCTCGCGCTCAGCAACACTCAAAGGTGCCGTCGACATCACATGGGCGACAAGGAGTTCCGCACCGTAGGTCTCTGCCAGGTCGGCGGCGAGCTCGAGCGCCTTATCGCTATGGGCCGATCCGTCGAGGGCGACCAGAAGGCGTTCCATCGTCAAAGCTCCGAGTTTGGTTGACCCTTCGTCTCCTGAGCCGAAGATGGGCTCAGCGACAGGCCGGAGGCCTTGACCTGCATCAAACCGAATCGGGAATCCTGGTTTCCTGATGGCTATCGACGGCCGGCGACGGTTCGGCCTCGCGCGCTACGTTCTCGTCATTGATCCTGGCGCTCTGCTGACCGTCTTCCATGCGCGCCTGCTCGATCGTCTCGTTCACCACAGGCGTCGGCAGGCCGAGCGTGCGCAGCACCAGACCGCCCAGCTGCAAGCTCGTCTCCAGCGTCTCAGGCACCACATCCTCGAGGCCCATGGCGGCGAGCGCTCGCGCGTGATCGGCGTCGCGCGCGCGGGCGAGCAGCTTGACGCCCGGCCATTGACGACCGATCGTCTCCAGCATCCGCGTGGTCGCTTTGGCGTCACCAAGTGCAATCAGCACCAGCGCCGCCCGCTCTGCGCCAAGCTTTTCCAGAAGATCGCGATCGGTGGCATTGCCGTAGACGACGGACATGCCATCCCTCCGACCGCTGCGCACATGTCGGAGATTGCGGTCGACGGCGACATAGGCGATGTCCCTGGAAGCGAGGAGCTGCGCAACCCTGCGCCCCACTCGGCCGAAGCCAGCGATGATGACATGGCCGCTGAGTTCGCCGATATCGACCTCGGCTTCATCGGCGTCAGAGCGTTTGCGGAGACGTTTGCCGATGCGGCCAGCAACGAAGGCGAGCAATGGCGTCATGACCATCGAAACGCCGGCGACGATCACCATGAACTGGGCGACATCGGGCAGGATGAGGTCATATTGCAGCGTGGCGACGCCGATCACGACGAAGGCGAATTCGCCCGCCTCGGCCAGCATCAGGCCGACACGAATTGCAATGTCGCGCGGCAGGCCGATGGCGAGGCAGAGGAGAAACGTGATCGTCGCTTTGAGCGCGATCAGCCCGATCACCGAGAGCGCGGTCAGCGCCGCCCGATCCGCAACCGCCGCAAGATCGATCGACATGCCGACCGTCATGAAAAAGAGGCCCAGCAGCAGGCCCTTGAAGGGCTCGATATCGCTCTCGATCTGATGCCGGAATTCGGTCTTGGACAAAAGGAGCCCGGCGAGAAAGGCGCCGAGCGCCATGGAGAGGCCGGCCATGCCCGTGGCGAGCGAGGTCGCAAGGATGGTCAAGAGCGCCATCGCGACGAACACTTCCGGCGTTCGGCTTGCCGTCACCAGATGAAACAGGCGCGGCAGCAGAAAGTGACCGAGGAGGACGATCACGCCGGTCGCCAGGGCCGCCTTGCCCAGAACCGAGATCGCCTCGAGACCGATCGCGCCGCCTGCGCCCTGACTGCCGAACACGGTCACCAGCATCAGGATGGGCACCACGGCCAGGTCCTGAAACAGGAGGACGGCAAAGGACGCGCGTCCGTGACGGGTGACGAGCTGGCCGCGCTCGCTCAGGAGCTGGATGACCATGGCGGTCGAGGACAGCGCCAGACAAAGGCCGAGGATCACCGACACCTGAAGACTGTTGCCCCAGTAGAAGGCGACGCCGCCGATGGCGAGAGCCGTGACCAGCACCTGCGCCGTGCCCAATCCGAAGATCATCGGCGCAAAGGTCTTCAAGCGCTCGAAGGAAAGCTCCAGCCCGACGGCGAAGAGCAGGAAGACGACGCCAAGCTCGGCAAACGCCCTCACCTCCTCAACGTTCTCGACAAGGCCAAGACCTGACGGTCCTGCGAGGATGCCGACCGCGAGATAGCCAAGGATCGGGCTGAGGCGAAGCGCGCGCGCCAGCGGCACGACCACCACGGTCGCCACCAGAAAAACGATCACCTCGCTCAGAAATGGAACGTGAACCAAGAGGGCTCCTCACAGCATTCATGGGAGAGCCTGAGCTTGATGGCAGGCCCGACCGAAAAGAGCCACCCGCCAGACATACAGATTGAAAAACTCTGGTCCTGCCGTGGCAGCGGCTCCTGTCATTCCTTCTGCCGCAACATGGGCCGTTCAGCGAGAAACACTTTGACAGAGATCAGTGACACAACGGCGATCGGGTCACCAGTTTCACGAAGCCTAGAAAGGCATCCACCTGATGATCCAGCCCAGTTGGCTCAACTCTTCATAAGGACGCGATGAGATCGATATCCAGGCACTGCTACGCGTCTACCCTCGCCAATTGAGGTCCAGCGGGAAAGCCATGGCCATCGCTTGACATCGCAAGCGTGGCCATGGCTTCCGCGCGAATTAAACCTGGCTTCTAATTGCCGTTGCTGTTGTTGCCGTTGTTCCCGTTATTATTACCATTATTATTGTTTCCGTTGTTGTTCCCACTGTTATTGCCGTTAATGTCGCCACCGTCGTTGTCTCCGATGACATCGCCATTGTCGTTGCCTCTGAGGTTGCTGCCGCTTGGTTCCGTCTGCTGGGTACCACAGCAGGCGGCGGCATTTGGCGTTCTTCCGTCATTGTCTTGGGTCGAAACGTGGACTCCCGCGCCATTGTAGAGTTCCCCCCGCATCGTACTGTCCTCCAACATTCTACTGCCGTTATGTCCGTGAAGCTGGATTTGATCCGCCAGAATCGGCGGGGCGGAGAACAGGGTGACGAATACGATCGAAAAAGGGCGTTTCATGGTCGAACACTGCCTTGGTTCAGGACGGGCGTATCCTTCATCGCCGGCAGGCCGAGGGTCATAACCAGAATTGGTTAAGAGCTAATCTTCATGATCATCACGCCCATCGCTTTCGCCCCCTTTTGACGGCGGCGATCGCTGCAGCCTCGTTCTTGATGAGCCCTCTATCCCGAACAGCATAGAGCGATTTTAGACGGTCGGGGGCTTCCATGTCCGAAGATCCGAAGAGCCTTATCGAAGAAATCTATGCTGCAACGATCGACCCGGCTCGTTACAGCCGGCTCGTGCAGTGTTGGGAAAGCTATATCAAGACCCGGAAGGACATCCTGTCGGAAACCGGCGATGCGAAGAACGGTCTCGTCGAGCCGCATGTCGACACGGCCTTGAAGATCTTTGATCGGATCGGCCGCGAACAGCAGGACAGGACGAGTATAGATTCCTTCTTGGCCAGCCTTCCGATCGCGGCCTTGATCGTCGATGACAAATTTGCCGTTGTCGGTGCGAATGAGGGAGCGGAGGCAAGGCTTCAGACGACGAGCACATCGCGACTGGACGATCTGGCCGTTGATCAGCTCAGCATCGACCGGCTGCGATCCTGGATGGCGGGACATGGTTCGACCAGCAGCTCGACATTGCTGCTGCCTTGTTTTCTTGGGCCGGAAGCCGATTCGAGCTGCATCGCTGCGTCAGCCATCGATCTCGATAGGCTGAGCGTTGCCTCGGAAGATCCTGTCATCTCAAGGAATCGGGACTTTTTTCTTCTGCTTACGGTCGATTTCCACTTCGACGAAGACCTCGGCACAGCGCTTTGCCAAGCCTTTCAGCTAAGTCCGGCCGAGACCTCCGTTGCCATGGCGCTTGCCGAGGGTGCGCGCCCGGCAACGATCGCCTCAGAGCGCGACGTCTCCCTCTACACGGTGCGCACGCAAGTCAAAGCGATACAAGGAAAGATGGGTGCGTCTGCGGTTCCGGACATCGTTCGGATGATCAATGGATTTGCCGCAACGGTTTCCGCCAGTCGCTCGCTTGTCGATGGAGCGTCGATCGAACCGGCGACCCAGCCGATCAGAAGCGAGCGCGTGATCAAGCTCCGCGACGGGCGTCGGCTCGCCTACAAGGAAAGTGGGGATCCTCTCGGGCGGCCCGTCCTCTTCATCCACAACATGCTGCTTGGTCCCGACCTGACCGATGAGGCCGTTGCCGCGGCGCAGCGTCGTGGATGGCGGCTGATTGCCCCATCACGCCCGGGCTTTGGCGGCTCGGACCCAGCTGCAAAGGCAGCCGATGGCCAGCTCATCATGTCCTTTGTCGACGACATGGAAGCGCTCCTCGACGGCCTGAAGATCGAGCGCGCCATCGTCGTGGGGCATCTTTCCGGCGCCGTTCCAGCCCTCCATCTTGCAGACCATCGACCTGAACGGATGCGCGCCCTCTTGATGCTGAACTATGTTCCCGTCGATTACTCCCGGCATCTGATGGCGTTACCGGCCTGGCAGCGCGCTTTCGGCATGACCATTCGCTACGCCCCGCAATTATTGCCCTTCCTGGCGCGTGCCGGCGCTGCCCATATCGATGCCGGCTATGAGGAACAGCTCCTGCACAATCTGCACAGGGACATACCCGCTGACATGACGGCGCTGGCCTGTCAGGACGTTCGCCATGTCGCGGTTCGGGGTCTTCGCCATACCGTGCAACAGGGTCCGGCTGCGTTTTGCCGCGATTGCACTTTCCTCTTTCGCGACTGGCGGCATGAAGCGCGCCGACTTCGCATGCCGGCGCATCTCCTCCTCGGTGAAGGAGATCGGTTCGTCCAGCCTGGCTACGGCCGCGACTTCGTGGCGAACCATCCCAGGTTCGGGCTTACCGTTGTCGACGATGCGGGGATGTATCTGCTCTATACCCACTGGACAGAAGTCTTTGACAGGCTGGAGCGTCTTTGGACGTCCTAGAGCCCATGCCGATCAGACATTCTCACCTGATCGGAGAAACTGGCGCGCATCGCCTCACGCGAAGTGACCGACAGACCGGGTTGCCGTACTCGTGTCTATCTGCCGAAATACGGATTAAGGCCATGCAGGCTCGGGCGATAGACGGCGTTGGCTGCGGCAATCCTCTGCCCGTAGGGGCCGATATCGCTGACGAAAGCATGGACCGCCTTGGCTTCCTGCATCTGCCGGGGCGTTCCTTTTTCCCCGACAAGACTGCATCCTGAAAGCAGCATCACCGCGACTAGGGCGCTTAAAGATCGCATGACCAGAGTCCTCCGCTTTGTTTTCATGATATTGGCGCCGGAAGGCATGGCGCACAGTACCAACCGTCACAAACGGATCGAATTCTGACATCGGGCGGTAAAAACAATACTTAGATACGGAGGACCATTACTATCGCCAGGTGACGTCATCTCAGCCTGACACCATATCTAGGCAGCGTCGCGCGCACACAAGGAGAAGGCCGAGCGAGGAGAGAAAAATGATGAAGCCCAAACCCCGGAAACGGAGCGCTCAGGCGCGAGCCCTGGCATCCAATCTTTTCCGACAGCGAAAGCGGCCGAGCAAGAAGCTCTATAGGCGCCGCGCCAGAACGAAAAACGCCGGCTTGAGAGATCAGGCCGGCGGTTCTTTTTGCAAGGAAGGTTCGAGCTTCAGGCTTACCAGCGACGATCAACGCTCCATCGTCGCAACGCCGCGAAGCACTGCTTTAACCGGTTACCATCAACATATTGAAAAACTTGACATTGAAAAACTTGGGGCGAGCGACCGGAATTGAACCGGCGACCTCCAGAGCCACAATCTGGCGCTCTAACCGACTGAGCTACGCCCGCCACAGCGCATGTTGTTTAGACGCTCAGCATCGGCAACGTCAAGGAGTCCCTGGCCTTTGCCCTTCGACGAGATGTGATGAAAATTTAAGCACATATGCCTATTTTTTAAGCGCTTGCCGGATGCAACTTGGAGGGTATGAAGCGAGTCGACCGATTTTCGTCGTTGGCATGATCTATGCTTAACATTTTACCGAGTTGGTGATCGGCCGCCTTCAATCGGCCGTCGTCATGGGTGGCATTCGCAAGTGGCGAGCAAAAAGGGTCGTTAGTCCCATGAAAAAAATCGAGGCCGTGATCAAGCCGTTCAAGCTGGACGAGGTGAAGGAAGCCCTGCAGGAAATTGGGCTCAAGGGCATGACCGTGACGGAGGTCAAAGGTTTTGGCAGACAAAAAGGCCATACCGAACTCTATCGCGGTGCTGAATATGTGGTCGACTTCCTGCCCAAGGTGAAGATAGAAATAGCGCTCGATTCCGATCTGGTGGAGCGGGCTGTCGAGGCTATTCAGCAGGCTGCCAAGACCGACCGGATCGGAGACGGCAAGATCTTCGTCTACGATCTCGAGCAGGTCACACGGATCCGGACCGGGGAAACCGGCACCGAGGCTCTCTAGATCGGTCAAAGGTTCGCTGGACCGGAAAGGACCGACGAGCCGAAGTTACAGAAAAAAAACGCGAGAAAGGACGTTCAAGACATGATGTTGGGATGCACTTCCGCCGAAGACGTCGCCAAGGCCATGAAGGATCATGAAGTGGAAATCGTCGATGTCCGCTTCACCGATCTTCCGGGCATGTGGCAGCACACTTCGTTTCCGGCCAAGGCTTTTGGGGTCGACAATATCGAAGAAGGGCTTGGCTTCGACGGCTCATCGATCCGCGGCTTCCAGCAGATCGAAGCCTCCGACATGATCCTCATGCCGGATCCGAAGACCGCGTTCATCGACCCGTTTTGCCAGCACAAGACGCTGGTGCTGATCGCCGACATCAACGATCCGATCACGCGCGACTTTTACCCGCGTGACCCGCGCGGCGTGGCCAAGCGCGCAGAAGAGTATCTGCAGTCCACAGGTCTTGGCGACCGTGCCTATTTCGGCCCCGAAGCCGAGTTCTTCGTGTTTGACGACGTGCGCTACGGCCAGGACACCAATTATGGCTCTTATGAGGTCGACTCGGTCGAAGCCCATTGGAACATGACCGCCGACGAAGGCCCCAATCTCGGCCATAAGGTGCGTCCGAAGGAAGGCTACTTCCCGGTTCCGCCCAACGACACGCTGATGGATCTCCGCTCCGAAATGTCGCTGGTGATGGAGAGCATCGGCCTCACCGTCGAATGTCATCACCATGAGGTGGCGACCGCCGGCCAGTGCGAAATCGACATGAAGTTCGACACGTTGGTCAAAATGGCCGACGACCTGATCAAGTATAAATATGTCGTCAAGAACGTCGCGCGCATGCACGGCAAGACGGCAACCTTCATGCCGAAGCCGCTTTATGGCGATAACGGCTCGGGCATGCACGTCCATCAGAGCATCTGGAACGGTGACGATCCGACCTTCGGTGACGCCGCCGGTTTCGCCAAGCTCTCGGACACCTGCCGCTACT
Source organism: Pseudomonadota bacterium (assembly GCA_039197065.1). Classification (GTDB taxonomy): domain Bacteria; phylum Pseudomonadota; class Alphaproteobacteria; order Geminicoccales; family Geminicoccaceae; genus JANQPX01. The sequence continues at coordinate 333,613 of JBCCUL010000001.1, read as the reverse complement.
ATATCGGCGGTCTCCTGAAGCACGCGCCGGCCGTGCTGGCGTTTGCCGCACCGACCACCAATTCCTACCACCGCCTGGTGCCGGGCTACGAAGCGCCGGTCAACCTCGCCTGGTCGCTCCGCAACCGTTCGGCCGCCGTCCGCATCCCGATGTATTCGGACAGCCTGAAGGCCAAGCGCTGCGAGTTCCGCTGCCCCGATCCTTCCGCGAACCCCTACCTCGCCTTCTCCGCCATGCTCATGGCCGGCCTGGACGGGATCAAGAACAAGATCGATCCGGGCGATCCCGTGGACAAGAACATCTACGACCTGCCGCCCGAGGAACTGGCGGAAATGCCGAGCGTCCCCGGCGCCCTCGCCGAAGCCCTGGACGCCCTCGAAGCCGACCATGCCTTTCTCACCGAGGGCGACGTCTTCTCCGAGGACTTCGTGCAGAACTACATCGGCTACAAGCGCGAAGAGGAGGTCGACCCCATCCGCCTCCGCCCGCACCCCTACGAGTTCGTGATGTACTACGACATCTGACCGGCTGCCAGCCGGTGGGGTTACGAGGCCGCCTTCGGGCGGCCTCATTTTTTTGCGGACAGGTTGGGAGTTGATCGGCAGCTTTGGTGGGATGGCGGCGTCTGCTTGTTTTTCATGGCTTCGAGCTTGTGCCCGGACGCCGAAGGCCCGATTAGCAGGCCATGCCTGCATTTCGTCCGAAACATCTCAGACCAGCCGCACAAAGCTCTTATCGAAACATGGATGAATACGGCCAAGTTCATCCTTTCTTAACGCGTCCCGGCTATCCTACCCCACGTCTTGCTGGTCCATGCGATCCTGGGAGTCCGAGCCTCGCCACAGATCACCCAGCGGGCGGGCGGATTCCCAGGATCGCATGGACCGCGAAACAACATGACAAGCAGATGTTAACGCAGGGTTAATGGTCGGAAGAAATCCTGCGACTGTTAACATGGATGGATGGCGCGTCGACGAGAACTGAGAGCCCCGGAAAGTTATCGAATGATGTTATCGTTTTCAGCCGAGATCAGGTGAGGAAGAGGTCACGGTCTGCAGGAGCAAAGCTCCGATGATCCGGCATGACGGGCCCGACCTTCGCCACGATGCGGCTGCAGGCGGGGAGGGTACTGAGCGATGCGGCGCATCGCTCAAGCCCGATGACGAGGCCTGAGCCTGCTTCAAGACGACCCTTTGGGTTGCCTTGTCCGATGAACGCTCCCTCTCGCGTCCATCCTGCTTCGTCCCGGTCTGCAGCCGCATCGCGGCTAAGATCCGGCATGCCAAGCCCGACCTTCGGCCTTGCAGGCCTGCAGGCGGGGAGCGTCCCGTGACGCTTGCGGTGCGCCGTACCGCGGCGCGCTCCTCGCATCTGCTCATAGCCAACACCATGAAATCGTTCGAGAACTTTTCGCATGGACTCTCAGTGGGGTCGTAAGCACATCAACAAAAAATTAACGTCGATCTGCCAGAACAGTGTTTCTGGTCCATGCGATCCTGGGAATCCGCCCGCCCGCCAGAGGCCTTCCATGCTCAGACTCCCAGGATCACATGGACCAGCAAGGAAGATAGCCGGGAAAGGCTAAGACAAGGTAAAAGCTGAGGTTGGACGCACTAGTTCGCTGACAGCCTGGAACGGACGATACAGCGCCTCCAGAAACGGCCCGATCAGAACGGATCGTCACGTCCCAACAACGAGGTCCAAGTTCAGGCCGGCGCGCCCCGCGCCTTGATGGCCTGGGTGGCGAGCTTGTCGGCGCGTTCGTTGTCGGGATTGCCGGCGTGGCCTTTGACCCAGCGCCATTCGATCTGGTGACGCTGGGTGGCGGCATCGAGGCGTTCCCAGAGGTCCTGGTTTTTTACAGGCTTCTTGTCCGCCGTCTTCCAGCCATTGGCTTTCCAGCCCATCAGCCAGCCGGTGATGCCGCGCTTCACATAGTTGCTGTCGGTGATCATCCTGACCTTCATCGGGCGCTTCAGCGTCTCGAGCGCCTGGATCGCCGCCATCAGCTCCATGCGATTGTTGGTGGTGTCGGCCTCAAAGCCCGAGAGCTCCTTGTCGAGACCGCGCCAGCGCAGCACGGCCCCCCAGCCACCGGGTCCGGGATTGCCTGAGCAGGCGCCGTCGGTGTGGATCTCGACGGTCTCTTGCGGCATCTCTTGCTGGTCTTCGGTCATGTCGGCCTTCGTTCAGTCCAAACCATAGGCGCCGGGTCCGTTGACGCCTCGATGAAAGCGGAGTTTTTCCAGATATTCGAGCGGGTCCTTCGGCTTGACCAGGGCGCCTTCGATCTGATGTTGCCAGTCATAGAGGCGGGTCAGCAAAAAGCGAAGGGCGGCGCCGCGCGCGAGCAGCGGCAAGGCTTCCAGCTCGCCGTCGCTGAGCGGTCTGACACAGCGATAGGATGCCAGGAGATGGCGCGCCTTGGTGATGTTGAAGGCGCCGTCCACCTCGAAGCACCAGGCGTTCAGGCAAATCGCGATGTCGTAGCAAAGGAGATCGTTGCAGGCGAAATAGAAGTCGATGAGCCCGCTCAGCCTGTCGCCTTGAAAGAAAACGTTGTCGGGGAACAGATCGGCGTGGATGACGCCGGACGGCAGCCCCTTCGGCCAGCAATGCTCGATGACATCAAGTTCGGATGCGAGTTCGGCGGCCAGGCCCGGATGCACGTCGTCGGCGCCGGGTTCGCAGCTTTCGAAAAGCGGACGCCAGCCTTGGATCGAGAGCGCATTTGCACGCTGCATGCCGAAATCGGCGCCGGCGAGATGCAGGGTCGCGAGCGCTTTGCCGAGGCCGGCGCAATGAAAGGGCTGGATGCGTGTCGGCCAGACGCCGTCGAGAAAGCTGATCAGGGCCGCAGGCCGACCGCAAAGCTCGCGAAGGGCCTTACCGTCACGGCCATGAATGGGGGTCGGACAATGCACGCCGTTGGCCGCCAGATGATCCATCAGGCCGAGAAAGAACGGCAGATCGTCGGGATCGACGCGCTTCTCGTAGAGGGTGAGGATGAAGCGACCTTCCTCGGTAATCAGAAGATAGTTGGAGTTCTCGACGCCCTCGGCGATGCCCTTGACGCTCACCGCCCGACCGACGTCGTAAGCGCTAAGAAAGTCATCGAGGCTATCCTCGTCGATCGCCGTGTAGACCGCCATCAAGTCCGCCGTTCTGTCTGAATGAGCAAGGGTTTAGCGAAAGGCGGCGCGTTTGGCGACCGCCTGTTTCGCCGCACCGATCGACCGATAATGACTCAGAGCCCGTTTTGAAAGTTATCGAATGATTTCATCGTGTTGCAGTCGAGATCAGGCGAGGAAGAGGCCGCAGAGCGATGCGGCGCATCGGTCAAGGCCGATGACGCGGCCTGGGCCAGCTGCAACGCGACCCTGCGGGTGGCTTTGTCCTTGGCACCTGCGTCGTCCCTTGCCGCTTACGGTGCGCCGCACCGCGGCGCGACAAGCTTCTCGCATCCGCCGAAGGACAACGCCATGAAATTACTCGATAACTTTCAAAACGGGCTCTAAGGATGCGTGCCGGACGGGCGTGGGCGGCGTGCGGAAGACGACCTCTTCCTTCACGACCTCGATCTCTTCGACCGTGACGTGGAAGCGGCCGCGACAGGCTTCGATCAGACCGTCCACCAGCTCCTCAGGCGCCGAGGCGCCGGCACTGACCGCGAGCGTCGACACGCCGTCGAACAAGGACCAGTCCAACGTGTCGGCGCCCTGCACCAGGGCATTCTTCGGACAGCCGGCGTTCTTGGCGACCTCGACCAAGCGCACCGAGTTCGAAGAGTTGGTGGCGCCGATGATCAGCGTCAGATCGGCCTTGGGCGCCAGGCATTCGACCGCGCGCTGCCGGTTGGTGGTGGCGTAGCAGATGTCTTCGCGCTTCGGTCCGGCGATGTTCGGAAACCGCCGTTTCAGCACGATGAGCACATCCTCGGTCTCGCGCACCGAGAGCGTCGTCTGGGTAGCGTAAGCGAGGTTGTCGGGGTCATCGACCTGGATGGCTTCGGCCTGCGCCACGTCCTCGACCAGTAGCACGGCGCCCTCCGGCAGCTGGCCCATCGTGCCGACGACTTCGGGATGGCCTTCATGGCCGATCAGGAGGACGGTCCGACCGCTCTTGAAATGCTGCTCGACGCCGCGATGCACCTTGCTGACCAGCGGGCAGGTGGCGTCGGCGTAGATCAGCTTGCGGCGTCTGGCTTCCGCCGGCACGGACTTCGGGACGCCATGGGCCGAGAACACGACGATGGCGTCATCAGGCACCTCGTCCAACTCCTCGACGAAGACGGCTCCCTTGGCCTTGAGGCCGTCGACCACATGCTTGTTGTGCACGATCTCATGGCGGACATAGACCGGCGGCCCGTTCTTCAAAAGCGCTTTTTCGACAATATCGATCGCCCGCTCGACCCCGGCGCAAAAACCGCGCGGCTTGGCAAGCAGGATGGTAAGCTCTTTGGCTGTCATCGAAACCGTTTTCTTGAGACGTTGCGGACCATTGAGACAATCCGATCTTGGACGCCCTCTTGATGTCATAATGCCGTCGGCTGGCCGGAGCAACCACCGGTCGTTCGTGACCGAAAGCCGTCCGCTTTGGAAACAAGAGGTAAGACCGGGCAGGTGTGACAAAGTTAGACAGCATTTCCGGCGCTTACAATCGGCATTGAGGTGGTCCTTAGGTAAAACGCCGATGTCACGCCGAAGCGCGCGGTTCAAGCCTGTTGACGGCTTTGAACTGGCCCCATAAACCAATGCTGCATTGCAGCAGCGAAAGCAGACCTATGAAACCGATGAACCGTCCCAAGAACCCGCGCTTCGGGTCGGGCCCGACCACCAAGCGTCCGGGCTGGTCGGCCGCCAGCTTGAATGGCGATGCGCTGGGTCGGTCGCACCGCGCCGCAATCGGCAAGGGGCGTCTCAAGGAGGTGATCGAGCGTTCGCGCGCCCTGCTTGGCGTGCCGGAGGATTACCTGATCGCGATCGTGCCGGCGTCCGACACCGGGGCGTTCGAAATGGCCATGTGGAACGTCCTGGGCGCGCGCGGCGTCGACGTGCTCGCCTGGGAGAGCTTCGGTTCGGGCTGGCTGACCGATATCGAAAAGCAGCTGAAGCTCGATGATGTGCGCACGCTCAAGGCGGATTACGGAAAACTGCCCGATCTCAGCGAGGTCGATCCGGACCACGATGTGGTCTTCACCTGGAACGGGACGACGTCCGGCGTGTGCGTGCCGGACGGCGACTGGATCGACGCCGACCGGACCGGTCTAACGCTTTGCGACGCGACATCCGCGGCGTTTGCCATGCCGCTTCCCTGGGAAAAGCTCGATATCGTTACCTGGTCCTGGCAAAAGGTGCTGGGCGGCGAGGCGCAGCACGGCATGCTGGTGCTGAGCCCACGTGCGGTCGAGCGCCTGAAGAGCTACACGCCGCCCTGGCCGCTGCCGAAAATCTTCCGGCTGACCAAGGGCGACGCACTGATCGACGGCATCTTTCGCGGCGAGACCATCAACACGCCATCCATGCTCGCGGTCGAGGATGCGCTGGACGGCCTCCGCTGGGCCGAGGAGATCGGCGGCCTGGACGCCCTGATCGCGCGCAGCGAGGCGAATTTCGCGGCGATCGAAAGCTGGGTGGAGCGGACGGACTGGGCGGATTTTCTGGCGGAGCAGCCGGCGACACGCTCGACGACCTCCATCTGCCTGCAGATCGTCGATCCGCTGATCACGGCGCTGACGCGCGAAAACCAGAGTACCTTGATCAAGGATATGGCGGCAAGGCTTGCCGAAGAGGGTGTCGCGTACGACATAGCCGGATATCGCGATGCGCCGCCGGGGCTGCGCATTTGGGGCGGTGCGACCGTGGAGACGGCCGATATCGAAGCCCTCTTGTCCTGGCTCGACTGGTCCTTCAACGAGGCCTGCTACTGAGCGTTACGACGCTAAGATCTTTGATGTTTCTCCAACTCAATGTGGAAGAAAAATGCCTAAGGTCCTGATTTCGGACAATCTCAGCCCGGCTGCCGTCGAGGTGTTTCAAGAGCGCGGCGTCGACGTGGACGTGCGCACCGGCCTGAATGAGGGTCAGCTCTCCGAGATCATCGGGGATTATGACGGTCTCGCCGTGCGCTCCGCGACCAAGGTGACGCCTGCCGTCCTGGAGCATGCGAAGAACCTGAAGGTGGTGGGACGCGCCGGCATCGGCGTCGACAATATCGATGTTGCCGAGGCGACCGCCAAGGGTGTGGTGGTCATGAACACGCCCTTTGGCAATTCGGTCACCACGGCCGAGCATGCGATCGCCATGATGATGGCGCTTGCCCGTCAGCTGCCTTCCGCCGACCGCTCGACGCGCGCCAGCAAGTGGGAGAAATCCCGCTTCATGGGCATGGAGCTCACTGGCAAGGTGCTGGGGCTGATCGGCTGCGGCAATATCGGCTCGATTGTCGCCGAGCGCGCCCAGGGCCTGAAAATGCGGGTGATCGCCTTCGATCCGTTCCTCGGCGTCGAGCGCGCCAAGGATCTAGGTGTCGAGAAGGTCGAACTAGACCAGCTTCTCGCCCGCGCCGATGTGATCAGCCTGCACACGCCGCTCACCGACCAGACCCGCAACATCCTGTCGGCCGAAGCGATCGGCAAGACCAAGAAGGGTGTGCGCATCGTCAACTGCGCGCGCGGCGGTCTGCTCGACGAGACGGCGCTGTTCGATGCGATCAAGGACGGCCATGTCGCCGGCGCTGCCCTCGACGTCTTCGGCAAGGAGCCGGCGAAAGACAACCCGCTCTTCGAGCTGGACGAGGTGGTGGTCACCCCCCATTTGGGGGCGGCGACCTCGGAAGCCCAGGAGAAGGTGGCGCTGCAGGTGGCCGAGCAAATGGCCGACTATCTCGTCTCGGGCGCCGTCGTGAATGCGCTCAACATGGCCTCGGTGACGGCTGAAGAAGCGCCGAAGCTGAAACCCTATATGGCGCTTGCCGAACAGCTGGGATCCTTTGCCGGCCAGCTCACCGAGACCGGTCTGAAGGGCGTCACGATCACCTTTGCGGGCGAGGCGGCGAAGCTCAACACCAAGCCTCTCACCGCCACCATCCTCCAGGGCCTGCTGAAGCCGCTGCTCGCCAGCGTCAACATGGTGAACGCCCCATTGGTGGCGCGCGAACGCGATATCGGCGTGACCACGGTTCATCAGGACCAGATCGAGGGTTATCAAACGCTGGTGAGGCTCGCCGTCGAGACCGACCGCGGCGAACGCTCGGTCGCCGGCACCCTCTTTCAGGCGCGCAGGCCGAGGCTGGTCGAGGTGCGCGGCATCGCCGTCGAGGCGGAGCTCGGACCGCATATCCTGTTCGTCCGCAATGAGGACAAGCCCGGCTTCATCGGGGCACTCGGCAATATTCTCGGCGGTGCCGGCATCAATATCGCCACCTTCCATGTGGGACGCACCGCGCCTGGCGACGAGGCGATCGCCATGGTCGTGGTCGATCAGGCCGTGCCCGACGATGTTCTGGATGCGATCTGCGGCCTCCCCCACACCATGCAGTGCAAGTCCCTCGCCTTCTAGGCGGCGCGGTGGCACGACTACGTCGTTGACCTTTGGTGTCTGAGCCGGGGGTTCGGGTTCGCGTCGAAGGATGAGGCTCACAAGCCGGTTACGGATCCTGGCGATGTCCTGCTAGGTTGTGGGCAGTCGTGCCCTCCTAGGACCGGATTGCCCTATGCCCGAGACCGCGCCAGAGATCATTTTTCATCACTATCCGCCCTCCCCTGTTTCGGAGAAGGTCAGAGCCGGCTTCGGCCTCAAGGGCCTGTCATGGCGCTCGGTCGAGCAGAACCGGCTGCCCGAACGTCCCGAGCTGTTCGCCATGACCGGAGGCTATCGGCGCATTCCGGTCATGCAGATCGGCGCCGATATCTATTGCGACACGCAATGCATTCTCCATGAGCTGGAAGCAAGATTTCCGGAGCCCAGCTTTTTCCCCAATAATGGCGCAGGTCTGCCCTTCGCCATTTCCCGCTGGACGGACGGTCCAGTTTTCGATTTGGCCTTTCGGGTCGCGCTCGCTCCGGTTGCCGGCGATCTGCCGCCGGCTTTCGTGGCAGACCGCGCGCGTCTTTATATCGGCGCCGATGCGGATATGGAAAAAGAGCGCGCCGACCTTCCCCACACGCTAGCCCAGCTGCGCGCCCAGATCGGATGGCTGGAAGCTCGGCTCGAGACCGGCCGGCCCTATATTCTGGGCGATGTGCCGGGCATGCCCGATCTGCTCGCCTGGTACATCGTCTGGTTCATCAACGAGCGCTATGCCGAGGCGAAGAGCTTTTTCGAGGAGTTTCCGAAGCTCAACGCCTGGGCCGAACGCATGGCGGCCATCGGACATGGCTCAACCGCCCCGATGACGCCGGCCGAAGCGCTGGAGATCGGCAAGGAGTCGACCGCCATCACGCCGGAGGCCCTGGATGAAGGGGACCCGCAAGGCCTGAAGCCCGGCATGACGGTGACGGTGGCGCCGCTTACCGACAGTGGCGAAAAAGCGATCGAGGGCCGCCTTCTCGCCTCAAGCCGGGATCGCGTCGCCATCGTCAACCAGGATCCTGCCTGCGGCGAGACGGTCGTGCATTTCCCGCGCGTCGGCTATCGCGTCACCATCGTCGACGCATAGCTGGCGCCGGCCACTTTTCGGATGCTTGCATAAGACAACTGGACTAACTGCCGATAAGCGGCCTTGGCGTCAGGCGTTGTCCGCCAAGGCGCGCTTCAGGTCATCGCAAAAGCCGCTGGCTGGGCGCATCAATCCGTAGCCGTAGTCCTTGAACTCGCCGTTCTGCGCATCTGCCCCCTCACGCCGAGAGGCGAGAATGGCATGGACGATGCCCATCATGTTGCCCCACATGTCGTACATCGGCGCACCCGCCATGCCGAGAGCGAGAGGATAGCTGAGCACGCGGTAGCGATCGCCCACCGGTTCGAGATCATGGAAATATCCGCCGGTCAGCACCCACCTTGCCGAGATCGGATGACCGATCGTTTCGTAATAGAGTTTCGGTGTCGGGGAGTAGCAGCGCAGGCGCGGCACTTTATATCTGTCAGGTACCGTGATCTTCACCAGCGCCAGATCATGGCCTTCGTCACGCCAGATCACCTCGCCTTGATCCTCTTCCCCATGGAAGAAGGAAATCTCGAGCCCGTCATCCGGCACGTCATTGCTGACGGTCAGAACACGGTCCTTATCGACCAGAAAGCCAGTGAGATGGCCTTTGTCATGCTCGATGAGAACGGTGGCCCGAAAGAGGGCCAGTTTTCTCTCGGGTATTTCGCCGAGCGTGCTGCACCCGGAAAGGCCGATCACAGCCAGACCAAGCAAGAGCGATTTGAGCTTCATCAATGACATCCTCAAATGATGTGATGGCCTAATAGCGCATACTGGCCGCCTGCGATCAGTGAGGGTGATCACATCATGCTTCGCCGGTGGGCGACGACGTCACCGAGCTTCGCCAAACGCGCGCAGGCGATGCATCAAGCGGCCGTGGCCTTCACGGCGTTTGGCCATCGCATCGATAAGAAGACTGCAGCTTCTTAACTCGGCACCAGCCTCAATCCGGCTTGTAGACCCGCGTCGCTTCAGGGTCGTCGGTGCTGTAAGGGAAGGCCTCGATCGCCTGCCAGACCTCATCGCCGATCGGCTGATTCGCCCAATCGAGGGTCTGCTGCACCCGCTCGGGCTTGCTGACGCCGCAGAGGGTTGAGGCGACGCGAGGATCGCGCATCGAGAACTGAAGCGCGAGCGCGCCCGGCGCCACATCGTGTTGCGCGCAGATCGCCTCGATCTCGCGAACCGGCGCCAGCATCTCCTCGCTCGCCTCCTGGTAAACATAGCGCCCGTGATGCGCCGAGCCCTTGGCGAACACGCCGCCGGCATAGGGAGCGGCGTTGAGCACGGCTATGTTGCGTTCCCCGGCAAGATCCATCATCGGTTCGGCAAGGCGGTTCACCAGGGTGAAGCGATTATGGGTGATCAGAGCATCGAAATCCCAGTCTTTCAGGATCGGGATCATGATGTCGGTTCGTCCCGCGGCAAGGCCGACAGCGTCGCAAAGCCCCTCCTCTTTCATCTTGAAGAGCTCGGCAAGCGCACCGTCCGCTCGCGTCACCTCATCGAGATCGACGGCATATTCGGGATCGTGCAGATGGAGGAGTTGGACGCGATCGAGGTTCAGCGCCTCGAGGCTCTGCTCCAGCGATTGCCGGGCACGGGACGCATCGAAGCGCCTGGTTTCCATGTCCCGATCGAGCTTGGTCGAAATGATGACGCCATCGGGCAGGCCGCCGCGCTCACTGATCACCTCGCCGATCCGCTGCTCGCTTCGCCCGGCACCATAATTGCGCGAGCTATCCAAAAAGGCCGCCGGTCCATCGAAAATGGCGCGCACCGTCTCCCGAGCCCGCTCCTCGTCGACGCTGTAGCCATAGGTATTCGGCATATCCCCAAGCGAGGTCGTCCCGAAACAAATCGCCGGCACCTCGAGGGTCGAGGCGCCTAACTTGGTTCTTTTCATCATGGGTATCGCCTTCGTTTTTTATGTTTAGCCTGCCTGGCTATCAGGCCGTTAGGAGCCAGGTCTTGATGGTCTCGATCTGGTCCGAAGCCATAAGGGCCGGCGCGTGACCGGCCCCGTCGACCGTGTAGAGATCGGCTTTCGGGCCGGTGGTCGTCATCCGCTCTGCCGTATCCTCCAAGAGGAGATCGCTCTCGGCGCCGCGCACCACCAGCGTCGGGCAGCGGATCGTCTCCCATAAAGCCCAGAGATCGACATCCTCGAGCGGCGTGTTCTTGAACGGGGCGGCGATGTTCGGATCATAGCTGAGAACGACCTTGCCATCCTCGCGCTGCCTGGCGCTATGCACGGCGAGATGCGCCCACTGCTCGTCCGAAAGCGGGCCGAAAGGTGCGTGGATCTGGCGGAGATGGTCTTCGAGCGCTGCAAGATCGTCGAATGTCAGCTCCAATCCAAGATAGGCACCGATGCGCTCGAGCGCCGCCTTCGGGATGAACGGGCCAACATCGTTCAGCACCAGACGGCGGATCGGACTTTCCTCCATCGCGGCGATGCCCATGCCGATCAGCCCGCCCATGGACGTACCGATCCAGTCCACCTCGGCAACGCCGAGATGCTGGATGAGCTGCAGCATATGGCCGGCATAGGTGGGCACGTCATAGCCGGAAGGATCGTCCAGCCAATCGCTCCGACCTCGGCCGACGACATCCGGGCAAATCACGAAGGCTTTGTCCGCAATCGCGCTCGCCAGCGCATCGAAGTCGCGGCCATTTCTGGTGAGGCCATGAACGCAGATCACCGTGCGCCCGGCATCCGGATCGCCGAAGACGGTATAGGAAAGCCGATACCGGCGATCCAGGCCGTCGGCGTCGAAGGTTTTCACATCCATAACCGCTCCATGCGATGAAAATCTGATAGCCGTCATCAGGGTCATGCGCTCCAGGCCGAAGGTCAACCACCTTCATTTCCGCTGTTTCGCGCCAATCACGGAAACTCTTTTTCAAATCGACTTGTTCGCTCGGCCCGAGAGCGCGATATGTTGGTTGTTGATGACCGCTCGAAACCATTCAGCCCCATGCGTCGATGAACCTGTTTTTTAGCACCGAACTCGCCCCCTGCCCCTATTTGGAGCAGAAGATGGAGCGTCGGCTGGTGTTGCCGCTCGGTGCCGAGACGGGTGACGATGAACAAAATCGTCTTGTTCTGGCGGGCTTTCGCCGCTCTCAAACCTATGCCTATCGTCCGGCATGTCCCGGCTGCCAGGCCTGTGTGCCGGTGCGCATACCGGCGGCTCGGTTCGACTTCACACGAAGCTGGCGACGGATCCTGAGGCGCAACAACGATCTTCGCGCCGAGGAAAAGCGGCCGCAGGCGACCGAGGAGCAGTTCGAACTCTTTCGCCGCTATCTCGCCAGCCGCCACGCCGAGGGCGGCATGGTCGCCATGGGCTGGAGCGAGTACCGCTCGATGGTCGAGGATTGCCCGGCATCCAGCCGCATCGTCGAATGGCGACGGCAGGACAGGAGCCTGATCGGCGTCAGCATCACCGATCACGTCAAGAGCGGTCTCTCCGGCGTTTACAAGTTCTTCGATCCGGACGAAGGCAGACGCTCGCTCGGCACGCAAATCATCCTTTGGCATGTCCAACACGCGCTCGAGCTGGATCTGGCCTTCGTTTATCTCGGCTATTGGATCGCCGAGAGCCCGAAGATGGACTACAAGGCGCGTTTCAAGCCGTTGGAGCAACTTACGGTCAATGGCTGGACAGCTCTGGGCGACTGATCAGATCAAGACGCGCATCGGCCAGGTGATGCCCTTCTGCAGCACATGACGGCGATCCGACGGCGTGGAAGATCCATCAATTGCCAAAGCCCGGCTTAAGCGCTAAATACCAGCGGTCTTTGGAAATCGCGACCACGCGAGCGTTTGGGGGCTCATGACGCGTCCTGTTCTGGTTCTGAATGGACCTAATCTCAATCTGCTCGGCCGCCGCGAACCGGAGATCTATGGAACGTTGACGCTTGCCGACGTCGAGGCGATGTGCATCCGAGAAGGGACGCGTCTGGGTCTTGACGTGACCTGCCGGCAAAGCAACAGCGAAGGGGAGCTAGTAACCTGGATACAAGAGGCCGCGGGCGTTTTCGAGGCGCTGATCTTCAATCCGGGCGCCTACACCCACACCTCGGTCGCCATCCATGATGCTCTTCGTTTCCTTGAAGTCCCGATCCTGGAGGTGCATCTATCCAATACCCACCAAAGGGAAGAGTTTCGGCATCGGTCCTATGTCTCGCTCGTGGCGAAGGGCGTCATTCTCGGTTTGGGCGCCAAGGGCTACGGGCTGGCGCTTGCCGCCGTACAGGATTTGCTCGAAGGAAAGGGTTAGGCCATGGCATTGCCGCTCCTGAAACCCATGTCGCGCGATGCCGACGCGCCCGAGGAAGTGAGAGGTCTCTTGAACGTCGACACCGCATTGATCGAGAAGCTGGCCGAGTTGCTGCAGCGAACCGGTCTCACCGAAATTGAACTCAGCGAAGGCGAGGCGCGCATTCGTGTCGCCAAGCAGCCAGCCCCGGTCGCGGCCCATGCGACATTGCAGCCAGCCGCCATGGCGCCGCCGCCGGCCGCCGCACCGGTCGAGACGACGCCGGTCGATACAGCGCCGACGTCACCGTCCAATGCCGACGCCAACCATCCCGGCGCCGTGCGGGCGCCCATGGTAGGCACAGCCTATCTGACGCCGGAGCCGGGCGCCGAGCCGTTCGTCAGCGTCGGCAGCGATGTCAAGGAAGGCCAGACACTTCTGATCGTCGAAGCCATGAAGGTCATGAACCCGATCAGAGCGCCCAAATCAGGGCGCGTGGCCTCGGTCATGGTTACCAACGGCGATCCCGTCGAGTATGACGAACTCCTTCTGATCATCGATTGATCGCTCGAATAACGGCCTTATTTTCATGATCGACAAGGTTCTGATCGCCAACCGCGGTGAAATCGCGCTTCGGGTCATTCGCGCCTGTCGCGAGATGGGCATCGAGACCGTCGCCATCCATTCGACCGCGGATGCCGATGCCATGCATGTCAGGCTTGCGGACGCCAGCGTCTGCATCGGTCCGCCGGCGGCCGGCGAGAGCTATCTGAACAAGGTCGCGATCCTCGCGGCTGCCGAGATCTCCGGCGCCAACGCCATCCACCCGGGCTATGGATTTCTGGCCGAGAACGCCGACTTCGCCGAGATGGTGATCGAACATGGCCTCACCTTCATCGGCCCCTCGCCCGAGCACATCCGCTTGATGGGCGACAAGATCCAGGCGAAGGAGACCATGAAGTCCCGCGGCGTGCCGGTGGTTCCCGGCACCGACGGTCCCGTCAAGGGCGACGCCGAGGCGCGCGCCGCCGCGGAGGCCATCGGCTATCCGGTCCTGATCAAGGCCGTTTCCGGCGGTGGCGGACGCGGTATGAAGGTCGCCAACAGCGAGCAGGAACTCGAAGAGAGCCTGCGGACTGCGCGCCGCGAAGCCCAAGCCGGCTTCGGCGATGACCGGGTCTATCTCGAAAAATATCTGGCGCGTCCCAGGCATATCGAGGTGCAGGTTCTGGCCGATCATCACGGCCACGCCGTCCATCTCGGCGAGCGGGACTGCTCCCTGCAGCGCCGCCACCAGAAGCTGGTGGAGGAAGCGACGTCACCGGTGATCGACGATGCCATGCGCGGCGAGATCGGCGAGATCGTGAGCAGCGCTGTGGCCGACCTCGGCTATCAGGGCGTCGGCACCATCGAGTTCCTCTACGAGGACGGCCAGTTCTACTTCATCGAGATGAACACGCGCCTTCAGGTGGAGCACCCCGTGACCGAGATGATCACCGGCGTCGATCTGGTGCGCGCGCAGCTTCACGTCGCCAAGAACCTGCCGCTCGCCATCTCGCAGGACGATGTCCGCTATGAAGGCCATGCGATCGAATGCCGGGTGAATGCCGAGGATCCCGCGACCCTCACGCCAGCGCCCGGCACGGTTCACACCTATCACCCACCAGGCGGTCCCGGCGTCCGGGTCGACAGTGCGCTTTACGCAGGCGCCAAGGTCCCGCCTTACTACGACAGCCTGATCGCCAAGCTGATCGTCTATGATCAGTCGCGCGAAGCCTGTCTGAAGCGCCTGAAGCGCGCGCTCGCCGAATATGTCATCGACGGCATCAAAACCGGCATCCCACTCCTCCAGGCGATCACCGAAGACCCAGCCTTCGCCGAGGGTGACTATCACACCGGCTGGCTCGGCGAATTCATGGAAGACTGGACCCCACCCACCTTCTAGGTGGCGCGGCCACCTCGTTGACGTGGTGGGGTTATCGCCGAACGCGTTCCGATGTGGACGGGTATGCAGGCGACATGCCGGTTTTGTTTTGGGTCTCGATCTTCCGAAGGGTGTATGACCCCTGAGCTTTCCCCCAAAAAGGTGGAACCACCTGTTCGATAAGGAAAGGCGGTGAAACAAAGAGATGGAGCGTGTATCCCGATCACATAGGTCGGGATCCGCTCTAGGTCGCCACGTCGCTTTATCGATCGATGCCGTCAGCCACCTTCCCGATAACGCGTTGTTAACCCCTGCCCGCTATCAATGCCATCGGGTCCATGCGACCGTGGGAATCCGAGCCTCGCCAGACTCACCTGCTAAGCGGGCGGATTCCCACGGTCGCATGGACCTGAGGCGAAGCCTTGCAGAAATGAGTTACGATAGGGTTAAGACGAGGTGCCGCATTATCGAATGACGGTTTTTTTAAAGCATGCTTCAAAAAATTCTCGGCAACTTGCAACAGACAATAGTCATTCAATCAACACTGCTGGAAATGTCAAATCGGTCATGGGGCGACCGTGCATTGTAACTTGAACAACAACAACAGCATCGATTTTGGGTATCTTGCAACGCTCCCACCTCTGATCTAGCCTCGAAAAAAAGGCGCTCGATCGTTCGGCCGCCGGAAGTTCGAGGGAGAAGACTGCCATGACACGTGTCGCCGTCATCGGTGCCGGCCCCTGTGGGCTGAGCCAGCTTCAGGCCTTCGCCCATGCCAAGCAGAAAGGCGCCGAGGTTCCTGAGGTGGTCTGCTTCGACAAGCAGGACGACTGGGGCGGCCTTTGGCACTACACATGGCGGACCGGCACCGATCAATATGGCGAACCGGTGCATGGCAGCATGTATCGCTATCTCTGGTCCAACGGGCCGAAGGAATGCCTGGAGTTCGCCGACTACACCTTCGACGATCATTTCGGCAAGCCCATTCCGTCCTTTCCGCCCCGGGAAGTTCTGCATGATTACATCACGGGACGCGTCAAGAAGAGCGGCGTACGCGATCAGATCCGCTTCAACACGGCCGTGCGCAGCGTCACCTATGACGAGGCGAGCGCCAAATTCGCTCTGACGGCCGAGCATCTCCCGGACAAGGCGCAGACGACCGAGGACTTCGATTACGTCATTGTCGCCACAGGCCATTTCTCCGTGCCGAATGTGCCCGATTTTGAAGGCATCGATACCTTCCCGGGTCGTGTGCTGCACGGCCATGACTTCAGGAGTGCTGACGAGTTCAGGGGCAAGGATCTGGTGGTGGTCGGCGCCAGCTATTCAGCCGAAGACATAGCGCTCCAATGCCAGAAATACGGCGCCAAGTCGGTCACCATCAGCTATCGAACCAGCCCCATGGGCTTTCACTGGCCAGACGGCATGAAGGAAGTGCCCCTGATCACGACGATTGAGGGCTCGACCGTGCGTTTCAAGGACGGCAGCTCGGTCGATGCTGACGCCATCATCCTCTGCACCGGCTACCTCCACCACTTCCCGTTCCTCGACGACAGCCTTCGCTTGAAGACCCACAACCGCCTAAATCCGCCCGGGCTCTACAAAGGCATCTTCTGGCTGGACAATCCGAAACTGATGTATCTCGGCATGCAGGATCAATACTACACCTTCAGCATGTTCGACGCGCAGGCCTGGTATGCCCGTGACGTCATTCTCGGCCGCATCAAGCTGCCGTCGAAGACGACGATGGCCGGCGACATCGACGCTTGGGTCGCACGTGAGGAGGCGCTCGCCGATCCGTTCCAGGAGATCATCTTCCAGACGGACTACACCAAGGATCTGGTCGCCGTGACCGACTATCCCGAGTTCGACCTCGACCTGGTGACGCAGCTCTTCAACGAATGGGAGCACGACAAGGAGCACAGCATCACCGGCTATCGCAACAAGGCGTTCAAATCACCCTGCACCGGTACGATAGCGCCCGTGCATCACACGCCCTGGGCCGAAGCGATGGACGACAGCATGAAAACCTTCCTCGCAACGAAATAGGCTGGGATCGAGGCGCTCTTGGGCTAACCGTCGACTGATGGATGTAGAAAGGCTGCGAATGGTCTGGATCGATCATTCGATTGCCGAGTGACTGATCGCAGTTTTCAGTAGGATCCCAGAGTTTTTCCCCGAACAGGTAAAAAACATCTGACCGGCAAGAAAACTCATCAAAATAGGGATTAGGAGCGGCTCTCTGTATCGATCACCGGGGCCTCTCTTGATGGAAACAAACGACGAGGCGTCAGCAAGTCTGCGCGTTGCCTGGTAGGACGCGTTAACACGTTCGTAACGATGTCCTGCTATCCAGCAGTGTCTCTCTGGTCCATGCGATCCTGGGAATCTGAGCGCGGACCGAGCTAGTCCTGGGTGCACGGACTCCCAGGATCGCATGGACCAGATCGTAAGGATGAGGGAAGAGCGTTAAGAAAGCGTTATCGGAACCAAAGGAATAATGCCCGAGAGAACACTTACTGATCGGCACTAGGACAGATCCCGATCGGATGTGGTCGGGACACACGCTCTATCTCATTGTTTCGCCGCATTTCTTTATTGTACAGGTGATTCCGCCTGTTCGGCAGAAGCTCTAGGAAGAGATCCCTTGTTTCCAACCTTGCTTCAACTTTTCTTAACCTGAACTCGCTAACAACGATATCGTCTCGCTGGTCCATACGATCCTGGGAGTCCTAGCACGGGCCGAGCTGGCTCTGGACGCATGGACTCCCAGGGTGGCAGGGACCGGGAATCGTCTTGGCAGTGAAAGGTTAATAACGGGTAAAATGCAGGTCCTTAGGATCATAGGGATCGGTTCGGCAACGGCGTGGCGAGGGGGCTGCTGAAAGCTTTTCGAAGCGCCATCATCTGCGGCATCGTGGTGCTTCATCTGAGAGCAGATCGTTGGCGTGGTCGACATACCAAAGAGCCATCGAACCGGTTGGGGGCTGCGTCACGGGCTCGGATCGTCTATGTACGGAACCGGGCTGCGTAATCTGAAGCGAACATCGTTCCTCATCGCAGACGGTGGAATGCCATCGAAGATGGCTGATCGTTTCCAGGACATGAGCCCGTTACCGCAGACGATGGCCTATCCGGCAGACGGGGCCGTCGCCGAAGAAAGGCAGAGGATTGGCGAATAAGCCGGCAGCGCTCACGTTGAAGACATTGCTCGGCTATGGGGCCCTTGGCCTGCCGCTCGCAGCGCTCAATCTCCCGCTCTATGTCTACCTGCCCGCCTTCTATGCCGAGGATATCGGGCTGGGCCTGACCACCGTGGGTCTGTTGCTGTTCGCGGCGCGCCTGCTGGATACGTTCACCGATCCGATCATCGGCGAACTTGGCGATCGCACCCGCACGCGCTTTGGGAGGCGACGGCCCTGGATGGTGGCCGCCTGCCCCCTTTTGATCGTCGCCACCTTGATGCTGTTCATTCCCGGCGAGGGAGCGGGGGCGGCTTATCTTTTCTTCTGGACGACGCTTGCCTATCTCGCCTGGACCATGATGATCCTGCCGTTCACGGCGTTGGGGGCGGAGCTTTCGGGCGACTATCACGAGCGCAGCCGCATCGCCGGCGCGCGGGAAGGTTTCGTGGTCGTCGGAATCATCCTGGCGGCGGCCCTGCCGATCATGCTCGGCCTCGATGCCGACAATCAGCGCGGCGAGATCCTCGCGGTGCTTGGCTGGAGCATGGCCTTACTGACGCCGCTCGCACTCGCCGGCGTGCTGATCTTCGCGCCGGAACCCAAGACCTCGCTCAGCCCGTCGCTGCCGCTCAAGGAAGGGCTGCGCCTTGCCTGGAACAACAGGCCGTTCCTTCGCCTGATCGCAGCCTATCTTCTGAACGGCATTGCCAACGGCCTGCCGGCCACCCTGTTTTTCCTGTTCGTCGGCGATGTGCTCGGCGGCGACGGCGCGTCCGGCCCGCTGCTGCTTCTCTATTTCGTGGCCGGCATCATCGGCATTCCGATCTGGCTTCGGATCAGCAAGGTCATCGGCAAGCACCGGGCCTGGGCGGCCGCCATGCTCTGGGCGTCGGCCATGTTCGTCTGGGCGCCGTTTCTGGGTGAAGGCGATCTCGTCGCCTTTACGATCATCTGCGCCCTCTCCGGCCTCTCGCTCGGCGCCGACATGGCGCTTCCGGCGTCAATCCAGGCGGATGTCGTCGATCTGGACAGCGAAGAGAGCGGCCAGCAGCGAACGGGGCTGTTTTTTGCCCTTTGGAGCATGGCGACCAAGCTGTCGCTGGCGCTCGCCATCGGGATCGCCTTTCCGCTGCTCGATCTGATCGGCTATGAGGCCGGCGGCGAGAATGCGCCCTCTGCCCTGCTCGGTCTGGCCATGCTCTACGGTCTCCTGCCGGTGATCATCAAACTCGCCGCGACGGCGCTGGTCTGGCGCTTTCCGATCGATCAGACGGAACAGGCGGAACGTCGCCAGCGTCTCGACGAGAGCCGGCAGCGAGTGCCGACAGAGTCATCCTGACGACAGCCGCGTTGGCAGTGGGTTTCAGTCTATGTTCTGCGTCGAGGCGCCTGCCTCGGCAGCACGGCGCTCACGCGCCTGCTTCAGCCCATCGACGGCGTCCTGCAGCTTGATGATATAGGCGCGAAGATCGCTCACCTGCTCGCGCGGCGGCTCGCCGAACTGCGCAGGATCGGTCTCCTCATCGGCATCGGCGCCCAAGGCTTTCGCCTGCTCGATCGCCTCCTGCTCCGCCTCGATTCGATCGATATCGCCGAGAAGTGCTGCGACATTCGCCTCGGCCGCCGCCACATCATCCTGGGTCAGGTTTCGCTCAAGCCGAAGCTTGTCGATTTCGGCGTCAAGCCGCTCGATGTCCTGCCGAAGCGACGCAACCTGCAGCTTCAGATCGGCGGCCTGACTGCTGCGCCCCTCGACCACCGCACCAAGCCGCTCGCTTTCGGCGACCTCATCTTGATAGCGTGCTTCCTCGGCATTCAGCGCCGCCTCCTCGCCGGCGACACGCTCCGCATAAGCGCCGCTGCCGAGCCCGAACAGACCACCGAACAGACCGCCTTTTCTGGGATCGTCGGTCGTGCAGCCAGCGAGCAGCAGGCCGGCGCCCAGACAAAGAACAGGCAGCGATATCGTCTCCGGCGTCTTCATGGGATCCGCCTCAAGCAAGTCTTTGGGTGGTGTATTCGAAATCGCCGATCAGGTTGGCGAGACTGTTTCTGCGTCTTTCAAGCTCGCGAATTCGGCGATCCCACTCGACCAGATCGACCGGTTCGCTGTCGCGAAGCGCTTCTTGATACACCTTGCGGCTGACGTCGATTTCCTGATTGACCTCGACGAGCCGCTGTCGCGCCTGGTCCAGATCATATGACGCGCGCTGATAGAGTTCGAGCCTCGCTGAATGGTCGGCGCGCCCCTCGCTGATCGCTGCTTCGAGGGCTGCGATGTCCCTATTCAGGATGTCCAGCTCCCGCTCGAGGCCGGCATTGTAGGATGCCACGTCATCCGCCTGGTTCGAGACGATGCGGCGCTCCTGAACGACCATGTCCTCGGCCGAAGCATAGTCGGCCTTCTTGCGCGCCACCGCCTCACCGACGGCGAGGCCGGCAAGACCGCCGATGGCGGCGCCGATCAGGATATCCTCCTCATCGCCACCGAAGATCGCACCAAGACCGGCGCCGAGCGCTGCACCGGCACCGGCACCCTGCGCGCGCGTGAGGCTCTGATCGTTCGCCGTGCAGGCCGGCAGAAAAAATAAGGCCGCCAGCAAAGCCGCTGATCGTATCTCCAACATCGTTCCCTCCGTCCTGAGCGCGGCTTCAGGATCGACGGACCTGCCGTTCCCTGCCGTCTTTCAGGGACCGTCCCCTGCGCTCATGTCGCCGGTATCAATCTTCGGCGAGCCGGCATCTTATCGAATGCCGGCAGTGATCCAACCACGAACCGGATGAACAGCGGCTGAATCGATAATCTGATGGGTGCTCATCCTCTTAGGCCGGTTGTTCGAGGAGGGTGAGGACACGGCGCGCAGCCTGCTCGCTGGGCGTGCCGTCATCGCCGCCCTGCAGCATCGTCATGACCTCGCCCAAGGACGCTCTTTGCGTCGCACGGTGCTCGGGATCGTCGATCAGATGGAGGGCGCTGGTCGCGATTCGCTCGGGATTGCAGTCCTCCTGCAGCCACTCGGGCACCACAGGGCGATTGAGAATGAGATTGACCAGATTGACATGGTCGACATTGATCATGCGCCTTGCGAGCCAGGCGGTGAGTCTGCCGGTCCGATAGATGGTGATGTGGGGAAGGCCGGCGAGCGCCAGCTCGAGCGTCACGGTTCCGGACGCCGCGATGGCGAGCCAGCTCGCGGCATAGGCATCGAAACGATCGGCGCGCTCATCCAGGATGAGCGGCTGGATCGGCCAGTCCTCGACCATGGGCCGCAGCATCGGCGTCAGGCTCGGGAGCGTGGGCAGGATCAGACGGAGACGCGGAAAGCGCTGGCCGAGGCGGTTGGCCGTTTCCTTCAGCACCGGCATATGCTGCTTGATCTCCGTCCGGCGGCTGCCGGGCAGGAGGCAGATGATCGGCACGTCATCAGGCTGCTGGTAGCGCTTTATGAAGCGGGCACCATCGCCCCGGCGACCGGCCTCCTCGATGATCGGGTGACCGACGAAACTGCAGGCAAGACCGTATTTCTCGAAGAAACGGGGCTCGAAGGGCAAGAGCGCCAGCAGATGATCGATCTTGGCGCCGAGTTTGGCGGCGCGGCCCTGACGCCAGGCCCAGACCTGCGGCGCCACATAATGGACGCGCTTCATAGCGCTGCCGTCGAGGCGCTCCTGCAGACGGAGCGAGAAGCTCGGACTGTCGATGGTCAGCGCCATGTCCGGCTGCTGACGGACGATCTCATTTCGGGTCTCGGAAAGACGCTTTAGGAGCCTCGGCACATGGGGCAGCACTTCGGTGAACCCCATGAGCGACAATTCCTCCATGGGGAACAGGCTCTTCAAGCCCTCCGCCTGCATGCGCGCACCGCCCACGCCGAAGAAATCGATGTCGCGCTCACTGCCGGATCGCTGCAAGGCCTGCATCAGACGCGCGCCGATCACATCGCCGGAGGGCTCGCCCGCGAGGAGGAAGATCTTGGCGCTGTTGCCGTTCTTGACCATGGCTCAGGCCTCTTCATCACCGCTGATGCCGGTGATGAAGAGGCCAGCCCGGTCAGCCTTCTCGATCATCGAGGCGCGATTCACCAAGAGGCAGTGGCCGGCATGAACGGCGATGCCGGCAAGGCCGGCTCCGATCGTGAGCGCCACCGTCCGATCGCCGACCGTCGGCAGATCGGCGCGCCGGTCCTGTCCCGGCTTCTTCACTTTGACGAGAACCCCACCCAACTGGCCTCGCTTGAGCGAGCCGACCCGTTGGATGAGCGCATCGGTGCCTTCGATCGCCTCGACGCCGAGCACCCTGCGGTCCTGCACGATCACCGCCTGACCGATGTCGAGCTCGCCGATCTTCATGGCCACGTCGAAGCCGAGCTCGATGTCCAGGCGGGCGTCCTCGTCCGGCGATGCTCCCGTGATCAGCCCCTCGGGTGCGAGCATCGGCTGGATGATCTCGTCGGCACCGATGACGCGAAATCCCTCGCCTTCCAGCTCGCGCACGACCGTGGACAGCAGATGATCGTCGCCGATCGCCGCCTTCATGCCCAGCTTTGCCAGGAGCTGCATGCCGCGAAGATCGGGCTTGAGATCGCCGAAGGACGGCCGGTTGATGGCGCCGATCATCACGATGTCGTCGACCGAGGCCCGATGCAGCAGGTCGATCGTGCGACCGACGGCGCCAAGCTTCACCCAGGCGTGATCATAGTCGGCGATCAGATCCGGGTCTGTCTCGCCCTCGATGCCCAGAACGAAAACGTCTCGGCCGTCACCGACAGCGGCCTGAATGACGGCCGCCGGCAGCATGCCCCTGCCGGCGAAGACGGCGAGCTTTCGCTGCCGTTCGCTCAAGCGGCTCGCGGTGTTTTGGGAAGGCAAATCGATCGGTTATCTCCGGAGCGAATAAAATCGATAATCTCGATGACCCGAGGATAGGCCTTGTAATGCTCGGCCACCTCGATCAGCCGATCGGCGAACGTGCCGTCGGTCGCAAACAAGGTGCGATAGGCGTTGCGCATCTGCTGAATCTCGTCGCGATCGACGCCGCGACGCTTCATGCCGATGATGTTGAGGCCATTCAGCGAGGCGCGATTGCCCAGCACCGTGCCATAGGGGATGACGTCGGCCTCGACACCGGCAAGACCGCCGATCATCGCCTGACGTCCGATACGCACGAACTGATGCACGGCGGACAGGCCGCCGAGAAAGGCGAAGTCCATCACCTCGACATGGCCGGCAAGCGTGGCGTTGTTCGCCATGATCACGCCGTCGCCGACCTGGCAGTCATGCGCGACATGCACGCCGGCCATGAAGAGGCCGTTGCTGCCGACCCGGGTGGTGCCGCCGCCATGGGCGGTGCCGGGGTGCATGGTCACATGTTCTCTGATCTGGTTGTTGCTGCCGATGATCAGATCCGACTCTTCACCACGATATTTCAAATCCTGCGGGCGGTGACCGAGGCAGGCGAAGGGGAAAACCCTGCAGCCCTCGCCCAGCGTCGTCCTGCCGGTGACGACGACATGGGATTCGAGACGGCTGCCGCGTCCGATACGCACATCGGCGTCGACCTGACAGAAAGGGCCGACATACACGTCTTCAAGCTCCGCTTCAGGAGCAACGATCGCCGATGGGTGAATGTCGGACATGCGCTGGCTTACGCCTCCATGATGCGGGCGCCGATCACGGCCTCGGCAACGAGCTGGCCATCGACAGTCGCGCGCCCCTTGAACTTCCACATGCCGAGCCGCCGCTGTTCCTTGACGACGGCGAGCTGCAGCTGGTCACCTGGTACCACGGGTTTTCTAAACCTGGCATGGTCAATAGTCATGAAATAAACCAACTTTCCCGCGGCTTCCTCGCCGAGTGTTGCAACCACGAGTACAGCTGCGGTCTGCGCCATAGCCTCGATGATGAGGACACCGGGCATGATCGGGCGCGACGGGAAATGGCCTTCGAAATGCGGCTCGTTCGCGCTCACATTCTTGACACCGACGGCGCTGGTTTCGGCGACGATATCGGTCACCTTGTCGATCATGAGAAACGGATAGCGATGCGGAATCATCCGTTTGATGTCATCGATGTCGAGGGCCTCCAACGCGGTGCCCGGCTCGACAGGACCTCCCAGTACCTGGTCGCTCATTCTTCAGCGCCCTTTCGCTTGATTAGACGATTTACGGCCACGATCTGGCGTAGCCATTGTTTTAGGGGAATGGCCGGCGCGCCGCCCATGGTCTGACCTGCAGCGACGTCCTTGATGACGCCGCTTCGCGCCGCGAACCGTGTTCCGGCGCCGATTTTGAGATGACCGGCGACACCCACCTGGGCGGCAAGCACACAGCCGGCCTCAATGCGCGTACTGCCCGAGATCCCAGTCTGGGCGACGATGATGCAGCCAGGACCGAGCTGGACGTTGTGGGCGATCATCACGAGATTGTCGATTTTGCAGCCGCGGCCGATCAAGGTATCGGGACCGCTGCCGCGATCGATCGTGCTGTTGGCGCCGATCTCGACATCGTCTTCGATAATGACCCGCCCGATCTGCGGCACCTTGACATGCCCTTTGGGACCCATGGCGAAACCGAAACCGTCCTGGCCGACGCGCGCACCGGCATGGATCACCGTCCGGCTGCCGACCAGGCAGTGAGTGAGCGTCACGCCGGGGCCGATGATGCAGTCAGAACCCAGCACGACGCCGCGGCCGATCGAAGCATTCGCACCGATCCGACAGCGGGCGCCGAGGCGCGCGCCGACCTCGATCACGGCGCCGGAGGCGATCTGACAGTCATCGCCGATCTCGGCTTCCGGATCGATCACAGCCCCCACCGAAATCCCGGCGAGGGCTGGCTGCAGCGGGTTGGGCTCGGCCGCGTCCGGATAATAGGCGGCCGCGATGCGCGCATAGCCGCGATAGGGATCGTCCGTGACCAAAGCGGCGACACCCTCCGGCAAACAGCCAATCAGCTCGTCGCGAATTACGCAGGCGGCGGCTTTGGTGACCCTGGCCTGATCGACATATTTGGCATTGTCGAGAAAGGTGACATGGCCATCGCCGGCGAGATCGAGGGTGGCGACGTCGATGATCATCCTTGCCGGCTCGCCGCCCTCCAAACGCGCATCGGCGAGGCTGGCAAGCTCTGCGAGGGAGAACGGGCCAGAGAGGCGGAAGAATCGTTGATCCGCCATCGGTTAGTCTACGCGTTCCGTCACCGGCACTTCCGACAGCGTCGCATCGAGCTTGGCGAGAACCTCGTCGGTGAGATCGATCTGACGGGAGAAGAACAGCACCTGCGATGTCGGCAAAACAACGTTGAGGCCACGTTCTTCGGCAAGCCCGGTCAAGACCTCGAAGAGCGCACGCTCCACTTTGCTGACCGCTTCAGCCGAGACCTGCTCGAGCTGCTGACGGCGCTTTTGGGTAAGCTCGCGCACCGCCTGCACCTCGGCCTCGAGCTCTTTTTGCTTTTCCGTCACGGCCTCGTCGGACAGAACCTTCGCCGTTCGCTGTTTGGAAAGCTCACGCTCCGCTTCATAGAGGCGCTGCTCCTCCTTGGCGATCTCGTCCTGATAGGCCTTACGCCTGACCTCCATCTGCTCGGCGATGCTCTTCGAGGCCGCGGCCTCCTGCAAAACCCGCTGATAGTCGACGACAGCCGCGACGGTCGCCGGCAGCCGTTCCTGTGAACTCGAGGCAGACGGCCACCAAAGCAGGGTTGCCGGCAGGATGAGTGCGACGGCCAGCATGCGCCATCTCGAACCAGACACGAATCAGCTCCTCTTCATCAGAAACGAGTCCCGAAACTCACCCGGAAGGACTCGGTTTTGTCCTCGTCTTCTTTCAAAAGAGCTTCAGAAAAGTCAATCGAGATCGGCCCCAGAGGCGAAAGCCAGGAAAGGCCGATGCCGGCCGAGGCCCTGATGCTGCCGGAATCGAGCAGGCCGACATCCGACACCCCGTCCGGGACATCGATATCGGTCAAGGTGCCGGCCTCGGTAAACATCCGACCGAACATGCGCAGTTCCTCCGGGAGTCCCAACGGGAAGCGGAGTTCGGCGGTTGCCGTCGCGAGCGTGTTGCCGCCAAGCGCATCGTCGGTCAGTCCGTCTCGAGGTCCGACGCCTGCAAAGCGGAAGCCGCGCAGGCTGGAGCCGCCGAGGAAGAAACGGTCGAACAGCCGGACATCCTCACCGCCATAGCCGAAGATATAGCCGCCGCGCGCCGAGAGGTTCAGGACCCATGACGGCGTGAAGGGGTAGTAGTAGGAGCCGATCAGCTCGTGCTTAAAGTATTGAGCATCGCCACCCAGGCCGGCGAATTCCTGCTGAAAGCGGAGGAGATACCCTTCGGTCGGCAGAAAACGCGTGTCGCGCCGATCATAGGTCAACGTCTGGCCAAGCAGGACGCTCAGTTCCTTGCCTTCTTCAGCCTGGATGAATTCAGAGGCATCACCGTCGACGTCCCTGATATCATCCTGGCGCACCGTGACCTTCAGGCCATGACGAAGATGTTCGGTAAGCGGATAGTTCGCTCTGAGGGAACCGCCGAGCGTCGTCTGATCGAAGGACGACTCGTCCTGAAAGTCGGTTTCCGTGCGGAAGACATCGACACCGGCGGTGACATCGCTGTCCAGGAAGTAGGGTTCGGTCAGACTGAAGTCGATCTCGTTTCGACGATCCGAGAGCCTGAAGTTGGCGGTCAGCGAACGTCCCGTTCCCAGAAGATTGCGCTCCGTCAGGCGGATGTCGCCGAGCGGACCATCGGATGTCGAAAAACCTGCACCGAAGGAGAGCTCACCGGTCGACTTTTCGGCAACCTCGATCTCGATCCGCGTCTTGTCCGGCGCCGAGCCCGGCAGGGTGCGCAGATCCACTTTTTCGAAATAACCGAGATTCTGGATGCGCTGACGGGACCGCCGCAGCAAGGCGGTGTTGAACGCATCGCCTTCCGATAAGCGAAACTCACGCCGCACCACCTCGTCGAGGGTGCGCACATTGCCGATCACATCGATGCGCTCGATATAGACCCTGGAGCCCTCATTGATCACATAGGTGAGATCGATCGTCTGCTCGTCGGGCCGCTTTTCCAGATCGGGCTCGATATCGACGAAGGCGT
The DNA here is from genome assembly GCA_039197065.1 of Pseudomonadota bacterium. Taxonomy (GTDB): domain Bacteria; phylum Pseudomonadota; class Alphaproteobacteria; order Geminicoccales; family Geminicoccaceae; genus JANQPX01. The sequence goes on along the minus strand of JBCCUL010000001.1, from coordinate 306,490 downwards.
AACCGAGCTTGCCGATCTCATCGGTCAGCGCGGTGATCGAGGTTTCGACATCGTCGGCATTGTAGATCTGCTCCGGCTCGGTCTGGAGAAGCGCCTGCAATTGCTCGGGCTTAAGATCTTTGAGCCTGGAGTCGATACTGACGTCGCCGACCTGATATTGTTCGCCTTCATCCAGGGTAAAGGTGATGACGAAGGTCTGACCGTCCGACGTAAGTTCAGCGAGCGCTGAACGCACATTGAAGTCGACATAGCCGCGCGCGAGATAGTGGCGCCGAAGGAGTTCCTGGTCGAAGGCGAGACGATCCGGATCATAGGTGTCATTGCTGTTGAAGAAGGACAGCCAGGATGATTCCTGTGTCTGAATGACGTCTCGAAGCGTGCTGTCGGTAAAGGCCTCATTGCCGACGAAAACGATGCGTCCGACCTCGGTCAACGGTCCTTCATTGACCTCAAAAACCAGATCGACCCGATTTTCGGGGAGCCTGATGATCTTCGGCTCGACCGATGCGGCGTAGCGACCGTTCCGCCGATAGAGCTCAAGGATCCGGCTGACCGCATTCTGCACACGCGAGCGCGTATAGACGACGCGCGGACGAAGCTGCACCTCGGGTTCGAGCGTTGCGTCATCAAGGCGGAGATTGCCCTCGAAGGCGATACGATTGATGATCGGGTTCTCGACCACCTCGACAAGGAGGCTGCCGCCCTCGCGTCGAAGTCTGACGTCTTCGAAGAAACTGGAGCCGAAAAGGTTCTTCAGGGACTGATCGAGTGCTTCATCGTCGAAGGGGTCGCCGACCCCGACGGCAAGATAGCTCTGGACGGTCGTCGCCTCGATCCGCTGATTGCCTCGGATCACGATGGACTCGATCGTCTCGCCTGACTGCGCTGCAGCAGGATGATCGACGGCAACCAACGCGACAAGGACAAGACCGGCAACACCAAACGCCATCACCACGCGCCGAGCCCAGTGCAACGCCATCCTTACCCCTTTCTTCTGCCCATACAGCTACTTAGACGTCAGGACACCAAGCTCTTCACATATTCAACCAATCCGAAATCAAACCGGCTCAGATCCTGAAGCGTGGCAAATACCATAAGTGTGAGCACCAAGGCGAGACCGAACCGGAAAGCAATTTCCTGACTGCGCTCATTCAGTGGCTTACCGCGCACAAGCTCGATGAACAGCATCACCAGATGACCGCCATCCAGCACCGGGATCGGGAAAAGATTGATCAGACCGAGATTGATCGACAGCATCACCGTGAACATCACGGCCGGAAAGAGACCGTCTTTGGTGAGCTCACCGGTGATCTGCGCGATGCGTATCGGTCCACCGAGATCATCGGTGCTGCCTTGGCCGCTGATCAGCTCCCAGACAGCGCCTAGGATCAGCGCCGTCAGACGCCAGGTTTCCTGAAGGCCGTCGATCAAGGCGGTGATCGGGCCGACCCTGTGAAGCGTCGGCAGGGCACGCTCGACGCCGATCAAACCGATCATCTCAGGCTCGCCGGTTTCGGGGTTGTCGCGCTCATGCAACTCCGGCGTCACCTGCACGTCCAGCGTCGAACCGTCGCGCTCGACCGTGAACATAAGAGCTGTATCGGGACTGGTGCTGACAATCGCCTGCAGGTCTTCGAAGCTGATGATCTCCTCGCCATCGACCGCAACCACGCGATCGCCGGATTCCAACCCAGCTTCCGCAGCAGCGCTGCCCTGGCGCACATTGGCGACGTCGGCAGGTGTCAGCGGTGGACCGATGCCGAGATCGCCGATCTCGTAGCTTTGATCGAGACGCTGGTCTTCGCGTGTCACCGTCGCGGGCGTCATCGCAAGATCCAGAAGCTGACCGTCCCGCTCGACGGTCAGTGAAAGCTCGACGCCTGCACTCTCACGCTCGATCGTCCGCAGCTCCTCGAAGCTCTCGATGTCACTGCCATCGACGGCCACAACGCGATCGAACGGCATGAGCCCTGCAACAGCCGCCGGGCTTTCCTCGGCGACATTGCCGACCATCGCGGGGGTAAAGGGACGACCGATGATCATGAAGAGAAAAGCAAGGGCGACCGCTGCGAACAGGATATTGGCCAAGGGCCCGGCCGCGATGATCGCCATGCGCTGGAAGACGTTCTTGGCCGGAAAGCTGTCGGGATCGACGGCGGCCACCTGGTCGACGGTCGAGCTCGACGCATCGGCGTCGCCATGCATCTTCACGTAGCCGCCAAGCGGCAAGAGGCTGAACTTCCAGCGCGTGCCCGCCTTGTCGGTGTAACCGAACAGCTCCTTGCCGAAGCCGATCGAGAACACGTCCACCCGGACGCCGCACCAGCGCGCCACGATGTAGTGGCCATATTCGTGAACGAAGACCAGGATCGAAAGGACGACGAGAAATGGGATGATATAGTCCCAGATGGTCATGCCGAAAGACAGCAGGAACTCCATCTTCGCTCTCCAGCTAGCGCGTGTTCATCGAGCGCTGTGTAACCAGATCGGCGGCTCGACGACGCGCTTCATCGTCGACCGCGAATACATTATCGAGATTGTCCAGAGATGTGGTCGGCATCGCTTCGAGCGTCGCTTCGACGATCGCCGCGATGTCGATAAAGCCGATGCGTTCCTCGAGAAAGGCAGAGACCGCCACTTCATTGGAGGCGTTTAAAACATTGGGCGCACTTCCCCCTTCGCGCAGGCATTCCCGCGCGAGACGAAGCGGCGGGAAGCGCTCCTGATCCGGAGGTTCGAAGGTGAGCGTCGCGATGTCAGCAAGGTCCAGCCTGGGCGTGTCGGCCTGCAGACGCTCCGGCCAGCCGAGCGCAAAAGCGATCGGGATGCGCATGTCGGGTGAACCGAGCTGCGCCAGGAACGAGCCGTCGGTAAAGGACACCATGCTGTGGATGATCGACTGCGGATGGACAAGAATATCGATCCGATCCTCCGGCATCGCGAAGAGATGATGCGCCTCGATCAGTTCCAGGCCTTTGTTCATCATGGTCGCGGAATCGATGGTGATCTTGGCACCCATCTCCCAATTCGGATGATCCAGCGCCAGCGCCGGCGTGGCCTTCGCCATGACATCGGCTGTCGCCCGTCGAAAGGGACCGCCGGATGCGGTCAAAACCAGCCGCTCGACTGAGCTGACCTTGGCACCCGCCAGCGCTTGGAAGATCGCGTTATGCTCGGAATCGACGGGCAGAAGCAACGCTTCGTGCTTCTCAACCTCGTCCATGAAGAGTGAGCCTGCCGACACCAGACATTCCTTGGTGGCAAGCGCCACCATCGCGCCGCGTCGAACGGCTTCAAGCGTCGCCGGAAGGCCGGCGGCGCCGACGATCGCGGCCATGACCCAGTCGCTTGGGGCAGCAGCTGCGCGGATCAGCCCGTCTTGTCCGGCCGCCGCTTCGATGCCGCTTCCGGAGAGCGCCTGCTTGAGGTCGCGATAGGCCTCAGGGTCGGCCACGACGGCAAGCTTGGCGCGATGCTGCTTCGCCAAGGCTGCCAGCTGTTCGGCCTGACGATTGGCGGTCAACGCCTCGACACTGAAGCGATCGGGATCGGCGGCGATCAGATTGAGCGTGCTCTTGCCGACCGAACCGGTGGCGCCGAGGACCGTCACCGAACGCGGCTGATCCTTGGACGGTCCCTCGATCATGACAAGCTCTGCCGGCCGGCCAGCATCATGACGACGGCGAGAACAGGTGCGGCGAACAGCAGGCCATCAATGCGATCGAAAAGACCGCCATGGCCGGGGATGAGGCCGCCGCTGTCCTTGACGCCAGCTTTGCGCTTCAAGGAGGATTCGGCGAGATCGCCGATCTGCGCCACCACGGCGAGCCCGAGCGCCAGAACGATCGAGGGCAGGAGGTCGAATGGCTCCATGACCAGCGACATAAGCCCGCCGATGATCGCAGCGCCCGCCATGCCGCCGCCCAGGCCGGACCAGGTCTTACCAGGACTGATGGACGGCGCCAGCTTCGGTCCGCCGAAACTGCGGCCGGCGACATAGGCCATGATGTCGGTGGTCCAGACCACCAAGAACAGCCAGAGAATGGTCAGCAGACCGATATCCGGCAGCGCCCGCAGCCAGACGAGAGCCAGCAGCGGAATGCTGAAATAGAGAACGCCGAGCCAGGTCCAGAATGGCGAAGCGCTGATCACATGGGCGAGTAGACCGGCGGCAGCAGCGGCAATCAGGGCGAGAAGCAAGGCGCTTTCGGCAAAGCCCGCCGCCGCCACGACGATCACGGCGAGCGCGATGACGCCGGCGGCGAAACCAGCCACATCACCGGCTCGCTGGTCGACGCGCGCAGCGATGAGATGGCGCCACTCCATGGCCAGCAGGACGGCGCCCGCCGCCAGCAGGAGAGCGAATGACCACGTACCCAGGATTTCGAGGGCAAGAACAGCCGGCGCCAGAATGACAGCCGACAGAATACGACGCTTAAGTGCCGGATCGGCGTCAGCCACTCGATGCCCCGTAGCGACGATCGCGCCGTTGAAACTCGGCGATCGCCTCCTCGAGATGGCCCTTGTCGAAGGCGGGCCAGTTAACCGACAGAAACACGAATTCGGTGTAGGCCAGCTGCCAGAGCATGAAGTTGCTGACGCGCTGCTCGCCGCTGGTGCGGATCAGAAGATCCGGATCGGGAATGTCGAGACCGTTCAGGGACGCGCCGAAGCTATCCTCGTCAATATCTTCGGGCGAAAGGTCGCCTGCGAGAACTTGCTCCGCCAGCCGTTTCGCGCCGAGCGCCAGTTCACGGCGACTGCCATAATTGAGCGCAATCGTCAGGATGAGCGCACTGTTGTGACGTGTCTTCTCAGCAGCATCATGCAGAAGCTCGACGATGTCCGGCGCCATGCCGTCGATCTCGCCGAGAAAGCGCAGCTGCACGCCGTTCTTCGCCAGCTGGCCCAGCTCGCGGCGGATATAAAAACGGAGGAGATTCATCAGCTCCTCCACTTCCTCCATCGGCCGCCGCCAGTTCTCGGACGAAAAAGCGAACAGCGTCAGATAGGGAATGCCGAACTCGCGACAGGCTTCCACCGTACGGCGCACGGCCTCTGCGCCGCGTTGATGGCCGAACAAGGGCGGCATGCCGCGTTCTTTCGCCCAGCGCCGGTTGCCGTCCATGATGATGGCGACATGATCGAGGCCAGGGATCGCTGTGCCCCCAAGCCGGGCCGCCGTTTGTTCCGTAACCGGGTTCATCGACATACTTAAAGCGTTACCTCGTCAGACTGTCATGATCTCGGCTTCTTTTTGCGCGAGAAGATCGTTAATTTGTTGAATAGCACTGTCGGTAAGTTGCTGCACCTGATCGCCGACCCTGTGATGCTCATCCTTCGAGATGTCGCCATCCTTCTCGGCGCGTTTCAACTGATCCATACCATCGCGGCGGACATTGCGCACGGCGACGCGCGCCTGCTCCGCGTAGCGTCCGGCAACCTTGGTGATCTCGACGCGACGCTCTTCGCTCAACTCGGGAAGCGGGACGCGGATCAGCGTACCGTCCACCGCTGGGTTGAGCCCAAGGTCAGCGGTCCTGATCGCTTTTTCCACTGAGGCGACCATGCTCTTGTCCCAGACCTGGACGGAGATCATCCGAGGTTCGGGAACACTGAGCGCCGCCACCTGATTGAGCGGCATGTCGCTGCCATAGGCGGATACCGTGATCGGCTCCAGAAGGCTGGTGGATGCACGTCCGGTGCGAAGGCCTGCGAATTCCTTCTTCAGAACTTCGAGCGCACCGTTCATGCGCTTGTCCAGATCGGCGGTATCGACGTCACTCATCTGAATGCCTCCTCCAGCTTGAGCACGACCTCCTGGGTTTGTCAGATCGTGATCAGCGTATGGGGTTCATCGCCCATCAGCACGCGTGCGAAGGCCCCTTGATGTCGAATGGAAAATACAACGATGGGGATGGCGCTTTCGCGCGCAAGCGCAATCGCAGCAGCATCCATGACTTTGAGATCGCGCGCCAGAACGTCGTGATAGGTCAGGCGATCATAGCGTTCGGCGTGAGGATCCTTCTTGGGATCGGCGGAATAGACGCCGTCGACCTGGGTCGCCTTTAGGATAGCGTCACAACTGAGCTCCGCTGCACGCAGAGCCGCCGCCGTATCGGTCGTGAAAAACGGGTTGCCGCTGCCGGCGGCGCAAATGACCACACGACCTTTTTCCATATGACGAATCGCGCGGCGCCGGATATAGGGCTCGCAAACCGACGACATGGGGATCGCGGACAGCACGCGGGTCTGCAGCCCCGCCTGCTCGAGCACGCTTTGCACCGCAAGTGCGTTAATCACGGTGGCGAGCATGCCCATATAATCACCGTTGACACGCTCGATACCGTTGGCAGCAGCCTGATCGCCACGCACCATATTGCCGCCGCCGATTACCATGCACTGCTCGATGCCCTGAGCATGGACGGCGCGCACGTCTTCAGCGAGACGGGAAAGGGTGCCCGGGTCGTGACCGAAACCGGCATCTCCCATCAGGGCCTCGCCGGACATCTTCAGCATCACTCGGCGATATCTCGGCGTTGCGTGGCCCAAATCGGTCATGACGTTCGATCAGCCCTTGCTAGAAATGCGGCGGTTTCCTGAATTGCTTGCGACAAGGCCCGCCCCGGCCAAGGGACAGGGGCGGGATCGGCACTCAGGTTCCGGAAAGCGCCGCAACCTCGTCAGCGAGGTTCTCAGTCTTGGTCTCCAGGCCTTCGCCGAGCGCAAAACGCACGAAGTCGGTTACCACAATGGCACTGCCTGCCTTCTCGGCGGCGCGATCAATCGCTTCCTTGACCTTGAGGTCAGTGTCCACGACGAACACCTGCTCAAGCAGAACGGCCTCTTCGTAGAACTTGCGCATGCGACCATCGACAATCTTTTCGATGATGTTCTCAGGCTTACCGCTGGACTTGGCCTGATCCGCATAGATGGCGCGTTCGCGGCTGACCGTCTCAGGATCGAGCCGATCGACGCTTACGGATTCGGGCTTGGCCGCCGCGACATGCATCGCGATCTGCTTGCCCAAGGCTTCGAGCTCAGCAACATCGCCTGCGGATTTCAGACCGACCAGCACGCCGATCTTGCCGAGGCCGGGGGCGAGCTGGCTGTGGACGTAAGCGGCGACCACACCCTGGTCGACCTCGATCGCAGCCGTGCGCCTGAAGCTGATGTTCTCGCCAATCGTCGCAACGGCCTGAGTGATCTCGTCGGTCACGGAACGGCCGGCACCCGGCACCTCCATCGACTGAAGGCGATCGCCGTTACCGCCAGCCTCCGGCGCCAGATCGGCAATCTTGCGGACCAGTGACTGGAAGTCGTCATTGCGCGCCACGAAGTCGGTTTCGGAGTTGATCTCGACCAGAGCGCCGCGCGTGCCTTCGATCTTGACGCCGACCAGACCTTCAGACGCGATGCGTCCGGCTTTCTTCGCCGCTGCGGCAAGACCCTTCTTGCGCAGCCAGTCAGTCGCCTGCTCGACATCGGCGTCGTTCTCGGACAGCGCCTTCTTGCAATCCATCATGCCAGCACCGGTCTTCTCGCGAAGTTGCTTGACCAGCGCCGCCGTCACCTGCCCCATCGATTGATCTCACTTCTATCCAATGCGCCGACGCCTTCTAAAGGTCAGATTGCCAGCGCATTCAGTTGTTGGTCTTGCATGATCTTCTCCGGAGAGACCTGGCGAGTCCCTCCGGATCCGATCAATGCACGAAAAAGATATCAGCCGGCTGCAGCCGCCTTCTTGGGCTCGCTATCGGCCTCTTCAGCTGCAGCTGCGGCAACCTCACTGGTCTCGGTTTCAGCCGATGACGTCTTGGTCTCCGTGTCATCCGCGTCATCTTCCTGCTCGGCAGGCGCTTCGGCGGGGACCGCTTCGACGACGGGCGTTTCCTCGCTCGCCGCCTCGGGCTCGGCTGGCGCCGCCTCCTCGACAACCGGCGCAACGTCACTAGCGCCGATATCCTCACCGGACGCAGCCATCTCCGCCTGGATACCGTCGAGGACGGCCCCGACCATCAGATCGCAGTAGAGGTTGATCGCGCGCGACGCATCGTCGTTGCCCGGAATCGGGAAGGTAATGCCCTTCGGATCCGAGTTGCTGTCGACGACGGAGATGACGGGGATATTCAAGACCCGCGCTTCCGCGACCGCAATCGATTCCTTATTCGAGTCGATCACGAACAGAAGATCGGGCAATCCGCCCATGTCCTTGATGCCGCCCAGCGCCCGCTCGAGCTTGTCGCGCTCACGGGTCAGTTGCAGGGTCTCGCGCTTGGTGAGGCCGATCGTGCCCTCGGCAAGCTTCGCTTCCAGATCGCGCAAGCGTCGGATCGACTGCGAGATCGTCCGCCAGTTGGTCAGCATGCCGCCGAGCCAGCGGTGATTGACGAAGTACTGACCGGAACGCTGTGCTGCGCGGGCGATCGGCTCCTGAGCCTGACGCTTGGTGCCGACGAACAGCACACGACCGCCATTGGCGGCGACCTCTCGTGATGTCGCCAGCGCCTGATGCAGCATGGGCACGGTCTGGGTCAGATCGATGATATGCACGCCGTTTCTCGAACCGAAGAGATACGGGGCCATCCGCGGATTCCAGCGCCTTGTCTGGTGTCCGAAATGAACGCCAGCTTCGAGGAGCTGACGCATCGTAAAAGTAGGCATTGCCATCGTTTGAACTTCCTAGCTCCGGTTGTGCCGCCGCAGGTCGAGGTCCGTCATGCGGACACCGGAACGGAGGCCAAGGAAACCCTGGCCCTCCTGACCTGCGTGAGGGATGAAAGTTGTCTAGTCGTTGAGAGCCTGTTTGGCAAGCCCTCTAAACCCACGGTCTCCCAGGAGTTAAGCAGTTTTCAGATCGTGTCAACAGTCACTTACGCTGATCACGCCCGATTGCCTCTCGAGGTCGATCCGCCGGCCGAGCGCCAGGCGGTGCTGCTCGCTGAGATCGATGGTCACCTCCTCGTCCTCATCCAGCGCCAAAACCAGGCGAACGCAAGCGCTGCCATCGCCATGGGGCCCGAGCAGCCGACTGACCCGATCGGCCGCCGTAATGTCGGCAAGCCGGACCGCTACCCGTCCGGCAGCGGACTGCAGTCGCCCACCGGAAACCGCCTGATCGAGTGCCTGGACCGAGCTTGCCAGCACCTTGACGATATCCCCGTCGAGACGCACCTCGCCTTCGATCAGCAGCGGCTGATCCCCCTCCAAGAGTTCGCGCGAGCGGCCCAGCAGTTCGGAGAAGAGCGTAATCTCATAGGTGCCGGTCGGATCGGAAAGCTGGACGAAGGCGAAACGCGAGCGCGCCGTCGTCCGCTCCTGCTTGCCGAGGACGGTGCCGGCGAGCTTGACCCGCTGGTTGCCGTGGTTCTGCAGCTGATCGGCATTGACCACCTTCATGCGCTCGAGCGAGGAGCGATAGCCGTCGAGCGGATGGGCCGAGAGATAGAAGCCGAGCACGCCGAACTCGAGGTGCAGTCGCTCCAGTGACGGAAAGTCCTCGACCTCGGGGACGCGCGGCTTGGGCAGCCCTTCCGATCCCAGGCCGGCGCCGAACAGGCTCTCCTGCGCGCTCGCTTCCTGCTCCGCGTGGGCTGCGCCATAGCGAAGGGCGGAATCAATGGTCGCCATCAGCCGCTGACGATTATCGTCGAAGCCATCGAGCGCGCCTGCCTTGATCATGGCTTCCAGGATGCGCTTGTTGAGGGCGCCGGTGCCGACCCTTGCCGTGAGATCGAAGATATCCTCGAAAGGTCCGTTCGCGTCGCGTTCTTCGGAGATCATATCGACCGCCTGTGCGCCAACGCCCTTGATCGCCGCGAGCGCGTAACGGATGCCGGGCTGCTCCTGACCGTTCTCGTCGTTCGGATCCTCGACGATGAACGTCGACTCGCTGCGGTTGATATCGGGCGGCAGGAGCGGGATGCCGACCTTCACGATCTCCTGGCGGAACAGGTTCAGCTTGTCCTGATTGCCACGGTCCATGGTCATGGAGGCGGCATAGAACTCAACGGCATGATTGGCCTTGAGATAGGCCGTATGATAGGCGAGCAGCGCATAGGCGGCCGCGTGGGATTTGTTGAAGCCGTAGGAGGCGAATTTGGCGACCTGATCGAAGATGGTTGTGGCCAGCTTCTTGCCGATGCTGTTTTTCACCGCCCCTTCGATGAAGACTTCGCGCTGGGCGTCCATCTCCGCCTTGATCTTCTTGCCCATGGCGCGCCGGAGCAGATCGGCGCCGCCGAGCGAATAGCCGGCGAGATCCTGCGCGATCCTCATCACCTGCTCCTGGTAGATGATCACGCCATTGGTCTCGGCGAGCACCGGTTCCAGCATCGGGTGCAGATATTCCGGATCCTCGCGGCCATGCTTGACGTTGATGTAACGCGGGATGTTGTCCATCGGTCCCGGGCGGTAGAGTGAGACCATGGCGATGATGTCTTCGAAGCAGTCCGGGAGCAGCTTTCGAAGCGCGTCGCGCATGCCCGAACTTTCCAGCTGGAACACGCCGACCGTCTCGCCGCGACCAAGGAGGTCGTAGCTCGGTTTATCGTCGAGCGGGAGCTTGGCAAGCTCAAGCTTCGTGCCGCGCTCATTGACGAGGCGCTCACCGAGGGTGAGCATGGTGAGCGTGGTCAGTCCCAGAAAATCGAACTTGACGAGGCCCGCCTTCTCGACGTCCTTCATGTTGAACTGGGTGACCGGCATGGAAGCGCGGGGGTCGCGGTAGAGCGGCACCAATTCGTCGAGAGCGCGATCGCCGATCACCACGCCGGCCGCGTGGGTGGAGGCGTGGCGCGGCAGGCCTTCGAGCTGCTTGGCGATATTGATCAGCTCGCCGACCTGCTCGTCCTCATCGGCCGCTTCCTGGAGGCGCGGCTCCATCAGGAGCGCTTCCTCCAGCGTCGGCGGATTGGCCGGATTGAAGGGGACGAGCTTCGCCACCTTGTCGACCTGGAAGAAGGGAATGCCGAGTGCTCGGCCGGTATCGCGCAGCACGGCGCGCGCCTGCAGCTTTCCAAAGGTGATGATCGCCGCGACCTTCTCAGCGCCGTATTTGTCGCGGACATAGCGGATCACCTCGTCCCGCCTGTCCTGACAGAAGTCGATGTCAAAGTCCGGCATGGACACGCGTTCGGGATTGAGAAAGCGCTCGAACAGCAGGCCGAAACGGAGCGGATCGAGGTCGGTGATTTCAAGCGACCAGGCGACCACCGAGCCGGCACCCGAACCGCGGCCCGGACCCACCGGTATGCCCTGGGCTTTTGCATATTTGATGAAGTCGGAAACGATGAGGAAGTAGCCCTCATATTTCATGCGGAGGATGACATCCATCTCATAGGCGAGGCGCTCGCGGTAAACCGCCCTCTCCTCCTCCGGCTTGTCCAGAGCATCAAGACGGCGCTCGAGCCCGGCCTCGCCCTGGGCCCGAAGCTCGGCGGCCTCATCCCGACCGCCCGCCGTGTCGAAAGCCGGCAGGATCGGATCATGGGCGCCCACCATGAAGGCGCAGCGCCTGGCGATGACCACGCTGTTCGCAACCGCCTCGGGCAGATCGGAAAACAGTTCGACCATCTCGTCTTGCGTCTTCAGCCGGTGCTCCGGCGTGACGCGCAGCCGGTCGCGCACACTGACCTGGACCCCCTGCTCAATGCAGAGCAGGACGTCATGGGACTCATATTCATCCGCTTCGAGGAAACGCACATCATTGGTCGCCACCAGCGGCAGGTCGTGCTCATAGGCGAGATCGATCATCGCCGGCTCGATCTGGTCTTCGTCTTCGAGACCATGGCGCGACAGCTCGATGTAGAACCGGTCCCCGAAGGCTTCGGTCAGCGGTTCGATCGCCGCCACTGCCTGATCGCGATTGCCAGAGAGCAAAGCGCGCCCGACCGGCCCTTCGACGCCGCCGGACAGCAGGATGAGTCCGGCCTGATGGCGGATGACGTCGTCAAGCCCGACCTCAGGCGCCAGGCCGGCATCGGTTTCGAGATGGGCGAGGCTCAAAAGCTTCAGGAGATTGAGATAGCCCTCTCTATTCTGCGCGTAGATCGGCATCCAGCTGGGGCCAACCGGCTTGCCATTGCCGCGCCGCTCGCCCTCGTCCCTGATCGGCAGCAGACAACCGACGATCGGCTGCAGGCCTTTTTTCGAAACCGTCTGGCTAAAGGCGAGCGCATTGAAGAGGTTGGCCTTGTCGACGACACCGACCGCCGGCTCCCTATCCTTGACGCAGCGATCCAGCAGTTTCGGGATACGCACCGTGCTTTCCAGCAAGGAAAAACAGGAGCGAACACGGAGGTTGACGAAGGCCGGTTTGGTCAAGACGTTCCTCACCCTGAAAGGACGGCTGAAGGTAACGCCATTAGCCGCTTTTGTGAATGATTTTAGGGACCTGTGGATAAGTCAGAAGATCGTCGTTCAGCCGCACGACGCGCTGCCAGACGTTTGGGATTGCAGTACCAAAATCCGATGATGTCGGTGGTCAGCAATGAGCCTGCGGTTGCGATCAACCCGGTGACTGATGCGATGATCGCGAAGTCCGCACGCGCCAGATCTGCGCCGATCAGACCGGAAAGGCCGACGACGAGGCAACCGATGCCAAACAGAACGCCCATCAACCGAAGGGGCCAATGGTCAAAATGCAGCCTGATGCCCATTCGCCAAAGATCCTGTTTGTTTGGAACCGATTATGGCCTATGCCCAACAATGTAGGTCAGGCCCGAAGCCAATCAATTCACCGAGATCGGCACTGTCTCCCCTTCGTTCAATCGCTATTTGAGCGGATCCCGATCGGGTGTGATCGGGATACTCGCTCCATCTCATTGTTTCGCCGCATTTCCTTGTCGAACAGATGGCTCCACCTGTTCGGGAAAAGCTCTGGGTCCTTTACCCGTCTTCATAAGACGTTAACGCCTTTGTGCGAGCATGACGCTCTGGTCCATGCGATCCTGGGAATCCGACCGCCTGCAAGGATGAACTCGCCGGGAATGGACTCCCAGGGTTACATGGACCTGATGAATGCAGATTGTGGAAGGTAATGATTAACAAACGGTAAAGACTGGAGGTCGCAAGCGGTGGGGAATGTTGTCCGTCGGTGTAGCGACGTTCGCGGCAGCTGATTGGGGCTTGTGCGTTGCGGAGGATTTCTTCCATCGATCATGGCGACTGTTTGCAGCTCACAAACGGCGATTCATCCGTTTGGAATTTCAAGAATCTCGACGCCTGATGAAAGCCTGTTTGTCCCTGGGAGGACATTGAAGAAGTAACGTGCAGCTGGTCGGTCAAACTGCCGGCGCACTCACGGCTCGGATTCCTCCCCGACAAAGAAACGCATACCATCAAGAACGAAGCGCCATTCTTCATTGACGCCCACAAGTCATGAGGTGGTCACACCACCTCGATGAGGCCGTTATGGAGGCGGGCGATGGCGTCGGTGCGGCGGGCGAGGTCCGGGTTGTGGGTGGCAACTAGTAGGGCGCTGCCTTCTTCGCGTATGGTAGCGATCAGCATGTTGAAGACGCTGTCCGCGGTTTCCTCGTCGAGATTGCCGGTGGGCTCGTCAGCGAGCAGGACGGCAGGGCGGTTGGCGAGTGCGCGGGCGATGGCGACGCGCTGCTGCTCGCCGCCGGAAAGACGCGCAGGCCTATGGCTGGCGCGTTCCCCGACACCGAGCGAGTCGAGCAGGCTCGCCGCCCTTTTTTCCGCTGCCGATCGCGTTTGGCCGGCGAGCATCTGCGGGAGAACGACGTTCTCCAGCGCGTTGAATTCCGGAAGGAGATGATGGAACTGGTAGACGAAGCCGAGCTTTTCCCGCCGGATGCGCGTGCGCGCCGCATCGTTCAATCCCGAGCAGGATTCTCCGGCCAGAACGACATCGCCGCTGTCGGGGTGCTCGAGCAGGCCTGCGATCTGCAGGAGCGTCGATTTGCCGGAGCCTGAGGGACCGACCAGCGCTCTGACTTCGCCGGCGGGCAGATCCAGATCGACGCCGCGCAGCACATCGAGCTCGACCTCGCCTTGATGAAAGCGCCGTTGGACATTGCGAAGGCTGAGCGCGACGCCAGCGGCGTCGGGCCGGACTTCAGTCAGGTTTTCGGCCGGCACAGAGTCGTCACCCCTTGGCGGGTTCGCCACCGCGGCGGCGGTTGCCGCCTCATTCATAACGAAGGGCCTCGACCGGATCGAGACTGGCGGCGCGCCAGGCTGGGTAGATGGTCGCGAGCAGGGAAAGGGCCAGGCCCATGCCGACGACGCTCAAGACATCCGACGTTTCGATCCGGGTTGGCAGGTTGGAAAGGAAATAGACTTCGGCCGCGAATACCTCCGTGCCGGTGATGCCCTCGACCCATCCCTGAATGGTCTCGATGTTCTGTGCGAACAGGACGCCGAGAATAAAGCCGAGCAGCGTACCGGTGACGCCGATCGCAGCCCCGCTCATGAAGAAGATGCGCATGATCGTGCCGCGCGTTGCACCGACTGTTCTGAGGATGGCGATGTCCCTTCCCTTCTCTTTCACCAGCATGATCATGCCGGAGATGATATTGAAGGCAGCGACCATGATGATCAGGCTAAGGATCAGAAAAAGCACGTTCCTCTCGACCTTGAGGGCATTGAAGAACTGGTTGTTCATCTGCTGCCAGTCCACCAGGCTGCCGACGCCTGCGACCAGCGGACCGATCGTTTCCCGAAAAGCGGGCACGGCATCCGGGTCGTCGACCATGACCTCGACCAGGTTCGCCCTTTCCTCCTGCTGGAAATAGATCTGGGCGTCTTCGAGCGGCATCAGGATGAAGGTGTTGTCGAAGTCATACATGCCGACTTCGAAAAGCGCGCCGACTTCATAGGCCTTCATGCGCGGCACGGTGCCGAAGGCGGTGGCGTTGCCATTGGGTGAGATCAGCGTGACCTTGTCACCGACGCCCACACCCATGCGCAGCGCCATGCGCGTACCGAGTCCGATGCGCTTGTCGCTTATGGCGTCCAGGCTGCCGGTCACGATGCTGTTCGACAAAAGCCTTTGCCGTTGAAGATCCGCCTGACGGACGCCGCGAACGATGGCGCCGGAGGCGACGCCATTGGCGGTTGCCATGGCCTGGCCCTCGACCATCGGGGTCACGCTCTCAATGCCGTTAAGCGCGCGCAGGCGATCACTGAGATCGTCGAACTCGCCAATGCCCGCCGGTCCGGAGCGCACGACGAAATGGCCGCCAGCACCTTGCAGCACACCCATGATCTCGGCGCGGTAGCCGCTCATCACGGCGAGCACGACGATCAGCGTGCCGACGCCGAGCATGATGCCAAGCAGCGAAAAAAGGGCGATCACCGAGATGAAGCCCTCTTCGCGCCTGGGTCTGAGATAGCGGCCGGCGACCCAGCGTTCGACCGAGCCGAACATCAGCCGGCGAAGCGCTGAAGCAGCGCTTCTGGCGAGACTTCCGAACGGTCGCCGGTCGCGCGCTCCTTGAGCTCTACGACACCGTTCTTGATGCCGCGCGGCCCGACCACCGCCTGCCAGGGAAGCCCGATCAGGTCCATCGCCGCGAACTTGGCGCCGGGGCGATCGTCGCGGTCGTCAACGAGAACGTCGACGCCAGCATTTCGGAACTTGGCCTCGAGGTCGGCCACAAGCGAGTCGCAAGCCTCGTCTCCGGGCCGGAGGTTGATCAGGCCGAGATCGAAGGGCGCCACCGGCACCGGCCAGATGATGCCGTCGTCATCGTGAAAGGCTTCGATCAGGGCGCCGACCAGGCGGGAGACGCCGATGCCGTAGCTGCCCATCTGGACCGGTACTTCCTCGCCATTCGGCCCCATGACGAGAGCCCCCAGGGGCATGGAGTATTTGGTCCCAAAGTTGAAGATATGCCCGACCTCGATGCCACGTCCGGAGCGCAGCCGATCGGCAGGCACAGGACAACTCGCCGGATCATGCTGGTCGTCGGTCGCGGCATAGAGGGACTTCAGCTGATCAACGTCGAGATCGTCGGCCATGAAGTCGATATCCTCGAAGGCGGCGTCGTAGTAGGCGGCACTCTCACCGGTCTCGGCCAGGATCTGGAACTCGTGGCTGAGATCGCCGCCGATGGGACCGGTCTCGGCGCGCATCGGAATGGCTGTGAGCCCCATGCGCTTGAAGGTCTTGAGATAGGCGAGGAACATGGTGTTGTAGGATCGCACCGCGCCATCATGGTCGAGGTCAAAGGAGTAGTTGTCCTTCATCAGGAACTCGCGGCCGCGCATGACGCCGAAGCGCGGGCGCACTTCGTCCCGAAACTTCCATTGAATCTGATAGAGGTTCTGCGGCAGATCCTTGTAGCTCTTAATGCTGCGCCGGAAGATGTCGGTGATCACTTCCTCATGGGTCGGACCGTAGAGCATCTGGCGATCATGACGATCGGTGATGCGCAACATTTCCTTGCCGTAGTCTTCGTAGCGTCCGCTTTCCTGCCAGATCTCCGCAGGCTGGATCGACGGCATCAGAACTTCATAGCAGCCGGCGGCGTCCATCTCTTCGCGGACGATCTGTTCGATCTTCCTGAGCACCTTCAGGCCCAGCGGCAGCCAGCTATAGATGCCGGCCGAACTCTGGCGGATCATGCCGGCGCGCAGCATGAGCTGGTGGGAAATGATCTGCGCCTCCGAAGGGGTTTCCTTCAGGAGTGGAAGAAAATAGCGAGACAATCGCATGACAGGCGGATCCGTGGTCGAGGCGTGACCGTTGAGGTCGAAAAGCGGCGTCAATCTATGAGCATCGGGGGCAGATGACAATCTCAGCCTTCCCCATGTATCGCTCTCGACCAAGGCCGGGCTTGCAGGCGGCCGTCAGTCACCTCCGCAAGGCAGCAGCTTAACATCCTATGATTGATAAACCACAGGATGAACGTAAGACGGGTGACAGTCGATATTACAAAGCCGCGCAAGCCGGTGGCAAATCTCATCTATCACGTTGATTTTCTTGAAAACTTCGCTCGACAAAAAAGTAGCCGCGTCAGCGAACTGACGCGGCTAAGGTAGGGAGGAAACGCCTCAAGTCGGGTGTCACAGGGGAAACATCCCATGAACACCTCATCAATATGACGTTGAGTTTCACTCTTAGCAAGAGAAAAATAACCAAAAAATAAGTATTGGCAGATGTTTTTTATAAAAACATTGAGTAAAATTTTTCATCAAATTTTATTCACATTTATTTTTTAAGAAATTAATCAGACAATAGCTCGTGTTATTGGCTATTCTTTGAGGTTTATCAGTAGTTGTCAGTTTTTTTTACATATCGTTTTATACATGACGATCATGGTATCGCCGATGTCGAATGGCCCGGATCGCGACGAAACCTGATGTTCAACCTATGTTCGATTGTTCAAACGACGGGGCCGCGCCAAACGGATCGGCCTCGCCCTTTCCGTGACGCTAAATTCTACTAAAAAGCGATGTTATCTTCGATCGGCGAGCGCGCTCAACTTGCCCGTGGCGGACGAAGTTCAATCAGGCCGCTTTCAAGGAACCACCGAACGGCAACGGTGGCGGCTATGGCCAGCACTGTGGTGATCAGGAGCTTGACCAGCATACGCGGCTTGGCGGGTGCGCTGCTTGCATGGCCTTCCCGCACCTCCTCGGGAGGCGCTGCGCCGAAGGGGAGCACCATGAACAAGATCAGCCACCAGATGACCAGGAAGGTGATTGCGGTCGTAAAGAGGTTCATGGGCGATACCAGGACATGATCAAAGCTGCTCAGGCCTGCTCGAGCTCGACCAACGTGCCGCTGAAGTCCTTGGGATGCAGGAACAGGACCGGCTTGCCATGGGCGCCGATCTTGGGTTCGCCATCGCCGAGCACGCGCGCACCGCCTTTGATCAGGCGATCCCTGGCCGCCATGATATCGTCGACCTCATAGCAGAGATGATGGATGCCGCCCTGCTGGTTCTTGTCGAGAAAGCCGCGAATGGGCGACTCCTCGCCGAGGGGATAGAGGAGCTCGATCTTGGTGTTGGGAAGCTCGATGAAGACCGTGGTGACGCCATGCTCCACCTGATCGACCGCCTCGGACACCTTGGCGCCGAGCGCATCGCGATACTGGCTGATCGCGGCATCCAGGTCGGGAACGGCGATCGCGACATGGTTCAAACGACCGATCATCGGAGGTCTCCAATCTCAGGACGCGGTTGAAGGTTCCCGGTCGATCATCGCTTCCAGCACGCTCGGTTCGAGCCGGGTGATCTGCACCTCGATGATCGGCCGTTTCTGACGCATCAGGCTGCAGGCGCGGCGCACGGCTGCACGCACGGTGTCACGGATGCGGGCATCATCGAGCGCATCGTCGTCGGGCAGGTCCTCGATGGCGTTTTCGACTTCGGCCAGCACGCCTTCGGACAACTCACCATCTGCGCCGAGGTCGACCGCACCGAAGGAGGAGAGGTTCGGCGACGCCAGAAGACTGCCGACCTGATCGAGCACAATGCTCACCAGGATGGTGCCGTGGGCCATCAGGCGGCGGCGGGTGCGGTAGAGGTCGTCGCCGGCGTCGATGAGCTCGTCGTTCTCCATGACCAGACGGCCGACCGGCACCTCGTCGATCACCTGCGCTTCGCCGGGCGCAAGACGGATCATGTCGCCATTGCGGACATCGAGAGCGGTCTCGACGCCCAGGGATCGGGCGAGTGCTGCATGCTCGTGAAGATGACGGGCTTCGCCGTGGACAGGCACGGCGATCTTCGGCTTGATCCAGCGATACATCTGCTCGACCTCGTCCCGGCAGGGATGGCCGGTGACGTGGACGAAATGATCCTGCTCCGTGATGACCTCGATGCCGTGGCCGACCAGGGTATTGTGCAGATTGTACAGGGTGCGCTCATTGCCGGGGATGATCTTTGAGGAGAAGATCACGGTGTCGCCAGGTTCCAATTTCACGCTTGGATGCTGACCGAAACCGATCCTGGCCATGGCGGCGCGCTGCTCGCCCTGACAGCCGGTCGCAACCCAGAGGACCTTGTCGCGGGGAAGCTGGGCGGCGGTCTTCTCGTCCACCAGAGGGGGCAGGTCCTTGAGATAACCGACCTCGGCCGCGACCTGCAGCATGCGCTTGATGGAGCGCCCGACGGCGCAGACCTGACGGCCGGAGGCGGCCGCAACCTTGATCGCGGTTTCGAGACGCGCGACGTTCGAGGCGAAGGTGGTGATCACCACCCGGTTCGGCAGCTTCGCGACCAGATCGGTCAGGCTGTCCCGGACATCCGCCTCGGATCCGGACGTGCCGGGGGTCAGGACGTTGGTGCTGTCGGCGACCATGGCGAGGACCCCCTCCTCGCCAAAACTGGCGAGACTGTCCCCGTCGGTAACCTCGCCGAGCAAGGGGGCGGGGTCCAGTTTCCAATCCCCGGTATGCAGGAGATTGCCGAGCGGCGTCCTGATGGTGAGCGCGTTGGCCTCGGGGATCGAGTGGGTCATGTGAACGAGACCGCAATCGAACGGCCCGACCTGAAAACGCTCGCCTGGCGCAACCACGTGGATCGGCACGTTCTCGGTGCGCAGCGGCGACTCGTCCAGCTTGCGCTTCAGCACATTGGCGGTGAACGCCGTGCAATAGATGGGGCAGCGCAAACGGTCCCAGAGATGCGGCACGGCGCCGAAATGGTCCTCATGGGCATGGGTCAGAACCAGCCCTTTCAGATCCTGACGCCGCTCTTCGATGAAGCGCGGTTCGGGCAAAATGATATCGGCGCCGGGAAGATATTCGTCGGCGAAACTGATGCCGAGATCGACCATCAGCCACTGATCGTCCATGCCGTAAAGATTGAGGTTCAGCCCGATCTCGCCGGCGCCGCCCAGCGGCACGAATAACAACTCCTGATCCATCAACGCCCCGTTCTCAGTCATTCTTGGTCATGGGGTGATCCGCATAGAACAGCTCCACCAGGCCCGCCATCGTCAGATCGCGGTCATAGCTGTCGATGCTGTCCGTCGCTTCAGCGAACAGTCCCCCAAGGCCGCCTGTCGCGACGACCGTCATTTCCTCGCCGAATTCCTCGCGGATTCTTTTGACCATCCCTTCGATCATGCTGACATAGCCGAAGAAAACGCCCGACTGCATCGCCGTGACCGTCGAACTGCCAATCACCCGTTCCGGGCGTTCGACCACAATCCGAGGCAGCTTGGCCGCCGCCCGGTGCAGCGCATCGAGGGAGAGATTAATGCCGGTTGCGATCACCCCGCCGCAATATCTACCACTATTGTCAACGATATCGAAAGTGGTTGCGGTGCCGAAATCGACCACGATCAGCGGTCCTTCATAACGGCGACGGGCCGCAACGGCGTTCACCAGACGGTCCGCACCCACCTCGCGCGGGTTGTCGATGGCGATCGGCATGCCGACGCCGAGGTTCTCGCGAACGATTTTCGGCGTGCAATCAAAGATATGCGCGCACATCTGCTTGAGCGCAAAGGAAGCGGGCGGCACCACCGACGAGATGACGACGTCGCCGACCTCGCGATGATCGATCCCATCGAGCGCCAGCAGTTGTGAGAGTGCGGCGGCGTATTCATCGCCGGTACGGTCCCTCACCGTGGAGATACGCCACTGGCCCAAGGGCTCGCGATCCCGGTAGATGGCGAATACGGTGTTGGTATTGCCGACGTCGACGGCGAGAAGAAGCGGCCTGGTCATGGGCGTTCAGTGATCGGCAAAGACGACATCTCCCGCCGTCAGCTCACGCCTGATACCGTCGGAGCCTTCGATCAGGAGAGCGCCTCCTTCGGTCAGATCGACGAACCGGCCATCGACATTTTCCTGGCCCAGTCGAAAGCGAATAGGACCACCCAATCCATAACTCCTGGCGCGCCACGCGTCTCTGACAACAGCAAACCCGTCCTCTTGCCATCGGTCAAGCCAGATCGAAAGGCTGGAGATATAGGCGAAAAGCCAATCTTTCAGCGGTTTTTTCACGAAACCGGCATCGGCCAGGGACGTCACGGGATAGGCGACGTCCTCGGGTGACCAGGTGATGTTGACGCCGATGCCGATCACCACATGGTCGAGACGTCCGCCCTTGCTGCCGCCACTCTCGAGGAGAATGCCGGCGACCTTGGCACCGTCGATCAGGACGTCGTTCGGCCATTTGAGCTGGATGGCCAGACCATCGGGACCATGATGCTCAAGCAGCTCGACAAGGGCGACGGCGGCAAGCAGCGAGAGTTCCGATGCAGCTCTGAGGGTACAGTCCGGGCGGAGAAGGATCGATGCATGCAGATTACCTACTGCTGACTGCCATGTCCTGCCGAGACGCCCACGTCCCTTGGACTGCCGATCGGCGAGCACGATCGTGCCGGACCGTGCGCCTGACAAAGCGAGCCTCGCCGCCTCGTCATTGGTGCTGCCGATGGTCTCGACATGGCGAAGAGAAAAGCCTTCGGGCAGATGTTGGGAGCTGGCCGTCAAATCGGTTTCACGAACGGATTTTACGTGAACAGGGCAAGAGCGGCGCGCTCGGCATGGCCGAGCAGGAGGCCGGGGCGGAGGCAAAAGGCGAGATTGAAGATCGCGGCAATGCCAAGCACGATCGAATATTCGCCGCCGATGCTCTGATCGAGTGGATCGAGCGTTTCGTCGAAGAACATGATCTTGACGATCCGAAGATAGTAATAGGCGCCGACCACGCTGGCCAAGACACCGATGATCGCCAAGGGCACGAGGCCGGCGTCGACCGCGGCCATGAAGACGTAGAACTTGCCGAAGAAGCCGGCGAGCGGCGGAATGCCGGCGAGCGAGAACATGAAGACGGCGATCGCGGCCGCGAACAGAGGCTGCTGTTTCGCCAGACCTGCCAGGTCATCGATCTGCTCCACCGGCGCGCCATTGCGGCGAAGCGCGAGCACGCAGGCGAAGACGCCAAGGGTCATCGTAAGATAGATCGCGATATAGACGAGAACGCTGTAGACGCCCTGTTCGGTTCCGGCGGCAAGACCGACCAGCGCGAAACCGATATGGCCGATGCCGCTATAGGCGAGGAGGCGCTTCAGGTTGCTCTGACCAATCGCGGCGAACGCACCAAGCAGCATCGAGGCGATCGAGATGAACACCACGATCTGCTGCCACTGGCTCGCCCAATCCCCGAACGGCTGATAGAAGACGCGGATGGTAAGCGCCATGGCCGCCACCTTGGGAGCGGCGGCAAGAAAGGCGGTTACCGGCGTCGGCGCGCCCTCATAGACGTCGGGAGTCCACATGTGGAAGGGAACCGCGGCGAGCTTGAAGGCAAGCCCGGCGGCGACGAAGACAAGGCCGATCACCACGCCGATGCCGATCGTACCCTCGCCGATTTTCTCCGGCGACAGGACCTCTGCGAGACCGGGGAAGGAAAGCGTGCCAGTGAAGCCGTAGACCAGCGTACAGCCATAGAGAAGGATGCCTGACGCAAGCGCGCCGAGGACGAAATATTTAAGGCCCGCTTCCGAGGCGCGCAGCCGATCGCGATGAAAGGCGGTCATGACGTAGAGCGGCAGGCTTTGCAGCTCGAGGGCGACATAGAGCGAGATCAGGCTGTTCGCCGAGATCATCATCAGCATGCCGACGGTCGCGAAGAGTGCTAGCACCGTATATTCGAAGCGGTTGACGTTTTCCTTTTGGAAATAGCCGGGCGTCATAACCAGACAGACGGCGACGCCGATCAGGACCAACGCTTTCATATAGGCGGCAAAGCCATCGGTGATGAACAGACCGCTGAAGGTCACCGCCCTCGACTTGTCGCCCATGAGCACGATGAAGAGACTGACCATCAGCGCCATGATCGCGAGCGACGAGACGAAGCGGTGGCTATCCTGCTCCTCGTCACGAAACGCGCCGAGCATCAGGAGCGCCAGGGCGACGCAGATCAGGAAGATCTCGGTCATGGCGGGCGCCAGGTCGAACATGTCGAGACCCATCATCGGAGCGCCTCACCAGCTTGACCGCCGGCCAGTTCGGTCTCCGGAAGGGCGCCGGCCTGGGTCAGGAGATGATCGACCGATGCGGCCATCGGATCGAGGAACAGGGCGGGATAGATGCCCATCAACAGTACCAGAATGATCAGGGGCGCGAAGCTCGCGATCTCGTGGGGCCGAAGATCGCGGATCATCAGGAGATGCTCCTTGGTGAGATCGCCAAAGATGACGCGGCGATAGAGCCAGAGCATATAGGCGGCACCCAGCACCATGCCGGTCGCGGCGAACAGCGCCACCCACTGGTTCACCTGGAAGACCCCGATCAGCACCATGATCTCGCCGACGAAGCCGGATGTGCCGGGGAGACCGACAGAGGCGAGCATGAACAGCATGAACACCAGCGCATAGCCAGGCATGCGGTGCACCAGTCCGCCGTAATAGTCGATGTCCCGGCTGTGCAGGCGATCATAGACGACGCCGACGCACATGAAGAGGGCGGCGGAGACGAGGCCATGGCTCAGCATCTGGATGATGCTGCCCTGAATGCCGAGCGGGTTGAGCGTGAAGATGCCGATGGTGACGATGCCCATATGCGCGACCGAGGAGTAAGCGATCAGCTTTTTCATGTCGGTCTGCATAAGCGCAACCAGGGACGTGTAGATCACGGCGACGATCGAAAGCGTGTAGACCAGCGGCGTGAAATAGGCGGTTGCCTCCGGCAGCATCGGCAGGGAGAAACGGAGAAATCCGTAGCCGCCAAGCTTCAGCAGGACGCCCGCCAGGACGACGGATCCTGCTGTCGGCGCTTCGACATGAGCGTCCGGCAACCAGGTGTGGAAGGGCCACATCGGCACCTTGACGGCAAAGGATGCGAACATCGCAAGCCAGAGCCAGTTTTGCAGCGTCGGATCGAAGGTCGCCGTCATCAGCGTTGGGATGTCAGTGGTACCTTCCTGCAGATACATCACCAGGATGGCGACCAGGAACAGCACCGAGCCTAAAAGCGTATAGAGGAAGAACTTGAAGGCCGAATAGACCCGCCTCGGCCCGCCCCAGATCCCGATGATCAGGAACATCGGGATCAGGATACCTTCGAAGAAGATGTAGAAGAGAACGAAGTCGAGCGCGCAGAACACGCCGACCATGAAGGTCTCCATCACCAGGAAGGCGACCATGTATTCCTTGACACGGACCTGCACGCTCTCCCAGGAAACACCGATACAGACGAGCGTCGTCAGCGTACTTAAGAGTATCAAAAATAAAGAAATCCCGTCGACGCCGACATGGTAGTTGATGTTGAGGCCAGGCAGCCATTCGATGCGCTCGACCAGTTGAAAGTCGGAGCGCGTATAGTCGAAATTGCCCCAGATCATCAGGGACAGAAGGAAGGTGATGCCAGCGGTCCAAAGGGCGATGGCCTTGGCGTTCTGGTTCACCACCTCCTCTTCGCCACGGATCAGCAAAATGAACCCGGCGCCCGCAAGCGGCAGGAAGATCACCAGCGAAAGCAGCGGCCAATCACTCATCGTGGTACGACCACTTCGTTGACTTGCCTGTACTGGCCATCCGGTCCTGGTCCTCAGGTCTCATCGTCTCGTCACCGATCGAAAAAAGTCATGCTGTGGCCATGTCACCCGCTAGGCCAGGAAGAGGTACCAGGTGACCAGGGCGGCGATCCCGATCAGCATGGCAAAGGCGTAATGATAGACGTAGCCGGTCTGCAGCATGGTGGCGCGTCTGGCGACATTAAGGGCTGTCGCGGCGACACCGTTGGGGCCGAACGCGTCGATGATGCCGACATCGCCCCCTTGCCAGAACATGGTGCCCAGGCGCTTGGCCGGATTGACGAACAGATAATCGTAGAGTTCGTCGACATACCATTTGTTCAACAAGAACCGATAGACGCCCTGCACCTTCGCAGCCAGCTTGCCCGGCAGGTCCGGATTTTGGATGTAGAAGACGTAAGCGAGCGCGATGCCGAGGACGCCAGCGAGGATCGGTAGGATCTTGATGAAGAGGCCGACATGGTGGGCTTCTTCGATGATGTTCGGCTGCTGCACCATGGCGATCGAGCCGCCCCAGAACGCCATATCGTCGGCGACCATCGGCAGGCCGAGCAGCCCGGCGAAAACAGCGCCGACCGCAAGCAGACCGAGCGGAACGGTCATGACCAGCGGGCTTTCATGGACATGGTTCATCACCTCCTGGCTGGCGCGCGGCTTGCCGTGGAAGGTCATGAAGAGCAGGCGCCATGAATAGAAAGCGGTGAGCACGGCAGCGATGATGCCGAGCCAGAACGCATAGCCCGCAAACGGTCCGTGGGAGGCCCAGGCGACTTCGAGGATCAGGTCCTTGGAGAAGAAGCCTGCGAAGATCGGCATGCCGGCGAGGGCAAGCGAGCCGATCCACATCATGGCGTAGGTGACAGGAATCTTTTTCCAGATGCCGCCCATATTGCGCATGTCCTGCTCATCGGACATGGCGTGGATGACCGAGCCTGCGGACAGGAAGAGCAGCGCTTTGAAAAAGGCGTGGGTGTAGAGATGGAAGACGCCGACCGCGTAAGCGCCGACGCCGCAGGCGAAGAACATGTAGCCGAGCTGCGAGCAGGTCGAATAGGCGATGACGCGCTTGATGTCGTTCTGCACCAGCCCGATGGTCGCCGCGAAGAGGGCGGTGCTCGCGCCGATGAAGGTGATGAAGCCGAGGGTCCAGGGGGCGTATTCGAAGAGCGGCGAGCAGCGCGCCACCAGGAACACGCCGGCGGTCACCATGGTGGCGGCGTGAATGAGGGCGGAGACCGGCGTCGGGCCTTCCATGGCGTCCGGCAGCCAGGTGTGCAGGCCGAGCTGGGCTGACTTGCCCATGGCGCCGATGAAGAGAAGGAAGGTGACCAGCGTCAGCGCATGCACCTCCGTGCCGAACATGACGAGCTGGGTTCCGGCCAGTTCCGCGACGTTGGCGAAGACCACGTCGAACTCGACCGAATCGAACATCAGATAGACGCCGGCGATGCCAAGCGCGAAACCCACGTCGCCGACGCGGTTGACGAGGAAGGCCTTGATCGCTGCGGCGCAGGCGGAAGGCTTGGTGTACCAGAACCCGATCAGGAGATAGGAGACGAGGCCCACCCCTTCCCAGCCGAAGAACAGCTGCAGGAAATTGTCGGCGGTCACCAGCATCAGCATGAAGAAGGTGAAGAGGGAGAGATAGGACATGAACCGCGGGATATGCGGGTCATGGGACATGTAGCCGATCGAATAGATGTGGATCAGGGTCGAAACCGTGGAGACCACGAACATCATGACGGCGGAGAGCGGATCGACGCGGATGGCCCAGTTCACCTCGAAGGTGCCGGAATGGATCCATGTCAGGATGTCGAGCTTGTAGCCCTCGGTGCCGACGACGGAAAAGAGCACGATCCAGGCGCAGATGGCCGAAATGACCATGCCGGCGCAGGTGACCAGCTGGGAGGGGCGATCGCCGATGAAACGACCGAAGAGTCCCGCGATAATGGCGCCGATAAGTGGCGAAAAAACGATGAAGGCTGCGGTCATGGATCAGCCCTTCATCAGATTGATGTCGTCGACCTCGATACTGCCGCGGTTGCGGAAGTAGACCACAAGAATGGCAAGGCCGATCGCAGCCTCGGCGGCGGCGACGGTGAGGATGAACATGGCGAAGACCTGGCCGGCGAGGTCGCCGAGATAGGCGGAAAATGCCACGAAGTTCAGGTTGATGGCCAGCAGCATCAGCTCGATCGACATCAGGATGACGATCACGTTCTTCCGGTTCAGGAAGATGCCGAAAATGCCCGTCGTGAAGAGAATGGCCGCGACCGTGAGGTAATGACCGAGAGGGACCGCCATCTCCATCAGGCGCCGCTCCCGGGCTGAACATCTTTGATCTCGATCGCGTCCTCGGCCGAGCGGTTAACCTGCTCGCCGATATCCTGGCGCTTGACGCCGGGACGATGGCGAAGGGTGAGCGTGATCGCACCGATGATCGCGACCAGCAAGATGAGGCCCGCCGCCTGAAAGAGGTAGAAATAGTCGGTGTATAGGAGATTGCCGAGGGCTTCGGTATTGCTGATCTCGGGCGGTGTCGGCTGTTCAAGGGCTGCGGTGGTCGGTGACAGCGCCCAGCTGCCGAAGACCAGCACCAGTTCCGCAAGAAGAATGATGCCGATCAGGGCGCCAACCGGCAGATATTGCATGAAGCCTTCGCGCAGGCGCACGAAATTGATGTCGAGCATCATGACGACGAACATGAAGAGCACGGCGACAGCGCCCACATAAACGACCACCAGCACCATCGCCAGAAATTCTGCGCCGACCAGAACGAACAGGGCCGCGGCGTTGAAGAAGGCGAGGATCAGGAACAGCACAGAGTGCACCGGATTCCGAGCGGAAATCACCATCACGCCTGACGCGATGGCCACCGCCGAAAACAGGTAGAAGACGAGCTGCTGAACGATCATTGCTTCCTCAGGCACGAGCCGCGCCATGCATGACAAACGCCATCGAGCGAACTTTCCGATGTGGTCGTACCACTAACGATAGGGGGCGTCCGCCGCAAGGTTGGCCGCGATTTCCTTTTCCCAGCGGTCGCCGTTGGCGAGCAGTTTTTCCTTGTTGTAGAAGAGCTCGGCGCGCGTCTCGGTCGCGAACTCGAAGTTCGGCCCCTCGACGATCGCATCCACCGGGCAGCTCTCCTCGCACATGCCGCAATAGATGCACTTCACCATGTCGATGTCGTAGCGCGTTGTCCTGCGCGTACCATCCGCCCGCGGCTCGCTCTCGATGGTGATCGCCTGGGCCGGACAGACCGCTTCGCAGAGCTTGCAGGCGATACAGCGCTCCTCGCCCGTGGGATAGCGGCGAAGCGCATGCTCGCCGCGAAAGCGCGGACTGAGCGGACCCTTCTCATAGGGATAGTTCAGGGTGACGCTTCGCCTGAACATGTATTTGAGCGTCAGCGCAAAGCCCGAGACCAGCTCTCGCCAAAGGAGGGTGCGCGCGACATTGTCGAGAAAGGCCATTACACTTCCTCCTTTCTCACCTGGGCAACATATCGAAAGCGACCAGGAAGCCGGACGTCAGCACCACCCAGATCAGCGACAGGGGCAAAAAGACCTTCCAGCCGAGACGCATGAGCTGGTCATAGCGGTAGCGCGGCAGCGTGGCGCGCGCCCAGATGAAGATGAACAGCACGAAGCAGATCTTGAGGATCAGCCAGATCGGTCCGGGGATCCAATTCAGCGGGGCGATGTCTATCGGCGGCAGCCAGCCGCCGAGGAACAGGATAGCGGCCATCGCGCTCATCAGGATCATGTTGGCATATTCGCCGAGAAAGAAGAGCGCGAAGCCCATGGACGAGTATTCGACATTGTAGCCGGCCACCAGTTCCGCCTCGGCCTCGGGCAGATCGAACGGATGGCGGTTCGTTTCGGCCAGGATCGAGGCGATGAAGATCATGAACATCGGAAAGTGGGGGATGAAGAACCACCAGTTTTCCTGGGCGCGTACGATGTCCGAAAGGTTCAGCGAGCCGACGCAGAGCAGGACGTTGATGATGATCAGGCCGATCGCGATCTCGTAGGAGACCATCTGAGCGGCGGAGCGTAGCGCGCCGAGAAAGGCGTAGCGCGAGTTGCTCGCCCAGCCTGCCATCAGGATGCCGTAGACGCCTAGCGACGAGATGGCGAAGAGGTAAAGAATGCCGACATTGATGTCGGAGATCACCAGCCCATCGCCAAAGGGGATCACCGCCCAGCCGATCATGGCGAGTGTGAAGGTGATCACTGGCGCCAGGATGAAGACCACCTTGTT
Source organism: Pseudomonadota bacterium (assembly GCA_039197065.1). Lineage (GTDB taxonomy): Bacteria > Pseudomonadota > Alphaproteobacteria > Geminicoccales > Geminicoccaceae > JANQPX01. The sequence continues at coordinate 277,751 of JBCCUL010000001.1, read as the reverse complement.
GGCGCCGGTCGGCAGGATGGTCTCCTTCATCAGCAGCTTGACCGCATCCGCGATCGGCTGGAGGAGGCCCATCGGGCCCACGACCATCGGCCCCTGGCGCAGCTGCATCGCGCCAATCACCTTGCGCTCGGCATAGGTGAGGTAGGCGACCGAAAGCAGAAGCGGGATCAGGATCACGACGATCTGGAGAACGATCCAGATCAGCGGCCAGAGGAAACCGGTCCAGAACTCAGCCATCGGTGCCGGTCCCCTTCGCGCTCGGGGCATGCAACGCGCTGCACTCGGCCATGGTCGCAGAGGCGCGGCTGATCGGATCGGTCCGATAGAAGTCTTCTATTGGAGAGGCGAAAGGCGATGCCAGAAACTTTCCAGCGCGCCCCACGCCTTGCCAGGGCGCTGGTTGGATGATGTCAATATCGGCCAGATGCGGGGCGATTTCCTGCATACGGGCGCGCACCTGGGAGAGCGTATCGAGCGGCAGTTTCCTGCCGACCGCTTCGGACAACGCACGAAGAATCTTCCAATCCTCCTTGGCGTCACCCGGAGGAAACACGGCAAGCTTCGCCCGCTGCGGCCGTCCCTCAGTGTTCACATAGGTCGCGTTCTTCTCGGTATAGGCGGCACCAGGCAGAATAACATCGGCCCGAGGCGCTCCGCGATCCCCATGGTGGCCCTGATAGATGACGAAGGCGTCGCCGAGCGCTTCGACATCGATCTCATCGGCGCCCAGGAGATAGAGCACGTCCAGATCGCCCTTACCGGCCGTCTTGATCATGCCGGCAACGTCCAAACCACCCTTCCCCGGCACCAAGCCGAGATCGAGACCGCCGACGCGGCTGGCGGCGGTATGCAACAGATTATACCCATTCCAAGCCGAAGCGTCGGCCTCGTTGCCTTCTGCGTCGTCGGGCTCAACGACCAATTCGTAGCGCTTGACGATGTCGCGGACCGCGGCCAGGACGGCGTTGCCATCGGAACGGCTGACGGCGGCATCGCCGAGGATGAGCATGGGCCGCTCGGCCTTTTTGAGCGCATCCGCGATTTCATGGGTGCCGTCGGCGATTTCGGAAAGCGTCTGTGCGCCCGCGCCAAGCTCTGTCACGGGATAGGTCAGATCCGCAGGCGGCCCGACGCGCGCGACGGTGAAGCCTCCCATGCGATGACGCTTTCGGAGGCGGGCGTTGATCAGCGGTGCCTCGAAGCGCGGGTTCGTGCCGACGAGAAGGCAGAAATCGGCCTCTTCGATGCCGGCGATGGTGGTGTTGAAGAGGTAAGAGGAACGCGGTTCCGATGTCAGCTTGGAGCCGTTCTGGCGGCAGTCGATGTTCGGCGATCCTATCGACTCCATCAGGTCTTTCAGGACGGTCATCGCCTCGCAATCGGCGAGATCGCCGACGATGGCGCCAATCTTCTTACCGTCAAGCCCATCCAGCTTCGACGCGATAGCCTTGAAGGCTTCACGCCAAGAGACGGGCTGAAGCTTGTCGTCTTTCTTGACCATCGGGACGTCGAGCCGGCGCTTCCTCAGGCCGTCATAGGCAAAGCGCGACTTGTCGGAGATCCACTCCTCGTTGATCTCTTCGTTCAGGCGCGGAACGATGCGCATGACCTCGGGGCCGCGTGCGTCGATGCGGATGTTGCAACCGACAGCGTCGAGCACGTCGATCGACTCGGTTTTCTTGAGTTCCCAGGCCCTTGCACGATATTCGTAAGGTTTCGAATTCAGCGCGCCGACCGGGCAGATGTCGATCATATTGCCCGACAGTTCAGACGTGACCGCCTTTTCGACCCAGGTGCCGACCTCCATATGCTCGCCGCGGCCGGTGGCGCCCAGTTCCTCCACGCCCGCCACTTCGTTGGCGAAACGGATGCAGCGGGTGCAGTGGATGCAGCGGGTCATGTGGGTCGAGATCAGCGGACCCAGTTCCTTGTCCTCGACCGCACGCTTGTTCTCTTTGAAGCGGGAGTGATCGGGACCGTAGAACAGCGTCAGGTCCTGGAGATCGCACTCCCCGCCCTGATCGCAGATCGGGCAATCGAGAGGGTGATTGATCAGGAGCATTTCCAGCACGCCCTTGCGCGCCTTATGCACCAGCTCGGTGCCGGTGCGGATCACCATGCCGTCCCCTGCAGGCATGGCACAGGAAGCGATCGGCTTGGGCGATTTTTCCATTTCCACCAGACACATGCGGCAATTGCCTGCGATGTTGAGGCGGGGATGGAAACAGAAGACCGGGATCTCGCGGCCGGCGGCCTCACAGGCCTGGAGCACGGTGACGCCGCTCGGAACTTCGACCTCTTCGCCGTCGACCGTGAGTTTGATAGTATCGCTCATGATCAGGCGGCCCTCCCGGCATCCTGGACAGCCTGCAGCCGACGCTCCAGCTCTGGACGGAAATGGCGAAGCAGTCCCTGCACCGGCCAGGCCGCGGCATCGCCAAGCGCGCAGATGGTGTGGCCCTCGATTTCCTTCGTCACGTCTTGCAGCAGGTCCAGCTCCTCGAGCTGGCCCTTGCCGTCGCCGAGGCGGGTCAGCATGCGGTAGAGCCAGCCGGTGCCTTCGCGGCAGGGCGTGCACTGGCCGCAGCTTTCATGCATGTAGAACTTCGAGAGGCGGGCAATCGCTTTGACGATGTCCGTCGATTTGTCCATGACGATGACGCCGGCGGTACCGAGGCCGCTTTGCACGTCGCGCAACGCATCGAAGTCCATCAGCACGTCGTCGCAAACATCCCGCGGGATGACCGGTACCGAAGACCCTCCCGGTATCACGCCCAGCAGATTGTCCCAGCCGCCGCGCACGCCGCCCGCATGCTTTTCGATCAGCTCCTTGAGCGGGATGCCCATCGCCTCTTCGACCGTGCAGGGCTGGTTCACATGGCCGGAGATGCAGTAGATCTTGGTGCCTTCGTTCTTCTCGCGGCCGAAGCTCGCGAACCAGGAGCCGCCGCGACGGAGGATGGTCGGCGTGACGGCGATGGTCTCAACATTGTTGACCGTGGTGGGTCGACCATAGAGGCCGACAGCCGCCGGAAAAGGCGGCTTCATGCGCGGCTGGCCCTTCTTGCCTTCCAGGCTTTCGAGGAGTGCGGTTTCCTCGCCGCAGATATAGGCGCCGGCGCCGCGATGCAGATAGAGCTCGTAATCATAACCGGAGCCGCAGGCGTTCTTGCCGATCAGACCGGCGTCGTAAGCCTCGTCGATAGCCTTCTGAAGGCGATCGGCCTCGAGGATGAACTCGCCGCGGATGTAGATGTATCCGGCGGTGCAACCCATGGCGACGCCGGCGAGAAGGCAGCCTTCCACCAGTTTATGCGGATCGTTCCGCATGATCTCCCGGTCCTTGCAGGTGCCGGGCTCGGACTCATCGGCGTTGACGACGAGATAGACCGGGCCGCCGTCCGTTTCCTTGGGCATGAATGACCATTTGAGACCGGTCGGGAAACCTGCGCCGCCGCGGCCGCGCAGGCCGGACGCTTTGATGTCCTCGAGGAGAGCCTCGCGCCCGCGCGCGATGATCTCCTTAGTGCCGTCCCAGTCGCCGCGTTTTTTGGCGGCGTCGAGGGAGGGCGATTGATCGCCGTAGAGATTGGTGAAGATGCGATCCTTGTCATCAAGCATCAGTCGTCTCCACCTTCGGGCGTCATCGACGTCAAAGTGGTCCGCCCCTCGATCGGCATTGAACCCTGTCGGGATCGGGCAGATCCTGGCGCTGGTTTCTTGCCGGCTTTGAGGTCGGTCAGGATTTTCCTGGTGCTGTCGTAATCCAGGTCCTCGTAGAAATCGTCGTCGACCCAGAGAATCGGCGCGTTGGCGCAAGCACCCAGGCATTCGAACTCCCGGAGGAAGAACTTGCCGTCCTCGGTGCTCTCACCGATGCCGATGCCGAGTTCGTCCTTCGCCGCCTTAACAACGTCGTCCGAGCCGCAGAGCCAGCAAGGCGTGGTCGTGCACACCCGCACCTGTATCCGTCCCACCGGCACGGTGTTGTACATGTCGTAGAAGGAAGCGACCTCGTAGACGCGGATATAGGGCATGCCGAGATAGTCGGCGACATAGTTCAGAACATCCGTCGGCAGCCAGCCGCCGGACTGCTTTTGCGCCATGGCGAGCAACGGCATCACGGCGCTTTGCTGACGGCCTTCAGGGTAGCGAGCGATGATTTTCTGCGCTTCCGCCAGGTTCTCTTCGTCAAAGCTGAAGGCCTCGCCTTCTTTCATCGGTCGATTTCTCCGAAGACGATGTCCATGGCGCCGATGATGGCGGGGACGTCGGGCAGCATGTGGCCTTTGGAGACCGGGTCGAGGGCGGCGAGATGCGCGAAGCCTGGGGCGCGGATCTTGCAGCGATAGGGTTTGTTGGTGCCGTCCGAGACCAGGTAGACGCCGAACTCGCCCTTGGGCGCCTCCACCGCCGCGTAAACTTCACCTTCCGGCACGTGAAAACCTTCAGTGTAGAGCTTGAAGTGATGGATGAGGGCTTCCATCGAGCGCTTGAGTTCGCCGCGTTTGGGGGGCGTGATCTTCTGATCCTGAAGCTTGATCGGCCCTTCCGGGAGTTCCCTCAAGCATTGCTTGATGATCTTCAGGCTTTCCCTGATCTCGGCCATGCGCACGAGATAGCGATCAAAGCAATCGCCGTTCTTGCCGACGGGCACGCCGAAGTCCATTTTCTCGTACACTTCGTAAGGCTCGGCCTTCCTGATATCCCAGGCAAGGCCGGAAGCGCGCAGCATCGGGCCGGTGAAGCCGAGATCGAGGGCTTCTTCGGCGCTGACCACGCCGATGTCCACGGTGCGTTGGCGGAAAATGCGGTTGTCGTTGAGCAGGCGCTCGATATCCTCGATGACTTTCGGGAAGTTGTCGGCCCAGGCGCCGATGTCTTCGGCGAGACCGGCCGGCATGTCTCTGGAAACGCCGCCCGGGCGGAAGTAGTTGGCGTGCATGCGCGCGCCCGAGACGCGCTCATAGAACTCCATCAGCTTTTCCCGCTCCTCGAAGCCCCAAAGGAGCGGGGTCATGGCGCCGATGTCGAGGGCCATGGTGGTGATGTTCAGGATGTGGTTCATGATGCGGGTGAGTTCGGAGAACAGCACCCGGATATATTGCGCGCGTTCCGGCACTTCGATGCCGAGCAGCTTCTCGATCGCGAGCACATAGGCGTGCTCCTGGCACATCATCGAGACGTAATCGAGCCGGTCGAAATAGCCCACACTCTGGATGTAGGGGCGGTACTCGATCAGCTTCTCGGTGCCGCGATGCAGAAGGCCGATATGGGGATCGGCGCGCTCGACCACCTCGCCGTCGAGTTCGAGCACCAGGCGCAGCACGCCGTGGGCGGCAGGATGCTGCGGCCCGAAATTGATGGTGTAGCTTTGGATGTCGACGTCAGCCATGAAGCCCGAAAAGCCCCCTTATTCCGCCGCTTTTTCATCGCCCGGCAGGAGGTCGTCGTCGACGCCTTCCCACGGACTTAGAAAATCGAAACTTCGCCAATCCTGCCGAAGCTGAACCGGTTCGTAGACCACGCGTTTTTGCTCGTCATCGTAGCGCACCTCGACATAGCCGGTCTGCGGAAAGTCCTTCCTGAGCGGATGACCGTCGAAGCCGTAGTCGGTGAGGATGCGTCGGAGATCCGGGTGATCGGAGAAGAAGATGCCGAAGAGATCCCAGGCCTCGCGCTCGAACCAGAGGGCGGAGCGAAAAACACCGTAGACCGAGGGAACAGGTGTCGCTTCGTCCGTCGAAAGCTTGACGCGGATGCGCTGGTTCTGGCGAACCGAAAGGAGGTGATAGACCACCTCGAAACGTTTCTCGCGCTCCGGATAATCAACGCCGCAGACATCCACCAGCATGGTGAAGAGGCAATTGGTGTCGTCGCGCAGATAGGTGAGCACCTTGATGATCGAGCTCGCCTGTACCGTAAGCGTCAGCTCGCCGCGATCGATCAGCGAGTCGATGGCCGTGTCACCGAGTGCGGCCAGGATCTCTTCCCGAAGCTCGCCAAGCGCCTCTTCGCGTTCTTTCAGCGTGGGAACGCTCATCGCGCTAGCGTACCTGTGCGTTGGATCTTCCGTTGCAGCAGCAGAATGCCATAGACCAGGGCTTCGGCGGTCGGCGGGCAGCCGGGCACGTAGATGTCGACCGGCACGATGCGATCACAGCCGCGCACCACGGAATAGGAATAGTGGTAATAGCCGCCGCCATTGGCGCAGGAGCCCATGGAGATGACGTAGCGCGGTTCCGGCATCTGGTCGTAGACCTTGCGAAGGGCAGGCGCCATTTTGTTGCAGAGCGTGCCGGCGACGATCATCACATCGGACTGCCTGGGGCTCGGCCGGAACACCATGCCGAGACGATCGAGATCGTAGCGGCTGGCCGCGGCATGCATCATCTCGACGGCGCAGCAGGCGAGCCCGAAGGTCATCGGCCACATGGAGCCGGCGCGCGCCCAGTTCACCAGGCTTTCGGCCGATGTGACGATGAAGCCCTTGTCCTGAAGGCCCTGATTGACCTCCTCGAACAGCCGGTTGTCCTGCCCCTCGACGCGTGCCGGAACGGCGGCGTCCGCCTCGGATGTCACTCCCATTCCAGCGCCCCCTTCTTCCACTCATAGATAAAGCCGATGGTCAGGACACCGAGAAAGATCATCATCGACCAGAAGCCGAACACGCCGATATTGCCGAGCGACACGGCCCAGGGGAAAAGAAACGCCACTTCGAGATCGAAGATGATGAAGAGGATGGCCACCAGATAGAACCGCACGTCGAAACGGCCGCGCGCGTCTTCGAAAGGCTCGAAGCCGCATTCGTACGGCGACAGCTTTTCCGTATTCGGCTGCTGACGCGCGATGACGTAGGTCGCGATCATGATGAGACTGCCAAGAGCGAGGGCAATTCCCAAAAAGATCAGGATGGGCAGGTATTCGAGAAGCAAGGCGCTCATATCGTATCGGTCTCTACAGCTCGATCCATTCGACTAGCTACCGCCCCTTCCCTATCCGCTGCAGCACGCGAGGATCGATGAAGATCTTTGCGTGTTTAGGTAGCACCCCGAACAGGGCAGGCGCAAGTCTCGTTCGCTGCAGTGCAAAAGGAACTCCGGGCAGGATCGACAGCCTCGAAAATGACCGCTCGAGGCTGTCTTCATCCGTCATGACAACCCTTTGGGACGGCGGAATCTAATCTCTCAAAAGGATGTCCTGCCAACCTTTTCCAGCGCACCAAAACCTGTTACCGAAAGCGTCGCCGCAACCAGCAGGCAACGCACCAGCACAAAAATGAGTTAGTGCACTGCGCGTCTGGGCAAGGGTCATCGAAGCAGAATGTGCGAACATGCCGCACATTGGAGACGATTTCAGGCTGGGATGTCGAATTCTGGCTGATCAGCGGGGCGTCTTCGAGGGCCGGATCCGATCAGATCGCTGGGTTCATGATTGGATGTCCGCTGCTGAAATCGCGTGAACAGCTCTCAAAAGAGCAGCTCGTAACCATTTCTTAACCAGCCCACGTCAAGGTTATGATCTGGTCCATGCGATCCTGGGAATCCGCCCGCCCGCTTAGAACGTTGGGGCAAGGCACGGACTCCCATGGTCGCATGGACCGGAGCGTCATGGTCGCATCGTTGGGTTAACGCGATGTAAAGGCGGGTCAGCCTCGTGTGACGATGATGAGACGAGGTCAGCGGTGATTGAACGACACCGGCGCTGTAGAAGGTTGGACCGGGTTGCGAGGCTGATGGCGTCGTCGACTCGGTAGTCCTCTCGGCATCGCACCAAGACTTGGCGGCATACCGGCCGTCCAGGCGTCGATGGTCAAAGTCTCATGATGTGGCCACGCCACCTAGGCTGCGACATCGGCGTGAAAGGCAGCGCCATTGCCGCTCGCCGCGATGATCCCGTTGCGAATGACGAAATCGCCAAAGCGTTCGCCGTTCCTGCGGCCTTTGGCGTAAGCCTCGATAAGCGGCGTCAGCGCCTCGATGATCGCCTCGTGATCGACGTCTTGCCGGTAGAGCTTGTTCAGACGAGAGCCGTCGAAGGCGGCACCGAGATAGAGATTGTAGGTTCCGGACGCTCGGCCGACGAGCCCGATCTCGGCGAGATAGGGACGCGCGCAGCCGTTCGGGCAGCCGGTCATGCGGATCACGATAGCATCATCGGCGAGACCGGCCTCACTCAGAACAGCCTCGAGGGCGGTGACGAGATCGGGGAGATAGCGCTCGCTTTCGGCCAATGCGAGGCCGCAGGTCGGCAGCGCTACGCAGGCCATAGCGTTGCGCCGCAAGCCGGTCGTCGGCGACGACAATCCGTAGTCGTCCACGAGTTTCTGGATGGCCTTTTTCTGCCGGGCGCTGACTGATGCGACGATGACGTTCTGATTGGCGGTCAAACGGAAATCGCCTTTATGGATCCTGGCGATTTCGCGAAGGCCGGAAAGTGCCTTTCTGTCACCGATGTCAGCGACGCGGCCGTTCTCGACAAAGAGGGTCAAATGCCAGCGGCCCGCATGATCCTTCACCCAGCCATAGCGATCGCCGGTATGCTCGAAGCGGAAGTCGCGTGGCGACTGCAGTTGATAGCCGAGACGCTTTTCGACTTCGGCTCGGAACGCCTCCAGGCCCATATCCTCGATGGTGTATTTGAGGCGAGCATGTTTGCGGTTGCTGCGGTCACCGTAATCGCGCTGGGTGGTGACGACCTTCTCGGCGACGTCGACCGCCTGCTCCGGCGTGCAGAAACCGAGCAGATCGGCGGTGCGCGGGTAGGTTTCGGGTTCGCCATGGGTCATGCCCATGCCGCCGCCCACAGTGACGTTGTAGCCGATCACCTCGTCGTCATCACCGACGATGGCGATGAAAGCGAGATCCTGGGCGTAGACGTCGACATCGTTTTCCGGCGGGATTGCCACGCTGATCTTGAACTTCCGCGGTAGATAGGTCTTGCCGTAGATTGGCTCCTCCTCCGCCTTGCTGTCCTCGATCTTGTCACCGTTCAGCCAGATCTCGTGATAGGCCGCGGTCACCGGCGTCAGATGGGCGCTGATGCCACGCGCCGTCTCCAGCGCCGCCGCATGCGCCCGGGAGCGATACGGATTGGGGTTGCTCATGACGTTGCGATTGACGTCGCCGCAGGCCGCGATGGTGTCGAGCAGGCTGGCGTTGATCGCCTGCATGGTGGTTTTCAGGTTCGATTTGATCACGCCATGGAACTGAAAGGCCTGGCGCGTGGTTAGGCGAAGCGTGCCGTTGGCGTAGTCGGTGGCGATCTGGTCCATCGCCAGCCACTGCTCCGGCGTGCAGACACCGCCCGGCACACGCACCCGGATCATGAAGCTATAAGCTTGCTCCATTTTTTTCTTGCGGCGCTCAGGGCGAAGGTCGCGGTCATCCTGCTGGTAGGTGCCGTGAAACTTGGTGAGCTGCGTGTCGTCTTCGGCGAGTGATCCGGTTATCACACGATCCAGACCCTCAGTGATCGTGCCACGGAGCAGACTGCTTCGGGTCTTGATGCCCTCATTGGGCGACAATTTCTCTGACATTCCTTTGTCCTCGCTGCCGCGCGTCGCGGCCTAATAGACGTCGCGCTGGTAGCGCCGCTCTTTTTTGAGCTTGCTCACATAGTCCGCGGCGTCGATGCCCTCCTCATGGATGATCTTGTGCAGCATGGCGTCGACGTCCTTGGCCATGGCCTTTTCATCGCCGCAGACATAGAGCGCAGCCCCGTCCTCCAGCCAGGCGAAGAGATCGGCGCGTCTCTCCCACATGCGGTCCTGGACGTAGATCTTTTCCGGCTGGTCACGGGAGAAGGCGACGTCGATGCGATCGAGCACGCCGTCCTTCTCGAAGTCCTGCAAATCGAGCTGATAGAGGAAATCATGGGTGTAGGTGCGGTCGCCGAAGAACAGCCAGTTCTTGCCGCCGGCGGCGGTGGCTTGACGTTCTTGGAGGAAGGCGCGGAAGGGGGCGACGCCGGTGCCTGGGCCGACCATAATGACGGGACGATCGGGGTCTTCCGGCAACCGGAAGTTCTTGTTCGACTTGACGTAGACCTTGAGCTGATCACCGACTTTGTGGCGATCGGCGAGGAAGGTGGAGGCGACGCCCTCCCGGTCACGACCGTGGCTGTTGTAGCGGACGGCTGATACCAGAAGATCGGCGAGATCGGGCTCCGCCTTCTGTGACGAAGCGATCGAGTAGAGGCGCGGCGGCAGCTTTCTGAAGAGGCCGGTGAGCTGCTCCGCCTCAAGTCTGGCCGGGAAATCCGTCAGTAAATCAATAATCTGCCTCCCGTGGAGGTAGGGCTGCCAATCGTCACCTGCCAACAGTTCGCTCAGCCTGTCGTCGCCGACGACCTTGGCGTAGGCGTCCATAACGGGCTTCGAGAGCTGGGTAATGTCGAAGTCCGTACGCAGACGACGTTCCAGATCGCTGTCACCTGACAGGCCTGCGGCCATCATAACCTCGGCGACCACCGCTTCGTGGTTTTCGGCGATGATGCCGAGGCTGTCGCCAGGTTCGAAGGTCAGGCCGGAGCCCTCAAGCGAAAGCTCCACATGGTAGGTCTCCTTGGCCGAGCGGCTGCCGTTCAGATTGACCAGCTCGGTGATCTCGGCCGGAAACGGATTGGCTTTGGAGTAGGCGGAAGCCGCGAAGTCGAGATGCACGACATCGGCGGTCACCGGCGCGCCGGCTGTTGTCTCGGGCTCCGCGATCTCCTTAAGGCGCGAAAGCGCGTCGCCGGTCCAGCCCGAGGCTGACTCTTCGAAGTCGAGGTCGGCGTCGATGCGCTCGGCAATCCGAGTGCCGCCGAGTTGTTCCAGGCGTTCATCGATGCGTTTGCCGACCTCGCAGAAGTTGACATAAGCGCTGTCGCCGAGAGCCAGGACGGAGAAATTGACGCCGTCGAAGCTCGGTGCGTCATCGTCCATCAGGGCTCGATAGGCCTCGGCGGCGCGTTCCGGTGGGTCACCCTCGCCCCAGGTGGCGGCAACGATCAGGAGATTTTTGGACTTCGCGAGATCGGCTGGGGTGATGTCGGCGAAATCGATGAGCTTGGGCGAAAAACCCTGTTTGCCCGCGAGCTTCTTGGCGTTTGCCGCAACCTCCTCGGAATTGCCGCTGTCGGTAGCATAGGCGATGGTCAGCGGGATTTTTTTTGCCGGTGCAGTGGCAGGGGCAGCCATCGGCACCGTGGCCGCCTGATAGCCCGCGAGGAACCCTGCGAGCCAGTGACGCTGCTCCAGGTTCGTGTCGGCCATGACGCCGTTCAAGGCGTTCAGCTTGTCCGGCGGAAAGGGGGCAGTCGGCGGCAGGATTGGGAAGGCTGGGCTGGTCATGAAAGACCTCGTTCGGCTGAGAGGGCTGGCGTGGTCTTGTGTGGTATCGGAATGGCGACGGCGGGGGCGGTTTGCTGCAGCGGGTGCAGAATGTCGTGCAAATCGACGACGTCGCCGATGACGATGAGGGTCGGGACAGAACGATCGATCCTGGCAGCTGTAGAGGCGGCCTCGCCAAGCGTGGTCAAGGTGCGGCGCTCGATCGGTGTGGTTCCATCCGTCAGAAAGGCGACGGGATCATGGACGGACCGGCCACCCTCGATCAGCGCGCGGGCGATCCCGTCGATCTGACCGAGGCCCATATAAAGCACGAGCGTGTCGGCACCCTTCGCAAGGGCGGCCCAGTCCACGTCGCGGGCGCCGCCGCCGCCGGCATGATGGCCGGTGACGAAGGCGACGGATTGGGCGGTGGCGCGCTGGGTGGTCGGGATGCCGGCATAGGCGGGGGCGGCGACGCCTGCGGTGATGCCAGGCACGACGCGGAACGGGATCGAGGCGGCGGCCAGGGCGAGGGCTTCCTCCCCGCCGCGGCCGAAGACGAAGGGATCGCCATTCTTCAGCCGGGTCACTCGGTGGCCGGCATGTGCAAGTTCGATCAGGCGCTGGCTGATGCGCAGTTGCTTCGCACTTGGCCGCCCTGCCCGCTTGCCGACGGCTTCGAGGCGCGCGGCTGGGTTGACCAGAGCGAGAATGTCGGCGGAGACGAGCGAATCGTGCAGCACGACATCCGCCTGCTCCAGGGCTGCGAGAGCATGCAGCGTAAGAAGGCCGGGATCGCCAGGCCCCGCACCGACGAGCCAGACCGAACCCGGCTGGAACTCCGGCATCGCCAACCGCGCGGTCACGTCAAGCCTCCAGGCGCCGCCTGGTGGATGCCGCATTCGGTTTTGTCGAGGCCCCACCAGCGGCCGGCACGCGGATCCTCGCCCTCTTTGGTCGGTCGCGTGCAGGGGCTGCACCCGATGGAGCGATAGCCTTCGGCGAGGAGGGGATGGGCGGGGAGATCGCGCAGCAGACGGTAGCGTTCGACGTCCTCGGCACTCCAGCGGGCGAGCGGGTTGAGCTTGATCTTTCCCGTCGATGCCTCGCCCTCGATGGTCGCGAGGGTTTCCCTGGCGCCGCCCTGAAAGCGCTTTCGTCCGGTGATCCAGCCGGCAAACCCGTCGAGGGCGTTTTCGAGCGGCTCGGTCTTCCGGATGTGGCAGCAGAGATCGGGCTCGCGCCGCCAGAGATCGCCAGCGGCATCGTAGCGGTTCAGGCCGCCGATCGACGGCGTGGCCAGGCGAACATCACTCAAGCCGAGCAGATCGGTGATCTCCTCGCGGTAGGCGTGGGTTTCCGGGAAGAGCTTGCCAGTGTCGAGGAAGATGACGGGCGTGGTCGGATCGATGGTCGCGACCATATCGAGGAGGACGACGCTTTCGGCGCCGAAGGAAGAGACCAGAGCCGTCTTTCCCTTGAGCGGACCTTCTCGAAGGAGCGCGCGCAGGAGGGAGAGACCGTCCAGGCCATCGTGGGCTTTTCGGAGATCGCCCAAGTGATCGATGATGCCGGTCATCGCACGCCTCCAGCCGTCTGTTGGCCGGGAAGCCAGCCTTTCGAGTCGATGGTGGCGTCGGTGAGCATGGCGAGCTCTGCAAGCGGGCGATCGCGACGTTTCCAGGCATCGCGCTTTCGACCGACCGACCTTAAACGCTCCGCCCATTCCGATCCGAACATCGCCTCGAGCTGGCGCTTGATGCGCACGGCGAGGCCGGGGCTCTGGCCGTTGGTGGAGACGGTCAGCAGCAGGTCGCCGCGCCGAACGACGGCAGGGTTGTGGAAATCGCAATAGGGTTTGACATCCTCGACATTCACGAGGGCGCCTCGATCGCGGACTTGCTCTGCGAGCGGCGTCGCCAGATCCAGCGGCAGGTCGGCGATCCAGACGATGCCGAAGGCGGCAAGTTCCTCCGGGTTCGGCAATCTTTGATGAAGGCGCTGGCCGGCGGCAGCGGCGAAACCGGGTTCCGGCGCGTCGGAAAAAATGGTGAGGCCGGTTGCGCCTGCCTCGTCAAGTAACGCAAGTCGCCGGAGGGCGACCTCGCCCCGGCCGATGAGGGCCATGCGGGTCATTTTGGGATCGATGATGATCGGTATCATGACGCGTCATCCCGGAGCTGTTCCTTATCCGGGATAGGCGAAAATAGCAGAGCGGCAAACAACGTTACCGGGGCGAAAAGAGAAAGAATTTTCTCTAAATTCGCTTGTTGACAGAAAATGGAGAATGAAACTAATTCAGGAAAGATGTTTCTAGAAAAATCTTCCAAGACGGATAGAAACCATGGACGCCACCGATCGGCAGATTTTGGAGATCTTGCAGCGGGACGCCACGATGCCGCTTGCCGAGATCGCGCGGAAGGTCGGCCTGTCCTCCACGCCCTGCTGGCGGCGCATTCAAAAGCTGGAAGAGGCCAAGGTGATCCGCAAGCGGGTCGCGGTGCTGGACAGCCAGAAGATCAATGCCGGCGTCAACGTGTTCGTCTCGATCCGTACCAGCAAGCACAATGCCGAGTGGCTCGCTCGGTTCGCCGACATCGTCAACAAGATGCCGGAAGTCGTTGAATTCTACAGGATGAGCGGCGAGATCGATTATCTCCTGCGCGTCGCGGTTCCCGACATCGCCGCCTATGACGCGTTCTACAAGCGCCTGATCGCCGAGATCGACCTGGACGACGTCAGCTCCAGCTTCGCCATGGAGCAGATCAAATATACGACAGCCCTGCCGCTGGACTATCTGACGTAGAGCAGGCCAAGCGAGTCGACCGCGTCGACTATCCGGACAGGAGCCGCGGCAGGAACAGGCAGAGACCTGGAATGGCCAGGAGGAGCGCGATGCGGACGATTTCGATGCCGAAAAACGGCATCACGCCCGCGAAGACCTCGCCCATGCGCACATTTTGCGCCAGCGCCGAGATGATGAAGACGTTCAGACCCACCGGCGGCGTGATGAGACCAAGTTCGACCACCACGAGCGCGATGATGCCGAACCAGATTTTCAGCTCCTCCGTGCCGAGACCGAAGGCGGCGCTATCGGCCGTCGCATAGTCCCCGCCGTTCAGATCGACCAAGGCCGGCCAGATGAACGGCACGACCACGAGGATCATGGCGAGGCTGTCCATGAAACAGCCGAGCAGGATCAGGATCAGCAGCAGGATGATCAGGAGCAGCCAGGGGTCGATGCCGCTGGTCGCCGTCCAGGACGCCATGGCCGCAGGCAGGCCGGCGCGCGCAAAAAAACCCTTCAGGACCTCGGCGCCGAACAGGATGAAGTAGATCATGCCTGATGTGACTGCCGTATCCAGCATGGAGGTCTTGATCCCGCCAAGGCTCAAACCGTCATCCCGGCTCCAGAGACGCAGCGCCAGGCCGTAGAGCAGGATGGCCATCGCGCCGATAGCGGCGGCCGGCGTTGGCGTGAAGAGCCCGATGCCGAGGCCGAGGATGATGGCGCCGAAGATGATCACGACAGGGATGAGGCGGATCAGAGCGGTGCGCCTGGCTTCGGGCGAAAGCGTCGCGGTCTCGGGCGCGATCTCCGGGTTGAGGCGCACCAGGAGCGCGATGACCAGGATGAAGAAGAGGACGGCGATCAGGCCTGGAATGATCGCCGCTTGAAACATCTGGATGATCGAGGCTTCGACGATGATCGCGTAGATCACGAGCGCCACGGACGGCGGAATGAGGATGCCGAGCGTGCCGCCTGCGGCGAGCGTGCCGGTCGCAAGCTTTGGCGCGTAGTGGAGACGTTTCAGTTCCGGAAGCGCCACCCGTCCCATGGTCGAGGCGGTTGCAAGGGAGGAACCGCAGACCGCCCCGAAGCCGGCGCAGGCGCTGATCGCCGCCATGGCGACGCCGCCACGGAAGCGGCCGACCAGCGCGTTGAAGCCCTGAAACAGGTCGCGGCTCAGTTTGGCATGGCTGGCGAGGTAGCCCATGAAAATGAAGAGCGGCACGACCGAGAGTTCGTAATTCGCGACCGTCCCCCAGAGCAGCGTCTTGAACTGCTTCAGATAGGGTTCGAACTTCAAGAAGGGCAGAGCGAGCGAGAGCGCATAATTGCCGCCGATGCCCACCGCGATCATGGCGAGACCGACGGGAACGCGAAGGATCAGTAGCGCGAACAGAACCCCCAGGCCGAGAATGCCGATGACCTCGCGCTCAAACACCCTCTTCCCCGCTTGCGGCCTGAACGAGGGCGACCAGCGCCCATAGGAGGAGGGAGAGAATGCCCGGCAGGTAGAAGGGCCATTCCGGCCAGCTCAGCACCGGCGAAAGCGCATTGTCCGCCTGGGTTTCCAGCATGCCCTGCAGCATCCAGTAGGCGAGGAACAGAGCCAGCAAGACGATCGCCAGCAGCCAGAGGCGGTCAAGGCTTTGGCGAAATCGTTCCGGCAGACGTGAGACGAACAGATCGACCGCGACATGGCCGCGGCGGAACTGGCAGTAGGGCAAGAACATCAAGGCGGCAGAGGAGATAGCGAGCCGGACGAAGTCCTCATAACCGGGCAAGGCGGCGACATTCGATCCGAACTGACGCGCTAGCCGATCGAGACCGAAAGCGCTGACATTGATCGACGTCACGATCATGATCGCGATCAGGAGAACGCCGCCCATAAGGGCAAAACCAGCGGCGAGCCGTTCCGCTACTTTCGTCATGGCTCACCGCCATCGGTCGACGGGATCGCTTTTGCCTGGCCATCCCGTCGATCCTGCATCCGATGATCAGTTGCTATGCGCGGCGATCGCATCGCGCGCCACCGCGACCAGGGCTTCCGCGTCGATGCCGTTGCTGGAGGCCTCCTCGACCCAACGCTGCACAACCTGCTCGCCGAGCGCATCCAACGCATCCGTCCCCGCCTGGTCCAAGGCCTCGACGGGCGATCCGGTTTTCTTCTGCATCTCCTGACCCGGCCCCTCGATCCGATCCCAGAGCGCACCGGTCTCCTCGGCGATGGCCATGCCGGAATTGGCGTCGATCACAGCCTTCAGGTCGTCGGGCAAGCCGTCATAGCTGTCCTGGTTCATGGCGAACAAAAAAACCGCCGTGCCGAAGCGGTTGTCGTCCGTGCCGGTGATGGAGCATGTAGTCAGCTCATGCACCTTGAAGGGCGGCATGACCTCGAAGGGGATCAGCGTGCCGTCGATCGTGCCCTTGGAAAGCGCTTGCGGCAGCGCCGGCACAGGCATGCCCACAGGCTCGGCGCCCCAGGCTTCGATCATCCAGGCACCGGTGCGCGACGGCGTGCGCAGCTTCAGGCCGCCGAGCTCGCTCGGATCGCCGATGCAGCCATCGACGAGATGCAGAGCCTGGCCGGCATGAACATGCACAAGGAGCGGTTTGATGTCCGCAAAGTCCTCGGCGACCAGTTCGAAGCTGTCCTGGATCGCAAGGGTCGTCGCGCGCGCCGAGTTTTTGTGCACGGTCGGGAGTTCAAACACCTCGCTTCTCGGGAAGACGCCGGGCGTGTAGCCGGTGACGGTCCAGACGATGTCCGCCGCACCATCGCGCAGCTGCCTGTAGAGCTCCGGCGGCTTGCCGCCAAGGGTCATGGAGGGAAAGATCTCGATCGCGATCCGCCCATCCGACTCCGCTTCGATCTTCTTGGCCCAAGGTTCGAGAAACTCGGCATGCGGCGGCGCTTTGGGGCTCAGGAAATGCGCTAGGGTGAGCGTGACTTCCTGGGCGGCGGCCGACGCCGAAGCACCGAACATCGCAAGTCCGGCGATCGCCAGCCTGCTTGCAAAAGTCTTCATGGTGATCTCCCTGATTGGATCATTGTCCGAGACGGCGCTCGGGATCTGCCCTCCGTATGCAAGGGCATTCCGAAGAGCCTTGATCTGTCTTCAGAGGTATCAGCGTCGCGCGCAGAAGGGAACTTACTAACGAACTATGAGGCCTGTGCAGCCGAGCGTGTGAAGGACTTCATCCATTCGCGCAGGCGCTGAAAGGCGACGTAGAGAACGGGGATGAAGAACACGCCGATGAAGGTCGCGAACACCATGCCGGCGACGACGACGAAGCCGACCGAAACGCGGCTCGCCGCCCCAGCACCGGTTGCGAAAACCAGCGGGAGGACGCCGAGGATGAAGGAAAGGGCGGTCATCATCACGGCGCGGAAGCGAAGTCTGGCCGCGAGAAGAGCCGCATCCGTGACGCCCTTGCCCTCCTCCCGACTGGCCTTGGCGAACTCCACGATCAGGATGGCGTTCTTGCTGGCGAGACCGATCAGCATGACGATGCCGATCTGCGCGTAGAGATTGTTGTCGAGGAAGGGAAGAAGCGCGAGCGGCACCAGGGCGCCGAAGATGGCGATGACCACGGAGCTCACGACGGAAAGCGGCAGCATCCAGCTTTCATATTGGGCGACCAGGAAGAGATAGGCGAAGATGAGGGCGAGCGCGAAGATGAACACCACGAGTCCGCCCGCTTCCAGTTCCTGAGCGGATGTCCCCGTCCACTCGATGCCGAAGCCATCCGGAAGCGCATCGGCCGCCACCTCTTCCAGCGCAGCGATCGCCTCCCCGGTGCTTCTGCCATCGGCGGGCGAACCATTGATGGATGCAGACTTCAGCTGGTTGTAGCGAGAGATGGAAAGCGGCCCCAGGATCGGCTCGACCTCGACCAGGGTGCTGAGCGGCACCATGTCGCCACTGGCGTTTCTGACGTGGATGCGGTCGATATCATCGATCGAGTTGCGTTGATCAGCCTCCGCCTGGATAACGACGCGATAGACCTTACCGAACAGGTTGAAGTCGTTGATGTAGAGCGAACCGAGATTGGCCTGGAGCGTTCTGAAGATCTCCGAGATCTCGACGCCAAGGGTCTCGGCCTTTTCCCGATCGACCTGCAAGAACAGCTGCGGGACATTGGCGGAATAGGTGCTGAACACATCTTTCAGCGTGTCGCTCTGATTGGCGCCGAACACCAGGCTGCGCACCGCGGCCGCCAGCTCCTGCGGGCTCCGGCTTTCATAGTCCTGAAGCTGCGCCTCGAAGCCGCCGCCGGTGCCGAGCCCCATGATCGGCGGTAGCGGAAAGCCGAAGGCGGTCGCTTCCGGGATCGCGGCCAGCTTCTGGTTTACCTGCCCTAGGATCATGAACCACTGCAGCTCGAAGGCGGTGCGATCCTCCCAGGGTGCAAGGATCGGGATGACCAGCGAGCTGTTGGAGGCGGCGCCTGCAAGGATGCTGAACCCTGCGACCGAGATGACGTCGGTGACGCCGTCGGTTGCCAGCAGCATCTCCGTCACCTCATCGGTGACCTCCTCCGTGCGCGAGAGCGACGCGCCATCGGGAAGCTGGACGTTGACGAAGAAAACGCCCTTGTCCTCGAACGGGATGAAGCCGGACGGCGTCTTCTGGAACAGGTAGTAGGTGCCGCCGGCAAACGCGATCAGGATCACGAGACTGACCGGCATGAAGCGGATCAGTTTTTCGACCACCCAGACATAACCGTTCCTGAAGCGCTCGACGAGCCAGGCAAAGGCCTTGAGCGGCCCCTTCGCCGTGCCGCTGCCGGGCTTTAGGAGGAGAGAGCAGAGGGCTGGCGCCAGCGTCAGCGCATTGATCGAAGAGATGACAACGGCGACGCAGATGGTGAGCGCGAATTGTTTGTAGAGCTCGCCGGTGATGCCGGGCATGAAGGTCACCGGCACGAAGACGGCGAGCAGAACCAACGTGGTCGCGATCACCGGACCGGTGACTTCACCCATAGCCTGACGGGTTGCATCGCGAGCGTTCGCCCCAGTCTCGGTCATGACGCGCTGAACGTTTTCGACCACGACGATGCTGTCATCGACCACGATGCCGATCGCCAGGATGATGGCGAACAGCGTGATCATGTTGGCGGAAAAGCCGATGGCGTAGAGGACGGCGAACGCGCCGATCAAGGACACCGGAATCGCCAGCGTCGGGATCAGGGTCGAGCGCCAGTCACCGAGGAAGAGGAAGGTGACCAACACCACCAGAACGAAGGTAATGGCGAGCGTTTCGAGCACCTCCTGGACGGAGGCGCGTACGGCGCGCGTGGTGTCGTAGAGGATGCCGTAGGTCATATCCGGGGGAAAGCTGACCGCCATGTCCTCGAGCTCGGCATAGATCTGATCCGCCACGTCGAGCGCGTTGGCGCCGGGCGACTGATAGACCGCGATCGAAGCGCCGGGCTGATTGTTCAGCTTCGAGATCGCGCTGTAGCTCTGCGAGCCGAGTTCGATGCGGGCGATGTCACGGAGACGAACGAAGGAGCCATCGGCCTCCGCCCGGATTACGATGTTTTCAAACTCCTCGACGCTGACCAAGCGGCCTTTGGCCTGCAGCGTATATTGAAACGGCGGATCACCCTCGAAAGGTGGTGCTCCGAGCTGACCTGCCGACGCCTGGATGTTCTGGCTTTCGATCGCATTGGCGACATCGGCGGTGGTGAGACCGAGCGAGGTCAGCCGCTCCGGGTCCATCCAGACGCGCATGCCGTAATCGAGCGCGCCGAACTGGGCCACACTGCCGACGCCGTTGATACGCGCCAAACGATCCTGCATGTAAATCGAGGCGTAGTTGCTGAGGAAGAGGGCATCCTTCGATCCCTCGGGCGAACTCAGATTGATCACCAGCAGCATGTTGGCGGACTGCTTTTGCGTGGTGACGCCCTGGTCCCGCACTTCCTGCGGCAGCTGGGCATTCGCGATGGTCACGCGGTTCTGCACATTGACCGCGGCGATGTCCGGATCGGTGCCGACCTCGAAGGTCACGGTAAGCTCGTAGCTCCCGCTGTTGGAACTGCGTGACGACATGTAGAGCATGCCGTCGACGCCGTTCACCTGCGCTTCGATCGGTGCGGCGACCGACTGCTCGACGACGTCGGCGCTGGCGCCGGGATAGCTTGTGGTCACCTGCACCTGCGGCGGCGTGATTTCGGGGAACTCGGCGACCGGGATCAAGTTGATCGAAATCCCGCCCGCGAGCAGGAACACGATCGAGATCACCAGCGCGAACTTCGGCCGGTCGATGAAGAAGCCGGAGAGCATCGCTTAGCTCCCCTCGGTGACCGGGTTGACGGTCATCTCAGGACGCACCTTCTGCAGACCCTGGACGATCACCTGATCGCCCTCGGCGAGCCCGTCTTCGAGCACCCAGACGCTATCCACCTGATCACCGACGACGATGCGCCGGATCTCGACCTGATTGGCATCATTGACCACCAACGCGAAATAGCCCTGCTGATCTTCCTGCACCGCGATCTGCGGCACCACGAGCGCTGTCTCGGTCTCCTTTTGCCGAACGACCACGCTGACGAATTGCCCCGGCAGCAGAATGCGCTCGGGGTTCGGGAAAACAGCGCGCGCCTGTACCGTGTCGGTGCTTTGGTTGACCTCCGTGCCGAGGAAATCGAAATTGCCGTCATGCTCGTAGCGGCTGCCGTCGGAAAGCGTCAGATGCGGTGCGACCGGCGGGTTTTCGATGTCTACTCCTTCACGCCTGGCATCGATCAGCCGCTTCTCGCTGATCGCGATCGTAATGTAGATGGGATCGATGCTGGTGACGGTGGCGAGCGGCTCGCTGCTGGTGCTGACCAGATTCCCAACACTGTAGCGCGCTTCGCCGATCCGGCCGTCGATCGGGCTTTTAATGTCGGTGTAGCTGAGATCGAGTTCGGCTTCTCTTAGGGCAGCTTTCGCCTGGAGCACATTGGCGTTCGCCGTTGCTTCCTGAGCCGAGGCCGTGTCGAGTTCAGCTGCAGACAGCACGCCTCGGCCGACCAGATCCTGTTTGCGCGCAAGCTCGGCTGTCGCTTCTTTGAGCGTCGCCTCGGCGCCGGCCAGATCAGCCTCGCGCTGATCGACCACGACCTGGTAGGGCGCTTTCTCCAGGGTGAACAACAGATCACCCGCCTTCACTTCGCCGCCTTCGCGAAAATGGCGCTCTTCGACATAGCCTTGAACGCGGGCTCGCAAATCCACCCTGTCGACGGCCTGAACGCGGCCGACGAAGCTGAAGCTCGGCGTAACGTCCATGCTTTCGATCGGGGCTACGACGACGCTCGGCGCCGGCTGATCCTGCGCGAGCAACGGGGATTGACCGGCGTGCCAAAGCCAAAAAGCCGCGACGATCGACAGGAATGTTCGGAACATGGAAAGGACCTTCTGCTGAAAAGAATGACATCGGCGAGCATGCCGTCGGCAGCGCTCACCGCTTGGTCCATGAAGTCGTAACCTGTGCACCCCTTATACAGTCAGGAGCAGGACTGCCTAGGGTGAGGTTAGGACCTTCTTCAGGAGAGTTTGCGAGACATTCAATTGCGCTTGTCGACAATCCGAAGACGAATGGCACCCTTGGCCTGCTCGATGTCGATCACCCTCCCCTTTTGACACGCCTCGATGCGTCCTGCCTTGGCGAGCAGTCCGGCAACCTGGCGAACCGGTTCCATCAAGCACCGCCAGTCCAAGTCAACGTAGTCGCTCGCCAGCGACCTGGCCGCTTCGGAGGGGCAGATGCTCTTTTCGGGGCCGCGTTGTTGGCAAAGCTCCAGGATGCGTTCGGCGATCTCGTCGGTGGTCGGCGGCGAGGTCACGTCAGGCGATCCAGGAAACTCTCAGCACTTTCACGGTAGGCGGCGCGTTTGGTGTCCTCCATGCGTGCCCAGGTGCGGTAGACGGGGCCGAGGCGTGGGTTTTTCTGAAGCTTGTCCTGGTTACGGGCAAGGAAATCCCAGTAGAGGTAGTTGAAGGGACAAGCGTCCTCGCCGGTTTTTTCCTTCACCTTGTAGCGGCAGTTTCCACAATAATCGGACATCTTGTTGATGTAGTTGCCGCCGGCGGCGTAGGGCTTGGATCCGAGGAAACCGCCGTCGGCAAACTGGCTCATGCCCAAGGTATTGGGGAGCTCGACCCATTCGAACGCGTCGGCGTAGACCAGGAGATACCATTCGTGGACGGCCTTCGGGTCGACGCCGGCGAGCATGGCGAAATTGCCGGTGACCATCAGGCGCTGGATGTGGTGGGCGTAAGCCTCTTCTCTGGTCTGGGTGATGCAGGCTTTGAGGCAGGCCATGTCCGTCTCGCCGGTCCAGTAGAACTCGGGGAGCCGGCGTGTCGCGCCGAAGAAATTCTTGTCGACATAGCCGGGGCCAGCGAGCCAGTAGATGCCGCGCATATACTCCCGCCAGCCGATGATCTGACGGATGAACCCTTCGACGGCATTCAACGGGGCGTGGCCTTGGTCATAAGCCTCGGCGGCGCGGCGACAGACTTCGAGCGGGTCGAGCAGACCGATATTGATGTAGGGCGAAAGGACCGAGTGGTAGAGGAAGCGCTGGTCCTGCAGCATGGCGTCCTGGAAACTCCCGAAGCTCGGGAGGGCTGACTTTATGAAGTGGTCGAGGGCGGCTTCGGCATCCTTTCGGGTGACGGCGAAACGGAAGGGCTCCAGATCGCCGAAGTTTTCGGGGAAGCGCTCTGAAACGAGTTGCAGAACATCCTGCGTTTCAGAGTCAACGGTAAAGCCCGCCGGCTTTGGTATGAAGAGGTCGTTGGAAGCTGGCTTGCGGTTTTCGCTGTCATAGTTCCAGCGGCCGCCTTCGGGCTGGTCGCCGTCCATGAGGAGGCCGGTCTTTTTGCGCATCTCGCGATAGAAATACTCCATGCGCAGCTGCTTCCGGCCTTCGGCCCAAGCGGCGAATTCCTGGCGAGAAGAAATGAAGCGGTCGTCGGGGAGGATCTCGACGGGCCGGTCGCACCGGCTGGCGAATGCTTCCAGCATCTGGAGGACGCGCCACTCGCCGGGCTCGGTGACGATGATATGCGCGGGCTTGTGGCGAGCGATCGCATCGTCGAGTGCAGCGGTGAAACTGGCACAGTTTCCATTGAGCGTCGTGTAATCGACGGTCCAGCCCAGCTCGTCGAGCTCGGCGCGGAAGTGGCGCATGGCGCCGAAGATTAGGGCGAGTTTTTTCTTGTGGTGGGGAACATAGGTCGCTTCGTCCATGACTTCGGCCATGAGGACGATGTCGCGGGAACTGTCGCCAGCCTTGAGGCTGGACAGCGTTGGCGTGAGCTGGTCGCCAAGGACAAGGACTAGGTTGCAGTCCTGCTGAGCTGACTTGGTTTTGGGCATGATTTCAATGCGTGATGGAACCGATTGACGCCTTTATACGTAGCACCAGCGTCAAAAGATTTTTTTACCGATGAAAAGGTCCTTTCTTTATGGCAGCAGCGCCCGTTCTTCTCTGGTTTCGTCAGGATCTGCGATTGGCCGATCATCGCGCTCTTTCGGCGGCTGTAGCGACCGAGCGTCCGATCATCCCGGTCTACATCCTGGACGACGAGACACCCGGTGCGTGGCGGATGGGCGGGGCGAGCCGGTGGTGGCTGCACAAAAGCCTGGAGGCGCTTGGGGCTGATCTCGAAGGGCTCGGGAGCCGGCTGATGCTCAGGCGTGGGGCCTCGCGCGATGTGATCACAGCCCTCATGGAAGAGACCCGCGCCGACAGCGTCTATGTGTCCCGCAGCTATGAGCCTTGGGCGCGCAGGTTGGAGACGGAGATCGCCGACCATCTCGATTCCAAGGGGCGGACTTTCCGCCGGTTCGCGGGCGGGTTGCTGTTCGAGCCGGAGGTGCCGAAGACGAAGGCGGGCGATCCGTTCAAGGTGTTCACGCCCTACTACAAAGCCTGCCTCGCCCTCGGACCGCCAAAGCCTCCCCTACCCAGGCCCAAGTCAAGCCTGTCGGCGCCCGCCAACTGGCCGAGGAGCGAGGATCTTGATGGGTGGGGGCTGTTGCCGCGCAACCCGGACTGGGCCGATGGATTTTGCGAAACCTGGGAGCCTGGCGAGGCGGGGGCGGAGGTGCGGCTGCAGCGCTTTCTCGATGGGGCGATGGCGGGCTACAGCGACAAGCGCAACCGACCGGATATCGAGGGGACGTCCCGCCTGTCGCCGCATCTGCATTTCGGCGACATCAGCCCGCATCGCTGCTGGCAGGCGGTGGAAGAGCGGCTGGCTGCGGACGGTCAGGGGGCGAAGGGTGGACGGTCGTTTCTGCGCGAACTGGTGTGGCGGGAGTTCTCCTATCACCTGTTGTTTCACTGGCCGCATCTGCCGGAGAAGGCATTTCGGCCTGAGTTCGAGGCGTTTCCCTGGGACGAGAATGCGGCAGCGCTTAAAGCCTGGCAGCAAGGCCAGACCGGCTATCCGATTGTCGATGCCGGCATGCGCGAACTCTGGCAGACCGGCTGGATGCATAATCGCGTGCGGATGATCACGGCGTCCTTTCTGATCAAGCACCTGCTGATTCCCTGGCAAGCTGGCGAAGACTGGTTCTGGGATACGCTGGTGGACGCGGATCTCGCCAATAACTCAGCGAGCTGGCAATGGGTCGCAGGATCCGGCGCTGATGCAGCGCCTTACTTCCGCGTGTTCAACCCGATCCTGCAGGGCAAGAAATTCGATCCGAAGGGTGCGTATGTCCGGCGCTATGCGCCGGAGCTTTCGAAGCTCCCCGACGACTATCTGCACGCGCCCTGGGAGGCGCCGGAAGCGGCTCTTTCTGCGGCTGGAATTACACTCGGGAAAGACTACCCGGAACCGATGGTCGACCACGGCAAGGCGAGGCAGCGGGCGCTGCAGGCCTATGACGTGATCAAGAAGCGTTGAGAGGCACCCGCCGGGATCACGGTGCATGATCCCCGGCGGGTACTATTGTTATCAGCAGTCGACGAAATTCGGATGCTGGGCGTCAACCTGTTCCTTAAGCGTCATCTTCAAGCCGTCGCGCGCAGGTGCGGCAACGCCCTTGCAGCAATTGTAGAAGCCGAAGGCGCAATCGAAGTGATCTTCGAGGACTTCGCGCGGGATGTCGGGGGCCATCAGGCGGGCGAACTCCTTGCCTTCCTCCGAGTTCGGATCGAGGGTCAGCATGGCGCGGTCCTTGCGGTCACGCATCTTGTCGACCAGCTCATTCACCTTGGCGTAGCCGAGCGGCAGGTCGGAGTGAAAGGCGCTGATGAAGGCTTTGCGAAGTTGCTCGTCCGAAGCAGTATCGACCGTCGCACCCTGGGCTTCGAGATGACGGTGAATAGACGGATAGGACACGGGCTATCTCCTGATGCAATGCGATTCTAGGCACCAGAACGTTATAATATTACACTTACTGACGCAATCACCGATCGCGGGGACAAACCGTCCGACGATGACGGTTGGCCGTGACTACGCAGCCTCGCTGAGGGTGCGACGGCAAAAGACGGTCTCCGCTGCTTCGGCCAGGGAGAAGCCTGGGTCGATCTGAAGGGTCAGATCGCTGCCGACCGCTTCATTGGCCCAGCTCGCCGCGTTTCGCCGGTGGAAGAGAACGGCGTCCCGATGATATCGATCCCAGTCCTTCCGCTGGCGGCCGACGGTGACGAGAAGGGTCTCAAGCGCTTCCCTGTTGTCAGCTTCCAGATCACCAAGCGGCAGGATGCGCCCCTTCTCCATCGTCTTGATAAAGGAGGAACGCGAAACGCAGCCGATCAGACCTTCGCCGACGCGCTCCTGAACGAACGCTTTGTCGTCAGCGTCGTCGAGCTTGTTCGCCATGACACGGATCGAGACATCGTGGTCGCGGGCATAGCTGCAATATTGATCATAAACGCCGAGGGATCGAAGCGTAGGCTCGACCAACAGGACCGTCAGATCGAAGCGGGTGAAGAGGCCGGACGCGAACGCATCGGCGCCTGCTGTCATGTCGACCACGACGCAGGAACGTTCATCGTCGATCAGATGGTTCAACAGGAGCTCCACCGACCCGGTTTTCGAGTGATAGCAGCGCGTGCCGATATCGCCCTCGTCGAAGGGACCGACCGCCATCAGATCGATCGCTCCTATGCGTCTGACGAAATGATCGAAAATCGGGTTCGATTCACCTCTCGTCAGCAGACGGGATCCGCTACCCGGAGGCGTCGTCTTGATCATCGCCGATGCGGACCCTATGCGCGGATTGTCACCGCGGAGATAGTCCTTGATGCGGCCGATTTCCAATCCCATCGGCGGCAAGGAGGCGGCTTGTTCCGGCGGCATGCCGATGGCTGTGGCAAGATGCTGATTGATGTCGGCATCGATCGCGAGCACGTCGCGACCTTGCTCGGCAGCGTAGCGCGAAAACAAAGCGGCGAGCGTGGTTTTGCCACTACCGCCCTTCCCTACGAATGCGACTTTCATGGAACCTCTGAAGACAAGATCGGTTAGATGTCAGATGTAATAACGTTACATTATGTGAAAATCAATTTCTCAAGTCTCCTTCGGACGATCCGCCACCGCTCAAGAAGGGACCCGCTTATACCATGCCAAAAGTCAACGCCGGCCTGCGTCCCGGCCAACACAGCGGCGCGTTGCCGTCAGCCCTTGGTGGCGCCTAGGGTCAGGCCGGCGATGAAGTGTTTTTGCATCAGGAAGAACATGATCACCGGCGGCATGGCGGCGACGATGGAACCGGCGGAGATCAGATGCCAGGCGGCGACCCATTGACCGTTCAAGCTGTAGAGGCCAGCGGTCACAGGGAGCGCGTGACTGCCCTGAACGAGAACCGTGGCCCAAAAATAGTCGTTCCAGATGAAGGTGAAGATCAGGACGGCGAGCGCTGCGATGGCGGGGCGCATTAGCGGCAGAACGATGTACCAGAAGATGCGGAATTCGCTGACGCCTTCGACGCGCGCACTCTCGATCAGTTCGTGAGGGAGCGCCTTGATGAAGTTGCGCATGAAGAGGGTGCAAAAGCCGGTTTGAAACGCGACGTGGAAGAGGATCAGACCGGTCTTGGTATCGTAGAGACCCATGGACACAGTAAGGTCGCGTACCGGCACCATCAGGATCTGGAAGGGCACGAAATTGCCGGCGACGAACATGAAGAAAACGAGGAGGTTGGCGCGAAAACCATAGACCGCGAGCGCGAAGCCGGTGAGGGTCGAAAGCGCGATGGTGCCGATCACGGTCGGGATGGTCACCATGAAGCTGTTGAGGATGTATTGACCGATCGGCGAGTTCTGGAAGACGGCGGTGTAGTTCTCGACCAGCGCCACGGAGGACGGGAGGCCGAAGTAATTGCCGGCCGTGAGGTCGGCAGCCGGCTTGATCGAGGTCATCATCACGCCGAGCAGCGGCAGCAGCCACAGGATGAGGGCCACGGGTAGGGCTACGTTATAGCCGAATCGCGTTGATGGAACGGCCCGTTCGATCGGTTTCGGGAACATCTCAGCGCCCTCCCCGCTCGTCGTTGACCATCTTCCAGATGAAGCTCGAGATAAACACCATCATGATCAGGAACAGGATGACAGCGATGGCCGCACCATAGCCCATGCGGAAGCCGTATTCGGAAAGGGCCTGCTCATACATGTAGAAGGAGAGCACGCGGCTTGATCCGTAAGGACCGCCATCGGTCATGATGGAGACAAGATCGAAGCTTCTGAGCGCCCCGATGATGGTCACAACGACCGCGATGAAGGTTGCGGGGCGAAGCTGCGGGATGATGACGTGCCAGAGCATGCGAAAGCCCTTGGCACCATCGAGGCGCGCGGCTTCGATCTGGTCCGGCGATACGTTGTTCAGGCCGGTCAGGTAGAGGATCATGCAATAGGCGATCTGCGGCCAAAGCCCGGCCGCGATGATGCCGTAGGTGACGAAGCGCTCGTCGGCGAGGATCGCGATATTGCCCAGGCCGAGCCAGGCGAGGATCTGGGTGAGAAGACCGAAATTCGGGGCGTAGAACCAAGCGAAGATCAGGCCGACGACCACCTGGCTGATGACGAAGGGGAAGAAGAAGAGGGATTTGTAGATGCGGATGCCGATGACATTCTGATTGAGGAAGATCGCGATCAGAAGACCAGCCGGCACGGCCAGCATGTAAAGCACAAGCCAGATGACGTTGTTCTTGAGCGAGGTATAGAAAGCGTCGTCGTCGAACAGCTCGACATAGTTCTCGGTGCCGATCCAGGTGGCTTCGCCGATGCCGTCCCAATCGTAGAAGCTGATCCACATCGACTCGAAGATCGGTAGGATCACATAGACTAGGAACATCAGGACGCCGGGTGCCAGGAATAGCCAAGGCGCCAGCTTGCGCTGATTGGCCTTCCACCAGCTTTTTTTGACCTGTGACGAGTCCCCTACCGCGACTGACGTAGCCATGACGGCCTCCCCCCGCCGGGGGCGGGAGCCTGCACCGGACCTTGTCTAGAAGGTGCAGCTTAGGCCCTCGCCCCTGATCGTATTATCGATAAGCGCGCGCCCTTATCTTCTCGAGACGCTCCAGGATGGCGTCGGCCCGGTCGGGCTTGACCATGAACTCCTGGAAACCTTCCATGCCGGCCTTGGCCATTTCGGCGACGGCATCCCGATCATAGAACTGCGCGAGCGCGTAGGCGTTCGAGAGCATGTCGAAGCCGGCGCCGAGGAAGGCGTCTTCCGGCACCTCGGACTGGTTGTTGACCGGTAGCTGACCGAGCGTGGCGTTGATCTTGGACTGCACATCCGCCTGGGCGAGATAGGCCAGGAACTTCTTGGCGTCTTCCTTGTTCTTGGCGTTCGCTGGAATGTGCATCGTGTCGGTCGGCGCGTCCTCCGCCATAGGGATGCCAGGCGTGATCTCCGGGAACTGCATGAAGCCGAGCTGATCGTCGGTGAGACCGGCCTCACGAAGCGGTGCCACCGCAAAGTTGCCGATCAGATACATGGCAGCTTCGCCCTGGACGAGCAGCGGCAGTGCGTCCTGCCAGTCAAGGGCGGCGTGGTTCTCGACGAAATAGCCGGGCTCGACCAGTTCGGCCCAACGTTCGAAGACGGCCTTCACGCGATCATCGGTGTAAGGCACCTCGCCGCCAGTCAGCTCCATGTGGAACTCATAGCCGTTGACCCGGAGGTTCAGATAGTCGAACCAGCCGCCGGTCGGCCAAAGGGCCTTGGTGCCGATGGCAATCGGGCTCTTGCCGGCTTCCTTGATCGTGGCGCAGGCCGCGAGGAACTCGTCCCAGGTCTTGGGCGGCTCGATGCCGAGCTCGGCGAAAATGTCCTTACGGTAGTATATGCCCCACTGATAGTAGGTGTAGGGAACGCCCCACTTCTTGCCGTCCATGGTCATGGAGGCGGCGGCAGATTTCAGGGTCTCGTCGAGACCGTTATCCGCCCAGACATCCGAGACATCCTCGAACAGACCTGCGTCGACGTAAGGCGCCATGCGGTTACCTGCGTACCATAGCGCGATATCCGGCGCATCTGCGGTAAGGAAGTTGCGGATCGAGGTCTTGTAGCCCTCATGGTCGAAGATGTTCAGCTCGACCTCAACATCGGGATGAGCTTCCTTGAAGCCTTCGATCACCTCTTCGATCGCCTGCTTCGGCGCCGGATCGGACGTGTCGGCGTTGATCACGATGGTGCCAGCGAGTGCGGTGCTGGCGAGCCAGCCGGTGAGCGCAAGCGCCGACGCGGCGCCGGCAAAATATCTGTTCATTATCGAGCCTCCCATGGTCTGCGGCTTTTGCCGCTAATGAGCCGAGATGCGTTCAGTCCTTCAACTGACGCTCTGTTGACGTTACCCTAGCGTGTTATCAAACCTGCCAAAAGGCGGTTCGGAGATCAATTTCTCTTGGGGGAGGCAAAAAGCGTGTCCGGCTTGAAACTCGACAAGGTAGTCAAGCGCTATGGCTCGACCGAAGTCATCCACGGCGTCTCCTTCGACATCGACGAAGGTGAATTCTGCGTCTTCGTCGGACCATCGGGCTGTGGCAAGTCCACCCTTCTCCGCATGGTTGCCGGGCTCGAGGAGATCACCGAGGGCACCATTGCGATCGGCGATCGGGTGGTGAACGACATCGACGCCTCCGAGCGCGGCATCGCGATGGTGTTTCAGTCCTACGCCCTCTACCCGCATATGACCGTCGAGCAGAATATGGGCTTCGGCCTGCGCATGGCGAAGATGCCCAAGGCCGAAATCAAGCAGCGTGTCGACGAGGCGGCGCGCATTCTCCAGCTCGATCAACTCCTGCATCGCACGCCTAAGGCCCTTTCCGGCGGCCAGCGCCAGCGCGTCGCGATCGGCCGCGCCATCGTGCGCAAGCCCGGCGTCTTCCTGTTCGACGAGCCGCTGTCCAATCTGGATGCCGAGCTGCGCGTGCAGATGCGCGTCGAGATCGCAAAGCTGCATCAGGACCTCGGGGCCACCATGATCTACGTGACCCACGATCAGGTCGAAGCGATGACGCTTGCGGACAAGATCGTGGTGCTTAGGTCCGGCAATGTCGAGCAGATCGGCTCGCCGCTTCATCTCTATAATGATCCCGACAACCAGTTCGTCGCCGGCTTCATCGGTTCGCCCAAGATGAACTTCATCAAGGGCCGGATCGATGGCGTCGACGGGCAGCTGGCAACCGTGGGCCTGGTGGACCAGCATGACACCAGGCTCAAACTGCCGTTAAAGGATGCGCCAGCCCCAGGCAGTTCGGTCCAGCTCGGCATTCGTCCAGAACATATCGCCATGGCGAATGGCGCCGACTTCAAGATCGAACTGCAGGCCGAGGTGACGGAACAGCTCGGCGGCGAATCTTATGTCTATGCACACTCACCAAGCGGCGAGCAGCTGGTCGTTCAGCAGCAGGGTTACAGCCCGGTCAAGGCCGGTGAGATGGTCGACTTTACGTTCAGTCCCGACGACGCCTATCTGTTCACGCAGGAAGGTGATCGCATTCGCTGATGACCGCGAGGCTCAGCGTTTTGCCACCAAAAGGGCCAGACCGACGGTCACGATGACGATACCGCCCCACTCCATCGGGCCAGGCACTTCCGAGAGGACCGGAACCGCGAGCAGGGCTGCCGTTGCCGGAACGGCGGCTGAAAAACCGGCGGTGGGCGTCGGCCCCAGATGGAAGGCGGCGAGCGCGAAGAGGATGACAGCCAGGAAGCCCGGCCCTAATCCCTGAAACGCGGCCTGAAAAAGAACCGTCGAGAGATCGGCATCCGCAATGCCGCTTGGCAGAAAAAGGAACCAGAGCGGCAAAAAAATCAGGGCGTTCGGCACATTGATCAGCGCCAGCGCCTGCTTTGGCGTCAACGCCCAGCGTCGCACGCCAACGATATAGACCGACAGAATGGCCGAGCCGAAAAGAAAGAGGGCGATACCCGTCATAACGTCCGCGCCGCCGGCCATCATGCCGGGTAAACCGAGCAGCACGCCGCCCGCCATAATGATCCCAACCGCCATAAACTGATGCGACTTCGGACGCTCGCCGGAGAGAACGAAAAGCAGCAGCAGGGTGAAGATCGGCAGCGATCCGTTAGCGAAGACACCACCATAGGCCGCGGACGCCTCGCTCAAACCGAGATAAACGAGGATAGAATAGACGGCGCCGGGACCGCAAAGCGCCATGATCGCCTGCGCCTTGAGCGACAGATGGCGCGGCCACCAGGCATAAGCGAAGGGCAAGACCAGCAGGCCGGCGACAGTGAAGCGAAGTGCGGTGATATCGAAGGCCGTGAGGCTCGTTACGACACCGGCTCGAGAAAAGACGATAAACCCGGACCAGATAAAGATGACGGCGACAGCCGAGGCCACACCCAATAGAATGTTAGGGTTCGCCTCCTGCTTGCCTTCACCATCGCTGGGAGTTGAGGCCGTCTCCGACCTCATCGCCGTTTCGTCAGCATCGTGAGGATGCGATCGCTGCACCTTCAGCGAGCGTCTTCAGTTTGGCAAAGGCAATCTCGGGATCGACCGCACCGAAGCCGGCGAACGTGCCGAAGCCGCAATCCGTGCCTGCGATGACGCGGTCCTGCCCGACGATATCGGCGAAGCGGCCGATGCGCTGAGCGACCAATTCAGGATGCTCGACGAAGTTGGTGGTGGTGTCGACCACGCCCGGAACAAGGATCTTATCCTCAGGGATTTCCGCCTTCCTTTCCTCAAACACCGTCCATTCATGGGCATGGCGCGGATTGGAGGTTTCGAACAGCACATAGCGCGACTTGGTGCGCATCAGGGTCGAAAAGACTTTGGCCATGGGAATGTCGCAGAGATGCGGGCCTTCATAGTTGCCCCAGCAGATATGCACCCGGATTTTCTCCTGAGGGATGTTGCGAAGGGCATGATTGAGTGCGTCGACATGGCCATCGGCCGCCTTCAAGAAATCGTCGTCGGAAAGGTCGCTGTAGATGACGTGGCGGGCCAGAGCAAGGTCAGGACAGTCCAGCTGGATGTCGAGGCCGGCTTCGACGATCTCTTCATATTCGCCCTGCATCGCCTCGGCGAGTGCTGCGAGATATTTTTCGCGCGAGGGGTAATGCTGGTTCGGCAGAAACTGCGAGATCACGCCGGGCGATGCGGCGTTCATGAAGGCGCGTTCGACACCGTGCTTGGCAAGCGCCGTCCCAAGGTTCGAAAGGTCCTTCTTGAGATCGTCCCCATCCTTCGGCGTCACCTCGCCGGTACAGCAAGGGCGCGCGAACTGTGGTGTGCCGCCTGCATTGGCGAGGCGTTCGAGAAAACTCGGGAAGAGCTTCAGATCCGCGGGCGCGTTTCTCGGGCTATCGCCGGAGAAGCCAGTGTAGCGATCCTTGACGTAAGTTGAATAGGAGATCTTGGAGGTCTCGCCATCGGAGACGATGTCAATGCCGCAATCCTTTTGCCGACGCACGGTCTCGTCGACCGCCTCCGTCATGCAAGCATCGAAGGCGGCCTGGTCATAATCCTCTTCGCGTTCACGGGCGAAGATGAAGTCGGCGACGGCCTGTGAACGCGGCAGTGAGCCGACATGGGTGGTCAGAATTCTCGTCACAGTCTCAATCCTTAAGTCAACGAAGTCCGAGTCGGCCCTGCGGGGTCCGAGGTGTTGCGGACGCGGAAGAGGCTGGCTTCGCCGGTCATCGCAGGCGTGAGTGCACGGGCGAGACCGGGCGGCACGGCGCAGACATCGCCAGGCGCGAGAGTCGCCCGTCCACCTTCCCAGCCAAGTTGCCAGTGGCCGCGCATGATCATGATGATTTCGTGGCGCTCGGTGGTGTAGGGCGCAACGTCGATCGAGCCGCGCGTCAGGAAGTCAACGTCAAAGCCAGGGCGATCCTTGATCAACGCATGCTCACCGATGACGTCAGCGGGTTGGCGCGACGCCAACGCCATCATGTCCTGATAGCGCGCGACGTAAGCGGGCACGACATCGTTGACCGGCGTCTCCGGAAATTGAGTAAGCTCGTCCTCGCTGAGGACGGGCATTGGCGCGATACCCTCCGGCAGGGCCTCGCCTTTCTTGGTGTCGTAGAGCGAGCCGTTTTCGCCGAGGACAAGGCCGTGATCGCGCGCTTCTTCGATCACCTGGGGCGCCCAGATGACGCCGCCGCCGGCATCGTCGCCACCGAGGATCGCCATGATCATGCCGTAGTCGGTGCCGATATTCTCGAAGCCACGGAAAATGCCGGTTGGGATGTTGAAGATGTCACCCTCTTCGAGCGTCACCTCGCCCGCGGTACCGTAACGCCCCCAGAAGAACCGCCACTTGCCTTTAAGGACGAAGAAAACCTCGGCGGTGCGGTGCGAGTGGAGCGAATTCCGGCATTTCGGCGGCTGACCGGCGGCACCGATGTTGAAGCCGGGCGTTTCCTTGATATGGACATGCTGATCCGGGCTCTCGGAGACGCCGCCGCCGATGATCGTGAAGTTCTCCTTCTGATCGGAACCGGGAGTGTGCGTGTCGATGAACGCTGTCTTGCAAGGCTTCATATCGCCATAGCGGACAATTCGCTTTTCCATCTCTTGGGGTGTCATGATCTATCCTGTCTGCAATAGGATCTGCTTCCAGATCGCGGTCTCGTCGATCAGCGTGTAGTCGCGCCTAAGTCCCCACGTCCCGAACTCCGCGTGACTAATGCCCATAATGTAAACGTTGGCGCCCGTCGGCGCCCCGAAGGTTCCCCAGCCGTCATGCCGACCGTGCAGCGACCATCTGATGGCGGCGCGATCGGGCATGCCTTCATCTGAGCGGCCGATCTGATGGTCGATGCTGAACTCGGCCGACGGGAAGCTGGCGCGCAGGCCCATCCAGAACTGGTCGGCGCCGGTATGGCCGTGGTCGGTGACGCCGCCCGGCAGTTCGAGATGGCAGGCGCGATCATAACAGGCGGGGATCACTGACATTTCGGCACCCATGATCCTGGTCAGGATCTCGGCGTGGCGCTGGCCGATCTCGTGGTCATTCCCGCGACCGGTGTAGCGAGGGGTGATGTCATTGTCAGGCGTGATCGGCTTGACGCAGTTCTCGGGACCGCCCTCACGTTCGATCAGATCGCGCGCGTAGTCCTTCGGATCGAGGCCGAGCTGGCGGACGATCGCGCCCTGATCGCGCACCATCCACTCGTCATAGATCTGATCATTGATCGCCGCACAATCCGCCAACACGCGATAGGCCAATCGCTTGCCGGTCGGCTCTCCATAGACACCGGGTCGGCTGTGGGTGGCGAGGCAAAGCAGGCGGTGGGAGGAGAGAAAGCCTTCATCCTCGTCGCCGGACCAGATCACATCCTCGCCGAGGAGCTGGCGGTCCGGAAACTCGGCGAGCGTCGCCATGGTCGCTGCGATGACATCTTTGTTGCCGCGCACCACCGATGCCGGCGTGCGCACGGCGAGATCGTCAGTGTACCAATGATGCAACCCGGCGATGTCACGGTCTTCCCAGATCGCCTTGGTGATGCCGAGAATATAGTCCGGCAAGTCGCGCCACTTGGGATCGAAACCTTTCATTCGCTCCAGTCCTCGGGTTTGCGGGCCGAGCCGCGCACGATTAGCGGCCCTTCGATCGCGATACGACGCGGCGTCGTCTGACGATGCTCGATATGGGCGAGCAGGGTCGCGACGGTTTCCTTGACCATCGAATTGGCGCGCTGGCGGACGGTGGTCAGATTATAGGCCGGCCAGGCAGCGAGCGGCACGTCATCAAAGCCGACCACGGAGACATCCCCAGGGACGTCAAGGCCGAGTTCGCTGCGCAACACGTCCATGACGGCGAACGCCATGTGATCGTTGGCGATGAACACGGCGTCCGGCCGATCCGCTCTGTCGAACATGCGCAAGGCCGCGGCCTGCGCCTCTTCATAACGGAACGCGCCGCTGTCACGGGCATAGAGCGCGACGTCATGCTCGGCGAGGCCCCGTCGGAATCCGGCCTCGCGGTCGCGCTGGGTCGACGCCCCTTCCCAGCCGGCGATATAGCCGATGCGTTGATGGCCACCGCGGATCAGAAAGTCGGCGATCTTGCGGCCACCGGCAACATTGTCGGACGTCACTGCCGAAAGGCGCTCGTCATCCTGATTGCGATTGAACAGCACCACCGGCACGCCGGCAGCCTGGCAACGCGCCGCCAGGCCGGACGAGATATCGACCGAGGCCATGATGATGCCGTCGACCTGATAATCCAGGATCTCGTCCAGCACCTTGTCGATATTGCCGGTGGTCTTCTCGGCCATGAAGACGAGGACGTGATAGCCTTTTTTCTGGAGCGCGTTCGAGAGTTTTTCCAACGCCTCCGGATAGAAATAGTTTTCCAGATAAGCGACCAGCAGCCCGATCATGCGGCTGCGGCCGGTGATCAGAGAGCGGGCGAGCACGTTCGGGCGATAGCCGAGCTCTTCGGCGGCCTTCTTGACTTTGTCCTTGGTCTTTTGCGAGACGCTGGCGCCGGGCGTGAACACGCGCGAGACGGCGGACTGGCTGACCCCTGCCCTCTTCGCCACCTGGATCGATGTGACCCTCGCCCCGCCCATCAGCCCGCCGTCCAGCCACCGTCGATCAGGAGGGATGCGCCGGTGATGAGCGCGGAGGCGTCAGAGGCGAGGAACACAACAGCACCCATGATATCCTCGACCTCGCCGACCCGGCCGAGTTTTATTTTTGATTTGATCCAGTCAACACGTTCCGGACGTTCGAAGGTCTGCTCGGTAAGCGGCGTGCGAATGAAGGTCGGGCAGATGGTGTTGACGCGAATGCCCTTCGGTCCCCACTCGATCGCCATCGACTTGGTCATGCCCTCGACCGCATGCTTGGACGCCGCATAAACCGAGCGGTCGACGCCGCCGACATGCCCCATCTGACTGGAAATCGTCATGATCGAGCCGGGCCGCTTGGCGGCCAGCATGGACTTGGCGACGGCGGAAGCGAGGAAGTGGGCGCCCCTGACGTTCGCTGCCATGACCGCGTCGTAGTTGGCAGGGTCGGTCTCGACGGCGGGTGCGTGCCGTGCGATGCCCGCCGAGTTGACGAGCACGTCGAACGCACCGAACGGCGCAAGCTTGTCGTTCATCGACTCGATGTCGGCGACATCGAAGATCAGCGGCTCAGCGGAATGGCCAGCATCGGTCATTGCCGCAACCGCATCGCGCAATCGATCCTCGCCGCGCGCAGCCATCACGACATGAGCGCCGGCTTCGGCAAGAGCGACGGCAGCGCCGAGGCCGATGCCCGACGACGCGCCGGCGACCAGCGCCCGTTTACCGTCCAGGCGGAAGCTTGGCGTGGTCGGTAGCTTCATTAATCCGCAGCCCCGCCATAGGGAATGTTGCGGCCACCGTAACGACGCACGCGCACATTCGCCTGCTCGGCATGGCCGGCGAAACCTTCCATGATGCAAAGCCGCGAGCAATATTCGCCCATCTTGGCGGACGCCTCGTCGGTCATGACCTTCTGGTAGGTGTGCGTCTTCAGGAACTTGCCGACCCAAAGACCGCCGGTGTAACGCCCCGCCTTCTTGGTGGGCAGCGTGTGGTTGGTGCCGATGCATTTGTCGCCGTAGGAGACGTTGGTGCGCGGGCCGAGGAAGAGCGCGCCATAGGCGGTCATGTTGTCGAGGAACCAGTCGTCCCGATCGGTCATGATCTGCACATGTTCGGACGCGATATCCTCGGCGACCTCCAGCATTTCTTCATACGAGTCGCAAAGAATGACTTCGCCATAGTCCTGCCAAGAAACGGACGCGGTCTTCGCAGTCGGTAGGATCTGCAAGATCCGGTCGATCTCCGCCATGGTATCTTCGGCGAGGCGGCGGGAGTTGGTGACGAAGACGGCTGGGCTGTCATAGCCATGCTCGGCCTGGCCCAAAAGATCGGTCGCACACATCTCGGCGTCGACGGTTTCATCGGCAACCACAAGCGTCTCGGTCGGGCCGGCGAACAGGTCGATACCGACGCGGCCGAAAAGCTGACGCTTGGCTTCAGCGACGAACGCATTGCCAGGGCCGACCAGCATATCGACAGGCGCGATGCTCTCGGTGCCAAGCGCCATCGCACCAACCGCCTGAATGCCGCCAAGGACATAGATCTCGTGCGCACCGCCGAGATGCATCGCGGTGACGATCGCCGGATGCGGCTCTCCCTGCTGCGCCGGCGATGTGGCAAGGATGCGCGGCACGCCGGCGACGGACGCGGTGAGCACCGACATGTGGGCTGCGGCGATCAGCGGAAACTTGCCGCCCGGCACATAGCAGCCGACCGACTGCACCGGAATGTTCTTGTGGCCGAGGATGACGCCGGGCTCGGTCTCGATTTCGATGTCCGTCATCGAGGCGCGCTGTGCTTCGGCGAAGCGGCGGATCTGCGCCTGGGCATATTTGATGTCCTCGAGATCACGCGGCGCCATCTTGGACATGGCGGCTTCGATGTCCTGCTCGCTCAGGCGAAAGCTCTCGGGCGCGTAATTGTCGAATTTTTCGGAGAGTTCGCGCACGGCCGCATCGCCGCGCTCCTCGATGTCGGCGAGGATGCCTTCGACTGTAGCACGTACCTTCGCGTCATCTTCTGCGCGATCGGCTTCGGGTTTACCGCGTTTCAGGTATTCAGGCATTGCCCTAGATTACTCCTTACCAAGTGAACCAGGTCACGGTGCGACCGGCGCGACTTTGGCCCCGCTGTCATAATGCTCCCAGCCTTCGCCGTCGAACGCGTCAACGCCGAGTTGTGCGAGCACATGCGGGAAGTCGACGCTGACCCAGTTTTCGATGATTTTGCCGTCAACGACTTTCCAGAAATCCATATAGCGGATTTCGATTTTTTTGTTGGTCGGAGGGACGCCCATAAAGGTGCCGCTGTGCACGGCATGCTGTGCGCCAAAGCCCGCAGCCCATTCACCCATGAAAAGCCGCGCTTCGTCGATGCAGACCTTGCCGGAGAAGGCGGCCTGAAACGGGCGTTGCCAATTGTCCTGGAATTCCTTGAGGCCGCGCTTGGTGCCGCAGCCGGTATTGCCGCGCCAGACGAAGTCTTCCGAAAAAAACTCGCCGATGTCGTCGATGCGATGATCGTTCAGCGCCTCGACCATGCCCTCGATGACACGACGCGTTTCGTCCGTCTTGCTCATATCGGCATCGCGGGTGAGGAGAGCTTGGATGATTTCCTGATTCATATCATCACCCCTTCACCGCCCCCGCTGTCAGGCCACTCACGATCTGGCGCTGGAACACCATCACCAGAAGGAAAAGCGGCGCGGTGATCGAGACGGCGGCAGCGATGGCCTCGACCTGATCGGTGGTCGTGGTCTCACGGTTGAAGTAGCCGACGATCGCCGGGACCATGGTCTGATTTTGCGCATCGAGGAGAAGCGAGGTCACCAGGAAATCGTTGTAAGCGAGCAGGAAGCTGAAGAGGCCCGTGGTGATCACACCAGGCCACATCACCGGCATGATGACGCGGCGAAAGGCTTCGAAGTGAGAGCAACCATCGACGCGCGCGGCTTCGTCCAGCTCGGTCGGGATGTTCTGGAAGAAGGAGCGCAGCATCCAGATGGTGAAGGGCTGATTGATCGAGACCAGCACCGCAATCACCGCCCAGGGCTGGCCGTAGAGCGTCGGCGCCGCATCGCCCAGGAACGGGCGGAGGATCTCCGAAGAGTTGATAAAGGGCGGCAGATAGCCGGCGACCAGAACCGAGTGCGGAAGGGCTCGGAAGATCAACGCTGCGATCAGGAGCCAGAACGCCAGCTGCGAACCGTAGCGCGCGAGACCATAGCCGGCGAACGTTCCGACGGTGAGCGAGATGGTGACGACGCCTGCGGTGACCAGGAGCGAGTTCAGGAAATTTCGGTAGAACTCATTGTCCCACCAGACGGCCTGATAATGCTCGGTGGTGAGGCCGATGATCGGCGAACCGACGGGGCCGAGGATGCCGTTCAGGATGTTAAGGACCGGCGGCAAAAGACCGAAGAAAACGAGGATGAAGCCGATGGCGAAAACCAGCGAGCCGATGATCCAGCCGAGTGCAATCAAGCCGTTGGGCGAATGTGTCTGGACCGCCCTCGGCAACCAGCGGGTGGCGAGCATGCCCGTCGCCAAGAGAGCGACGGCTCCAACGACGATGTCGATGATCGACAAGCCCTTGCCGGCTGCACGCGTCGCCGGGCCGAAGATCACCGAGATCGGGTTGGCGGCAAAGCTGTCCACCGGGATCTTGAAGCTCATCACCAGGATCCAGAACAGCGGAAAGGCGGCGAGCAGACACCAGAAGGCCAGGAAGCCTATCGAGCTGAGGCGAAGGGCAAGCGGCTGCTGGAGCGCTCTGGGCGTGCTCATAGCCGGCCTCCACGGTGATCGCGCCAGGTCCGCATGATCAGCGGCACCAGGAGGATGACGATGCCGACCATGGTGAGCATGGCGCTGGCGGAGGCGCGGGAAATCGATCGGTTGCCGCTGTCGTCGGGCACGAGGAAGTCATAGGTCAGGAACTGCAGTGATATGAGATGGGCCTGGCTGGAAAAGCCGATGATCTCCTCGAAGACGCGATAAGCGTCCATCAGGTGAATGAGCGAGATGAAGATGATGAGCGGCATCAGATGGGGGACGATGACGTAACGAAGGCGCTCGAAACGGCTGGCGCCGTCGACGATGGCGCTCTCCAGGGTGTCCTGATTCACCGTCTGAAGGCCGGCGTAGAATATGACGAAAGCGAAGGGTGCTACGTGCCAGACGCGATAGAACAGCATCAAGAGCTCGATGGTCCAGCCCTGGGCGAACATGGCGATGTCGCGGTCGAGCCACCATTCGAGAAAGGCAGTCATGATGCCATCGCCGATAAACAGCCATCTGATGGAAAGCGCGCCGATCACGGGCGTGATGATAAAGGGCAGCAACGAGACGAAGATGATCGGGCCGCGAATCGAACGCACCGTATTGTTGACCGTTACTGCAATCAAAAGGCCGATGCCGATCACCAACGGCAGGGTGATCAGGGTGAAGGTGAGCGTGAAGCGTAGCGCTTTCCAGAAATCGATCGTGAGCAACGCACCGAAGTCGAACGCCCCCAGGGCTGCGAGCGCGCGTTCCGGCTGGATGACGTTGCGATAGCTCTCCAGGCCGACGAAGCGGGTCACGGTCTGCACCTGCCCGTTCTCGTCAAGCACTGGCCTTGTCCGTGTCTCGATAGTGCAGATGGGATCGGGGAAACCGGGCGTGCAGCTTTCGACCTCGACCGTCTCGATGATGGGCTGTTCGAGATAGAAGCTCTGCATGAAGACGCTGATCAGCGGCGCCGCAATGAACAGCAACATCAAAAAGAGCGAGGGGCCGACGAACGCGGCAAATGTCTTAAACTTCATCAGTCCCTCTTCTCTCTTAGGTTTGCCGGTGGCCAAACCCCGAATGGGGCAAGGCCGCTTGATGCATCGTCAGTCACCGGAGGGACGCTCGATCAACTTCGCTTCCCACCGGCTGTTTGGAGTCCACTCTTTCAAGTTTCGACTCGCTCGCTTCATCCTTTGTCGCCGCCGGTGGAAGGCTAATCCACAAACCCCTCCCACCAGCGACTCCGAGTCAACGAGGTGGCCGCGCCACTATTGGACGAGGCCGGCTTCTTTGGCGGCGGTGAGGTACGCGGCTTCGATGTCGGCGAGGGTCGTGGCGGCGTCCTTGTCGCCGTTCAGGAAGTCGGCGATACCGTTGCCGAGTGCGGTGTGCATCAGGCCCATCTCGGCGCTGGCGGGATAGGACTTGGTGCCGGCGACGACGGTCTCGATCACGCCCTTTGAGAGCGGGCCGGTCTCAAAGCCTTCGACCAGCCAGACAGCCGCGTCATTGGCGCCCTGGACCATCTCCGTGTCGAGGCCTTCCATGGCGACCTTGAAGGCGGCCTCAGCTTCTTCGTCCGAGATGTTCTTGGCGATCACGATGCCGTCCCACCAGACGGTGGAGGCGGGAATGCTGCCCGGCACAGCGGCTGGCGCCTTGGCCATAGTCACCTTGCCGACCACCTGGCTTTCACCTTCATCGTTCACGGCGCCTGCGCGGCTGCCCCAGAGATTGGCCATGGCGACCTTGCCCTGTTGGAGCTGCTGCTGCACGTAAGTCGAATCGGCGACCAGATATTCGGGGTCCATGTAGTCGGTTAGGCGCTTCATCATCTCGAGCGCCTTGACGCCGTTCTCATTATTGATGGTCGGCTGGCTGGAGGCGTCGACAAACTCGCCGCCGAAGCCGAAATACATGTTCACGAATTCCTGGGCGAGGTTCCAACCACTCTCGAGGGTGCCACCGAGCGGGTAATCGACAACACCGGCTTCCTTGATCTTCTCGGCCGCGGCGATAACGTCGTCATAGCTCGCCGGAACCTCGATGCCGAGGTCGCTCAGGATGTCCTCGCGGTACATAAGATGCTGGGCGTTCACCATCATCGAGATGGCCATGATCTGGCCGTCCACCTTGATGAGCTGGTTCGGGCTGAGCTGCTGGCCGTGGGCGGCGACCAGATCGTCGAGCGGACGGATCGTACCTTCATTCAGGAGCGGCACCAGGGTTCCGTTGGCCACACCGCCGATATGATAGAGGGACGGATTGGCAGCGAAGCCCGCCGGCTGCTTGGTGCGGAATTCCTGATCAAGCTCGGCCTGGACGTTGCCGCATTCGGCCATGGCGTCGGTAACAGCCTTCCAGGCCTCGAAGCCTGCCGACAACGACTTGACGGGCACGTCATTCTCGAACGCGCAGTCGGCGTAAGCGGTGGTCGCAGCCAGCGACATGGCGCCTGCGAGCAGAAGCTTCTTCAACATTTCAAACCTCCCGTGGATATGAAGCTAGCATTGTGACGTGAACCGCCATCATCCCGATCCCAGCCGCTCACCGGTCTGGTGATGGAAGAGATGACAGATGCTCGGATCGACAGCGATTGCCACCTGCTTGCCGATCTCGGTGCGATAGTCCTTGCCGGCCTTGACCGAAACGAAAGCGCCGGCGGCGCGAACCGTGATCATGGTGGCATCGCCGAGAAGCTCGATCGTGTAGACATCAGCTTCGATCTGCCCGACGCCGTCACTGACCTCTGCATCCTCTGCACGATAGCCGAGTATCACCGGCCCATCGGGGCCATCCAGTCCGGCAATGCGGACATTCTCGCCGGTAAAGACCCCGGCTTCCAGCCGGCCTTCCATGAGGTTCATCGCCGGGGAGCCGATGAAGCCGGCGACGAAGGTGTTGGCGGGATGGTCGTAGATGTCGGTGGGTGTGCCGACCTGCTGAATGACGCCGCGGTTCATGACCACCACGCGGTCGGCAAGCGTCATCGCCTCGATCTGGTCGTGGGTGACGTAGATCGTCGTGACCTTGAGCTCATGTTGCAGGTTCTTGATCTGCGCGCGGGTCGAGACGCGGAGTTTGGCGTCCAGGTTGGAGAGCGGCTCGTCCATCAGGAACACGGTGGGCTCGCGCACGATGGCGCGGGCGAGTGCCACGCGCTGGCGCTGACCGCCGGAAAGCTCGGCAGGCTTTCGATGAAAAAACTCGGTGAGCTCGACCATCTCGGCCGCG
Source organism: Pseudomonadota bacterium (assembly GCA_039197065.1). GTDB lineage: Bacteria > Pseudomonadota > Alphaproteobacteria > Geminicoccales > Geminicoccaceae > JANQPX01. The sequence goes on along the minus strand of JBCCUL010000001.1, from coordinate 234,609 downwards.
CGCTTCACCCGCTGGTCGTGGGTCGCAGGATCCACCTTCCGGACTTTCAGTGGAAAGCGGATATTCTCGTAGACATTCATGTTCGGGTAGAGGCCGTAGGACTGAAAGACCATGGCAACGTCCCGGTCCTTGGGCTCGAGATCGTTGACGACGCGCCCACCGATCAGGATATCCCCGTCGGTCGCGTCTTCGAGGCCGGCGACCATGCGCATAGTCGTGGTCTTGCCGCAACCCGACGGTCCGAGCAGCACCAGAAACTCGCGATCGGCGATCGTAAGATCAAAATTGTCGACGCCGACGAAGCTACCCCAGCGCTTGGTGATGTTGCGCAGCTGGATCTCGGCCATGACGCTCCCCGACGGCCCGATGCGGGCCTCAACTTGCATAGGTATGCGTTGAAACCTAGCGATCCGCCAATGATAATGGCAAGCCTTTTCTAGCGCTCGGGAAAATGCTCACCGGACGAACAATGAGGCGGCAATCGAACGTTGAATCGAAAGGCGGCATATGATAGCGCTGGAATGAATACGATTGCATCAACAAAACTATCGGCGGTCAGCTGCAAACAATCAGGGAGACATCGATGAAAATGGCCGGACGACATCTGACGGCGGCAGCTGTTGGCGCTGCCTTTGTTTTGGGGATCGTCAGTTCAGCGATCGCGGAGGATCTGCCCTACGACTTAACCCCCGGCAAACCTCACGAGGGTACCAAACTTAATATCCTGTCCGTCGTGACGCCGCAGTTCGACGGGCTGATGCTGCGTGACGACGAATTCACCGAACTCACCGGCATCGAGACCGAGTGGACATTCATCCCCTTCACGGCCCTGCAAGAGAAAGTTTCAGCCGTCGGCGTGGCCGCCGATGGCAGCTTCGACGTCGTGAACTATCTCGACAGCTGGGGCCCGCCTAACGCCCACTGGCTGCAGCCGATCGACGAGTGGATGGCGCGCGACGGCATTTCGATGGATCGCTATCCCGGCGCGTTTGCGAAGTCCGCGCAGTTCGAAGGCAAGACGCTGGGCTTCCCGCTGCGTGCGCACGCCATGCTGATGTTCTACCGAAAGGACATCTTCGACGAGCTCGGCTTGGCAGCGCCGACAAGCTGGGATGATGTGATCGCCGCTGGCACTGCCATCCGCTCCTCGGAAAAAGACATCGAGCCGCTCGCGCTCTACTACCACAATGACGGCAATCGCCAGAACCTGTTCATCTGGCTGAACTACCTCTGGTCCGCAGGCGCCGACGTGTTCGACGAGAACTTCAAGCCGATCTGGGCGTCTGAAGAGGGCATTCAGGCGACCAAGGATTATATAGCGCTGCACACCGAGCATAAGGTGACCAATCCCGCGTCCCTCTCCTTCGTTGAACAGGACGCACGCCAGAGCTTCACCCAAGGCAATTCGGCGATGATCCCGGTCTGGTGGTGGGCCTACTCGCCGATGACCAACCCGGAGAGTTCGACGCTTACCAAGGAACAAGTCGCGTTCACTGGTCTTCCCACCTATCGGGACCGCTCGGTCACCTACGCCATCTCCATGCCCTTCTCGGTGTCCTCCTACTCGGAGAACCAGGAGGCCGCCTGGGAGTTCCTGAAATGGCTCTCCAATCCCGAGATGGAGAAGGCCAACGCCACCGAGCGTGAGGTCGCCGGCAAGTCGATCGTCAACAATGTCGTGACCCATATCGCCAACCTGCAGGACCCGGAGGTCAATGCGGCCAACGACAACATCCAGGAAGCCGCCTGGGCATCCCTCGAGGAGTCCGACATCATGCCGCAAATCGCGGAATGGCCGGAAATCGGAGACATCCTCTCCGCCGCGATCGCCGAAGCCGCCTCCGGCGGTGACGTCGAACAGCTCATGACCGACGCCGCCGAACGCGCCGAAAAAATCCTGAGACGCGCCGGCTACTACTAGTCTATAGAACGGGCAGCCTACCCTAGAGCGGGTCACCCAGACTTGCCTGTGAGGCTGCCCGTCCGATTGGCGCGCTGATTGGAGACGTGGCGGGAGACACATCCTTCAAAAACCTGCCAAGACACCGGCGAAAGCCCACTGAGATTGACCATTCCTTAACCACCGAGCGCGACAATGACGATCTGGTCCATGCGATCCTGGGAATCCGAGCCTAGCCCTACCAAACTCGGCGGGCGGGCGGATTCCCAGGATCGCATGGACCAGAAAACGGAGCTTAATGAGCAGGGGTTAACATTTGGCAAACGATGGGATTGAGCTGACGATGCATCACACCAACGCCACCCATCACTAGCTCGCGCAGGTAACAAAAAAGATGCGCGACCGTCATCTCAAATACCTGCTGGTGCTGCCTGCCGTCACCGTGGTGTTCGTGACGGCGATCTGGCCGTTGATCCAGTCGCTTATACTCTCGTTCCGCACCTGGCGCCTATCCAAGTCGAACGTGCCCGGTCCCTTCATCGGGTTCGAGAACTATGAGTGGGCGCTGTTCGAGGAGCCCGCTTTCTGGAACGCCACCTGGGTCACGACGCTCTACTCCACCCTGACCGTCAGCCTCACCGTTCTGATCGCCCTCGGCATCGCACTGCTCCTGGCACCAGGCGGCAAGCTTCGGCTCACGGTCAGAACGCTTCTCATCCTCCCCTTCGCCATGTCCCCTGCCCTCGTCGGCGTTTCGTTCCGGTTCATGTTCAATCCGGAATTCGGCCTGTTCGACGCCTTTTTCGGCATCCTCTTTCCGCCGCTTGCCGAAGTCGCCTGGCTCTCCAACCCGACGCTCGCCTTCGCGGTCTGCGTGATGGCGGATGTCTGGGGGTGGATTCCCTTCATCACGCTCGTCCTGATCGGCGGGATCGCGGCTCTGCCAAAGGAGACGATTGAAGCCGCCTATGTCGACGGCGCATCCGCCTGGCAGGCGTTCAAAGACGTGACCTTGCCGCAGCTCATGCCGGTGCTGGCGATCGTCACAATCCTGAAGTCGATCTTCTCCATCAAGACCTTCGATCAGATCTACATGCTTACCAATGGCGGCCCCGGCACGGCGACGCAGACCCTCGCCCACTACGCCTACTTCAACGGCTTCAAATATTACGACATGGGCTTCGCCGCCTCGATCGCCTGGATCATGGTACTGCCCATGATCGTGCTCACCTATCTCTACACACGCTACGTCTTCCGGCGGGACTGAGCGATGACAAACAAGCAAAAACAGAAAGTCTACGCTGGCATCCGCGACGCACTGGTGTTGCTCGTCGCCGCCGTGATGATGATCCCGATCCTCTGGATCGCCATGGCCGCCTTCAAGACCCATGTCGACGTCTACCAGCTGAAGCTGTTCTTCACGCCGACCTTCAAAAATTTCGAGACCGTCTTCCAGTCGCCCTACGACCTGCATGAAAAGCTCTTCAACTCGACCATCGTCGCCTTTGTCACCGTGCTGATCGCGATCCCGCTCGCCACCATGGCAGCCTATTCCTTCTCACGCTTTAGGCTGAAGGGAGAGCGCATCATGTTCGTCATGATCCTGGCGACGCAGTTCGTGCCGGCCGTCGTCATCGTGCTCCCCTTCTTCCTCATGTTCCGCGATCTCGGCATCCTCGACACCCGCCTCGGCCTGATCATCGTCAACCTCTCGATCGTCATGCCGTTCGCCGTCTGGATGATCAAAGGCTTCATCGACGGCATCCCTATGGATACCGAGGAAGCCGCCCTCGTTGACGGCTCCACCCGCTGGCAGGTCATCAGAAACATCGTGCTGCCCATGGCCGCCCCCGGCATCATCACCGCCGCGATCTTCTGCTTCATCATCGCCTGGAACGATTTCTTGTTTGCGCTCATCCTTACGACGAATGAGGCCGTCACTCTCCCCGTCGGCCTCGCCCTCTTCAAGGCGGAGGAAGGCGACCTCTGGAACCTCCTCGCCGCCGCAGGCATCATCATCATGCTGCCGATGTTCGTCCTCGCCCTCATCATTCAAAAACACTTCGTCCAGGGCATGACCATGGGCGCCGTCAGGTGACGTGGTCACACCATGGACTCGGAACGGAGGTGCTTGGCTCGACGGTTTGCGCCCAAGTCCTTGAACGTCGGGAGCGACATGCGATGAAGCTATCCAGAATCAAATGCGGAGAGCACTAAACAGATGGCCGGGGTTCGTCTGGAGAATATCACCAAGCGCTGGGGCGATGTGGTCGGCGTCGACAACCAATCGCTTGATATCAAGGACAAGGAATTTCTTGTGCTGCTCGGCCCCTCCGGCTGCGGCAAGACCACGACCATGCGCATGGTAGCAGGGCTGGAGGAGCCAACGTCGGGAGAAATCTGGATCGGCGATCGCATGGTCAATGACGATCTGCCGAAGGACCGGGACGTCGCCATGGTCTTCCAGAATTACGGCCTCTACCCCCACATGACAGTGCGCGAAAATATTTCCTATCCGCTGAAGGTGCGCGGCGTGCCGAAGTCGGAATGGGATGATCGCATCGGACTCGCCGCCCGGCGCGTGCAGCTCGGTGAATTGCTGGATCGCAAACCGCGCCAGCTCTCCGGCGGCCAGCGTCAGCGGGTGGCGCTGGCGCGCGCGATCGTGCGTGAACCCAAGGTGTTCTTGATGGACGAGCCCTTGTCCAACCTCGACGCCAAGCTGCGGGTGTCGACCCGCGCCGAATTGAAACATCTGCAGCATGAGCTGGCGACCACCACGATCTACGTCACCCACGACCAGATCGAGGCGATGACCCTCGCCGACCGCGTCGCCGTCATGAACCACGGCGTCATCCAGCAGCTCGCCCCGCCGGAAGAAATCTACGACAGCCCCGCCAACCTGTTCGTCGCCGGCTTCATCGGCTCCCCCGCGATGAACCTCATCGTCGGCAGCACCAACAACGGCGCATTCGAGGCCGAAGGCGTCCGCGTGCCCAATGTCGGCGGCGACACCCGGACGAACCTCGTCCTTGGTATACGACCGGAAGACCTCACGGTCGTTGAAGCCGGCCAGGGCGATTTCGACGCCCCAGTCTACGCCACAGAACTCACCGGCGAGTCCGTCCTGGTCACCATCACCGCCGGCAATCAACACATCGCCGCCCGCGGCTCGCGCCACATGCGAAAAGCTATCGGCGAGACCGTCGGCATCAAGGCCGAAACCAGCCACGCCCACCTGTTCGATCGACAATCGGAACAGCGCATTGCTCGATAAGGGGCAGCGCTGGCAGGCTGAGCATTTTATTGGGTTCACCTGCGCCCAGGGTTCGGTTAGCGTACTCTAATATTCATGGTCGATCTGAATATGAGAAGGCCGCCTGTCGATGGCTGACGATCCAGCACTGCCACAAGCGTTCTTGAGCTATGCCCATGCTGATGATGAATTTTTAGACGGTGGCATCACCTGGCTTCGTAGGGAGCTACAGCGCGGCATGCGGGCACTCACCGGCGAACCTTTTGAGATCTTTCAGGACAAGGACGGGATCGCTTTTGGCGAACATTGGCCAGATCGAATTGAAGATGCGCTAGTGGGAGCACGCTTTCTCATACCGGTCCTTACCCCGTCTTACTTTTCAAGCCTGCAATGCCGGGCGGAGGCCGCAGCGTTTCTGGAGCTGGAAAAGCAAGTGGGAAGGCAGGATCTCATCTTGCCGATCTATTTGATCAAGGCGGATGTGCTGGAGGAGATGGATCAGCGCAGCAGCAACACGATCGCAGAAGTTTTCTATAAGCGACAATACGCCGACTGGCGCGATGCAGCTTTCGACCTGCGCAACTCGCCACGAATCAAAGAACGCGCCTTCAATCTGGCAATACAGATGAAGGCGGCTTCCGAACGTTTCGCAAAAGACGCCCCGCCGATTATACCAGAGCAGGGTCTTGGCATTCGCTTCGAGCTAAACAAAGACGGCAGGATTGATCGCGCTCGCGACGAGCCCTCCGAAGTAACCGACAATGACCCTCGCCTTCGTTCCCTTCAGGAGGGATTGCAGAAAGCTGCCGACGATTTCTTGAATTCATTTCATGGCGAGGCTGGTCAGAATGTGTTTGGCCCTCTGATCGACAATGTCAGGGCGTATCGTGAAGCTATTAGCGGACTGCTGAGTGAGATTCAGCTAACCGATGTTTATCGCTACGGTCTGGAGTTGCAGAACTGGGTGCTCGCCAACAAGCGGGACGTTGACCGCCTCGATCCCCTGCCTGATTTGGAAGATCATCAGCAAGCGGCCCTCTCCAACCTGCTCGGCCTCCACGGTCCCTTCATCCTGTCCACGAATGAAGGCGAAATGCTGCAGGCCAAGGCCGATCAGGACCAGATGGCGGCAGAGGAGCGTATGCGCGTCTGGTCCCCAGAACTAAGCGATGCTGCCGAGGTAAGTGATCATGCAACGGAGCGCACCAAAGCGATCCTCAAGGATATCAACCAACCGAGCAAAGATGGCGTCAACGCCAACCGCCGGGCCCTTCTCGCGCTTAGCACCAACCGTAATTTCCTGAGCGCAAGCGCGGAGGCCGCCACCGGTAAAATTTTTGCTGGCATTAGCAAGAACGCTGCGGCGGAAGCCAGCCGTTCGGCCGGCGGCTTCCTGCTCCGGAACGAGGAACTCATCGATGAGCTTAACGCCTCCTCCTCTTACAGCCTCGGCTGGCTTGGTCATCTGATCGAATGGTTGAAGACGCCGACAGCAAGAGAAGCCCCTCCCGTTACTACGATCATCGCCAACATGCCCCGCGCACCCGGCACGGTGTTTCGCGATATTGACGAGCCCTGGTGCCCGGAAATGGTGGTGATCCCGGCGGGTGAGTTCTTGATGGGCTCGCCTGAGGATGAAGAGGGACGAGGCGATAACGAAGGCCCGCAGCACCTGGTAACCATCAGGAGGCCTTTCGCGCTGGGGCGTTACCCTGTGACTTTAGACGAGTATGGTTATTTTTGTGAGGCGATCGGCCGTGATCAGCCGGGTGATGAAAGATGGGGGCGCGGCAGGCGGCCGGTGATCAACGTCTCTTGGCAGGATGCCAAGGATTATTGTGACTGGTTGAGCGAGCAAACCGACAGACGCTATCGGCTGCCGAGCGAGGCAGAATGGGAGTATGCCTGCCGAGCAGGATCGACGATGGCCTATGCATTCGGTAATGGTATCGACGAGACAAAAGCTAATCTAGGATGGCAGGTAGGAAAGACTACCGAGGTTGGCACCTATCCCGCAAATGCTTTCAAACTATCCGACATGCATGGAAATGTTTGGGAGTGGTGTGAGGATCGTTATCGGGAGAACTACAAAGGAGCACCTGATGACGGCACGCCTTGGCTTTCAGATCAAGGTCACCGCGTCGTGCGTGGAGGGTCCTGGGACAGCGAAGCAGGGCTTATGCGTTCCGCCTGTCGCGACGCTTTCGTATCGGGCCTTCGCTTCAGCAACCTCGGCTTCCGCTGTGCAGGAGTTCAGGGGTCGTGAGCTCAGGAACAAGTGGAGCGCTTGCAAGCTCTTTCAAAGGGGCAACGCCTATTTGGTCGGAGTTTTCTTTGACGAGGTGACGGTTGGAACCGACCAGTGAAACCGAACTCATGACCGAGCGCCCTCGCGTGCTGGTCTATCGCGGGGATACGGTCGAAAGTCGCCATCGCATCACCTTCGCCATCGCCGATGCCTCGGGCGCGATTCTGCATCAGCGGGGAAAGATTGAGCGGGCGGTGTTTCCGCGGTCTGCTATCAAGATGCTGCAGGCGATCCCGCTGGTGGAGACTGGGGCTGCCGATTTTTTCCGACTCTCACCAGCTGAGCTGGCGCTTGCCTGTGCGTCTCATGGTGGCGAGCCGCGCCATGTGGATACGGTCGCGGCATGGCTTGCAAGGCTGGGCTTTTCCTCCGACGACCTTGAATGCGGCGCGCATGCTCCAAGCCACGCGCCGTCGGCGAGAGCGCTAACCGGCGCTGGTTTAGCTCCCGACAAGCGGCACAATAACTGCTCCGGCAAGCATGCGGGGATGCTGACGCTGGCGAGGCATCTGGGTTTCGAGACTAGGGGGTATATCCAGCCGGATCATCCCGTTCAAAAGGTCATCGGCGAGACGCTTTCGGCGATGACCGGTGTGTCGCCTTTGCCCACGCCCGCCATCGACGGTTGCGGAATCCCAACCTTCGCCATCCCACTCAAAAGCCTCGCACAGGCCATGGCCAAGTTCGCGGCGTCCGATGGGCTAGGCTCAGCACAGCGTGACGCCTGTCGCCGCCTGGCGACCTCGATGGGGGAGCATCCGGGGATGGTGGCTGGTGAGGGGCGGGCTTGTACGTTGATCATGGAGGCGTTGCCTGGGGTGATCGTGAAGACCGGGGCCGAAGGTGTGTTCACGGCGGCCTTGCCGGCGCGCGGGCTTGGCCTGGCGCTCAAGGTGGAGGACGGGGCGACGCGCGCTTCGGAGGTTGCCGTGATGGCCCTCCTGGAACGGCTTGGCGCGGTGGACGAAGCGGCGCGTGACAGGCTAAAGACCATCGCCAGGCCCACCCTTCGAAACCACGCCGGCACGGTGGTCGGCCGCATCGAACCAGAGCCAGACTGGCCCGATCTCCCCCAGGGGTGACGAGGTCCAAGTCCAGCCCGCACCCGCTGGGTGCAAAGGGGTATGAGCGATGTTTTCGCTGTTCGATCATCCGCATTTCGAGATGCTGCTGGGACGGGAAGATCTGAAGGCGCTGTTCGCGCCCGAGGCGGAGGTCCAGGCCATGCTGCGCTTCGAGGCGAGCCTGGCTTTGGCGGAGGCCGATGCCGGGGTTATTCCTGAAGCCATGGCCGACGCTGTTGTGGCGGCGATCGACGGATTCGAGCCGGATCATGGGGCTTTGGCGGCCGGCGTGGCCCGGGACGGGGTACTGGTGCCTTCCTTGATCGCCGCCCTTCGTCAGACCCTGGATGAGGCGCATCGCGCGCATCTGCATTTCGGTGCGACCAGCCAGGATGCCATCGACACAGGACTGATGCTGCGCTTGAAGGCAGCCTGCGCGCTGCTACGGGACGATATCGAGGCGGTAATCAGCAAGCTAGAACAACATGCCGTTGTGGCCGGTGGCCGCCCGCTGATGGGACGAACCCGCATGCAGCGCGCGTTACAAGTCCGCGTCGCCGATCGCATCGGCATCTGGCGGGGCACGCTCGTGCATCACCTGGAGGCGCTCGATCGTCTCGAGGATGAGGTGCTCGCGGTGCAATTCGGCGGACCGGTTGGCACACTCGAAGCGCTTGGCGATAGGGGCGCAGCGGTGCGCGCTGGTCTTGCCAAAAGGCTTGGTCTCAAGGATCCGGGTGGATGCTGGCATACCGAGCGCGGCCGGATCGTGGATCTTGCGACATGGCTTTCCAAGGTTAGCGGCGCGCTCGGCAAGATCGGTCAGGATGTGGCGCTGATGGCGCAGAGCGAGATCGGCGAAGCGACGCTCAGCGGCGGCGGGCGTTCCTCCGCTATGGCCCATAAGCGCAATCCGGTGCGCGCGGAGGTGCTGGTGGCGCTCGCCCGTTACAACGCCGTCGAACTGGGCGCTCTCCATCAGGCGCTCGTCCATGAGGGTGAGCGCTCCGGTAGTGCTTGGACTCTGGAGTGGCTCGCTCTTCCCACGATGATCGCGACGACCGGGGCTGCGCTCGCCAATGCATCAGCGATGATCGACGATCTTAAATTCGTCCAGAACTGACCTAGAAATCCTTATAAGAACCAACCTGAAGTTATAAAAATCACCCCATCGCCAAGTGCTGGACCGGCAATACAGTGCCCGATACTGCGCTGGGAAGTATCTGGCACCTCCTCGATTTTCTTCAACATTTCCGCGGGATTAAGCCGGGATGACGGGTGGTTTGTTGCGGCATGGCAACAGGCTTGCCCTGTTTCCCAGGACAATCCAAATAGTTGGAAAGTCGCTCTTGACTCTCAACCGACCGACTTTACGGTTTTTTGACAACTGCATGTCTAAATAGGTCCTGCAGCCGGAGTGTTGGTCGCCTCATCGCTATTCATGGGAATGTTCTGCATATGAAGCCGTCACATGATCTCCAACAAAATAGCCTGAAGTCACTCGATCAAAACCTCATTACCACCGTCGTACAAAGCTATGTCGGCTGCAAAGCCAACGGACATGGCGAAATGGCCGCGCGCAACAAGGCGATCAGCGTGCTTAGGGAAGCCATGCCGTCCTGGAATTTTCGCGCTTCATCCGACATGGTGAGCCGCATCATCGCGATGTCCGGCCCCGCCGCCCAATCAGCCTAGGACCTCCGGCCTTACCGTCGAGGCGGCGCCCCCACCCCAGGGCGCGCGTCAGCAGTCCAGCGTGCGTTCGCGCTCCCAACCGGTGAGGTGTGAGGTGAACTCGGACCACTCCGCATGCTTGAGCTTGGCATAAGCGTCCACCAGCTCGTCCCCCAGCCCCGCGCGCAACACCTTGTCCTTCGCGAAGAGCCGGAGCGCATCCAGGAGATTGAGCGGCAGCCTGGGCGCACCCCTGACTTTATGGCCATCGGCATACATGTCGATGTCCAGGCGTTTGCCGGGATCGGTCTTGTTCGCGATGCCATCGAGGCCGGCGGCCAGAAGTCCGGCCTGCAGCAGGTAGGGATTGGCGGCGCCATCGGCGAGGCGGACCTCGATGCGTCCCGGATCCGGCACGCGCACCATGTGGGTGCGGTTGTTGCCGGACCAGGTGACGGTGTTCGGTGACCAGCTGGCGCCAGAGAGCGTACGCGGCGCATTGATGCGCTTGTAACTGTTGATCGTGGGGTTGGTGATCGCGGTCAACGCCGTTGCCCGCTTGATCAGACCGCCGAGATAGTTGTAACCGAGCGCCGAGATCCCAAGCTCTTCCTTCTTGTCATGAAAGAGATTTTTCTTGCCTGCCTTGTCCCAGACGGAGACATGGGCGTGGCAGCCATTGCCGGTGAGATTGGCGAACGGCTTCGGCATGAAGGTGGCGCGCAGGCCATGGGCCTCGGCCACGGACTTGACCATGAATTTGAAGAAGCAGTGGCGATCGGCGGTGACCAGGGCATCGCTGTAATCCCAGTTCATCTCGAACTGGCCGTTGGCGTCCTCATGGTCGTTCTGATACGGGCCCCAGCCGAGCGCGATCATGTGATCGCAGATCTCGCTCACCAACTCGTAGCGGCGCATCAGCGCCTGCTGATCGTAGCAGGGCTTTGCCTGGCGATCACTGGTGTCGGCGATGTCGCTGCCGTCAGGCTGGATGATGAAATACTCGCACTCCACCCCGGTCTTCTGCCGAAGGCCGGCCGCCTCAGCCGACTGCAAGACATTCTTGAGAACGACCCTGGGCGCGTGTCCGACAGGCTGATCCGCCATCATCAGATCGCCCGCGACCCAGGCGACCTCCGGCTTCCACGGGAGCTGGATGACACTTTCCGGGTCGGGCACGGCGAACATGTCGGGATGAGCCGGCGTCATGTCGAGATGGGAGGCAAAGCCTGCAAAGCCGGCCCCCGTCTTTTGCATGTCTCCAATCGCCTGGGCCGGCACCAGCTTGGAGCGCTGAACGCCGAAAAGGTCGGTGAAGCTGATCAGGAAGTATCGAACTTTCTCCGACTTCGCGAATTTCGCCAGATCGGTCGCCATGCGTTTCACTCCTCCCGGACGCCAGAATTTCTGGCGCCGATCCTAAGCACAACCAAGGTACAAGTCGATGCTGTGCAATGATCCAGCGTCGTCAGGAAGCGTGAAGAGATAACGGTCTCGGGCCAGGCTTGCGGCCCCAGAGCGGCGATCAGAGGCCCATCTGAAGAGGCTCATTGGTCCCGACAAGCGTGTAGAGCTGCCTTCGCCCGAAGCCTTTGACGTCATGCTCACCCCGGTCTTCGAAGCGAAAGTCGTTCTTGATCAGCTCATACATATCATCGGAGAGCGTGATCTCCATCGTATCCGAGAATATCTCCATCCGTGATGCCAGGTTCACGCCGGGACCGAAGATGTCATAGACGTATTTCTGAACGCCAACGATCGAACCGATCACCGTACCCGAGCTGATGCCGACCCGGCATTGCCATTTCTGGTGATGCGCGCGGTTGCGCCGTTCGAGATAACGCACCATCAAGAGCGCGACCTTGGCGATATTCTGAGCATGTTCAGGATTGGCCTCCGGGATGCCTGAGACGGCCATATAGGCATCGCCGATCGTCTTGATCCGCTCGCAGCCAAACTGCTCGGCGATGCGGTCGAAGGCCGTGAAGATGTCGTTCAACTCAGTGATGATGCCGGATGGGTCCTGGGAGATCGCCATATCGGTGAAGCCGACGAAGTCGAGCATCAGGACGGATGCTTTCTCGTATTTCTGCGGTGTGGTCACGCCGAAGGTCTTCAGTTCTTCGTAGACCGATTTCGGCATCACGTTCAGCAACAGCTTCTCGACCCGCTCCTTCTCTCTCGCCAGCGTTCTGTTCTGCTTCTCGACCATCGTCGAATAGGACTCGATCATATATTCGAGTTCTTTCATTTTTGAGATGTTCTGCGCTTCGAGAATCAGCGTGCTGGTGTCGTTGTGATGATGCCGGGAAATGGTGATGGCAAGCGTGATGCCACGGCGTTTGACCTTGATCTCGGTCTCGGTGGTAAAGGGAGCGTCATCATCAAGGCGGCTTTGCATCCGACCTAGATCGATATTCTCAAAAACCTCCTCAAGTTTGCGACCGACGCCGCTCTCACCAGGGAACCACTCGGTGAACCGCCGATTGCCGAAAACGATCTCCCTGCTCTCCGGCTCGATGATGGCCAAGGCGACACCGACCGATTCGAGAAGCACCTCACTGAATTTTTCCATGTTCATCGGATCATTCCAGTGCCGGATCAGGCAGAGATGATGTACGGGCTACGGCTGGTAATCTCTTCCATAATCTCTCGAACGTCAGCGGGCTCGATCTCGAACTCTTCAAGCGTGGTTTTGAAGAGCATCGCTACTTCGTCAAAGGTTGCTTTGTCGATACTGTGTTTGGCGTGAACGTTCTGCAGGACTTCATTGCTATACTCAGCGGGCCCACCCATGACCTGCGCCACGAACTTGGTCTGGTGGTCGATCAAAGCCTTCATGTCGACGTCATCGAAATAGGGCCCCGCAATATCCGAATCCAGGATCTTGTCATAGAAGGCCATGACGATCTTGCTCACACTGGCGAAGCCGCCATAGCGCTCGAATAAGGTGGACATGCCTCGTCTTCTCTCCCGCGATCGGATAGCTGCAGGTGCTGGTGAGGATCATCTCAATTTTCCCACCCTTTAGCACAAGTTTGCGAAGTCTCCATGACCTTGCGGCGGGAAATCGTATTGAAGGGCAGCGGTTTTGGGCCATTTAGGCCGATTACATCGCTCCAAAGAGGCCTTGGCGACGCCATGGGGCCTCGGTCGCCGGACCTGCGCGCTTGGGTTACGCCCCGGGTACCCATGTCGTCCCGGCGAGCGGTACGCCGGCCATGGCGGCGGCCTCGACGGTCAGCGCCGCCAGATCCTCGGGCTCGAGATTGCGCACATGGCTCTTGCCGTTGGCGCGCGCCAGGGTCTGGAGTTCGAGCGCCATCACGCCGAGATAGTTGGCAAGGCGGTGGCCAGCCTTCACCGGGTCCAGCCGTTTCGCAAGCTCCGGGTCTTGTGTGGTGATGCCGGCCGGATCCCGGCCCTCATGCCAGTCATCATAGGCGCCGGCCGTCGTCCCAAGCGCCTGATAGTCGTCCTCCCACAATGGGTCATTGTCGCCGAGAGCGACCAGGGCGGCGGTGCCGATGGAGACCGCATCCGCCCCCATGGCGAGAGCCTTGGCGACGTCGGCGCCGCTTCGAATGCCGCCGGAAACGACCAGCTGCACCTTTCGGTGCATATCCAGCTCCTTGAGTGCGCGGACGGCTTCCTTGACTGCCGGGAGTGTGGGAATGCCGACATGCTCGATGAACACGTCCTGGGTGGCGGCTGTCCCACCCTGCATGCCGTCGACCACGACGACATCGGCACCGGCTTTCACCGAAAGTGCCGTGTCATAATAGGGGCGGGCAGCACCGACTTTGACGTAAACCGGCTTTTCCCAGGCGGTAATCTCACGAAGTTCGGTGATCTTGATGGCGAGGTCGTCGGGTCCGGTCCAGTCCGGGTGACGGCAGGCGGAGCGCTGGTCGACGCCTTGGGGAAGCGTCCGCATGTCGGCGACACGCTCATTGATCTTCTGGCCGAGCAGCATGCCGCCACCGCCGGGCTTGGCGCCCTGCCCGACCACCACCTCGATCGCGTCGGCTTTGCGAAGATCATCAGGGTTCATGCCGTAACGGGACGGGAGAAGCTGATAGACGAGCTTTTCCGAATGCTCGCGCTCCTCAGGCGTCATGCCGCCATCACCCGTGGTCGTCGACGTGCCCATGGCACTCGCACCGCGGCCGAGCGCTTCCTTCGCCTGAGCGGACAGCGAGCCGAAGGACATGCCGGCGATGGTGATCGGAATGTCCAGCTCGATCGGTTTCTTCGCGAAGCGGTCACCGAGGACCACGCTCGTCTCACATTTCTCGCGATAGCCTTCAAGCGGATAGCGGGACATGGAAGCACCGAGGAAGACGAGATCGTCAAAGCAGGGGACGCGCCGCTTGGCGCCGCCGCCGCGGATGTCGTAGATGCCTGTGGCGGCCGCTCGGCGGATTTCGGAAAGCGTGTAGTCGTCGAATGTCGCAGCGCGACGCGGCATTGTCTTCGGTGTGCGATCAGGGCCGGCCATCAATAGGCTCCGACATTGTCGATGTGAAAGTTGTAAAGTTGTCGCGCTGAGCCGTAACGTTTGAAATCCGCAGGATCGGCGTCGACCTCTGCTCTCGCCAGAACTTCGGACAGTTCGTCCCGATGCTCGTCACCCATATCCTTCTCGATACAGTCGGCGCCCAGGCTCTTGACCTTACCGCGCACGAAAAGACGCGCTTCATAGAGACTGTCGCCGAAATCAGCGCCGACATCGCCGAGCACGACGAGACGACCGGCCTGGGCCATGAAGGCGCTCATATGGCCGATGTCGCCCTTCACCACGATGTCGATGCCCTTCATCGAGATGCCGCAACGGGAGGAAGCGTTCCCTTCGATGACAAGAAGACCTCCGTGCCCGGAAGCGCCGGCATATTGAGAGGCATCGCCCTCTACCCGAACCGTACCGGACATCATGTTCTCGGCGACGCCGGGGCCGGCATTGCCGAGGATGATGACCTCGGCTGTCTTGTTCATGCCGGCGGCGTAATAACCGGTATGACCATCGATCTCGACGATCACGGGAGCGTCCAACCCACAGGCGACGGCGTGCGCGCCGTTGGGATTCATGACGCGGAAGTGCGCAGTTCCATCCGTGCCATTATGCTGCTGGAGCTTTGCGTTAACCTCCCGCAATTCAAGCTCCGCCAAGTCAACGATGTCGACGTTCGACATTAGGCGGCCTCCCTGCCCCAGCTGTAGACGGTGGCCGGTTCCGGCTCCCAGACCTTGGCGTCGCCGACGCCGGGGAGACTGGCCAGCGCCCTGTATTCGGACGCCATGGCGACCCAATCGTCGGTCTCGGCGAGGATGGCCGGCTTGCAGGCGATGGGATCGCGCAGGACGGCAAGGCCGTCAGCCGTGCCCACACAAAACGTATAGAAGCCATCCAGATCATCGATCGAGTCTTCGAGGGCCTGGTGGAGGGTCCGACCTTCCAGCAGTTTCGCGGTCATATAGGCGGCGGCGACTTCGGTGTCGTTCTCGGTGCGACAGGTGATGCCGTAGCGCCGTTCGATTTCGCCGCGCAGCCAATTGTGGTTCGAGAGGGAGCCATTATGCACGAGGCAGAGATCGAGGCCGGTGGAAAAGGGATGTGAGCCTGCGGTGGTCACCGCACTTTCGGTCGCCATGCGGGTGTGACCGATGACATGGCTGCCGCCCATCGCCGAGAGCTCGAAGCGTTCAGCGACTGCCGCTGGCAGGCCTGCTTCCTTATAGATCTCGATCACGCGGCCGATGCTCATGATCTGGATGTCGGCATCGAAGCCTTCGATAGCACTGGTCAGCAGGTCGGGATCGCCGTCGCTGATCAGGACTGCGTGGGATGCGATGTCATCGATGGTGGCGCTGAGTTGCAGTTCCTCGTCGAGGAATTGCACCAGCATATCCCAGTAGAACTCATCATCGGGGTGAAAGAGGGTGAGCTTGATCGTTTCTTCATCCTCCACCGGCTCCTGATAGATGGCGATGCCGGCGCTGTCCGGCCCACGATCGCTCATTTCGATCAGCATCGGCGTGAACAGCCGGCCAAGCTCCGGCTCCAGTGACGGTTTCTTGAGATACAGCCCGACGATTCCGCACATGACGCGCCTCCCCGCAACGAGAAAAGCGGCGCTCGCACCGCGAGATGGTCGACTGCCGCTTCGGCGAGGACGTTAAGGGGGAGTGAAGCGTCGGGTCAATATCCAGCTTTCCTTTGGCGAAGGGCCGGATCGACCGTTGCTGGCGTTCAAGGTTGGCCCGGCGATGCCAGCGGCAGACCCCCCGTGGCCGAAATGGGACGGAAAGCCGACGCTTAGATAGCTCTTCCAGTTGCTTGAGATGACCGGAAGCGGCTGGAACAGCCCAGGATCGGATGGAGAACTCGCCGTCAATCGTCCGAGCCGAGCCGAGCAATACATGACAAAGAATTTATGAGTCGATGACGACAGGATCACCTGGAAAATCGGGCGCAAGGGCACCACCGAAATTCGGCACCGCAACCCGGCCATGCCACCTTTACATAGGGCCACCAGGAAACTGACGTCGGAATCAACCATCACGGCCCTTCCAGATAGCCTCTGGCCCCTGAGAGCAGGCGCTTCGGTGCGCTTCACCGAGAAGCGGTCGTTGATCAAGGCGACGGGCGAAAGCAAGGGACGTCGACGCGCCTGGTCATGCAGTGTCGACGAGGCGGTTCGCCTTCATACTAAGGCGCGCGTCTATGATAGCTTCCCGATCGAATGCTCGAGAAAGAGCAATAGCAGGTCGATGCGCTGGCTGGAGACCAAACGTTGGTACTATGCCCCCGCCGTAGGCCATTATGTGCGATACGAGCACGAACGGCGGCGCAAGGAGGCCAAAGTCTACGAGTTGGTTGCAGTCGGCAATGGCGATAGCTGGCAAGCCTCGCCGGATCCTGAAGTGGCTGCAATCATCCAGCCTGCCTTGGAGCATAACCGGAGCGACGAGGCATTGACCAAAGTTGTCACAGCCGGACACCAAGTGCGTGTGACGCCAATCGAGACCTGGCGAAACAGCGCTGGTCAATATTGCCGCGACTATGTCTTGGAAACCAGGGGAGCAAAGACCGACGGTGTCGCTTGCCGTCAACATGATGGCATCTGGAGGCCGACAGAGTCTGACTGACCGTGGCATTCTGCACGGAAGGCCGCTTTTGGCAAAAGCACGAATGGGCGCTGAAGCGTATCCCGATTAGGTGGATCCACATCAAGATCTGAGAAATCTTTCAAATCAATATGTTGGAGATTGTGGTCCAAGTTCGTCATATCGGGATCTGGTCTAGCTTTGGCTTCCGAAGGCGAGAGCAGCCGTAGCGGAACAGAATGCGTCATCCCACGTCATGTTGAACGGAGGATGCTTAACGAGCATAGGCAAACATCTCACTGATATGCCCATCAAAAGAAAAAAGGGGAGCCAAAGAGCTCCCCTTTTCCGTAAACGCTGACCGTCGTACGGTCAGTGACCGCCGAGCGCCGCCAGGATCAGGAGCGCGACGATGTTGATGATCTTGATCATCGGGTTGATGGCGGGACCGGCGGTGTCCTTGTAGGGGTCGCCGACGGTGTCGCCGGTGATCGAGGCCATGTGGGCGTCGCCGCCCTTGCCGCCATGATTGCCGTCCTCGATGTACTTCTTGGCGTTGTCCCAGGCGCCGCCGCCCGACGTCATGCTGATGGCGACGAAGATGCCGGTGACGATCGTTCCGAGCAGCATGGCACCAAGGGTCGAGAAGGCCGCAGCCTGTCCGGCAATGACCGCCATCACCGCGTAGACGACGATCGGTGCAAGAACCGGGAGCAGCGACGGAACGATCATCTCCTTGATCGCCGCCTTGGTCAGGAGATCGACAGCCTTGGAATATTCGGGCTTGCCCGTACCTTCCATGATGCCGGGGATATCCTTGAACTGCCGACGCACCTCGATAACGATCGCGCCCGCCGAGCGGCCGACTGCCTGCATCGACAGCGCGCCGAAGAGATAAGGCAGCATGCCGCCGATGAACAGGCCGACCAGCACGTAGGGATCCGACAGTGAGAAGGTGACGTCGAGATCGGGGAAATAGTGCCGGAGGTCTTCGACATAGGCCGCGAACAGCACCAGCGCTGCCAGGGCAGCCGAACCGATCGCGTAACCCTTGGTGACAGCCTTGGTGGTGTTGCCGACCGCATCCAGGGCGTCCGTGGTGTTCCGGACTTCCGGGGGAAGCTCGGACATCTCGGCGATGCCGCCGGCATTATCGGTCACTGGGCCGTAGGCGTCGAGCGAGACCACAAGGCCGGTCAGCGCCAGCATGGTGGTCGCGGCGATCGCGATGCCGTAGAGGCCGGCGGAGAGATAGGCCACCAGGATGCCACCGCAGATCACGATGATCGGCATGGCGCAGGCTTCCATCGACACGGCGAGGCCGGCGATGATGTTGGTGGCGTGTCCCGTGGTCGAGGCCTCCGCGATCTTCTTCACCGGACGGTGCGTCGTGTTGGTGTAGAAGTCGGTGATCCAGATCAGAAGGCCGGTGACCGCAAGCCCGACGAGCGTGCAGACATAGACGTTCCAACCGGTGAAGGTAGCGCCGCCGCCCTCATAGGCCTCACCGCCGAGGAAGATCAGGGTGATCGGCAAAAGCGCCACCGCCGAGATCGCTGCAGCACCGAGGAAGCCCTTGTAAAGCGCCGCCATGATGTTGTTGGAGGCGCCGAGCTTGACCATGTAAGTGCCGGCCACGGAGGCAAGCAGGCAGACGCCGCCGATGATCAGCGGGTAGAGCATCAACGTGCTTTGCGCGGCTTCGGCGAAGAAAATCGCGCCGAGCAGCATCGTCGCGACCACGGTCACCGCATAGGTCTCGAAGAGATCGGCGGCCATGCCGGCGCAGTCGCCCACATTGTCGCCCACATTGTCGGCGATCACCGCGGGATTGCGTGGATCATCTTCGGGAATGCCGGCTTCGATCTTGCCGACCAGGTCGGCGCCGACGTCAGCGCCTTTGGTGAAGATGCCGCCGCCGAGGCGCGCGAAGATCGAGATCAGCGAGGCGCCGAAGGAGAGACCGACGAGCGCTTCGAGGATGCCACGGATCTCCATGCCGAACATCAGAAGAATGCCGTAATAGACGGCGACACCCAGGAGGCCGAGGGCCACCACCAGCATGCCAGTAACGGCACCCGCCTTGAAGGCAACGCCGAGCGCAGTGGAAAGGCCCTTGGTCGCGGCCTCTGCCGTGCGGACATTGGCCTGTACCGAAACGGTCATGCCGATATAGCCGGCGACGCCGGAGAGCACCGCACCGATCAGATAACCAAAGCCGACATGGAAGCCGAGAAACAGCCAGAGAAGGACGAACACGACAGCGCCGACCATCGCGATGGTCATGTACTGACGGTTCAAGTAGGCCATGGCGCCTTCCTGGATGGCGCCGGCGATTTCGCGCATGCGGTCATTGCCGGAAGCCTGGGCGAGCACGGCGTTGCGCGTCAGCACGCCATAGGCCAGGCCTACGGCACCACACGCTAATACCAACAGAAAAAGAAACCAGTCAGCTGGCTGCATCTTATTACGTCCCTTTGAGCAGATCGGACCCCGCAGTGAATGAACCCCAAGGGGCGGCGGAGCGCGCGCAACCTAGAAGAAGACGGCACGGCTGACAAGCCAGACGATGATTGGAAGCCTCAAGCGCGCGAAGAAAACTCAGAAAATCACTGTTGTTTCACTGTGAGCTTATATTCATGGTAGAAAGATCACTGACACTCTCTCCATAGTCGAAATCCCAAACACTCACGCAGCGATCATCGGCTGGCGCGGTAAGGCATGTGTGGATTGATCGGCGAGGCGGTTCTCGCTTATGTCGGTTCATGTCGGCATGCGCGCCGATCGCTGTCATGACACCGCACCTTTGCAACAGGTGCATTCGAGCGGGAGAAAAAACGAATGAACGCGAAGACGCGATCGCTCGGTGTCGGTCTGATCGGCACCGGCTTCATGGGTAGATGCCACGCCCTCGCTTTTCGTGCGGCACCGGCGGTGTTCGGTCATCTGCCGAAGCTCGATCTCGCCGTACTCGCCGATATCGACCAGAAGCACGCTCGGCAAGCCGCCGACGCTTTCGGGTTTGCGCGCGCCACCGATGACTGGCGGGATCTGGTCACCGATCCGTCCGTCGACATCGTCGCCATCACCTCCCCGAATTTTTTGCATCAGGAAATGGCTGAGGTCGCGATCGCCGCAGGCAAGCATGTCTATTGCGAAAAGCCGCTTGCCCTCAATGCCGAAGGTGCTGGTGCGATGACGCGCGCCGCGGAGGCCGCCGGGGTCAGAACCCTGGTCGGCTACAACTATTTGCACAATCCGGCCATCCGTCTTGCCAAAGACATCATCGAGAGCGGCGACATCGGCGAGATCATCCATTTCCGCGGCGCGCATTTCGAGGATTATCTCGCCGATCCGAACGCGCCCTATAGCTGGCGTTCATCGAAGGCAAAGGCGGGCGCCGGCGTTGTCGCCGACCTAGGCTCGCACATCATCAGTCTGGCGAGGCGTCTGGTCGGCGAGATCGATGCGGTTCAGGCCATGCTCAAAATCGTCGTGGGGCAGCGCCCCCTGCCGGACGGATCCGGGAAGACAGCGCCCGTGGACGTAGACGACCAGGCACAGATGCTGCTGCGTTTCAAGTCCGGTTCGACCGGCACGATCGAGGCGAGTGCGGTCGCCGCCGGCCGAAAGATGCATCTCGCTTTCGAGATCACCGGCTCCAAAGGCACGCTCACTTTCGATCAGGAACGCATGAACGAGCTTCGCCTGTTTCGCTTCGGGGACGACCCGTCCAGGGACGGATTCAAGACCATCCTGACCGGCCCAACGCACCCGCCTTATGACAAGTTCTGCCCGGCGCCCGGCCATGGCCTCGGTTTCAACGACCTCAAGATCATCGAGGTCGCCCACCTCATCGACGGCATCGCCAAGGGGACGCCGT
Organism: Pseudomonadota bacterium; assembly: GCA_039197065.1. Lineage (GTDB taxonomy): Bacteria > Pseudomonadota > Alphaproteobacteria > Geminicoccales > Geminicoccaceae > JANQPX01. The sequence goes on along the minus strand of JBCCUL010000001.1, from coordinate 213,417 downwards.
TGGATCCGGATTTTAGGAGCGCCTGGCAGATCGCCGAGGTGGTGGACGCGGCGATCCGCTCCGACGCCGATAAGTGCTGGACCGACGTCGAAGCGGTGATCGACCGCGTTTAGTCGCGGTCCAGTTCCGGATCGATACCGATGCCATCTGCCTTTATGCCGGCGATGCGGATGATGGAGGCCAACTTCCAAGATCCGTCGGTTTCGTCCATATTGTCATCGCCATCGTGAAGCAGCGGATCGTCAGCCGGCTTCCAGTCGGGCTGGACGTTGATCCAGGAATTCGGATCCCCCTTCAAGAGGCCGGCGAAGACCGAAGAGACGATCACCGAGCCGACCCTCCCCATGGTAGCGCCGCCATTGCCCTGAGCCTCGCGCAGGATGTAGTACCAGAGCGAATCCGGCTCGCCTTCCTGCAGTTTCAGAGGGTTGAGGCACCACTTCTTCGCCATGTCCGTGCCGGATGGCAGGCCGAAGGTCCACCCGCGCTTAAGATTGCGGAAGGCCAGAACGTTCATCGGATCACCGGGTGCGCCTTCATGCAGGAAGGCGAGCGCGTTGGCGAGCTTGGTGTCGATCTTGCGCGCCATCTGCGGAAATCTGACAGGATCGATTGATCCCATCGGCAGGAACCAATCCCACTGGATCATGTTTTCCGGCTTGATTGGGCGGAAGCCTCGGAGATCGTCGGGATCGCCCGCCGCTGAGTTGTCGAAGATTGGTGCGAACTCGTTGATGCCCCGAACTGGAAAGTTCGTTTGATAGGCGTTGCGCACCATCGAATGGCCGAAGCGGTAAGCAGCCACCGAAAATTCGACTGGCATGAAGGGCTGATGTTTCCAGCTGTAGACATCCTCGAGTCCGCAGGTCCAGCGCTTGCGCTTGTCGGGCGTCTCCTCGAGCTTCAGCGCCGCGTCATAGACCTCGTTGACCACGATCCGCTTGACGAAATCGTTCCAGACGATGTGCTGATAGAGCCAGCGCAATGTCTTGCGCGCCGCTTCGAAGGCTTCCCCATTGTCGAGGCCAAGATCGTTTCTGGCACGTCGGACGAGCTCGTTGTGCGCCAGCAGAAAGGCAAGCTGCAGCTGGCTGACCATGGAATTTTCGTCATTGCGCATGTCGCCGATCAGCGCCCGACCTTTGTAGCGCGGCAGATCGGGCCTAAACGGATCGTCGCCAACGAAATCGATGGCCATGGTGATCTTGTCTTCATTGTAAAGATAGGGCTGGTCGTCGGGACCGGCGCCATAGATGTTGTCGAGATCGAGACGCGGCGTGCGGAAATTCAAGAGACCGTTCGGATCGTTCCGGCGCATCAGCGACGAAGCGGGATCGAAGGTGATGTCATGATCGACGAACTGGCCGAAATAGGTGTAGCCCGCCGGAATGGAGGAGCCAAACAGGCTATCGAGCTCACCCGCTCGCTGGGGGTTTGCCAAATTGCCCGGTGTTTCATTGGGCACTTCCAGCATCAGCTCATTGGCGATGTCGAGGAAGAAGTCGTCAATGTCCGCTTCAGCGACGCCCGGCGGACTCCAGGCCGGCAGATCGGGACAGAGCCGGCCAAAAGGGCCCTGATAGAGCGCGGAACGGGGTGCGAGAACGTCGAAATGCTTTGAACCGTGAGCCATGATAACCAATCCATATGCTGATTAGAAAACCTCTAATTCAAATGAGATAATCAGGAACTCGGGTCTCGTATGTGAAGTACTTCACACCGGAAACGGGCCGCAAGTCAGGAACAGAGTACCTCTCGGAAAACGCGACATCGCGCACCAAGGCCTAAGCCAACCGTCGAGAAAGAATTGCCGCCCCTCGTCAGGCCACTTAGATAGAGACTATGAATGATGCGCCGCCTCTCCTGACCGAAAGTTTTCTCGATGCGCTTAACCGGATCGCCGGCCCGCGCGGCTGGAGTGCTGATCCCGAGCTGATCGCGCCCCATGCCAGGGAGTCCTGGGGCATCGGCCGCGGCCGGACCGGGCTCCTGCTCAGGCCGTCCTGCACCGAAGAGGTCAGCGCGTTTCTCAAGCTCTGCCATGAGCACCGCATCTCGATCGTGCCCCAGGGCGGCAATACCGGACTGGTCTGGGCCGGCATTCCCGATGGCAGCGGTCATCTCGCGGTCATCTCCCTATCGAGGCTGAACCGCATTCGCGAGGTGGACGCCATCGGCGACACCATGACCGTGGAGGCCGGCGTCGTGCTCGAGCGCGTGCAGGAGGCGGCGGCCGAGCATGACCGGCTGTTCCCTCTCGCACTGGGCGCGCAAGGCACCTGCCAGATCGGCGGCAATCTCTCCTCGAACGCCGGCGGCGTGAACGTGCTTCGCTACGGCATGGCGCGCGATCTCGTGCTCGGTCTGGAGGTGGTGCTGGCCGACGGGCAGGTCTGGAATGGGCTCAGAGCCCTTCGCAAAGACAATACCGGCTATGACCTAAAACAGCTGTTCGTCGGCGCCGAAGGCACGCTTGGCGTCATCACCGCAGCCGTGCTCCGCCTCTTCCCCAAGCCGCGCGAGACCCGCACCGCCTGGCTCGCCGTGCCATCGCCGGAGAAGGCTGTCGAGCTCTTCAGCTTTTGCCGGGAACGCCTCGGCGACACGATCTCCTCTTTCGAGCTGATGGGGGACATCGTGGTGCAGCGCGTGATCGATTACCTGCCGGACGGACGCCAGCCGATCGCCTCGACCTCACCCTGGCATATCCTGATCGAGGTCGCTTGGTCTCTCGAGGATGGCCTCGGCGAGCGCCTGGAGCGCGTCCTCTCGGACGCCATGCGCCGAGGTCTCGTTACCGACGGCACCATCGCGACCAGTGAGGGCCAGCGCCTGGCGCTTTGGCTGATCCGCGAAAACCCCACCGACGCCTTTGCCCAGGCCGGCGTTGTCCTTCGCCACGACGTCTCGGTGCCGATCGCCCAAGTCCCTGCCCTGATCGAGCGCGGCACAGCGCATTTCGAAAAGACGATCCCCGGTGTTCGGACCGTCGCCTTCGGCCATATCGGCGATGGCAATATCCACTTCAATTTCCTTCAGCCGGAGATCATGGAAGGCGACGCGTTCAGAGCCATGAAGGACGACGTCCAGACCGCGGTCTTCGATCTCGTGGAAAGCCTCGGCGGCAGCATAAGTGCGGAACACGGTATCGGCCGATTGAAGCGCGATGATCTCGCGGCGAGAAAGCCTGCCATCGATCTCGAGCTGATGCGACGCTTGAAGAACGCCCTCGATCCACACAATATTCTTAATCCGGGCGCGATCCTATAGCCCGTCAGGAGCGAACCAATGACCGTCTACAACGCGCCGCTCGATCACATGCAGTCCGTGCTCGGGCCGATGATCCCCGAGCTCGCGAAGCTGCGCGGCTATGAGGAGATCGATGCGGCGTTAGTCGATCAGGTGCTCGAAGAGGCCGGCAAGTTCGCGAGCGGCGTGCTGGCGCCTATTAATGCGAGCGGTGACCGAGAGGGCTCACGGCTCGAGAACGGCATCGTGCGCACGCCTGATGGTTTCAAGGCGGCTTTTCGGCAATTCGCCGATGCCGGCTGGAACAGCCTGCCCTACCCCGAGGAATGGGGCGGCCAGGGCCTTCCCATCACGGTGTCGACCGCCGTTTCCGAAATGTGGCACAGCGCCAATCTGGGCTTCAGCAACTGCCCGCTCCTGACCCAGGCCTGCATCGAACTGCTGCTGAAACTCGGCACCGAGGAGCAAAAGGCGACCTATCTCGAAAACCTGATCACCGGCCAATGGACCGGCACCATGTGTCTGACCGAGCCCCATGCCGGCACAGATGTCGGCGCCCTTCGAACCAAGGCCGAAAAAGAGGGCGACCATTACCGGATCACCGGAACCAAGATCTACATCACCTTCGGTGACCACGATCTCGCCGACAATATCGTCCACATGGTCCTGGCAAGGGTGCCGGGAGCGCCGGCCGGCACCAAAGGCATTTCGCTGTTCCTGGTGCCGAAATTCTTGGTCAACGAGGACGGTTCGCTTAGCGATCGCAACGACCTGAGACCGGTGTCGCTCGAAAAGAAACTCGGCATCCACGCCAACCCCACCTGCGTCATGTCCTTCGGCGACAATGAAGGCGCCGTCGGCTACCTCATCGGCGAGGAGCAGGGCGGCATGAAGGCGATGTTCACCATGATGAACAGCGCTCGTCTCGCTGTCGGTCTGCAGGGCCTCGGCATCGCCGAGCGGGCCTATCAGGCCGCGGTTCACTATGCGGCGGAGCGGACCCAGGGTATGCGCCGCAGCAATGGTGGGGTAGCAACCCCGGCTAAGATCATCGAGTATCCGGATGTCAAACGGATGCTGATGTCCATGCGCTGCCGGATCGAGGCGATGCGCCTGCTCGCTTATGAAGGCGCTTTTCACCTCGACCGCGCGACAAAGCTGCCCGCCGGCCCGGAGCGCGATGCGGCCCAGGGCCGGATCGACCTGCTGATCCCGCTGATCAAGGCCTGGTGCACCGACACAGGCTTCGAGATCACCTCAGAAGCCCTCCAGGTCCATGGCGGCATGGGCTACATCGAAGAAACCGGCATCGCCCAGCACATGCGCGACGCCCGCATCACCCAGATCTACGAGGGCACCAACGGCATCCAGGCCCTCGACCTCGTCGGCCGAAAGTTGCCGGCGGGCAACGGCGCTTACGTATCCGCGCTTTTCGATGAGCTGGAAAGCGACCTGGATGGGCTCAGCGAAGGCCCGGTCAGGGAGCAGCTGGCGGCGGCGCTGGCGGCGCTACGCGATGCGACCGCCTGGATTACGGATCATGGCATCGACACCGACGACCGCCTGGCCGGTGCGACGCCCTATCTTCGGCTATTCGCGACGACGCTGGGTGGGTTTTTGCTGGCGCGGGCGATGATGGAGGCGGGGGAAGGCAGTCGGGACCAGCGTGAGGCGAGCGCGCTGTTCTATGTGCATCACGTGCTGCCACCGGCCGTCGCGACACTGCCGGCCGTCAAGCATGGTGTTGCCCCAGACAGCTGATCAGGCATGAATGGTGTCGGCTGACCGCTTGGGACTGTCGATTGAGAGCAAGGGAAACGCACCGATTCCCTGGCCGATGCCCTTCAGATCCAAGGAACGCGAGGGTGCAACCGAGACGGCGGACTCGACTTCGAGATAAGCACGCCGATCCATCAGGATTTCATCGGCACCTGCCTGATCGCAGAGGCGGGAGGCGAGATTGACCACCTTGCCGATCGCCGTGTAGTCGCGCCTCGAGCGGTCGCCGACGATGCCGAGCGTCGCATAGCCGCTGCCGATGCCGAAGCCGATACCGATTTCGTTACCCAGCCGTTCCCACTTCTTCCTGGCCTCGACGAAGGCGTCCCGCATGCGCAGGGACAACCTGGCAGCTTCCAGGCTTGGCTCGTCACAAGGCAGCGGATCGTTGAAGAACACCATGACGCTGTCGCCGGCACGCGAACCGATCGTGCCGCCGCTTTCGGCGATCAGCCCTCCCATCGTCTCATGAAAGGTCTGGAGGATCTCCATGACCTCCTCCGGCTCCAGCGCCTCCGTCAGGGGCGTGAAATTGCGGATGTCGCAGAACAGACAGGCAATCTGTCGCCGATGACTGCTTAAAAGGTTTTCCTTCCCTTCATTCGTGATCAGATCAGCGACCTCGGGCGCCAAGAAACGCTTCAGGCGGGCCAGTCGATCGATTTCGCTTACCTGAGCCTCGACCTGTGTCTCGAGGCTGGTGTTCAAGTCACTGAGTTGGGCGGCGCGCGCCTCGACCTGGGCCTTGAGCGATGCAAGCATCATGATCTGATTGAGCAGAGCCGAGATGACCAGCAGCGCGTAACCGAGGATCAAAAGACGAATGTCGTAGATCGTGTAGAGCGTGCCGGCGATGAACAGGACAGCGACCACCCCGACCACCAGGGGAATGCTGCTTTGAAGAATGCGCCGATCACGCCAAAGCCCATAGACCGTCACCAGGCCGAACAACCACATGAAGATCGCCTGGGCATGGAGATTGAGTTCGAAGGCCGCCAAACCCAGAAGCGGCGTGATCAACGAGATCAGAACTTGGCCGTAGCAGAAAACAATGGAGATCGTCGCGCCGAGAAGCGCAATCAGCCCAAATGGCGTCGCGCCCACCACAGAAGGCGTCTCGTTCGTCATCGTTTTGATCATTGAACCGTTACTACTCACAATCCGTATCGAAGGACCTGCCAAACCTATCAGAAGAGACCAACAACGTCGCGTTCCCGGCATGGCCGAACCGGCAGAAGCGACCTTTCAAATCGCTGAGTTGACCAAATTCACACCAAATGTCCAGAAGCAGCCCCGTTCCGAAATTCCAGGTCGGCATGTGCAGGGCTGGCCGAGGCAGCTTTGATCGAAGAAGAGCCGGCTCCACCAAGAGGCTCTAACGAAACGTGCAATGCGCGCCTGCGGCCATTGACATCCCCACCCTCTCCCGTTGTGCTTGTACAAAGATAGAGGTGTAAACCTGGAGATCATTGGCATGAACGATATCGCCCCGATCCGCGCCACCGAAGCCGCCGGCGTCGGCCCCGATCGACCCAAGGGACTTTCCGACGACGAGCTCTTGGAGCTGTTGCAGCGTCAGACCTTCCGCTTCTTCTGGGACGGCGCGCATCCGGTCTCCGGCCTCGCGCGCGATCGGACCAATGTTCAGGACAAATACGGTCCCGAAGCCATGGCGATCGGCGGCACCGGCTTCGGCGCGATTGCGATCGTGGTCGCGGCCGAGCGCGGCTGGGTTTCTCGCGCGGAAGCCGTCGATCAGCTGCTGAAGATGGTCAAGTTCCTGCACCTGGGCGCCCATTTCCACGGGGTTCTGCCTCACTTCATGCACGGCACCACGGGTGCCGCGATCGCCTTCTCCCGAAAGGATGACGGCTCGGACGTAGTCGAGCAGGCCTTTCTGATCGGCGGGCTGCTGGTCGCGCGTCAGTACTTCGACGGGGACGGCAAGGAGGCGGAGCTTCGGGACCGGATCAATGTTCTCTGGAACCAGACCGAGTGGGACTGGCACACCCGCGGCGGCCGGCACATCATGTATTGGCACTGGAGCCCGAACCAGGGCTGGGGCATGGATTTCGAGATCCGCGGCTGGAACGAATGCCTGCTCACCTACGTTCTGGGCGCGTCGTCCAACACCTACCCGATCCACAAAGAAGCCTATCATCGCGGCTGGGCGATGGGGCGGGTCTTCAAGAACGAGCGTGAATATTACGGCATCAAGCTGCCGCTCGGCCCGGACTTCGGCGGCCCGCTGTTCTGGACGCAATATTGCTTCATGATGCTCGATCCCAACGGCCTTAAGGACCGCTATGCCGATTACTGGGAACAGAACACCGCGCACACGCTGATCAATCGTGAGCATTGCATCCTCAATCCGAACGGCTTCGAAGGCTATGGCCGCCATTGCTGGGGCCTGACCTCGTCCGATAACCAGAATGGCTATGCCGCCCACCAGCCGCGCCGCGACCTGGGCGTCATCACGCCGACCGCCGCGTTGTCCGCCTTCCCCTATACACCCGAATATTCGATGGAAGCGCTGCGACACTTCTACGACGAGCGCGGCGATCAGCTCTGGCGGGAATACGGTTTCGTCGACGCCTTCAACCCGACGGAAAACTGGGTCGCGGACACCCATCTCTCGATCGACCAGGGCCCGATCATTGGCATGATCGAGAATTACCGTACCGGCCTCATCTGGAAGCTCTTCATGAGCTGCCCCGAGGTCAAGGAAGGCCTGAAGAAACTCGACTTCGACAGCCCCCATATGCGAGGCCAGGCGGCCTCCAGCTAAACTTGCCTCAGTCAGGTCGGGTGACGTAACAGGCTTCACCCGGCCTGCCCTCATCGGCTAGACAGAGCGTCAACCTGGACAGCTCCGGAGCCAAGCCGATGAGCACGACCGATCGCCTGACCATCCGCCGTCCCGACGACTGGCATCTCCATCTGCGCGACGGCCCCATGCTGGAGGGCATCGCCCTTCCCTACATGCAGCATATCGGCCGCGCGATCATCATGCCCAACCTGGTCCCGCCGGTGGTCACCGGCGCAGATGCCAAGGCCTACCGCGATCGCATTCTCGCGGCCTTGGAACGCCCCAGCGCCAAGTCGGCGCCGAGCGGCGCCCCGCTTATGACTTTATATTTGACCGAGACGACGGATCCGAACGATGTGGCAGCTGCGGCCGAGGAAGGGCTGGTCAAGGCGGTGAAGCTCTATCCAGCGGGGGCGACCACCAATTCGGACAGCGGCGTTCGCGATATCGAAAATGTGCTCCCCGTCCTCGAAAGGATGGCCGAGATCGGCCTGCCGCTCTGCGTCCATGGCGAAGTCACCGATTCCGAGATTGACATTTTCGACCGCGAAGCCGTGTTCATCGAGCGCGTCCTCGATCCATTGCGCCGCCGGGTTCCCGACCTCCGCGTGATCATGGAGCACGTCACGACATCTGACGCCGTCGCCTATGTGTCATCGGCCCCGAGCGATCTCGGGGCGACGATGACGCCGCATCATCTGATCCTCAATCGCAATGATCTGCTGGTGGGCGGGATCAGGCCGCATTATTACTGCCTGCCGATCGTCAAGCGCGACAGCCATCGCCTGGCGCTCAGGAAAGCGGCGACCTCGGGCGACGCGCGTTTTTTCCTCGGCACGGACAGCGCCCCCCATGCCGATCACACCAAGGAAGCGCCCTGCGGTTGCGCAGGCGTGTTCAACGCACCCAACACGCTTTCCTGCCTCGCCCATGTGTTCGAGGAGGAGGGTGCTCTCGACAAGCTGGAGGCCTTTACCTCCCTGAACGGCCCCGCCTTCTACCGTCTCCCCTCGAATGTAGAGACCATGACCATGGTCAGGGATACCGATCCCGTCACCTACCCCGACAAGATCGAGACGGGGGCCGGACCGGTCACGGTCTTCGATCCGGGCTTTCCGCTCTATTGGCGGGTCGCCTGATCCTGCTATAGAGCGCGCATCCAACGATCATCCAGGAGCATGCCGATGTCTTTCGCCGCCGGTTTTCCCGAGCCATCCATGATGGCGGAGTTGACCGCGAAGATGCTTCTCGAAATCAAGGCTGTGAATTTTCGCGCCGATGAGCCCTACAAGTTCACCTCGGGCCTCGCCAGCCCCGTCTATATCGACTGCCGCAAACTGATCTCCTACCCCCGGATCCGCGGGACCCTCATGGACTTCGCCGTCGCCAAGCTCGCCCGGGACGTCGGCTTCGAGGCCTTCGACGGCATCGCGGGCGGCGAAACCGCCGGCATCCCCTTCGCCGCCTTGATAGCCGAGCGGCTAGGGCTGCCTATGTACTACGTGCGAAAAAAGCCGAAGGGCTTTGGTCGCGACGCGCAAATCGAAGGCGACAGCGTCGAAGGCCGAAGAATCCTCCTGGTCGAGGACCTCACCACGGATGGCGGCAGCAAAGTCGCCTTCGTCGATGCGCTGCGCAAAGCCGGCGCCGACGTCGCCCACACCATCGTGGTTTTCTACTACGACATCTTCCCCGAAACGCGGCCAAAGCTCGGCGACCATGGCTTGACGCTGCACAACTTAGCCACCTGGCGGGACGTGCTCGCAGCCGCGCGAAAAGGCGATCATTTCGATGCAGCAACGCTGGAGCAGGTCGAGCGGTTCCTGAACGCGCCTCTGGAGTGGTCGGCGGAACATGGCGGGATTTCGGAGATGTCGATTTAGCCGCCGCCGCTGACAATTGACTTCAATGCAGGCGACATATCTCCAGAAGTCATGGGCTGAGTGTCATGGCAACGCGAAAGCCAAGGCCGACGTTGCGACTGCTTCTTGGCGCTTCTCGGCGAGCAGCGGACCTTAGATTTCGCGGATTGTAGCTCCAGGAGCCACCGCGAAGAACGCGCCGCTCTTCGTTTGGCTCATTCCAAGCCCGCCCATCAATCGGGGCATTTTCGTAGCTCGCATGCCAAGCGTCTTCGACCCATTCCCAAACATTGCCGGTCATGTCATGAAGGCCGAAGTCATCGGGTCGAAAACTGCCGACCGGCGCTGTCTCGGTGTAGTCATCCGCACATGGAAATGCATCATATCGTAATCCGCTGATCGTCTTGGATTTACGATCATGACCGTTCGCATAGGCACAGGCCGCTCCGGTATCATCGCCCCAGAAATATCGCGTCGCGCGTCCGGCGCGCGCGGCATACTCCCACTCCGCTTCGCTCGGCAGACGGTAGCTCTCACCAGTCTTCTCACTCAGCCAGCGGACATAGGCCTTGGCATCGTCCCAGCTCACGCAGACCACCGGATCATCTTCTGTCTGCTTGTAGCCGGGCTTGCTCCAGTCTCGGCTCCGATCGTCTAACCGTACCGTGCCGTCAGCGAGCATACATTCCGGCGCTTCATGGCCGTTTGCGGAAACGAAAAACCGAAACTCGGCACGCGTAACCTCATATTTGCCAAGTGCGAAGGGACACTCGATCGTGACCTGACGTTGCGGCCCTTCATTGGCGTAGCGTCCGTTCTCATGGCTCGGCGATCCCATCAAAAAAATGCCCGAGGTGATCTTCATCATCTCTGGACACTGCTGACAGTCCCGAAATGAGCTGTTCGAAGACGCTTTAGCCGGCAGCTCTTTCTCTGAAATCTGTTCTTCGAGCGGCTCCATCAAATTGGGAGAGGCCCATATGACAACGCCCACCAGGCCAGTAGCGAGAAAGCAGGTGCTGAGGATGATCGGCCAATGTCTCTTCAGCGCTTCGGATCGATCAGCATCCGGCGCAGATCTTTTGCCAGAGGCTCGGCTCCAATCTTCTGTTTCGGTTGTTGGTCCCTCAGGTTGGGTGATGCTGGGCGGCTCTTCAACTCCGGTGCCGACGGAAGCGACATCTTTCGGAAACTCGGAGCGATGGGTGTCTCCAAACACCCATCTTTCTGCATTGCCGTCCCGATCCGCTCGAGGGGGAACATACTCCCCTGCAGATCGACTTGGCCTATCGACTTCGGAGATCAGCGAGATCGGCCTTGGGGCCTTCCGAGCCTTCACCTTGGCTGGGTGCTTAGCCGCCCTTGCCAAGGCCTCAGCGACTTCATCGATCCGCGAGCCCTGGACCCCTCCTTCGAAGAGCCCGTGTCGAATAGCGCGCCAATCTGCGTATTGCCGCTCATGAAAACTCTTCGCGAGCCTATCGCGTTTTCGCAATTCGGGGGTCTCAAGATTATCGACTGTGATCAAGTAGATCGGAAAGATCAGATCATTGCGGTTCGCCCGCCCTCCATAGTCAAGGAAGGCTTCCGTCTCGCGCCGACAGAACTCGCTGTTAAAAAAGCTGGGCGTTAGGATGGGGATAAAAATCTGTGCGGCTTCGAGCGCTTGATCGAGTTTTTGCGCCCATTGCTCGCCAATTTGGATGTCGGCGACATCTTGAAAGATCTTGAACTCACCGCCCAAGAACATCCGAACCTTTTTCTCCAGATTGTCCTTGAGCCATGTAATTCCTCCGACAAGACCTTCATCGTCAGCGCGGGTATAGCTTAAAAACGCATGCGGCTTCTTTGGATCGATGTCGTAATAACCAACCACCAATAACCTCCCGACAAGAGGCGGAATGAAAATGCACGAGTGATATCTTTCAATTTTCCAGATAATAATTCAAGAAAAAATCTATTTTAGGTAGATAATTTCCTGATCCATCTAAACCCTTGCTCTTGATCCGTCCAGGACTGACGCAGCAACTGCGTCGTCAGGGTCGTCGACGTTTAAAAGAAAGGGGGGCATTTTGGTTTTTCATTGGGATTGTGTATGGGGAGATGCATGGAAAGTTACGGCATCAAGAAAATCGGCGAGCAGCGTTACCGCGAAGACCCAGGCCGGTCCTATGAGGACTTCGAGGTCGGCGACGTCTACGAGCATTGGCCGGGACGGACGGTGACCGAGACGGATAATGTCTGGTTCACCAATCTCACCATGAACACCCATCCCGTGCATTTCGATGCCAACTACGCATCCCAGACCGAGTTCGGTCGGTGTCTGGTGAATTCGACACTGACCTTGGCGCTGGTCGCAGGGATGGCGGTTAGCGGGTCTTCGCAGAAGGCTGTGGCCAATCTCGGGTGGGAGGAGGTGAAGATGCCGGCTCCTGTGTTCGTCGGCGACACTCTCTATGCCGAGACCGAGGTGCTGGGCAAACGCCTTTCCAAGTCCCGTCCCAATGAGGGCATCATCCGCGTCCGCCATATCGGCCGCAATCAAGACGGCGTCGTCGTCATCGACATGGTCCGCTCTTTCCTTATCGCCAAACGCGGCCACGCCACCGTCGACAACTTCGAGCGCCCCTCCGCTTGACCTACGAGGTCCCCCAAAGCCCGGCCGAAAAGCACCAGGCAGACCAAGCACAGTCTCAGGCAAGTCCCCGCCCCGGGCCGCTGCCAGGAGAGTTTGTGGGGTTGTGTGCGCTGTTGATTTCGCTGGTGGCGTTGTCGATCGACAGCATGCTGCCGGCGCTGTCGGTGATCGGGGACGAGCTGGGTGCGGGTGGGGAGAACCAGGCGCAGTTCGTGCTGTCGGCGCTGTTTCTGGGCCTCGGCATCGGTCAGATGATCTGCGGGCCGCTCTCCGATCGGTTTGGTCGAAAGCCGGCCATTCAGGCGGGTCTTGCGCTGTTTGCGTTTGGCTGTCTGCTCTCGATTTTCGCCACCTCCTTTACGATGATGCTGGTGGGACGGGTGCTGCAGGGTATCGGAATTGCCGGTCCGCGCATCGCCACGGTGGCGATGGTGCGCGATCGCTATGCTGGCGCTGCGATGGCGGAGATCATGTCGCTGATCATGACGCTTTTCGTGCTGGTGCCTGCGGTGGCGCCGGCGATTGGCCAGGGGCTTTTGTTTCTTGGGTCCTGGCGGGTGATCTTCGTCATGCTGCTGGTGGTAGGCCTGATCTGCAGCATCTGGCTGGCGGTGCGCCAGCCCGAAACGCTGAAGCCTGAATACCGACGCCCCCTTGCCATCAAGGCGATCGCCTCGGCTGCGGCGGAGACCTGCCGGAACCGGATCGCCGCAGGCTATGCGCTGGCGGCCGGCCTCCTGTTCGGCGCGTTTCTCGCCTATCTCAACACAGCCGCCCAAATGTTCCAGGATCAATATGGGCTGGGCAACCTGTTTCCCGCCTATTTCGCAGCCCTGGCTTTGTCGTTCGGCACCGCATCCCTTGTGAACGCCCGTCTGGTGATGCGCCTCGGCATGCGGCCTTTGACAAGCTGGTCGATCATCGCGCTTTCCAGCTCGTCCGTTCTTTATCTTCTGATCGCGGTCGCGGCCGGCGGCCATCCGCCGCTCTGGTCGCTGATGCTCTATCTGCTGTTTGCTTTCTTCTGCATCGGTCTGCTGTTCGGCAATCTGAATGCGCTTGCGATGGAGCCGCTTGGCCATATCGCCGGCATTGCGGCAAGCGTGATCGGCACGGTGACGACCCTCCTTTCGATGGTGCTGGGCGCCCTGATCGGACTTGCCTACAACGGCACGGTGCTTCCCCTTATTAGCAGCTTCGCAGCGCTGGGCACGCTCTCCTATCTCGCCATGCTCTGGGCGGAAAGGAAAAGGCACGAACCTTCGACCTGATGGCCGCTTGAACGAGGCCGAAGGCGCATTACACAATAATTCGACGATAATTGGAGGGGCTTGCCGCTGGAAGTTTTCGCCAGTAAAGCTAGCGCCGTTCTTGTCATCAAATGATCACGAGCTTGGAAGTGCGGACGGCCTCAAGCTTTCTGTCCGCCGGGAACCGTATGACGCCAACGCCGACCAGCAACGGCCAGCTACCATTTCGCTGCGCCGACTTCGAGAGCCTTCCTAAGGCGATGGATTACGCCGCGCGCGGCTCGACCGGCATGAATTTTTATTCCGCGCGCGCCGAGCTTATGGCGACCCTGCCCTATGCGGCGATGCGCGAGCGTGCGGTCGGTCTCGCGAGGAGCCTGATCCAGGCGGGTATCGGGCGTGAAGAGCGGGTCGTGCTTCTCGGCGATACCGACCCAGATATCGTCACCGCCTTCTTCGCCTGCCAATATGCCAGCCTTATTCCGGTGATCGTGCCGATCCCGGCAAGCCTCGGCGGCCGCGAGGCCTATATCGAGCAACTGAAGCGGCTGATGACCAGCTCGGATGCCAAGGTGGCGATAGCGCCATCAGCCTATCTGGGTTTTCTGGAGGAGGCAGCGGCGAGCTTCGGCGAAGGGCCGATGATCGGCACGCCCGCCGACTTCGCCGCTATGCCCGGCGGTGCCGTCGACATCAGGCCGTTCGGTCCTGACGATCCCTGCTACTTTCAGTACTCCTCCGGCAGCACGCGATGGCCGCTTGGCGTCGAGGTGCCGCAGCGCTGCCTGATGGCCAACGGTTACGCCATCTCCAACCACGGGCTCGAAATCGTGCAGGGCGACCGCGGCGTTTCCTGGCTGCCGCTCTACCACGATATGGGTCTGGTGGGCTTCATGCTGACGCCGCTCCTTTGCCAGCTTTCCATCGATTATCTGGCAACCCGCGATTTCGCGCGCCGCTCATTGACCTGGCTGAAGCTGTTCGGTGAAAACGGCAACACGCTCTCCTACAGCCCGACCTTCGGCTACGACCTCTGCTGCAGGCGCGCCGAGAATGCGGCCTCCCAGTCCTTCGATCTCAAGACCTGGCGGGCGGCCGGAATCGGCGGCGACATGATCCAGCCACAGGTGATCGAGCGTTTCGCCGACGTCTTCGCGCCCCACGGCTTCGACAGAAAGGTGTTCGTCGCCTCCTATGGCATGGCCGAGGCGACGCTGGCGGTCAGCTTTGCCCCGCTCAACCGCGGGCTCGAAATCGATCGGATCGATCGAAAGCGCTTCGAGGACGAGCATATCGCCGAGCCTGACGCCGGCGGCGGCGCAAACGACGGCAAGCCGCGCGGCTTCGTCTTCTGCGGCCCTGCCCTTCCAGGCCACGTCTTCGAGATCCGCGCCGAGGATGACAGCCCGCTTCCCGATCGCGACGTCGGCCGGATCTTCGTTAAGGGACCGAGCATCGCCAAGGGGTATTTCGGCGAGCCTGAAGCCAGTGCCCGGGTCTTCAAGGACGGCTGGCTGGACACCGGCGATCTCGGCTATCTCGTCGATGGCGAGGTGGTGATCACCGGGCGCAGCAAGGATCTGATGATCATCAACGGCCGAAATATCTGGCCGCAGGATGTGGAGTGGTCGATCGAGGACCTGCCGGGTCTAAGGCGCGGCGATGTCGCGGTGTTTTCGATCGAGGATCAGGACCAGGAACCGCGCGTCGTCATTCTGGTGCAATGCCGGAGCCGCGACGGCGAGGTGCGCGAGCAACTCCTGAAAGACGCGAAGGCGACCGCGACGCGCACTGCGGCGGTCGACGGCGAGATCGTTCTCGTGCCGCCCCACAGCCTGCCGATGACCTCGTCCGGCAAGCTCAGCCGCGCACGCGCCAAGCAGAACTATCTGGACGGACTCTACGACGAGCAGACCGCGGCGGAAGAGCCGCTGGCCATGGCGGCCGGCGACTGATGTCATGCCCGCCATTGCCGTCACCGGCGCAAGCGGGTTCATCGGCCAGCGGCTGATCGAACGGCTCTGTCGGGACGGCGTCCCGGTACGCGCTTTGATGCGCAGGCGACGGGTCGAACCCGATGTCGACGGCGGCGCTCTCACCATCATCGAAGGGGCGCTCGGCGATGATGCCGCCATCGCCGAACTGATCGACGGGGTCGACGCCGTCGTCCATCTCGCAGGCCTGATCAAGGCGCGCACGCGGAAAGACTTCTTCGACGCCAATGAAGAGGGCACGCGTCATCTGGCGGCGCTCATGGCTGCGCGCGCCCGGCCGCCGAAGCTGGTGTTCGTCTCCTCGCTCGCGGCGCGCGAGCCGACGCTTTCCAGCTATGCCGCCAGCAAGCGCGCGGGCGAGGAGGCGCTCGCATCGCTGGGTGGCGATCTCCCCTGGACCATTCTTCGACCGCCTGCGATCTATGGCCCCGGAGATCGGGAAACCCTTGCCTTCTTCAAAGGCGTCGGTCGCGGTATCGGCACCATGCTGGGGGATGACAAGGCGCGCTTCTCATTGCTGCATGTGGACGATCTCGTTGATCTGATCCTGGCCACTCTTGCACACGAAATGGCCAACCATTTGACCTTTGAGCCCGATGATGGCCAAGACGGCGGCCATAGTTGGTGTGGCATGATTGTCGCAGCTGAGCAGGCTTTTGGTAGGAAGACGT
The DNA here is from genome assembly GCA_039197065.1 of Pseudomonadota bacterium. GTDB lineage: Bacteria > Pseudomonadota > Alphaproteobacteria > Geminicoccales > Geminicoccaceae > JANQPX01. The sequence continues at coordinate 197,165 of JBCCUL010000001.1, read as the reverse complement.
TTCGCCTGCGTGTGCCTAAATTGCTGCTCTCGGCGCTGGGTTACGCCAATGCCGGTCTTCGGATCATGCCCGGCTACGTCCCGATGCTAACCCCCGAGAAAGTCAGAGAACTCACCCACCCAAATTGGGTCGCGGATCGACGATCCATTCAGCCCGCAACGGGCTGGACGCCAGCGATTCCGGTGGATCGCGGCTTTCCTGCAACGATCGACTGGTATCGATTGCACAACTGGTTGTGACAAATTGCAACAATTTGTGACTTCGACTAAGACAGCTTTCCTTGCACTGTCGCGCATCACTCCGCTAGGACCGATCATCGTCTTAGTGGAATAAAAAAGGCATCTGAGCTGTCCTGAATGGATCAAGATCTCGTTAATCAGGTGATTGCCGTTCTCCAGAAGTTCGACAAGACCGGCAAAACCATCGAATCAGGCACGGATATTGCAGCTGAGCTGGATTTGGATTCGCTTGCCGTGATGGACGTGATCATGGAGCTGGAAGACAGCTTGGATATATCGATCCCGTTGAACCTTATTCCCGATATCAAAACGGTGGGCGATTTGGCCGACACAATAGGTCAGTTGAAGGAGGAAAGTTGAGCCATGTCGTTGTTCCAACGCTTTGAGCACCTGGCCCAGTCACACCGTGCCGTCAAGGACATCGGCGCCGACCCGTTTCGGGTGCGCATCGATCGCGTCCTGTCGCCGACCGAGGCGATGATCGGCCGAAAGCGCATTCTGCTCGCCGGCACCAATAACTATCTCGGTCTGACATTCGACGCCGGCTGCGTGAGCGCCGCAGCGTCTGCGCTGGAAACGCTGGGCACCGGCACGACCGGTTCATCGATTGCCAATGGCCACTATGGCGGCCATCGCGCCCTCGAACAGGCTTTGGCGTCATTTTTCGGTCATGAGCATGGCATGGTGTTCACCACAGGCTATCAGGCCAATCTCGGTATCATCTCGACCGTCGCCGGACCGGATGACTACCTTCTGATCGACGCCGACAGCCACGCCAGCATCTATGATGCCTGCAAGATGAGCAGTGCTACCGTCATTCGGTTCCGCCACAACGATCCGAGGGATTTGGATCGCCGTCTTGCCCGCCTCGCCAAGGAACCCGGCAACAAGGTGGTCGTCGTCGAGGGCATCTACTCGATGCTCGGCGACAAGGCGCCCCTGCGGGAGTTCGTCGATGTTAAAAAGAAGCATGGCGCTTATCTGATCGTTGACGAGGCGCATTCCTTCGGCGTGCTCGGCGCGAAGGGGCGCGGCCTTGCCGAAGAAGCGGGCGTAGAGAGCGATGTCGACATGGTGGTCGGCACGTTCAGCAAGAGCCTGGGCGCTGTCGGTGGCTTTTGCGTCTCCAGCCTCCCGGATTTTGAAATTCTCCGGGTTGCCTGCCGTCCCTACATGTTCACGGCCTCACTGCCGCCATCGGTAATCGCCTCGGTGCGTGCCGCACTCGAGACCATCAAGCAGCGCCCGGAGTTGATGACGACGCTCTGGGACAATGTCGGCCACTTCTATGACGGTCTGGAGCGTCAGGGCTTTCTCCTCGGCGAGCAGAAAAGCCCGATCGTCGCCGTGCGCCTGCCGAGCCCCGAGCTCGCCGTGCATATGTGGCATGAGCTGCTGTCGGCGGGCGTCTACGTCAATCTCGCCTTGCCGCCGGCGACGCCCGCCAATGAGTCGCTCCTTCGCTGCAGCGTCTGCGCTGCGCACACGAAGGAACAGCTGAGCACGATCATCGACAAGCTGACCGTGATCGCCTACGAGACCGGTCTCCTCGAGGCGCCGGCCAGGGTCGCCGTCAGCTGATCGATTCCCGATAGGGCTCTACTCCTCCTCTGAGCCCGGGAAAGAACGCCTCCGAGATGTTGCCGGGGGCGTTTTTCTTTGCAGCTGGCTCTAGGGATTCGTATCGGCCGCGAGACTGTCGCGCGATCGAAACACAAGCCCTCCCCAGGCTCGATGATCGGCGCCCAGCCAATGGGGATGGTGCCTGATGGCATCGACGAGCGCTGCGACGACTCTGTCGGAGGCATTTTGATCATCGGGATTGATCGCCCGGTAGGCCTTGAGCGCTTTGGCGCTGGCCAAATCTCGCTTGGCCTCGACATGCCAGGCGGAACGAAAGGCGAGAACCGAGACGAAAGCTGCATGTTTCAAGAGAGGATCCTCATCAAACCGATCCGGAGACGGCGCAACGTTCATGGAGAGACTGGAACCGCTTGCTTTACGACCACTTCGGAAGACTCCCCGGACATCCTTCCAGAACTTCGAGGCAAACCGTTGGTTTGGACGTTGACGGTGGGAATCGGGTGATGTGGTCACGCCACAAGATGCTGCTCACTCCGCCGCTTGCGCCGAGGCAACGCCCTCGCTCAGCAACCGATCGAAATAGTCGATCGTTTCTGCAAGGCCTGCGGACAACGGCTTGCTCGGCGACCAGCCGAGCTTCTCTCGGGCGAGACTGATATCCGGACGTCGGCGCGTGGGATCGTCTTGCGGCAGCGGCAAAAACATCTTCTTGGACTTTGATCCCGTCGCCTCGATGACGAGATCGGCAAGCTCCAGCATGGTGAACTCTTCCGGATTGCCGAGATTGATCGGGCCGACGACGTCATCGCCGGTCGCCATCATCTTGATGAAGCCTTCGATCAAGTCGTCGACGAAACAGAAGGAGCGGGTCTGGCTGCCGTCGCCGTAGATGGTGATGTCGTCGCCCTGAAGCGCTTTGACGATGAAGTTGGAGACGACACGGCCGTCCAGCGGATCCATGCGCGGGCCGTAGGTATTGAAGATGCGCACCACCTTGATCGCCACGGCATGTTCACGGTGATAGTCGAAGAACAGCGACTCGGCGCAGCGCTTGCCCTCGTCATAACAGGCGCGCGGACCGATGGTGTTGACGTTGCCGCGATAGCTTTCAGGCTGAGGATGCACCTCGGGATCGCCGTAAATCTCGCTGGTCGAGGCCTGAAGAATGCGCGCACCGCATTGCCTTGCGAGATCGAGCATGTTGATCACGCCATGAACGCAGGTCTTGGTCGTCTGGATCGGGTCATACTGATAATGAATGGGGCTGGCCGGGCAGGCGAGATTGTAGACCTCGTCAAAAACCGTGTCGATCGAGAGTGGCTGGACGATGTCGTGATCGCGGATTTCAAACCGCGGATTGTCGAGGAGATGAGCGACGTTGCGCCTAACGCCGGTGAAATAGTTGTCGACGCCGAGAACGGTGTGACCTTCGTCGAGCAGGCGCTCGCAAAGGGTACTGCCGAGAAAACCCGCAGCCCCGGTGACAAGAATTCGTTTCGGACCGGCATTTTGGATGTTCAACATCTGTCCCCTCCGCACCAGGCCGAACGGCCCCCGACTGGCGCCTTCTCGTGTTTTTTCAGCTTCGGCGTCAGGAACAAGCCGAAGATCGTCTCGGCCGGCAGTCGCCTAAGCCCTTGCTGCTCTGCATTTCACCTACAAGAAGCGTACCAAGTCGCGCCGGACGCCTAACTGATTGTTTTAATTAAAATTTTAATCGTATTGGCGCGAAATCGCGCGAGAACCGTCTCATCCTGAGTCGCATTTCGAGACAAGCGATGAGCGTTCCGACCTGGTTCCGCTAGGCCCTGAGAGGTCTATTGCACGGCGCGAAGTCGAAACAGGCGCCAGAGCAGCCGCGGCGATGAGAGGATGGGATGGCGGCGTTCGAAGCTGCTGATCGGGACGCGCACGCCCGTATGCCGTTCGATCTTCCAAAGCGCGTAATCGACGCCGCCGCTGAATGTAAAAAGGCTCTTCATCAGCCGGAGCACGGAAAGCGGCTTGCCCAGAAACCGCCTGGCCAGCCATTGCCGACGGATCCGGCGACGCTCTCGATCAGTGCTCTGGATCAGGATCCGACCATCCTCATCCAGATCCTCCGCGAACATCAGACGCGCCACCCGGTCATAGCGCTCCTTGTCGGCCTGGTAGATCGTGACGGCGCGCTCCGCACTTTCGGGACGGAGTTCGGCGCGGTAGGTCTGGCGAAGCGCTTCCAGCCAGAGAGCGCCTGGATCCGCAGGCGACGGCACCAGCGGCGCCGATGCCGTCAGCATGGTCCGGATCGCATTACCAATTGCCGCCGCCATCGCCGCCTTGAGATCGGGATCACGCGCATAGAGCAAAGCCACGGGCTGCGAAAAGCGTGCCCAGAGCGAGGGATGAAACGCAGCCTTCGAGGTTCCTTTTCCGAACTGCGCCCGATCGATCACGGCGTATTTCGCACGCACCGTCCGCCCCTGCCATGCCACCTCGATATAGAAGACATTCGGCGGCAGGAGGCGATTGGCGAAAGCCTGCAAGTTGCCAGGATAGGCATCCCGGTAGCGATCCACGATCACGTAGAAATCCTGAATGCCCTCGGGCGGATCGTCGCTCGGATCCTGACGCAGGCAGGAGCCATAGAAGAGAATGGCGGCGACCGTCTCGCCGTGGATCGCCCGCATCGCATCAGCGAGCGCCGCCGCCGACGGATGGCAAACCCGCTCGAGCTCCTGCCCCACGACATCTTCGAGATCAGGTAAACGCTGCCGGACGTCCCCGGCTAGCATTGGAGGAAGGTTTGGGTGCGGTCGCCGGTCAGGCGAAGCGGAACGCCCGGTGCCGGATGAAAGATCTCGCCGTCCAGGACGACCGGACTATCGATGTCGATGGTCATGTCGCTGGCGGCTCCGCTACGATAGCCCTCACCTTCCATCCAGCGCGCAGGACGGCCGCGCAGCACCGGCAGTAACGCGCGCGCCAGACGCTTGGGCGGGAAATCGATGCTCGTGTACCGAATGGCGTGGCCATTGCTGATGACGTGGCTATCGTCTTGGCCCCAAAAGGGCATGAGGCCGAGGATCAGCCGATCGAGAGTGGTTGCGATCAGGAGGAGATAAGGCGTCTCCGGGCGGCGATCGCCATCGATGCCAAGCGCCATCGGCTCGCCGCGGTAGAGCGGATCGTTCGAACCGGATCGGCCGAACAGGAGGCGGAACAGCGAGAGCATCAGCGTCGAGGCGGATGCCATGCTGCCGGCGACCCCGCGTTTCCGGACCTTGTCGTTGGCGAGCTTTACCGCCTGATAGAACCCTGCGGCACCGAAAAACATCCCGTAAACCGGCGGCTTTTCGGGGTCGAGCACGAGACCGATCAGCGGCCTCGTCACCTCCTGAGCCCCCTCTGGCGCATCCATCGCCTTGATCAGGCGCGCCAACGCCTTGGCGGGCTGATCGTCCACGCCGACATCCTTGGCGATCACATTGGTCATGCCGCCCGAAAGAACCGCAAGCTTGGGCGCATGGCCATTGTCCGAGCGCCGTGCCAGCTCGGTCAGCACCGCCTGCACCGTACCGTCCCCGCCATTGACGGCGATGACCTCGACCTTGCTCCGGATCAGGTTGACGATCAGAGCTCCGAGATCATCGAAGTCCCAAAGCTCCTCATGCCTGACATTCGGATGCTTGGCGAGCACGGCCTTCAGCCCGTCGAGAGCACCCTGTCGGTTGCGCTGGCTGCGCGGGTTGCTGATGACGGCAAGTCTGACGGCAAGTCGAGCCATGGCCGCACCTCAGTCCTAGGTCGTCGCAAGCGGTTCGGTAAGATAGGAGCGAAGGCCCTTCTCGTCCTTGAGCAAGAAACCCTGGGTGATGCGCACCGCGTGGAAAAGCAGCGACAAGACGGTCCAAAGCGCCATTAGCAAGAAGCCCATGATGGGCGCGCCGAACAGCGTGGCGACCAGGAGGATCGAGATGTTCGGGTTGCGCCTTGCCGTGATCAGCCGAAAGAAGCTGTCGACGGGACGCCAGGTGTGCATCTGGATGCCGAAGGCTTTGATGAACAGCCCTTCCTCCAGCCGTCCAACGACATAGCCGACCGTCACGATCAGCAAGGCGACATCGAGAAGCGGCGTGGCGGCGGCCGCCTCCGGCATGGTCTGATAGAGACCGTACCACCAGGCCCACCACCAAAAGGGCGGGTGGATCAGATCGATGCCGTGATCGAAGACATTGCCCCATTTACTCGAGGTGAGCGTCACCCGCGCAAGCTTGCCGTCCACCGTATCGAGGAACACCATCACGAAGCCGACCGCGAGCCCGGAGAGAAAATAGCCCTGCATGAAGAGCCAGAGCGTCACGAAGACCAGGACCAGGCTCGCCATGGTCACCATGTTCGGGGAGAGGCCGAGCTTCACCGCCTGGCGGGTCACCCAGCGCGCCGGTAAAGGCCAGAAATACTTGGTCACGAAGTCGGTGATGCCCTTATAGGCGCCGGCGAAGATGCGGTTCTCGATCGGCGCGATGCTGTCAGGCGTCAACTTGAGCGCATAGGGCACTTCGCGCTTTCTGAGTTTCCGATTATAGCTGGAGCCGATATCGAGAACGCCCTTGGCCTGCACGTTCACCGGCAAGGCCTGGTCGTCATTCAAGGAAGGCTGTCTCAAGATGGCCTGCACGGCGGCAGCATCAGACGCTTCGACATGGGCGGCCACCGGGGTCCGATCCCCGCCATCCTCGCTATCCAGCGCCAGGATGGCCCCCGGGCCATGTTCGATCAGGCTGCCGACGAGGCGATCTTCAAGCGCATAATCCGCGCGGATGAGCACGATCGTACCGGTTTCGGGTAGTTGCTCGCCATCCTTGAGGACGGCTTCGACGCCCATGATCTTCATGGTGCGCTGTAAACGCTCGGTCGTGGTCAGTCCCCAGATCGGAATATCGGAGGTCCCGACCATCGCAACCACGGGCCGTGGCTGGTCGGGAGGCAGCGGCACACCACCGGAATTTGCCACCGAGCGCCACGGCTTCTTGCCAAAAAGCGTGCGGCGCGTGGGCTCGCTGCCGGGTTTGGTGGACGCAGAAGAAACGGTCATGGGAATGAAGCCCTGTCTAATGAAACCGGTTTACGCCGCTTGACTCGATCGCCCGACACGGACATCAAGGGCGGGGTTGATCATCATTTGTACGGCGCATGTTGAAACTCGCTCACCTCTCCGATCCCCATCTGCCGCTTCCCGCTCAGGTTGACTGGCGGGATCTCATGAACAAACGGATGACCGGCTATGTCTCCTGGCGGCGTCATCGCAGATCCGTTCATGATCCACGTGTTCTTGCCGCCTTAGCCGCGGACCTGAAGGACATGCAGCCCGACCACACCGTGGTCACCGGCGACCTCACCAATCTCGCCCTGCCGGCGGAGTTCGATCAGGCGATCACCTGGCTTGCCGAACTCGGTGAACCCGAGCATGTCAGCATCATACCCGGGAACCACGACGCTTATCTCGAAATTCCCTGGGAGCAGTCCTTCGGACGACTGGCGGCTTATATGACGCAAAATGGCGAAGAATTGAAGACGGAAGCGTCATCTTTTCCGTTCGTCCGCAAGATCGGCCGTGTCGCGATCGTCGGCGTATCCAGCGCCATCCCGACCCGCTGGTTCTCTGCAGCCGGCCTGATCGGCCCCTCTCAGCTCGCACGCCTGCGCGTGATGTTGGACGAACTTGGCGAAGAGGGCTATTTCCGCACGGTCATGGTGCATCACCCGCCGATCGACGGTTCGGCGCGCGTCCGAAAGCAATTGCGCGATGGCCAGGGCTTTCGAGACGTGATCGGCGACGCCGGAGCGGAACTGGTGCTTCATGGCCATAATCACCGCTTTGATCAGGGCGAGGTGAAGACCCCGCTTGGCCAGGCACCGGTGATCGGCGTGCCGTCCGCTTCCGCCTGGCCACGTCACGGGATGAAGCCGGCGGCCTATCACATCTACCGCATCGGCTCGACGCCTGATGGCTGGACCATGCGCATGGACGTCAGGCGTTTCGATCGGCGAAAGCTGCGCTTTGTCGCCGACGGCGGCCAAACGCTTTCCGTGCCAGCCGCAGTAACCGCAGCCTCGGCTGCCTAGAGAATCATCCGTCGAGCCGATCGACGACCGGAGCGATGCGCTCGTCATTGCGGGTGCAAGACCAACAATGAAGACGGAAACAACAATGCCTGAAGCGGCCTCACTCAATCCAACGCAGATCCGGTTCGAATATCCAGACCTTCTTGTGAAAGATTTTCCGAACTGGTGCGTGATGCTCCGACGCCATCAGGCGACGCTGGGCGCGCTCGTGCTGATCGCCAAGTCGCACGCCACCTCCTGGCCGGAGATCGGCACGGAGTCCTTCACCGAGCTTGCCGAGGTGACCTCGGCGATCGAGCGCACGCTCAGCGCCAGCTTCGCCTATCAAAAGATCAACTATCTGATGTTGATGATGAACGATCCGAACGCGCATTTTCACGTGTTGCCGCGTTATGATGGCCCCAAATCCTTCGAAGGCATGGATTTCGAGGATGCAGGCTGGCCGAAAGTGCCCAACCTGGGCGCCGGCCCGACGCTGGACGATGATATGGCCGCTAAGCTGATCGCGCATTTGAAGGCGCACTGGCAGGGCTAGTGGCATGGCCACATCAGTGACGTCGACCGTCAGTAACAGGATGGCTGGTATGCGGCCTGGATCTTCAGTGGTCCGGTGCGGCTGACGTTATGATGGGTCTCTGAAAGCCGGAGCGCTCGTGAAGATCATCGATCGCTACATCGTCAGGCATACGCTCTCGCGCTTTGCCATGCTGCTCGGCCTCGTGCTGTTCGCGCTTTTGATGGAACGGCTGGTGCGACTCCTCGATCTGGTCGCTACCAAGAATACCCCGTTCGACGTGGTCGGCCGGCTGATGCTGAACCTGATCCCCCACTATCTGAGCCTGGCGCTATCGGCAGCGTTCTTCATCGCTGTGCTGATGGCGATCATCCGCCTGCGCGAGGACAGCGAGCTGGAGGCGCTCTATGCCGGCGGCATAAGCCTCTACCGGATCGCCAGACCGATCTTCGGCCTCGCCTGCCTATTCTGCCTTCTCGGCGCGCTGATCATCGCCGTGCTGCAGCCCCATGCCCGCTACGGCTACCGCAATCTTATCCATTTCGCCGGCTATGGCAGCTGGTACAACATCCTGGAGAGCGGCGCCTTTCTGACGGGCATCGACGACATGACCATGACCGTGGGCAGCATCTCCGAGGACGGACGCGAGCTGAAGGGCGTTTTCTTTCACGAGCGCAGGAAAGACGGCGCCATGACCACGACGACCGCCGAACGCGGTAGCTTCGAGATCAGTGAAAACGACACGCTGGTGCTCACGCTCACCAACGCCACGCAGGTCGTCGATTCGAGCTCGGACGAGAAGCCGGTGGTGGTCAAGGTGAAGAATTTTTCGCGCGAAATCGAGACCCTGTTCACGCCGCCGCCCTTCCGCTTGCGCGGCGATGACGAGCGTGAGCTGACGCTGGTGGAGCTCTGGCAGCGCCAGGACGATCCGCCTAAGAAGTCGTCCGTCGACGAGATGGCGGCGGAGCTGCATTCGCGCATCGTCAGGATCGTTTCGATCCTCTTTCTCCCCTTTCTCGCCGTCGCCCTTGGCGCCACCTCGCCCAAGCGCCGTCAGGGGATCAATCTCGCCCTCGGCCTGTTCCTCCTGATCGCCTATAATGAGATCCAGCAATTCGGCAGAAGCATGGTCAGAGATGGCGAGATCTCGCCCTGGATCGGCCAGCAGCTGCCGATGCTGCTGTTCCTGGCGTTCAGCCTCTGGATGCTGAGCCGCGCGGCGAAACAGGTCTCGACCTCCGGACAGACCCCATTGTCCGCACTGGGGGAGCGCTTGAGCAGCATCGTTCACCTGTTCGGTCCTGCGCGCAAAGCCTGATGTCGATCCTCGGGCGCTATCTTTCGGTCATCTTTCTGGGACAACTGGTCCTGATCCTGATCAGCGCCGTCGCCCTCCTGCAGCTTTTCGACGTCATGAGCGTCGCTGACGATCTCCTGAAAGATCTCGGCGGCGGCTTCCAGGTGATCCTGCGCTACAGCCTGCTGCGCCTGCCGGTTCTGGTGACGTTCCTCCTCCCCTTCAGCGTGCTGATCGCAGCGCTTATGACCTTTGGCCGGCTGCATCGTCACAGCGAACTGGTGGCGATCCAGGCGCTTGGCCTGCCCTTCTTGCGCGTTCTTCTCCTGCTGCTGCCGGTCATGCTGCTCATCGCTCTTTTACATTTTCTGATCAGCGATCAGCTCACGCCCCGCGCCAACCGGGCGCTTGCCGACTGGCAGACGTCGGTCGAGCCGCATAAGGAAGGCGACATCGCGCTTTGGCTGCGTGATGGCGATCATCTGGTGAGCATTGGGGCGATCGAGAATGATGGCCGCTTGCTGCGGGATATCGTCATCTTCAAGCGGGACGGCGACGGCAATCTCGCGGCGCAGACCGAAGCGGTCGACGCCGTCTACGAGCAGGGTGCTTGGCAGCTTCGCGACGCCAAGGAACTCGCCATCCGCCCCAACGCCGAACGCGCTGAGGAGGCGATCGGACGCCAGCCCTGGGAGACCGGCATCCAGCCATCGCTGGTCAAGGATCTCGCAGCGCCGCCCAATGCGCTCTCGATCAGGAGGCTGAAGCGCATTCTCGATCATCCCGAGATCGGCAGCCGGCCCGAGCATGTCTACAGAACCTGGCTGCACAAGAGCTTTGCCCTGCCGCTCTCATCCCTCTTCATGGTCGCGCTCGCCACGGCTTCGGTGCGCGGGCTGCAGCGACAGGGAGGGGTGGTGCTGAACGCACTCGTCGGCTTCGGCGGCGCCTTTCTCTATTTCGTCGCGGACGGCGTTCTGCAGGCGCTGGGCGAGGCGGGATCCGTTTCCCCTGCCCTGGCCGCCTGGCTGCCGCTCGCCATCCTGGCGCTCGCCTCGGCGCTGGTCCTCTACTGGGTCACCGCCCCAAAGGGCGGGCGACGATCGCGCGTCGTACCGCCGACAGCGAAGGACGATGCGCCGGCCGCTTCAACCTAGATTTTCGCTACCGCCAGACGCTGTCAGGACATTCACCCCAGGTCACGACAAAGCTATTGAAAATCCCCGGCATCGAGTCGATGGTCCTTCCTTCATTTCCCTCTGGAGGACAGCTTCATGACCGATCACGGCCATTATCATTGGAACGAGCTCATGACCCACGACGCCGAGGCCGCCAAGGCGTTTTACGGCGAGACCATCGGCTGGACGTTCGAGGGCATGAATATGGCGGGCGACGGCAACACCTATTGGGTCTGCATGGACGGCGAGAAGCCCTGCGGCGGCATCTTCACCATGCAGGGACCGGAGTTCGAGGGCCAGTCTGAACAGTGGGTGGGCTATCTGTCCGTGGACGACATCGACGCCAGGTTGGAAAAGGCCAAGGCTGCAGGCGCCACCATCCTCATGCCGGCCATGGATATGCCGGGCATCGGCCGCTTCGCGATGCTGAAGGATCCGGGCGGAGCCGTTATCGGCTGGATCACGCCTGCCGAAGAGGAATGACGCCAGCATAGCGGCCCAAGACGCCGGCGCAGTCGTAAACGCTGCCGGCCGCGCCGGCTACTTGGTGCCGTAGAGGCGGTCGCCGGCGTCGCCGAGGCCGGGCACGATATAGCCGTGGTCGTTCAAACGCTCGTCGACCGCCGCCGTGATGATCGGCACGTCGGGATGTGCGTCTTGCATCTGGCGAATGCCTTCGGGTGCTGCCAGAAGGCAGGCGAATTTCAGCTGCTCGGCGCCGTCCTTCTTGAGCTTGGCGATGGCGGCGACGGCCGAATTGCCGGTTGCCAGCATCGGATCGACGACTACCACGAGACGCTTAGCGAGGTCTTCAGGCACCTTGTAGTAATATTCGACCGCTTCCAGGGTCTCAGGATTCCGATAGATGCCGACATGGCCGACGCGTGCGGACGGCACCAGATCGAGCATGCCGTCCAGAAGGCCGTTGCCGGCGCGCAGGATCGACACCAGGCAGAGTTTCTTGCCGGCGAGCGCCGGCGCCTTGGTCGGTGCGACCGGGGTCTCGATATCGATCGTGGTCAGCGGCAGATCACGGGTGACCTCATAGGCCAAAAGCAGCGCGATCTCGCCCGCGAGCTGGCGAAACTTGACCGTCGTGGTCTCGGACTGCCGCATCAATGTCAGCTTGTGCTGCACCAGGGGATGATCGACCAGGGTTACATGCTCCCCGCTCGAACCTTGCTTGGTCACCTCTTGGTCCTCCCCAAGAAATCCGTCAGAACGTTGTTATTGCTCGACCAAGCCGGCGCTTTCGCCGATGCGCGCCATCTCGTCGATGCGGCTGTATTTTTCAAATTCGACAAGCTTGGCGCCGCGGATCATAAGTTCGTCGCGACAGGCAGCAAGGCCCGGATCCGCCAGCGCATCAACCAGCGCATCGCGCATGCGCTCGATATCGTCGTCGGAAGTGCCTCGCGAGGTGATATACGGCGGTGCAGGCGCTCGCGGCGAACGTCCAAGCACCCGAAAACTCTCAAGCGCCTCTGGCATGGATCGCTTGATCAGGCTGTAGGTCACGGCATCGACCGCCGCAACATCGGCCTCGCGCGCTTCGATCGCCTCCAGGCTGCCGGCATGGCTGCCGGTAATGATCTGCCGACCGAAGAACCGGCCGCCACGGCTTGCCATCGGCGCCACCATTGCGCGCAGGATGTGACAGCCGGAATGGGAATCGAGGCCGCTGATCGCCGCGATCTTGCCGCGCAGATCCTCCATGTTCTGGGCCCGGCTCTCAGCATGAATGACGATCACGCTCGAATATTCCGGCCCCTCGCAGCCGGGCACATCGTAGCAAGGCGTCGCGATCAGCTTGGGCTTGGTGCCATGCGCGCGGATCAGCGGATAGCCGCAGACCTGACCGAACATCAGATCCGGATGGCGCCAGGTGCGTTCTGCGCGCTCGCGCGTCAGCTTGGTCGGCACGTCGCTTAGGCCCTGCAAACGAATGGCGCGAGCAAGGCCCTGCCACCAGGCGTCGGTGGCCGCACGCACAGGTGCGAAATCGTACATGGGCAGGGCTGCGATCATGGTCTTTCCCTAGTTGCTGCGCCTTAGAAAGTCGATCATCCGTTCAGCCATGTGATCGAAATCCGGATTATAGGTCAGGCGGCGCAGTACATAGTTCCCAAGATTGCCGTCGCTCATTTCGCCATAGCGCAGATAGCGACCGCCGTCGCCATTCGAAAGGCCAGCGCAGAGTTGCCCCTCAGGCGTGTCGCGTTCGAATGAATAGTGCAGGCAATCATAGATTTCCGCGGACGCACCGTAGCGGGGATTTTCCGGCGCCGCCAGTAGGGCGATATGCGCCAGATCGAGAATTGCACCGCCGGAATCGCTGTTTTTGGACTCAAAGGGGTTTCTTCCACAGGTCTCGGCGGTGGGCAGCTGCCGTTTGCTGCCGTTCCTCGCCGGCGAGGTCACGCAGGAACTCGGACGCACCGAGACGCAGATCTTGCTCTCATTATCTGTAGGATTGCGCCGCTGAACCGTGCAGCGGCAGTCCGGAAAGGGGGCTTCCGGATAGCGGCTGTACCAGAGCAGATGGCGCGGCGTGACGTTCTGACTGCAGAACCAGTCCCTGGCAATACGCGCATCCGTGACCGCATCCTCGGCGCTAAGAACCATGAAGAGCGGCAGATGACGGGGCGCTTCCTCCTGTAACAGCTCGCCGCCAAGGCTGTTGGTCGCGGCGATGCTCGGCCTGGCCACCGAGTGGTAGCGAAAGGCGTTATGCTTTTCGAACACCTGCCCCCAAAGGGCGGCACCTCCCGGCCCCACGGCAGCGGGTGCGAAATCCGGCGGGTCGTAATCGAAGGCTGGCGCCAGCATGACGAGACCATTCAGCTCGACCTCTGCCGGCATGTTCAACTCGAGCGCCGCATCCAGCGCCAGGTTGGCGCCGAGATCGAAGCCGGCGATCACCAAACGGTCGACTTCGCCGCGAAAGCTCCAGACCGCCTTGCTTACCGCTTCCCGCCATGCCGGAAGGCCGACATTCAAGAGATCACCCGGCACCGTTCCATGGCCAGGCAGCAGGATCGCCCGCACCAGATAGCAGTCCTTGGCGAAGCGATGGCCGAGATCCCACATGGAAAACGGCGTGTCGTTCAGCCCGTGAATCAGGAGCACGCCGCGATCATACTTTGCTTCGGCATTGCCCCGGCAATCTCTGCCTTGTGGCGCCGGCCGAAGCTCGAACGGTCCGACGGCGGCCAACTCGTCCGTCGATATCGGCGTCCCCGCAGCATCATTGACGGCCATCGCATGGCTGCGCGCACCGGCGATATAGGCGGTGAAGTCGCCGGTCGGCATGACCGGCGGCAGGTTGGTCGGCGCAAAGCGCGAGGCCTTGGTGGCGCCTCCCTCCTGACAGGCAACGAGCATCACCGGCAGCATCAGGGCGAGCAGGAACCCGCGGATCGAGTATTTCATGACCCGAGGTTTAGCCGAGAGCGGCGTTTATCACCAGCGTCTCTTCAGTTCCTAAATCAGGACGTGCCAGATCAGGCTCAGACCGCCCGCCAGCGCCAGGGTCCAGGCAAGGCCCAGTTGGAACCAGAGAAGGGTCGCGGCCGCCACCAGGGCCAGGACCAATGAGAGGACATCGAGCGAAGCGATCTCCGGTAGCCAGAGCGTCAGCGGCCCGAAGAGCTGAGCGTCAACCTTACCGAAGAAGACATGCAGGCCGAACCAGACCGAGAGGTTCAAGATGACGCCGACCACCGCTGCGGTCACGCCTTGCAGCGCGCCTCGAAGACGCGGCATGTTCTGCAACCGCTCGATAAAGGGAGCGCCGGTGAACACCCAGAGAAAGCAGGGCGCGAACGTCGCCCACAGGGTGACGGCAGCGCCAAGCAGACCCATCGCCAGCGGTGGCCCCTCCCCGAAACGATAGGCGGCGAGATAGCCGACGAATTCGGTGACCAGGATCAGCGGACCGTTGGTGGTTTCGGCGAGGCCGAGGCCGTCCAGCATTTCACCGGCGGTCAGCCAGCCATGGTTCTGCACCACCTCCTGGGTCATATAGGCGAGAACCGCATAGGCGCCGCCGAAGGTCACCACGGCGAGCTTGGAGAAGAAGAGGCTAAGCTCGGTCAGCACATGGTCCCGGCCGAAGGCCAGCGCCACCAGGGCGAGCGGCACGAGCCAGACCAGGAGCCAGACGGCGGCCATGCGCAGGGCCCCTCCGATCGACGCCTCGTTCTCGGCGGTGATTGGCATTGACGACGCATCGGTTGTCTCACCCCGAGCGGCCAGATAGCCGGCTATGGCCGCCAACAGAATGACCAGCGGAAAAGGTAGCGCCAGCAGGAAGATGGCGACGAAGGAACAGGCTGCGATTACCCAGTCGACCCGGCGCTTGAGCGCACGCTTCGCCACCTTGAGGAGCGCTTCGACGACGATCACCAAGACGGCCGCCTTGACGCCGACGAAGATCGCCTGGACCAGCGCCACCTCGCCAAATGCCGCGTAAATCGAGGCGAGCAACAACACCAGGAGCGCGCCCGGCAGAACGAACAGCAGACCGGCGGCGAGGCCTCCTCGCAGGCCGTGCAGGCGCCAGCCCGTATAGGTGGCGAGCTGCATCGCCTCCGGGCCGGGCAACAGCATGCAGAAGCTGAGCGCGTTCAAAAACTGCTGCTCGCCAAGCCAGCGCTTTTGCTCGACCACCTCCCGGTGCATCAAAGCGATCTGCGCCGTCGGCCCGCCAAAAGAAAGCAGCCCGATCCGCGCCCAAACGCGGAGCGCCTCGCCGAAGGAAGGGTCGCCGGCGGCGACAGGCCTGCTCAAGGATTGATCGCCATCTTCCGAAACTGCATCGGCATTGCCATCGGTCACAGGCTCAACTCCGGCTCGATGCAATTGGCCAATCGTGGCCTTCATCCACGGCATCCCGCGCCCATCGATAGAAGGCATCATAGAGCATCATGCCGGCCTCAAGCTGCGCCAGATCGTCCCGATACATGCGCGACAGACCGAGCGAAGCGGCAAGAAGGCCTGCGGCCTCGGGGGCAAGATCATGTTGGTTGGTGTCGGCGCCGCGGACGATATTTGCAAGTCTTTCCAGAGGCTCGATACCAAGCGCAAATTCCTCGACCATCGCATCGAATGTGCAGCGATCGCCGCGGTGGCTCCAGAACACATCCTCCACATCGAAGGGCGTCGCGTCGAACGTCTCGGCCACGCTTAAAACCTCCGAAGGCGACACGAACAGGAACTGCGCGCTTGGATCGACGAAGCGGCGGATCAGCCAGGGGCACGCGATGCGATCGATCTTCGGGCGATGACGCGTCACCCAGATCGTCCGTCCCTCGGCATTCCGCTTCGGTAGCCTTGCGGCCGGCAGGAGCGGCTCGCCTGCATCGCGCCAGGCGAAGATCCCACCTTCCAGGCTCTCAGCGACTATGCCGTGATCCCGAAGAATAGCGGCAGCGCCCTGGCTGAGCTTCTTGCCTTTCTGGCAGATAACGACTGCCTTCCTGCCGGCGAGCTTCGGCGCAAGCTCGGCCACGTCTCGAAAGGGATGGCGAAACGAGCCAGGTATAAGCCGTGGATCCTCGTTGAAGTCCTCATCAATACAGATATCGATCAGCACCGGTGCGCCAGGCGTGCCGATCAGACGGGAAAGCTGGGATACGGTGATTTCAGTTGGCGACGGCAATGGAGCGTCCTCCCATCAGCAACAGGGTGAATGGACGCGAAACTTAGGCTGTCGCCTCACGGGGCGCTCGCAGACCCCATGACCGCGATTAAACGTGTCCGCTTTTCGTCTGTCAACGTCGCCTATCCATCGCGCGAGCGTGATTTCCGTTGTCATGGAAAAATCCTAAGTTCATGTTCACACGTTCATGACCCGTGCGGGGAACATGCCAAATACAGGGGAACACATCATGACAGCCAAGCGATCCGATCTTTCGCGCCGCAACCTCTTCAAGGGTGCTGCCGCCGCCGGCGCTGGTATCGTCGTATCAGGCGCGCTTTCGGCGCCTGCCCGCGCCGCAGCGCCGCTGCTCGGCCCTGAGCGCCCGAGCTACTATCGGTTCGATCTCGGTGATTTCGAGGTGACGACCCTCCTGGACGGCGGGATCCAGCTCGAAGGCCCGCACCCGATCTTCGGTCAGAATGTCGAAGCCGCTGACGTTCAGGCGCTGGCCGAAGCGAATTTTCTGCCGCCGGATCAGATGGCCATCAGCTTCACCCCGGTGGTCGTCAATACCGGTGAACAGGTCATCATGTTCGACAGCGGCAACGGCGCAGGCCGGCGCCCGGATGCCGGCCGTATCGCCGAGCTTCTGGAGAGCGCCGGCTTCATTGCCGACGAAATCGACATCGTCGTGCTGACCCATTTCCATCCGGACCATATCGGCGGTCTGATGGAGGATGGCGCCCCGCTCTTTCCCAATGCCAGCTACGTGGCCAACGAGGCCGAGTATGATTTCTGGAGTGCTGAGGACAAGCTCACCGGCGGCACCGAGCGCGTCGCGAAGCTGACCCAGTCCAACGTCGTGCCGCTTGCCGAGAAAATGTCCTTCATCAAGGATGGCGGCGACGTGGTCTCAGGCGTCACCGCCGTCGACGCCAGCGGCCATACGCCGGGGCACACCTGCTTCCACCTGGAGAGCGCCGGCGAACGCCTGATGATCACCGCCGACACGGCGAACCACTACGTCGTTTCGCTGCAGCGGCCGGATTGGCATGTGCGCTTCGATATGGACAAGGATGCGGCGATCGCCGCGCGCAAGAAGATCTTCGGCATGATCGCCGCCGATCGCATTCCGTTCAGCGGCTATCACATGCCCTTCCCTGCTGTCGGCTATGTCGAAGCGATCGATGGCGGTTTTCGCTATGTGCCGGCCTCGTACCAGCTCGATCTCTAGTCGGCCTGCCGCTTAGCGGGGTCGCCCTCCCGGGCGGCCTCGCTTGGCAGGATGACGCGATCGCCGGAGGTCAGCGCAGGGCTCTGATGGGGTGCTGAGCCCATGGATTGATGAAGCGCCAGACCGGCCTCGGTCGGAACCCAGACCCAGCCGGGTCCATCCGCCCAGCCGCGTTTCTTCAAGAGACCGGCGGCAGCTAGCTCCTCGACCGCCACCAGATCGCCGAACTGCCGTTGCAGCATGGCCGGCGCCATGCCGCGCACGGCCTTGGGCATCGCGCATAGGCGCTCGAGAACGCGGAAATGGACGCTGTCATGTCTGATCTGCATCCGATCAGTCTCGCGGCAAAGCTTGGTTTAGTAAATTGCTATGTTCATCCGCGGTTGGCCTGATCGCCGTTAGCCGGCGGTAGATCGCGCACGAAATTGTTGTCGCGTTTCTGCATCAGATAGAATTTGTGGCGCGGTGTGGTGTCGGTGATGACGAAGTTGAGCACCACGGTTTCGCCAGGTTCGACCACACCGTCATAGAACTGCAGACCGTCATAAGGCTCTTCGGTTTCGAGATTGGTATCGAAACGATCGGACAGAAAGGGACGTCCCGCCTCGGATTGCTGTCCGAAAGACAAACCATCGCCGAAGGTGCTTTCCTGCTGCAGCTTTTCGCGCAGCTCCAGAGTGAAGAGCGTCCAGGGCTGCGAGGTGGCGTTGCGGACCACCTTGGTGACGGCAAAACCGACATCATGCTGCGAACGGATACGATTGCCGAACCTGGCGTTCATGCCGCGGACCACGATCACCGCTGGCCCGTAATCGACGATCTCCTCGACCAGAACCACCGGATCGTCCAGCGTGCCGGTCCCGGACCCCTCTAACAGTCGCACGCCGCCAAGCTCGTCACTGAAGATCAGGCCGCCCAAAGCCAGTTCCTTCGCTCTAACCTCGGCTGAAAAGGCCATCAGCGTGAAAAGTCCAGCAAACATGACGAGGCGAGTGCGCATGGTTTCTCCGTTCTTCTAAATCGCGGTTTAACGGGTTCGCGATCTGCCTGTCGCTCGATCCGTCAATCGGCGACATCAGATCGGATCAGCGCCCACCGCTCATCGTTCGTTGGTCGACGACGCAAGTTTGCTCGACCTCGACACCACCATAAGAAAAGACCTCCGATTCGCCAAAGCGAATCCACGCCCGAAGTCCCAGACATCCTGCCAATCGATGGCCTGCGCTTCACGATGATGGAAAAATCAAAGGAAAAATTTGGAATTGTAAGGCCGGCGCGGGGTTCACCCCCTATAAGGAAGCCGCGCCAGACGTCTGACACGTTCGCGTCGGCAAGCCACTTGCCAAGCCTGACGCCGCATGATGACGACATGCGTCGCGAGGTACTCAATCATCGAGCAGCGACGACGGCCAGTCTTGCCGATCTCGCCTGCCAACCGTCGACTGGAGCCACCCCTATGACCCGCATGTTCAAGACGCCCCGGCAGATCGCCATCGCCGTGGCCACGACCGCCCTCCTGACCATGGCTGTCCCGAGCGCTGTCCAAGCCGCGGAGTTCACCGATGGCCAGCTGAAGTCCTTCGCCGTGGCATGGACCGGCATCAACCAACTAGCGGAGCAATGGAGGCCGCAGATGGAGGCAACGCCCTCCGAGGAGGAGCGTGCACAGATGCTGCAGCAGTTCGAGATCGCCGCCAATCAGGTCATCGAGCAGACAGAAGGCATCGGCGCCGCCGACTATCAGAACATCATGCAGGCCGCCCAATCCGATCCGGCGCTGAAGGAGCGGATCTACGCGATGCTGCAGGAAGCCCAGCCCCAATAGCCTGGCGAGAGAATACCGCCAGATCTGGCGACTTGACCGCCTGTCGCATGACGTGCACATCGAAGGCTGCGATCTGACGAAGGATCGCAGCCTTGATCTTCGAGCCCGTTTTTGAAGTCATCGATGTCGCTAACCGTCACCCTCATCCTTCTAGCCGCGACGCTGACGCTGATCGCCTTCGCCAACTGGCGAGAACGGCAGGAGCGGCCGCTCGGCAAGGCGCCGCTCATTTCATATCCAGCCCTTCAGATGATCGGAATCGTGCTTGCGGTGCTGCTGATCGCTCACGTGGTCTCCTTGTTGACCGGCCAGCAGTTGCGCGGACGGCTGATGTCCTGAGCCGTACCGGAAAGCACCAACACGCCGATCGCAACCTCGAACGTTGCAAGCTTGACGGACGCCGCCTAGCATACGATCGCGGTGTCGAAAGCCGCTGGCATGACGTGCTGGCGACGGTGGAATGCAGGCCTCCCTCCTTTATCGTTTACGTTGCGGGAAGGATAGACCGGTGGTAATCGGCGTCGCTTAGTGAAAGCGAAGCGACGGGAGATAACCATTGCACGCACGCATTTGGGAGCATGCCCGACTCCCTCTGGGTTGGACCGCAGCCATCCTTTCGATGGCGTTCATTACGCTTGGCCCGATCGACAGCACATCCGCCCAGACAGCGACCGACTTTGCACCGCCGACCGGCGATCCCGCGATCGTTTCTGCGGATGCCAGGCTTGAGCTCCTTTTCGATGATGCCTGTTTTGCGGAAGGCGTGACGGTTGCGCCGGACGGACAAGTCTATTTCAGCGACATCACCTTCACCAGCGGCTGCCGCTATGGGGACAGCCCGCTTCCCCAGGCCGGCATCATCTGGCGTTACGATCCTGCAAGCGGCCAGACCTCGATCTTTCGCTCGCCGAGCGGCATGGCCAACGGGCTGAAATTCGATGCATCCGGCAATCTCGTCGCCGCGGAAGGCGCTGACTTCGGCGGACGCAAGGTCACGGTCACCGACATGCAGACCGGCCGTGCTCGCATCCTCGCCGCACTCTATGACGGCCAACCTTTCAACGCGCCCAACGATGTCGCGGTTGATCTGCGTGGCCGCATCTACTTCACCGATCCGCGCTATCTCGGCCATGAGCCGGTGATGCAGCCGACCATGGCGGTCTATCGCGTCGATCCCGACGGCACCATCACCCGCATCATCTCCGATGCCGGCAAGCCCAACGGCCTGCTGATCTCGCCCGATCAATCCACGCTCTACGTGGTAAGCAATGACAATGGCGCCCTCGACTTTACAAGGCTTGCCGAAACTGAGGCCACCCAGCGCGGCCCCATGGTGATCTGGGCTTACAGCCTCGCTGAGGATGGCACGGCGAGTGACAAGCGCGAGTTCGTCGACTTCGCCCCTTATGACAGCGCCGGCGGCCTCGCCGCCGATGTCGACGGCAATGTCTATGCCGCAGTCCGGCGCGCTGACGCTCCGGGCATCTATGTCTACAACACCGAAGGCAAGGAACTCGCCTCCATCCCGACCGACACCGCCACGCTGCCCAGCAACCTCGCCTTCGGTCGCGGTGAGGACGCCAATCTGCTTTATGTCACAGCCGGCAACGCCCTGTATCAGATACGGATGAACAGCCAGGGCTATCATATCCCCGATTCCTGAGCACCGGGCCGGTGGCCGGCCCTACGGCAGCAAAGTCTGAACGAACCGGATCCGAGCGATGATCATCACGGCGATCGAGACCATTCGCCTGGACGAATTTCCGAACCTCCTTTGGGTTCAGGTGCATACGGACGAGGGTTTGACCGGCCTCGGCGAAACCTTCTTCGGCCCGGCAGCGGCGGAGGCCTATATCCACGAAAGCGCCGCCCCCAGGCTCCTCGGCAGCGACCCGCTCACCATCGACAGGCATTCGCGCACCCTTCTGGACGGCTATCTCGGTTTCTCCTCGAGCGGCGCTGAGATGCGCGGCCTTTCCGCCATCGACATCGCCCTTTGGGACCTGTTCGGCCAAGCGACAGGCCAGCCGATCCACCAGCTCCTGGGCGGCCTGTCGCGTGAAAAAATCCGTACCTACAACACCTGCGCCGGCTACCGCTATGTTCGCGGCGACATCGGCCAGCGCACCGACAATTGGGGCCTCGGCGGCGCCGCGGGGCCGTATGAAGATCTCGACGCCTTCTTGAACGATGCCGGCACGCTGGCCCAAAGCCTGCTGGAGCAGGGCATCACCGGCATGAAGATCTGGCCATTCGACTTTGCGGCCGAAGAGTCAGGCGGGCTCTATATGTCTTCGGCCGACCTGAAGAAGGCGCTCGAACCTTTCGAGAAGATACGTCAGGCGGTTGGTGACCGCATGGACATCATGGTCGAGCTGCACAGTTTATGGACACCGCGACCCGTCAAGCAGATCTTCAGGGCTGTCGAGCCCCTCGACCCGTTCTGGTTCGAAGATCCGATCAAGATGAATAATTTCGATGCGCTCGCCGAGCTCGCCGCCAGCACCCATGTGCCGATCTGCGCCAGCGAAACCGTCGCCACCCGCCCGGTGTTTCGGGAGATGATGGCCAAGCAGGCCACCGGCATCGTCATGCTCGACCTCTCATGGGTCGGCGGTATCTCGGAAGCGAAGAAGATCGCGACCATGGCCGAGGCCCATCACCTGCCGGTCGCCCCCCACGACTGCACCGGCCCCGTCGTCTTCACGGCAAGCTGCCACCTATCGCTCAATGCCCCGAACGCCCTGATCCAGGAAAGCGTGCGCGCCTTTTACAGCGGCTGGTACGGCGAACTCGTGACCGCCCTGCCGCGGATCGAGAACGGCTACATCCATCCCATGGACGGCCCCGGCCTTGGCACGAAGCTCCTGCCTGATATTGTTAAACGCAAGGACGCGCATGTCCGCCGATCGGACAGCACGTAAAAAAACAATGATTTCGGAGGCTTAAGGACAGACATGCTCCTGAAGGACAAGGTCTGCGTCATTACCGGCGGCGCCTCGGCGCGCGGCATCGGCAAGGCGACTGCCAAGATGATGGCCGAGCACGGCGCCTATATCGTCATCATCGATCTCGACGGCGAGGCGGCCAAAGCCGCAGCCAAGGACATCACCAAAAGCGGTTTCGGCATCGGCTGCGACGTCACCGATCCCGACGCCTGCCGCCAGGCGGCCGAGCAGATCCTGGAATGGGCGGGATGCATCGATGTCCTGGTCAACAATGCCGGCATCAGCCAGCCGCTGAAGCTGATGGACATCGACCAGGCGAACTACGACAAAGTTCTGGATGTCTCGTTGAGAGGCACCCTCAATATGAGCCAGGCCGTCACCCCTAGCATGCGCGCCCGCCGCTCCGGCACCATCGTCTGCATCGCCTCGATCTCCGGCCAGCAGGGCGGCGGCATCTTCGGCGGGCCCCACTATTGCGCCGCGAAAGCCGGGCAGATCGGCCTCGCCAAATCCATGGCCAAGGAACTCGCCCCCGACGGCATCCGCGTCAACAGCATCGCCCCTTCCTGGATCGACACCGACATCGTCGCCGGCTTGATGACCGACGAGGTCAAGGAACGCCTCGTCGCGTCAGTCCCGCTCGGTCGCGGCGGCCAGGTCGAAGACGTCGCCGGTGTCGCCCTCTTCCTCGCCTCAGACCTCTCCGCCTACGTCACCGGCACCACCATCGACGTCAACGGCGGCTCCTACATCAGGTAGCGGAACGTCCGCTTCGTTGACTTGGGCCGCCTCTGCCTGGCGAGACGGTTTGCGTCCCGGTTTGAGAACGGATAATCACAGGACATGAACAGAGAAAGCGATAGCGATGCCTAGCCGCCCCGTGCGCAATGTTTCGAAAGAAGAGCTACGCGAAAAGGCCAGAATGATCCGCCGGGAGGTGGTGCGCCTCACCGACATCTGCGGCTCCGGACATTACGGCTCGGCCTTCTCGATCGCCGAGCTTCTCGCCGTGCTCTACTACCAGCTCCTGCATGTGAAGCCGGGCGCCCCCCAGTGGCAGGACCGAGACCGCTTCACCATGGGCAAGGGCCACGCAGCGATCGGGCTCTATCCGGTGCTCGCCGACATGGGGTTCTTTCCGACATCGGACCTCGACAACTACACCCGTCTTTTCTCGCCGCTCGGCGACCATCCCGATATGAAGAAGGTGATGGGCGCCGACTTCTCCTCGGGCTCGATCGGTCACAATCTCTCGGTGTCCGTGGGCATGGCGGCAGGCCTGAAACTGCAGGGCTCGCCCGGACGTGTCGTCTGCATGATGGGCGATGGCGAGCAGACCGAAGGCCAAATCTGGGAAGCGGCGATCTCGGCGGCGCATTGGAAGCTCAACAATCTCGTCGGCCTGGTCGACATCAACGGCGCAGGCTCGGACGGCGATCCGCAGGAAACCATGGCCACCGAACCGCTCAAGGACAAATGGGCGAGCTTCGGCTGGGACGTGATCGTCCTTGACGACGGCCACGACCTGGACCAGACGTTCGCCTGCCTGAACAAGGCGCTCAACGAACCGCGCGACAAACCCGCCGTGGTCCTCGCCTACACCGTCGCCGGCAAGGGCGTGTCCTTCATGGAAGGCACCTGGCAGTGGCATCTCGGTTTCCTCGGACCGAAGGACCTGGAACGCACCTACGAAGAAATTGAAAACGGAGTCATCGGATGAGCAAGCCCTATATGAGCGCCGAGCTCCGTGAAAAGATCGACCTCACCGACACGACGGTCACCGAAGACTTCGACGACGCGTCCTGGGATATGGTGACGGCGCTTGCCCTTTCCCAGCAGCTGACGACAGGCAAGACGCTTCTCGATCTCGCGGACGCCGGCAATGACAAGATCGTGGTCTGCACCGCCGATCTCGGCCGCCCGACCCAGGTCGTCAATTTCGGCCGCAAATACCCGGACCGCTACTTCAACTTCGGCATCGCCGAGCGCAACATGATCGGCGCCGCAGCCGGCCTCGCTACCACCGGGTTGATCCCGATCATCTCCAACTACTCCTTCTTCCTCGCCCTGATGGGCGTCGAAAACATCCGAAACGACATCTGCTACACCGACCTCCCCGTCAAAATGGTCGGCACCCACAGCGGCATCGCTATGGGCTTTTATGGCACCTCCCACCACTGCAACGAGGATATCGGGGCACTCCGTGCCATGGCGAACTTAACGCTGATGGCGCCTTGCGATGGCAACGCCATCCGAAGCGCCCTAACCAACCACATCGACCACCCCCACCCCATCTACTTCCGTTGCGGCCGCGGACGCGAAGCCGTCATCTACGACGAGCCACCCAGCTTCGAAATCGGCGGATCCAATCAACTCCGCGACGGCGACGATATTTCCATACTTGCCATCGGCAACCTCGTGAAAGCCGCACTAGACGCCCGCGACATCCTCGCCAAAAACGGCATCGGCGCGCGGATCGTCGACATGTATTCCATCAATCCCATCGACAAAGATGCGATCCGGCGCGCCGCCGGCGACCACAAGCTCATCGTCACGGCCGAAGAACACAACGTCACAGGCGGCTTTGGCTCGGCAGTGGCCGACGTGATCGCAGAGGAAGGCTTGGGTGCGAAGCTGGTGAAGATCGGTATGCCTGATCAGTACAGCGTGTTGGGGCCGCCAACGCATCTTTATGCGCATTACGGGCTGGATGGTGAGGGTGTGGCTAAGCGGGTGAAGGAGGCGCTAGCCTGACACTGGCCAGGGTAGCGCCGCCACATGTCAGGTTTGCCCTAAAGCCGTCAAACACCCGCTGCTGAAAATGCCCTTTTGACCACATCAGCCATGGCGCGGCAAACCGTGTCGTCCGGGCTCGCTCCGTATTCGAGAACCAGCTTGGATACCGGCATTTTGCCCAGACCTTCATCCTCGGACAGGACAGACAGGCCGGGCTTGAGGGAAGACTCGTTCAGAACCCCGATGGCAATCCCCGCTTCGATGGCCGCGGCCACGCCTGTCACGCTCTCGCTCGAATAGATGATCCGATAGGAGCGCCCTCTCGCCTCCAGCGCCTTGAGCGCAGCGTCCCGCCACCAGCATGCGCGGTCGAATAGCGCGACAGGCAGAGGGTCACGGTCAAGCAGGCTATGGGCCCGTGACATGACCCAGTGCATCGGCTCCTCGCCCAGGAGTTCCATGTCTGGCCCGACGTCTTCGACCTCGTGGACAGCCAGATCCAGCTCGCCCGCCGACAGCGCTTTGGGAAATCCAGCACTCAAGGCACAACGCACGGTCAGGTCGACCTTGGGATGATCGCGCGTGAAATCCGCGATGATCTTCGACAAAGCCTCTTTGCCATGTTCGTCGGGAATGCCGATACGAAGCGTCCCCTCCAGTCCGTCGCCGGTGATCTCGGCCATGGCGGAGTCAAGCGTCTCGACCACCTGGCGGGCTACAGGCTCAAGAATCTCCCCGGCACGGCTCAACACGACGCCGCGTCCGTGCCGCTTGAACACCGGCTCGCCCAGCAGGTCCTCCAATTGCTTGATCTGGACGCTTGCCGCCGATTGCGATCGGTAAATTCTCGCCGCACCGCCCGTCATGGAGCCGGCATCGGCGACGGCCAGGAACGTCCTGAGGAGATCGCTATCGAGAGCGCTCACGATTAACCCATCGGAAATTCGAATAGCAGACCTAAAAACTATGCGTTTCACCGAATGCTTACAAGACCCCATAGTACAAGACGAAACTTCAGCGCATGGAGAACCAGGTGTCGGAAATTGCCGAACGGTCGAAGCCGGTCTCTTGGCTGCGTGTTGCCGCCCTAGTCGTGCTGATCGGCCTATCGATAGCGCTGATCGTCGCTCCGGATCGGGTCGGCGCGACCGCCAAGTTTGTGCTTTGGGGTTTGATCGCCGTCTCCCCACTGGTCATTCCGGGCATCGTTCTCGCCGCATGGGTCAGCGCCAGTGGCGCCGGCAACCGAATCGCCGGAGCCTTCAATGGCCGCCTCGCGCATACCGTGATCATCGCCTCCTTGATCGGCGCGCTCACACCAGTCTGCGGCGTGACGGTTCTGCCCCTCATGGCAAGCCTGCTCGCCTCAGGGGTTCCCTTGGCGCCGGTGATGGCGTTCTGGCTATCCTCGCCGATTACGGACCCGGCTATGCTGGCGACAACCGCCGCGACGTTAGGATTCGACTTCGCAATAGGAAAAACGATCTTGGCGTTTGGTCTTGGCATATTTGGTGGGTTCGTCACGGTAGCGCTGGCAGGCTGCGCCTGGACCGATCGGCCGCTCCGAAACAACCGCATCGTCGGCGAAATGGGCCAGCGGCTATGCCAAGGCTCGGACGACTTCGCCGTCGCCATCTGGCGCACGTCCGAGCGCCGCGCACGCTTTCTCCGCGAAGCCAAGTCGACGACGCGCCTGATCCTGATCTGCCTCATCCCCGCCTTTGCCGCCGAATACTGGTTGAACGAGGCGCTACATCCTGAGGCTCTTTCGATTTATGTCGGGCGCGACGCCTGGTGGGCCGTGCCGCTTGCCGTTCTGGTCGGCGCGCCCGCCTATCTGGACGGCTACGCGGCCCTGCCGCTGACACGCGGCCTCATGGACCACGGCATGTCGGCTGGGGCGGCGATGGCCTTTCTCATCTCCGGCGGCGTCGTGAGCATTTGGGGCGCCATGGCGATCTTTCCGGTGCTCAAGCCCAAACCATTTCTACTCTATCTGGGTCTCGCGATCGTTGGATCGATGGCCTCTGGATGGGCCTTTGAGGCGGTTGCTACACTATTGCGCGCTGGCTGACGAAAAGACCAACAAGTTTGGCTAGCGCGCCTGTATCAACCGAACCTGACGAGATCCCCATGCAGATATTCGATCCCGAGATCCCCCACAGACACGACCGAAACAAGAAAATCCATGCATTGTTCGAACTCGCTTACACCTTTGTCGACTTCAGCGCTGCGGTCTTGTTCGTCATCGGCAGCATCCTGTTTTTCAATGAAGAGACGGCGACCATCGCAACCTGGTGCTTCCTGATCGGATCGATCTTTTTCGGATTGAAGCCAACCCTTCGTCTCACCCGTGAGCTTTGCTATGTCCGGGCCGGCGACTACGAGAAAATGCCTTGAGACGGGACAGCTGACGCCAAAAAACTCATGTCGGGAACTGACATAACCAGCCCCCACCCTGCCCCCTCCAAAAGCCGAGGGCAGCCTCATCGTCGGCGCGCTCGACCTCCTCTTCGCCCGCTACTGATCCTGCCCAGACACCTACACTGTCAGCCCCAACCGTTACCTCTTTCTCAACCCTTCCCTGCCATCATGACATTCAGGTCCATGCGACCCTGGGAGTCGGCCCGCCCGCTACAACAAATTGGGCGAGGGTCGGATTCCCACGGTCGCATGGACCAGGAAATGGAAACTGCAGCATAAGGGTAAACATCTGATTAACGCCTTTTGTCCGCAACCACAGGCAAGTGCGGGCCGAACCAAATTGATCTCACCTCGCCTTGAAGCGTCGTCTTTATCGACAATCAGACCGAAGGGGTCGTCATCGATACAGAAACGTTTCCCGGCGCATGACGGAGCAACATCCCGCTTGACGACGTCCCGCCGATCTCGGACCATTTCTTGAAGCCAAGCGGCAGGGGAGGCCGGGCCATGATCAGCGAGCAGGATGTCGCGTTCTACAATGACAACGGCTATCTCGTGGTGCCTGATGTCCTGAGCACCAACGACGTGGCCGAGCTTCGGCAAGTCACGGAAGACTTCGTCGAGTCTGCACGCCGCGTATCGGCGCATAACGAGATCTATGACCTGGAGGACAGCCATTCCACCACCGAGCCGCGGGTTCGGCGGATCAAGGCGCCGCACGCGCATCACCAAGCCTATGCGCGCATGGTCGATCACCCCAACATTCTGGCCATCCTGCAAAAGCTCTGGGGACCGTCGATCCGCTTCGATGTGTCCAAGCTCAACCTCAAGGCTGCGGGCTATGGCGCGCCGGTCGAGTGGCATCAGGACTGGGCCTTTTATCCGCACACCAATGACGATCTCTGCGCCATCGGCATCATGATCGACGACGTCGACGAGACCAACGGCCCGCTGATGGTCATTCCAGGCTCGCACAAAGGCCCCGTGCTCGATCACCATGCTGGTGAAGGCTTTTTTTGCGGTGCGATCGACCCACGCCGTGGGGAGGTCGACTTTGGCGAAGCCGTCAAGCTAACCGGCGCCGCCGGCTCGGTCACGATCCACCACGCGCGGACGATTCACGGCTCGGCGACCAACACATCGGGCAAGCCGCGCCGTCTCTTGCTGCATCAATACCGCGCCGCCGACGCCTGGCCGCTGCTTGGCAAGGACCAGCCCTGGGACGAATATCGCGGCAATCTGCTTTGCGGCGAAGACACCATCGAGCCGCGCATGACGGCGGTCCCCGTTCGACTTCCTCTGCCGCCGGCTCCGAAACAGGGCTCAATCTACGAGAACCAGAAGAGCTCCGCCAACCGCTATTTTCAGACGGCAGACGATCTTCAGGCCGTTGGAGATTAGCTAAGGCAAAGTTCTGGCAGCGGCGCCTCGCCGCTTTTGGAGCATCACGACGTCTTTCCTCGGGATCTCGCAGCTCCAACCTCTTTGCTCGGCGATGACCTCGAAAGTCCGTGAGCGATAGAAGACGACATGGGTCGGATCGCGGCGATAATGCCAGTTGTCGAAGCGCGCGTCGTCGGTCTGAAAGCAGGTCATAACACCGAGCCAGCCGCCGGGCTTGAGCAAGCTGCTCAGGCGATTGAACTCGACTGCCGGCTCAAAGAAATG
This sequence comes from Pseudomonadota bacterium, assembly GCA_039197065.1. Taxonomy (GTDB): domain Bacteria; phylum Pseudomonadota; class Alphaproteobacteria; order Geminicoccales; family Geminicoccaceae; genus JANQPX01. Next base: position 167,763 of record JBCCUL010000001.1, on the reverse strand, counting down.
CTCGGCGACCTCGCTAAGCGTAATGACGTCATACATCCGCTGCAGGGCGCCCCTGCCTGGATGAAAGAAGGGGTCGTAGAGCGCCATCTCGAGCCCGGCCTCTTCAAGCATCGCAGCCAACGCGGAACCGGGGCCGCAGCCATAGTCGAGCCCGCTCATACCGGGCGTCAGCTTTGCCAGCAGCGGATCGGCGAGTTTCGATAGGAACGCCCTGTAGCGCGGATCACCCGGATCATTTTCGTGATGGCGGTAATGCGCGAGCTCATCCTCGGGCGTCGGCCGCTGCCCAGGATCGAGAAAGGTCGCCTCGCAAACATCACAGCGCCAATAGCGCCTGCCCGCCACCTCCATGAACGGCCGCGACCCCGCCGCAAGGCAGACCACGCAGGCTTTCGGCGGATCGGCAGAGGTCGAAGAAACAGCCATCACTCCTCATGCCTGGCGAGGGCAAGTTCAGCAAGGGGCGGCCCGCCCCCCTGTCACAAAGGGATCACAGGAGTTTGATCTTTAGTCTAAGCAGACTATGCTTAACTCATTGACAGAACGCACCCTTCACGCTGCCCGCAGCGATTTCTGAGGTGATGTCCGTGTCGGAAATCCTATCCACGTTAGAAGCCAAGACCAAGCCTGCCCTTCGTGTTCTCCTGGCGCAGCCACGTGGCTTTTGCGCAGGTGTCGAGCGCGCGATCGAGATCGTTGAAAAGGCGCTCCAGCGTTTCGGCGCGCCTGTCTATGTGCGCCACGAGATCGTGCATAACCGTCACGTGGTCGAGGATCTGCGCAAGAAAGGGGCCGTGTTCGTCAAGGAGGTCGACGAAATCCCGGCAGGTGCCGTCACCATCTTCAGTGCGCATGGCGTGTCCAATGCTGTCGAGCAGGCGGGACGTGATCGCGGACTGAACGTCATCGACGCCGCCTGCCCGCTGGTCACCAAGGTGCATAATGAAGGCCAGCGCTACGCCAAAAAGGACTTCGAAGTGGTGCTGATCGGCCATGCCGGCCATCCCGAGGTCGAGGGCACCATGGGCAGGATCGACGCCAAGGTTCATCTGGTTTCCGATATCGACGATGTGCAGGCTCTCACCCCCGCCGATCCGGAAAAGCTCGCCTATGTCACCCAGACGACGCTCAGCGTCGACGACACGCGCGGCGTGATCGAGGCTCTGCGCAAGCGCTTTCCCTCGATCGTCGGCCCTGACACCAAGGACATCTGCTACGCTACCCAGAACCGCCAGACCGCCGTGCGCGAGCTCGCCGCAAAAGTGGAACTGGTGCTGGTGGTCGGCGCCAAAAACAGCTCGAACTCTAATCGCCTACGCGAAATCGGCGAGGATATGGGCGTTGCCAGCCATCTGATCGACGGTCCGGATCAGGTCGATCTCAACTGGTTCAAGGCCGTCGACAGCGTCGGCATCACCGCAGGCGCATCGGCACCTGAAGAGCTTGTGCAACAGGTGATCACAAGACTGCGGCAGCATTTCGAGGTCGGCCTCGACATTCTGGACGGCATCCGCGAGAACATCCAATTCCGCCTGCCGGCGGCTCTGAGCGACCGGAGCCCGCCATCGACGGGCTGATCGGCTAACACCAGCTACCGAGGATCAATAGAACCGATGGGCATTCCCCTTCGCCAACAGATCCGTGTTGGCGCCTACGTCATGAAGCAGCGCCTCAAAGGCAATCCGCGCTATCCCCTGGTCCTGATGCTGGAACCGTTGTTCCGCTGCAATCTCGCCTGCGCCGGCTGCGGCAAGATCGACTATCCGAAGCCGATCCTGGACCGCCGCCTCAGCGTCGAGGAGTGCCTGGGCGCCGTCGATGAATGCGGGGCGCCGATCGTCTCCATCCCCGGCGGCGAGCCGCTGATCCACAAGGACATCGTCGAGATCGTCGAGGGGATCATCGCCAGAAAGAAATTCGTTTATCTCTGCACCAACGCGCTTCTGGTCAAAAAGAAGATCGACGCCTTCAAACCCAGCCCCTACCTCACCTTCTCGATCCACCTGGACGGCCTTGAGGAGCATCACGACAAATCCGTCTGCCAGGAAGGCGTCTTCGAAAAAGCCGTCGAGGCGATCAAGCTCCTTCGCTCCCGCGGCTTTCGGGTCAACATCAACACCACGCTGTTCGATGGCGTTCAGCCGGACGAGGTCGGCAAGTTCTTCGACTTCGTGACCAACGAACTCGACGTCGAAGGCATCACCGTGTCGCCCGGCTACGCCTATGAGCGCGCGCCCGACCAGGAGCATTTCCTGAACCGCAAGAAGACCAAGGAACTGTTCCGCTCGGTCTTCCGGCTCGGCAAGGGCAAAGGCTGGAAGCTCAGTCACTCCTCCCTCTATCTCGATTTCCTCGCCGGCAATCAGCGCTATCACTGCACGCCCTGGGGCAATCCCACGCGAAACATCTTCGGCTGGCAGCGTCCCTGCTATCTCCTGGGCGAAGGCTTCTCACCGACCTTCAAGGACCTGATGGAGACCACCGACTGGGACCGCTACGGCACCGGCAACTACGAAAAATGCGCCGACTGCATGGCCCATTGCGGCTATGAGCCGACCGCCGTCAACGACGCCGTCGCCAACCCGCTAAAAACCATGATCACCGCCCTTCGCGGCCCGCGCACCGACGTCGCCATGGTCGAGGACATCTCGCTTGCCAACCAGCGACCGGCCGAGGACGTCTACGATAAAGTGGTCGCCGAGGCCACCGAGACCGAAGGCAGCGGCACACGCTCAGTCTACAAATCCAAAGCGGTCGCCTAGTGGCATGGCCATCTCATGGACTTGGGTCGGCCTTCGAAGAACGTGCTCCTAAACGGGACGGTATGCGGTTCTTTGTCGGGGTTTCTCAGAGGATCGAGTATCATAGTGGCCGGACTGGAGCGGGCCGTGAGTAACCTACTGGTTCGTTTCGATCGCAAGATTCCCTTGTAATCGCAACACAAGAACCACGATTCCCAGGATTCTAGTGGTCTCTGCGATCAATCAATCGGGAATCGAGTGATTGATCCAGACCACGATCGTCGAGCTGAACGCTCTTCCTCTTCATTGCACCAAAATTTCTGATCGAGCGGTTGTCCATCTGGTTAGAAAAATCCAAAGCCCTATCGATAGCCTGAAGTGGCCACGACCCCACCCACATCGCGTTCCCATTTGACCGTTAGGTCTTGGTTAACCTTTCCGTGCCACGCTCGGTCATGGTCCATGCGATCCTGAGAATCCGACCGCCCACAAAAAGGGGCTGACCAGGCTCGGACTCCCAGGATCGCATGGACCAGCGAGACAGGCCGGAGCTTAGCGGCCAACCGTTAGGAAAACATGAAGATCGACGCTTTGCAAAAAGGTTGTGTCGAGGCTTTGCGTGGCTGTTGTCACAGCGTCTTCAGATATTCCAAAATGGCCTCCAGCCGCTCCGGATCCTTGGCGAAGACGGCGTTGCCATAGGTGGGACCGTCATGGCCGCTATTGGAATTGCCGGGAAGGCTAGTGTCGAGCACGGACGCCCCCTCGTCGACGAAGCCGATCGCTTCGGGATCAAAGCTGCGGCTGCCGACCCTGAACGTCTTCTCTCGCTGCTCGGCCGGCAGGAGAAGCTGGCGAAGCGTGCGTACCGAACCATTGTGCAAATAGGGAGCCGTCGCCCAGATTCCGTTCAGCGGACGCGCCTTGTAGCAAAGCACCGGATCTTTTCCTGGAGGAACGGGCTTGGGCAAGCAATGTTCGTCTGGTTCAGGCAGTTTTGCCAGGCCGGCCGCCAGCCCTTGCAGGAACTTTCGGAAACCGGCTTCGCCAGGTTCCTTGGCCATGGCCTCTGCGGCCTGATCGATCGCGTCCTGAAGGTCCTGCGGCTGCCCTACCTTCAAAGCCCTGATCGTTGACCCGGGGTCATTGATCAAGCCATCGACGATGGTTCCGATAACGGTATAGCCAAGCACCGCAACGGTCGGCGCAGCCTCTCCGAAGATCGCTCCACGACTGATCGCTTCCAGATAATTGATGGGACGACCATCAAGCTTGCTCGTACTTGCGAACCTTTCCACGAAGTTCTCTGCCATCATCGGATCGGTGGCGAGCGCGTTCGGATTTTCGGTTGGATCGGAAACCGGGATCATGACGGCCTTGATCCGACGAGCCGGATCGTCGCGCTTGATGGGCCGATGGCAACTGGCGCAGAACTCTTCGTAGTCCGCCTGGCCCTTCGCTGCGAGCGTCTCGTCGAGCGGCAGATCGGTATCCTTCCAAAGCGGCGACCAGAGGGTCAGGAGATGCTCCTCCAGCGTCGCGAGGCCTTCCATATCGACGGAACTGCGATGCCCGGACGGATTGCCCGCATCAGTGTTGACGTCCAACGCGCCGAACACGCCAAGCACCTCGCCGACATTCCTGGACAACGCACCGGTGCCGGCGTTGACCACGGCGCCGTTCCACTCCACCCGATCATGCTGCGGCGTATCCCAGATGAAGGGATAGCTGACCGGCGCATTCGCGGGATGGGCATTTTCCGGAACGCCGAGACCGGACGCCGCCACCTCGTTGAAGATGGAGCCGACCGCATCCAGCCGGCCATGGCCGTAAGGGCTCGATCCCTGATTGCGCGCGTTCCAGGCATGGCGGCGCTCGGTGATCCGTTCGAGCTGCTGCCTGAGCTCGTTCGCATCCGTCGTGCCGCCATCGTTGCGCGCGGCCGTTTCGGCGATCACGGCCTCGGCGAAGCGATCGAACTTCGCCTCGTCGTCGAGGGTCGCCTGCATGGCCTCGGCCATGCCTTCGAACATCCCCTGAAAGTCCGCCATAGTCGGCGCGCCGTCGACCAGATATTTCTTGCCGCCATATTCGATCTGACCGGTATGGCAGGCAGCACAGTTCATGCCGAGCCAGTCACGGGCGATCTCCCCGTTAACGGTCTCCGCAGCCGCCTCGCTTCGCATGAACCCGATCGGCAGGCCATCCGGGTTCCAGACCGTCGGCTTCTGCGGCAGATAGCGGATGCGATCGATGTGGGCGGGATCGACGAACTTCTCAGCACTGTCCACCTGCTCAAGATGAAGAAACCAGCCATAAGGGATGATTTCCGAGCCCTGATCGGCGAACCAGAAGGTCTGGCGCTCGTCACAGTTCCAGTTCTGCGGCAGCAGCACCTCATCGGCATAGGCGCCGTGATAGCCGCCGCTGTCGCAATCGTTCCCACTGACCTCGTAGCGTTCCGTGCAGGCCGCCAGCAACACCGGCGCCGACGTCATAAGGGTCAAAAGACCGAGGGGATAGCGTGGCATGGCAAGGTTCCTTTCGCTTTCCCTTCGGAATACATCCGTTCGATCTGCGAAAGTATGAAACAGTTCACACCAGCCGCGACGGTTTGATCTCCTGGCCTACCTTGCCCTGTCGCTCGCATTAAATGCGCTGATCTGCCATCAAAAAAGGGCGATAGGGTAGGAAAAGAGCGATGGCTTAACCTATTCTTAACCCTGATATGCGAGAACAAACCGGACCATGGAGACAGCCGGAATGACGACGACCATACGACCGCGGCGAAGCGTGCTCTACATGCCCGGCTCGAATTCTCGCGCTCTGGAGAAGGCGCGCTCATTGCCCGCGGACGGCCTGATCTTCGATCTCGAGGATGCGGTCGCCCCGGATGCCAAGGACATGGCGCGCAACCTGGTCTGTGAGGCCGTGAGGCAAGGTGGTTACGGTCACCGCGAGCTGATCCTGCGTGTAAATGGCCTGGCAACCCCTTGGGGCCACGCCGATCTCGTGGCAGCGGCAACCTCTGGCGCCGATGCAGTCCTCCTGCCCAAGGTCGAAAGCGCCGACAGCATTCGCCAGGCGCTCTCGGTCCTGGATCAGGCGGGTAGCCCGGCCACCCTGCCGCTCTGGGCGATGATGGAAACATCTCTTGGCATGCTGCATGCCGGGGAAATCGCGTCAGCATCCCCGCGACTCACGGCCTTCGTCATGGGCACCTCGGATTTAGCGAAGGAGTTGCAGGCGGCCCACACGCCGCAGCGCCTGCCGATGATCACAGCGCTCGGCCTTTGCATGCTGGCAGGTCGCGCCTTCGGCCTGGCACTTCTGGACGGCGTGCATCTCGATCTCGCCGACGATGAAGGCCATGTCGCGTCATGTCGTCAGGGCCAGGAACTTGGCTTCGACGGCAAGACGCTGATCCACCCCAAGCAGATCGAGGCCGCCAATCAGGCTTTCGCGCCGGATGAAAAAACCCTCGCCCGGGCAGAAAAGATCATCGCGGCCCATGAGGCCGCCGCCGCTGAGGGCAAGGGCGTGGTGGTCGTCGATGGCCGCCTCGTCGAGAATCTGCATGTCGAGGACGCGAAACGTCAGATGCAGCTGGCCAAAGCTATCAACGTCATGAGCGCCTGAGGCGACGGCGACCTTATTTCTCGAGCGGTATGGAGCTCTTCGAACTCACGTCGAGCATGGCGAGGCAATCGAGATCCTCGCCCGCGTCACTGGCGCAGCTCGGCAGCGCGTTGACCAGCATGCTGCCGATGTCATCGCAGGCAAAATCGCTGATCAGAAACGACGCCACCACTTTCTTATCTTCATAGAGCGGTGCCATGTCCAAGAGGAGTTGCCGCGAATAAACGCCCTTATCATCAAAAAGAACGATTTCGACCTGGAACGCGTTCAGCTGACGACCGCTTCGATTGTCAAACAGGAAGAGCGGGCGACAGCCTTGCTCCGTGTCTTCCGTCTTGTTGAGCTCGATGCTGATCACACCGTCCTCGGCCATTGAAGACGTTGCCGTGAAGAACGACGCCAGCACCATCGGCAAAAGCATCTTGAGGACTGTCGAGAACATCGCGAAGGGGCGTTTCATTGTTGTTTCTTTCCAGAGGTTTGTGACATCCTACGTCGGGACTGGGATGACAACAAGTCCTCGTAATTTCAGGCCCTTTCGCTATCTACGCTGCACAGCGTCATCCTTGATGATTGATGCGCGCAAGACTAAAGAGGTCTTTGCAGGAGCAGAGGCCTGCCTGCCGGGCACATAGATGACGCCAACGCTCCTGTTGGCAATGCCGTTGCGTCACAACCACCGGGCTCACTGATGACCAAAACCGCGAGCGGACGTTTTTTCGAGGATTTCACTCTTGGCGAAGACATCCATCACGCCACGCCGCGCACCGTAACCGAGGCCGACGCTACCCTCTATCTGGCGCTGACCGGCTCGCGCTTCGGCATTCACTGCTCGGAAACGCTCGCGCGCACCGCCGGCCTGCCGAGGCCTCCGATCGAAGATATGCTCACCTTCCACCTCGTCTTCGGCCGTAGCGTGCCCGACGTCTCGCTGAACGCCGTCGCCAATCTCGGCTATGCGGACGGACGCTTCGGTGCCCTTCTCTACCCGGGCGACACCCTGCTCGCCAGCTCCAAGGTGATCGGCCTCAAACAGAATTCCAACGGCAAGACCGGCACGGTTTGGGTGGAAACCAGGGCCAACAAGGACGACGGCCGCGAGATCCTGCGCTTCAATCGCTGGGTCATGGTCAACAAACGCGATCCGGACAGCCCGGCCCCGGAGACGGTTATCCCGGAGCTTCCCGACCATGTCGCCGCCGACCGCCTGCGCGTGCCGCCCGGACTTCGACCACGCCACTATGACCGCCTGCTCGCAGGCTCCATGCATCGCTATGACAGCTACGATGTCGGCGAGAAGATCGACCATATCGACGGCATGACCATCGACGAGGCCGAGCACCGCCTCGCCACGCGCCTTTACCAGAATACCGCCAGGGTCCATTTCAACGCGCATCAGGAAAAAGACGGCCGTTTCGGCCGCTGCATCGTCTATGGCGGCCACGTGCTCAGCATGGCGCGGGCGATCTCCTTCAACGGCCTCGGCAACGTTCTGCACATCGCCGCCATCAACGCCGGCACCCACGCCAACCCGGCCTTTGCCGGCGATACCGTCTACGCTTGGTCCGAGATCCTGGATAAGTCAGAGATTGCCGGCCATCCGGATCTGGGCGCCCTTCGCATCCGCCTGGTCGCCACCAAGGACAAGCCCTGCGCTGACTTCCCGCTTAAAGGCGAGGACGGCAAATACGACCCCGCCGTCCTCCTCGACTTCGACTACTGGGGCATCATCCCACGCTAGTGGCGCGGCCACAGCGCTGACTTGGACCTCGACACGCTGATCATATGATCGCGTCTTGTTCCTGTATCAGCCGCACAATGTGCTGACCGATATATATATATGGCCAGACTGTCGCGTTCATACTGTTGACCCCGCCCTCGCTATCATCTTTCGCGCCTAGAGTTTTTTTTCGATCAAGTGGAACAGCTGGATCGACAAGAAAATGCGACGAAACAAAGAGATAGAGCACCTGTTTCGATCGCTCACGATCGGAAATTGCTGTAACCGGTCCATGCGATCCTGGGAGTCCGAGCCTCGCCTCAACTCACCCGTCGTGCGGGCGGATTCCCAGGATCGCATGGACCGCGAAACAACATGACATAAAGATGTTAACAAACACTTAACGCTCGGCAGAATGCCTTCGATTGACGACGTCGCTTGATGCCCGATCGATGCAGAGAAGCGGGGTTGATATTACGTCTTGCCCGGGTTTGGCGTTATGTCCTTGTCATCGATGTCGGCGCCCTGACGGCGTGGCGGGACCATGTCGTGGAGGATCGCTTCTCGCTCCTTTCCACGATCGTAAATCTCGAAGCCGGCTTTTTGATAGACGGCGAGCGCGTTGGGGTGGTCCAGATCGCAGGTGTGGACCCAGAAGCGTGACGGGTGAAAGGACCAGGCGCGATCGACCGTCCAGTCCAGCGCGAAACGGCCGAGGCCACATCCGATAAAGTCCGGGATCAGGCCGAAATAAAGAAGCTCGATCTCATCAGGCTTTCGCCGATCAAGCTCCATCAGCCCCGCGGGCACGCCCTCCACCCAGAGCACATTGACCTCGACCGCGGCGTCTCGGATGTTCGAAAGCAGCGTGTCGTCGTCCATCAATCGACGCCCGGACCAGGACCAGTCACCGCCTACGGTGTGATAAAGATAGCGGTAAAAGGACACCGTCGGCCGAACGGCGCGGCGCACCTCCACGCCATCGGGCGCCGTCACCGACGGCCGGTCCGGCCGCACCCGCATCTCCAGATAGGTGACGTTACTTTCGACCCAGCCTTTGATACGCGGATTGGTGTCCGGATCTCGAGAGCCGACGCTCGGCTCCCGCGGGTCGGCGTCCGACCTCACGTTGCGATCGGGGTGTCGGCCCGCCCGCCCCACTCGGTCCAGGAGCCGTCATAGACGGCGACATCCGGCACGCCGATCTGATAGAGCGCCAGCGCCAAGGTGCAGGCCGTGACGCCGGAGCCGCAGGTGGTGGCGATCGGCTTTCCCGGATCGACGCCGGCCTCGGCGAATCGCTGCTTCAGCCTTTCCGAAGGCAAGAACGTCCCATCGGGCGCCACGAGCTCGGAATGAGGCAGGTTCAGGCTGTGCGGAATATGTCCCGATCTCTGTCCCGCCCGGGGCTCCGCGTCCTCGCCGCGAAACCGGCCCTCGGAACGCGCATCGATGAGCTGCTCCGATGGGTTCACGACATGAGCACGGATCTGATCGAGATCACGATAGAGAAGATTGTTCTGCCTCGCCGTGAAATGCCTCTCGGTCGGGCTCACCAGATGATCGTCGACGGGGTGTCCTTCCGCGCGCCATTTGCCAAGGCCGCCATCCAGCACCGCGACATCGGCATGCCCGAACATTCGAAACATCCACCAGACGCGCGCACTCGCGGAGAACCGGTTGCCGTCATAAACCACAATCCTGACACCGTCCCCGAGCCCAAGCTTTCTGACACGGCTCGAAAACTTGGCCGCATCCGGCACCATATGGGGCAGATCGCTCGCCTCGTCGGCGACGTCGTCGATATCGAAAAAAACAGCACCCGGGATATGCGCCTCCTCATATTCGGCGCGCGGATTGCGGTTCTGCGTCGGCAGTGTGTAGGTGGCGTCGACAACGCGCACGTCCGGCGCGTTCAGATGCTTAGCGAGCCAGGACGTGCTGACGAGTGCGTTTTGTTCGGTCGATGCCATGAGCCAGCCCAATTCTTCTTGCAAGAGCGCTTCTGTCATAAAGGACCAGATCAACGACTACAACATGGCTTCGGCAGGCGAACGACGACTGTGGCTGCATCGTCAGAGATCCGCCACGACCTCGAAACTTAGTCCCTTGCCGTCGCGAGCCTTGACGAAAGCTTCCGCATGCGACCAACGGTCATCGACGTCGTCTCGGTCGCCATAGTCGATGCTCTCGGCCATCACGGGCTGAATGGTTTTCTCATTCACAATGAAGGCATCTAGACCGAGAACACGGATGTTCTCCTCCCGACAGCGACGAATCATCGCGACCGCATCAGCTGGTGTGAGCAGCAGTACGCCGCCGCGCTGTTCACCCTTTGCCCGAAACTCTTGCTCGATATCTGTCATCAATCGCTGCCTGAGCGATAGGGGTTTTCAATGGAGCTGTCCGGCACCCATCCCGTAGGGTTGTTGCGATCGCTGACCTGAACGACGGCCCCAGTCACGTCGTCGACGACGACATGAGAGCCGTCTTCATCGTAGTATGCGGTCGCGTCGTTACCATTGGCTTTGTTGGTCGCAGGACGTGTGGTGTGAGGATTGTCCACGACGTCCTTGATGCTCTCCTCGTTCCAGCCGCGTTGGCCCGACTGCCTGCCGATCTTGTCGCCGATCGTGATATCGTCGCTAACCTTGGCGTCGTCGTCCGCACCATCGACGGCCTCGGCTTTGTGCACATTCGGCGAATCGGAGCTGGTCAACCACTGGTAACCGGCGTAGATGCCCGCGCCGCCAAGAATACCAAGGGCGAGTGCATCGCCGAAGGGCAGCGGACCGTCCGCCAGAGCGGCGCCGCCAGCAAGCGGAAGGGCGGCCACGACGGCACCTGAATGCTGCGATTCGGGAATGGGCGGAGGATCGTCGAAACTCCTTCCGCCGCTGCTGCGAGGACGCGAACCTGCATTGTCCGGTCTGTCGTAGAATTCGGCCAGATCCGCCTCGATGCCATTGAGCTCTGCTTGCATCGCTTCGGTCGCATAGCCGCCCGAAGTGCCCAGCGCGTCGATATCTTGCCGGAGCTGATGGGCGCGCTCCTCCAACGCATCGGCATCGTCATCCAGCTCGACCTGCATCGCCTGGGCGGCACCTGGACTTGCCGTGGCAAGCATGTCGATTGTGCGCTGACGGTCCGAGAGGGTCTCGGGGGGGCGCTCGCCGCCGCTGTCCGTCGCCGGAGGCCGCAGCGTCGCCAATTCTGCCTCGATGTCGTTCAGCTCAGCCTGCATAGCCTCGGTCGCATAGCCGCCCGAGGTGCCAAGCGCGTCAATGTCCCGTTGCAGCGATGCGGCGCGGTTCTCCAGATCAATGATGTTGTTCTGACGGTCCGCCGCCATGTTGTAGAACTTCTGGTCGGAAGGATCTTCGGCACGTTCCGGCTTCACATGCGGCTTCGGTTCGCTGCTTGATGTCGAAGGCGTAGGTTGCGGTGCGGGCTTGCTTTGTGCATCCAACGCAGCATCGAAATCCCTCAGCGCCTGGTCGTTCCCATTGGCAGCAGCCTGGACATAAAATTTACGATCGGAGCCATCAACAGACGTGCTCGGGGTTGGCTTCGGCTGCGCCGGGGGTTTTGTCGAGGTCATAGGCACATCGTTTATACGAAGGAAGTCGTTCATCGAAAGCGCCATGGAATTGCTCCAGCCTGTCGTTCTCTCAAATATCTGGAAGCAGATTGCCTAGTGATACGCTGTCCGCAATCAAAAAATCGCGCCAGTGTTCAGAAAAACTTTTATTATTTCTTTAGAGCTGCACCAACAATCAATCATTCTATTTTACGGAGAGAACAGGTCGCCGCGGCACCCGGCCTCGACGCGTCTAAGCCGCCTCCATCCAGGGCGGGACCGGCAGGTCCTTTTCCTTTAGGAAGACCGGGTTGAACATCTTGCTCTGGTAGCGATTGCCGTAGTCGCAAAGGATGGTGACGATCGTATGGCAGGGGCCGAGTTCCCTGGCGAGCCTGATGGCGCCGGCGATGTTGATGCCGCTCGATCCGCCGAGGATAAGCCCCTCCTCGACCACCAGCTTGAAACAGATGTCCAGCGCTTCGTCATCGGGGATCTGGAACCAGGCGTCGATCGGCGCATCTTCCAGATTCTTGGTGATCCGGCCCTGACCGATGCCTTCTGTGATCGAATTGCCTTCGGCCTTGAGTTCGCCGTGAGCATAGTGATTGAAAATCGCCGAGCCGTAAGGATCGGCAAGGGCGATCTGGACGTCCTTGCTCCTCTCCGTCAACGCCATGCCCGTACCCGCCAGGGTCCCGCCGGAGCCGACCGCGGCGACGAAGCCGTCAACCTTGCCGTCGGTCTGCCGCCAGATTTCGGGCCCGGTTCCTTCATAATGGGCCTGACGATTGGCCGTGTTGTCGAACTGGTTCGCCCAGACAGCGCCGTTGGCCTCCTTCTCCGCCAGCTCCTCGGCGAGCCTGCCGCTGTAGCGCACATAATTGTTCGGATCGCGATAGGGCACCGCCGGCACCAGGATCAGCTCGGCGCCGCAGAGGCGCAGCATGTCCTTCTTTTCCTGGCTCTGGGTCTCCGGCATCACGATCACCGAGCGGTAGCCCAAGGCGTTGCCCACGAGCGAAAGGCCAATGCCGGTATTGCCGGCCGTCCCCTCGACGATCGTACCACCAGGCTTCAAAAGCCCCCGCTTCTCCGCATCCCGGATGATCCAGAGCGCCGCCCGGTCCTTGACCGACTGGCCGGGATTGAGGAACTCCGCCTTGCCCAGAATCGTGCAGCCGGTTTCCTCCGAGGCGCGCTTCAAATGCACCAATGGCGTGTTGCCGATCAGGTCAATGAAGGTCGTGCTCTGCATGTCGCTCTCCCGGCCCCTGGCAGGGGCGTGCTGGACTTTTCTCGACCCTAGATGACGTACGATGCAGGCTCAAGCGCCGCCGCCGCAACCCGATATGCCGAGGCCCACGTCAACGAGGTCGCCGCGCGAAACCAGGTGGCCGCGCCACTAGCCGCCTGAGAGCGTGGTGAGGGCTTCGGCGCCGAAGGGTGTGGGATCGTCGCGATTGATCAGAAAGCCTTCCGGCAGGCTAACCTTTTGCGGCTTGCCGGCTTTTCCGCGCGGTGCTCGAAGGGCAGCCGGGTCGACGGTCAGCGTCGGATTCAAACCTTGAAGCAGCTCCAGGAGCTCGTTGAGGCTTTGCGCCCGCAAAAGCCTCTGCCGCTGTTCCGGCAAAACAGCATAGCCGGTTACGTACCAGCCCGCATGCTTCCGGAACTCCTGGATCGCCAGCTCCTCGCCGCGCAGCTGAACCAGAAGACGGATATGCTCCGCCATGACCTCGGCGACCTCGCCGAGCAGTGGTGCTTCCGACGGCGTCCGTCCCTCGAAGAGATCCGCGAGCTCGCGAAACAGCCACGGTCGACCGAGACAACCACGGCCGATCACCACACCGTCGCAGCCGGTCTGGCGCATCATGGAAAGCGCGTCACCCGCCTGGAAGATATCGCCGTTGCCGAGCACCGGAATGCTGGTGATCACGGCCTTGAGCTCACCGATCCGGTCCCAATCGGCCTGGCCCGAATAAAGCATCGCGGCCGTCCGCGCATGCAGAGCGACTGCCGCAGCTCCCTCCCCCTCGGCAATCCGTCCGGCTTCGATAAAGGTCAAAAGCCCCTGGTCGACACCGAGGCGCATCTTGACGGTGACGGGAACAGATCCCGCATGTCCCACCGCGGCTCTGACGATGTCACGGAACAGCCGCCGCCGTAGCGGCAGCGCAGCACCGCCGCCCTTCCGCGTGATCTTCCTCGCAGGACAGCCGAAATTCAGATCGATGTGATCGACCCGGCTCTCCGCCACCAGCTTCTCGACGGCAAGGGACGTCCAATGGGGATCGGTCGCATAAAGCTGGATGCTCTTCGGGTTTTCATCAGGCGCGAAATGACTGATCTCGCGCGAGCGCGGCCAGTCCTCGACGATGCCGCGCGCCGTCGCCATCTCGCTCACGTAAAGCCCGGCGCCGAACCGCCGGCAAAGCGCACGAAAGGCGGCATTGGTAATCCCCGCCATCGGCGCCAGCACCACCGGCGGCCAGACCGATAAACACCCAATGTCGGCAGGGCCGACGGCCTTGACTTGCCTGAGTTCGTTGGTGGGGTCGTGCTTCACGCGAGTTGGTCCGGGTTTCTTTGGCTGCGGTGGGTGTGCAGTTGCGTTGAGCATGACGATGCGGTGGCAGCTTAACGCGAGGTCAGATCAATTTGGCTCAAGCGGCGTATAAGCAAGCTTCATCCTTTCTTAACAGCTTTCGACCACAATGCAGCTCTGGGCCATGAACCCTGGGAGTCCGAGCCTAGCCCCAGCTCTCCAGCGGGCGAGCGGACTCCCAGGATCGCATGGACCAGGAAATGGAGACTAAGCAGTAAAAGTTAAAGATCCTTGAAGCGCTCTCCGGCGAGCCAATTGAGCATCTAGAACGTAAAAAGAAACCTGATCTGACAGTGCGCTTAGGCGAATTCCGATGTAGCGTGACAGGAATTCGCCCTATCCCATTGTTTCAATGGACTTCCCACCGGTCACATTCTTGAGCTGATCGGAAGAAACTCAAGCGCATGTCAGGGGCAGGCGCGGCGGTCACGAGTGTTCGAAGAGGAAATCCGCCTGCACGGCACGGCCGTCCGGTGCGTGAACAAGATTATGGATCGCGCTCAAACGGAAGCCCCGTTCACGCAGCCAGTCGACGATATCGCTTGCGAGCGGTTGTCCGCGGTAAAGCTCCAGGAAGGAAGCCTCGACGTAGAGAACGTCGAAGCGATCCAGGACATCCGCCGATCCCTTCAGCACCTCGAGCTCATAGCCCTGCACATCGACCTTGAGCAGGCTGGGCCGCGCCGACACTTGACCGTCCAGAAAATCACCAAGCGGTGCAATCTGAACATCGGCGGTGCGCTCATGACCGGTATTGGGAAAGATCTGTTCCTGCAGCGCCGTGATCGGCAGAAGCGACGATGAATCGTCGCGCCGCGCAACATTCATCGGCAGGCTGACGCGCTCAGGCCCGATGGCGACGTTGAAAGCCCGCACACTTTGGAAGCCCGATGTCACGTCGATCAGCTTCCGATAAGGCTCGATCAGCGGCTCGAAAGCCAAAATGGCAGCATCCGGCTGGAGTCCCGCCATCAGAAGCGTGAACTGGCCGCGATTGGCGCCGATATCGACGACACTGGCAAAACTGAACGGCTCAAGCGCTTCTCGGTGTTCCAGCGTCGCGGCAACGCCCTTGAAAAGCCCGTGCCGAAAGCGGCGGTCGAGCAAAAGACCGAGCCCTTTGGCGGCTTTTCGCATGATCGCGCTCACGACAAGCTGTCCCAGCCCGTCGGCGGATGCGGACGATCATCGAAGAGGAAGCGTTGCTTGATGGCGCGACTGGGCATGGCGTTTCGTTCGTGTCTGCCGCTTTTGGCTAAAAGGGTCAAGAAATCTGCCGCGACCTTGGATTGCCGATCATCCATCGACAAGCGCGTAATTATCGTCTATGCCGCGCATTAATTGTCGACAGCACAACCTTATGGTTGTTGGTACGCTTTCATTCTCGCGTGGGCCAAGGACATCATGAACAGATTTGATCTCAAGGATCGCGTCGTGATCGTCACCGGAGGTCTCGGCCAGCTCGGTCACGCCTTCGCAATCGGCCTCGCCGATGAGGGCGCCAAGGTTGCGGTTTTCGACCTTTCCGACGACCGAGCGCTGATACACGCGCGTTACGGCGAGCGCATCGACGATCCGAACCTCCTGTTCGTCAAGGCCGACGTCACCAGCCGAAGGTTCCTGCAGGATGGGCTCGACAAGGTGGTCGATCGCTGGGGGGCCGTGCCGTCGGGCCTGGTGAACAATGCGGGCATCGACACCACACCGGATGCGCCGCCCGAGGTCAGCGGCCCCTTCGAGCAGTTTCCGGAGGAGGTGTTCGATCGTGTCATGACCGTCAACACCAAGGGCGTGGTGCTCTGCTGTCAGGTGATCGGCGGCGCCATGGCCGAGGCAGGACGCGGCTCGATCGTCAATGTCGGCTCGATCTACGGCGTGGTCTCGCCGGACCAGAGCCTCTACGAAGATCGCCGCAAAAATGGCGAAGTCTTCTTCAAGCCCGCCGCCTACTCCGTTTCGAAATCCGCGCTCTACAACCTCACCCGCTACCTCGCCACCTATTGGGCGCCAAGCGGCGTGCGCACCAACATCGTGACCTTCGCCGGTGTGTTCAACAACCAGAACGAAGGCTTCCAGAAACGCTACCGCCCGAAGGTGCCGCTTGGCCGCATGGCCGAGGCGGACGAGTATGTCGGCGGCATCGTCTTCCTTTTGTCCGACGCTTCCTCCTATATGACCGGCGCCAATCTGGTGATGGACGGAGGCTTCACCGCCTGGTAGGCGCCACCGCCGGGCTCGACTGGAAACAAGAGATGAACGGGACATGGAGCGCCTGATCGCCTTCGCCAGCAAGCAGGTTCAGCTGCAGGAGCTGGTTGCCTGTATCGAGCATTTCGCGATCGACGATGTCCGGCTGCACCTCTTCAATCATCAGGGCCGGATAAGCGTCGATGGCGTGCGCAAGACGCTTGCGGAAGTCTGCCCAAGAACGACCCTCGACGTCGCCAGTTTCGATATCAATGATCGACGCGCGATCGCCGACATCCTCGATCAGCCCGCCGACGTGGTCGCCTTCCCGCTCTATCGCGCAAGCGCTTTCTACAGAGGGGTGCCGGCGCTCAGACGTCGGGGTACAGCCATCGTCCATGTCACTGATGGCCTCGGCGATCTCTTCACCATGTGGGAGCTGCAGCGCGCGGTGATCGCCAAGAGCACAAGCGCGCTCCTGAAGGGCGCCTTGGTGATCCCTCAGCTCTACGCGCTGCGCGCCGACGTCGAGTTCAATATTTTTCATCCCGAAAAGACGCCCTACGCCAAACAAAGCCTGCCGGTCGGCCCCTTTCCGATGACATCGGCCAAGCGAGAGGCGCTTAGCGGCCTTCTCAAGGTCAAGCGGCCCAGCGCGCTCGTGATCGATGGTTTCGATCTCAACGCCGCCGAGATCGCCGCCCGCCTCGGCCTGGAGAGCTATGTCGCAACCAGGCGGGACGGCGGCATCGATATCAGTGGAAGCCTTTTTCTCGAAAGGGAGATCATCTGCGCCGAAGAAGTGCTGGCCGCGATGCGCCCGAAACTGGTGGTCGGCTGCCCCAGCACCTCGCTCGCCGCCGCGCGCAGCATGCACCGGGACATGCCCACATACTGCATCACCACGCCCGAGGCCCTGCGCATCAGAGGCCCGCGCTTCAACGCCGTCTGCCAGGCCTACGCCGAACGCTTCGGCATCATCTTCGCCGGCTCCCGTGACGTTGCGGCGCAATTCGACGAACTCCGCTGGCGCCTACCCTCTTCAGAGCGTGCCTGCGCCTGATCGGAAACTTGCGCTTTCTGCGATATGGCGAAAAAATATACTATAGGTTGTAATTCTTTCTATATTACTAGTTTCTAAGTTGTGTTAAATCATCGCTGAACATCGTCGCGGCCAAGTCACCGAAAAGGCTTTGGTTATTCCACGCTTTGCCCCGGCGTTTCTAAAGTAAGAGCGCCGTTTCGCTGTTTGCCGGCAGCAGGCTGTCGTGATCGGCTGAACGGACAGGACGATCAGCCCGGATCTCTGGACAGGAACCGGGAGCCGAAAAAGGGATCATCGATGGAATTCGTCGCCGAATTCACCACGAATCACATGGGTAACCTGAATGTCCTCCTGCGCATGGTCGAGGCCGCGAAATGGGCCGGGGCCGACATCATCAAGATGCAGAAGAAAGACGTCGAAACCTTTTACAGCGAAGAAAAACTCAGCTCGTCCTACGAAAGCCCCTACGGCAAGACCTACAGCGATTATCGCACGATCTTCGAGTTCGATCACGAAGACTACCAGCGCTTCGACAGCAAATGCGAAGCCGAGAACATCCCATGGTTTTCCACGATCCAGGATGCCAAGTCCTACGACTTCATGGCGCCTTATGACCTGCCGATCTACAAGGTCGCCTCGATCAACGCGCGCAATGCCGCGTTCCTAAAAGCGACAGCCGAGCGCATTCCCAGAGAAAAGCGAATCGTGATCTCGGTTGCCGGCAGCGACCTTCGCCAGGTCCAGCAGGCCGTCGAGATGTTTCCGCATCACCAGATCAACATTCTACATTGCGTCGCCCAGTATCCTTGCCCGCCGGATCAGCTGCGCCTCGGCAACATCCCGGTCCTGAAGCGCGAGTTCGGTGACGAGCGCATCAAAATCGGCTATTCAGGCCATGAGACCGGGATCGAGCCGTCACTCGCGGCGATCGCGCTTGGCGCCGAGATGATCGAGCGGCATTTTGCTCTGTCGCGGCATTCCTTCGTGCATCACATCGAATGCAGCCTGGAGCCGGACGAGTTTCAGCGCATGGTCGCGATCGCGCGCTCGGTGAAGGATTTGAGCTCTTACATCGAAAAGCTGCCGCGCGAAGCGCTTGCCTCCAGTTTCGGCATGTCGGCTTCGGAAAAGGATTTTCTGGTCGATCATCAATACGGACGCAAATATCTCCATGACAAAGCCAAATTCGATGGCTGAACGTCGCGCATCGCCGGATGTCGTCGCTTTCGTCCATGCCAAAGGGCAGAGTTCGCGCGTGCCCGGCAAGAATATGCGGAAGCTCGGCGACGCGCCGATGTTCTGCCATGCCATCCGCCATGCGCTCGCCTGCGAGCTGATCGATCTCGTGGTCATCGACAGCGAAAATGACGAAATCCTCGCCATGGGCGAGAGATATGGCGCGAAACCGCTGAAGCGCCCGGACGAGCTCGCCAGCAATGCGGCGTCCGGCGATGATCTGATGTATTGGCAGGCGAGCAACTACAAGCAGTCACGCCTGGTGATACAGGCCGTGCCGACGGCCCCCTTCATTCGTCCGGAAACCTACGCGGCCGCGATCCGCGCGATCGACGAGCAGGACGTGGATAGCGTCTGCGCCGTCGGCAAGGAGGCGTTCTATCCCTGGAAGGACAACCGCCCCGCCTATTTCCGCCCGGACGGCACCATCCCCAACAGCTTCGAGCTTGAGCCGCTGATCTTCGAGACCACCGGTCTCTACGTCACCAAGACGGCGCACGCGCTCGCCCACCGAAAACGCATGAACACCGAAAACTGCTACCCGCTGGTGGTCTCGAAGCTCGAGGTGCTCGATATCAACACGCCTGAGGATTTCGAGCTGGCCGAGATCGTCTGGCACGGCCTGCATGCACAAGCATCAAAGGGTGATCATGGATAGAAAGCGGCCGCTCTATCTGATCCGCCATGGTCAGACCGAGTGGAACCTGAAAGGCCGTCTGCAGGGCGGCAAGGACTCGCCGCTGACAGCACTCGGTCTCCAGCAAGCGCAGGCAGCGGCTGCAAGCTTACGAACGAAACCGCCTTCGATGATCCTGGCGAGCACGCTTGGGCGTGCGACAAAGACCGCCGAGATCATCGCTAATGCCCTCGACATCCCCATCGAACAAGATGATCGGCTGGGCGAGCTTCGTTTCGGTGCGGCGGAAGGTTTGAGCCTTGCCGAGATCGACCGCCGCTGGCCCGATTTCCGAGCTTTGCGCGAGCGCGACAAGTGGTCGGTGCGCTGGCCTGACGGCGAGTGCTATGCCGATGCCGATGCCCGGATAGTTCCCTGCATCAAGGACGCGCTTGGCCCACTTCTCGGACGCAAGACCAAAGACCCGCTGGCCGTCGTCGGCCATGAGACCATGAACATGATCTTGATGGGCCGCCTTTTGGATCTGGAGCCGCCAATGGTCACGCGACTTGGCCAGCCCAACCACGTCGTCTATCGCATCGAGGGCCAGCTGGTCGACCACGCCCATCTCGGCGACGACGATCTCGAATGGATCCCCGGGATGCTGCAAAAGCGCTCCGAAGAGATCATTCACATCGCCGCCTGACGCTGGAGAACGCCCCCAGCCTGCGTTCTCGCAGTTAGACGGAAAACCTCGGACCAGCGCCTTTGATAGGCTTGGCAGCACGGCCCTAACCCAACCTTCGATGCTGTATCCTCTCCCCTCGATATCACATGATCGGAATAATCCGGCTGGTGGCCTGTAAACATTAAGAGCCGTCCTGAAACGCACGGGATGCATCAAAAAGGTGAGCAGGCATGACACTCGACATTTCTGAGGCGATTGCGCTGGCGAAGGATTTGTTCAAGACCAGCGGTGATTTTCGCCCCCATGACCCGGTGCTGGCCGAAGAATTCTCAAGCCGAGCGTACGAAATCTGCAACGATCTCGGCATTGATCCTGTGGAAATCGGCGCCAATCCTGCCGAACTTCAGGACGAACCCGTTGAGGGCGATAGCGAAAGCCCGTTTGTCGAAACGGTCGCGCTCGCTCGCCAGGCGAAGCCGGTTGCTCATGAGGTCGACGATATCAACGAGACCAATGATCAGCTGCGCAACTTGCTGCAGCAGCAGGCTCAGGTGCTGCAAAATGCTCGCGACGCCGAGACGCTTCCACCGCCTAAGGCCGAAAGGCGACTGTTCGGCGGGCTTTTCAGCCGTCAGCTCGACGATGACACCGGCGGCCTGCAGTCAGCATCAGCCTGAAGCCCGCCTTAGTCTGCGCACCGTTATCCCGGCAGACTAGCCACTGCCTGCGAATTCCTCGCGCAGACCTTCTTCATGCTCCCCAAGGGCGGGCACGGCCCCATAGGTCTGGTGGTCGCCGCTAACCACTGCGCCGGGCGACAGTAACTCGACCGGGCCGTCCTCGGTCTGGACCCGAATGAAGCGCGCCTGCGGATGGCCTGACAGGTCTTCGAGATCGGAGAGACGGCCATAGGCGATCCTGGCATCGGCCAGACGCTCGATATTCGCTTCGCGATCACGCCGCGCAAAGACGTCGCCGATCAGTCGGTCCAGCGCATCTCGGTTTTCGACCCTCGCGACATTGGAGTTGAAAAGCGGATCGTCGGCGAGATCCGGCATCTCGAGCACGCCGTCGCAAAGCCAGCGCCATTCACGTTCGTTCTGGATCGAGATGAGCAGCAGCTTGCCGTCGGCACAGGCATAGGCGCCATAAGGCGCCACCGTCGGATGCTTCAAACCTTCGCGCCTGGGCGGCTTGTTGCCGTAGCGATATTGCAGGTAGGGGACGTTCATCCAATCGGCCATGGCATGGAACAGGGACACCTCGATGGCCCGCCCCTGGCCGCTGCGCTCACGGGCGAACAGCGCTTGCAGGATCGCCTGATGCGCCGTCATGCCTGAGGCGATGTCGCAAACCGACACGCCCACCCTCGCCGGACCTTCGGGCGTGCCGTTGATCGCGCATAGACCCGATTCGGCCTGGATGAGGAGATCATAGGCTTTCTGATCACGATAGGGGCCATGTTCGCCATAGCCCGAAATCGAGCAGGTGATCAGCCTTGGATAGCGCTCTCTCAACATCTCCGCGCCGAAGCCAAGCCGGCCGGCAGCGCCGGGCGCCAGGTTCTGGATGAAGACATCGGCCTTCTCGACCATGCGCCCGAGCAAGGCGCGGTCAGCCTCGTCCTTGAGATCGAGACGGATCGATTCCTTGCCGCGGTTCAACCAGACGAAATAGGCGCTGCCGCCGTTCACAAGTTCATCGTAACGCCGCGCGAAGTCGCCCTCGGGACGCTCCACCTTGACCACCCGAGCACCGGCATCCGCAAGCCGCCCGGAAGCGTAGGGCGCTGCCACCGCCTGTTCGACGGCCACCACGAAAATGCCTTCCAGATCGCCCATATCGGCACTCCTTACTGCTCAATCACCCGTCTTGACCGCGCTCTCCAACGGCGGCAACGACAGGAGATATTCGGCGATCGCCTCGCGATCCTCCTTGGTGAGCTTGCTGGTGCCGTCGGCGACCACCTCGCCCATGCCGCCACCGAAGCTGTCATAGTCGGGGGTGAGCCCGCTCTCCAGCGCGAAGGCGAGATCATTGGCGCTCCAATCTGCGATTCCGGTCTTATGCGGCGTGATGTTGGGCGTCGCCTTGCCTTCTGCCCCGATGGGATTGCCGGCGAGATAACGGCTGTCATCAGCGCCGCCGAGCGGATTTCTCGGCGTGTGGCATTCGCCGCAATGGCCGGGACCGCGCACCAGATAGGCGCCGCGATTCCAGCTTGCCGAGCGCTCGGGATCGGGCTCGAAGCCGCCCTCCTCGAAGAACAGAAGCTTCCAGCCCGCAAGCGTCTGGCGGATGTTGAACGGAAATCCGAGGTCATGGGGTTGGATCACGTCGCTCACGGGCTCGACCTTGTCCAGATAGGCCTTGAGATCGACCAGGTCCTGCTCGGTCATTTTGGTGTAGGAGGGATAGGGAAATGATGGAAAAAAATGCTGCCCGTCCGGTGACAGCCCCTCGCGCATGGCGCGCACGAACTCGCCGGTCGTCCATCCGCCGATGCCGGCGTCCGGGTCGGGGGTGATGTTCGAGGAGTAGAATGTGCCGAACGGTGTTGCCAGCGCACGCCCCCCGGCCAGGAAAGCGCCGCCGCCCTTCTCATCGGTGTGACAGGCGACGCAGCCCCCCATCGCCAGCACATATTCGCCACGCGCAGGATCGCCGACCGCCTCGATATCAGGGGCCGCGCCATGCCAGGGGATGAACAGCCAGAGCAGCCCGGCGACCACGATAGCGGCCAGCAGAAGAGCGAGTTTTTTCATGGGCGCCATACCCCCGACATGAACGGCTGAGTTTCAGGGCGTTTCGAAATTGATACGCCGCTCAAGCTTAGGCGGCAACGCCGCAGACTGGGTCGATGGCCGTCAGGAGCGGGCCAGGGCCTTGGCGAACACCGCAGGATCGACATTGCCGCCGGACGCCACCACCGCAATGTTGCGCCCGGCCGTTTCGATGCGTCCACTGAGCGCCGCCGCGAGCGCCACGGCACCGCCGGGCTCGATCACCAGCTTCAGCGTCTCGAAGGCGATCGCCATCGCGTCCAAGGCCTCGTCATCGCTGACCACGAGAACGCTTTCGAGCCGGCTCCTGTTGATCGCGAACGTCATTTCACCAGGTGAAGGGCCCATGATCGCATCGCAAAGCGTCGGCGTTCCGGGCTCGATCGAGCGCCTTTCGCCCGCTTCCAGGGACAGCCTGGTATCGTCATAGGCTTCGGGTTCAACAGCATGAATGCGAAGGTCCGGCGAAGCCTCCTTCAGGGCCAGCGCGCAGCCTGCGGTCAGGCCACCGCCGCCGCAGCAGATCAGCACGGCATCGAGGGACGCATCTGCTTCGGCCGCCTGTTCAGCGATCTCGAGCCCGACCGTGCCCTGCCCGGCGATCACACCGGCATCGTCATAGGGCTTGATCAGCGCAGCCCCCGTCTTGCCGGCGATCTCCGCCCCGATCTCTTCTCTGCTCTCGTTCAGGCGATCGTAGAGACGAAGCTCGGCACCATAGGCCTCTGTGTTCCGCCGTTTGATCGCCGGCGCATCGGAGGGCATGACGATCGTAGCACCAACGCCCAAGAGCTTGGCGGCAAGCGCCACGCCCTGGGCGTGATTGCCGGAGGAAAAAGCGACCACCGGCCGCTTGCCGCCGCGCTCGATCACCCGGCTGATCGCGTTATAGGCGCCCCGGAACTTGAAGGAGCCGGTTCGCTGCAGCGGCTCGGCCTTCAGGAACAGACGACCGCCGACGCGCTCGTTCAGCAAATCCGATTCCAGCAGCGGCGTTCGCCTGGCCATGCCGCGCAGCCGCTTTGCGGCAGCCTGCACGTCGGAGAAATTCGGAAGGTCATCAATGGACGACATATGAACCATCCCCCAGGGGCGGCTGCCCCTTATGCGCCCAGCAGATCCGGGAGGCCGACGAGATCAGTCATCTCATGCTCCGGGCCACCGGGCAAACGCTCCTTCGGCGCACCAAAGCGGTTGATCCAGACCGGACGAAAACCGAACACGGCGGCGCCATGCACGTCCCAGGCATTGGACGACTGAAAAGCGATAGCCTCAGCCTGAACGCCGAGCCGGTCGACGGCGAGCTGATAGACACGTCCATGCGGCTTATAGATGCCAAGCGCATCGACCGAGAGCACCTCATCCAGAAGACCGCTCAGGCCGGCCGCGTTGACCGCCGCTTCCAACATGTTCGGCTCACCATTGGAGAGGATCGCCGTCTTCAGCCCCGCCGCCTTCAGCCGGCCGAGCATGGTCGGCACCTCGGGATAGGCGTCCAGCCCGAGATAGGCGTCCATCAGGCGATCGCGAATCGGGCCGGGATCCACCCCGGTAAAAGCGAGCGCATAATCGAGAGCCTCGCCGGTGACCTGCCAGAAGTCCTGATATTCGCCCATCAGCGAGCGCAGCCAGGTATATTCGAGCTGCTTGGTGCGCCAGATCTGCGAGAGTTGATCGGCCTTCGGTCCGACATCCGCACGCAGACGGCCGACGGCGGAGTGCACGTCGAACAGCGTGCCATAGGCGTCGAACACGCAGGCATCGATTTTCGTCATGACGACCTGGCTCACAGGTTTGAAGCCTCCGCCACGGGTTCGGACGCCACATTCCGGCTCCTGCCGTCATCGAAGCTGCGCTCGACGGTGGTCGCTTCGAAATCGATATCCAGCGGCTTCAGACGCGGCCGATGCACCTTCGACAGATCGGCGTCATCCGCCTGGTTCACCGCAACGCTGCCGGCGATGTTCGCCGGACGCGCCACCGGCCTTGGCGGCGGATGCAGCAGGTTCACGCCCGGATAGTCGATCACCTCGATGTCCGCTTCGTCAAGATGCCGCTTATAGACCTCATAGCCTTCGAGGACCCGCTGGACGTAGTTTCTCGTCTCCTCATAGGGTATCAGCTCGATCCAATCGACCAAATCATTGCGGTCGCCATCGCGTGGGTCGCCATGCAGCTCGATCCAACGTTTGACCCGAAGCGGTCCCGCATTGTAGCCGGCCAGCGCCAAAGGCAGGGCGCCATCGAAACGCTCGATCAGGTCATGCATGTAATGCGAGCCCAGAAAAGCGTTGTAGTCAGGATCGGCGAGCAGCCGGTCCCCGTCATAGGGGGCGCCGGTCTGCTTGGCGACGATGCGTGCGGTTGACGGAATGAGCTGCATGAGCCCGCGCGCGCCGGCAGGGCTCTTGGCGTCAAGCCTGAACATGCTCTCCTGGCGTGCGACGCTCAGCAGCAGAGACGGCTCGACCGCAGCCGCCGGGCGCAGGAGCCCCTCGATCCTCGGGACCGGAAAGGACGTCCTTTCATGGACCTTGCCTTCGAAGGCGGCACTTCGTCCAAGCCTCGCCAAGAGCGCCGGGCGGCCGGCCGCATTGGCATATTCCGCGACCATGCCGATTTCCGCCGCCGTCTCGGCACTTTCGGTGAGCTCGCCCAGAAAGTCGTCGAGATAGCGCCGGCTGTCGACGGCGATCAGCATGCGCGCGACAGCCGCCACCTCCTTCGCCTCGAAGGCGGCGCGCTCGCTGTCGCTCGGCAGGATGGTCGGCGGCGCCACCGTTTCACCGCTCAACTCCACGGCCGCGAGCTGACCGTAATAGCTGGCGGTGTGTCCTGCCGCGCGCCGATACCAGGCGACGGCGCCGGCATCGTCATGCAGCGCATCAGCCGTACGTCCTGCCCAATAGGCGGCCCTCGCCTGCCGAACCGGCGCTTCCACCCGGTCATACAGCCGAACGAAATGCCGAAACGCCGTCTTGGGGCGCTTCACGAATCGCAGCGCCAACCAGCCAGAAAGCCATTCCGCTTCGGCATAGTCACCGCCGTTGAGCTGACCGTGCCGACTGGCGAGCTGATAAGCCTCGACAAACTTCCGGGCCTGGATCGACCGGCGGATATGATAGGAACGCTCGAACCACCAGCGCTCCGGCCGCACCAGCCGGTCCGGCGGGTCCAGCAGCAATTCCTTGGCGGCGGCATGCTTGCGCTTCAGGCGCCGCCATCTCGCTCGATCGAACAGCAGCCCCGGATCGTCGGCAAGTTCAGCGGGGACGGCATCAATCGCCCGATCGACGCCGGGTGACTGCGTCTGCAGCGCGATCCTCGCCTTGCCGAGCTGCGCATAAGCTTTGGATACCCGCGGCAGCATGCGATTCGCGGCCCGCCATTCGCGATCCCAAAGAAGCTGCTCCAGCCGGGAACTGTAATCGCCGGGTCGCAGATGGCGTTTGTGGCGCTCGAGGAACGTCTTCTCCTCCTTCGCCGACAACGACCCATGGACCCAGGCATGCCGCACCTGCTGCGCGGCCTCCTCCGTCCGGCCGGCGGCGAACAGCGCCTCGGCGAAACGAATGCGCCCGCGGGTGCTGAGCGGTCGATGCTCGCTGAACAGCGCAATGGTCAGCGCTTTGTCAGCCGAATCCGTAAGCCTGGCTTCAGCCCGCTCCTGCAGATCCTCGATACGCGGCCAATCCGGGTTCTCGATGATAAAGGTCGCAAGGGCGTCGAAATCGCCAGAGCCTTCGGCGCCCGCTTGGCCTTCGATATGCGCGATCCAACGAAAGAGCTTGTTGGCGAGAGGGGCGTCGACCGAGTCCATGAGACGAAACGCGCGCGGCCACTCGTCCATCTCGATGGCGTGCAGCGCTTCGCCGATAATCTCATAGTCCTCGATCGAGAGCTTGGCATGGACGTCGCTACGACAGAGAAAGGGCAACGCGAAGAACGCCATCACGAGAAAACGCCAGGCGATCCCGCGCGAAACGGTATGCTTCGGCCTCCCATACCAGCCCGCCTTGCTCTCCCGCCTCAAGAGCCGCCAAGCGACGCAATCGGTTAACGCCATAATGCCCCGCGTAGCCTTATCGCCAATCCAGCAATCCCCCTGAAAACACCAAGCCTCCTACGACAGGATGCGCGCACTCCACTTGCCGCACCTGCTGGCTGCTCTTATGGTGCCACGAGGTTCACCAAGGCATAGTCCGTCGAGAGGATTTACACAATGTTTCGCGGGTCCATTGTGGCGTTGATCACGCCATTTCGCAACGGCGCCGTCGACGAAAAGTCGCTTCGCGATCTGATCGACTGGCATGTCGATCAGGGCACCCATGGCATCGTCCCGGTCGGCACGACAGGCGAGTCGCCGACCCTGGATCATGATGAGCATAAGAAGGTGATCGAGATCACGGTCGATGCCGTCGCCGGACGCATCCCGGTGATTGCCGGCACCGGCTCGAACGCCACGGCCGAAGCGATCGACTTTACCAAACATGCCAAACAAGCCGGCGCGGATGCGGCGCTGGTGGTGACGCCCTATTACAACAAGCCGACCCAGGCCGGCCTCTATGCCCATTACAAAGCGATCACCGAGGCGGTCGACATTCCGTTGATCATCTACAACATTCCCGGACGCTGCGTCATCGACATGAGCATCGAGACCATGGCGGCGCTCGCCAAACTACCCAACATCGCCGGCGTCAAGGACTCGACCGGCGACATCGCACGGCCCGTATGGACGACCGAAACCTGCGGACAGGATTTTTGCCAGCTTACGGGCGAGGATGCCAACACGCTCGCCTTTCTCGCCCATGGCGGCAACGGCGCCATCTCGGTCACCGCTAATGTAGCGCCTCGCCTTTGCTCCGAGATGCATCAGGCCTGGCAGCGCGGTGATCACGACGAAGCGCTGGCCATTCACCGGCGTCTGATGCCGCTGCACAAAGATCTGTTCATCGAGGCCAACCCAGGTCCGGTCAAATATGCTCTGTCACGGCTGGGCAAGGTCGAAGCCGAGATCCGTCTGCCGCTGGTCGAGTGTTCTGAGATGGCGAAGCAGGCGGTGGACCAGGCGATGACATCAGCCGGATTGATCAACTGACGTCATGTCCAAGGAGCAGGCGCCCGGGCGGAAGGTCATCGCCAGAAACCGCCGGGCGACCCATGACTATTTCATCGATGAACGCTTCGAGGCCGGCATCATGCTGGTCGGCACCGAAGTAAAATCGCTGCGCGATGGCAGGGCGACGATCAATGAAGCCTATGCCGCCGAGCAGGATGGCGAGATCTTTTTGGTCAACGCCACAATCTCGGAATATCGCGGCGGCAACCGCTTCAATCACGAGCCCAGAAGACCGCGCAAGCTGCTCCTTAAACGGAAAGAGATGAACAAGCTTGCGGGCGCCGTCAAAAAGAAGGGCCAGACCATCATCCCGCTGTCGCTCTACTTCAACCCGCGCGGCCTCGCCAAGCTGGAGATCGGCCTCGCGCGCGGCAAGTCCAATGTCGACAAGCGTCACAGCATCAAGGACCGGGACTGGAAGCGCGAAAAGGAACAGCTCTTCAAGAAAAATCTTCGCGACTGATTTTTTGACGCTGTTGCGGAGTCGTTACCGGGACTTCATCGCCAGACAAAAAACGGCGGCCCAATTTCGGACCGCCGTTCTTCTTATCTAGCGCTTAGCGCCGAAGAGGCGTTCGCACTTAAGATGATGAGCAGCTGTCACCGCCATTGTCGCTGCCGCAATCCCCACCATCATGTCCGCCGCCTTCGCCGCCGCGGTCATAATGGTCAGGCATGGGCATCGGATAGGGCATCGGCTTCCAGCTGTCATGATCACCACAGGAAGGCGGCGTCGGATCGCAGCCGCAATCCTCTTCGATGCTGTCGAAGTCGTCGAAGCAACCATCATCAAACTGCAGCTTGTCGACCCCGCCCTTGCCGTCGAACTGATCCTTGATGACGACGCGGGTGCCGTCTTCCTTGTTGGTGAGGATCAGATCATCGCCACGACGCTCCATGGTATAGTCGTCGCGATCACCCTCGAGCTTGACGGTATCATGTCGGCCACGGCCATCGGCGATGACATTGTCGCTGCCGGGCTTGATGACATAGGTGTCATCGCCACGGCCGCCATTCATGTAGTTGTGGCCGCAACCACCCGACATATAGTCGTCGCCACGGCCGCCATACATCCGATCGTCGCCGCGACCGCCATGCATGCAGTCGTCACCGCGACCACCCTTCATCTTATCGTCACCGCGACCGCCATACATGCAGTCATCGCCACGACCGCCCTTCATCTTGTCGTCACCGCGACCGCCATACATGTCGTCGTCGCCACGGCCGCCTTTCATCTTGTCGTCACCGCGACCGCCATACATGTCGTCGTCGCCACAACCGCCCTTCATCTTGTCGTCACCGCGACCGCCATACATGTCGTCGTCGCCACAACCGCCCTTCATCTTGTCGTCGCAACGACCGCCATACATCTGGTCATCCCAGCGGCTGCCATACATCTTGCCGCCATCGCAATCATGACCACCCTTCTTGCACTCGCCGTCCTTGCCGAGCAGTTCGCTCAGCAGATCCTTGATATCGCCGAGAAGCTCGTTGGTCTGCTGATTGCCGCCGGCGTGGGCGCCACCATGCTGAGGACCGCTGAACAGGCTGGACAGAATGTTGGGGAGACCACCGCCGAGGAGCTGTCCGAGCAGTGACTTTCCAGCAAGGCCGCCGGCCAGCGAGCCAAAAAGCTGCGAGCCGCCGAGTGAGCCGAGTAATGGCCCGAGAAACGCTACCATGATATCCCTCCAAAGTTATTTGGTTCCAGCGCTCTTCCCAAGTGCTGCAGCACGATCGGTAAGGCCGCCTTTTGGAAGCGAACGGATGTCTCCAACATCCCCTCGCCTCGTCCATCCTTCAGGGGCGAAAAACGCAGCATCGATTATGAATGTCGACAATGAATTGCTTTTCGGTCCCTCTTCCGCGCGCTGATCCCAAACAGCTCGCGGAAGCGTTTGAGATTGACCATAGACTGATAGTGAAATCAACGAAGACTCTTGGCAGTCATTGGTTTTTTCCCATCGAATCAACCACAAAGGGGGAGTTGTTGTTGGCATGACGATCCCGTGGTGACAAAAACTGATCCAACGTCCGCATAACCTCCGCGCTTTCCTCACCCGTGCGATACCGACAGCCAGGCAGCTGAACCCTTGATCCTGGAGA
This sequence comes from Pseudomonadota bacterium, assembly GCA_039197065.1. GTDB lineage: Bacteria > Pseudomonadota > Alphaproteobacteria > Geminicoccales > Geminicoccaceae > JANQPX01. The sequence goes on along the minus strand of JBCCUL010000001.1, from coordinate 137,695 downwards.
AGCGGACGCGTATGCCCGTTACCTCAAACGCAGGAGCCAGCATGCGGCCAGCTGAATCGGAAGACGTCCAGGCGGCGCGACCGAACATCGCCGAATTCACGGTGAGCGAGCTTTCCGGCGCGCTGAAGCGCACGATCGAAGACGCCTATGGTTACGTGCGCGTACGCGGCGAGATTTCCGGCTTCAAGCGGGCGGCGTCCGGCCATCTCTATTTCGCGCTCAAGGACGAACGCGCCCTGATCGACGGCGTCTGCTGGCGCGGCACGGCAGGCAAGCTCGGCTTCCAGCCGGAAGACGGCCTGGAGGTGGTCGCGTCCGGGCGGATCACCACCTATGCCGGCCGCTCCAAATATCAGATCGTCATCGATCGCCTGGAGCCGGCGGGCGCAGGCGCCCTGATGGCGCTGCTGGAAGAACGCAAGAAAAAGCTGGCGGCGGAAGGTCTGTTCGACGGCGAGCGTAAGCGTGAACTTCCTTTCCTCCCGTCAGTCATCGGTGTGGTCACATCGCCGACAGGTGCGGTTATCCAGGATATCCTGCACCGCATCGGCGAACGCTTTCCGCGCCATGTGCTCCTCTGGCCGGTGGCGGTTCAGGGCGACAAAGCCAAGGACGAAATCGCCGCCGCCATCCAAGGCTTCAATCGGCTGCCAGCCGATGGGGTCACTCTAAAGCCGGATGTTATCATCGTGGCTCGGGGCGGCGGGTCGCTCGAGGATCTCTGGGCGTTCAACGAGGAGATCGTGGTGCGCGCCGCAGCCGAGAGCGCCATCCCGCTGATTTCGGCCGTCGGCCACGAGACCGACACCACGCTGATCGATCTCGCCGCCGATCATCGAACACCGACACCGACCGCAGCCGCCGAACTCGCCGTGCCGGTGCGCGCCGAACTCCTTGCGCGTGTCACCGATCTTGGCGCTCGGACATTCGCCGGCATCGATCGCGGCTTGAAAGAGCGCCGTCAGACCATCGACGGCCTCGCACGCGGCTTGCCCGATCCCGTCACGCTGCTCGGTCAGGCGAGCCAGCGCCTGGACGAACTCGCTGATCGCCTGCCTCATGGCCTCCGTTCACGCATCGACCGTGCACGCAGCGCCCTTGCCGAAGCCGCAGCCAGGCTGGGCAGCCCGGCAAGCCTTCTGCGCGACGCGTCCCTTCGTCTGCGAAATCCGGCAAGTCAGCTGGACCAGCTGTTCAAGGCCGAGATCCGCAGTCGCGAGCGGGACCTTGCAGGTCTTAGCCAGCGTCTGAACCTGGACGAGATCGGAACGCGTCTGCCACGCCATCGCACCACGCTGGCCGATCTGACCGCGCGAAAAACCCATGCCTTCGAGAGCCGCCTCGCCAAGGCGCATGATCGTCTGCAGAACGCAGGCAGTCTCCTCCAAAGCTACAGCTACCAGGGAACCCTCGCCCGCGGCTTCGCCCTCGTCCGCGACGAGCGGGGACGCCCCCTCCCATCGGCAGCTGAAGCGAAGAAGGAGACGAGTGTCGAGATCGAATTCGCCGACGGCAGGACATCTGCGATCATCACAACAGACGTAGCGGCCAAACCCAAACGAAAACCCAAGAAGCCCACCGGGGGCGACGGCGGCCAGGGGCAATTGCTTTAGGCCCGTTCTGGCGTCGTTCAGATTCGATATGGCAGGCATCGCTGATCATTCATGACCAGCGGAGCCACAGAAGACATGCCCTGGCGACCAATCAACCTCTGGCCCCTGCGCGTCGCGGCCGTAGTCGTATTCACCCTCACCCATATGTTTCTCATTGTCTCGCTCGTTACGACGCGCGTCGTCGAGATCTTCGAGCCGGGACCGAACGGCGAACAGCCCGACCTCTCGCCCAAGACACTTGAGATCTACGGTCCCCTCTGGGAGGCGCTTCAGTTTCTAAGCTGGCCGATCGTCATCCCCCTAACCACGCTCCTGGACCGATTGCCGCCGACATTCCTGCCAGCGGGAGTCTTGGACATACTGATGCCTCTGGCCATGCTCGCGAATTCGCTTGTCTGGGGCCTGGCGATCTGGGCTGTAGCCGAAGTGAGCTTCCGGACAGTTCTGATCATGCTTGACCGGCTCAGGAGTTAAGCGACGCCGCTATCATGACGCCTTCAGCGTCGTCACTGCCGGGTAACGCAATCAGTCCGATAGAAACCGATCCAGCACATTGCCAAGCAAGGTTGAGATGTTGTTGTCGAAATTGTTCCAGGGCAGCGAGCCGCAAAAGGTAATCGACCCCGTCGAGAAAACCGCGCCGCCGCCCGGCACGTCAAAATAGATCATGTCGGCACGCAGCAGATCCTGCTCCGGCTCGTTCGGCCAATTGGTGATATGCGTCAGCTTCTCTTCCGGCACCAGCACGAAGGTTTCGCCGTGAGCTTCCGAACTCGCCAGAACCCGGACATTGTCCGGCGTCCCGAGCCTCGGGTCGGCGCGGTCCAACTCGAAACCGGCAGCCCCCCCGCCCGACAAGCCAAAATCGCCGAGGATCTCGTCGTTGATGCCCGCAAAAATCCAGCCGACGTCCGGGTCGTCTTTTTCGACCTTTCGGCGGTAGTACGATCCTTCGAACTGCCCCTGCGCTGAAAAGCCCACACCCGCCAGCGCCTGAGGCGGCCTGCCATTCCGCCGCCAGAGACCGCCATAGGCGCCGTCAAACGCGTTGTAATATTCGCCGGGCTCAGCGGCCCAGGCGCGAATACCGCTTTCCGCCCGCCGGATCTCGATCGCCCCCGGTTCGCTTTGATGCAGCGCGACACGCCAGTAAAAGCCGTTGCCGCCGAGATAGAGGAGCTTTCCCCCCGCATCGCGGTAGCCCTGCAGTGCATCCAGCGTCTCGGCCGTGTGATATTCAGGATGGCTGCCGGTCGTCACCGCCTTGTAACCGCGGATCGCCTCGATCCCGTCATCGTGCAGTTCCTGGTCGGTGACGATGTCGTAGTCGCAACCTTTTGCATGCAGCCAGGCGATCAGATGACTGTCCGCCTGAAAGTGCCGATGACGCGAGCCCGGCCCGTAGCCGAACGTCACATAACCGGGCCGCATATTGAAGAGCGGCCTTCGGTGCGAGGCATGGCAGATGCCGGAGCCGTCGCTGTGATAGTTGTAGGTCGAGAGACCATAGTCCTGATGCTCCGCCGGATTGTGCGGATACGCCCCCCAGCGCGCGAATTCATCCTTCCATGACGGGGCGAAATCGGGACGCGCATGGTTGCCATAGACCGAATAGGTAAAGGTCGACACCAACACGCAGAGCGGGGCGGGGGCGAGGCGCCCCTGCCTTGACGGGCACACGAAAAACGGGATGGCATCTTCATGCTCACCTGATCCGATGCGCGCCGCATAGACGCCGGACGGCAGATCCTCGGGAATCGTGAACGAAAAATCCGTCTCCCAGCCGAAATCGTAGATGTCGTCCTCATGAAAATGGATCGCCGCATAGTGCTCCGGCTTGTGGCGCCAGCAATGCTCGCTGCCGTCCCAGAGCGATCCGGTCATGCCACGCGCCGGCAGGTTGACGAGGTTGCCGTGCAACTCGGCAGGACCGACGGCCTTGACTTTGGTCGTCGAGATATCTGCGGAAAAGTCGAAACGCGCCAAGAGCGCCGCTTCATCCGGCTCGAACGACGCATAGATCGCGGGCGCTTCGATCTTGCCATTGAAATGACCGGACGCCGGCCCGTCGACTTGGCGCGCAGCAATGCTGACGGCGACCTCTTTGCCGAGGTCGACGCTCGCACCGGCGGACCGGCTGACCACCTCGCCTACATCCCCCGTCGGCCCGGTGACGCGCTGCCACAGCGTGACCTGCTTTCTCGCCGGGTCATAGGAAAAACGGACGCGATACCAGTGGCGTTCTTTAAGAGGCACATCCGTGGAAAACCGATACCCCCCGAGCTCACCGCCGAGCGACCCGTCGCCATTGAGCAGCAAGGCGGCCTCGCCCGCCGCCAGCACCACCTGTTGCTGACCATTGATCAACGTCGGCCAGATGACGGCTTCCAATGTCAGGCCGCGCCCCGCCTCGAGCTCGAGCCGCTTTTCGAACCGCACATAGGACCCCGGGAAAAAAGGCTGCGCCCTGGAGGGATAATTGCCGGCGAAAGCCGAAGGCACCTCCTCCTCGATCATACCGGGGCCATCCGGGTTGGGATCGGCGGAGATGATGCGCACCAGGCGCGCTGAAAAATCCTCTCTAAGATAGGAGGAAACCTTGAAGCCGATCACATCACCGGGACGGCCTGAGAGTTTGTCAGAATAACCTAGAAGAGGGATAGCATCGGACATGGCGTTCTCGTCGGGTCCGCGCGATGGCGGGCGGATGGCGTTTCAGGCTCAAATCACCATGCCATTGCCGACCAAAGCTCGAAACCCCTTCCCGGCCTGAGCCGAACCTGGTTCTTCTGTTTCGATCACAAGGAAGTCTTATGATCGAAACGAGCCACTAGCGGCCGCGGATTTTCTGCCTGATCAGGGTTTTCAGCTGGAGCCGGTCCGCGACCCTGCCGCCCCAGCGGGTGACCTTTCTCAGCGCTTTATGGGTGCGGACGAGCAGATGATTAAGCCCTGTCTTCCTGAGCAACAGGATGTCCGAGGACGGCACGGCGTCGGTCGCGAAGGACTGCTTGTAGTCGCTGCGGCCCGGCCCGAAGTCGAAGAACGCGCAAAGCCGATCGTCGAAAGACCTCTCCAGGATCGAAAGGAGATGGACCGTTCCCGGCGACAGCTTGGCATAGGCGGGGTCGAAACCGCCATAGACGGCAAGCCAGCCACTGCCTCGCTTTTCACAGTGGAGATAGCTGATCGGCTTATCGTCGAGATAGAGGATGGACCCGTAACAGCGGCCATGTCGCGCGTGGCTCGTCATCTCTTCGATGAAGTCTTGGCCGGCGGGAAGTCCGTCGTCCATAAGTTTTTCCTGGAACGTCTTCGCCGAAACGGCTCGGGCGTCGGCGTAGTAGACGCCCATCTCGTCCGCATCGGCAAAATGTCGGATGTCGAGTTCGCCGCCGGAAACGGATGTCAGATGCCTAACGCGTCGCCGAAGTCCTTTCCTCGAGGTTTTCGAGAACGAAGCCAGATAGGTTTCAAAGTCGCCTTCGGTCGTCACCCAGCAACGATCATAGCGATAGAACGGGTAGACGAGCGCGTCGCCCCCCTTGCAGATCGACGCCAGCGATTCTCGATCAGGGACGGATGTGAGCAGCAACTCCCGTCCATCGAATTGCGGGAGGTCGATGTCCTTCCCGGCGACCGCTGCGTCCCCAAGATCGACTGTCGTGAGATCGAGGCCTTTGCGCGCCAGTTCATAAGGCCCCAGCCTGAACACCAATTGAAAGAGGCCGCCCCCAGCCTTGGCTTGAGCACGGGATGATCCTCTCCACGTCGAAACCTGGCTTTGCGTTTGGGACATCGGGCCCGCTCAATCAAGGAATCGCAACGGACGGACCCTATGGAAAAAAGATTAAAAAAGTCTTAACGGGCAGCAGAGTTCAGCACCTCCTTTGCATGAATGTCGTCGGCGGGCTGAGCATCGTCGCCTTTGAAAAACCCATAGATTTCAAGAAGGTCGCGCCTGGCGAGAATGATCATCACGATCCCGAAGGTGAGCGCGCCCGCCAGGATCAGCACCGGCAACTGAACCATGGGGTCGAGGGCGGCTGAGGTCCAGGAAGCCAAGCCCAAGACGGCGGCCGTCATGACGCCTGTCGCGATCCAGCAGGGCAGCTGCTCGCCGATCAGACGGGGGATGTCGACATCGAAACGGCGGCGCAGCTGCCAGCCGTAGATCGGCATGACCATCAGATTGGCCAGGCCTCCCGCGATCGCCGCCCAGGTGATGCCGTAAGGTGCGGCAAGAGCCACCGCGCCCAGGAACAGGACCATGGTGACGGCACTCGACAGCATGGCATCCCTGGCGTGACCGGCGGAGATGAGGACCTGGCCGCTCATCAGGGCGAGGGCATAGAAGATACTGAAGGCGGCGAGCGCTTGGAAGGGCGCTACGCTTTCGGTCCAGGCTTCGCCGAACAGCAGCGGGACGAGCAGCGGCGCCACCAGGGCAAGGCCCACCAGGGTCGGCAGACAGGCGAGGCTCACCAGGCGCAGGGTGCGATGGATGGCTTCCCGATAAGCGTACGGATCGACAGCGAGGCGTGCGAGGAAGGGGAGGCCGAGATGGCTTATGGAGTAATAGGTGAGCATGCCTGCGGAAAACAGCAGACGGTTGGCGAGAAAATAGTGGCCGACCACCTCCGCCGACCAGAAAAACGCCAGAATGATCAGATCGAGACGACGCGCGCAAAAGGCCAGCATCGCTTCCAGCACCGTGAAGCTGCTGAACGCCCACATCTCCCTGATATTGCCGAGATCGAAGCGCAGGCGCGGCATCCAGCCCGAGGCGAGCAAGCCCGCGATCAGACCGACGAGCGCATAGACCCACTGCTGCGCCACCAGGCTCCAGACGCCGTAACCGGCAAGCGCCATGGCGATCGCAACCACGGCGCCCGCAAAGGTCGCGGCGACGTTCAGGATCATGAAGCCCCGAAAGCGCAGCTCACGGCGGAGCTTGGCCAGGATGATCCGACTAGCCGCGAGCAAAACCAAAGTCGGCGACAGCGCGATCAGCACCGGCTCCAGACCGGGCTCGGACAGAATGGCTGAAGCAACCGGCGCCGCCATCGCTAGCAGCAGCGCCGCCATACTCCCAAGCGCCAGATTGGCCCAAAAGCAGCTGTCGACGTGGCCCTCGCCAATCTCCTCCTTCTGCACCAGCGCCTCGGGAAGCCCCTGCTGCAGCAAGAGCTGCGCCGTCAGGATGAAGAGGGTGGCCTGGGAGACGATGCCGAAATGCTCCGGCACCAGCAGACGCGCGAGCAACACAAAGGACCCGAAGACCAAAACCTCCGACCCCATGACCTCGACCACACGCCAAACCACCCCGCGCGCCACCGCCTCCCCGGTAACCGCATCCTTCCTGCTCATGGTGCGCGGCACCAAGCGTTGACTTTGGACCTCAATAGCATGCCGCCGTCCTTCGCCTGTCACCCACCCCTGGATGACAACCAAACAGCATTAAGCCAAAGAATGGTTAAGACATCCTTAAGGCCGGGACGCCGGCCGGCGTTGACTTGGTGCTGGTCGGGGCGTGGGAGGCTGGGTGGTGGGTTTGGTCGGGATGAAGTGAATTAAGGTCGAGGTCGCTGCCATCGACTCCTTGATCATCCCTGGAGCGTTCGGGATGGGGTCGGCCGAGATGATACAGGCCGAACGGGCTCAGTGTCGTCGGGTAGGTGGGAGGAGGGCTTGAAGGCGGTCACGTCGGCGGGGTAAGCGGTGAGGTTGTCGTTATAACTGAGGGAAAGACTTTGTTTGGCACGGCGGATCTGACAACGTAGTTGAGTTACACATGGCAGATCGAACAGTAAGAGGCACGTAGTGACGCAATTGATGCAGACTCTTGTTGTCAGATCAATATAGGAACATTTGCCTGGCAACAAGACAGTCAAAATCTATTCAGCATCAAAGGCCTTATTAATTGTCTTGAATAGCTTTTCGGCAGCCGGTGCAGTGCCTTTGGGAAGGTCAGATAGCTTTGACCAGCTATCGAAACGCTTAAGCATCTCAGCAAGCACGAGTTTCTTATCAAGATTTTTCCCGTGGCGCTCCTTCAATACCTTTCCCACACGCGCAGCTATCATCGTGGAACCGTCTACTGGCAAGTCTTCATCTTTAATTGAAATGCCATAAGCGTTATTAACACAGTCACGAAAGAAGTCATCAGACAGAATATCTTCGATCGCGACATCAGTTTTCTTAACCCCGGAAGCATCTCCTAACATCAACACTCGAAAATCATAGCCATCCACCCCCGATAGTTCTTTAAGATCCATATCGCTGATCTTCTTCTTCGCTTCTATACCTGCCTCATCACTGTCAAGAAGAACTGCTGCGTCCCACCTTTGTCCAATCGCGAAAGCCGCATACATTGGTGCCTTGGTAGCGGTTGCTGCAGGCCAGAGGTAGATTTGATCGGATAAACCTACCTTCCCGCCTGCATTGAGAATTCCTGAGAGTTTATTCAGGATCAGAGCATCAGTTCCACCCTCGACTATCAGCACCTTGCGGTTTCCGAGCATCCCGCTCAGATCTGGACTCAATCCAAGCGCTGTTTCAATTACGGCCATGGGAGCAGCTTGACGGCTGACGACACCATGATTGATAGCCAAATGATTGTCTCGGCTTTCGACTATCCTTACTCGCTCCGGATTGGCTTGATCTACCATTGAGGCGAGGTGAGTTGTATAAAGAATGGTGTTCGTCTCGGAAAGACTATCAAACACTTTAATGAGATCGCGCTGTCCACTATAATGCAAGTGAATACCTGGCTCCTCCAGCAAGAGAACACAGTTTTCAAAATCGCCGCCGGTAGCGTGAGTGAACTTCCAAGCAAACGACACGTACCAACGAAACCCCGTTGATCGGCGATGGAGGCGAACCGGGAAGCCGATTGCTTCATCTTCAGCGAAAATATTCAGAGTTGGTCCGTCGATATCAATCTCGAAACGTACTCTTTTCTGAGTCCAGAGCTTTTGGAACTGCTGAGTGAGAAATGCTGATGCTGCACGCTTATCAAACGAGCGAACTGTACGGCCTTCTTGCGAGTTTCCCTTTTGCAAAAATTCGCCAATATCAATTTGTGCCAAGTCTAGAACTATAAGGATGGTTTGATCGTCAGGCGACAGCTTATGTCGACTTCCACCGAATTTATCTAAACGCTGCTTCAATTCATTTAGTTCAACCCTGGTTCCTGACATTTCATAGTCATGGATCAGCACAAACTTCGGGATATTTGCCCTTGCCCATTCTTGGACCCTAGCCCCATCCAGCCCAAATTCTTCATCTTCGCGGATTCCAAAGCCAGTTTTCCTCTCATATGCGCTGACGCAGAAAAGTTCGAGTCGGGTGGGAAGTTCATCTTCATCTACCTTTTCGACAACTTCTTCCTCGTCAGCATCATCTGGCGATTCAGGCGAGATAGCAGCGAACCTGAATAGCGACGCGATATCGTCTTCGTCGAGGGTGAAATACGCTTCACAAACGCGCTTACCAGGAGCATCTTGGCGTCCGTTCCAGTCATCGACAGGCCAATCTTCAGCCGAATTATAAGCTTCCCCTTCCACATAGGGATTTAAGCAATGCAAGGCCTCGAAGAGATTGCTCTTGCCAGCCTCATTTTGACCAACGAAAGCGGTCACATCCGTGACGTCAATCCAGCCAGAATCTATAACGTTGCGAAAGTTCGTGACGCGAAAGCGGCTTAGGCGCATCAGATTACCTCAATTGACATCAGCCGACTGCAAAGCGCGGTTCTACCTTAATTGGGAACCAATACAATGATCATTTCTGGTTGAACAGCAATTTGCGCTATTTGGCGGTGAAATTAATGAGTTTTGGGAGTCATGTTAGAGTATCATCATTTCTACATCGTTGAACTAAGCGATAGGGTCATCGTCTTGCTAGATGCTGGTAGCGAGCGCGGCCAAAGGAGGAACTTCAGATGTCCTTATCAGCCTTCCATTCGATCCTGCGAAGTATTTCGATACCCAGGAGGCCTGGCCGAATGTCTGAGTGAAGCGCTTAAAACCGGAGATCGAGCGTTCATTACTGAAACGATCGGCGTGGTGAAGCGACGGACCGATACAGTCAGGGCGCACTTAGCGAAAGCTGATGCTGGCGGTCCATTCGTGACTGATGCAGCTATAGACGAATGGCTGCGTTCGTTAGGAATCGATCAGGAATTGCCGGTGCCTAAGGCAACTTTCCGCACTTCGTGATTCTTTGGAGCCACGTGCTTCCTCTCGGAATTTTCTCATCATTCATAGAACGCTCCGCCAAAACGCCTCCCCTGCCCCACCAAAGCACGGACGCCTCCCCCGAACTCAGGCAAGTCAACCCCGCGGCCGGTGGCCGCTAGGCGATGCGGCCCAGGTTGCGGAGGGGGCGGCCTTGTACGAGGCCGTGGGCGGTGGCGACGATGGTGTCAGCGTCGATGCCGAAGTGGTGGTAGAGGTCGGCTACGGAGCCTGTCTGGCCAAAATGTTCGACGCCGAGGGGGGTGGTTTTGTGGCCGGCGACGGCGCCGAACCAGGCGAGGGTTGCGGGGTGGCCGTCGGTTACGGTGATGAGGGTGGCGTGGGGTGGGAGGCCAGTGAGCAGTCTTTCTATATGGCTCGTGGCCCCTGCCTGCCCGCGACGGCGGGCGCGTTGGGCAGCGGTCCAGCCGGCGTTCAGGCGGTCGGCGGAGGTGACGGCGAGGACGCCGATGTCGCGGCGGTCTTCGCCGATGCGGCCAGCGGCCTTGAGCGCTTCGGGGGCGACCGCGCCCTGGTAGGCAATGATGAGGTCCGCGTTCGGACCCGGTTTGCGCCACCAGTAGGCGCCGTCGATCACGCCCTGTTCGAAGTCTGTATCCCCTACCCGCGGCGCGGGCTGTTCCAGGGGTCTTGTGGAGAGGCGGAGGTAGACGGAGCCGCCGGTTTCGTCACGGAGCCAGGTGCGTTCGTCGGGGTCGCCTTCGCCGTCGCGCTGCAGGTAGTCGAAGGCCCAGTCCATGATGACGGCGAGTTCGTCGAGGTAGGCCGGCTCGAAGGCGGCGAGTCCGTCCTGGCTCATGCCGATCAGCGGGGTGCCGACCGACTGGTGCGCCCCGCCCTCCGGGGCGAGCGTCACGCCGCTCGGCGTGCCAGCGATGAGGAAGCGGGCGTCCTGGTAGCAGGCGTAGTTCAGGGCGTCGAGGCCGCGCATGACGAAGGGGTCGTAGACGGTGCCGACGGGGATGAGGCGTTCACCGAACAGCGAGTGGGATAGGCCTGCGGCGCCAAGTAACAGAAAAAGGTTCATCTCGGCGATGCCGAGCTCGATATGCTGGCCGTCCGGGGAGAAGCGCCATTTTTGCGCGGAGGGGACGCGTTCGTCGCGGAAGGTGTCGGCCTGCTCGTCGCGGGCGAACAGGCCGCGGCGGTTGACCCAGGGGCCGAGATTGGTCGAGACGGTGACGTCCGGCGAGGTTGTGACGATGCGCTCGGCGAGCGGGTTTTTCGAACGGGCGATCTGGTCGAGGATCTTGCCGAAGCCGGTCTGGGTGGATTGCTCGCGGTCGTCGAGGAGCACGGGGCCTGGTGTCTCGATCTTGTCCGCCGCAAATCGCCGAGGCCCTTCCGCGTAGAACGGTATACCAGCCAGGAAGGCCTGAAACGCGTCGGAGTCGTCGATCCCCGCGTCGGGGTCCCATTCGGAGCCTGGCTCGATGCCCATGTCAGCCTGGAAGGTCTCCATCTGGTCCGGGGTCATGAGGCCGGCGTGGTTGTCCTTGTGGCCGGCGAGCGGGGTGCCCCAGCCCTTGATGGTGTAGGCGAGGAAGGCGGTGGGGCGGTCGTGGTCGACGGCGTCGAAGGCGGTGCACAGGGTTTCGAGACAGTGGCCGCCGAGATTGTTCATCAGCGCCGAAAGCTCGGCGTCGCTTCTTTTACTGAGGATATCAGATACGGGCTCACCGATCTCATCGAGAAGGCGGGCGCGCCACGCAGCTCCACCTTGGTAGGTGAGGGCCGAGTAGAGCTGGTTCGGGCAGTTGTCGATCCAGTGACGGAGGGCTTCGCCGCCGGGCTCGGCGAAGGCGGCCTGCTGCAAGGCACCGTATTTGAGCGTGACGACGTCCCAGCCAAACGCCTTGAACACGGCCTCGATGCGCTGCCAGAGGTTTTCGCGCACCACGCCATCCAGGCTCTGGCGGTTGTAGTCGATGATCCACCAGCAGTTCCTGATATCGTGCTTCCAGCCCTCCTGCAGGCACTCATAGACATTGCCCTCATCGAGCTCCGCATCCCCCACCAGCGCAATCATGCGGCCCACCCGACGCGGGTTGCGGGGCGGCCGCAGGCTGGACCAGTTCTTGGCGGCCAGATAGTCCTGAATAATCGAAGCGAAGGCGGTGATCGCCACGCCGAGACCGACGGAGCCCGTCGAAAAGTCGACGTCGTCGATGTCCTTGGTGCGGCTGGGGTAGCTCTGCGCACCGCCGAAGGCGCGGAAATCCTTCAGCTTTTCGACGGTCTGCAGACCCATCAGATACTGCATGGCGTGGAAGACGGGCGAGGCGTGCGGCTTGACCGCGACCCGGTCCTCCGGGCGAAGCACATGGCCGTAGAGCGCCGTCATGATCGAGACCATCGAGGCGGAAGAGGCCTGATGCCCACCGACCTTGACCTCATCCTTCTCTCTGAGGTGATTGGCGTGATGGATGGTCCAGCAGGCAAGCCAGAGCAGCCGCTGTTCCAACCTCTTCAAGTGGTGGTGGTGGTGTGACCACGTCATGGACTTGGACCGCCTTCGAAGAATGAGCCATACGCCCCCAGGGTATGCGGTCCCTTGTCGGGGGGGAAGGGCTACAATTCGAGGGTCATGAAGATGCTGTTGGGATCGAGGCGATAATCGGCAAAGGGTGGGCAGTCGACAAAGCCGTAGCGGCTATAGAGTGCTTGAGCCGGCGAGAAGGTGGCCATGGATCCGGTTTCCAGGCTCAGGCGATGATAGCCGCGCTGCCTCGCCTCAGCGATGATATGCTCGAGGGTCAGAGCGGCGATCCCCTGCCCGCGCCGGGCTCTTGCCGTATGCATGGATTTGACTTCGCCATGCCGCCGATCCAGCTCCTTGAGCGCCCCGATGCCCACCAATCGGTCTCCATCCCAAACACTCCAGAAGGTCACATCGGGCGCGCGCAGTCCGTCGAGATCGAGCGCGTGCTGACTTTCGGGCGGCGACAGAGGCGCCAGCTCCTCAAGGTGCGTCTTCAGGAGCCCCTGAACGTCCGCACCACTCAGATCATCAAGACGAAATGAAAGCTCCACCAGCTAACTCCGCGACAGCGTAAAGACGTGGCCTTGCCACCCGCGACAGCGTCAATGAACTGGTCAAACCAGGCTTTGGGCCATCAATTCGAGGGTCTCCTGGTCGATCAGGGTGATCTTGCCCTGCTCCATCGCGATCACACCTTCCTGGGTCCAGGCGCTGAGCTGGCGGTTGACGCTTTCCCGCGTCGAGGCGATCAGATTGCCGAGATCGGACTGGGAGATGCGAAGATCAATCAGGAGCCCGCCTTCCGTCTCCTTGCCGTAGTTTTCGGCAAGCTGGAGAAGGAGCTTCGCGAGCCTGGCGCCAAAGTCCAGAAAAGCGATGCTCTCCACCATCTCGCTGGTGCGCCGGACGCGGTCGCAGAGAACTTCGATGAGCTGTACCGCGATCTTCGGATTGCGCTCAAGGAACGGCAGAAAATCCCGACGATCGAGGATCAGAAGCTCGGTCTTGCCCATGGCGGTGGCATCTGCGCTGCGCTCCTTGCCGTCGAGCAGCGCGATCTCGCCGAAGAGCTGGCCGGGCTCGACGATGTTCAAAATGATCTCGCGCCCATCCTCGGAATAGGCGCTGATGCGCACGCGACCGGCAAGCACGGCCATCATGCTGGTGCCGGGATCGCTTTTCTGAAAAATCACCTGCCCATTGGTGAAACGACGCTCGCTCGCGACGGCAAGCAACGTATCCAGAGCGTTGTCGTCGAGCTGGGCTAGCAGAAAATGCTGCGCCAGCATGGCTCGACGGTCGGTAATAGCACTCTCGGTCATCGGCTCAAATCCTCCCCCGCAGCGCATTCTAACAGCAAGCATCGCGACGTCGAGATGATGATGCCAGCGGCATTGGCTGAACTTTTGCCGCGATGGAGACGCGAGCGAGAATGTCACGATCTTTTTGCGGGCTTGGCTGATCTCCGGCGTTAGCAGGAAAGTGCTTCTGGTTCGACCTTTTTTGCCTCGAGTATGACGCCAGCGGTTAGCATTTTACGTAGGGACCAAACGCTTGCTTGAACGTGGCCTTATAGACGTTATGCTCCGCCCATCTCATGACGTTGCCTGGAGTTTCGTCGCCTAACAGCTTGCCGATTTCGATCAGCGCATCGCCAAGTTTGTGGTGAGCAACATTTTCTATCTGCGCCATCACTCCTCCTCGAACGCGATGGAAACTTGGACAGACACGCCGAACATTGTGGAATTGAGTAGGGTATGGTGCAAAAAGGCAACTCTACGAGAAGCAACCGAAACGTAGATCAGACACGATTGTAGCGCACAATCAAAACCTCGGCACCCAAGGCGCCGAAACGCTACTGATAAAACTTTCGATCGATGAGGTTACAAATGCAGGTTTTGCTTTCTTTTTTGATTTTTGCTTTTTCATCTTCCGTGGTCTTGGCAAACAACGCCTCTCTCACTGGCAAAGATCTTGAAGAATTCATGGACCTTAACAAAAAACGCGCATCATATTTCAGCGCCATTTATTCAGATAAAAAAATAGATAAATCAGCCAAACAATTGGCAATTGAGTCATATGGAACAAAAGAGAGAGATAAATTATTTTCTATTTATTTGGAACGCTACCGTTCTGGAAAAATGCAATACGGATTTATCCTGGCGATGATTTACCTTGAGGGAGGAATCGATGGAGGGCATTCGGGTGATGTGGTGACATGGCTAAGAAAAGCCATTCCAACCAAGAATGGCGATGCAGAAGCGATCCTAGGCATTCTCTACGACAACGGGCACCTCGTGTCGCAGGACGGTGATCAGGCGCTCGAATACTTTCAGCAAGGCTGGGCGAAAAAATCTCCGATAGCTGGTTATCACCTTGCACGTCGTCTTTATCTGGCGTCGCAAGAGGACAACAAGGAAACTGTCGTGGAAATGCTCGCAACAGCCCGCAATGAACATATCGAGAGATATATGCTGGGATCGGGTATGACGGAGGATCCCATTAGTGGCGCTATCTATGGTCGCTTGATTCGCGAGCTGCTGGGGCCAATCGCATTTAATCTGGCTGCTGACTACGCTCGTGAAAACGGGGTACAGCCGGACTTAGAGAAAGCCGCTCAATTCTATGCCTATGCGGCCCACGCAGGACTTCAAAGGGCACATCTGGCACTTGCCTATATGTACAAACATGGCGACGGCCTGGAAAAAGATGAGGATAGGGCAGCGGAACGTTTCAAGGCTGCAGCGAGTTGTTATCCATGGTTCTTGGAAAGGCCAGAGCCTTTCAATTATGAGCTAGAACTTTGTCAAGCAGCCGACAAAGAGTTTGCTCAAATTGCCGATCGTCAGAGGGCGAATGAAGCTTCGATATGGCCAATTCTAGGAATGATTGGCTTAGCCATTTTGGCTTCGTCGAATGGTGGTGGCGATGTAAGCAGTTACTATGAACCATATGAGGTCGATATGAGTATTCCTATTGATGTCCAAGATGCATGGCTGCCGTAGGCATCAAGTCATATCGGCGTTGCATTCGTGATCTTTATCAGCAGCTCCGATTAGCTTAGCCGATCAAACGCTAATTCGGTAGCTCCAAGGTCGTGATGAACCGGCCTAGTTTGTCGTCATCAGAGGTATCATAAGTAGTTTTCTGTGCCCACAATTGACGCAAATCGCGCCCCCGAAGCAGCACCTTGTCATTGCTTCATTGCCGGAGAACTCAACTTTACGCGGCCATCAAAGACAGCGCCTGTTAGCGCCAACGCCTCCCCCAGCCTCGTAGCCAAGCCAAACCCATGCGGCCAGCGGCGGCTCGCCGCTACTCCACGCTATCCGGCAGCACCGCCTCGCGCGCTGCGATGAAGGCCTGGAGCGCCTCGTCGATCGCGGGATCGAGATACGGGGCCTGGTAAGCTTCAAGCATGGCTTTGACCTTTTCGACCGCGCGGTCGGTGGCGTCCTTCTTGCCTTCCGCCAGCCACTGCTCATAGCTGTTGGCGTCCGCCAGTTCCGGCATGTAGAAGGCGGTCTGGAAATGGCTTTGGGTGTGATCGGTGCCGAGATAGTGGCCTCCCGGTCCGACCTCGCCGATGGTGGCGACGGCTTCGTCGAAATCGCCGAATTGCGGGCCCTGGCCGAAACGATAGAACATTTCGATCTGCTCGCAATCCAGGACGAACTTCGAAAAGCTCGCGGCCAGACCCGACTCGTCCCAGCCGCAGCTGTGCATCACATAGTTGGTGCCCGCTAGGAACACCGGATACATGGTCTGGATCGACTCGTAGGCGGCCTGAGAGTCGACCTTCTTGGAGCCGGCCATCATCCCCGATGATCGGAGCGGCACCTCATATTTGCGCGCGAGCTGACCGATCATCAGGTTCATCAGCCCCATCTCCGGCGTGCCGGCCATGGGGGCCCCTGATTTCATCGAGATGGTCGCGATGAAATGGCCGTAGATCACGGGCGCGCCCGCCCGGCAAAGCTGGGTGAACGCGATACCGGCGAGAGCCTCGGCGTTCAGCTGAGCGACGGCTGCCGCGGCTGATGCCGGGGCGTTCGCTCCCGCCATCAGGAAAGGCGAAACGATGCAGGCCTGGTTCGCCCGCGCATAGACCTTCATCGCGCCGAGCATGGTCTCGTCCCAGACCAGGGGCGAGTTGCAGTTCATCAGGGACAGCATCACCGGCCCCGCCTCGACCGTCTCCGGCCCGAAGACGATCCTTGCCATCTCGACGGCATCCGCCGCGCGCTCGGGTGCGGTCACCGGGCCCATGAACGGCTTGTCCGAATGTTTGATGGCGCTCATGGTGATGTGCAGATGCCGCTTGGGCACCGAGATGTCGACCGGCTCGCAGATGACGGCGCCGGTGTTGTGCAGCACGGGCGACATGTACGCGAGCTTATGGAAGTTGTTGAGATCTTCCAGCGTGCCGTAGCGGCGCTCGCCGTCGAAATCATAGACGAAAGGCGAGCCGTAGGTCGGCGCGAACGCCACATTGCTGCCGCCGATCTCCGTGCTGCGTTCCGGGTTTCTCGCCGTCACGGTGAAGCGGCTCGGCGCCTTGGCGACCAGCCCCATCAACAGCTCTTCGGAGATACGCACGCGCTCGCCGTCGACCTCGGCGCCCGCTTCCCGCCACATGGCGAGCGCTTCCTCGTCGCGAAAGTCGATGCCGATCTCCTGGAGCAGCTTGAGCGAGGCCCGATGCAGGCTTTCGAGCCGATCTTCGCTCAACACCTCATAGGTCGGCACCTTGCGCTCCAAAACCGGCCAGGCCGCATGAGCGACGCCGCCGCGTGCTTCGCGCCGAGACGCGCGACCACCACGTCTTCCTTCCCGCTGAACCGACCGCGCTGTCGCCATCGAACCGTCTCCCTCAAATGCATGACTGGGCTCTTTATGCATGGCGTACCAGCATAAACGCTTCCGCTCTATCGTGTTTTCGACGCAACAACCTCGATTTTCGACACGGGCCTATCGCCTAATTTACGTGATGACATTGCAAATTTTGATTGTTTTAACTACCGTGCTTTTCACCATTTGGTTTAGTGACATCAGACTAAAATTATCTCTGGACTTTGGAGGCCTTTTTGCTCTCGCAGGCTATAGGACTGAGCATCGTCGTCAGTTCATACAATTACGGTCGGTATCTGCGTACAGCTATCGACAGTGCTCTTGGCCAGGATCACGATCGGCTTCAGATCATCGTGGTGGATGACGGCTCGACCGACGATTCCATCGATATCATCAAGAGCTATGGGCGGCGTATCGAGGCCATTTTTCAAGAGAACCAGGGTCAGGTGGCAAGCTGCACCGCCGGTCTACAGCGCTGTCGGCATGACATCGTCATCTTTCTCGACAGTGACGACCGCCTGGAACCCTTCGCCGCCGCCGAGATCATGGCGCTCTGGACACCGAGAACCACCAAGGTGCAATACGCCCTCCAGGCGATCGATAGCGAAGACGGGCTGGTCAACACGATCTTCCCGAAATACCCGCATAGCCTGACGCCATCGACGATCAGGGCCGAATTGCTGCGCGCCGGCGTTTACCCCGCCACCACCACATCAGGCACGGCCTTCTCGAAGAGCTTTCTCGAGCAGGTGATGCCGATCCCCGCGTCCTATGACTGCGATATCGACGATGCGCTCAATGCCGCGGCCCCGCTCTATGGCGATGTGCAGACATTGCGGAAAACACTCGGTCAGTATCGCGTCCATGACCGTAACACATCGGCCCACAGCGAGCTGACCGCGGAACGTTTCGAGCGTTACGTCATGGATGCCAGCGAGCGGGCGCGCTATTTGGCGGA
Source organism: Pseudomonadota bacterium (assembly GCA_039197065.1). Taxonomy (GTDB): domain Bacteria; phylum Pseudomonadota; class Alphaproteobacteria; order Geminicoccales; family Geminicoccaceae; genus JANQPX01. The sequence goes on along the minus strand of JBCCUL010000001.1, from coordinate 119,530 downwards.
TCGTTGCAGGGATCTCGGCCAGGCTCTGCCGGACAATGTCATCGAGAACGATCTAGCCTACTGGGAAAGCCGGCTGGCCGCCGCGGTCCTGAAGCCAGGGCCGAGACTGGCGCTGCTCGCACCCACGCTGCGCGCCGCATTCAGCTCGATCCTCGATCCGGGTCAGCGTGCGATGCATGCGCTTTGGGCCATCGGCCTCGCTTTGGCGCCGCGACCGATCGCACGCCATCTGCTGGCGGAGCGCTTCATCTTCAATCAGCGCTCCCGCTTTGCCGAAGGGCTCTTGAGACATGTCTGGCAGCTCGGCCGGCTGACCGCGAGGCTGACCGGCGGCCATCGGGCAAGGACCGATGGGCGGACGCTCAGGGACGCAAAATCAACCTATATGCCGCTTGCCACCGCCAAGGGGAACGATGACGCCCGGGTTTAGAACGCCCGCCGGATCGAGCATCGCCTTGGCAGCTTTGAGCGCGTCGCCGAACAGAGCAGGCCGCTGCCTCTCATACCAGGGCATGTGATCCCGGCCGACCGCATGGTGATGGGTGATGGTGCCGCCCGCCTCGATCAGCGCATCCGACGCTTTCTCCTTGATATGTCGCCATTGCTCCAGCAACGCCCCTGCCCGTCCCTTGGCGTGAAAGGTGAAGTAAGGCGCCGGGCCGTCGGGGTAGATATGGGTGAAGCGGCAGGTCACCAGACCGGGCTCGCCGGTCGCCTCCAGGATCGCCGCTTCGGTCGCAGACTTGACCCGGTCGTGAAAGGTGGAAAAGCGATCCCAGGTAATCGCGGTCTCGAAGGTGTCGTTAATCACGTCGGCGGGGGTCAGAATCTCACGGTTATAAGGCATGCGTATGAATGCGGTCCGCCAGCGTTCGGCAGCGCTCACATCCGGGTGAAGCCGCCCGCCCAGATCCTGCACCAGCTCAATTGCGCGCGCCATCCAGGCATCGACGGGGTGATCCGCACTCTCGAACGCCAGAACGAGCAGCGCTTCCTCGCCATCATTGACCCCGTTGATCCTCGCCTCCTCAGCATCGATCAAACGAAGGTTCGACGGGTAAAGCCCCGTCTGCGCCACCGCCCTGATGGCCTCAGCGCCGCGCTTGATATCGGCAAAACCGACGGCTGCCCCTTGCTTATGGACTGGCTTTGCCTGCAGCCGAACCCAGGCCTCCGTGATCACACCAAGCGCGCCTTCGGCCCCGATCATCAACCGATCCGGACTGGGTCCCGCCCCCGAGCCGGGCAGCCGCCTGCTCTCGACGATGCCTGAAGGCGTCACGCTGCGCGTGCTCTCCACCAGATCGTCGATATGGGTATAGAGCGTGGCGAAATGCCCGCCTGAGCGCGTCGCGATCCAACCGCCTAGGGTGGAAATCTCGAAACTCTGCGGAAAATGGCGAAGCGTCAGCCCGTGGGGCTTGAGCACGGCTTCGAGGTCAGGCCCGAGGATGCCGGCCTGGAAGCGAGCGCATCGGCTGACGTCATCGAGCTCGATCAGTTGGTTGAGGCCTTTGAGATCAAGGCTGATCGTGCCCTTGAACCCGTCACCGACCAAGGGTTCCACGCCGCCCACCACCGATGAGCCGCCGCCGAACGGGATGACGGCGGCATGCGCATCGGACGCCCAGTCGAGCACGGCCTGCACATCCTCTTCGTTCCTAGGCCTCGCCACCACGTCCGGCGCAGAGCCGAAATCCCGCGCAAAAACCTTCACGGAATCGGGATAGGACTTGCCATAGCTATGAAGCAGACGCGCATAAGCCTCGGTTGTGCAAATGGCATCGAGCGATGCTGGCGGCGTCAGACGCGGCTTCGCCAGATCGATATCCGTCGCCGAAGGCGGGCTCGTCACCCCGATATCGACGCCAAAGCGTCCCTGATAGACGTGCCTCAACCTGGAGATTTCATCCTCGGTCAGGCCATCGCCTTCATAGCCCCATCCCCAGAACTTCAGCCGCTTCATCGGCAAGCTCCCCCTACGGAAAATCCAAGCCGGCCATGGCGTTACGTTGCCTTGAAGCAACGGTCGCGGTTTGGAATGCAACACGCATCAAAAGTTGTATGCCTATTGTCCACCTGAGACTCGCTGTTTCTTCCTTTCGACCCTAACATTTCATCAAGGGTTCGAAAAAGAACCGAAAGGAAGAAAGAGATGAAGCTGACCGCAACGATCCTGACGCTGACGCTGATCGCGTTGGTGCCTGCAGCCGAAGCAGGGGCGAAAAGATTGGTCGCCGAGCAGGCCTTTTCGGGAACGACCAAGGCGGAAGCCTGGAAGGCGGTGATGGCCAGCCTCGAAGCGAACGACCTTCCTGTCATCGCCTCGGATTTCGAACGCGGCCAGATCCGGGTGCGCCAGCACAATTATCTCGATCGCCGCTTCGCCGCCTGTCCGAGCCTGGACAATCGAAACTTCAATCCGCTGTCGCCGTCAAATATCGGCGCCAGATCCTGGCCTCTCTACCGCGGCGTGGACCTGCGTCTGGAGATCACCGGAACGGCAACGGGGACCCGGCTCGCGCTGGATCCCCGTTACTACAATGTCGGCCGCGACGAAGGACGCCGCGAGTTCGCCGTTCAGGTCCGCTGCCGCTCCACAGGCGTTCTCGAAAAGATCCTGTTCACAGCGGTTGAGAACCGGTAGGCCGCGTCAGAAAAGCTAGCCGGATGGCACAGCCAGCCGTCAGAACTTCCAACGAAGCTCGGCGCGAGCACCTGCGATGTCGTCGTCATTCTCGATGATGCCGTACATCGCGTCCGCCCTGACCAGCCAGGCATTAGAAAGCGGGATCTGGTATCGCACGCCAACGGCGTACTGATTTTCGACCTCGTCTTCAAAGCTGTTCGAGAAGTCAGAGAGCTGCCTCTCGCCGGCCACTTCGATCACCAGCTGCTGCTGCAGATCGAAAAGATACTGCACGCCGATGGCACCGCCATAGGCGTTTTGCCCGGTGTCATCCAGGAACGGAAAACCGGTCAGCGCGTCGCTCTCGAAGTTGATGCCGGTATTCCTGAGAAGCCCGGTTGCATCCGCCGCCGGAACCGGACGCTCGATACCGACGAAGAAGTTGGCGTATGGCAGCAACGTGTAGGGCTTGGAGGTGATGAGCGAGTTCTCCAAGAGAAGCATCACGCCGTTCTGCTCGTCGCCATCCTCGACATTGGTCTCATCCTGACCAAAGCTCGCCACGACACGCATGCTGTTGGAAAGCCAGCCGCCGTAGCGCTTGGTGAAAGCGGCCGTCAGCGAGTGGTAATCCTGACCGGCATTGCCGTCTACGCCGTCGAGATAGGCGTAGCCAGTCTCGATATACCCTTCCATGGTCTCGATAAAGGCGGCGATACCGTAGATGTTAACATTATCGTCCGCCACCACACCGTCACCGTCGGCGATACCAGGTGCGGTCACCTTGTCAGCGCCGCCGAAGAAGGTGATGTCCATGTTGGAGATGTCGAGGAACGGACTGTTGAGCGAAGGAATCGCTGCGGCACCGCCGTAGAAGGCATCTTCCAGCCAAACGCCATTCTGGAAGATCAACGGGATGAGACCGCCGGTGAACGGCAGATCCAGGCCGTTATATTCACCGGTGATGCCCGCCGTGATCGCCCCCAGATCGCCTTCGAAGAAAGCAGTCTGCGGCTCGAAGTCGTATTCGAGTTCGCAATCATCGATGCTGCCTTCGCCGGCAAACTCGCAACGGGTGAACTGGCCATCCTTCTGAAGCGGCTGGAAGAGCGCATGCAGACGTTCAGTCGCGGTCAGGCCAAGGTCGACATCCAGATTAAGGCGGGTTGCAATCTGCCCCACCTCATCGCCATTGCCATTATCGTTGTAGGCAACAGCCGTACGCCAATCACCGAAGGCGTAGAGATGGCCGAAGACCAGGTTCTTCGCGCCGAGCAGGTTGCTTCCCTGGTTCAGCGGTCCGACCTGATAGAACGGCGTTCCCAGTTCGATGATCGGGCGCTGTGTATCGACAGCGGTCTTGCCGCCGTAGATTTCCACCTGCGCCTCGCGCTCGTAAGGCGTTTCTTCATAGGCCGGATCGGCTTTGAAGACGTCCTTGTCGAACTCGACCTTGCGAGCGCCATTGCCGATGATCGGCTCGCCGGCCGCCAAAATGATCATCGGCCAGGGGCCCTGCTCCGGTCCCACGGTCTGCATCAGCGGTGACTGATCCGGACGAACCGGAGGACCGGGGCGCCTGAGGATCACGACCGGGGTCGGCATGGCCTGCTGGCGCTGCCAGGTCGGATCCAGGCGGGACATGGGCTCGTCCGTCGAGGCGGCGGCAACGTCTTTCTTCACCGGCGCCTTGATCGGCAGCACCGCTTTGTCGTCACCACCAGCTTTGTCGCTATCCGAGAGCATCGCGTCCGGGCGCGGGGGCAACGGCATCTCGCTCGTGCCCATGCGCTCAGCCGCGAGGGCCGCCGACATGACCAAGGTCATGGCGGTGCCCCCTAGGATGATGCTGGATATCAACGGTCGTTCGGGTCTCGCGGAAACCCTATTGGACATCAATCTCAACCGCATAGGGATGAATGTCCACCATCCACTCGTTCATGGCCTGCTCCATCTCGATGGTCGCCTCGACGAAGCGCATGAAGTAGATGGGCTCTGCGCGACTGCGAAGACGAACCGATAGACGATAGGTGCCTGGCTCCGTCATTGCGCTCGCTGGAACCGTATACTCGGCTTCTCTCGTACCCAGCGGCGGTAGTGAACGCCCTTCCATGCGGATGAAAGGCGGGTGGTTGAGCACGGTGGTCGGCACCGCGCCCGGGCGAAGGAACGGGATCGGATCGATGTCGAAGTTGACCGGAAGCGGCATCTCGCGATCCGTGCCCTTGACGTTGGTGGTCAGGAACTTGGTTTGCAGGTTCCAGAGCTGATCGTCATGCTCGATCTTGCCAGCAGCGACATCCATCGAGTGCAGATCCGCCATATCGCCGTAGCTGTCGACATAGCCGCTCTCCCACACCGTCTCACCGCTCGGATTGGTGAGCGCGACGTTCAGCCAGATCTCAGGCTGGGCGCCGAGTGAACCGGACGGCAGATTGTGTCCGGAATTGGTGTTGGTGACCTCGTAGAAGAAGCTGAAGCTCTCGCCGACCTCTGGTGGGTCATCGAAGAACGGACCGTCGATCTTCGAACCGTTGTTCATGGTCAGCTCACGGTGCTCCTTCTTCTCCTCGAGCAGAGTGAGATTATCCTCAACAATCAGCCAGGCTTCTTCACGATCGACCGGGTCGGCCCAGGCTTCCGGGAACTCGATGTCGATCTCGCCATCGATCACCGCGATTTCGAAGTCATCCGAACCCCACTCTGCGCGGTAGTCGAATTGCAGCCACTCGTCGATGGTCCAGCGCTCGGCTTCCGGGTTGTGCGGGAAGATGCCGGGATGGGCGATCGAGTAGCCGGGTCCGAAGAAGGAGTGATCGTGATGATCGCGCTCATTGCCGACGGGCTTGCCGTTGACGATCGCGACCGGCGCCTTGTCATAGCCGTCGGGAACGCCCGGATTCTTGCCCATATGGCAATCCTGACAGGTCACGCCCTTATCGTAAGCCGGCGAGGCGCGATACTGATCCCAGACCACCTCAAGCTTGATGTTGGGATGCACGGCGACCTGATGACAGGAGACGCAGAACTCGCTCTCGTTGATCTGGGAGAAGGCCTGGACCTCGGTGTGGCTTGGAATGCCCTCTTCATCCGGACCGGTCGCGATCGGATATTCCGGATCGTTGACGACCTGCTCGAACGAGCTGCCTTCCTTGATGCCCTTGACCGGCGCGTGGATGCCGCCCGGCATGATATGGCGGTTACCGTTAACCTTGCCGTATTCCTGAGCCACCCGATGGCAGGTGATGCAGGTCACGCCCTCACGGGCAATGCCGCTGCGCTCCCAGAGCGCCGACTCGCGGGCTTCACCGAGCTGCGTGCCGATCTGCTGATGGCAACGCACGCAGAACGACCCGACAGTACCTGACGAAAGCTCGCTGATCTTCTGTTCGAATTTATGGAACATCGGTGAGATCGACGAGTAGGCGTGGTTCGAAACCGACCATTGCCGATAGATCTTCTGATGACACACGCCGCACTGCGCTGCGCGCGGATACGCTTCCTTCGACAGCAGATTCCAATGCGCGTCATCGTCACCATCTGCCGCTCTGGCGTCCGACCAAAGCGCGCTGCCTATCAGCAGCATCACGAAACATAGGCCTCGAACCATTCGATCCCCCTTTCGAAAAGGCACAAGTTTCCCCCCAAGCGAGCCCTCATGGCTCACTTGTCCCATTTTCCTGGCCCTGTATCAGGCCTGGACAGTATCCGGCTGGAAAATGAACTTCGGCATATTCTCTTGGCTTACTGGGGCACTAACACCGATGGGTCGTAAAAATTCCGACGATGTTTTGATAAGTTTCCTCTATCAGCCAACCATGCAATTCCCAAGCTTTTCTCGGCGTCCTGGTATCACAGCCAAGACGACAGGAACAGTGCCCACGATCGCCTTCAACTCAGATGCAGTCTCGCGACGTAACATTAGCGCTAAGGGAGTGAACTTCGAAAGTTATAAAACCATAAGTTGTATTATATTTCAAGAAAACGATGATCTCATGTCAAAACCACCAATCCGAGAGCAGGAGCACCAGCCCGGACAGCGAGAGTATCGCAACCGCGGTGGACAGCAGGATTGCGGTTGCACTGGTTTCCAAAGCAGCACCATATTGCGCGGCAAAGACATAAACATTTGCGCCGACCGGGCAGGCGGCAAACAAGAGCATGACGCTCGCCGCAACCGGATCGAGGTCGAAAAGATAGATCACCACGAACAAAGCAAGGATAGGGTGCAGAAGCAGCTTCATCAGCATCATGGACGCGACCGGCCCGACCTGTCCGGCAATCCTGCGCTGTCCAAGTGTCGCGCCAAGGGCGAAAAGGCCGGCAGGCGGACCGGCCTGTCCGAGAAAGGCGAGCGTCTTGTCGACGGCACTGGGCAGCACCAAGGCCGACGCGCCGAAGGCCACGCCGAGGACGCTTGCGACGATCAACGGGTTGCTCCCAACCGACAGGCTGAGATCGCGAAGCATGATCAGGGGGCGCGGCGATGCGTCAGGCTTTGCACGCAGACTGGCGATTTCCAACAGAAGCGTGATCACGCTGAAAATCGCGATGTCGAGCATGATGATCAGCAAGGCGGGCACGCCAGCGCGCTCGCCATAGAGGCTCAGCACCAGCGGAAGACCGAGCACAACGCCATTGGAAAAGCTCGAGCCAAAGGCCTGAATGGTGGCCTCCGCCATGGACTGGCGAAACAGCCAGCCGCCGATCATCAGCCCGCCGATGAAGATGGGAAGCTGTGCGGTGAAATAGGCGCCGACCACCGGCCAGTCCTCGATGCCTGCGATATCCGTGTCGGCCATCAGCCGAAAGATCAGCGCCGGCATGGCGAACGAGAAGACGAAGGCGACGAGCGTGCGCACACCGGCTTCGTCGATCGCCCGCAGCTTGCCGACGACAAAGCCGATGAAGATGACCGAGAACAGAGGAACGACCGACGTGACGATGCTGTCCAAAGACCGGATCCGATCGCTCAGAAACTGAGAACGCCCCAAAAGAGAAGGGGAGCCAAGACGGCTCCCCTTCTACACGACCGATGATGGCGATCAGTGGATCATGTTGCCGCAGCCACCGCCCGCTTCGCCATCACGCCGACCAGATGCGCGCGATAATCCGCACTGGCGTGAATGTCGCTGTTGAGGTCAGCAGAGCTGACGGCCAAACCACTCAAGGCATCCGCGGAGAAGTTTGAGGCAAGCGCGCTTTCCGCATCGCTTGATCGGAAAACAGACGGCCCAGCGCCGGTCACCGCGACCCGCGTCTGTCCGCCGGTCTGGGCGACCATGACCCCGACGATCGCATAACGGCTCGCTGGGTTCGGGAACTTTTGATACCCAGCCTTCTCCGGCTTCGGAAAGCTGACAGCGGTGACGATCTCATCCTCATTCAGCGCCGTTTCGAACATGCCGGTGAAGAAATCATCGGCCGCGATGCTGCGCTGGTTGGTATGCACCGTCGCGTTCAGGCCGACGATTGCCGCCGGGTAGTCCGCTGCGGGATCCGCGTTGGCGATCGAGCCACCGATGGTGCCGCGGTTCCTGACCTGCGGGTCGCCGATATGGCCGGCGAGATGGGCAAGCGCCGGTATCTGCGACGTCACCACATCCGAAGACGCGACCTCGGCATGGGTGGTCATCGCACCGATCTTGACGGCGCCGCCCTCGTCACTGATGCCCTTGAGCTCGGCGACATTGCCGAGATCAACAACATCGGAGGGCGAGGCCAGACGCTGCTTCAGGGTCGGGATCAGGGTCTGACCGCCGGCCATGAACTTGCCGTCGTCAGCGCCTTTGAGAGCGGAGGCCGCATCGGCGACCGAGCCGGGTTTGTGCACGTTAAATTCATACATTCTTCATGGCCCCCCTATTCGGCCGCCTGACTGGTTTTGTTGGCCTGCAATGCACGCCAGACTTTTTCCGCCGTCGCCGGCATCGATATGCGGGTGCCGATCGCATCGGCCACCGCGTTCATGACGGCCGGCGGCGAGCCGATCGCTCCCGCTTCACCGCAACCCTTCACCCCAAGCGCATTATGGGTGCAGACGGTTTTGGTGGTCGCCACCTCGAAGTTCGGCAGATCGTCGGCCTTCGGCATGCAGTAGTCCATGTAGGACGCCGAGAGCAGCTGCCCTGCGCTGTCATAGACGCAGTTCTCGGTGAGCGCCTGGCCGATGCCCTGAGCGAGGCCGCCATGGACCTGGCCTTCCACGATCATCGGATTGACGATCACACCGAAGTCGTCGACGGCGACCAGTCGGTCGATGGTCACCACGCCGGTGTCGGGATCGACTTCCACCTCGCAGATATAGGTGCCGGACGGGTAGGTGAAGTTCGCCGGATCGTAAAAGGCGCCCTCCTCCATACCGGGCTCCACCAGCCCCTGCGGGATGTTGTGCGGCACATAGGCCTCGAAGATCACTTCACCCAGCGCCTTGGACTTGTCGGTGCCGGCGACGGTGAAGTTGCCATCCTTGAACTCGATATCCGCTTCGGAGGCTTCGAGCAGATGGGCGGCGATCTTCTTGCCCTTCTCGATGATCTTGTCAGCCGCGTTGGAGATGGCCTGGCCACCCACCGCGAGCGAACGCGATCCATAGGTGCCCATGCCGACCGGGGTTTTCTCCGTGTCGCCATGGATCACCTCGACATTTTCGATCGGCACGCCGAGCTTCTCAGCGATCAACTGCGCGAACACCGTTTCATGCCCCTGCCCGTGGCTGTGGGCGCCGGTCAGCACCTGGCACATGCCGGTGTGGGAGAAACGGATCTTGGCGCTCTCCCAAAGGCCGACGCCTGCGCCGAGCGAACCGACCACGGCAGATGGCGCGATGCCGCAGGCCTCGATATAGCAGGAGAACCCGACGCCGCGGAGCTTGCCTTTAGCCTCGCTCGCCGCACGGCGAGCAGCGAACCCCGAATAGTCCGAGACTTCCAGCGCCTTGTCGAGCACCGCGTGGAAGTCGCCGGTGTCGTAGGTGAGCGCCACCGGGGTGTCGTAGGGGAACTGCTCCGGTTTGATGAAGTTCTGCCGGCGCAGATCCGCAGGATCGCGACCGAGCTCGTCCGCGGCCTGATCGATGATCGTCTCGAGAAGATAGGTCGCCTCGGGACGGCCGGCGCCGCGATAGGCGTCGACGGGCACGGTGTTGGTGAAGACCGCATCGACGGCGCAGTAGATCTGCGGCGTGCGATACTGACCCGCCAGCAACGTGGCGTAGAGATAGGTCGGCACACAGCTCGCGAAAAGCGAGAGATAGCCGCCCATATTGGCCTTGGTATGCACCTTGAGCGCGGTGAAGTTACCGTCCGCGTCCATCGCCAGCTCGGCATGGGTGACATGGTCCCGGCCATGGGCGTCCGACAGGAACGCCTCCGAGCGATCGCCGGTCCACTTGACCGGACGGCCGATCTTCTTAGCCGCCATCAGGCAGATGCATTCCTCGGAGTAGATGTAGATCTTGGAACCGAAGCCGCCGCCGACATCCGGCGCGATCACCCTGAGCTTGTGCTCCGGCGCAATCTGGATGAAGGCAGACATGACCAGCCTGGCGACATGCGGGTTCTGCGAGGTGGTGTAGAGGGTGAAGCTGTCCTGGGCAGGATCATACTCGCCGCAGGCCGCCCTCGGCTCCATCGCGTTCGGCACGACCCGATTGTTGATCAGGTCGACCTTGGTGACATGCGCTGCCGATGCGATCGCCTCATCAATCGCAGCCTGATCACCGAGCTCCCAGTTGTAGACGGTGTTGTTCGGAACATCGTCATGGACCTGAGGCTGACCGTCCTTGTCGGCGTCCGCGGTCGACGTGCAGGCGACCAGCGGGCCGTAATCCACCTCTACCAGCTCGGCCGCATCCTTCGCCTGGGCATAGGTTTCGGCCACGACGCAAGCGACATGGTCCCCGACATAGCGCACCTTGCCCTGCGCCAGCACGGGATGGGACCCGGCCTTCATCTCCGAGCCGTCCTTATTGTGCACCATCCAGCCGCAGATCAGCCCGCCCCAGCCGGCCTCGGCAACGTCGTCGCCGGTGATCACTGCGAGCACGCCGGGCGCAGCCTCGGCCGCCGCTTTGTCGATGCCGTTCAGCGTCGCGTGGGGAAAGGGCGAGCGCACGAAATAGGCATAAGCCTGGCCGTGCCTGTTGATGTCGTCGGTGTAGCGACCAGCGCCGGTGATGAAGCGCTTGTCTTCCTTTCGGCGTACAGGAGCGCCGATGCCGTTTTCAGCCATCTCCTTACCCCCTCATGTCCTGAGCGCAGGCTTTGATCGCCTTGACGATATTGTGGTAGCCGGTGCAGCGGCAGATGTTGCCTTCCAGCCATTCGCGGATCTCCTTCTCGGAGGGATCCGCATTGTTCTCGAGAAGGTCGACGGCAGACATGATCATGCCGGGGGTGCAGAAGCCGCACTGCAAAGCATGATGTTCGCGGAACGCCGCCTGCATGGGATGCAGATCACCGCCATTGGCCAGACCTTCGATGGTCGTCACCTCGACGCCGTCGCATTGCATCGCGAGAGCCGTGCAGGCTTTCACCGACTTGCCGTCGATGTGAACGACGCAGGCGCCGCACTGGCTTGTATCGCAGCCCACATGGGTTCCGGTCAGGCTGAGATGCTGACGCAAAAAATCGACGAGTAATGTACGAGGCTCGACGTCCTTCGTCACCGCCTTGCCATTCACTGTCATAGAAACGCTTACCATTCGCTGACCACTCCCTGCTGCGTCGCCCCGCTCATCGGGGTCTAGATCGAATACTCGCGAGTATCTACGTCAAACGACCGACGATCGATCATTCACGCAGAAATTTAGATCTGTTCTAAAGCTAGAAAAGCGAGCAGGAAGCGTCAACGCACTTCGGACAGCGAATCGTCGTCATCACCGTGTAAGTCTATCTAAACAAAGACACCAATAGCATCAGGACGATCAACACCAGCCCGGCCAGGACGAATTTGTTTTGAATCAGACCAGCGAGGCCTTCATCTGCCTCATCGCCGGCGCTGGAAGCCGACGTGGTCACAGGTGACGAGGCCGCGGCTTCTCCTTTGGAGGCTGTGTCCCCCTCTGCCTCGGCGCTCGGCGCGACCTGCTCTCGGAAGTTCGAGAAAAACTCATCCGCCATCTTCTTGGAGGTGCCGTCGATCAGCCTGGATCCGAGCTGCGCCAGCTTGCCGCCGACGTCGGCCTTGGCCGTGTAGGTCAGGATCGTGCCGCCTTCGCCGTCATCGGCAAGATTGACGTCCGCGCCCCCTTTGGCGAAACCGGCCGCACCGCCCTTCCCCTCGCCGGAGATGGTGTAGCTCTCCGGCGGATTGATATTGGACAGCGTCACGTCACCGCCAAATGTCGCCTTAACCGGTCCGACCTTTGCGACCACTTTGGCGCTGAACGCGTTGTCGCCGGTCTTTTCCAGGGATTCGCAGCCAGGTATCGAGGCGCGCAAAGTCTCGGGGTCGTTCAATCCCGCCCACACTTTTTCGCGTGGTGCGGCGATCCGGTATTCGCCATTCATATCCATATCGATGCAGTCCCCTGGCCATCCGTTCTTGACGATATGACGATCATTACCTCGAAGCTACAGGCCTTGTTCCAGGAGAGCAATAAGACCTACGTCGGATGTATATCATGCCGCGGATGTCAGCCGATTTCGGCCCTCTATCGCATCGATCACCAGCGCAGCACCAGGCGATCTCGAAGGAACTCATAGCTTTCGAAACGCCTGAGGAAACTCATGCCCAGGAGCGAGATGCCAAGATTGCCGCGGTTGACATAAGCATCGAGGTCGTAGAGCTGAAATTGACCGAGGCGCACATCCCGAAGCGTTACCGGCGCCGCATAGGTGGTGCCGTTGGCGCTTTCGAAAGGCACGGTATAACGAAGCTGTCCCGGCGCCAGCCTCAGGTGATCCGCATCCGCCTGATTAAGAATGGTATGCGAGGCGCCGGTATCGACCAGAAATGTGACGGGCGTCCCGTTAATGTAGATGTCGGTGATGAAATGACCGGCGGAGCCCAAGGCGATCACCTCCTCGAGCAGGCCGCCGGAGCCGCCGTCATCCCGATCGCTACCGGGTGACAACTGATGTCGCTCTGACCAAGCCAGCATCTTGTCGAACATGCCCTCGGACCGCATCGCATTGATCGTCGCACCGACGACCAGGGTCACGCAGAGACAGCGCAGCGCCCAACCCAGCATGGGTATTTTCCCTGTGGTTCTCCAAGCAGCGGGAACAAAGTTTAAGCAATTTGATATAACGAAAGCCTAACATGCTGACAGCCGGCCAATTTTCGTTTAAAGAACTGTAGGATCTTGGTAAAAAAAAGCGTCGACCTGTGGACGAAAAACGCTAAAATGGTTGATCGGAGGACGCGAGGCGGACGTCGATCGCGAGAGTTCTCTGCCACTTTTGGTTTACGTGGATCGGCGAAGAAGCCGTTAAGGGAAGATGGACGATGAAGAAGTTTTGGTGGGGCATTTTCTTTGGCGCCCTTATCGGTTTGCTTCTCCTGGCACCGGACTCGAATTTCAGTAACCAGGTGCGTTACGTATTCTACGCGCTCCAGGATACGGTCGTCGCCCTGCTCGATGGCGCCACCAAGGCGGCAGGCGGTCTTGCCGACGGTGTCGACAACTTCGACAAGCTCTAGTCCGAGCGCCTGACACCCCATCTCATCCGCCATGGGATCGCCGGTCGCTCAGCTTTTGCTGGAAAGCGTCCTGGTGCCCTTCGTTCTCGTTAGCTTGGTTCTGATCGCCAACCGAGCCGTGAACCGCAGGCGATTGGCGGCCTATCTGGAGGCCGCCGCTTTCGTCGCTGCCCTCGGCACGACCTATGTGCTGGCGTTAGGCTGGCCTGTCGATCTGGTCTTCAGCGCAAAATCGAAGATCGTGATTGCCGCCGTCGGCGGCTTCGCGGCTGGCCTTGCTTTCTGTGAGCGGGCCCGGTGGGCCAAGACAGCCATCATCGCCCTGGTCATCGCTATGCCGCTTTGGATCGGCCTGCCGGCGCTTCAGCAGGGCCGTCCCGAAAGCGCCTTGCTGCTTCTGCCGATTGCGATCGCGTTCACTCTGCCTTTCCTGATCGACGTCTCGGTGATCGGTGACGCGGCCCCCGACAACGCATGCTCCAAAACCCTGATCGCCATGACCATGACGTTCGGTCTCGCAATGATCGCCCTATTCGCCAAGACGTTTTCCTATGCCGAGCTCGCCTTGTCGCTTGCAAGCACGCTCCTGGCCGCTATGACGATCGGCCGAAAACAGCTCGCAGCCCCCGCGCTGATCACCATCGCCGCCGCCTTGCTGGCGATGATCACGGCATTGCTGCTCTACAGCCAAGCGAACCTGACCGCTATGCTTGTTCTGAGCATCGTCATCGGCGCCGAACGCCTGGACCGTGTTGCATGCAGCGAAAGCGACCGGGAGCCATCCCTAAAACGCATCGCAATTTTCTGCGCCTTGCCGGCAATGACAGCAATTCTTATCGCACGAATCGACGCGGGCCCGTTTTCGATCTATTAACGCATCATCGCAACCAAGAATGCCCTTGGGGAAGGTCCGCCATGATGAAGACGATCCTGAAATATGCTGGCCTTGTCGTCCTCGTCGTTCTGGCCATCGCGTACATTCTGCCGGGCAGTGTTCACGTCAAACGCACGACCGTGATCGACGCGGCCCCCGGCGAGGTTTTCGCGCTCGTCAACAGCTTCGAGAACTTCAATCGATGGTCCCCCTGGTATGAACGCGATCCTGACGGCGATTACAGAATTGAAGGGCCTGAACAGGGTGTCGGCGCGCGCATGACCTGGGCCAGCGACAAGCCGGATGTCGGCTCAGGCAGCCAGGAGATCATCGAGAGTGTCCCAGACAGACTGGTGCGCACCAAGCTTGACTTCGGCGACATGGGCGACGCCAAGGCGTTCTTCCAGATCGAACCGCGCGGCGAGGATCGAACCCATCTCGTCTGGGGTTTCGATACCGACCTCGGCCTCAACCCGGTCAATCGCTATTCCGGCCTGATGTTCGAACGCTGGATCGGCCCCCACTACGAATATGGCCTGACCAAGCTGAAAGCGCTCGCTGAGGGCCAGGCGAACACTGGGGACGGCTGACGTTCGACGTCGAAGATCGACCCTGACGGGCCTGCTGTCTAAAGCCCGCCCTCGCCGGACAGGCCACAGCACTTTTCGGAAGTAACACCGAAAGCCGAAACCTTCACTTACGGCATGATGCGCTTCGGATCGTCCCGCCACCAATCGCCTCTTCGAGGCAAGTTCATGGCCAATCTGACAACGACCAGATGCGGATGAGAGAAGAGCTTTGACGCTGATTGCTCAGGCCTACAGCAATCGTCCGCCTTCACCATTCCTTAACTGCCCCTTCGTAAGATCATGAGCGTCTTGCAGGTCCATGCGATCCTGGGAATCCGAACCCGGCCTGAAGTCTCCCGACAGTGGACGGATTCCCAGGATCGCATGGACCGTGAAACAGGATGGCATGGATAAGTAAACGAAGACTTAAAGATCGAAAGAAACCCAGTGACGGGTGAGGTGGTCTGGTGGTCCTTGGGTGGGAATATCTCGTGAGAGTCGATGCAAGCGCGCAGTCGCTCGACAAGAGCAGCTAGACCGATGGGCATCGCGTCCTGACCGCCGCTAGGCATGAGGTGCTCGAGGGCGATGCCATCCAAGATATCGCTTACCCGTGCTTCTCCTGACGCCTTGTTCGGGAGCCTCCGAGAACCAATGAAGTGGCCACGCCACTAGACCTCCAGCCACGCCTTTCGAACTGCATCGTCGGCGCGAAGGTCAGCGGGGGTGCCTTCGAACACCATGTGGCCGTGGCCCATGACGTAGACGCGATCGGCGATGGTCAGCGCCATGGTCAGCTTTTGCTCGACCAGCAGGATGGCGACGCCGCGCCTTGCGATCTCTTCCAACAGGCCGGCGACCCGTTCGACCATCTGCGGGGCAAGACCTTCGGTCGGCTCGTCGACCATGATCAGATCGGGATCGCCCATCAGCGTCCTTCCCATGGTCAGCATCTGCTGCTCGCCGCCGGAAAGCGCGCCCCCGGGCACATCCGCCCGCGTTTCGAGGTTGGGAAAGAGCCGAAAGAGATCGTCGATCCGCCAGCGCCCCTCATGCCCGCTGCTTTTCATGCCGAGGATCAGGTTCTGACGGACGGTCAGTGTCGGAAAGATATCGCGGTTCTCCGGCACATAGCCGATCCCGAGCCTGGCGATCCGATGGGCCTTCTCGCCGGCGATTTCTTCGCCCTTGAAACGGATCGAGCCCGCAGGCGGCACCTCACCCATGATCGCCTTGCATGTGGTGCTGCGCCCGACACCGTTCCGCCCCAGAAGACTGACGATCTCGCCGTCACCGACATGAAAGGTCACGCCCTGCAAAACATGGCTCTTGCCGTAATACGCATGCAGGTTTGCAACCTCCAGCATGACATCTGATGCAGAGGAACATGTCATGGCGTGGACGCATCACCAGATGCGGCCGATGCACCGAGATAAGCCTCCTGCACCTCGGGATTGGCGCGAATCGCATCGGGCGGGCCTGATGCAATGATCCGGCCATAGACCAAGACGGAGATGCGATCGGCGAGGTCGAACACCACGCCCATATCATGTTCGACCATGACCAGGGTCCGCCCTTCGGAAACGCGGCGGATTAGCGCGACCATCTCGACGGTCTCCGCATGGCTCATGCCGGCGGTCGGCTCGTCCAGCATCAAGATATCGGCGCCGCTTGCCACGGTGATCGCGATCTCCAGCGCCCGCTGCTCGGCATAGGAGAGAATGCCGGCGGGAATATCCCGGCGCGCATCAAGGCCGATATCGGCGAGAACTGCATCGGCCCTCTGGTTGAGATCGTTCCGGCGATCGACGAGATGCCAAAAAGAGTAACGATAGCCACCGGACCAGAGCAGCGCACAGCGCACATTCTCGAAGACCGATAGCTTCGGAAATATATTCGTGACCTGAAAGGACCGGCTGAGCCCCAGCCTGGCAATGTCGTAGGGCGCCATGCCCGTAACTTCACCGCCACGCAAGGAAATCCTGCCGTCGGTGACGGCGCGTTTACCGCTGATCAGATCAAACAGCGTCGACTTCCCAGCACCATTGGGCCCGATGATCGCATGACGCTCGCCCGGCAGGATATCGAGATCTACACCTTGAATAATCTCGGTCATCCCAAAGTTTTTTGTGACGTGCCGGAGCGACAAGGCCGGTGCCGTCATCGCTTCGCCTCCAGGATGTTCGCCTCCTCCCAGGCTTTCCGCAGCATGGGCATGCAGCGCATCAGACCGAAACCTCCGAGCAGCATGAGAGCCACCGCCACGAGCCAGGGCCAGACGGATTCGAGGGCCAACTCCCGGCCGAGGACCACCCAGACCGCATCAGCGGTCCCACTCGCATTCATGTGATGGGTCATCTCCAGGAGCCCGATCGCACCTGCGAGACAGACCAGCAGCGGCGGTGTCGCCTTTGCGTAGGGTCGGACCAGATTCTGCAAGCGGCCCGCTCGCCAGGCAGGACCGTGCATCATCACAAGGCCGGTCAGCCCGCTCGGCGCATACATGACCGTGAGCACGAAAAAGATGCCGAGATAGAGGCGCCAGATCTCGGTATGGTTGCTGAGCACGGTCTGCAGGAGGGTCAGCAGGACCGCGCCGATGATCGGTCCAACGAAGTAACCGACACCGCCGATATAGGCCATCAGCAAGACCCAGCCGGAGGTCACGAGGTTCAGGTTTTCCTCCGTCAGGATCTCGTAATTGATCGCGAACAGACCGCCAGAGATGCCGGCGAAAAAGCCGGACGCGCAATAGGAGATGAAACGGACATAGCGCTGGCTGTAGCCGAGAAACTCGGCACGCTCGGCATTGTCGCGGACCGCATTGGCCATGCGCCCGGCAGGCGTGCGCGAAAAGAGATACATCGAGGCGGTGGTCAGGAACACGATGACGGCGGTCAGAACATAGACCTCGATCTCGCTGATGAACGCATAGCCGAACACCTCGGGGCCCATGGTGCGATCACCGGAAATCCCTTCCTCACCACCGAAGAAGATGACGAAGATGATCGAGCAGGCGGCGACCAGCTCGCCGATCCCAAGAGAAATCATGGCGAAGACGGTGCCGGCGCGCCGGGTCGAGAAGCTGCCGATGATGACCGCAAAGGCCAAGCCGAACAGCCCGCCGAGAAGCGGCAGGAACGGCAGCGGAATGAGCCAGCCATGATGGTCGACCCAATTCATGACATGCACGGCGAAAAAGCCGCCAAGCCCGAAATAGACGGCATGACCAAAGGACAGCATGCCGCCCTGCCCGAGCAGCATATTGTAACTGAGCGCGAACAGGATCGAGATGCCCATCTGGTTCAGGATCGTGATCGCAACAGGCGAGGCGAACATAAAGGGCAGCAGGAAAAGGAGAAGCGCAAAGGCCACCCAGACACCGAGACGGGTCACAAGGCTGGACAACGCCCGCCGGCCAGTCCTCATCCTAACATCGCGCATGAAAAGCGCCTGTCAGAGCAAAACCGGCGTTAACCAAATCTTCACCCACCGCCAGCAAACTCCCATTCCAGTCCATGCGACCCTGGGAATCCATGCCAAACCCAACTTCTCCTGGCCAGTGGGCGGATTCCCAGGGTCGCATGGACCGGGAAAGAGTGTGGACGAGCAAAGTTAAGTAAGGGTTAGCGGCGGTTGGGCATCTCTCGTCACTATGACGCTCACGCGACTCCTTGGAGAAACCAAGGTCATTAACTGGAACTTCAGACTTTGCCTCCAGGCTAAAGAACAGGTCCATGCGACCCTGGGAGTCTGGGCCACACAACATTTCTCTCGACCAATGGTCGGACTCCCAGGATCGCATGGACCAGGAAGCAACTTGGCAGAATAGGATGAGGAAAAGGTTAAGGCCTGGAACGAGATTCTGCCCGCCCGATTGTAACTCGGACACAGCACCATGCCTGGTCAGCCAAGTGGCCGTGCCACTCATGATTCGCGCCTGCCCATAAGGCCGGTCGGTCGGAAAATCAGAATCAGAATGAGTAGAAGATAAGGCAGGATGGGTGCGATCTGCGGCAGCCTCAGGGTCCAGAGATCGCGCAGCCAGTGGTCGGCATCGAACGTGACGCCGAAGAGGCTCAGAAAGTCGGTGACGGACACGTCGATCGCGATCGCGAAGGTCTGCAGCCAGCCGATTAGGAGCGAAGCGATCAGCGCCCCGCCAAGCGACCCGAGGCCGCCGACCACGATCACCACGAAGACGATAGAACCGAGTACGAAAGCCATGCCGGGGAACGTGCCGAGCGCCGGCCCGGCTATCACGCCGGCAAGGCCGGCGAGGCCGCAGCCGACCCCGAAAATGCCCATGAAGATCAAGGGCACGTTGTGGCCGAGATTGGCGACGGTCTGCGGATGGGTGATCGCCGCCTGGATGATCAGGCCAATCCGGGTCCTGGTGAGCACCATGAACAGGCCGATGAAGATGCCGACGGCGATCAGGATCATGAACGCCTTATAGGCCGGAAAATTCTGGCCGAAGAGCGTGAACAGAGGAAACTGCAGGATCTCAGGCTCATGATAGCCTTTGGCCGCACGCCCCCAAACGAACTGCACGATCTCTTCGATCAGAAAAGCGAGGCCGAAGGTGAAGATCAGCTCGGCAACATGGCCATGGCGGTAAACATGGCGAAGCCCGTAACGCTCCACCAGTGCCCCCACCAGCCCAACCAGAATGGGAGCGACGATCAAACCGGTCCAGAAGCCGAGATAGCCGGAGATCGTATAAGCGAAATAGGCCCCGAGCATGTAAAAGCTGGCATGGGCGAAATTCAGCACGCCCATCATGCTGAAGATCAGCGTCAAACCCGACGACAGCATGAACAGCAAGAGACCGGTGACCAGCCCGTTCAGCAACGAAAAGGTCACCAACTCAATCATGCAGCGGGTCGCTGCTGGCTTGACGTTGCTCGAGCGCCGTCGTCCATGTCTCGCCGGTATGCCACCTAGTTACCCATTAGGGGATGGCCGATCCCCGCAGCAGCTATCTCGACATGAGGCCGCATACCCATCGGCAACATGGCGCGTTCTTCGAAGGCCGTCGAAAACCAATGATGTGGTCATACCACTAGGGGCGTTGCATGTCGCAGGTGGTGGCGCTGTCCATACCGGCCATCTCGATGGTGTCTTCGGCGAGCAGGCCATAGCCGGAATTGTCGGCGTCCACCTCGATGCCGTCCTTGGTGTGCACGGAGATGTGGATGTCCTGGATCATCTGATGATCTTCGGGGCGCATGTAGAGCTTGCCACCAAGCGGGCTATCATGTTCCATCCCCTCCAGCGCATAGGCAACCTTGACCGGATCGGTGCCGCCTGCTTCCTCGATCGCGCGCGCCAAGATTTCCACCGTCGAGAAGACGCGGGCCTGATTCACCTCATTGTCGGGGTATCTTTCCTTGAAGCCCGTCCAAAGGTCTAAAAAGCGCGGATCCGGCGGGTTTTGCCGACCCTCATGCACCAGGCGGATGACACCTTCGCCCTCGGGACCGAAGGTGGCGGTGATCCCGTCCCAGGCGGCGTAATAGGTGTAGATCGGCAAAGAAACGCCTGTTTCGATGATCGCCTTGCCGAGCCCGACCATGTCGGCGCCCCAATTGCCGGTGATCACGGCATCGGCGCCTGACGATTTGATCTTGGTGGCGTAGGGGGTAAAATCCTTGACCTTGCCGATCGGGTGCAGCTCATTGCCGACGATCTCGATGTCTGGACGCTTTTCGCCAAGGAACGCGACGGCGGCGTCGGCCACGGCTTTGCCGAAAGAATAGTCCTGGCCGATGATATAGACCTTGTTGATGTCTTGATTGGCGGCGATGACGTCGGTGAGCGCGTCCATCTTAATATCGGCGTTTGCATCGAAGCGGAAATGCCAGAAATTACATTTCTCGTTGGTCAAGGCCGGATCGACGGCCGAATAGTTGAGGAACAGGACCCGTTGATCCGGATTGCGCCGATTGTGCTTGGCGATCGCGTCGGTGAGCGCGTTGGCGACGCTGGAGCTGCCGCCCTGGGCGATGAACTGTATGCCCTGGCTGATCGCTCGCTTCAGCTGGATCAGGCTTTCCTTGGGGCTGATCTGATTGTCGAACGGCACGATTTCGAAGGGCCGACCGCCGAGAACGCCCCCTTTTTCGTTCACCAAGGTCTCGGATGCATATTCGAACAGGCGAAGACCCGACTCGCCGGAGGTTGCAAACGGGCCGGACAGCGGATCGATGAAGGCGACGCGCACGGGTTCAGCGGCGAGCGTGACCGATGAGGTTGCTGTTATCAGTGCTGCGGTCGCAAGCCCGGCAAGGGACCAACGAAGCTTCGGCATGACATCCTCCCTGCTGAAATTTCTTCGAACCTACATCAGACCGATGGAGGCCGTCTTGGTTTCTCGATCAGCTCTCGGTCCTGGTTCGCCGCCTACTGCGCGACCCAGCCGCCATCCACCGGCAAGGACGCGCCGGTGATCGAAGCGGCATCGTCCGAGCACAGGAACATCGCGAGGCTGCCGAGTTGGTCAACCGTGACGAACGCCTTGGTGGGCTGGGCTTTCAAGAGCACGTCCTGTTTCACCTGCTCTTCGGTCATGCCGCGCGCCTTGGCTGTATCGGGAATTTGGCTTTCGACCAGCGGCGTCCAGACATAGCCGGGACAGATCGCATTCACCGTGATGCCTTGCTCCGCGACTTCGAGCGCGACGGTCTTGGTGATACCGAGCACGCCATGTTTAGCGGCGACATAGGCTGATTTGAACGGTGACGCAACGAGACCGTGGGCCGATGCGATGTTGATCACCCGTCCCCAGCCTTTCGCTTTCATACCCGGCAGCATCGCCTTGATGGTGTGATAGGTGGAGGAAAGATTGATCGCGATGATCGCGTCCCACTTGTCTTCGGGAAAATCGTCGATCGGCGCGACGAACTGGATGCCGGCATTGTTGATGAGAATGTCCACGCCGCCGAAGGTGTCCGTCGCCATGGCGGCCATGGCTCGGATCTCGTCGGGCTTCATCATATTGGCCGGGCTGTAGACCACCTTGCCGTCGCCAAGATCATCGAGACGAGCCACATGGTCAGCGACATCCTCGGGCTTCTCGATACCGTTCATGACCACATTGGCGCCGGCGCGCGCAAAATGCTCGGCGATACCCAGTCCGATCCCACTGGATGAGCCTGTGACCACGGCGGTCTTTCCCTTGAGCATGGCTTGATCTTCCATCATCGATTGGTGGTTGGATCTGCGGGTACTGATAGGCCGAGGCGCGAAAGCGCGCCAGATTTTCATCCAGGAGCGCGACAATGGGACTACTTAGCCTGCGCATGCAGCCGAGCAAATGCCTGTTTCTTATGCACATACACGTTATGGATCTATTTTAGACATTCTGTTGTCGACCATCAAACCCCGGAATATGGCCCTGAAGAGATCGATACGCGTAGAACGTCGTCTTACTACTGACGCACCGCTGCGTCATTTCCCTTATTCGCCCAGCGATCGGTCAGTCGACCGTGCAGCGCACCGGCCTCCTTGCAGTCGGCGTACAGACCGCCATCTTAACCTTTATCATCATGAAAATGGCCGACGCATCGTCGGACTGCATGTGAGTGACGAGGTTGAGATCGAAGGCCTGGATATCACAGACCAAGGCGAAGGCGGTTAGAAACTCCAGGCGGCGGCGCGCCGCGGCGGTTGCTTGGCTCGGTCGGTTGGGCGTGCCGGCGCTAGGAAGTGCCTGGTCTCAGCGTTTTCTGCCGCCAGCCCTTGGATCAGGCCGTGTTTAAGCGTATCGGCGCAGCGATCGCCTTCATCCTCTTGATCGTGGCGCTGGTCGGCATCGGTACGGGGCACTACAAGAGCTGGCTGCGCGATGCCGACTACAGCCTCGCCGTTCATAAAGACGAGTCGACGCTGTCGACCGGTGTCGTCCGAGAACTTGGCCCCGATGACGTCGAGCTGTTCGTGCGCACCGAACGGGACGAGATCCAGCGCCTGGTCGCGGATCGTGAAGAGTTGGCCGCCTTCGTCGAAGGTCAGCTGGCGCAGCTCAAACAGAACCGGGCGATCGCCAAGGATGTTGCGTCCAAGGATGCCGAGCTCGTCATGCGTCTAAGTTTCGCTGACGCCGATGCGCGCGTCGAAAACTACGCCGACTGGTTCTACGAGTGGAAGCGTTCCTACATCCTCCTGAAAGAAACCGTGCTGTCATCGGCCCATCGCACCGTCGCCAGCGGCAGCGAGACCTGGCGGGAAGCGGTGGAGCGCGACATCTCCGACTATTTCATGCGTCACTTTACCGATCAGGTCCTGCAGCCGGAGCGCCGTCAGCCGTTGGTCGAAGCCGGTGTGCGCAATATGCTGGAACATGCGCATAGCAGCTTCCTTCGGGCGGTTTCCGACTACGATCTTCGCCTCCAGCTGTTCCTCCAGCAGCACACGACCCATTTCGATCGAGACGCAACGAACGACGGCGTCGAGATCGAGCTCGATTGGGATGCGCAGCGCTGGAAAGCGCCGCTTTATACGGCCGAGGACAGATCCTTCGACGGCGCGCTCGGCGTCGGTCTGATGGTCGCCTCAACCGCGGGCGGACGCACGCTTGGCCGGGTCCTGGCGCCGCAGATGGCGACTATCGTCCGACAGAATCTGAGCCGCCTTGCCGCACGCACCAGCGCTCAGCTCGCATCACGCGCCAGCACGACGGCCGCAGGCGCCAGCGCTGGCTCCGCCGTGCCTGTGGTCGGTAGCGCCGTTGGCGCGGCGCTCGGATTCGCTGCGGGCGCCGCCCTCGACTACATGGGCAACCGCATGGACAAGTGGCTCCACCGGGAGGAGTTCATCGCCGAGAACATGGAGGCGGTGGCCATGATCGAGGCGGAATGGCGACGAGCGCTGGAACACGAACTGCATCGCAGCATCGATGCCTGGTTCGACGACGCCGAGATCCTCCTAAAGGAGCTTCGTCCCGCAGCGAGCTGATCGGCGATCTGTCGCAACCTAATCCAAAAGAAAGAGGCCCCCGCGTCGGCAGGAGCCTCGATCTTTTCATTTCACCGTCAGGGCGCGCTCGGCCCCGATGCGTCAGGCCGGCGTGAAGGCCGCAAGCTTTTCCTTGATCTGATCGATGATCGGCTTGATCAGATCGCCGACGCCCGGAATGCTCTCCAGATTGGCCACAACGCTATCGAGACTGCTGATACCGCTGCTGACCATCTCGGAAATACCGCCGATCGCGCCCTCGGGCAGCTGATCGGCGAGACCGGTCAGGCTATCCAGGCTGCTGCTCAGGTCTTCGAGCGCCGGAAGTGCGGCTTCCGCCGAGGCCGTATCCGTGATTCCTGACAGCGTCTCGGTCAGGCCATCGAAGGCCGAGGTGAGCTGACCACCGACATCGACATCGCCAACCATCGCGCTCATCGCCTCCACGGCTGAGCCTGCGGCGTCGCTGGCGGCGTCAGCGGCATCGCTCGCCGCATCGGTGGCAGCATCTGCCGCGTCCGAGGCGGCATCGGTTACCGCCGTCGCGGCATCGCTGGCGGCTTCCGTCGTCGCTTCTACGGCTGAGCTTGCGGCATCGCCTGCATTGCTTGCCGCTTGTTCCATGTCACCGCCGGCAAGAAACTTGAACGCAAACCAGAGAAGTGCGGCGAGGATAAGCAACGGCAGCAGCCAACGAAGCCATGATCCACCCGACTGCGCAGCGCCGGCTGCGGCGGCGCTTGCGCCGGATGCCGCCTGCGATGCGCCGCTCGCCACATTCTCTGCCGCACGTCCGGCGGCTTCCGCTCCCTGACTGACGGCAGCGCTCGCTGAACCGGCCGCCTGTCTAGCGGCATCGCTTGCACTTTCGACCGCCCCCTCGACGGCAGAAGCCGCCTGGTCTGCAGCACCGCTGACGGCAGCTGCAGCCTGTCCGGCGGCCTCACCAACAGCTCCGGTCGCACTATCTACGGCATCACCGATCGATGCAGCCGCGGACTGAGCACCACCCATGAAATCATCGAGGAAGCCGGCACCGCCAAGCGCGCTCGCCATGCCTGATGGCATCGCCGCCTGGATATTGTCCTTCTGGCCCATGAGCATGTTCATCAGCCCGCCGGCATCCAGCCCCTGAGACTTCTGCTCACGGCTGAGCACCGACATGACGACCGGCACCAGCATGCCAAGCAAAGACTTGCTGGATCCGCTGCCGAGACCGCTGAATTTGCCAATGGCGCCAACCAGGGTGCCGATCACGCCATCGCCGAGCAGCGACGTCAGAATGCTGCCGCCCTCATCGGCGATCTTTTGATGATTGCCGCCGCCGAATGCGCCCGCCAGGTCGTCGAGCATACCGCCATCCTGCTGACCGATCGCCGATGCAAGCTGGTCGGCGAGACCACCACCCTTGGTAGCGGCGCCCATCAAGCCACCGAGAACGGCCGGAACCGCGCCGGCTATGGCTCCTTGAGTCCTATCGGCGCTTTCACCGAGGAGCGAGCCGAGAATTCCGGGAACATTGCCCCCGACTTGTTTCAGAACCAGATCGACAAGATTGACTGACATAGCGCTTGCGTCTCCCGTTTGCAGCCCTCTGGCGGCAATAGTTACCCCGATGGAGCTGGCAAAGATCGTACCACGCCATCGGCCGACATCATCAGATGCCGCTAATGCTCTAAAGCTGCCCTCTTAAAACGGTATTCCCACCATTGTACAAGGATTTTTCGCTTATATTGAGGAGAACTGAGATTATTGTTTACCAAATAGTTAGGCAGTTTTTTAACGCATGCATTCATTTTCGCAGGCCGCCCGCACGGGCCTTCACCGATAGAGACTGCGAGGCGAGCTGAGCTGACCTTTCATGACGACATCGCGCTCGAAATGAGTCTCAAACTGCAACATCGCTCTCTTCTTATCGTCGCGTTCGGATGCCTGGAACCATCCTTGTCGGACGACGTGATCTATCGATGAGAGCGCTTCAAAAAGTCGATCAGCGCAGACGCCGACATGGGCCTCGCGAGATGATAACCCTGAATTTCGTGGCATCCCTCTTCCCGCAGCATATCCCAGGTCCTGGAACTCTCGACGCCTTCGGCCGTCACACGTTTGTTCAGACTCCGGCCAAGATTGGTCACCGCGCGGACAATCGCCGTATCGTCGGCGCTGGTCCCGAAGCCGGCGACGAAGGAACGATCGATCTTGATGCGATCCACCGGCAGATCCTTGAGAAGAGCAAGGCTCGAATAGCCGGTTCCGAAGTCGTCCAGGGCGATGCGGATGCCAAGATCCTTGAGCTTGGCCAGCTTTGATGCGATGCCGGCGGCACCCGCTGAGACAATGATGCGCTCCGTCAGCTCCAGCTCGAGCCTGGAAGGGTCGAGATCGGTGGCCTTCAGCGTCTCGCGGATCACATCGACAAAGTCCGGACGCTGCAAGAAGGGCATGGAAAGATTGACCGCTACGCGCAAGTCGCCGACATCGAGACTTTCCCAGGCTTTGGCGTGCTGACAGGCTTCGCGCAATACCCAGGCGCCGATGCGCTGACCTTCTCGACTGGCCTCGATCGCATGAATGAAGTCATCGGCCATCATGAGGCCGCGCTCCGGGTGATTCCATCGCAGGAGGGCCTCGACGGCCTCGATGCGTCCCGAATGCAGGCAGGCGATCGGCTGGAAATGAACCTCGAACTCGCCTGAGGTCTCCGCGCGTATCAGCTGATTGATCAGCGAGTCGCGCTCTTCGACGCGAACATCCAGATCACTGTTGAAGAAGCTGATCGCATTCCGACCGCACTCCTTGGCATGATACAGAGCGAGATCGGCACGACGCAGCAATTGTCCTGGATCACGGCCATGATCAGGATAGACGGCAATGCCGATGGTCGCGGACATGTGCAGAAGCTGACCGCTGATCGAATAGGGCGCCTCGATTGCATGTTGCAGCTTTTCAGCCAAGGCGCGCGGCGCATCAATCATGTTGACATCGGCCTGCAGCACCGCGAACTCGTCACCGCCGAGCCGGGCTACCAGATCCGTCGTTCGAATGGATCTCTTGAGACGCGCAGCCACGATCTGCAGCATGCGATCGCCAACCTCATGCCCAAGAGAGTCGTTGATGGTCTTGAAGTAGTCGAGATCCAGATAGTGTATGGCAAACCGCTCGTTGCAAGCATCGTTTCCACTGCCCAGCAGATCATGCAGCCGGTGCTGAAACTCGAGACGGTTTGGAAGATCGGTCAGCGGGTCATGGCTCGCAAGGTAGCGATGGTGCTTCTCATCGCGAAGCTTCTCCGTGACATCGCGCAAAATCAGATATGTCGCGGTTTTCTTGCCATGCATGTAAGGGATCGAGGTCACGTCGAGATCAATCGCCAAACCGTCCAAGCGACGAAAACGACCTTGCAGATGTTTGGTGACGGCATTGCCCTGCTCCAGGACATCGAAGCCTTGCTTCGACTGGCTATTGCCATAGTCGGGACAGAGCTTGCTCACATCCCGGCCACGCAGGTCATCGACGGACGCGAAGCCGAGCATCGCGGCTGCCGCTTCGTTGGCGATCACGATCCTCCGCTCGCAGACCGCAATGATCGCCTCCGGCGAATGGGCGGCTAGGACGGCAAATCGCGCTTCGCTATCCTTGAGCGCCATTTCCGTCCGCTTACGCTCGGTGACGTCGCGGCAGACATTCAAGATGGCCGGTCTACCCGCCATTTTGACACTGACGGCGATCGTCTCGATCGAGCAGTGCCGGCCGTCCGGCGTGATACGGCTATAATTCGCGATCCCGCTGGACTGGCCAGTTTCAATCACCTGCCGGACGACGTCAGACATGCGATCCTGGTCTTCCTCCGCGACGAAATCAAAAAGAGCGCGACCGACCAGCGGGCCGGCGCCGAAATTGGTTTCAGCCGCAGGGTTCGCATAGAGGATTCGACCGCCGTGATGAATGATCACCGAATCGACGATCGCCTCGACAACCTGCCGAAAACACGCGCTGTCCGGCGAAAGTCTTTCGGCTGCAAGCACCCGATCGATCGAGGGCCCGATCGTTTCAGTTTCTTCGTCGGCTGCAGGCAACGGAGCCGACTTCGCTGTCTCCTCCGTCAATGAACGGTTCTCCCGAAGGCGGCGGTTAATCCGCTGCAATGTCGGAATAAATCCGAATGACAATGCAGATCAGAAATGTTCAGTACAGCCAATGACATCAACAAGCGCAGGGAATCCGCCTGCGCGACTAAACGAAAAGCCTACTGCGCCAAGCGAGCTCAAATGGGGATCCAAGCTTACTTCGCGCGGAAGTTAGAATAGGGGAATTGCGGTGAAGATCCAGACAAACAACGGATTATGCCCAAAATAGATATAGTTTTTAGATTTTCTCACCTTTTGATCTATGCATGGCGTGATGAGAAGCTCGGGCATCTGAATATTTGACCGGCAGAACGATGCTGCCGGTCAAAATGCTTGCGACATGAAACCTGGCTGTCTACTCGCTGTGCCAGCCGGCATGAAAGACCATATCGGCCATCGTGAAAGCCTCGGTGCCGGTAAGTGGCGATTTGAAGTCCTGATTGAGGATGGATTGCGGGTCGGCGCGTAGGAGGCCGATGATCACCTCAGCGACGATTCGCCCCCCGACCTCACCCAGCTGTTCACCGTCGGTCTGCAATCTAGCCTCCTCGAGGATGTAAAG
Source organism: Pseudomonadota bacterium (assembly GCA_039197065.1). Lineage (GTDB taxonomy): Bacteria > Pseudomonadota > Alphaproteobacteria > Geminicoccales > Geminicoccaceae > JANQPX01. The sequence goes on along the minus strand of JBCCUL010000001.1, from coordinate 91,164 downwards.
GAAAAGCGGCGCCTCACCGCCGTCCTCCGGCCATACATAACCCCATTCCACACAATCCTCAGCACTTTCGCAAAGGCCGAAATCGATATTTCTGTAAGGCTTGGCGCCCATGGCGGCGGCAACGTCCTGGCCACTCGGAAGCCCATGGGCCTTCGCACGCTGCAGATTGAGCGACGCCAGGCTCAGAACCGCGCGGTCCGGCAGCAATTCTTCTTTGAGCAGATCCGCCGGCACCGGTCGTCCCAGCATCATGAATTCCGGGATCCTCAGCATCGGCCGCGCGAGAAAGCGATCGATCTTGCGACTGACCTGCAGGCCTTTGAACTGATCTTCGTCATCGTCGAGATCTCCTTGGATCGACGATTCAAAATCAAAGAACCTGTCCCAGTCGATCTGACGTTCCTTCGGGATGGGCCGATGACCGACGAGGCTCCGTTCCAGTTCCTTGGCGCTCAACGGAAAGAGACGCACGCGATCCGCCTGCTCATTGTCGTTCAAGGTGTAGCGCCCACGCACGATGGAATGACCGAATCGGAAAGCCGCCGACGAGAACTCGACAGGCACGACGCCGGCCTCGGCCATGTCGTCGCTGTAGAATTTCGACCCGTTCTTCAAGATATCGTCGATCAGACCGGTATTGACGAAGATCGGCAGAAACTCGCTCAGAACGACGGCCTGCCAGTGAGCGATCGTCGACGCTCTGGCCTTGGCGAAGACGGCGTCGTCATCGCCGGTGTCCCCTTCTTCGCGCAACCTGTCCGCCTCGGCATTGTGAAACTGCATGATCGCTGCGACGAGCTGCGCGAGATTGTTGTTCTGATCGCTTCGCTGATCAGGTATGCGCGCGCGGCCCTCGGCATCACGGGGAAAATCGCGCTCATTACCGATATCATTGCCAAGCAGCAGCTTTGCCGGATCGGCGGGGTCGCGCTCCGCAACCTTGCTGTCATGTTCGTAGATCACATCCAGATCGATCCAGGGCGTGGCGTGGTTGGTGACGTCTTCAGGCCGAAAGCTCTTGCCGATCTTGGTGTCGTTGTCCTTGGAGATATCGTGCGTCAGAAGCTGCCCGACATAGGTATGGCCGACGGGAATGCTGGAGTTATTGTCCGTGCCGCGAAACTGTGAATCTTCCATATATGCTGGGAAATCCTTGTCGTAAGACGACAAGCCGACCTCGAGCAGCGCGTCGTTGGAGGCGGGATAAGGTGTAAGTTCAGCGAAAAGACGGCCGAAGCTGTAAGGCGACGTTTTTACGTCCGCCGCGTGGGTGTCCTCGATCAAGGGTATCGTCAAGGCGCATGCTGCCGTTCCCACGAATCCCAAAGCCAATCGCCCTAAAGACCAACGCCTCATCCCTTCGTCTCCTCAGTTTGACGGTCGATCAAACATCTTGTGATTTGCAGAAAAAGCGACGCTTCACACTTCAACCCTGGATAAAAAAACGTAGGCAGCGACGATAAACCATGAATAATTTCAAAAAAAAGGTCAATATTGTCGAAAATACAAAGTTCATGTTGTATTTTATTTTTACATTTTTATATTTGTATTTTAATATCATTGCATTGCTTTTTTCTACTTGTGCTTAGATGATTTATTTTAATCGTTCGTTTCGCTTCCTGTTTTTCAGGCGAACGCTATCTTTCCATTTTTGCTTTAGAGGACTTCCCACCCTGTCGACGGTCTTGACGCGTCATCCCGGGTCGCGTTTCTGTTCCCGCTTCGAACTTCACCCATCCTTGGGGGTCTGATCATGACTATGCATATCATTGGAGGAGGCCTTGCCGGCAGTGAGGCGGCATGGCAGCTGGCGAAAGCCGGCGTGGCCGTCACCCTTCATGAGATGCGCCCCGTTCGCGGGACGGACGCTCATAAGACCGGAACGCTGGCCGAGCTGGTCTGCTCCAATTCGTTTCGCTCCGACGACGCGATGAACAACGCCGTCGGCCTGCTGCATGAGGAAATGCGGCGGCTCGGTTCGTTGATCATGACATCCGGCGATGCCCACAAGCTGCCCGCCGGCGGCGCGCTCGCTGTCGATCGGGATGGATTTGCAGGCGCTGTCGAAGCCGCCCTGGAGGCGGAGCCGCTGGTGACCATTGCCCGCGATGAAGTTGAAGGCCTGCCAGCACCAGAAGCAGGCCTTGCGATCGTCGCCACCGGCCCCCTCACCTCCGCACCGCTCGCAGCGGCGATCCGCGAGACAACCGGCGAAGACGCACTCGCCTTCTTCGATGCCATCGCCCCCATCGCCTATAAGGAAAGCATCGATTTCGACATCGCCTGGTTCCAGTCGCGCTATGACAAACCCGGCCCCGGCGGGTCCGGCGCGGACTACGTGAACTGTCCGCTGGACGAGGAGCAATATGAGGCCTTCATCGACGCCCTGCTCACTGGCGAAGGTCACGACTTCAAGGACTGGGAACAGTCCACTCCCTATTTCGAGGGTTGCCTGCCGATTGAAGTGATGGCGGCGCGCGGGCGCGAGACACTGCGCTTCGGCCCGATGAAGCCGGTCGGGCTCACCGATCCCAGGACCGGCGGCCAGCCTCATGCGGTGGTGCAGCTTCGCCAGGACAACGCGCTCGGCACGCTCTTCAACATGGTCGGCTTTCAGACCAAGCTCACCTATGGCGAACAGAAGCGGGTTTTCCGCATGATCCCCGGATTGCAGGATGCTGAATTCGCCAGGCTTGGCGGCCTACATCGCAACACCTTCATCAACAGCCCGAAACTTCTGGATGGCGAGCTTCGCCTGAAGTCACATCCGCATGTGCGCTTCGCCGGCCAGATCACCGGCTGCGAGGGCTATGTCGAGAGCGCCGCCGTCGGCCTGATGGCGGGACGCTTCGCTGCGGCCGAGATGCTGGGCCACGCCATTACCCCGCCACCGCCGACTACTGCCATGGGCGCCCTTCTCAATCACATCACATCAGGCGCGGATGCCTCGACCTTCCAGCCGATGAACATCAATTTCGGCCTCTTCCCGCCGATCGAAGGACGGATGAAGAAGCGCGAACGCAAGCCCGCCATGGCCAAACGCGCCCTCACCGACCTCTCCGCCTGGGCAGCAGGTGCTACCTGCACCGTTGACTTGGAGAGCGCGACCATGACGAAGGCGTCAGCCTGACCCGAGGCGCGGCCTCGACCGTTGACGAGCGGCAAACGGAGGCATCAGCCAGACACCGCCTCCGCCAAGATACGACCGCATACCCAGGGGCTAGGCGACGACGCCAAGTCAATGCCGATGGCCACCGCCATCAGAGGAGGCCTTCGCTTTTGAAGCCTAGGTGGCGATCCTTGCCGATGATCAGATGGTCGTGCAGGGCGACCCGGATCGGGGCGAGCGCCGCTTCGACCTGCTTGGTCATCTCGATGTCGGCGCGTGACGGCGTCGGGTCACCGCTCGGATGATTGTGAACCATGATCAGCGCCGATGCGCCAAGTTCCAGCGCGCGTTTCGCGATCTCGCGCGGATAGAGCGGCGTGTGATCGACCGTGCCGCGCTGTTGCACCTCGTCCTTGATCAAGATGTTCTTCTTGTCGAGGAACAGCACCCGGAACTGTTCGATCGGCTCATGGCCCAATGCCATCTTCAGGTAGTCGAGGAGTGCCTGCCAGGAGGAGATGACGGGCCGTTCCTTCACGTCTTCGGCAAGAACGCGCTGCAGCAGACGCTGCATGGCCTTCAGATGGGTGATGGTGAACTGACTGTCCGTCCTGATGCGCTCCGGTGAGGTCGAGCCGCTCGCATGCATTGCCGCTTCGAGACGTTCCGGCTCGGCTGCCAGCATACCGCCGAGCGATCCGAACTCCTCCAGCAAGCTCTTGGCCAGCGGTTTCACATCGACATAGCGAATGCTGAAGAACAGCAAGAGTTCCAAGAGTTCATAATCCGGCATGCCCTCGCCGCAGCTCTCACGGAAGCGTTCCCTAAGACGCTGGCGATGACCATGATAGTGAGGGTTACCGGACGCGGGCCGCGTGCCCGGCGCGGGCCGCGTTGACTTTGGGTGGAATGGTAAGGGAGCTTCGGCGAAGCCTGGGGGATGGTTCGTGGCAACATGGCCGCCGAACGCCGCCGAGAGCCGATCGATCAGCGCCGTATCTTCGAAGGTCCAGGCACCTCGGCTCCTGCTCCAGCGGCAGCCATGGGCCTTGAGCGTTTCCTTGTGATGATAGGTATTGCCGCTGATGACATAGATGTCACCGCCATCCGGATCGAGATCAATCCTAAGGCCTGCATCCACAAGCGTTGCAGGCGTCGATGGCGCCGCGTCTACCATGGAGGATGATGAGCTCCGGCAGGCGACAGCGTGAACACCTCGCAGCCATCTTCGGTCACGCCGATGGTATGCTCGAACTGCGCCGACGCCTTGCCGTCCCTGGTGGTGACGGTCCAACCATCCCGCTTGTTCAGCTTACACTCATAAGTGCCGATATTGACCATCGGCTCGATGGTGAACAGCATGCCGGGCTTCAAGACGGTCCCGGTCCCCGGATTGCCGTAATGCAGGATACTCGGCGCATCGTGAAAGACCTGGCCAATGCCATGGCCGCAATAGTCGCGCACGACCGAATAGCCTTTCGGTTCCACGAAGCTTTGGATGGCGTAACCGAGATCGCCAAGCGTGGCGCCGGGACGCACCGCATCGATACCCTTCCAAAGGGCCTCGAAGGTTGTCTTGCAAAGATCGATCCGCTGTGTGACAGGCTCGTCGGCGAAATACATCCGACTGCTGTCGCCATACCAGCCATCGAGGATCACGGTCACGTCGATGTTCAGGATGTCGCGCCGCGTAAGCTTGGTGCCGCCCGGAATCCCGTGGCAGACGACCTCGTTCAGCGAAATGCAGGTTGCCTTGGGATAACCGCGATAGTTGAGCGGCGCCGGCGTTGCTCCATGGTCCAGAACGAACGCGTGGCAGATGCGATCGAGCTCCTCGGTCGCAATGCTGGGACGCACATACTCGCCTATCATATCAAGCGTCTCCGCGGCCAGACGGCCGGCACGACGCATGCCTTCGAAGGCCACCGCACCGTGGATCGGGATTTGTCCGCTTCTGTCGGGTTGAGCTCTCATCTGCGCCTGATCTTGCATCTCATTTCAACCATAAGTTACATAACAATCGGCAGCGGCGACGCCAGAACTATTTCGTCGCGGCCGATCGAACAATCATAACAGAGGGCTTCCACCCCGCCTTTCAGCGCGTCGTCGAAAGCGGCCGCATAGGCCGGATCGATGTCCTCAGCCAGCGAAAACGCGCTGCAATCCATCCTCTGTACTACATAAGCCATCACGGCGCGCGCACCAGAGGCCACCTGTCGTTTGAGAGCGCCCAGATGCTTAGCGCCGCGCTCGGTGACGCAGTCCGGGAACTCGGCCTCGCCGTCACGCTTGAGGTGAACGTTCTTGACCTCGACGTAACAGGGCGGCCGGTCGTCTCCTTCAAGCAGGAGATCGATCCTGCAGCCGTCATCATAGGCGACCTCGCGCCGGATATGCTGATAGCCGGCGAGTTCCGGGATCCGGTCAGCGCGAATCGCCTCCTCCACCAGCCGGTTGGGATGCATCGTGTTGATGCCCACCAAGCCATCATCCACTTCGACAAGCTCAAGCGTCAGCGGCAGTTTTCGCGCCCGGTTCTTCGAGCGCGACAGCCAGACCGTCTCATCCGGATGATCAAGACCGAGCATCCGCCCGGGATTGGGGCAGTGCACCGTCGTCTCCTCGCCGTCTTCGAGAACGACATCGGCGAGAAAGCGCTTGTAGCGCTTGATGAGGCGTCCTTTGATCAAGGGGCTTGGCCAATTCATGCCGCAACCTAGCCGAACCCTGCCCCCGCCACAATGCAGGTGCTGCCTGCAGCGTTGACTTGACGTCGTCTGGTGGCGGCTTTTGCGCTAGGCTCGAATGGGTTTGAGAAACTTGAAGGGTTTGAAGAGCGTTATGTCGGAAAAGTCGGTTACCGCCTGTCTGATCATCATCGGCAACGAGATCCTCTCCGGCCGCACGGTCGACGCCAATCTTCCCCATCTTGCCAAGGCGCTTGGCGAAATCGGCGTGCGCCTTGCCGAGGCGCGGGTCGTTTCGGACGACGAGGCGGAAATCGTGGATGCGGTCAATACATGCCGCGCCAAACATGATTACGTGTTCACCACTGGCGGCATCGGACCGACCCATGACGACATCACGGCCGCCGCCGTCGCGAAGGCGTTCGGTCGCTCCTTCGGTCGCAACGCAGAGGCCGAAAAGCGCCTGCTTGACTATTATCCGCCGGAGAAGGTGAACGAGGCGCGCCTCTCCATGGCGGATATGCCGGAAGGCGCTGTCCTCATCGACAATCCCGTCAGCATCGCACCCGGCTTTCGCGTCGAAAACGTCCATGTCCTTGCAGGCGTGCCCAAGATCATGCAGGCCATGCTGGATAACATCATCCCCACCCTGAAGGGCGGCCCGATCATCATCTCCCGCTCGGTCACCGTCTTCATGCCCGAAGGCGAACTGGCGCTGCATCTCCGGAAACTGCAGGACGACCATGCCGAACTGGACATCGGCAGCTACCCCTTCTTCGGCAGCACCTCCGGGCCGGGATCGACCATCGTCTTTCGTGGTACGGACCAGGCCCAGATCGATCAGGCCGCAGAAACCCTGCTCGCCACCGTCACCGACCTCGGCGCCCGCACCATCGACGGCCCCGCCCGCACCTAGGTGGCGTGGCCACATCATTGTGTTTTCGAAGGCTGTCAGGAAACGTGGCTGGATTTGGACGGTATGCCGGCAGACTTCTGGATAGCGTCGTCAAATCAGATTGGTTCAGCCCTGATAGGCTGATTGCCGATAGATGCCCCTTCGGGGATCCTTAACCTTTTTTGCTTAGCTTGCATTTTCTGGTCCATGCGATCCTGGGTGTCCGAGCCTCGCCCCAACTTCCAGGCGGGCGTGCGGATTCCGAGGATCGCATGGACCAGAGCCGCATTGTTAAGAGAAGCTGTTAAGAAAAGGTGAATCTGAACGCCATCCATGTGAACCAATCTGACCGGGCTTCGCTGTGGAAACTCTCGAGCGTGCCTCTTCGCTTGATCTTCAGACGCCGAAAACCTGGCCGCATACCCTCGATCCAGGCGATGACGGCCAAAAGTCAATGCCGTGACCACGCCACAAAAAAGGGGCCCGGCGCGGAGGCCGGGCCCTAAGTCTAGGGGTGGGGTAGAAAGCATGCAGAAGGACGACAGGGCTTCACTCAGTCAGCCTTCTCGATCAGCGGCTCCGGATCGACGCCATGCCGGCCGGGCGACCGGCGCTACGGGGGAGAAGCGGTTTCATGACCTCGATCTCCTGGACGCCGCTGATCATGAGTAGGAGGTTAGCGGGGCTGGATTGAACCTTTTCTGAACCCGGCATTTATCTGCCGTTCATCTTTACGCCTTCGCCAGACTCTTCTCGGCGGCGGGTAAATGCAGCCTTGCGGAGAGGCCGCCGAGTTCGGCATCACCAAGCTCGAACTTGCCGCCATAGAGACTGGCAAGATCGACGACGATGGAAAGACCAAGCCCGGTGCCCGGCACGGATTCGTCTAGCCTGCGGCCACGCTTCAGCACCTCTTCCCGCTGCGAAGGCAAAAGGCCATCGCCGTCATCCTCGATCGTCAGGTCAAGCTTGTCGTCCCCACGCCTTGCACGGACATGCACGGCAGATCTCGCCCATTTGGCGGCATTATCCATGAGATTGCCGAGCATCTCCTCGAGATCGTGGCGCGCGCCTCGAAAAACGAGGTTATCCGGGCAATCGACCGTGATCTTGATGTCGCGCTCGCTATGGATCCGCTCCAATGTCCGTCTCATATCCTCGAGCACCGGGGCGACATCACAGCGAGCGCCGAGGATTGTGCTGGTCGCCGCCGCCCGCGCCCGGCCGAGATGGTGCTCGACCTGCTGGCGCATCAATGTGGTCTGCCGGTCGACCAAATCGCTAAACGGTGTCTCCTTGCCGCGCACCTCGTTGGCCAGAACGGAAAGCGGCGTTTTCAGGCCGTGGGCCAGATTGCCGACATGGGTCTGGGCGCGCTCGATCAGGGTTTCGCTATGGTCGATCAGCGCATTCAGTTCGCTGGCAAGCGGCTGGATCTCGCTGGGATAAGCGCCCTCGAGCCGCCTGCTCTCACCGGATCGGATGGCGCTTAACGCCTTCTGGATACGGAAAAGCGGCTGCAGGCCGAACCGGACCTGGATCAAGATTGCAGCCAGCACGCCCGCAAACAGCATAGCAAGCGTGAGCGCAAGCAGCTGATCGAAACGGTTTTTCGGCCCCCGAAGCTCGCTTGCATCGCCCGCCACCGCATACCAGTAGCGCTCATCCCGGCCCGGCAGGAGAATGGGCCTTATCAGCACGCGCAGCGTCTGACCATCGGGGCCCGGCAGCTCGCCCAGCACCACCTCCTCGTTTTCGGGATGGGGGAGAACGAGCGCCTGCGCCCAAAGCGAGGAGGAACGGCGCACCGGCTGCTCGCCATCGCTGATCTGCCAGTACCAGCCGGAAAACGGCTGATCGAAACGCGGCTCGCCGAGCTGCAGGCTCAGATCGAGGCGCCCATTGTCGCCGACGGTGGTGCCGGCGACCACGCCCTCAAGAAGGACGGCGAGCCTGGCGTCAAAGCTGTTTCTGACGGCATCACCGAAGAGTGCGGACAGCGCAAAGCCGCTTGCGCTCAACAGAAGCGCACACCAGATCGCCGCACTGACGACGAGACGGGATGCGAGAGACTTAATCGGCGCCCCCCGGCGGTGCCAGGCGATAGCCGAGCCCGCGCGCCGTCTGGATCACATCGACGCCGAGCTTCTTTCGAAGACGCCCGACGAACACCTCGATCGTGTTGCTGTCGCGATCGAAATCCTGGTCATAGAGATGTTCGGTCAGCTCGGTGCGCGAGACGATCTTGTCCTTGTGATGCATGAGATAGGCGAGCAGGCGGTATTCCTGCGCGGTCAGCTTGATCGGCTGGCCGTCCACCGAAACCTTGGCCGAGCGCGTGTCCAGATGGACCGGTCCACAGGTCATCTCCGCGGATGCATGGCCTGCCGCACGGCGCACCAGCGCCCGCAGCCGCGCCAGCACCTCCTCCATGTGGAACGGCTTGGCCACATAGTCGTCCGCACCGGCATCGAAGCCTGCGACCTTCTCACTCCAGCGATCGCGCGCGGTTAGGATCAGCACCGGCGTCGTCAGGCCGTCGCGCCGCCAGCGCTCCAAGACGGTAATCCCATCCATGATCGGCAGTCCGAGATCGAGCACGATGGCGTCATAGGGCTCCTGCTCGCCGAGATAATGCCCTTCTTCACCGTCATGAGCGACATCCACGGCATAGCCTGCATCGACGAGGCTCTCCTGAAGCTGCCGCGCCAGATCCTCTTCATCTTCCACCAATAGGACTCTCATCCTTCGCCTTTCTTTAAACGAATCCCGATGCCTAGCGATCAACTAAGTCAACGAAGCCATCGCATGGCTTAGCGTTCGTCGAGAATGTCGCCGCTGACCGCATCGGCGGTAATGTCGTGAACCTTGCCGTTCTCGCCGATCCACCTGATTTCATAGGCCTCGCGCCCCTGCCATTGCACAAGTCGGGCGCCGAGCGCACGCCCCGGCAGCCGTCGCCTGATCGTATCCAGCACAGCTTCGAGCGGTTTAACCCGCTCCGCCGCTCTCGGCTGATCGTCGATCAGTTTCGAGGGTGCGGGCGCTATGCCGAATTGGCCGAATCCAGGCAGTTTGAACCCGTCGGCGGCGCGAACGTCGCCAGCCGCGGCGCTGCCGACGGCCAGGCATATAAGTGTTACGAGGACCTTCATGACGCTTCTTTTAGTGGGCTCGCAATGAACGAAACCTGAACCACCCGGCCTTAAGGATCAAGTCCCGCAAGCCGGGCTCAGCTTGACCAGTGGACTTTCAGGTGCCCGGCAGTATCGGAGGGGGTTGATCTTGCGGCGCTCGTTCTCGGGGAAAAGATGACAATGCTGGCCATCAGATGGTTCCACAGGCGCGCGTATGCAACTACTGTTTGACGAAGCGAAACAAATCTTAATGAGGATGGGGTCATGGACGCTAAAGCTATTCTAGACATGTTGATGCAGAGTGGCATGGGCAAAAGCCAGCAACGGCTGGAACGTGCGGCGGGCGGCAGCAATCCCCTGTTGGAAATGGCCGGCTCAATGCTGGGCGGTGGTGGCGGAGGCGGTGCGCTTGGCGGCGTGCTGTCCCAGGTTCTGGGCGGCGGATCGAGCTCAGGATCGGGCGGCGGCGCCCTGGGCAGCGTTCTAGGCTCTCTGCTCGGCGGTGGCGGCGGCAGTGCAGCCGGCGGTGGCCTTGCAGGCGGATTGATCGGCAGCCTGGCGAAAGCGGCCATGTCGCAGATGGCAGGTGGAGGCGGTGGCCAAGCTGCAGCCTCAGGCTTCGATCTTTCCCGCTATGCCTCCGGCCAGGTGGAAAGCCAAAAGGACGACAATGACCGAGCTCTCGTCATGATCCGCGCGATGCTGAGCGCCGCCAAAGCCGACGGCCAGATCGACGCCGGCGAGCAGGAACGCATCCTCGGCAAGCTCAATGATTCCGGCGCTGATCAGGAAATGCGCCAGTTCGTCCAGGACGAGCTCAGAAAGCCGGTCGACATCGATGGTCTCGCCGCCGAGGTCGACAGCCCGCATATGGCAACCGAGGTCTACACCGCCTCTCTCTTCGCCATCGACGTCGATACTCCGGGCGAGCAAGCTTACATGAACCAGCTCGCCACCCGTCTTGGCCTGCCAGCCACGCTGGTGAAGCAGCTGCACGACAGCCTAGAGGTGCGCGGCGCCTAAAACGCCGATCGCGGCGGATTTTGGGGCAGGCTTTCGATGATGGCCTGCCTCAAACCGTCGCCATGTCTACGATGTCGAAGCTTTAGTTGCCGGTGGGAATCGGATCTTGAAAGGCGCAAGCAATCGTAACACGTGCGTCGGGCGAAAGATCGACCGATTCCTCACAGTTGATTTTGTTCTCCATACGAAGAAGAACGGATTTGACCTTGTCATCGACACAATAGGGCACACTTAGCGTCCTATTCGTTTGATTGTCCTGCTTCTTGCCGTCAATCCAGATCTCGGCGCCTCTTGGCTCCGACTCAGCCGTCAGGATGACCTTTCTTTTCGAGCAGCCAAGCCAGGAATGCTGGATGCAGCTTATCGGTTCACCTGTCGGTGGTCCGAATATGGGATCTTCGAGCGTTATGGTCCTCACATTGTTGTAGTCCGCACTCCTTGCAGTCTTCGGCTGCGGCCAACGGACCCGACGTTCCGGGCTGCAATTGGCCGGCCGGGCATCGCTTTCAAGAACGCTCAGTCTATTTCCATCGACCAGCAAGGAGAAATGCAACTCGTAATCATTCGGCGCGTCCAGCGAGACATCATAGGTGCCATCTTTGAGCTCAACGAAGTCTCCAACCAGACCCAGAATATTCTCCTCACTCTTCAACTCGGCATTCCGCAGCGCTCGACCTTCGGTTTTGAAATGAACGGCCGGCCGCTGCTCGACAGCCCGCAAAATCTGCCGCTCGAGTAATTCTGGAGAGCAACCGCTGGCACCAATGAGCGCGAGGAAAGCCAAGCCACAAGAGATATGATAGAAAACCCGCCGATAGTTCATCAAAACCTCCGTTCAAACTTTCGCTCAGCGATTTGTCATCCTTGCTGCGAAGAATTGGAAAACGTGAAAGCCAAACAGTGCGATGGCGCCAAGGCCCGTTATATATTGATACGCTCCAATAGTGCGAATTTCCTGATTGCCCACAGGAAATTGATCCAAATACAGCATTTCCGAACTTTTCTCTATCGCCAGATGACCAAAGAACAATGACACAACAGCTATAATTATTACTAGCAATGATAGTATGATATCGATTGGCCTGAGAGGAACATCTTTCTCAACATTGAGTTTCAGGAAAAATCCTGCCGCACCGATAGTCGCAATAGACCAATTCATCAGAAGTTTCTGTAGGTCCAGCATGACGTGTAATGACTCTTTCTGGGCGTCGGATAATTTACCGTCTTCAAGATAATCAGCAGAACCGAGATCCGAAGTCGCAAGCTCAAAAACAATCATGCCAGCAGCGATGAGAACGACAGTTACCAATCCGATTAATATTATCGACTTATGCGATAGATTTTCGATCATTTGATTGTTGCCTGCCCAGCCAAATGGGTTTCGTCCATCTTACGCCAGCCATCATGGCCATCGATATATTAATCCGGATCAATCGGTTGCATCGAGGCACGACGAAATCTGCCTTGCACGTCGTTCGACGGCCGCATCCTCCGCTTTCTCATATTAGCGAATTCGTGAAGCGGCTGCTGTGAAGTCGTTCACAAATTGACACTCTTGCAATGGACCGAGTTGCAGAAGGAACGGTTGGCTGATATCGCGATCAAGCCAAAGCCCGGCGCCCACTCTCCGCCAATACCGCCCCCAGATCCTCCAGGCTCGCCAGATTGTGCACCGTCCTGAAGTCGTCGACATGCTTGATGATCGCGCGCGCGCCCCTGGCGCTGGGTGCATAGCCGTCGAAACGCATCAGCGGGTTGAGCCAGATCAGGCGGCGGCAGCTCTTCTGCAACCGCTCCATGGCGGCGTCCAGGCCGTCGCCGGCGTCGCGATCCAGGCCGTCGGTGATCAGGAGGACGAGGGCGCCCTGGCCGAGCACGCGGCGGGACCAATTGCGGTTGAAGTCATCAAGGCAATGGCCGATGCGCGTACCACCGGACCAGTCCTCGACCAGCTCGCCGACCTTGCCGAGCGCGATGTCGACGTCGCGCGAGCGAAGCTGGCGGGTGATGTTGGTTAGGCGCGTGCCGAACACGAAGCTGAAGACACGGTCACGGTCATTGGTGATCGCATGCATGAAATGGACGAGCATGCGCGAATAGCGGTCCATCGAGCCCGAGATATCGGCAAGGATCACCAGGGGCGGGTGACGTTTTTTTCGCACTTTTCGGGCGAGATCGATGGTGGCGCCGCCGCCGCGCAGGCTCCGTCTGAGGGTTGCCCTCATATCCACTTTGGGCCCGTGCGGGTTCGGTGAAAAACGACGGGTCGGCACCGCCATGATCGGCAGGCGCATGTTCTGAATGAGACGCTTGGCGCGCTCGATCTCCTCCGCCGACATGTCCTCGAAGTCCTTGGACTGCAGGATCTCACGCTCGGAGAAGGTGAGCGTGGCATCCAGCTCGATGGTCGGCGGCTCTTCGGCATCCTCGGGCGCTTCGCCCTGCCCCGGCTGCTTTTGCGGACCGAGCGCTTCGGACAGCCGCCGATTGACCTCGTTCTGCTCTCCCTCCTGATCCAGCTCGATCACCGGGAGCAGCATCTGCATCATCTTTTCAAGCAAGTCCGGCTTTCGCCAGAAGATGTGAAAAGCCTGGTCGAACAGCTCGCGCTGATCGCGCCGGTTCACGAAGACCGCATGCAGCGTCCAGTAAAAATCCTCACGCCCGCCAATCCCGATCGCCTCGACCGCGCGCAACGCTTCCAGCACCTTTCCCGGACCGACCGGCAGACCTGCCGCACGCAAACAGCGCCCGAAATGCATGATATTCGCAGCGAACCGGCCCGGTTCGATCGGTTGACGGGAGCTACCTTCGCTAATCTTGTTCAGAATTTCCTCTATTTTCTAAAGACATACCATGTCTCCTAGCTACTTCAGGCGTCTCTAAAGGAGTCAAGATGTCTTGATCACCAACTCTAACCTTGTAGTGCGTTTTCTTCCACTGAACTGTAGCAAAAAGCCCCTTGGAACCGTCGAAACCCACGCGAAAGATATGATCGCCAGCGGGAAGAACATATGGCCGACCAAAAAAATCGTGGAGTGAGAGATCTTGCGAAATGTTTATCGCAAGTTATTCGTGGGGCGCTTCACAACCATTCATACAGAATTCTCCTCAAGAAAAACTACTTAAAGATGAATAAATAACACAAATTATCAACCTTGAATACACATCAATGTGTTGCCAGATCTGACTTCACCTCGTTCAACAGCCTCGCCGCCTCGCTGCCCTGGATCTTGGCAATATCGTCCTGATATTTCAGGAGCGTGCCCAGCGTGTCGTTAATGGTGTCCGGGTCCAGTTCAAGGCGATCGAGGGTCATCAGCGCCTGGGTCCAATCCAGTGTCTCGGCAACACCCGGCACCTTGAACAGATCCTCGGCCCGCAGCTTTTGCGCAAAACCGACGATCTGCCTGGTTAGCGTGCTGGCCGTGCCGGGCAGGCGCGCCTCGATGATCGCAAGCTCGCGCTCGGCATTGGGATAGTCGACCCAGTGATAGAAACAGCGGCGCTTGAGCGCGTCATGGATTTCGCGGGTGCGATTGGAGGTGATGATCACGATCGGCCGCTCCTCGGCCTTGACCGTGCCGATCTCGGGGATGGTCACCTGGAAGTCCGAGAGGATTTCGAGGAGATAGGCCTCGAACGGCTCATCGGTGCGATCCAGCTCATCGATCAGGAGGACGGGCGCCCCGCCCTCGCTTGGTTCCAACGCTTGAAGGAGCGGTCGTCGTATCAAGAATTGATCGGTGAAAATATCACGTCCAAGCGCCGCCCGGTCGGTATTGCCATCAGCCTCGGCAAGCCGGATCTCGAGCATCTGACGGGCATAATTCCACTCGTAAACCGCCGAGCTGACATCCAGCCCCTCATAGCACTGCAGACGCACCAGCTTTCGACCCAGCGTCTCCGAGAGCACCTTGGCGATCTCGGTCTTGCCGACGCCAGCCTCGCCTTCGAGAAACAGCGGCCGGCCTAGCTTCAAGGACAGATGAAGGGCCGTCGCCAGGGCGCGATCCGCCACATAATTGCCGCGGGCCAAGGTAGCCAGCATCCCGTCGACATCGCTGATCGGCGTTTCACTGATGGTCTGATCGTTCATAGAGCCGCCCTAGTCCGATATTGAAAACGCATACCCCCTCACCATAGGGCGCAAACCCAAAGTTACGCCAGCGGCGGCTCGCCGCGCTGAAGGCTAATGAGGGTGCGGGCAAGGCGGGCGCCGATGCCGGTGACGGTCGCCTGCTGGCCGTTGTCCTTAAGCGCACCATTGTCGTCGAACGCTTCACCAGCACCGCCGAGCGCATGCTGCTGGGGCAGGACCAGAACGCCGACATTGGTCAGGATTTGCCTGGTATGGGTCAGACCGCGCAAGCCGCCGAGCCGGCCAGGCGAGGCGGCGACCAGTCCCGCGACCTTGTTCTTGTAGGCAGCGAGCCCGCCTTCGCCCTCGGCAGCGCGGGAAACCCAGTCGATCGTGTTCTTCAAAACAGCGGTCATGCCGCCATTATATTCGGGCGAGGCGATCAGGAGCCCCTGATGCTCCAGGAACAGGGCTTTCAGCTTTTGCACGGGCTCCGGCAGGCCTTCGCTTGCCTCGAGATCGCCGTCATAGAGCGGCATGGGGAAGTCTCTGAGATCGATAAGCGTCACGTCTGCGCCGGCTTCACGCGCACCGTCAGCCGCCACGCGAACCAGCTTTTTGTTGACGGACGCCTCACGCGTGCTGCCGGCAAAGGCAAGAATTTTGGGAGCGTTGCTCATGGTTCTCCTGTTCCTGTCAGGGTTTTTCCCAATATGATGTTCACCAGCGTCCGCGACAACAGCATGAGATGAAGGATCGAGCCATGGCCGAACGTTCGCCTGGTGAGGAAATCGAGGCAAGAGCCGGCGTGGTCCTCGGCGCACTGGTTGCCGATGCCGCCGCCATGGGCCTGCACTGGCTCTACGATCCGGACCGTATCGCCAGCCTTGCCGAACGCATGGAGCCGCTCTTTCTCGCGGCCGATCAGCAGAATTTCGAGGGCGCCAAGGGCTATTTCGCGCATGAGGGCAAACAGGCAGGCGAGCTCAGCCAATATGGGACTGTCCTCGCTTTGGCGATGACGTCCCTGATCGCCTCCAACGGCCGCCTCGAGATCGCCGACTACCAACGCCGCTATGCCGCCTTCTTCGGTCCGGGCGGCGATTGGCAAGGTTATGTCGACCGGCCGACGCGCGGCACGCTGGCCAATCTGGGTCCGGAGATCGGCGAAAAAACGCCCGCAGCGTCCGGCATCGACGATGATCAGATGCCGGCATTCTCGGTGGTGCCGGCCATCGTCGCCGCCGGCCCGAACGCCGCCTCGCTCCTGGATAACGTTGCCAGGATGGTGCGCGTCACCAATGACAACCCGCTGGCCACCAAAGCCGCCTTGATCCTCGCGAACGTCGTCACCGCCCTGCTTCGGGGCGAGGACATCGGGACGATACTCGCGGCGCAAGCCGATGCCGCAGAAGACGTGCTGCAGCCGCTGCTGCGCGAAGCCCTGAGTTCCGATGATCGGACAAGCGTCGACATCGCCGGCCATTTCGGCCGCGCTTGTCATGTGCAGCAGGGCCTGCCGGTGGTCTTCCACATCGCGCAGCATGCCGAGAGCTATGAGAACGCCATTCGCACCAACGTCCTGGCCGGCGGCGACAGCTGCGGGCGGTCCATGGCGCTCGGCGCGATCATGGGCGCTCGTTACGGCTTTGGCGGCGAACGCGGCATACCGCTACCCTGGCTGACCCGTCTTGCAAATGGCGCTCGCCTGTTCGACGACGCCTATCGATTGGCGTCTCTCTAAGACCAATCCGTCTGGACATTCGAACGCTTTGAGATCTCCCGCCCTCTCCCTATCGGCGATCGCGTTCAGGCGTTGCCGGCTTATCGACGCTCGCGTCTCGACTTTGACGTTTCCTTAACGCCACGATGTCACCTTGGCTCCCAGGTCCATGCGACCCTGGGAATCCGAGCCCAGCCCCACCTTTACAATAACAAGGGCGGATTCCCAGGATCGCATTGACCATGAAATAGCTTAGCATTGCGGGGTAACGAAAGGTTAAGATGCCAGGTTCCCATCACCCATCGACGGCCTGACAAACAGTCATGCGCAGGCCGGTCGGTATCAGAGCCCATGGCGTGCCGACGCGGCAATCGCCTGTCTCAGGGACAACGGCACTTTAAGGTTCAGAAAGGATCGGCGGGCCAGCCGAGGATGTCGGCGAAACGTTCCCGGTAGCGATCGGCCACTTCGGGGTTGACGGGACGAGCGGGCGGGCGGCCATCCAGAAGCTCGATCAACTGGGTCGCGGCGTAGCGGGCCATGGCCTTTCGGCTGTCCGCCGTCACGCCTGCGGTATGCGGGCTCGCGATCATCGTGTCGAAGGCGAGCAGCGGATGATCGGCAGGCGGCGGCTCGCGCTCCCAGACATCGAGCCCGGCGCCGGCGATCCCACCGCCGTCAAGCGCCTTGACCAGGGCCTGCTCATTGATGATGCCGCCGCGCGCGGTCGAGATGATCAGCGATCCTTCGGCCATGCGCGCTAGCTCGGCCTCCCCGATCATGCCCTCGGTCTCCTTGGTGAGCGGGCAATGGATCGACAGGATCTCGACCTCCCCCAAGAGCTGATCAAAACCGACAGGCTCGACCTTGGCGCTGATCATGTCAGCGGGATCGACATAAGGATCGAAGGCGAGAACGCGGCAATCGAAGACATCCTTCGCAATCCTGGCGACACGCCTGCCGATGAAGCCGAAGCCGATGATGCCGATCGTCCGACCTTCGAGATTGCGTCCCAAAAGGTCGGTGCGCGCGCCTGACCAGCCACGCCGAAGCAGGCGGTCGCTCTCACCGATACGCTTCAGGAGGGAGAGGATCATCGCCATGGTATGCTCGGCGACCGCTTCGGCATTGCCGCCGGCCTGGTTGACCACCAGCACGCCCGCCGCCGTGCAGGCCTCGACGTCGATGGTGTCGACGCCCGAACCATTCGAGGAGACGATCAAGAGGTTCGGGCAACGCTTGAGGAAGCCAGCGTCGGCGCGAAACGCGTCGGGCACCTCATCGCGCGCCGGAACCTGCTGATAGGCGTGGGCATGTTTCAGGATATCGAAGGCCTGATCCGGCGCCGTGGAGGACAGGATCTGCACCACCTCGAGATCGGGCCGCTCGGCCAGGATGTCATGGGCGTTGGCCGCAGGGAAGGCATCGAGATAGACGATTTTCGGCATAGACGCTGCTACCAGACCTCGTGAAAAAAGCGCTTCAGCGCATGAAACGCGCTCTTCCTGGTTTCCTTGTCCGCATCGATCAGCCCTTTTCGATTATAGCCCTTCTGAAAGCTGTTCTTGCGCCGCTCGGTCCTGAAATCGTAGAGAATCCAGGGGCAAAATCCTTTGATCGCATCGATGGCGGCGATCGTCTCGAACTGCTGCTCATAGCAAGCGAGCATCTGGTCCTCCGAGAATAGCGCCTTTTCTTCCGATCGCCTCCCTGCGGGCGCATCGGCGCCGGTTTCGGTGATGATCAAGGGGCGATCCAGGTCGTAATTCTGACCGATTGCCGCCAGATCTGCAAAGTCCGGCTCGTACCAGCCGTAATATTCGTTGATGCCGACCAAATCGAGATGGGCCGCCAGCCGGTCTTCGATGCGCTTTGCCCGTTGATTGACCAGACAGGCCGCCGCCGCCAGCCTGGAGGGGTCCATGGCCCTCGCCGTCCCGGTTAGCCGACGCATGAAGGCGAGCCTTGCCTCGGTATCAGCATTTTCGTTGCCGACACCCCAGGCGATCACAGAGGCTCGGTTGCGATCACGGATGATGAGCTCGCGCAGCTGATTATCGGCATCCCTAAACGTCGCCTCGTTGTCGAAAGCGATCGACCAGTAGACCGGGATCTCCTCCCAGAGCAGCAGGCCGACCTCATCGGCGATCTCCGCAGCGCGCTCGTGATGGGGATAGTGGGCAAGGCGCATGAAGTTGCAGCCAAGCTCCTTCGCATGACCAAAACGTCGTTGAATGTCCTCGTCATCGGTAACCCTGCCCCGGTCATGATCATCCTCATGGGCGCAGATGCCTCTAAGCCTGATCGGCTCACCGTTCAAGACGACCTCGCGTCCCTCGGTCTTGATCTCCCGAAAGCCGATCCGATCCGTCAGTCGGTCGCCGACTGCGTGTCGGACGCTAACCTCATAGAGTTTGGGGTTGTCCGGGCTCCAGAGTTCAGGCGCTGCCGCAAACGTCACGTCGGCGCGGCCGGCTTGGACCGGCAGACGCATATCGACGCCAAGTTCGGGGATCTCGACGTCGACCTCGACATCGATCGGATCGGAGAGTTCGATCGACGCTCGAATGTTCTCGAACGTGCCGTCGGGCACCAGATGGACGAAAAAATCCTTGATGAAGACCTTCGGTAGCCTGATCAGATCCACCTCGCGGAACACGCCGCCATAGTTGAACCAGTCACAGTGGCGCATCGGCACGCGATCCAGGCTGCGCTCATTGTTCACGGCGAGAAACAGCCAGTTGTCGTCCTGCAGATGCGCGCCAAGCTCGACAAAAAACGGCGTCGAGCCACCGTAATGATTGCCGAGGAACGTTCCGTTCAGGAAGACCTTGGTGTCATAGTGAGCAGCCCCTACGCGCAGGAACACCCGCTCATCATCCAGCTCAGGCGCATAAGCAAAGTTTCGCCCGTACCAGGCGGTGCCCTCATAATGAAAATACTCAGGCCTTGAGACGTTCCAGCAGGACGGCACCGCCGCGGTCTCGCCGTTTTGCACGTCATAGTCCCAGGGCGCCATGCGGCCCTCGATCGGCAGATGACAATCCCGGTACCAATGCTGCCGAAGGCCGGTATCGAAGCGATCGAGCGTGAAGGTCCAGCTGCCGTTCAGCGATTTGCGCTCACGGTTGCGGGCGAAGATCATGCCGCCATGGTTGAGGTTCTGCAGATTGAAGGGCTGATCATAGGCTTCGTTGTGCAGCGGTTCCTGCGCATTGCTGGCTTCGGTCATGCCATCGTCATCCAGTTCGATCCCTTCAATCATCTGATGTCGGCGCAACCGGATCGGCGGCGGCGCCAAATGTTTTCTACCCCTTTAGCGATGTGGATCAAAGCATCGGCGCGCTGGCTTTTGCTAGGAGCGTTCCTACATCAACTCCGAGAGGAGACGCAGATACCCGGAATTATCCGCACCGGCGCACGCCCGGCACTTGTCGCCGTCGCCCTCATGGCGTTGGCGCTGACCGGATGTCAGCAATATTGGCGGGAGAGCGGGGTCTGGGATATCGGCGAGCACCAGGGACTGCTGCTGGACGTCAGCAACTATTATCACCGCCACGCAAAGGAAGAAGGCGGGCGCTGCATATCACCATATATCGATGGCGTTACAGAGGCCTTTGCGAGCGATCCCGAAGACGGCGTCATCGAGGTGCATCTTCGCTACTACTACCGTGATTTCCTGAACGATGGCGATGACGACTGCGATCCGAAACGACGCCCGCTTCGCTGCACGATCATGCGTGAATGCCATGGCTACGCTGCCCGTGAATTTCGGGTCATGGAGACCGAGACAGGGTTCGACGTCATCGACATGAGCCGCAGCCTTCGCCATTGACCCGGCGAACGCTCAGAGTCTTAAACCAAATTTAATGACTTAATGAAATGATAAGCATCTCCTAATAGTGTCATACTCAACATCGTTGCCGACACCGTTCAGGAGACCGAGCGATCAATCCCTACACACCGTCATCGAAGCCGCCGGCGATCAACCTTCCGCCGCTGACCTCGACCCTGCTCGTCGTCATGATCGTCGTGTTTGGGCTTATTCAATTCGCGCCTTCCGGTTTCGAGCGCTGGACGATCCTGCATTTCGCCTTCATCCCCGCTGCCTGGCTCGTCGACGTGTGGCCGATCTGGTCGCTGGCTATCGCGCCCATCACCTACGCCTTTCTTCACGGCGGTCTGATGCATCTCGCCTTGAACGGCGTCAT
The DNA here is from genome assembly GCA_039197065.1 of Pseudomonadota bacterium. Classification (GTDB taxonomy): domain Bacteria; phylum Pseudomonadota; class Alphaproteobacteria; order Geminicoccales; family Geminicoccaceae; genus JANQPX01. Next base: position 70,298 of record JBCCUL010000001.1, on the reverse strand, counting down.
GCTCGCGGTCATGGGTCAGGTGCTGGAGCGCAAGCTCGGCATGTTCAGCTTCTTCTCGGTGTTTGCAGCCGGCGCCATCGGCGGCGCCTTTCTCCACGCGCTGATCGGCGGCTCGCCTGAGGTGCCGCTGGTCGGCGCATCCGCCGGTGTGGGTGCGCTTTACGGCGCCGGTCTTGTCCTGCATGGCCGGGGCATATCGCTCGGACCCAATACCCAGCTGCTCCTGGCGCTCACCGGCTTCTTTGTGGTGACCAACCTTCTCGGTATGGTCCTGCCGGCATTCGGCAACATCGCTTACGTCGCCCATCTCGGCGGCTTCGTGACCGGCATCCTGGTGACCGCCTGGCTTGTGAGGCCAGGAACGAACCTGAGGTAGCGCCAACAGCAGCCGAATGCCGAACAGATCCGAGGCAACGAGAAATGGGCAAGAAAGCCGCACGATCGAAGGTGACCACCCCGGCAACCCAGGCGCTCCAGCGGCTGGGCGTCGCCGTGCGGCTGCACAGCTATGACTTCGACCCCGGCGACTTCGGGATCGGCGAGCAGGCGGCGATGGCGCTTGGCATCGAGCCCGCACGCATCTTCAAAACCCTGATCGTGATGATCGACGGGAAGCGTCCGGCGGTTGCCCTCACCCCGGTTGCCGCTGAGACAAAGCTGAAGACCCTGGCAGCCGCACTCGGCGGCAAACGCGCCGCCATGGCCGAGACCTCGGAGGCCGAGCGGCTATCGGGTTACGTCAAAGGCGGCATCAGCCCCTTCGGCCAGCGCCAACAGCTGGAGGCCGTCGTCGATCATTCCGTCAAAGATCATGACACCGTCTTCGTGAATGGCGGACGGCGCGGCCTGCAGATCGAACTCTCTCCGGATGATCTCATCCGGACGCTCGGCGCCGATCTCGCCGATCTCGCTCGCTGAACATTCGCCCCTTGTCAGGGGGCGATGCTCAGGCTGACCTGTCCGAACGGGCCGAAATCGGCGACGGCGGTTTGACCAGGCGCGATCGGCACGACGCCGGCGCAGGTGCCGGTGCTGATCCAGTCACCCGCCGAGAGCCCCTCTCCCTTCGGCGAGAGATCGTTGATCAGCCAGAGAAGGGCGTTCAAGGGATGCCCCATCACCTTCTCGCCTGAGCCGGCGGCCACTTCAGCGCCATCGACACTTGCCCGCACCGGAAGGGCAGACAGATCATGCCCCTGCCACGCGCTGACGCCATTGCCCGGAACGAAGCCGACATTGGCGCCGAAGTCGGCGGTGACCACGATGGCGTTCTTGAAAAGCTCATTCGGCAGGCGAAGACCGATGATCTCGAAGGCAGGATGGACGGTCGCAACGGCCTCTCGAACGTCAGCCAGCTTGTAGGCCTGTCCCTTCGGCGGCAGGTCGCGCCCGAGCCGAATAGCAAACTCCGGCTCCAGGCCGAGGATGCCATAGCCGGGCAAAGCAAAGCTTGCGCCGTCTTCGTGACAATCGGCCGCAAACAAGGGCGCTCTGAAAGGATGGTCGGTCTTGAGCAGCGCTTGGGCTTCCGGGCTGGTCGCACCAATCTTGTAGCCGACCCGCTTGCCGCCATAGGCGTCGATCGCGCCCCGCTGGATGGCATAGGCCGTTGCTTCGTCCCGCGGCAGTCCGCCCGGCAGATCATCGAGCGCCCTTCGATCCCGCCTCGCCTCGGCGAGCGCCCGCCCCGCTTCCTTATAGTCGACCATCGTCACCCCTTGTTCTCGTCAGCTCATGAGATGGTAGACGCCTGCCCATTGATGACTCAAGGTCCGGCAACCGCCCCGGGCGGAGCGACCACCACGGGAGGAGCGACTGCCGCCGGCAGTCAGGGCTTGCTTTGGTGCATCAGAAGATCGCCTTTCGGGTCGACGAGCATGACACCCGCCGGTGCGCCGTCCGCCTTGGCGCTCGACCATCGATCGACCAGGGTGTTCAGATAGCTGGTCTGGCCGATCTTCGGCACCTCGAACCAGTCATCGGTGGTCTTCACCTGGACGACGCCGCCGCCAATCGGCTCGATCTCGGAAAAAAGCTTGATGCCGGCGACACTCCAGGCCCTGCTGTTGAGGTAGGAGACGCTGTCGCGAAAATGCTCCATCGCCTCGAGATTGATGCCGGCAACTTCGTTGCTGGAGGCGAGCACCAGTTCGGTGGGAACGCGGCTTTGATCACCAGGGTTTCGGATCGGCACCGGACTGATGATCTCCCGGCCGCTATGTCCGACACGTGGCGGCGCCGGATCCTTCGGCAGCTTATCGCGCCGCTTCACATAACCGCGCATCTGCTCCAGGACGGCTTCCGGATCCGCGATCTCAACGGCTGGCTCCGGCAAAGGCGCATCGCTTTTTTTGAAGGCGTCGCGCATCTTGACAGGGGCTTTCGGGCTCGGGTCAGGCGCTGTCGATGGCGACACGGCACCGGGAGTGGCGATAGCGGCCGGCAGCACATCGGCGCCCTGATCGCTCCTCTGCAGCAATGATCGATGCACCCAACCGAGGAGCCCGCCGGTTCCAACCACCTCGACATGATGCCATTCGCCTTCTCGGCCCAGCTCCACCACATCTCGGTTTCGGTTCAACTGTCGCTTGATTTCATGGCCGGGGCCAGGCCCGCGCCGAAGATTGACGTTGTCGCCGGCGATAATCCAGCGATCACCGGACGCCGCAACCGCCAAGTCGGCCGAAAACAGACCGGAAATCAGCATCATCGTAAGGAAAACCAGCGGCTCGCGCATCGCCACCTCTGCATCGTTTCTCGACCGAACTAGGGGTCGGTGTCGACCTTAGCGGCTACAGCTTCGATTTCAACTTTAAATTGTTTTCTACTGAAGGAATTAACTATCAAGAGGGTTGAAGCTGGCGGTGGATCCGCCACGAATCGGTCGCGGACCCGCATATAGCTGGCGAGATCCTTCTCATCGGTCAGGTAAGTGGTCAGGCGCACGAGATCCGCGACGCCCATCGAGGCTTCGTTCAGGATGGCGACGATATTTTCGAAACAGATCACCGCCTGCGCCTCGACATCCGGCGGAATGCCGCCATCGGCGGAAATGCCAAGCTGCCCGGACAGAACCAGCCAGCGGGCGCCGGCCGGCACCTCGGTCGCATGAGCATAGCGGGCAAGGGGCGGGTGGATACCGTGAGGCGTAAGGCGCTTGATCATCGGCTTCTCTCCATGGCATGCCAAAGGGTACCAGCCAGCCTTTTTGCAGCCTCGACCGTCAGCTGCAATCGGTTGACACGGCGACGGCTTCGCCACGCAGCACCAAATCGCGCATTAAGCGAGACCAAGATGACAGCAAGCGGCAGAATACGTTATTGGCAGGACCTCACCAGCCCCGAGATCGAGGCGCAGGACCCAGGCCGCACGATCGCGATCCTGCCGGTCGGCGCGATCGAGCAGCACGGCCCCCACCTGCCGGTCGGCGTCGATGCCATGATCGTTCAGGGCATTCTTGCACAGGCGATGAAAACCATGGCATCGCCTGTGCAGGCTCTCGCCCTTCCGATAATGCCGATCGGCAAGAGCGACGAGCATATCGGCTTTGGCGGGACGCTGACGCTTTCCGCAGACACACTGAACCGCGCCTGGACCGAGATCGGTATGTCCGTCGCCCGTGCCGGTATTAGGAAACTGGTGCTGCTCAACGGCCATGGCGGCCAGGCTTCGATCATGGACATCGTCGCCCGTGAGCTTCGCATTAAGGAGCGCATGTTGGTCATGGCCCATAGCTGGTTTGCTAGCGGACTGCCGGACGGATTGTTTTCCGATGGCGAGATCCGGTTCGGCATCCACGCCGGCGAGATCGAAACCTCGATCATGCTCCATCTTCATCCGGATCTGGTCGCGATGGACAAGGCCGAAGACTTCGAGCCGCTTCAGGCCAGCATGGCAGCCGATGGCTATCGGCGATTGTCGCCTGTCGGCGCGGGCCGTATGGGCTGGAAGGCGGAGGATCTGCACCCGTCCGGCGCATGTGGCGATGCGGCGTCAGCCGATGCGGCACGCGGCCGGCTTTTGGTGGAGCATGCCGCCGAGGCATTGGCCGAACTTCTTATCGAGGTGGATCGCTTCCCGCTGGATCAGCTTGTCGAACGCGGCGTGGGCGGAGAATAGAAAGGGCAGCAATGATGCAGGCGACATTCGATTACAGCGGCAAGGTCATTCTGGTTTCGGGCGGTTCCAGCGGGATCGGCCTCGCCATCGCCAAAGCCTTTCAGCGTTCCGGCGGCGATGTCTGGATCACCGGCACGCGCGCCGGCGCCGGAGACTATCCAAACGATCTCACTGGCCTCACCTATTGCCAGCTTGACATGCAGGATGGCGCTGCGATCGACGCCCTTCCAGCCACCCTGCCCGCACTTGATGTCCTCGTGAACTGCGCCGGCAACACCGTTCGAAACGAAGAAGCCTATGAGCCGGAAAACTTCGATAAGGTGATCGCGATCAACCTGAACGGCACCTTCCGTCTTTCGATGGCGGCTCTCCCTCACCTCAAAAAGGGCCCAGGCTCTGTGATCAATATCGCATCGATGACCAGCTATTTTGGCGCACCCGGCTCTCCCGGCTACGGCGCCAGCAAGGCGGGCGTTCTCGAGCTTACCCAGACGCTGGCCGTGGCCTGGGCTTCATCAGGCATCCGGGTCAACGGCATCGCGCCCGGTTGGATCGAGACCAAGCTCACCAATTTCTGGCGCGAAGATGAAAGAGACCGCCAGATCCTGGAACGAACCCCGATGGGTCGCTGGGGACGACCGGAGGAGATGGCCGGAGCGGCTCTCTTTCTGGCGTCCGATGCAGCGAGTTTCGTCACAGGCATAACGCTGCCGGTGGATGGCGGTTATACGGCGAAATAGCCTCAATCACCCGCCATCTTCATTCAACCGACGCGACCAGATGCCACCTTTCTTTCCCGGAAGACGGTTGCCATAGTAGCCGAGTATTGCTTGACCTCTAAAAGCTTACCCGTGAAAAGATTTGCGGAATTTCCCGACGCTCCGAGGGAATAACTGCAGTGTTTTTGCATTTGCATCGGGAAAGCAAAAAAGTCAGCGGTGGCACCGCTTGATTGGGATGGGTCGGATCGGGAGCGAATCGGCAGCAGGTGTGGATCGGCTTTGATGCAGATCAAGGCCTCCTTCCGAGATCTCCGGATCATGTTGAAAACAATGACCAGCGGGTGATTGATGGCTACAGCAGCGAAAGCGCCGTCGGCGGGGATGACAGGTGCTGTCCGTTCCTTGCAGTGGACGATCCAGGACATGAATGGCTCGGTCGAACATCTCGGCCAGTCCCATGATCATTTGCGTCGCGCTCAGAATATCATGGCTTGGACGACCGCGCTCTTCGGCGCTCTGCTCCTTTCAGGCCTGGTCTGGATCGCCAATGATATCTTCCATCTGAAAGATCAGCTGATGGAGACTGAACGGCGATTCGACGGCATGGACGTGCAGATGACGGCGCTCGGCTCGCGGATCGACGATCTCAACATTTCGATCGAACAGCTAGGCGCTCAATTGCTCGCGGGCCGAGGCGTCGTTCCGCCCGCAACCGGACCCGATGTCAGCGTTCTGAGTTCGCCCAACACTCCGCAGAATTTTCAAGCCGCCGCAAACGCGCCGCTTGAGACGACGGTGGCCGATGCGGCAGCACAGCCTCTTCTGGTTCAGCCGCAGCAAGTGCAACCCGAACAGGTTCAGGCGCAACAGCAACAGCAGCAGGTTCCTGCACAGCAACAAGTTGCCGCGGTCGCACCTGCTGCCCAGCCCGAAGTCACGCCGGCGCAGCCTGCGGTCGCTGCGGCTCCAGCCGTTGTCGAGCAGATTATCGCACCATCGCCCCCGGCGCCGCGCGAGCAGCTGACGCCTGAGGAGTTGGCCCGTCCGGCCCCGGTCATCGCCGCCGTCGCACCGGCCGCAGCACCGGCTCCAGCGCCAGCAGCAGCAGCCCCGGCTGCCGCCGACACACAGGTTGCGGCAGCGCCTGCACCAGCGCCAGCAGCCGCACCCGCGGCATCGGGCGCCAATCTCTCCGACGATCAGCTGCTGTCATTCAACGACGATCAGATCGACCCGGCCGACGAACTGCTCCTGCTGGATGAGAACGGCAACCCGCAATAGCCGGCAACAGCCACAGGGCCTATAAGAGCCATCTTCTTTTGGAGGGCGGCTAGCACTTCGCCAGTCGGTGCCTAACGCGTTGTAGGAACTCGGCACGACCTGCATCGGTGGAGCTGTCCATCTTGTGCAAAGCGAGCCAGAAGGTGCGGCAGTTCCGGGCGCAAAGCGCATGCACGCCGCGCATGATCGTGCGGCGTCCGGGATCGCCGACATAGCGGGTCCACCACCAGCCCGCGCCGTAAGTCGAAACCCCGCCCAAGAGCCGTATGTTCTGCATCAGCGGCCGGATCGGCCCCTTGCTTTCAGGCAGAGCAAACGTCACCTCCGGCAGCCAGACCCGGTCCAGCCACCCCTTAAGAATGGCCGGTAGCCCATACCACCAGGTGGGATAGACGAAGATCAGACCTTCCGCCCATTTGATCGCGGCGATGTGGTCGTCGAGCACGTCCCGATGCGGGCCGCTCACTTCGTAGTTTCGATGCTCGTCCGGGGGAAGAACGGGATCGAAGCCCATGCGATAAAGATCGAGAAGCCTGATCTCATGCCCTTTGCTCTCCAAAGCCTCTTGCACCTCGCGGCAAAGCGCCGCTGCGAAGCTGGTGTCGACTGGATGGGCGTAGACGACGAGCATGCGCATCAGGCCTGATCCAGGGATCGGTAGAGATAGGATTGGCGATCCGACCCGTCATAGTCGGGGCTGTCCCAGGCCAGCATCTTTCCAGGATTGAGCAGTCCCTTCGGATCGGCTTCGCGCTTAAAGGCGAGCTGGGTTTTGTCGATCGCCTTCATGCCGCCTTCTTCCAGGGTGTAGGCATGGGGATTGAAAATCGGGCAGCCATTGTCCTCGTGAAAGCGGATGATCTCGTCCAGCCGCTCTTCCGTGGTGAACTTGACCAGCGGCAGGCCGAAACAGGCGATCTCGCCGCCGAAGCGCACGAATTCGAGGTGCTGCATGACCTCGTCCCCAAAGGTCTCATGCATAAGTCGGACCCGCTCCAGATGCTCGCCCGGCGGATAGAGCACCTGAAGATAGGTGATGTCGGGGTCGATCTTAAGCGCATGCAGCGTCGTGTGGTTCCAGGAGAGTTCATAGATCGGCAGGCCCTTACGCTTCGGATCGGACGCCGCTCGCTCCAGGAGAACTCTGCCCGGCCAGTGCCTGAGAAAATCCGAAAAGTCCGCCATGGCGATGTCGGCGATCATCAAAAGGACCAGCGACTGCCCGTCAGGAATACGGTTCTTGAGCGGCCTGAAATAGCGCTCACCGATCGGTGCGGCGAGCGGGCTGATCAGCTTCTTCAGGATACCATCTTCACGGGCGAGCGCATCGGCGAAGCGCGTCGCCTCCAAGAAATCATCGAAGCCGACGATGATATCGATCCAGTCATAGGCCGGCGCCAGCGGCATCTCGAGCTCGGTGATCACGCCATTGGTGCCGTAGGCATGGTTCACCTGCTGAATGTCGCGCCCTCTAAGCTCAAGCACGCGCGGTTCCGCCTCCATGGTGACCACACGGGTCATCAGGATATTGCCCGGGTCGCGCAAAAGCCCCCAGGTGATCGAGCCGATCCCCGACGAGCCGCCGGCGACGAAGCCGCCGATCGTACCCATCTTGAGCGTGCTGGGGTGAAAGCGCATCTCCTGGCCGCTGTCCGCCTGACAGGCCTCGTCGATCCTGGAGAGCTTCGCACCCGCCTCCGCGCGCACCCGTCCGGGCGCTACCGATCCGACCCGGTCCATCTTGGCGAGATCGAGCACGACGCCGCCCTTGAGCGGCATGGCCTGGCCGTAATTGCCGCTACCACCACCCCGCACGGTGACGGGAACGTCGTGCCGATGGCAGGCCGCAAGCACCGTGACGACGTCAGCTTCGCTCCGCACCTCGACAACCAGATCCGCGACGACGTCGTCGAGCTGACGCTTCAGGACCGGACTGTACCAGAAAAAATCACGGCTCTTCTGACGAAGCTTCGCCGGATCCGACGTTGTCGCCATCCCTTCGAGAGCCTGAACAAGGCCATCGAGATTTCTCATAGCGCCCCCATCTCCGCATGCTTTCCCATATTGACGCTTAATGCCCCTCGATGAGAACGGCAATCCGGCATGATTGCGCGCGCATCCCGCAGTTTGATTGTAGCAGCATCTGAAATTTTATGTAATAACCTAACTTATTATTTAGCAGCCTCATTGATTACTAGTCAGTACTGACCCTATCCCAATACCGTGTTAATATTGCCCGACAAATAAACGGCAGGGAGGCATGCGATGTTTGGACTGAGAACAACGATCATTGCGGCAGGCTCGCTGGTCTTGACCGGCGGCGGCGCTCTGGCTGAGTGCAGCCCCGAGAGCTGGCAGGACTGTGGCGACAAGCCTTGGGTGGATGGCGCCAATATGGAAACGCCACTTGGCGAAAAATGGTGGCCGCACCCGCTCTGGGGCGAAGATGACGAGGCCGGCTCCACCAACTGGCACAAGAAACCCGAGGTCGTGCTCGATGCCATCGGTCTCATCGAGGAAAGCGTTACCTACGAGCTTGGCCACGACTACCACGCTGACATGCCGCTCTTCGGCTCGCGCAAGTTCAGCCTGCGTATTCCGGGCTCACCCACCGGCGGCCCGTTCGGCGCCAACAAGATCGTCTGGAACGACGAGTTTCTCGCCACCGAGATCGGCCAGGTCGGCACGCAGTTCGACGGCCTCGGCCATATCGGCGTGCAGATTGGCAAAGACGGCGATCGCAGCGAAATGCGCTTCTACAACGGCTTCACCAGCGCCGAGATGGGCGGCACCTATGGCCTGGAAAAGCTGGGCGCCGAGAAGCTCCACCCGATCGTCGCGCGCGGCATTCTCATCGACTTCGCAGCGTCGCGCGGCGACATGAACGCCGGCGAATGCGCTTCGATGGATGACGTCAACGCAGCCCTCGAAGCCCAGGGTATGGCGGACTTCGAATTTGCGGCAGGCGACGCTCTCCTGTTCCGCTATGGCTGGGAACAGCACTGGGAAGATCCTGCGAAGTTCAACGAAGGCTCCCCCGGCATCTGCATGGACACCGCCCGCTGGGTGGCCGAAGAGGTGCAGGCCGGCGTCACCGGCGGCGACACCTGGAACGCCACCGATCCCGTGCCTGATCCCGAAAACGAGACCTGCGCGTTTTGCACGCATCAATATCTGCAGACGCGCCATGGCATCGTGAACCAGGAGAACCTTCGTCTGCAGCAGCTCGCCGACGACGGCACCTACGTGTTCGCCTATATCTACGCGCCTTCCCCGATCCGAGGCGCCACGGGCTCCATGGGCTCACCCATCGCCATCAAATAGCCGGTCGGCAGCGCCGACAGGCTCGACTTGGGCCGGTCTCGAAAGGGGCCGGCCCAAGTGACTCCAATCCCTCCGGCTGACTTGAGATCGTTGGCTCGGCATGACGTCGTCGGCGATCCCAACTCGTCTTTTCGACCTCACGCCGTCAGCCGGACGCTACATCGTCGTTTCGCTCTCCGGCCGCCCGCTTAATTCCAAGCCCAAGCACAACCCCAGGCCGTCGTTTCGACGCCGAGACCCATGACCGACATGGCGACGTTTCGAACGACGACATGCTCCATTCACCCTTTCCTAACCAATATCGGCTACAACGGGTTGCACGCTCGGGTCCATGCGATCCTGGGAGTCTGTCCCCAGCAATTCTCTCCTGCAGGCGCGCGGATTCCCAGGATCGCATGGACCGTGAAGCACCTTGGCAGGAGACCGTTAAGAAAGACTGAAAGCCCTCATGGCAGCAGTGACGAACCGGCAGCGGACATCCATTGATGAATCAGCACAAGGGCTGACATGAACGTGGTTGTCGGAGCGCTCACGGCCCTTGGCCGTCATGGCAGCGTCATCCTGCCGGTCGGCGTGTTCATCGGCCTGCTCCTGCCATCCCTCGCAGCGCTGATGAAGCCTCTCTTGATCCCAGGCATCATCGGGCCCTTCATCATCGCTCTGCTGCGCATGGACTGGCGAAAGCTTGTCGACTATGCGCGGCAGCCTGCACTGACCCTGATCCTGCTGATCTGGCTCCTGATCATCTCCCCCTTTCTCATTAATGTCCTCTTGAGGTGGCTTCCCCTCGCTGACGGGCTGCATGACAGTCTGGTGCTGGCGGCTGCCGCCTCGCCGCTGATGGCGTCGGCCAGCCTCGCTTTGATCATCGGCCTCGATGCGCCGCTCGCCGTGGTCCTGACCTTTGCCGCAACGGCGCTTGTTCCCTTCACGCTGCCGCCGATCGCCCTTCATCTCCTCGGCATCGAGATCGACATTGCGGTCGGCGAGCTGATGCTGCGCCTCGGTCTTTTGATCGGCGGCTGCTTCACCCTCGCCTGGCTTATCCGGCGAAAGCTGCCGGAAGGCTTCACCGAACGCCATGCCGTCCCTCTCGATGGTCTGGCGATCGTCGGTCTTCTGGTGTTCGCCATCGCCATCATGGACGGTGTGACCGAACTCGCCTTCGAGCGGCCGGACTTCGTGATTTCAGCGACCATCGCCGTTTTCGGCCTGAACATCTTCATGCAGGTCATCGCCGCCATCGCGTTCGCTTGGCGCGGCCTTCGTCAAGCTCTCACCGCCGGTCTCTGCAGCGGCAACCGCAATCTCGGCCTACTGCTCGCTGCCATGCCGGATCGCGCCAGCCCCGACTTTCTGATCGTCATTGCCGTGGCGCAGCTTCCGATTTACATCTTGCCCATGCTGCAGCGGTGGCTCTTCGCGCGCTGGGCCAAACGCTGGCTGCATGCCGAATGACGCCTAGGGGCGCCGGGGGAGACGGGACCATGACGACCGAAAACGACCGGCGGATGATCGAGGAAGCCCTGGATTTCTGGTTCGCCGAGGAGACCAAGCCCCGCTGGTACGATTCGACCGAAGCTTTCGACGAGCTTTGCCGAAAGAGCTTTGGTAATCTTAACGCCAGGGCAGCCAACGGCGAGCTTACTCATTGGGAAGAGACCGCCGACGGCGCGCTCGCCCTTTGCCTGCTCCTCGATCAGATGCCGCGCAATCTCTTCAGAGGCACGCCCAAGGCGTTCAGCACCGACGACCAAGCGGCCGCGGTTGCGACGCGCGCGATCGAGAAAGGCCTGGACCAGGAACTGGACGTTGAGCGCCGGAAGTTCCTCTACCTGCCCTATATGCACAGCGAACGTCTCGCCGATCAGGAACGCTCGATCGCGCTGGCCAAAGCCCTCGACGACGACAACATGATCCACCACGCCGGCGAGCACGCCGACATCATCAGGCGTTTCGGGCGTTTTCCCCATCGAAACAGCATTCTCGGCAGGGTCAACACGCCGGAGGAAGCGGCCTTCCTCGCCGATGGCGCAAAGACATACGGCCAGTCAGCAACGGACGACGATTGAGCTAATAGGCTTCGTCGCTCCAGCCCTGACCATCGGACCAGAATGTCCCGTCCGCCCAGGGCGCGTTGATCACAGGCACGCAAGCCATAGGCAGCATCGCGAAAAAGGCGATCTGTCCCGTACTCGACAGAAGTCGCCGCCGGGTCATCGACGGGATAACGGTTCGGGCGGCAACATCCGATGCAGGTCTTTCTCGCTTTTCGTTCGGCTCGGTCACAGCCTCAATCCTTCTTCCGCAGCATGCGGCCCATCAGGTAGAAGTCATCGTTGGGGCGCATATCGGTCAGATGCGCCATGCGGTTGGACATGGCGAAGAACGCCGTGATGGCGCCGATATCCCAGATGTCGTCATCGGAAAATCCAACGTCTTTCAACCTTTCGACATCGGCTTCACCAAAGGCATGGGGCTCTTTTGCAAGGACCATCGCCGCATCGAGCATGGTCTTCTGCCTTTCCGTGATGTCGGCCTTCTCATAGAGCACAGCCACCTGTTCGCCGAGCAACGGGTTCTTGGAGAAAATGCGCAGCAAAGCGCCATGCGAAACCACGCAATAGGGACAGCGATTGGTCGCACTGGTGGCGACCACGATCATCTCTTTCTCAGCTTTGGAAAGCCCGCCTTCCCTCTCCATCAACGCCTCATAATAGGCGAAGAAGGCACGCAGTTCGTCGGGTCGGCGCGCAAGCGCCATGAAGACATTCGGCACGAAGCCGGATTTCTCCGCGATCACCTCGATCTTCTCACGGAGATCGTCAGGCAGGTCTTCGAGAGCTGGCACGTCGAAACGGCTGATGGGAAAAACGCTGTTCGACTGATCCGACATCGCCTGCACCCGTCTTGGAAAAAAACAGCGGCGCGTTAAGCGCCGCATCTAAGACGTTGCGGATAAGCACCTACAGGTCAAGCTTACAGCTCGGAAAATAGAGCCCGCGGCGCCGGCCGTTCGCTAGCGTGAATAGGTGATGTAGTTGGTCCAGTAGCGTTCCAGGGAGGTCAGCACCTCATTGGTCGACTGCAACTGATCCTCGGTCACCACGTCACGCACCAGTTCCATCGCGTTCTTCTGATAAAGCGCGTCGACCCGCTCACAGAGCTCCAGGCCTTTTTGCGAGACCTTCACCCGCGTCATTCGACGATCGTGCGGCGACCGCTCCTGCGTGAGATAGTTGTTCTCGACGAGCTTCTTCACATTGTAGGAAACATTGGAGCCGAGATAATAGCCCCTTGCCGTCAGTTCGCCGACGGTCAACTGCTCGCTGCTGATATTGGACAGGATCAGCGTTTGCACATTGTTGATGTCTTCAATTCCAAGACGATCCAACTCTGTCTTGATCACATCCAGAAATCGGCGGTGAAGGCGCTCGATTAAGCGAATTGTTTCGAGATAGCTTTGCTTCACGTTGGCCTCGATTCACATGTCTGTCCGGGAACCATGTCTCTAACGGATAACGAGCATGAGATAAAAGGTTTTGCAACCTCTGTTTATATTTTTGCGGGAATGAGCTGGGCAATTCCGCAAAAATACATCGTTCTGTCGACAAGCGTGACCCGAAAAGCATAAAGATTTCCTAAAGTTGGCCAAATAATCTTCACTTTACCCTAAAACACTTTTGGGTTGGGCAATGCCCAGTTTTCTGCAGATTATGCGACCATCAAGTTGTACTATTGTGCGACGATGGCGGGTCAATGTCGAGCCAATGATGAGGCTGCAACGTGAGAGTCGTCGCGCGTCTGCGCAGAAGACCAACTGAACTGCGACATTTCGCCTCCAACTTCATCTATTCACCTCTAAGTTACCTATAAATCGGTTCGAATTATGGCTCGAAGCCGGCTGGCATTCTTCCATCCGTGAGGACGAGATCGACTGCTGCAGGCGATGTCGCCGTCATGACCGTCAGCCTCTCATGACGGTCGTTTCCGTCTTCGGTCTCATGCGGGACCAGGACGAGGTCAGCAGTCTCTAGGCGAATGGCGTCACGACGTCTATAAATTCCCCGATTACCTTTGGGAACACATCATGCCGTCATCAAACAACGCAGCATTCACCGCCTCTTTTCCGAAGACTCGGATGCGGCGCAACCGTCAGGATCCGTGGTCACGGCGGATGGTTGCCGAAAACCGCCTGGACGTCGCTGATCTTATTTGGCCGGTCTTCGTGCTCGAAGGAGAAAACCGGCGCGAGGCCGTTGCCTCCATGCCCGGCGTCGAGCGTCTTTCCATCGATCTTCTGCTGCCGGCCATCGCCGAGGCCTGCGCGCTCGGTATCCCGGCCGTGGCGCTGTTTCCGGTCACCCCGACCGAACTGAAGACCGATGACGGCGCCGAGGCCGGCAATTCGGACAATCTCATCTGCCGAACGGTTCGGACGATCAAGGACCAGGTGCCGGAGATCGGCGTCGTCTGCGACGTCGCGCTCGATCCCTATACCAGCCATGGCCATGACGGACTTCTGAACGCGGCGGGCGACATCCTCAATGACGAGACGCTAGAGGTGCTGATCCGCCAATCCATGGTCCAGGCCGATGCCGGCTGCGACGTCATCGCGCCTTCCGATATGATGGATGGCAGGATCGGCGTTATCCGCCAGGCGCTGGAAGAACGCGGCATGGTCAATACCAAGATCATGTCCTACGCCGCAAAATATGCTTCAGCCTATTACGGGCCGTTTCGCGATGCGGTCGGTTCTGCCGGCACCCTTAAGAGCAAGGGTAAGCAAAGCTATCAGATGGATCCCGCCAATACCGACGAGGCGCTTCGCGAAGTCGCCCTCGATCTGGCCGAAGGCGCCGATATGGTCATGGTCAAGCCCGGCATGCCCTATCTCGACATCGTCAGGCGCGTCAAGGACGGTTTCGGCGTACCGACCTTCGCTTACCAGGTCAGCGGCGAATACGCCATGATCCACGCTGCCGGCGCCAATGGATGGCTGGACGGCGACAAGGCGATGGCCGAGGCGCTGCTCGCCTTCAAACGGGCTGGCGCTGATGGCGTTTTGACCTATGCCGCCGTCGATACCGCTAGGCGGCTAAAGCAGGAAAAGTAAACGATCAGCGACGTTCGCTGCCGCCTCGGCCCTCCAAAGCGTCGATCTTGGCGACTTTCTTGCCGGAGCGTTCGGCGTTGAACTCGTTAGCGAGCCAGATATCGACCAGCATGGTGGCCACCGAGGGGCCTGTGATCTGCGCGCCCATGGTGATCACCTGCGCATTGTTGGATGCGATCGCGCGTTCCGCCGTATAGGGATCGGTGACACAGACAGCGCGCACGCCCGGCACCTTGTTGGCGACGATCGCCATGCCGGCCCCGGTACCACAGACCAAAATGCCGCGCTCATAGTCGCCGGCAGCTATCCTCTCCGCCAGTTGACGGCCGACATCCGGGTAGTCGACGGGGTCTTCGCTGTTCACACCAAGATCGTCGACAGCGACGCCTCGTTTTTCGAGATGCGTCTTCACCGCATCCTTCAACGGCAGGCCCAGATGGTCGGCAGCCAGCACAACTTTCTTATCGGACATCATTGTTTCCTCGTTTAGTCACCCCGGTGCCAATAGGCGCCCATGTCGAAGCTGAAGGCCTGGTCATGCAGGATCGCGTTCAAGAGAGCACGTGTTAGCGGCATCTCTGCGGCAAGCACCGGGTCCTTCTGCCAGGCCTTGTAGAGCCCCGGCCCGAGTGCCCGCCCCGTATCCACCCCCTCCACCGTCTCCCCTCTTAAAGGCCCTGCGAGGGCTTCGTTCACGCTGTCGCCCGCTCCGAGACGAAGGCCTAGGCGCGAATTTCGACCGGCATTGACTGTGACGAACAGGTCGCCGGCGCCGGCGAGGCGTAACGCGGTCATGGGGTTGCCGCCGAGCCATTGGGTAAGCAGGGCGAGTTCGTGGGTGGCCTGCTCGAACACGGCGGCCGTTGGGTTCATCTGGCGGGCGTCGTCCTTGATCGGATCGGGGTAGCGGGACCAGGTGGCGGCAACGCCGATCGCCATGAAGTTTTTGAGAGGCGCATTCGCCTCGACGCCGATCAGATCCGAAGACGTCCTGACGTGATAGTATTCGGTCCCAAACACCTTCTGACAGAAGACAGCCGCTTCGCGATCTGAATAACCAAAGACGACGGCGGTCGGCGCCCGGTTCGACAGCTCCCGCGCGATGCAGGGACCACCGACGCCGATGACAGCCAACGGGCCGAGCGTTGACAAGGCCTCGATGACACGCGGCGGCAGCGTGCGCACGCCGCCATCTTCGGTGACATCCAGGCCTTTGGTGATCATCATGAGCGTCGAGATCGGCACGCCGAACCCTTGTAGATAATCGAGAATCCAAGAGACACCTGCACTGCTCACCCCGAGCAGCACGATGTCCGACGCCCGCAATTCGTCCACCGTCAGCTCATCCTGGCGACGATAGGTCACCTCCCCGGCCAGCGGCCGGTCGAGCTTGGGGTGGGCGTCGCCGCGCCGCATGGTCTCGATGATGTCGTCGTCGAGAGGGCTGCCGACCAGCGTGACCTGATGGCCATTGTCGAGAGCGGGCACGGCGATCGACGTGCCCATCACGCCGGAGCCGATGATCGTGATCTTCGCCATCAGCTGCAGCTGTTCGAAAAATCGTCGAGGAGTCCGGCGTCACCGGCAAGGTCGAGCATGGTGTAGCGATCCCGTGTGAAACGGCTGTAGCGAATGGCGTCCTGCCAGAAGTCGACTGATAGACCAAGATCGCCGGCCGATACAGGTGCGCCGACCCGGCGAAGCGCATCCTCGACGTCATCGGGATCGAGCAGCAGCGGGCGAAGCTCCTTTCGGAGTTCCGGCCAGATATCGCCGAGTTTCTCGTTGAGGCGATCGGTCGCTGCCTGATCGAAGCGCTTGGACTCGAAGGACTTGAGGCTGGCCTCAGCGATCACTTTACCAAATCTTTTCGCGATCTCATCCCGGTCGACCTCCGTCGGCCTGAGAACGGGAGGTGCTTCGCCGTCGAGAATGAGATGATGCAGCCGGTTCATCGCCAGCGTCGCGACACCGACCTGCTCGCCGTGGGTAGAGCCCGGATGGGCGTCGCCTGCGAACATGTCGATATAGTGGGACAGCATGTGCTCGGCCATGCTGCCGTGATGGGTGGTGCCGGCGAACGCGGTGCCGAGCCCCATCAGCCCGTTCATGCGCGTCACCCGGGCGATCGCGTCGACGTTGCGGGCCGCGACCGCATCCGGCTCTCGCATGAGCACTGGTTCGTCAGGCGCGAGCAAGTGGTAGACCGTGTCGTGGTACGACGTGTCCAGGAGGCGATGGGACAGGAGCCAGTCCACCTGCGCCGTGGTGCGGCAGACGACGTCGGCATAGGCGGACCAGATCAGCCGCATCGGACAGGCTTGGAGCACATTCAAGTCGGCGAACACGCCTTCGGCATGATGGGCGGGGATCGATTTCTTCATGCCGTCGACTCTGACCGAGGCCGAGCCTGCGAAATGCGCCGTCATCGGCGATGTCGGAAAGGTGGCGAACAGCTTGCCGTCCAGAAAGGCGGCATATTTGACGCTGTCATTGATCGTGCCGGACCCGATGGCGACCAGCGCTTCGGCCGCCGAGGTCAGCCCGCGCAGTTCCTCGACGCCTTCGTCGGAGCAACGCGGGTTCGCCCAGACGATGTCGTCGAGATGGAGGCCCGCAGTCTCCAGACGGCGAACCACGCGACCAGCGAGCGCATCACGGGTGAACCTGTCACTGACGACCGCAATCTTCTTCTTTGCAAAACCGATGGAGTCCAGGAGCGACGGTTCGTCCCCGTCCAAAGTGTCTCGGATGGCGATCGATTTGAAGTCGACCGAGGCGGTTTCTCCCGATATGGGGTGGCGCCAGCGTCCGGCGACGAGATCGTTCAGGACGCCTCCATAGTCCTTGCTCACTTGCGCCCCGCCTCCTTGAACGCGGTCAGATCGTTCAGGATCGAGCGGGTCTGCGGATAAAGGCGCTTATAGATCCCAAGCAGCTCGGCATAGCGCTCGGCAACCGCAGGCTCCGGTTCGATCGTATCTTCAACACTGCCGGCCATGGATTCAGCAGCCGCGGAAAAATCTCCGAACCAGTTCGCGCCGATCGCCGCTGCGATCCCGGCGCCAAGGCTGGTGGCTTCGGCGGTCGCGAGGCGCTTCACCGGCTTGCCGGTGGCATTGGCGACGATCCCGCACCAGAGATCGCTCTTCGAACCGCCGCCGATGGTCAACAGCTCCTCGACCCGCTCCCCCGTCACGGCTTCGATGCCCTGCAGCCCCATCGCCTCATCGAGCGCGATGCCCTCCATCATCGCCCGATAGACATGCCCGCGCCCATGCTCCGAAGACAACCCGATCAGGACGCCGCGCGCATCGGCGTCCCAGTAAGGCGTCATCACCCCGCCCCAATAGGGCATGAGCATCAACCCATCCACCCCCACCGGGAGGCGAGCCGCCTCGCGCTCTAGTTGGTCATAGACGTCGGGGTTGGTTCGCGGGTCCTCTTCGAACAGCTGCTCAACGAGCCAGTTGGTTAGGAACGTGCCGGTGATCAGACAAAGCTCGAAGATATAACCTTCGCCAGTGAGCGACGTCATGGTGCGAAAGGCGGGGTCGGTCGCGTAGGTCTCGCCATAGACGCCTGAGACCGACGCGGTGCCAAGATTGAGATAGGCGCGCCGAGGCCCGAGAACGCCCGTCCCAAGCCCGGCCGCCTGCCCGTCCCCTCCACCGGCGACGACCGGCGTCCCTATGGGGAGGCCGGTGGCCTCGGCAGCCGCGGCGTGCAGCTCGCCAAGCACACTCCCTGGCCGGCAAGGTTCGGCAAAATTTTCTTCGCCGAGCTCCAGCGCATCCAGGATCGCCGGCGCGTAGCGCTTGCTCTCGAGATCGAGCAAAGCGGTTGGATCGGCGCTTGACCAGCTGGTCCGGAAATCACCGGTCAGGCGATGGACGAGAAAACCGTGGACGTCCAGAAAGCGCGCCGCCCTAGCGTAGAGATCGGGCTCCTCGCGCTTCATCCAGTGGATCGAATAAAGACAGGGCAAGGGCCCTGGGGTCTTGCCGGTGATCTCCAGCAGCCGCTCGCGGCCGACGGCGCGTTCCAGGAGATCGACATCGGGACGGCCGCGCTCGTCCATCCAGACCATGCCCGGCCGGAGGGCCTGGCCCTCAGCATCGACGGCGACCCAGGTCTCGCGCTGGTTGCCGATCGAGATGGACGCTGTCCGCGTAAGGTCGATCTCTTGTCTAAGCTCGCCGAAAGCGCCGCATAGCGCCCGCCACCAGTCCTGCGCGTCCTGCTCGTAGTGAAGCGGTGCAGGATTACGAAGCTCGATCGCACAACGACCCTCAGCGACGAGAGCGCCGTCGCCGGTCCACGCAATCGCCTTGGTCGCGGTCGTACTGCTATCAATGCCAATGACGAGATCTTTGGTCATAACTATTCGTTCACTTCAGAATGCTTTCTCAGCGGGGAAGACTCGGTGGCCATCGCTTGCCTTGCCACCACTACCTTCGGGCTCCAACGCTGCCATCGCTCCGATATCCTATCAATCAAAGGGCTCAAATCCGCTCTATCTCGTCTCATCACCCCACATTTACGCCCCGTTAGCTTTCCGCCGTTAGAACTCTTCACGGTCCAAACGATCCTGGGGGTCCGCCCGCCCGAGAATCCTCCCTCCGCAGCACGGACTCTCACGATCGCATGGACCAGAACGCCACGGTGGCAGATCTTCTCTAACAAAGGGTTAGCGATAAACATGGAGGATGCCTGACGGCTTGAACGAGCTTTCCTGACATTCTTGTATACAGGCGGGTTTAGAGCGTATCGCGAATATTGGATGACAGAACGCCAGGGATCCTGCGCGCCACATCCGAAAGCTCTTACCCTTAACCCTTTCTTCATAACCGGTCGTTACCGTGATGCTTGGTCCATGCGACCCTGGGAATCCGTCCGCCTGAAGACATGGTGACCTCAGCTCGGACTCCCACGGTCGCATGGACCCTTCCTGAACAGGATGCTAGCGCGGTCGTGTTGACCATTCGTTAACGCAGCCTTCCCCATTTGCAGGGACGAAGAAGCTGCCTCAGCTTGGCTCGCAGCGACAGCATTTCTCTTCGCCTATAAGCTAGGCGCGGTGGCAGACCGAACGCATCAAACGACACAGCCTGCCACCGCTGAGGCGACGACGGATCGAACAAGCTCAGGCAAGTCCAGCCCGTCGTCGCTGACGACTAGCCGCGGAAGGGGGCGGCGAGTTCGTCGGTTTCCTTGGCGATCAACTCCATCGCAGCCTCCGGGCTGTCGATCTGGCCGGCAAGCAGTTCGCCGAGGCGGACGGGGATCACATTGTTGGCGATTTCCGGCCAGCTCGGCAGATCGGGCTCGGAGCCCATGCGGTTGTTGATGGTCCACTCGATCGCCGGGAAGTGGCGAGTAGTGCCAGCGCCCGGTTTGGCCGCAGCGAGCACGCGCTCGTCCTTGAAGGCCGAGAGGCGAACCGGCGAAGCGCCGCCGCCGACCGTCGAGCTTCTGGCGACCACGTCCTTCGAGGTGACCCACTGCATGAAGAGCCAGGCGGCATCCGGATTCTTCGAATATTTCGAGAGCGCGATCGAAGAACCGCCCTGATGGCCGATATGCGGGATCTCGTTGAAGCCGGCATCTTCCGGTGCGCGCACCGAGGTCTCCTCCGGTGGAATGGCGGCTTCCATGAGCCCCCCACCCACTTTCGAGTCGCCGCCGTCCAGGCCTGGGAAGAACTCACCCCAGGAGATGCACTGGGCGGCGATGCCCTGGGCCATGGACTGCCACTGGCCGTCCCACGTCCAAGTGAGCGCATCAGCCGGCATGTACTCGACCAGCTCCAGCATGTAGCGGAGGCCTTCCATGCCCTGCTCGTCATTGCCGGAGAACATCTGATCCTTGTTGAAGATCGAGCCGCCATGGGCCCAGAGCCAGATGGTCCAGTCGCATTCCAATGAGTAGTGACCGGATTTGAGCTGGCCGGTGGTGCCGTAGATGCCGTTGCCGACCTCGGCTTCATGCAGCGCCTTCGTCACCTCCATGTAGTCGGCCATGGTGGTCGGCACCTCGAAGCCGTGCTTGTCGTAGAGGTCCTTACGATACATCAGAATGGCGATCGGGATATCGAAGGGAACACCCATCTGCGCGCCGTAAGCCATGGCTATGCCATCCACCAGCGGCGGCGAGAAGTCGTCCCAGTCATAGCCGGGCATGGCGAGTTCGGGCTTGCTGTCATAGAGCTCGCGCGGGTTGATGGTGTCCGGCGAGAACAGGGCAGCCCAGGCCTGGTCGAGATAGTAGAGATCATAGGTGCCGAGCTGACCCTGGGCGTCGAGGGTCGCCTTTTGCAGAACCTGCTCCAGCGGCACGATCTCGATCTCGACATTGATGCCGGTCAGTTCCTCGAACTCGGACTTGAGCTCGGAGGCGACGTTGGTCGGCGGCGTGGCTTCGGAGGTGTAGCGAATGGTCTGGCCTGCGAACGGCTTGCCGACGTCCTTAAGCCAGGCGGCGACATCGTCGGGCGTAGCCGCCTGGGCGAGCGGCGTGCCGAGATTGGTCAGGCCATTGAAGGGACGAGCACCACCGAGAAAGGCAGCAGCGAAGGACGAGAAGCCGACGCCGGCCATGGCGGATTTGCGCAGGAACTCTCGCTTGGACATGCCGCGCCGGGCGAACTTGCCCGCCAGGTCGGCGATGTAGGTTTTTCGATCATAGTCCTTGAAGCTCATGGTTACCTCCCTGTTTGAGCTTGGTGATATCTCGTACGCGTCCGTCTCGCCGACGGTTCAATCCTTCAACGAGCCAAGGGTCAGGCCGCGAACCAGATGGCGTTGGACGAGCATGATGAAGATGAAGCTCGGCAGAAGGGCGGCGCTGCCCAGGGCCGTGATCATCCCCCATTCCGTGCCCGTCGATGTCACGAAGGTGGTGATCTTCACCGGGATGGTGCGAATCGAGGTGGTCATCTGGAGCGAGATCAGGAACTCGGTCCAGGAGAAGATGAAACAGAGCACGGCGGTCGCCGCGATGCCGCCCTTCACCAGCGGCAGGACGACCATACGGAAGACGTCGAGCCGAGTGGCGCCGTCCAGCATGGCGCTCTCGTCGAGCTCTCGCGGGACGTCGTCGAAGAAACTCTTCAGGAGCAGTGTGGCGAGCGGGAGATTGATCAAGGTGTGGGCAAGGATCAGGCCGAGATGGGTGTCTCTAAGCCCGAGGTCCCGGAAGATGAAGAACAGCGGGATCGCCACGGCGATGGGCGGCATCATGCGCTGCGCCAGAACGAAAAAGACGAAATGCTCCTTCGCCTTGAAAGCGAAGCGCGAGAGGCCGTAGGCGGCGAGTGTGGCGAGAAAGACAGCGAGCACCGTCGAGCCAACGGCGACGATCATGCTGTCAACGATGGACGGAATCGAGTAGTAGCTCGACGCGCCGCCAGTCTGCCCGCCGATGCCTCCTTCCAGCGAGATCCGCGACTTGCCGAGAATGGTGATCTCATAGTTCTCGGTGGTCGGCGTGAAGTCGGTGTAGATCGGGACCTGGTTGAAGATCGCCGTATAGGGCTTGAAGGACGCCAGCACCCACCAGAAGAGCGGGAAGACGAAAATCAGCACGACCAACCAGGCAAAGACGTCGCGGATGATCCTGGAGCTGTGGTTGCCCGGCATCAGAACTTCACCCTCGCGAGCTTGATGAAGACGAAGCAGACGATGTTCAGAAGGATCAAGGTGATCAGGCTGAGTGTAGCCGCATAGGAGAAGTCGGCGACGCCGAAGGCGCGGCCTGCGTAGAAGCTAAGGGTCGTCGTCACCGTCCCCGGTCCGCCGGCCGTCATGGCGTAGACGTAGTCGTAGATGCGAAAGAGATCGATCGTCCTGATCAGCACCGCGACCGCCAGGACCCGGCCGAGCATCGGCAAGGTCAGATGCCGGAAGGTCTGCAACGCATTGGCGCCGTCGATCGCCGCGGCCTCGAACGGCTCCTTCGGCAAGGCGCGAAGGCCGGCGAGCATGATCAGCACCATAAAGGGCGTCCATTGCCAGATGTCGGCGAGCATGACGCCGGCAAGCGCGGTTTGCGGGTTCGCCAGGATCGGACTGCTGGGATCGGCGAGGCCGATAAGGCGGAGATAATAGGCCAGCACGCCGAACTGCCCGTCCTGCATGAGGAGGAACATCAGCCCCGTCACGGCAGGCGGCACGACCAGCGGAAGGGTCATCAGTGCCCGCAGCACGCCGTAGCCCCGGCGGTCGCTGTCGAGAAGCAGCGCGATGCCGAGGCCAAGGACGACCTGAATCACCAGGCAGACCGCCGTATAGGTAAAGGTCACGCTGAGCGCGTTCCACATGCGCTCGTCGCCAAAGGCCTTCAGCCAGTTCTGCGCGCCGACGAATTCGATCTGGCGGGTGAAGCGGTTCTGCTGGTTCATGGTCAGCCAGACCGCGTAGACCAGCGGATAGATGCCGAACGCCAGGATCATGGCGATCAGCGGGGCGAGCCAGGGAAAGGGGTGGTCGCCGGTCAGCCAGACGGGCAGAGCCCTTCGCGCCCGTCGTTCTTCGCGCTCCGATGCCAAAGTCGCCAACCCTGATCGTCCTTTCGGCGGTCGCCCAGAACCGCCATTGCCGCGCGTGAACGTTTGTACAGCCGGTGTACTTGTTCTCTACGGTAGGTGCTTGTGCGAAAGCCTGTCAAGATTGGCGCATATTCCATCAGGTTTGAAGGCTTTCCTGTGCATATGCGCGCAGTTTCGTGCAAGCCGGGTCATGGACCGTCACGATTTCCGAATGCGCCCTATGAAGAGTGAATTTGACCGGAAAAATGCGCCGACAAGGTCTGATGACATGCCTGGAGACGCCGGAATGGCGACTGACCGATTTTGAGTTGAGAACCTTCCGACATGGTCTCGATCAGCTTCAGTCCTTCACGGCCGAAGTCATCCTTCAGGCTGGCGGTCAGCCAGTCCTCGGCCTGGCGGCGGCGGCGGTCGGCCAGCGAACCTTCATCCAGGTGTCGGCGGTGACGATCGAGCGTTTCGATCAGCTCCGCGATCCCGTCTTTCTTGCTTGCAGCGAGGGCGAGCACGGGCACTTGCCAGGCGTCGGCCGCCGGCTTCCCGGTAGCCTTTCCCGTCGTGGTCAGGGCCGAGCGGAGGTCGCGCCTCGTTTGGATAGCGATCGGGCCGAGGTCGGCCTTGGTGACGATCGCGATGTCCGGGATCTCGGCGATGCCGGCTTTCATATACTGGAGACTGTCACCGGATCCCGGCTGAACACACAGAAGGACGCTGTCGGCGACCGAGGCGATGTCGGTTTCGGACTGGCCGACGCCGACGGTCTCGACGATGACGCGATGATGGACGGCGCGCATCAGGACGACGGCCGCCGAGGTGATCGAGGCGAGGCCGCCCAGGCGATCGCGGGCGGCCATCGAGCGGATGAAGGTGCCGGCGTCGGCCGGATCGGTATCGATGCGCACACGATCGCCGAGCAAAGCGCCGCCGGAGCGCCGGGACGAAGGGTCGACGGCGATGACGCCGACAGTTTCATGCCGCGCACGATAAGCGCTGATCAAGGAGGCGATCAGCGTCGACTTGCCGACGCCGGGCGGACCGGTGATGCCGATGACATGCCCCAATGGGTCATGATAGGCCTCATCCAGCAGATCGATGGTCCCCGGCGCCGTCGGCGACGCTTCGACCCTGGCGAGCGCATCAGCTAGCGCCCTCTTCCCCCCTTCCCTGAGGCGTGTCAGCAGAGTCGCAGGCAAGTCAACGATCGACGCCGCGCGTCGCTGCCTGGGCGGAGGCCAGGCGGGCTATGGGAACGCGGTAGGGGGAGCAGGAGACATAGTCGAGGCCGATCTCGTGGCAGAAGGCGACGCTTGCCGGATCGCCGCCATGCTCGCCGCAGATGCCGAGCTTGAGACCGGCGCGGGCCGCCCTGCCCTGCTCCGCAGCATGCTTGACCAGGAAGCCGACGCCTTCCACGTCGATGCTGCTGAAGGGATCGGTCGGGTAGATGCCCTGCTGAATGTAGGGTTCCAGAAATTTGGAGCTGTCGTCGCGCGACAGGCCGAGCGCCATCTGGGTTAGATCGTTGGTGCCGAAGCTGAAGAACTCGGCCGTCTCGGCGATCTCGCCCGCCTGCAGCGCGGCGCGCGGCACCTCGATCATGGTGCCGGTCTGATAGGTGAGGCTGCCGCCGGTTTCCTCGATCACGGCTTTGGCCACCTTGTCGATCTGCGCCTTCAGGATGTCCAGTTCGCGGGCCGTGCCGATCAGCGGGACCATCACTTCAGGGACGACCGGATCGCCGGTCTTCTTTTCACTTTCGATGGCCGCCTCGAAGATGGCGCGCGCCTGCATCTCGTAGATCTCAGGGTAGAGAATGCCAAGGCGGCAGCCGCGGAAGCCAAGCATGGGGTTGGTTTCGCGCAGTTCCCGGGCACGGCGGCGAAGCGCCTTGGGATCGATGCCGGAGGCTTCGGCGACATCGTCGATCTCGTCCTCCTCATGGGGGAGGAATTCGTGAAGCGGCGGGTCGAGCAGGCGGATGGTGACGGGACAACCGGCCATGATCTCGAAGAGCTCGACGAAGTCCTGACGCTGCATGGGCAGGATTTTTTCAAGCGCCGCGCGCCGGCCATCGGGCGTTTCGGCGAGGATCATCTCACGCATGGCAACGATGCGCTCACCGTCGAAGAACATGTGCTCGGTGCGCGAAAGACCGATGCCTTCGGCGCCGAACTTGCGGGCGGTCTCCGCATCCTCCGGCGTTTCGGCATTGGCGCGCACTTTGAGCGCCCGCTTCGCATCGGCCCAGCCCATCAGGGTGGCGAAATCGTCGGAGATCACCGGATCGATGGTGGGCACGGCACCGAGCATGACTTCGCCGGCACCGCCGTCGATGGTGATCAGGTCACCGGCTTTGAGCTCGTGGCCTCCTGCGCGCAGGCGCTTGCCGGCATAATCGATCTCGATGCCGGCAGCAGCCGAGACGCAGGCCTTGCCCATGCCGCGCGCGACCACGGCGGCGTGGCTGGTCATGCCGCCGCGGGCGGTGAGGATGCCTTTGGCGGCGTGCATGCCGTGGATGTCCTCGGGCGATGTCTCGATGCGCACCAGGATGACCGATGTGCCGGCATTGCCGAGCTTTTCGGCTTCGTCGCTGTCGAAGACCACCTGACCGGAAACAGCACCCGGCGATGCTGGCAGGCCCTTGGCGATCACCTCACAGTCGGCATCCGGATCGAGCGAGGGGTGGAGAAGCTGGTCGAGGGATGCTGGCTCGACCCGGCATATGGCTTCGTCCCGGGTGATCAAACCTTCGTTCGCCATGTCGACGGCGATTTTGAGCGCCGCGGGCGTCGTGCGCTTGCCGGACCTGGTCTGCAGGATCCAGAGCCGCTTGTCCTGGATCGTGAATTCGATGTCCTGCATGTCCCGATAATGGTCTTCGAGCTTGTCGAAGACGGAAGCGAGTTCGGCAAACGCCTCCGGCATGGCCTCTTCCATCGAGGGCAGATCGCTGGCGGTCGCCCTCTTCATCTCCTCGGTCAGCGGCTGCGGGGTGCGGATGCCGGCGACCACGTCCTCGCCCTGGGCATTGATCAGGAACTCGCCGTAATGGCGGCGCTCGCCATTGGATGGATCGCGCGTGAAGGCGACGCCGGTCGCACTGTGGTCGCTGCGATTGCCGAAGACCATGGCCTGAACGTTGACCGCGGTGCCCATGGCCTCGTCGATGTCATGGAGCCGTCGATAGGTTTTCGCGCGAGGAGTCATCCATGAACTGAAGACGGCGCCGACCGCTCCCCAGAGCTGGGCCTGCACATCCTGCGGAAAGGGATTGCCCGTCTCGGTCTGAACGATCTGCTTGTAGCGGCCGATCAGATCATCGAGGTCCTCGGCCGTCAGCTGATTGTCCAGCTTCAGGCTGCGGTCCCGTTTGATCTCATCGAGCTGGTCTTCGAAGAGATAGTGATCGACGCCGAGCACGACGTCGCCATACATCTGGATGAAGCGGCGATAGCTGTCCTTGGCGAAACGGGCGTCGTCGCTCTCGGCGGCGAGGCCGGCCACCGTCTCGTCATTGAGGCCGAGGTTCAACACCGTATCCATCATACCGGGCATGGAGACGGGTGCGCCTGAACGGACCGAGAGAAGGAGCGGGTTTTCGGGATCGCCGAGCCTGGCGCCGACCGTCTCCTCGATCTGGGCGAGGCCGCGCTTCACTTCGTCTTTGAGTTCGCTCGGATAGGCTTCATCGTTGGCGTAGTAATGGGTGCAGACTTCGGTGGTGATGGTGAGCCCGGGCGGCACGGCGAGACCGAGGCCGCACATCTCCGCAAGATTGGCGCCCTTGCCGCCCAGGAGCGCCTTCATCGAGGCATCGCCGTCCGCATGGCCGGCACCGAACCCATAGACCCATTTACTCATCAAGCGACCTGCCTACTCTTGTTGTCGTTCACGACATCTTCGATCAAGGAAAAGTCAGCGATCGTCGCGATCGATCGGTGAATGTTGCTCAAGAGATTAAGACGGTTTTTTCGCACGTCCTGATCGTCCGCATTGACGATGACGCGCTCGAAGAAGCTGTCGATCGGCTCCCGTACATTGGCGAGCGCCGACATGGCATCGGTGAAATTCTCGGCCTTCACAGCGCGATCGATGCGGGACGTGGCCGTCGTCAGGCCATCATAGAGGACACGTTCTTCCTCCGCTTCGAGGAGCGCATCATCGACCCTGCCATCCAGCCGCGCTTCGTCCTTCTTCTGCTCGATGCGGACGATGTTGTTCGCCCTTCGATAGCCAGCGAGAAGATTGGCGCCATCATCGCTGGCAAGAAACGTCTCCAGCGCTTCCACTCTGGCAAGCACACGGACCAGATCGTCATCACCAGTTGCGAAAACGGCGCTGATCAAATCATGGCGCACGCCTGACGCCTTAAGATGCACCTTCAGACGATCGCCGAAGAAGGTTAAGAGGCCGTCAACAAACGATTCGTTTTCCGCCGATGACTGAAGATTGTGACCCGTCAAAGCCTGACTGAAAGCGATTTTCAGCGGCAGCCGGATGTCGTTTTCCAGGATCAGGCGGATTACGCCGAGGGCGGCGCGGCGAAGGGCGAAGGGGTCTTTGGAACCCGTCGGTTTCTCGTCGATCGCGAAGAATCCGGCGAGGGTATCCAGCTTGTCGGCCAAGGCCAGAGCGATGCTGAGCGGGGCTGTCGGACAGGCGTCGTTCGGTCCCTCCGGCGCGTAGTGATCACCGATCGCAGCGGCGATAGCATCGGGCTCGCCATGTCCTTTAGCGTAATAGCTTCCCATGAGCCCCTGAAGTTCAGGAAACTCGCCAACCATGCCTGATACCAGATCGGCTTTCGCCAGATGGGCGGCGCGGCTGGCTTGGGCTGGCTCGGCCCCTTCGATTCGCTCAGCGAGCCAGCCGGCCAGCGTCTCGATACGCCTGACTTTGTCGCCGAGGGAGCCAAGCTTGGCGTGGAACACGATGTCGTCCAGCTTGGGCACCAGTTCACTCAACGGTCGGCGACCGTCCTGGTCCCAAAAGAACTTGGCGTCCCAGAGGCGGGCGCGCAGCACGCGTTCGTTGCCGGCGATGATCGCTGCACCGCCGTCCTTCGCTTCGAGATTGGCGATCGCGACGAACTTGGCGGCCAAGTTCCCCTTCTCGTCCTCAAGCGCCAGGTATTTTTGATGCGCGCGCATGGAGGTGACCAAGACCTCGGGCGGCAGGTCCATGAAGTCCTTGTCGATCGTGCCGGTGACCGCGACCGGCCATTCGACCAGGCCGGTGACCTCTTCGAGCAGCCCCTGGTCGTCGCGGAGGCGAAGGCCGTGCTGCTTGGCGATCAGCTCGGCCTGGCCCTTGATGCCGTCCCGGCGCTCGTCGCGATCCAGTACCACGAAGCGGCGCGCCAGCTCTTTCCTGTAGTGCTCGAAGTTCTGGACCTCGAAGGGTTCCGGCGCATGAAAGCGATGGCCGCGGCTGGTGTCGCCGGAGGTCACGGGGCCGAAAGCGAACGGCACCACGGCGCCATCCAACAGACAAAGCATGCCGTGCAACGGTCTGACCCAGCGGATGTCATGGTCGGACCAGCGCATGGATTTGGGCCAGGGGAAGGCTTTCAGGACATCCGGGACGATCTCAGCCAGAACGTCGGTGGTCGGTATGCCGACCTTTCTGAAACGGGCAACGTAGAAAGCGCCTTTCTTGTCCTCTTCTTCGGTCAGCTCGTAGCTATCCGTGCCGAGGGAACGTTTGAAGCCTTCAAGCGCCTTTTCGGGGGCACCGACCCTGGGGCCCTTTCGTTCGACGTCGACATCCTGCTGCTGGCTCGCAAGGTCCTCGATCACCAGGACGAGACGCCTTGGCGTCGCGAAGGTCTCGACCTTGCCGTAGGACAGTTCAGCTTCGTCAAGCGCCTTGCTGACGAGCGATCCGAGATCCTCCTTCGCCCGCACCTGCATGCGCGCCGGGATTTCTTCGGAGAGCAGTTCGAGGAGAAGCTCAGCCATGTTGAGCAACTCCCGCATGGGAGGCGAGCCAGGCTTCGCAGCAGCCTTTGGCGAGCGCCCTGACGCGGCCGATATAGGCGGCGCGCTCGGTGACGCTGATGACGCCGCGCGCATCCAGGAGATTGAAGAGATGGCTCGCCTTCAGGCATTGGTCATAGGCGGGCAGCGGCAAGGGGGGCGTGTTGTCGCCGGAGCCCTCGCCCAGGAGCGAGGCGCATTCGGCCTCGGCATCCTCGAAATGGCGAAACAGGCGCTCGGTGTCGGCGCGCTCGAAATTGTGGGCGGAGTATTCGCGCTCGGCCTGGTGAAACACCTCGCCGTAGCGCACGCCCTGGCCGTTGAAGTTCAGGTCGTAGACGTTCTCGATGCCCTGGACATACATGGCGAGGCGTTCGAGGCCGTAGGTGAGCTCGCCCGAGACCGGCTTGCAGTCGAAGCCGCCGACCTGCTGGAAGTAGGTGAACTGCGAGACCTCCATGCCGTCGCACCAGACCTCCCAGCCGAGGCCCCAGGCGCCGAGCGTCGGGCTTTCCCAGTCATCCTCGACGAAGCGGATGTCGTGGTTCTCGAAGTCGATGCCGATGGCTCTCAGACTGTCCAGATAGAGCTCCTGCAAGTTCGCCGGTGACGGCTTCATGATCACCTGGAACTGGTAGTAATGCTGCAGCCGGTTGGGGTTTTCGCCGTAGCGGCCGTCGGTCGGGCGACGGCTTGGTTGGACATAGGCGGCGTTCCAGGGCTCGGGGCCAAGTGCTCGGAGCGTGGTGGCGGGATGGAAGGTGCCGGCGCCGACTTCCATGTCATAGGGCTGGAGGAGCAGGCAGCCCTGGGCTGACCAGAACTGCTGCAGGGTCAGGATGAGGTCCTGAAAGCTGTTGGCGGGCGATACGGTCACAATTTTTTCATGAATGAATGAGGGGCGATGATGGTGGTTTCGCGCGGTGTCGGACCTTACTGAGCGGTCAGGACAGAATCAAGCGCAGCAGTGCCGCAGGGGCCGGCTGGCGGCTTGGGTCAGGGTTTGCAATCCTTGCAGCGCTCGCGCGGATCGATGTAAGCGCCGCAACGCGGGCAGGCGATCATCTCGACGGCCTTGGGCTCCCCCGGGCGAGCGGCTTCGCGCCCACCACCTGTATTCCCGGAGCGTGGCAAGCCCCCGCCGGTGTTGCCGGTGAGCTTGGAAATCAGCGTGAACGCCTTCCAGATGGCGACCACCGCGGCGATGGTGAAGAGGATTTTGCTGATCATATCCTTGCTTTCTCAAAGCCCGAAACGCGCCCAGAGCGCCCGCTCTTCCAGGCTGTCCAGCGCACCATCGATCCAATCCCTTGGCTCCGTCAAGCTGCCGCCAGGGGCGGCGCTCCCCATGCGGAGGCGGCGCTGCCACCAGGGTTTCGGCTTGGTGACCAGCGGCAGCTTCACATCATCGCCGAAGCGCTCCTTCAGAACGCTATGCAGATGGCCGAGGCCGTCGATCAGGCCGATGTCGAGGGCTCCCGTGCCGGCCCAGACCTGGCCTTCGAAGAGATCCGTGTCCTCGCCCTTGAGCTTCTCGCCACGCCGCTCGCGGACCCAGGTCCTGAAGCTGGCGTGACAATCCTCCATGATGGTCTTCAGCCGCTCGACGCCTTCCGGGTCTTCGGGCCGGAACGGATCGAGGAGGGACTTCGATTGGCCTGCCGTGTAGACCCGGCGCTCGACGCCGAGCTTCTGTATGGTTTCGACGAAGCCGAAGCCCGCTGATATCACGCCGATGCTGCCGACGATCGAATTGGCGTCGGCGAAGATCTCATCGGCGGCGAGCGCCAGCCAATAGCCGCCGGATGCGCCGACATCCTCGACGAAGGCGATGACCGGGATCTCCTGCTCGGCGGCCAGGGTGCGGATGCGCTCGGCGATCAGCGCGGACTGCACCGGCGAGCCGCCGGGGCTGTTGATGGCGAGCGCCACCGCTTTGGCGCCGCGTATCTTGAACGCACGCTCGATGCTGCTGCTCAGGCCTGCCAAGGAAAGGCCCTCGCCGCGAAGTCCGCCGCCGCCGGCGCCGATCACGCCGGCGAGACGGATGACCGGGACGACCGGCGCTTTCTTGCCGAAGGGCGGCCAGCGCAGCTTTGACTTGATCGGCTCAAGCATGGCCGCGCCGCTCCCTCGGAGGCAGGGGATCCTGCTTTGAATGCTCAACGCGCTGTGGACGCTCCACACGCTGTGAACGTTCCGCACGCTGTGAACGTTCCGCACGCGGCGGTCTTAGCGGCATCGCCTTGCCGGCGCGGAGCACGGCACCTGCAGTCTGGGAATAGCGCCCGTCGGCCTCGTGGACCACCAGGCCCTGCGCCAGTCGGAGCGGGCCTTTGGCGTCTTTCCAGCCTTGGATCAGGATGCGCTTCGCCGGCCGGCCGTCAGCCTTGGGCCAGAGCGGGTAGACCACGGTGTCGCCGATCTTGCCGTCGATCGCGGTGAGAAGCTCGCCCAGGCGATCGGCGCGGTGGATGATGGTGAGCGAGCCGCCGCTTTTCAGCATCAAAAGGCTGCCCTTCAGCCAGCCGGTGAGATCGAGCTGGCCCTCCACATGGGCGTCGGCGCGCTGGCGGATGGGCGAAGCGGTGCCGGCCTCGGCGCTCATGAAAGGCGGATTGGTCATGACGTGATCGAAGCTCGCCGCCATCAGCCTGGGCGGCAGCTTGGCGAGATCGCCCGCGATCATCTCCGCACGCTGGGCAAAGCCGTTCGCTTCGATATTGGTGTTGGCGATGCGCAGAAGATCGCGCTGCAGCTCGATGCCGACCAGGCGGCAGGTGGGTATGCGTGCGGCGAGGCACAGCAAGGCGGCACCGCTGCCGGCGCCGACGTCCAGGATTTGCTCGCCCTGCTCCGCCGGCACCGCGGCTGCGAGAAAAATCGGGTCGACAGCCACCCGATAGCCGCGCTGGGGCTGGAAAAACCGGAGACTGCCGCCGAGCAGCGCGTCCTCGCTTAAGTCCTGATCATCCACCATTCAATTTCGCTTCGGCAAGCTGAAGAAGGGTTTTCGCGCGCTCGAAGACCTCGTCGGCGACCATCATGCGGCGCGGAAAGGCATTGATGCCGCCCTCGATGCCGCTGACATGCTCATCAAGGATCACGCAGTCAATACCATCGGCCTGGAGCGTAGCACGAGCCCAGGACAAATGAACCAGATCGGTTGAACGCAAAAGTTCCCGCATCAGCGCTTTTCCCAAATGCCATGACCGGGCCAATGCGCCCGGCGCAACGAGAGGATCGCCCACACGGCTTGAAAACAAAAGCACAATCGGCTCATGGTCAACAGCGAGACGCCACCTTTGCCTCAGCAGCTGCAAAGCGCTCATGCCAACGCTTTGATAACGAACGGGACGAACTATATGGACTTCGAGGGTGAAGCCGCGGCAATCAGCGGTTTGCGCGGCCGCGCCAGCGCTGCTAGCTAAGGTTACGGGTTGATTTCTTCTGGGGGACATTCGCTTGACTGCTGCCGGTTCGACGCTCCAAGCCCAGCCTGACCACGACAAGCTGGAACCGGTTCAGCGGCTGGTTGCCGCTGACATGGCCGAGGTCAATCGGCTGATCGTTGCGAGACTGGAAAGCCGGGTCAGCCTGATCCCGGAACTCGCCGGTCATCTCGTGAGCGCCGGCGGCAAGCGGGTGCGGCCGATGCTGACGCTCATCGCCGCCAGCCTCTGCGGCTATCAGGGAAGCCGCCATCACGGCCTCGCAGCCGCCGTCGAGTTTATCCACACCGCAACACTGCTGCATGACGACGTCGTCGACCAGTCCGATCTTAGGCGCGGCAACGCCACGGCGAATGCCGTCTGGGGCAACAAGCCGAGCGTTCTGGTGGGCGACTTCCTGTTCGCACGCGCGTTCCAGCTCATGGTCGACGACGGATCGCTCCAGGTCCTGAAAATCCTCTCGGACGCCTCAGCCGTGATCGCCGAGGGCGAGGTGGCGCAGCTGATCACCGCCAACGACACCGAGACCACCGAAGCCGCTTACATGGAGGTGATCTCCGCCAAAACCGCGACCCTGTTCGCCGCCGCCGCCGAACTCGGCGCCGTGGTGGCAGATCGGCCGCGGGCCGAAGCGGATTGTTTAAGAAGCTATGGTGAGAATTTGGGCATCGTCTTCCAGTTGGTCGACGACGTTCTCGACTACAACGCGCGAGAAGCCGATCTCGGCAAGAATGTCGGCGACGATTTCAAGGACGGAAAGATCACCCTCCCGGTCGTCCTCGCCTTCGAACGCGGCGACGAGGATGAAAAAACCTTCTGGCAGCGCACGCTCGAAGAAGGCGAACAGACGCCCGAAGACTTCAAGACCGCCATCCAGCTGATGGAACGTCACGGCACCCTGAAAGACAGCATGACCCGCGCCACCGACTACGCCGACAAAGCCAGGACGGCACTCAAAGACTTCGCCGAAAGCCCCGCCAAATCCGCCATGCTCGACCTCGTCGACTTCTGCATGGAGCGAATTTATTGAGTGGTACGACCACTTCGTTGACTTGCGGCCGTCGGTGATGAACGCTCAGCTATAAGCGTATCGATATGCTCTAAACGCTTGGCGCAATCGAGTTCGCCGCCAAATCTACTCTCGATGGTCCAGAGGCTGGGTGGTGGCCGTCTGACTTGAGTTTGGCGCGATTCGCGAGGCTCATCGCCGAAGTTCTATCACCGTCGCATACTGTCCATGCTCAAACCAGCTTGTTACTCAGTGTTGATTGGGCGCACTTTCATATGTCAACGGGGTTCTCTGGGGCGGCTTCGGTCGCTTCCGTGTTCTCAATTTCCGCAAAGACAAACGACAAGGTTTCGTCGGCCTGCATGCTTGGGCAGGGAAGGCGTGGATTATGATATCCGTCTGCGCGTCGCACGCCTCACCGGTGTCGACTAACAGCACCGTGTAGGTTGCCGCTTGTGTCCGTACGGCAAGCAACTGCCCGAAAACCATCACTTTTAACGATGCTACGGAGATAACGCCGTGGGCCCCTATCCTTACCGTGCCTTCTCACTAATATATCTTAACGATATACAATTACGAAAAGAATTGCATTTCGTATTGCGAATTGATATACATTCAATATGGACACGAGAAAAAGCGAATCCCTCCTTCTTCGTCTTTCGCCTGAAGAAAAAGCAGCGTTTGAGCTGGCGGCTGGTCTGGCGGGAATCCCAACGTCTTCATGGATACGCGAGCGTTTGAGGCTTGCTGCGATCCGCGACCTAGAAAGTGCGGGAATGAAAGTGCCGTTCATCAAACCGATTGAGTGAGCAGATGTCAGCAAAAGAAGACACCATCGAATTTGAGCAGCTTGGCGTCGGAGGCGTTTTGAAGCGCTATCGACTGGAGGAGCCACCTAATCAGCGCGACTTTGCCTGGACGTCAAACGAGGTCCAAAGTCTACTTGAAGACATAACCTTTGCGATCTCATCTGACGAGCCACAGCACTTTCTTGGATCCATAGTGACGATCCGCAAAGACAAAGGCCTTCTCGAAGTTGTCGATGGTCAACAACGACTTGCGACCACCGCGCTCATATTAGCAGCCATGAGACACATTGTCGGAGAAAGTAGTGAAAATCTAGGAAAGCTGATCGAGGGTTTCCTGTTTTCGATAGATGAGAAATCCTTGGAAGAACAACCAAACTTAAAACTGAACTCGGCTGACACAGCTGTCTTTCACGACTTGATCGTTCACGGCACACCACAAGGAAGCCTTGTTCCGAACAGGACATCTCATGAATTGCTGATCAATGCCTATAATATTACTAAATCACACCTGCAAAAGGTGATCGCTCCGCTTCCACAAAATGAGAAATGGACTGCTTTTCAAGATTGGATCGAATATCTGCACTACAAGACGAAAATTATCCTCTTAATGGTTTCGAGCACGGTTAATGCATTTCGAATGTTTGAAACCCTGAATGACCGCGGTTTAAAAGTCTCTCAGTCGGATATGATAAAGAACTACATCTTTGGGCAGTCTGGCAATCGTATTAGCGACTCGCAGCAACTATGGGCGTCAATTCGGGGCACCTTGGAGGCGCTTGACGACAATGATGTGGTTATGACGTTCATTCGTCATGCGCTCATTGCAACGAATGGGTTTGTTCAACAGAAAGATGTCTACGATCGAATTCGCACGCAAACGAAAGGTACCCAATCAAGCGTGCGATTGTTATCAACCTGGGATTCAATGGCCTCTGACTATGTGGCGATCTCAAATCCTGAAAGTTCAGCATGGAGCAATCACCTCCCAAAAGTTAGGGACAATTTGCGCGTATTGAATCTTTTTAACATTCAGCCGCTCAAACCGATCCTTCTTGCCGTTGTCAAACAATTCTCAGCAAAGGAGGCAGCGACTGCATTCGAAAAAGTTGTCGCGATAGGCGTTCGCCTAATCATCGCATCGCGGACTACAAGTCAGTCGGTTGAGAAGCCGCTTAGTGAGATGGCGAGAAAGATATGGGAAGGTGAGATTGTCACCGCTTCACAAATGACCGAGGCGCTATCCTCGACCGTTCCGAACGATCAACAATTCCGAGAAGCATTCGAAGTCGCGACAGTTTCAAAGCCGCAGTTTGCGAGGTATTATCTAAGATCTCTTGAGCTCGCCGCTAAAGGAGAACCTGACCCTTGGCTTATCCCGAATGATGATGCAACAGTAATCACCTTGGAACACGTCCTACCGTTAAAGCCGGAAGAGAATTGGCCACAATTCACAGATGATGATGTGAAGACCTATGCAAAGCGTATCGGCAACTTAGCTCTACTTCGGGCGAAGACAAATTCTGATCTGAAGAGCCTCCCATTCTCACAGAAACGAGAAGCGCTCAGCGCTTCACCTTACGTGACGACTGCGATGATCGGCGAGCGTGATGATTGGTTGCCCGAGAATGTACGAGACCGCCAGCAGACTTTAGCGGGGTATGCGATTGCTGCCTGGCCGCTTCGTTAGCGTAGTTCGTTGCCATCTCCATGGCTGTTTCGCCAACTAGCATACGTCACGCAGACGCTTTCGTTTCTATGAATCTGCCATATTTGTTGGATTTTACAGGATATAGGTACAGACGAGGTAATACGATTTAACAAAGAAACTGAAATTGCCCTGCTACCAACAAGCGACGCCAGTTGCGTGGGAGGGGAGTTCGGTTTATAGACTGGCGACAGGTCGCGGAGTGTAGCTCAGCCTGGTAGAGCACTGTCTTCGGGAGGCAGGGGTCGGTGGTTCGAATCCACTCACTCCGACCAGCGATCTCAATGTCTTAGTTTTCCATCGAAAATCCTTACTTTGTCGGGGTCTACCGACATCCCCTCTTTGGGATGGCTGAGGGCGCCTACGATCGCGTCAGGCGGGAGAATTATGCTCGCCCAGTGGGAAGTTTGGACAAGCAACTGATCAGTCAACGGCGATGAATGACCTGTCCATTCACGATCGGCTCAATTCGTCGATTACGTCAGCCAAATGGACTCATATACAGGCTGACCATCTTTCCAAAAAATCAGACGACGGCTAGCGTGCCACGCGCAATGTACAGTGTCGGCCGGCGGCGGCCCAAAAAGGAAACGCTGAGTTGAAGAGTCTGAAAATTGCATCCAAGGTCGTGCTTCTGCTTTCAGCATTTAGCATGTTCTCGCCCTCCCATAGTTCAGAATCCGTCGATGATATTGAGCGATCGTGCCGAGCCGGTGATATCGTCAGTTGTTACAATCTCGGTGTCTTGCATATGGAAGGCCAGAGGGTGAAGCAAGACTTCCAAAAAGCAGCAGCGTTGTTTGCGATGACTTGCGAAGCTGGCGATGTAGACGGCTGCTACAACCTTGGCGTCTTGTATCGAGACGGCCTGGGGGTGACAGAAGATCGTCTGAAAGCTGCTGCTATCTTCGAGCAGTCTTGTGAGGCTGGTTTTGCCCCAGGCTGCCACAACTTGGCTACTCTTATCCACCATGGCCAAGGTTTGAGCCAGGACTTGGCGAAAGCAGCAGCGGCGTACAAAAAATCCTGTGATGCAGGTATCGCGGCTTCATGCTCCAATTTGGCTGTTCTTTACAAACATGGCGATGGGGTGGCCAAAGACTTGGATCGAGCCCTGGCATTGAATCGGCAAGCCTGTGACAACGGCAACGCCAACGGCTGCAACAACCTAGGAGTCCTTTTCGATCAGGGGCACGGGGTGGCGCGAGATCCGGTTCAGGCTGTGGCTTTATATGAGCAAGCTTGCAACGAAAGTGATGCCAACGGCTGTTACAATCTTGGCACGTCTTATCTTGATGGCGAAGGCGTGGCGCAAGACCCGGCGAAAGCCGCAGCTCTTTATCGGCAGGTTTGCAGCCATGGTCATGCCGACGCCTGCGGCGACCTTGGCGTCCTTCACTATGAAGGAAACGGCGTCGCCCAGGACTTCGCTAGCGCCATCGCCCTTTTTGAACAAGCTTGTCAGGCTGGTCACCCTCTAAGCTGTAACAATTTGGGCCTTGCTTACCTAAATGGTGTGGAAGTCACGCAAGACTCGTCAAAAGCCGCCGCTCTGTTTGAGAAATCTTGCGATACTGGTCAAATACAGGCTTGCTCCAATCTGGGGGCCATGTTGAGAGAGGGTAAAGGTGTGCCCCAGGACCAGATAAGAGCGGCTACGTTGTTCGAGCATTCTTGCAATAGCGGTGAGGTTCTCGGATGTCGGAACCTTGCCTACTCCTACATGCAAGGCAAAGGTGTCAAACTGGATTTGATTCAGGCTCTCGCACTTTTTGAGCGGGCCTGTCGCGCCGGAAGTAGCGAGGCCTGTGCAGAGCAGAAAGCACTACAGAACTGAATGGGGATGGTGACTTCGGGTCCCGCATCGTAACCCCTCGGTCGTTAGCTGCTCCCAAGGATCCGCACACCAACGTCCAGGATTACCGTCTGATCCCGCCATGCCAACTGGCGCCTCGCTGAATTGCCCTTAGACCTAACCAGCTGGTTGGAATCGGGCCGAAACGCGCTACCTATGAGTCTTCCCTCATCCGATCACCTGATATCAGACAAGCAACGGAACGCTTTCGAGGAGGAAGAGACATGACGACCGTCCTGCTTAAACGCCGAAGCCTCCTGGCTGCTGGTGGCTGCGTCGTGGCGGCTGGGGCTGCTGGTGTTTTGATGCCGGCGCATGCCCAGGGCCTGGCACCGACGGCGACGATGCGCGGCGGAGCCAATAATTATCGTCCGGGCGCGCCGATCGTGGATCGGATCGGCGACGGTGGGTTTTGGATGTCGGGCACGGTTCGGCGGGCCGGCGATGGCGCGCCGCTGCAGGGACAACGCATTCAGATCTGGGCGCATACGACCGAAGGGCATGAGCGCGACCCACATAGTCACGGCGCCACGCTTACGGATGAAAACGGCGAGTTTCGTCTGGAAATGCCGCAGATCGTGCCGGCCTTCGGCCAGCCGCATGGTCACCTAGCCTATGACAGCGATGAGTTCGAAACCGTGTTTCTCCGTCCGGTGATGCCGAGCGCAGAAGACACCAGCCTCGAGGCGCATTTCGTCCTTCAGCCGGTCTGAACGCCTTGGCGGCAAAGGAGATGAGCTGGACCCGGACGATCCTGCCTTGGGTCGCTCTCGCCGTCGCCATCGCCATACCGCTCGCTGCCGCGGCGGCCAGCCCGCTGCTCGCATGGCGGGATCCCATCTACATCATCGCCGGCTTCGCAGGCGTCATAGCGCTCGGGCTCATCCTCGTTCAGCCCCTCCTGATCGGCGGCTATCTTCCCGGTTTGCCGGCTTATCGCGGGCGGCGCGTGCATCGCTGGATAGGAGCCACGCTCATCCTGGCGGTGGCGATCCATGTCGGCGGCCTTTGGATCACCAGCCCACCCGACGTGATCGACGCGCTTCTGTTCGTCTCGCCGACGCCGTTTTCCGTCTGGGGCGTGATCGCCATGTGGGCGATCATCGCTGTGGCCTTCCTGGTTGCGCTTCGCCAAAGGCTGCGTCTTCGCCTGCGCACGTGGCGCATTGCGCATAGCTTGCTGGCCGTCGTGATCGTCGTTGGAACCGTGGTGCACGCCGTCCTCATCGAGGGCACGATGGAGACGATGTCGAAAACGGCGCTGTCCGCGCTCGCGATCGCAGCAACCATCAAGGTCATGGCCGACCTGAAGGTCTGGACGAAGCGGACGCCGTCGCGTTCCGCCATGTCCGCAGCGGACTGAATTCATCCGCACGTCGATCCGACCCCGGACAGCCGACGATGGATGCGCCGATCGTTATACGCTCATTTTATGTCAATTAGATTCTCCTTGTAGGCTCTTTGCGGCTTCCCTATGTAGGCGCTAGTTAGTTTCGCGCTGTTATCGGTTATCGCTGCTTTGCCTTGAGCGTCGCTTGCTGATTCCTGATCATATGCCGAGACTGCCTCGTGCTACGGCATGTTGCCTGGCACGCATCTGCATGTGAGGTCTGTTTCTTGGATACTGGAACGGTTAAGTGGTTCAACGGAACCAAAGGTTATGGATTCATCCAACCTGAAAATGGCGGCAATGATGTGTTCGTGCATATCTCCGCCGTCGAGCGAGCCGGACTTGCTTCACTGAACGAGGGTGATCGCGTCGAGTACGAGATCGTCCGAGGTCAGAATGGCAAGAGCTCGGCAGAGCAGCTGAAGCTCGCCTCCTGACCCTGTCAGGATAAGTGACCGAAAGACCCTCTCGAGGAAACTCGAGGGGGTTTTTTATTTGGACAACGGTAGCGAGGCGGCCACTCCAGGCGCGTCTACGCAGGCGGACGTTCCGCCCTGATCATGTCGGCGACGATGCGGCGGTACATGTTGGGGCCGCGGTCGATCGCGATCTTGACCGGTTTGCGCTCGGGGCCCTTCAGTTCTTCGGCCTGAATGGCCTCCAGGATCTCCTTGTCCTCGTCGAAGGCGATGCGGAAGAGCTTGTTCATCCGCTCGCCCGCGTCTTCGTCGTCGAGGGCGGCATTTCTGATGTGCATCCAGTGGTCGATGGTGTTGGTGGCGTCGACGGGGGTCAGGAAATGGAGGGCGAAGATACGCATGCCCCTCCCCCGATCGTCTTCGTCAAGCCCGAGCTCGCCGGAGCTCCCGAAGTCGATGACCGAGGTGCAGGGCGGATGCAGGTAGTAATAATGCCAGCGGTCGACCACGCCCTGGAAATTACCGAAGGCCTTGAAGAAGCCGACGGGCTCGGC
The DNA here is from genome assembly GCA_039197065.1 of Pseudomonadota bacterium. GTDB lineage: Bacteria > Pseudomonadota > Alphaproteobacteria > Geminicoccales > Geminicoccaceae > JANQPX01. Next base: position 30,014 of record JBCCUL010000001.1, on the reverse strand, counting down.
ACCGCGAATCCAGCGGCTGGTGACCACGGTGTCGCCTTCGCGCTCGACGCGGATCGGAACGTCCTCGCTCGCGGCGTTGCCGAGCGTGGTGGGATGGACGAAGCTGACATGGGCAGGATCGCAGAGGTTTTCGGCAACGTTTAGAAAATGCGAGCCGATATGCAGATGATCCCCGTAATGGACCGCCCAGCCTTCCGCCTCGAACTCCGGCATGTCGTAAATATCGGCAGGATCAGCTTTGTCTGGATCACCCATCCAGATCCAGACGATACCGTGGCGTTCCTCGGTAGGATAGCGGTGCACGCGGGCTGAGGACGGCAGGTTGTCCTGCCCCGGCACGCGCACGCAGCCGCCATCCGGCCCAAAGGTCATGCCGTGATAGCCGCATTGCAGGTCATCGCCGATCAGACGGCCCTTGGAGAGCGGCAGATAGCGGTGCGGACAGCGGTCCTCGAGCGCCACCACCTCGCCCGCCTCGGTGCGGTAGCAGACGATGCCCTGCTCCAGCATGGTCAAGGGCTTCAGCGTCCGATCGAAATCCCCGGACCATCCCGCCACATACCAGGCATTCCTCACATACTCCATGATCTTCCTCCGCCAGGCGCGGCCTGGGCCGTTGACTTGCCATAGCCTAGGCGGGCCTGGGAGTGGTAAGCAATCCCAAAGCTGGCGCGGCTGGGGTCGTAGGCTGGCTCGCCGCGAAAGAACATGCATGGACATTCGAACGAAAGGCGCCGATCGCTCAAACACGGGCCAAGCCGCAAGTTCAGGCAAGTCATCGGTGCAGACCGCGTCTGCGAATTTTCGTGGGGCGATGTTCATGATGCTGAGCATGGCGGGGTTCGTGCTGAACGACACGCTGATGAAGACGCTCGCGGATGAGCTTCCGATGTTTCAGGCGATTTTCCTGCGCGGTCTGGTGGCGACGCTGCTGATCGGCGGTCTCGCCTGGCATCGCGGCGTGCTCTGGTTTCGGCTGTCGGGGCCGGCTGTCCGGGTGATAAGCTGGCGCGTCGTCGGGGAGATCGGCGCGACGATTTGCTTCATCACGGCGCTGTTCAACATGCCGATCGCCAATGCGACCGCCATCCTCCAGGTCGCCCCGCTTGCAGTGACTCTGGGTGCGGCGCTGATCCTTGGCGAGGCCGTGGGCTGGCGGCGTTATTCGGCGATCGGCGTGGGCTTCATCGGCGTCATGCTGATCGTCAAGCCGGGGACCGAGGGGTTCAACGACTATTCGTTCTATGCGCTGGGCGCTGTCGTGTTCTTCGTGATGCGCGATCTGGTCACGCGGCGGCTGCCCATTGAGGTGCCGTCCCTTTTCGTGACGGTAATCTCCTCGGCGTCGGTCATGATCATGGCGGGCAGCTTTGCTGCCGCGGGCTCGTGGGAACCGGTGACGCTCCAGCAGATGGGCGTCCTGGCGCTCGCCGCGGTCTTCGTCCTGATCGGCTATCTGTTCGGGGTGATGACCATGCGGGTCGGCGACATCGGGTTCATTTCACCCTTTCGCTACTCGGTTCTGATCTGGGCGATGATTCTGGGCTATCTCGTGTTCGGCGACGTTCCCGATACGCTCACCCTTGTCGGCAGCGGTATCGTCGTACTGACCGGGATCTATGCCTTCCAGAGGGAGCGACGGCTGGCGGCGCGCGCTTGAACCGCCTTCGCGTTCGCTTTGGACATTATGAAGCTATTTCCTAGCCCCGCTGTTTGGCAACTGAAGGACGAGCGGTGGAATAGTTGTAAGGTCTGGCGTGGCATGAAAAAAGCCGGCGCAAGGCCTGCGCCGGCTTTTCTTGTTGATGCTGTACTGCGGTCAGCCGTTGGCGGCGAACGGCAAGGGTCTCTCTCCGGCAATGACGTTCTTGCTGCGCAGAAGACGCTCGAAGTAATCGATGGTGCGGGCGAGCCCTTCGTTCAGCTGGACCGTGGGCTGCCAGTCCAGCGTCTCACGGGCGAGCGTGATGTCCGGCTTGCGGCGGGTGGGGTCGTCCTGCGGGAGGGGAAGATGGACGAGTTTCGACGATGAGTTGGTGAGCTCGATCACCTTCTGCGCCAATTGCAGCATGGTGAACTCTTCGGGATTGCCGATATTGATCGGTCCGGTCACCTCGTCCGGGGTGGCCATCATGCGGAGCATGCCCTCGATCAGATCGTCGACGAAGCAGAACGAGCGGGTCTGCTGGCCGTCGCCGTACACGGTGATGTCTTCGCCGGTCAGGGCCTTGCAGATGAAGTTGGAGACCACGCGGCCGTCATTCGGATGCATGCGCGGGCCGTAGGTGTTGAAGATGCGGATGACCTTGATCGCCAGATCGTGCTGGCGGCGATAGTCGAAAAACAGGGTTTCGGCGCAGCGTTTGCCCTCGTCATAGCAGGCGCGCGGGCCCAGCGTGTTGACGTTGCCGCGATAGGTCTCCGGCTGCGGGTGCACCTCGGGGTCGCCATAGATCTCGCTGGTGGAGGCCTGCAGGATCTTGGCATTGCAGCGGCGAGCGAGGCCGAGCATGTTGATCGAGCCATGCACGCAGACCTTGGTGGTCTGGACGGGGTCGAACTGGTAGTGAACAGGGCTTGCGGGGCAGGCCAGGTTGAAGATCTCATCGACCTCGACGTAGAGCTGATGGGTGACGTCGTGGCGCATCATCTCGAAATTCGCGTGATCGAGGAGATGGGCGATATTGCGGCGTGTGCCGGTGTGATAATTGTCGACGCCAAGCACCTCGCAATCCGCTGCGAGCAGACGCTCACAGAGGAAGCTGCCGAGAAAACCGGCCGCACCGGTTACGAGGACGCGCTTGGATCGAAGGTCAAGGGTATCTGCCATAAATTTTCCAACCCGACTTTGGCGTGGTTTCCAGAGTTTGTTGTTAAGACGTTGGCTGCACAGAGTCCGCTAACGACAAACCGACAGGAATCATCCGGTCACAGAACACTGCGACACGCTCGATACCTGCTCGTTTTATCAGAGCTTCGTTTAACATTACTTAAGCCAAACAAGCGGCGACGATGTCTCCTTCATCGTCTGTGCGTGATCTGTCCTCGACTTCGTCAGGGCGCTCTGACGGCTATCACGCACCGCTCAACAGGCATTCTCCTCCAGTGACGAATGTAACCTGTTTGCTTCTTTATTTTGCTTAGTGTTTTGTTCTTATCATGGTGTGAAAGCCTGCTCAATGGGTTCATCGGACATTAACAGTTATTTAATTTTGATGATTCAAAAGCTGTTCGAAATCAACTTCAAGGAGAAGTTTCAACATATCGACGTAAATAGAGATAAAAAAAGCTGCGCGCATCAACTCAGATGAGATTGCCCGACCGTTCAGGACGATGCTTGTCGTCGAATCGAAGCAAAATGCCGCAGCAACGCCGGCCAGCGGCGGTCGCCCCTGCCCGGCAGAGGCGTTGATGCGGATGACCTGTCGGCATGTTGAACGGAAGGCGGTGAGGCGATCGGCCGTCGGCGTCCCGCGTGTCAGCAGGCTTCCCGTTCCTCAGGCTGCACCTGCTCACCTTCCTTCTCGACGCGAAGAGCTTCCCGTGCCGCCAGTGAGAGAGACAGGTTCAGCTCCTTCAGCTGGCTCTCGTCAACGGTGCCGGGCGCGCCGAGGAGAAGCTCCTGGGCCTGCTGATTGAGCGGGAATGCGGTGACCTCGCGGATATTGGGGGTGTCCGCCAGCAGCATGACGATCCGATCGATGCCGGGCGCGATGCCGCCATGCGGCGGTGCGCCGTATTGCAGCGCCCTGAACATGCCGCCGAAACGCTCTTCGAGCACCTCTCTATCATAGCCGGCGATCTCGAAGGCCTTGCTCATGATGTCGGGGCGATGGTTCCGGATGGCGCCCGACGACAGCTCGGTGCCGTTGCAGACGATGTCATATTGCTGGGCGAGGATGGTGAGCGGGTCCTGGTTCTCCAGCGCTTCGAGGCCGCCTGCCGGCATGGAGAACGGATTGTGCGAGAAGTCGACGGCCTTGGTTTCCTCGTTCCACTCGAACATCGGAAAATCGACGATCCAGCAGAAGCGATAGGCGTTCTTCTGGGCGAGATCGAGTTCCGTGCCGACCTTATCACGCGCCAGCGCTGCGAATTTCGCCATGTCCGAGGGCTTGCCGGCGACGAAGAAACAGGCATCCCCGACCTTAAGGCCGTCGGGACGAAGTTTGAACCAGGGTTCCGTAATCGCGTCGGGCAGCCCGTCCGCGAGGATCGCCTGGCCAGAACCATCAAGCTTGGCGAAGGCCTGGATCGCAACGGTGCGTTCACCGCCAATGTTTTTGGCGATGGGGCCAGCGCCGCCGTCCTCGCCTTCGCGCCAGAAGATGTAGCCGAGGCCGGGCTGGCCCTCGCCCTGCGCCCAGCTGTTCATGCGGTCGCAAAAGGCGCGCGAGCCGCCGCCTGGGGCCGGAATAGCCCAGACGCGGACATTCTCGTCCCGCTCGATCATACCGGCGAACACCTTGAAGCCGGAACCGCGGAAGACGTCGGTGACGTCGGCCATGAGAAGGGGATTGCGCAAATCCGGCTTGTCCGAGCCGAAGGCCTGCATGCCGGCGTGATAGGGGATCCGGGGGAACGGTGCTGGCGTGCAGTCCCAGTCCGAAAATTCCTCGAACAGGCCGTGGATTACCGGCTCGACCGCGGCGAACACGTCCTCCTGCTCCACGAAGGCCATTTCCAGATCGAGCTGATAGAATTCGCCCGGCGACCGATCGGCGCGCGCATCCTCGTCGCGAAAGCAGGGAGCGATCTGGAAGTAGCGATCGAAGCCCGACATCATGAAGAGCTGCTTATATTGCTGCGGCGCCTGGGGCAGCGCATAGAACTTGCCGGGATGCACGCGGGACGGCACCAGAAAGTCGCGGGCCCCTTCGGGTGAGGAGGCGGTCAGGATCGGCGTCTGGAACTCGGTGAAGCCCTGATCCTCCATGCGCCGTCGAATGCTCGAAATGATCTTGGAGCGCAGCATGATGTTCTCATGCATATGGTCGCGTCTGAGATCGAGGAAGCGGTAACGAAGACGGGTCTCCTCCGGGAAATCGCGATCGCTGTTCACCTGGATCGGCAGGGTTTCCGCCGTGGATTCGAGCGTGAAGTCGCCTGCCACCACTTCGACCTCGCCGGTCGCGAGATTCGGATTGATGGTCTCGTCGCTGCGCGCGACCACCTTGCCGGTCACGGTGATGACGCCTTCGAGGCGCACGCGCTCGGCATCCTCGAAGAAAGGCTGCTCCGGCTGGAACACCACCTGGGTAAGACCGAAGTGATCGCGGAGATCGATGAAGAGAAGCTGACCGTGATCACGCTTTCTGTGCACCCAGCCGGAAAGCCGGACCTCTTTGCCGACGTCGGCGGCGCGGAGGCTTGCGCAATTATGGGTGCGATAGGGATGCATGGGTCTTCTCTCTTTGGTGATGGCCGGGCCTGGCCGCGAACGGAGCCTGGATATCGGGCTGTGACCGGGCGAATTCAAGCATTGTGAACGGCGCTAAAGTGACGGAAGACCGCCTGCTGTCAAGCCATCTCGTCGCGCGCGGGTCGGTGCCGGGTTCCATCGCGCTTGCGCCTGACATTTCCGCACCTATGCTAAGGCACGACCGACCGCCGGGATGCTCAAAGTCTGAGCGCGACATCGATGGATCGCCATCGCCGGCTTCGGCGCCAACGCCTTGGATGATTGTCTGACCCTGATGACCCTTTTGACCACCACCGCCGAGGTTGACGCTCTATGCCGTGAACTGGCGGAGGAAGCCTACGTCACGATCGACACGGAGTTCATGCGGGATCGGACCTACTGGCCGAAGCTCTGCCTGGTGCAGATCGCGGGGAAAGAGCGCTTCGCTGCGATCGATCCGCTGGCTGAGGGCATCGATCTCCAGCCTTTGTTCGACCTGATGGCGGATCAGTCCGTGGTCAAGGTGTTCCATGCATGCCGGCAGGATGTGGAGATTTTCTACAATCTGACGGGCCAGACGCCGACGCCGATCTTCGACAGTCAGCTTGCGGCCATGGTGCTCGGCTATGGCGACGAGGTGGGCTATGACAGCCTGGTGACCCAGATCGCCAAGGCGCGCATCGACAAGAGCTCGCGCTTTACCGATTGGTCCCACCGCCCCCTGAGCGAGCAGCAGCTCGCCTATGCGCTCGCCGACGTCACCCATCTCAGGGTGATCTACGAGGTGCTGAAGGAGGAACTGGAGACGGCCGGGCGCACCGATTGGGCGGCGCAGGAACTGGCTGATCTCACCAGCGCCGACACGTACGAACAGCCGCCGGAGCTCGCCTGGAAGCGCTTGAAGATCCGCTCCAAAGATCCCCGGTTCATCGCCATCGCCCATGCGCTCGCCACCTGGCGCGAACGCGAGGCGCAAAGGCGCGATCTGCCGAGAAACAGGGTCATCCGTGATGACCTTCTCCTGGAGGTCGCGGCGAACCGACCGACTTCGCCGGAGGACGTGGCCAAGATCAGGCGGATCAATGTCGATCGGAAGAGCGCTGCCGCCATCGCGGAGACGATTAGCGCCACCCTCAATCTGCCGAAGGACCAGCTTCCCAAAATCCCGAAGCCGCAGCGGCTGCCGCGCGGCATCGGGCCGGTTGTCGATCTCCTGCGCGTTCTTTTGAAATATCAGTGCGAGGAGAACGAGGTCGCCCAGCGCCTGGTGGCCAATACCGGCGATCTCGAAGCGATCGCGGCGGATGACAAGGCGGATGTCAGATCGCTTCGCGGCTGGCGCTTCGAGGTGTTCGGCAAGGCGGCCCTGGCACTCAAGCACGGCGAACTCGGACTTGCGATCGTCGATGACAAGATCGAGGTCTTCAGGATGGACGGCGCCGATGTCGGTGCGGACCCGACGGATCAAGCCAAGTTCGCTCAAAATGGCTAGGTCGGAGACAGACCTCCTACTGGTTGGCAAGAACAGCTTCATCGCCGGTCATCTCTTGCGCGTGCTCCCGAAAGACAGGGTGCGTGCGGTCAGCCATGACGAATTGGATCGGCCGGATCTTCTGGATGGCATCGGCAGGGTGATCAACGCCGCCCGGCATCCGGGATCCAGCGGGCCGGATTACGACATGGAGGCACTCGATCCGGATGTCAGGCTCGCCAAACGGATCGCTGATCAGGACATCGAGATGATCATGCTGAGCTCGCGCAAGGTCTATGCGGCGAGCGACGGCCCGCTTCGCGAAGGCTCCCCTCTCGGGCCGACGGACGCCTACGGCGCCAACAAGCTCCGCGCCGAAGACCGCCTTCGCGAACTCCTCGGTGAGCGGCTGACCATTCTCAGGCTCGCCAACATCTTCGGAGACGAGCGCCTAAACGGCCGGCGTTCCTTCCTCGCCATGCTCTTGAACCGCCTCGCCGAGCAGGGTCAGATCCGCTACGACATGAGCCCCTTCGTCGAGCGGGATTTCCTGCCGGTCGAAACGCTGGCGAAGCTGCTCGCCGCCATCGCTTATGAGCCGCCGGGCGGCGTAATGAATATCGGCTCCGGCATTCCGCTTGCGACCGGGCGGCTTGCGCTTTGGATCATGGAAGGTTTCGGCGACGGCGAGCTGCTGATCGATACTCATGAGGAAAAGGATCGTTTCGTCCTCGATATCAAGAAGCTCGAGGAGCGCTTCGGCCGCCCCTGCAGCCTCGATGATCTGCGCGAATGCTGCCTCGCCCTCGGCCAGAGGCTTCAAGAGGGCGTCGGCTGAAAGCGCGTAGAATGCAACGCCTTCGAAGAAAGTCGCATGTCCGACCGACGACGAAGCAATCTCGGGACCGGCTGGTTCGCCCCCCTCGACTTCAAACCCGCCCTGTCGACAACGCGCGCCTGGCGTAGCAGCCTGTTAAGCTTTCTTTAACCTTTCGTTGCTAAACGTTTTGCCGGTCCATGCGATCCTGGGAATCCGGCCCGCCCGCCAGAGAAGGTGGGGCTAGGCTCGGACTCCCAGGATCTCATGGACCGTGAAAAAACTTAGCCGAGCCGGGTTAGCAACGGGTTAAGAAAACCAAAGTTGCCAACCCGTGCAGACGATCAGACAAAACGTTCCAGGTCCAGGCAATTGGTCTTATCCAATGAGATCCAGTTGCTGGCCCCGATCACCAATCATCCCCGACAAAGGACCGCATACCCAGCCAAGGCCGACACGCTCTTCGACGACGCTCAAACCGTCATGAGGTGGCCACGCCACCCGCTAGCTGTCGGGGTCGGCGTCGTTGCCGGTGCTGAACCGTCCGATATTGCCGATCAGCTGCTTGAGGATCGAGGGCGAAGCGCCGGCCGTGGGGGTCACGCGGTCGACGGGATCGATGGAGGCGACCTGATCGAGGCCGTGCCGATCGATGGCGGCCACCCTGCCCTGCTCGTCGAAGGTCACGGTCACAACCTCCTGGTCGACCACATTCTTTTGGTAGAAGGACCTTTTCTCGGTGCGCTGGCTGACATAGTACCAGGCGCTGTCATCGAAGGCGGATAGGGCCGAGGGCGAACCCATGAGCTGCAGGACCTCCTGGCGCGAGGAGCTGCCGGGCCTGATTTTGCCGATCTGCGCTTCATCCAGGCTGTAGCCGTGATTTTCCACGGTCGGTGTGCAGCCGGATAGAACCGGCGCCGCCAGAAGAGCGATCATGAGGCCGAAAACGGACCATGAAGACCTAAGGTTGCCTTCGGGCATTCGATGATAGTTCCTGGATCGCCAAACACGCATCGACTTTTTTCTCCCAATACGCGGATCGCACCTTATATAAGGCCCATGAACGAAAACAACCATGATACTGTCGAAATCAAAACGCCGGGATCGCCCTGGCGCCGATTTCTGGCCCGCTTCGTCGCCGAACCCGAGCCGTCGATCGCGCATCGGCTCTATGAGCGGCTGGTGCAACATGCGCGCTTGCCGCTTTATTACGGCACCCTGGGCGTGCCCGATACACCCGAGGGACGGTTCGAAATCCTGTCGCTGCATGTGGGGCTTACCGTGCAGAGGCTCTACCGCCTGGACGGCGACGATCCGCAAGGCAAGGGCCGGGAGCTTGGCCAGGCGCTGTTCGATCTGATGGTCGCCGATGTCGACATGAATCTTCGGGAACTCGGCGTCGGCGATCTCTCGGTCGGCAAGCAGGTGAAGCGTCTGGCAGGCCAGTTCTATGCCCGCCTCGCCGTCCTGAACGAGGCGTTCAATGATGGCCGCCTGGACCAGCTCTCGCCGATGCTGTCGACCAATGTCTGGGGTTCTTCGCCTCCCGGGCCGGACAAGGTGGCGCATCTCGCCAAGATCGTGGCGGCGCTCAAGAACGCCCTCGCCCAGCAGACGCTCGACGATCTGGAGCAGGGCCGGACCGCTCTGCCCGACGAGCCTGTGCTGGCCGCTCTTTTGAGTGAGGACGATCCTGTCGAGGACGACGGCCAGCAAAAATGAGCGCTTTCCTTCGACGATCGCCGCCGACAGCAGAGCCTGCCGGGGTTGCAAAGTCATTGACCCTGAACCGCCAGACCCTTAGATTGCCGCCGCGTTCGAGAAAAAACGGTCGGGATTTCGCAGCGCAAGGTCCAGGACGCGACGTACCAAGGCCGCCCGGTCAGGCCGTTCGTTGCAGTGGAGTTGCGTGGTGACGCCGATAGGAGAATTTTCGCATAAGGTCACGGTCGACCCGTGGCCTGAAGACGGCGTGATCGTCGAGCTGACGGCGACTGCCGCGGAGTGCGAGGCATTGAGGACGCGCTTCGATCTGGCTGATCTGCAATCGCTCAGCGCATCCGTCGGCATCGAGAAACGTATGGCGGAACTGGTGCTTGCCGGCACGATCGAGGCGGTGGTCGCACAGACTTGCGTTGTTACGCTCAAGCCGGTGACCTCCTCCCTGGCCGTGCCGTTCGAGCGGCATTACCGGCGGCGTGACGTGCATGAGAAGATGGTCGCAGCCGGTGAAGCCACCGTCGCGGATGACGAGGATATCGACGTCGATATCCTCGATGGTGATGAGATCGACCTCGGCGAGGCGGTCGCGGAAGAGTTTTACCTGGCGCTCGATCCCTATCCGAGAAGCGCGGATGCCGATCGCGTGATGGAGGAGATCGGAGCGACGGGCGATAGCGGTGCGGTTGACGAGACGGTGAACCCGTTCGAAAAACTGCGTAAGCACTGACATTTATGGCTAACATCTGCACCGTTGTGATAACATGGCGGCGCTAAACATCGAGGTAGTGAAGGATGGCTGTACCTAGAAAGAAAGTTTCCCGCTCCAAGCGCGACCAGCGGCGGGCCCATGATCGACTGGTGGCGATCAATCTGGTCGAGTGCCCGAATTGTGGCGAGCAGAAGCTGCCGCATCACATTTGCGAAGCTTGCGGCTACTACAATGGCCGCGAGGTGATCGTGGCGAATACGTCCGACAACGCCGCCGCCTGACGCGCCCCGCACCCCCTTGCAGAACACCATTGCGATCGATGCCATGGGCGGGGACCATGCCCCTGGTATGGTGATCGCAGGTGCTGGCATGGCCCGTTCGCGCCATGCCGATCTGCGCTTTCTTCTCTACGGCGACCAGGCGGCGATTGCGCCCCTGGTCAAAGAGCATGCCGGGCTCGCCGATCAGGTCGAAATCGTGCACACGCCCGATCGCGTCGAAGCGGACGCCAAGCCTTCACAGGTCCTGCGCCACGGCCGGGAAAGCAGCATGGGGCTCGCGATCGAGGCGGTGAAGGAGGGCCACGCCGATGCGGTGGTGTCCGCCGGCAATACCGGCGGGCTCATGGCGCTCTCGAAATTCGTGCTTAGAACGCTGCCCGGTATTGAACGTCCGGCGATCGGCTCTCTTATGCCGACCAAGCAGCGGAAAACCGTCTTCCTCGATCTTGGCGCCAATGCTGAGTGCGATGCCGAAAATTTGGTGCAGTTCGCGGTCATGGGCGAGGTGTTCGCCCGCGAGGTGCTCGGCATCGAAAAGCCGACCGTCGGCCTTTTGAACATCGGCACCGAAGATCTGAAGGGCAACGACACCATTCGAAAGGCCGCCGCCGCCCTTCGCGATGCCAGCCTGCCGATCGAGTTCAGAGGCTTCGTCGAGGGCACGGACCTTACCAACGGCACCACCGACGTCGTGGTCACCGATGGCTTTACCGGCAATGTCGCACTCAAGGTTGCGGAAGGCACGGCAAGCCTTTACACGCATTTTCTAAGGCGGGCTTTCAAGAGTTCGCTGCTGTCCAAGCTCGGCTATGTCTTTGCCAGGAAAGCGCTGGACGGGCTCCGTCAGCAGCTCGATCCCAGGCTCTATAATGGCGCCATGTTCCTCGGTCTGAACGGTGTGGTGGTCAAGAGCCATGGCGGGACCGATGCGCTTGGCTTCGCCAATGCCATCAATGTCGCGGTCGATCTGGTGCAGCAGGGCACCAATCAGCGGATCATGGCCGAGCTCAGCCAGCTCGGCGACGAGGTGATCAGCGGCCTCAAGGCGGAGGCATCCTAGCCATGCGCCGCGCATGCATCATCGGAACGGGCGCCTATCTGCCGGCCAAGGTGGTCAGCAACGACGAGCTCGCCAAGACCGTCGACACCAGCGACAGCTGGATCGTCGAGCGCACCGGCATTCATCAGCGCCATATCGCAGCGGAAAACGAGCTCACTTCGGATCTCGCGACGGCCGCAGCGAGACAGGCTCTCGAGCGGGCGGGCGTCAGTGCCGCCGATCTCGATCTGATCGTGGTCGCCACCACCACGCCCGATCATACCTTCCCGGCTTCGGCCACCGCCGTTCAGCAAAAGCTCGGCGCCGACAAGGCGGCCGCCTTCGATGTGCAGGCGGTCTGCAGCGGCTTCGTCTACGCGCTTGCAGTGGCTGACAATTTCATCAAGGCCGGCCAGGCCGATCGGGTGCTGGTGATCGGCGCCGAGACGTTTTCCAGGCTCCTCGACTGGTCCGATCGCGCAACCTGCGTGCTGTTCGGCGACGGCGCCGGCGCCGTGGTTCTGCAGGCCGAAGACGGGGCAGGCGATGTCGACGACCGAGGCGTTCTCGCCACGCATCTAGGTTCGGATGGCCGCCACTACGAGGCCCTCTACGTCGATGGCGGGCCGTCCAGCACCGGTACGACCGGCCATGTGCGCATGAACGGTCGCGAAGTCTTCCGACACGCCGTTGGCGCCTTGACGGGCGCTACCGAGAAGGTGCTCGACGCGGCGGGCGTTTCGGCGGACAAGGTCGATTGGCTCGTGCCGCATCAGGCCAATTACCGGATCCTGCAGGCGGTGGCCCAGCGGCTCGCTCTCGATAGCGAGCGCATTTTGGTAACTGTCGGCCACCACGCCAACACCTCGGCGGCCTCCATTCCCCTCGCCCTCGCGGAAGCCGACGCTGCCGGACGCTTTGTGCGCGATCAACTCTTGGTCATGAATGCTATGGGCGGCGGGTTCAGTTGGGGCGCGGCGCTGGTCCGCTGGTAATGTACGATAGTGCGTAGAATGACTTTTCCACAGCAACCCTCAATCTTCATCGGTTGACGGAACCTGCTGATACCGTTAGGTTTTTTTTGAAAGTCCTTGCGGGGGTACAAAATATGAAGGGTAAGACCCTGACCAGGGCCCATTTGGCCGAAGCGGTCTACCAAGAGGTGGGCTTGTCACGCAGCGAATCGGCGCAACTCGTGGATTCGATCCTTACGGAGATCGGCGACTCGCTGGTCCAGGATGGGATCGTCAAGATTTCCTCGTTCGGCACCTTCTCCGTTCGCCGCAAGGGGCAGCGCATCGGCCGTAACCCGAAGACTGGTGAGGAAGTGCCGATCCTGCCGCGCCGTGTCCTGGTCTTCCGCCCCTCCCAGGTGCTCAAGGACAGGATCAACGGCATCGAGCCGAGCGGCGAAGAGGATATGGATTGATGGCCAGCGTCATGCAGGGCCCTTCCACGCCAGACGATCGCGCCGCGAGCGGCGGCCGTCGCGCCAAATCGGCAGGTGCCTTTCGAACCATCAGTGAAGTCGCCGATGAACTCGACGTCGCCCAGCATGTGCTGCGTTTCTGGGAGAGTAAGTTCCCGCAGGTCCGTCCGCTGAAGCGAGGCGGAGGTCGCCGCTATTACCGGCCCGAAGACGTCGACCTGCTGCGCCGCATTCGCAGCCTGCTCTACGATGAGGGCTACACCATCAAGGGTGCCCAGAAACTGTTGAAGGGCCAGCGCCGCTCGCCCGCCGACCGCACGCCACGCGAGAACGGCAACGGACGGGCAGCGGAGGCGGCAAAGCCCAGCGAGCCCGAACCCGCCACCCTGCACGCCCCGCTCGATGCCGAGCAGAAACAGGCTTTGACCACCGTCAGATCGGAGCTCGTTGACCTCCGCGATAGCCTGCGAAAACTGCTATCCTGACCCGTTGTCCTCAGCCACTTTCAGCGATATAGTCCCCGCCATCGTCGGAGCGTAGCGCAGCCTGGTAGCGCATCAGTCTGGGGGACTGGGGGTCGCAGGTTCGAATCCTGCCGCTCCGACCAATTAAATCAATAAGTTAGCGAGATGATTTGAGAATCTGTTGCCCAAAAGTCTGAATTGGGCAACACATGGGCAACAGCATCGATTGTTGGGTGGTTCCCTCTCCTCGTCCGGAAGCTGTCGGGTCAGTCGGAATGAAGTTAGAGGATCCGATTACGGATCAGGAGGTTGGGGGTTCGAATCCTCCCGGGCGCGCCATCTCCAGATTTACCCATCTCTAATCACGCTAACAGCTTGAATGGTAACGCCATTTTCGGGGTTCGAAGTCCTTCTTTTCGGCAATAGGCGATGCGCTCGCAAAAGGCCAGTCTGAGCACCGTGCGCTTGAGGGTTAGCTGGCCAGAATCCCAGAGTTTCCAAGGGATTCGCAGAAAATCAAAAGCGAGTTCGAACAATTCCTCGAAGCTGTGACGGGGCGAGGCGTAATTGTCCAGCTTTTCGGTAATAACCAGCTTCTCCTGTTCCAGCTTGCCGATCCGAGCCTCATAGGCGGCAATCACTGATGTGTTGGAGGCGTCGACGATCCGGTCCAGCAAGCACTCGATCTGTTCGTCGATTTTGGCCGTCTGCTTTTCCGGATTTGCTCTTAAGACGTCGGCCTGTGTCTGACGCTGCGTCCAGGCGTCTTTGAACATCGTGCGGGCAAGGTGGTAAAGCTTCGATGTCGGTTGGAGGGCATGAAGCATGTCGCTGAATTCGCCTTCAAGCACATCGCGGCGGATCGACTTCCGATAACTGGCGCAGGTTTTCGTGTGGCAGAGATAATAGGGATGCTTCTTGCCAGTCTTGCTTTTTGACCAGCAAGCCGTGAGAGGCTTGCAGCAATCATCGCAGAGGACAAACCCGCGCAACGGAAAATCAGCGCTGATGTCCTTTCGCGCCGGCGCCTTGGCACCTGTGCTCAGACGGTTCTGGATTTTCTGAAAGGTTTCGAAACTGATCAGCCCTTCATGCTGGCCTTTGCGCAGGCTGACATTCCAATTCGGCACCTCAAGATAACCGGCATAGTTTGGGCGGGTCAGAATGTCATAGATGCGTTGATTATGGATCAGCCCTGTCCTCGTATCTTTCGGGAATTCGGGAAAGCTTTCGAGGATGCGTTTCACCTCGACTTGCGTCTCCAGCAGTCCGACCGCATAGCCCTCAAGGGCTTCCTGCAGGATGGTGGCGATGGGCTCCTTGCGAACCAGGATTTTGCCGTGACTGCGCTGATGCGCATACTCATAGCCAACCGGTGCCTGAAAAACCCAATAGCCATTGAGCGCGCGGGCACGCATACGATTGACGGTCTGCTCGCCGTTTTTCTGGCGCTGGTGTTGCGAGACGCTGGCGAGCAGGTTTTCAACGAGGATTGAATCGGAGTCGTCGCCAAATTCGATGGAAGGGCTTTCAAACTTGCCGCCGGCTTCAATCAGGGCCGTGCGCAGCTGCAGATGGGCTTCAATGCCTCGTGCTAGACGGCTGATGTCATCGATGATGACCACCGTGCCCAACTTCCTGCGCTGACGTAGAAAGCTGAGCATCGCCTGCATGCTAGGGCGGCTGACCAGCGAGCCGCTCATATCGTCGAAAACGTCTTGATCACCTCGTAGCCCTTGTAGCGCGCATATTCGCGACAGCGTATTTCCTGCGAGCTCCGGCCATCACCGCGTGTGGTCTGCTTGGCACTGGACACGCGTGCATAGATGACGGCTTTGGGCCGTGGTGTGATGTCACGATCGACCAAAAGCAGCTCCTTCCCGGTTCACGGAAGTGCAAATCCGTCGGTGTTTCTTTTATGATTTTGAACTATGGCCGTCGGCTAGATACTGGCTCGGCGGCAGACTTGCTGTCGGCGTTATTCGTCAACAGGATTCTTTCGCAGATATCAGGCACAGGGGCGAGATGGAATCCCATATCGACGAAGCTGACCATAATAGACCAAAGCGCCTCAATACAGGCCCGCTTGTCGGCTTCGGAAAGATCCGAGTCGTCGAGATATCGACCATATAGCTCCCAATCGATGGACAAGGCCGGAAGGCCATTCTTTGTGGTGCTATTCGGTTGGTTTGTTGTCTCGCTATGCGCCGTGTCCGCCATTTTTGCCTCCTCCATTTGCCTATACCTAAGAGCCTTGAGCGGGCGAAATCCTGCCCTTCGACGGAGAATTATTAGGTTGCGTAACCTGGCTGGCTTAGTTGCGCCCGCGATCACCGCTGCCCGCAACCTGTCATCCAATCCGCTGGATCAAGCCGCTGCTATACGCTCGGTGGTTCGTGAGGGCTTGAACTTTGCGGCGGATCTCCATGGAGAATTTGTGTCATGATGCCTTCTTCCTTCCTTGGAGAACTCGGTTGCACACAAGCAACCGAGACGAGGCACCGTGCCGGCGAGCGGACAGCGCTGGGTCAAGATTGATGATGGCGGAGGGTTCCAGGACTGCAGCCAAGCGAAGATGGGGAGACCGCCATCAGCGCCCGAAGGGCCTGCTCTTGACGCACCGGGGCTTTGGTTTTTTTCGCAGCGAAACGTGTTTAGTTTTTTGAAGTCGGTTCATGCCGATTATCCGAATTTCAGAGCGGTTCGATTATCGACGTCGACGATAATCAGCCCTCGATGGCTCTCTCCAAAAGCGCCTCCGGCGGTTTTGCCGGCCTTCTTTCTGTTTGCTTAATCTGCAATCGTTCGACCGATCATTGATCACTCCAGCGACCTGCCATTGATCCATGGACACACATCGCAATCGAACTCATCGAACGCCATACCAACAACCCATCTTGCAACTTCGCTTCCTTCCAAGCCCGACCACCTAACGCTCCCTCAGCGTTCTCTCTTGCTCCAAATTCAGCCTCTCTATTTCTATTCCACATTATTTTCTTGTTATTATCTTTCATTCCATTTTTCACATCATCAGGTTTCTGTCTTTAACACTTCCTTCTTTTGTTTCCTCCCCTGACCACCTTTTATCTCACTCTCCACCCCCCCTCCTGACCCCGTAACCTCCACGTTGAGGGTGCGGGGTCAGGAGGGGGTGGGTGGAGAACCTGCAAGAACTTCAATCGGTTAGGGGAGGAAACCTACTGTATCGTAAACAGTAACCATTCCAGTATCCGCGCAACCCTGGCAGATTGCGACTCGGTGCAAACTCTTAAGTCAGATGCAGCTGGCCGGTACTTCGCGGTCATGGACTCTGATCCAGAGCGCTTGGATGAAGGGATCGAGCGCTGCCCTCTCCTTGCCTCCCTCTCAAAGGACCGACCACATATGGAGCCGTTCAAGAACGCCATATCGCCGGAACTGGTTAGCCTGATTGCACTCCAGCTCGGCAGGCAGCTACAGGCGTTTGATGAGGCTCGCTTCATCGCTCCACTCCTCGAACAGCTGCCGTCGCTCGAACTGAAACAGCGTGTCCGCCATGTTGCCGACGCCATTCACGGAGTTTTGCCGCGCGATGCGCGTGCGCGCCATCGTGTCATGAGGGCGATGCTGCATCCCGACGACGAGACCAGGGCAAATCAACCAAGCACGGAGGACGGCCTTTGCGGATGGGGCGTTTGGCCCTTGACCCAAGTGGTCGGCAAGCACGGTCTTAGCGATTTCGATGCTTCACTCGAACTCCTGCGTGAGATGACCAAGCGGGGCACAGCCGAATTCGACGTCCGGCCCTTTCTCGTCCACGACCAGCAGCGCGCCATCGAGATTATGGCGACATGGGCCGCTGATGCGAATGAGCATGTCCGACGGCTGGTTTCTGAGGGCACACGCCCGCGTCTTCCCTGGGGCATGCGCCTGAACGCGCTGATCCGGGATCCGAGACCGACCCTGCCGCTCCTTCACGCCCTACGCGATGATGCTTCTGATTATGTGCGCCGTTCCGTCGCCAATCATCTGAATGACATCGCCAAGGACCACGCCGACCTCGTCGCTGCGCTCGCTCATGACTGGATGAGTGGCGCCTCTCCAGAGCGTGTCAAATTGATTCGCCATGCTTGCCGGAGTCTCATCAAGCAAGGCCATGCACCGACACTCGCCGCTTTTGGTCTGAAGCCGCCCAACATTCGACAACCTGAGCTTCGGATTACCCAACCGGACGTCGCGTTTGGAAACGGGGTCGACTTTGAGGTGATCCTGCAGTCGGAGAGTAGCGACGAGCAAAGGCTGGTCCTGGACTATGTTGTCCAGTTCAGAAAGGCGAACGGATCGCTTGCGCCGAAGGTGTTCAAATGGACAACGATCACGCTTCAGCCGAAGGAACGCCGCGAACTCAGGCGGCATCACGCGATCAAGCCCATTACGACACGCCGCTATTACCCGGGAAGGCAGGTGCTGTCGCTCAGGATCAATGGGCATGATTTTGGGCAGGCCGACTTCGACCTCGTGATGCCTTAGCAAAGCCGATCATATCAGCTGCGATGCTTGGTTGCCGGCTGCCTCGTCCGGGGTTTGTCTTCGGCTTGGATCGTCGTCATTCTGTGGGGATGGGAGCAGGAGCTTCCCTTTCTTCAGCCGCTCAAGCAGGGGATTGGGCTTATGTTGAGCAAAGCTATCCTTAGTGTTCGCGCTGTCGTGCCGGAGGCCGATCGGGAGGCTTTTGATATCTGGTACCGCGATGAGCATCTTCGGGATGCCGTGGTGGCATTTGGCGCCGATCGGGCATGGCGCGGCTGGAGCACGGTCGATCCAGGCGTCCACGTCGCGTTCTACGAATTTTCCGACCCGTCATCGGCGACGACCATTCTCGACTCCGAGGCGCTCAAGGGTCTGGTGGCCGAGTTCGATCGCGTCTGGCAGGAGCGGGTTCCGCGAAGCCGCGAGGTCGTTCATTGTATCGACGAATGCACCCCGGAGAGCTGAAGCGCTCAGCCTTGGTGAGGCTTCTCAAGCGGGATCAGGCCTTCCTCGCAGGCCTTGATCTGTAGTCCCAAAAATTTCGAGTTGATCCTGCACTGGGCGAAGCTGCCCTCGATGAACCAGAGGCCGGGCTGGCCGGTCCGCTTGTACATGTTGCGAAGCTCGAGCTCGTCGCCGAAGCCCCAGATCGGCCCGACGCGCTCCTTGATCTCAGCGCCGAACAGCGTCTCGACCAGCTCCTCCTTTGGCCTATAGCCGGTTGCGAGAACGATCAGGTCCGCCGATAGGGTATCGCCATCCTTTAGCCGAAGCCCGGACTTGGCGAAGCTATCGACGGTCGCGAACGGTAGGAGCTTGATCTGACCATCGATCAGCATGTCCGAGCAGCCGACATTAAAGTAATAGCCGCCACCACGGGTCAGATATTTGAACTGCCAGCCGGCGTGGTCCTCCGGCGGATCCAATTTGAAGCCGATCGCTTCCAGCTTTCCGAGGAGATCGGCATCCAGCTCGCGCGATCTCTTCGTATAGCCGATATGAGCCTCACGCATCAGTGGCATCGGCATGGAGACCGCGATAAGGTCGGTGTCCTCCAGCGAGCGGCTACCGTCATAGAGGACATAGGGAAGCTGGGCACTCGGCTCGATGCTGACGATCAGCGTCGAGCTTCGCTGAACCAGCGTCACATCGGCACCGCTGGATGCGAGATCTTGCGCCACATCATGGCCGCTGTTGCCGGTCCCGATAACGACGGCGGACTTCCCACACCAGGCTTCGCCATCTCCATACTGGCTGGAATGCACAACCTCGCCACCGAAATCGCTAAGGCCGAGAAGCGCCGGCCAGTTGGGCACGCCACTGACGCCGGTTGCCATCACGATGTGGCGCGGTTGAAGCCGATGGACGCTGCCGTCGGCCCGGCGAAGGCTTGCCGACCAAGTCTGCCTCGCCTCGTCATAGGTCGCACCGACCAGCTCATGTCCGGTCCAGAAATTCAGCTCCATCGCTTCGGCGTAGAACGCGAACCAGTTGGCAAGCTTGTCCTTGGGAATGTAGACGGGCCAGTTCGGCGGAAACGGCATGTAGGGGAGATGATTGACATGCACCTGATTATGCAGGGTCAGTGCATGATAACGCTTTCGCCAATTGTCGCCGATGCGTTCGTGCTTGTCGACGATCAGGGTGTCGATCCCGAGCTGGGTTAGGCGCGCTGCGATCGATAGGCCCGCTTGCCCGCCACCGACCACGAGAACGGTCGGGTCACGGTTGTCATAGGCCTCTGATGCGACCCGCTTATCAAGCCAATTCGGCCCTTGAAAATCCCGCGAGTAGGACTGGCCGATCGGGCGATTGGCGCCGATGATCTCCTCAAAGCCCTTCAGTTCCTCCAGTGCCGTGAGCACTGTCCAGGCCTTGTATGCATCGCCTTCGGAGACGAGACGAACGATCCCCCTTCCCCGACCCAAGGCCGTCTCGAACATGAAAAACACCTCGACGCATGCGCGTCCAACACGCTCGACATGCTGCGGGGCAGGCGCCGATCGATCCAGCTGCAGTGACGTCAGGCCTGCTTGCCTGGCGCTGCGCCGGAGGTGATCAGTGACGGCCGAACCGCCTTCAAAGGTCTTGAGATCCCAAGTCAGCGCCAGGGCGTCACGCCAATAAGCATCCGAAAGCACCATGTCTTCCAGATACTCGGGCGATGGATGCGAGAGCGCGACCTGGAACTGCCCCAGCCAGTCCTCGGCGAAGCAGGCGGGATTTTCGAGAACGGCATCCATCTTCCCAATCCTTCAGGTCGCGTGCTTACAAGGTTGGTATCACCCGTTCAGCGCGGAGTTGATCGAATAGATGAAGAAACATCGCCTTTGAGCAGACAACGTCATGAAAGCCAAATTGGCGAGCCTTGGTCATCGATGAGATGATGTCGAATTCCGGCGTGAAGACGAAACTCCCATAGTTCCATCCGACCAGCCTATCAAAGGGGATCGGCAGCAACCCATGCTCGTCGACCAGCCTTGTCCAAAGCGCCGCCTTATCCGCCATCATGAGCGGCAGGTCGATGCGCTGCGGCTCAGCGAGGTCCATGTCGAAATAGTCGGCGAACGCGGGCCACAGACTCTCCCAGCGGAAGATGTCACCATTGGTAATGTTGAAGGGCTCGTTGGCCGCTTCCTTTGTCGTCGACATCCAAAGCACGGCTTTGGCGAGATGTTCGGTATCGGTCACCTGGTACAAGGCGGCGGCGTTCTGCCGGGAACCGGGATGACGAAGCGACAGGCCCAAAGCCTTGGAGACCGTTGCGTAAACGGCGAGGACCATCACCAGGTTCATGGGATTGCCGGTGGCGAAGCCGCAAATCCCGTGGGGCCGCGCCGCCGACCAGGTCCAGGCCTTCCCCTCTTGACGGGCAGCGATGAAGTCCTGCTGATCGTAATAAAAATTCGGCGGCATATGCCGTGGATCATCTTCGGATGCAGGCGTCTTGAACGGGCCAAGATGGTTTCCGTACCACTTGGTGCCATGCATCAGATTGACATGCTGGAGGCCTGGGTTCGATGGCTCGATGGCGTCCATGAGATTGACCAGCATGGCGACGTTCGGCGCCACCGTCGCCGCCCAGTTTTCCTTCTCGACATAGGCCGAAAAGAAAACATGGGTGATGCCCTGCTCGTTCGAGAGCTTGGCCTTGCAATCATCCGGGTCGAGCAGGTCGACACTGATATGGCGATAGTCGCCTGGCACGTCCGGTGTCCGCCTTGAGACAGCGATAACGTCCCAGCCTTCCTGCAACAGCAGATGCTTCAGCAGATTGCGCCCAACAACGCCCGTAGCGCCGACGACGACGAGGGCGGTGTTTTTCTGTTTCATTCCGCTTCCTGTCCGAGGACTCAGTGCCTTTCGCCCTATGACAAGAGTAGTTGTATTCTTATTTCAATCAATATATTTATATAGAATACATCTCAGGGAGATTCTGGTGCCTGTGCGGCCGCTGACAACAGCCATCAACTGCCTCGACCTGCTTGATCTGATCGCAGCGGAGGGTTCGCCGCTTCGACTGGCGGATGCGGCCAGACTCTCGGGTCAGAGCCGGGCGACCACCTATCAGCGTCTCCTTACCTTGGTGACGGCCGGCTGGCTCGAGCGCCATTCGGATGACACCTATCGTCTGTCGCTCACTGCCTGCCGAATCGCCCATGCAGCCCTGGAACAGGCAGGTTTCGACGACAGAGCGCTCCCAGTTTTGCAGTCGCTGACGGATGAAACCGGCGAAACCAGCTCTCTGGTTGCGTTGGAAAATGGACGCCTCATGATCGCACAGCGCGTCGAGGCGAAGGGTGTGCTGCGAGCGGATCTGCGGGTCGGTGCTGAGCTATCGTTCGAAGACAGCGCATCAGGCAAGGTGTGGCTCGCCTTCGGTGGAGACGGCCTGGTCGGACGATTGCGTTCCCAGGCTCAGACCGCGCTCTTAGACGAGGAAGGAGAGGCCATCCGAGCGGAAGGCTATGCGCTCGGCGGCGGTGGTGCGACCCTTCCCGGAATTGCGGTGATCGCAGCACCTGTGCTCGACGACGGTGGGCGATGCTTGGCCTCACTCTCGCTGGTCGGACCTCAAACACGCTTCGACGCGGATCGTTTGCGCCAGCCCTTGCTCGCCGCTGCGAAGCGCCTACAGTCCGTGTTCGGCGTTCGAGGCTGATGCAATCGATTTAAGGCCTATCCACTTTCACTGGAGGTCAGGTCACAGAGCAAGCGATAGACGCCGGTCGATTTGTCGGAAACGCCGAGGTCCTGTACAAGGCGCTCCAGCGCCGAGACGCAGTCCGCTTCCCTCAACGTCTCGACGAACAGGCAGGCCTCGATCCGCTCATCACCGCCGCGAATCCGGGCCTCGGTGGATTGAGGTAGCCCATCATTGACCGCTTGCCAGCCTTCAATCCGCGCAATCGATGCAACCAGCGACTTGGAGGCAGCCCAGTCGTCGAGCCAGGCTTCGGGCGGGAGATGGGCGATCTGCAGCGTCGCTGCGAACGCGCCGCGCATCTATCCCAGCGCGAAAGCCCGCCGGCAGACGGTGCGGCTCATATCGGTGAAAGCATCCCGCATGATGCGCGCGGTCATGGGCGTCGGGTTGTTGATGCGTTGCAGATAGGCTTCGGAAGTCAGCACATCAGGCACGGCTGATTCGTAGTAGGTGAAGCATCCATCGCCTAGCGCGATCGCCTCATATCGACGGCCGCGCCGAAACCCTACGATCGACAATCGCTCATGAAGATGCTCGGTTTGATACCAGGCTTCGTACTCAGCCTCCCTCCCAGGCGCACAGCTATTCCAGATCGCCAAGATGCCCGCAAGGTCCGTCACTAAGCCCACCTCGATAGTTCGAGCGAGCCCCGCCAACACGGCGTCTCGCGCATGGTTTTGGAACAGTAGCCCAGCCTCTAGAGTGAGATCAAAACCTTGAAGGCTCTGCTTCATAAGGTATCGCTTCGCATCCTTTGATACCGATCAGGTATTGCATAATACCGTCGGCGGTCTGGCCTAAGGGGCCTCTGCTGGGCAAGCTCTTGCGATAGATGCTGCGTTCCGGGTGGGCGCGCCAACAAGCAAGGGGAGGTCCTGATGCGTAATGTGACCCTTGAGAACGTGACCGACGTCGTACTCGGCTCGCTCGGCAAGTACCAGCCGATCGAAGCGCGCCAGCGCGAGATCATGGAAAGCCTGATCCGACACCTGCACGGCTTTTGTCGGGACGTGAACCTGACCCATGACGAATTTCTCTATGCCTGCGACTATCTCGCCAGGGCCGGGCATCTCTGCAGCGACAAGCGTCAGGAATTCATCCTGCTCGCTGACATACTGGGCGTCGAGGTGCTGGTGGACATGCTCTCCAATCCGGTGAGCGGCAAGGAAACGGCCTCGACCGTGCTCGGTCCCTTCTTCAGGGAGAACGCGCCCGTGATGCCAAAGGGTGCGTCGACCGTGCAAAAGGCGTTCGAGGGCCAAGAGACGGTCCATGTCCAGGGCTATGTGCGCGATTCGGACGGTAAGCCGATCCAGGGCGCTATTCTGGATGTTTGGGAAGATGCGCCAAACGGGCTTTACGAGAATCACGATCCGGATCAGCCCGATTACAATCTGCGCGGCCGGTTCGAGACCGGTGAGAATGGCCATTACGCCTTTCGAGCCCTTCGCCCTGTTCCGTACCCGATCCCCGATGATGCAACCGCGGGCGAGCTCATCCGCGCCATGGGTCACCACACCATGCGCCCCGGCCACATCCACGTGATGATCAATCGCGAAGGCTACCGGCCGCTGATCTCGCAGATCTATGACAGCGAAAGCGACTATCTCGACGACGACTCCGTCTTCGCGGTGAAGGAGGAACTGGTCGGCGAATTCGAGAAGGCCGGGGACGGCGCAGAGACCGATCTGGTGCTGCGCTTCGACTTCACCCTGCCAGAACAAGCCCAGATGATGGCCGCCGAGTAGGGCCGGGGCCGAACGCGGCCCAGCGGTCACTTAACGTGTGATGATGTCCACTGGTGCAGCGCCTGTTGGCGGGCATGGAGGAAGCGCCATGAGCGATCAGCAGGCTACTGCGGCGATCTACCCGATCCAGGCGCGGCGCACGGATGCCAATTGCGCCATCGTCTCGATCGCAACCCGGATCGTCGACTGTCCCACCACCAGACGCCATCGCCTGTCCAATACCGAGGTGAGCGTTCAGTCCTACGTCATCGTCGAGGCAACCTTGGCCGACGGCAGTACCGGCTTCGGCGAAGCCTCGACGCTCGGCGGGCCGCGATGGGCTGAGGAAAGCGTCGAGGCGATTAAGGCGAATATCGATCACTATCTTGCGCCGGCGGTCATCGGGAAGAGCGCGCTCGACTTCGAGCGGAACGCTCTCCGGATGAGCGCCGCAGCAAGCCGTAACAATGCCGCCAAGGCCGCCGTCGAGAGCGCGCTCTTTGATGCCGCCGGCCACGCCCTCGACTTCCCGGCCGCGACCTTCTTAGGCGGCGTGGTGCGCGATCGCATCGAGGTCATCTGGGCGCTCGCTTCCGGCGACGCGGAGCAGGAGATTGAGGAGGCCAAGGCCAAGCTCGCCGCCCGCGAGCATCAGCGCTTCAAGATCAAGCTCGGCTTTCAATCTCCGGCCGACGACATGATCCGCCTTCGCCGGATCGTCGAGACCCTGTCACCCACCGCCGAGATCATCGTCGACGTCAATCAGGGCTGGAGCGAGGCGACCGCGATCCGGTTTTTGCCAGAACTGGCCGAGATGGGCATCGCTCTGGTGGAGCAACCGCTTCGTCCAGGCATGATCGAGGCGACCGCGCGCATCGCCGCCCGCATGCCCGTTCCGATCATGGTCGACGAGGCTGCATTTTCGGACGCCGACATCGTCGCCAATGCCAAGGCGGTGGCCGGGAGCGTGCTGTCACTCAAGCTGGTGAAGAGCGGCGGGCTTCTCGCGATGAAGCGCGCCGCCGCAATCGCCCAGGCCTTCGGCATGGAACTCTATGGCGGCTGCCTCCTGGAAAGCGGCATTGGTGCGGCCGCCCATCTCGCGGTCCTCTCGTCGCTGCCGCGCCTGGAATGGGGCTGTGAGCATTTCGGGCCGAAGATCCTGAAACGGGACTTCATCCGCGGTGAGATCAGGTTCCAGGATTTCCACATACATTGTCCGACTGGGCCGGGTCTCGGCATCAGCGTCGATCAGGACGCACTCCAGGCCATGACCAGAAAAGGCTGACCGCTCATGACGGTCCTCCATTGGTCACCCCGCTCGCCCTATGTTCGGAAGGTGATGGTGGCGCTTCATGAAAAGAGCCTTCAGGGTCGCGTGACGACAGCCCGCACCCAAGCCGATCCGATGATCCCCCATGAAGGCCTGATGACGATCAACCCACTCAGCAAGATCCCTACGCTGGAACTTGAGGACGGATGCGTCCTCTTCGACAGCCACGTCATCTGCGCCTGGGCCGATCTCGAGGGCGAAGGGCCTATCCTGTTTCCCGAAGACCCGGCGGTGCGCCTTCTGGCGGAGCGGGACGAGGCGCTCGGCACAGGCCTCTTGGACATTGCACTTCCCTGGCTCGTGGAAACGCGTATGCGTCCGGAGCCCCTGCGGTCGGAGCAGATGATCCGCATCTATAGCACCAAGCTCGAGCACATCCTCGACTGGCTCGAAAGCCACGTCGATGCACTGAACGCGCGGCCCTTCGATATCGGCCATTTGACGATCGGCGTGGCGCTCGCTTATCTCGATTTCCGCTTCGATGCTGAGCAATGGCGGCATGGTAGAGAGAAGCTTGCCAACTGGCATGCGCGCTTCAGCGAACGTCCGTCGGTCAAGGCGACCGCATTTCGAGATGACGCCCGCCCCGCCGCCTGATGCAATCAGCGCCTGCACACGAGTTTTCGCGTGACCTCGAAAAAATTCATCACCTGCGGCGAGCGGTTGTCCAAACGCGCGTGCGCCGTGAGCGCGGTTCCGGGATTGAAGCCGATATAGGGTCGGAAAAAAACGCCGGGGCGGGTGGTCTGTGCCACCGATTCCGGCACCACCGAAAGACCGACGCCGACCGAGACCAGGCTGATCGCCGTTTGAAAATCCTGTGCCATTTCGAGCGCCGCCGGCTCGAAGCCCTCCTGCCGGCAGATGTCGATCACGACGTCGGCATAGCTAGGCCGCGGCCTCCCCGGGTAGAGCACAAAGGTCTGATCGGCGAGATCGGCAAACTTGATCTTCGCTCGACTGCAAAGCTCGGCGTTGTCGGGAAGGGCTAGGATCATCGGCTCCTCGCAGAGAAGCTGGCTTCGAAAAGTCTCGTCCCTGAGCTCCGGCCGGGCGACCGCAATGTCGATTTCCTTTTGGATCAACGCCCGCTCCAGCTCGGCATTGTTCATCGCGGACAGCACCAGTTCGACATCAGCAAAGTGAGAGCGGTAGGACTTGATCAGGCTCGGCAGCACGCCGTGGGAGGCCGAACCGACAAAGGCAACGCGCAAAACGCCAGCAGCCCCACTCCCCACCAGCCTGGTCGCGCGATAGGCCGCGTCCATTCGATCGAGAATGGCCCGCGCGTGGTCCTCTAGGACGGCGCCTGCCTGGGTCAGCCGGATCTGGCTTCGACTGCGGTCAAAAAGCTTGACGCCAAGCTCCGCTTCCAGTGCTGCGATCTGACGAGAGAGCGGCGGCTGGGCCATATCAAGCCTCTCGGCCGCCCGGCCAAAATGCAGCTCCTCGGCCACCGCCAGAAAGTATTTGAGGCGCTTGAAGTCCATTCGTTCCCCACTCCAAGGACCGCGTCACCTTGGCTTGAACTCACTGGTCTTCCAAGCGTCGTAACATTCTCAAGTGATCTCATCCAACGCCGAAAGCCATTCCCGAATGCGTTTGGCAGACGGATTGCCTCCGGCGCAGGGCATCAAACAGGCAAAATAGCCGCGTTGCGTGCGCACTCTGAGCGATGGGATAGGCAGAAAGCTGCCCGAGATCGATGTGATCTTGCAGAAGAGTATCCCAGCCAATCGCGAACGCTGGCTATTCGGGCGCTACGGACGCCAGATGGCGCCCTGGCCGGCTCGCTGGATGCTGCTTGAAAGCGTTTCGAACTCGCGCTTGATGTAGCCCATGAAGCGCTTGACGGCGGGCCGCGTAGGCTGCGCCGAATAGATGAGGATTCCGAGATGACGGTCGGGATCGCCGATGCGGATGGGTAGCACGCTAATCGACTTTTGATGGCGCATCATGAAAACGACCGAGAACGGCAAGACCGTCAGCGCCTCGGAACCGGTCAGAATGCTCACCACCGCGATGAGTGAGCCGCCGGTGAAGCTGACCTTGAAATCCTTGACCCCGATCCTTTCGAGCACCGCACGCAAATCGTGATAGAGCGGGCTGTCGGGCGGCGGTGCGATCCAGGGATGAAGGGCAATGTCGGCAAGCTTGACCGCGCCGCGCTTCAAAGGCCAACTTCGGCCGGTGAAAGCTCCAGCGCGATACCCATTGCCAGTACGATCAGCCAAAGCGAGCAGACCGACCAGTCATTGGCAAAGCGGCCTAATGTGAACCAAGTCAGGAGGGTGCGGAATTTCACCGTAGGGGCAAGTCGTGATCCAGAGGTGCAGGCATGATGATCGGAACGGGCTATGCGTGGACTTGGGTGACGACGGGATGAAGGCGGCGACGTATCGAGGTGGGTGACGAGCCTATCTGAACCTCCAAGTGGAGCGATACGCGCCATGAAGAAGACTACAGTTACCCAATTCCACGCATGGCCCCATCGGACGCGGCAAGGATCCTGCGTTACGCGCAACTCTAACCGACCCGACCTCGCCATGAGGCCTCGAGCGTGCTTCCGGCCCGTTAGGTCCTGTTGCGGACTTTCCACCTCGTCCGATAAGTTTGGCTTCCGAAAACGGAGCGGAGTTGGAGGGGCATGAAGTCGATCGAAGCCGGCGTGCTGGAAATCGGGTATGTCGAGGAAGGACCAGAGGACGGCCAGCCGGCTATTCTTCTCCACGGCTTTCCCTATGATGTCCATGCCTATGACGCTGTGTCTGCGCGCCTGTCGGCGCAGGGGCTAAGGTGCCTCGTTCCGTTCCTACGCGGTTATGGCGAAACGCGATTCCTGTCGCCGGACACAATGCGCTCTGGACAGCAGGCAGCGCTCGCTGCTGACTTGATTGCTTTCATGGACGCCCTTTCCATCGATCAGGCGCTTCTCGGCGGTTATGATTGGGGCGGCAGGGCGGCCTGCATCGTCGCAGCACTCTGGCCCGAACGCGTGACAGGGCTCGTGAGCTGTGGCCAAGGTTACAATATTCAAGACATCGCCAACGCTTGGAGGCCGGCACCGCCGGATGAGGAGACCCGCTACTGGTACATGTACTATTTCAACACCGAGCGGGGCCGGGCCGGCTTGATGCAAAACCGACATGCCCTTTGCCGTCATATTTGGTCACTATGGTCGCCCAGTTGGGCGTTTGACGACACGGCCTATGCAAAGACGGCGGCTGCGTTCGACAACCCGGATTTTGTCGACATCGTCTTGCATTCCTACAGACACCGCTTTGGCTGCACGGCTGGCGATCCTGCATTGGATGAGATCGAGGCGCGGCTCGCAGCGCAGCCCGACATCGCCGTTCCCAGCATCGTCCTTCAGGGTAAAGACGACGGTGTCGATCCCCCGTCTCCCGAAGACCGCGACCGCCAGCATTTCAAAGGGTGGTACAAGCGTGAGATTGTGGAAAGGACAGGTCATAACGTTCCCCAGGAAGCGCCCGAGGCGTTTGCAGCAGCATTCTTCTCTCTGGCCTCAAAGGAATAGGCAATGCGGTCGTCGCACTATGAGATTGCTCCAACGCCATCAGGAACACGCGCTGGAAGGGGTGAGATCGGCTGGATGAATGCTGGTCCTTGGATCCGTTCCTTCTCGAGGGCAGCTTTGACCGAGGGACGTCGTTCCGTACGCCTCAGCAACTCAACCAATGACGAGAACGACATGATTTTCGCGCTTGTCACCGCTGCTCGGTCAGCTGGATAGAGTTGCGCCCAGCGAACGCAGCAGCCCAGGTAAAAGTCGCAAATCGACAAACCTGCCCCTAGGAACCATTCGCCCTCCGATTCGTCGATGTGACGGTTCAGCAGCTCGAGATGACCAAGGACACGATGTGCCGCCGCCGCATGGACAAGCTTGGCGTCTGCCAAGCTGTTTGCGTAGCGCTCTGCGTAAAACGTCATGGCGAGATCCGCATGCAAGGTGTTGGAGAGCATGAACAACCACCTTAGGCATGCGCCCCGAGCCCGAAACGTGTTCGGTTTCGGCGCAAGAGCGCCGTGTTTGTCCGCGAGATAGAGCAGAATAGCGCCTGTCTCGAACACGGATGCGTCGGTTTCGTGGTCAATTAGAACAGGCAGCAACCCGCGCGGGTTCAGCGCAAAGAAATCGGCAGACCTCTCCGATCTTTTCCGCGCGACTTGCTTTTCCTCGTAGCCGACACGCAGTTCTTCCAAGACCATGCGAATAACGAGATTCGCGCTATCGGGGCTGAAATACAGGGTATAAGTCAAGGCGAAGGCCTCCGCACTTGTCCGGTATGAGCTTCGACCTTACCGACAAATCGACGATGCGAGATGCGCAAAAACGTCCCGAAATGCTGGCAAATCGATCCGCAAGAAACGAGCGCTTCGATCGACTGCCGTTCCAGGGCCCCCTGACGATGACCAAAGAGGTCAAAACTCCCGTCATCCGACGACATCGGATAGGTGACAGCTTGGTCCGCATTGCCGTTAAGGCCATCTCCACCACACAAGTCCTCAGTTAGAACTGCGCTCGTCAGCCGACCTATGGGCAGAACCCGCGTGGCGACAGGGCGGCTTTGCGGTGTTCAATGGATGCTGGGGGCGAATGCAAAGTTTCAATCTATTGACTCTTCGGAGGATAGAGCAGCCCATTATGATGGAGATGGGCGTATACCGCCTTGCGGCATTCTCCTAGCTGCTGCAGTCGACGTTCGCCCTTGTGTATACGAGCGTCATCATGTCGACCTCGATGGTCGTACCGGCCAGTTGATGAGAGCAACGCCCACAACGGCCGCAAACAACCCCAACGCCACAGGCAGCGTGAAGCTCTCCCCAAGGATGATCATCCCAAGTACAACGCCGATGCCGGCTCTCAGATAGCTTTGGCTG